>CAJXUA010000014.1 GCA_913060695.1 uncultured Gammaproteobacteria bacterium | reverse complement strand
CTCCGAACATAACCCACGTGCGTCGAGGCTGGGTAGGTCAATCCATCATGTCTACCGTCAGTAGTTTCTACCACTACATTGGAATAGGTTTCTGACTGTAGGAGCCTGCTTGCAGGCGAAATACGCCGCAGTGCCACTCGCGCTACGGAGCGCAGGAGATCGAAAGGCAAATCCAGCGGCAAATATATGAGGAAATATATCTAACAAAGGATCTGGCCGATTTTTATTGGCGTCGCACTCCCGCTTAAGGGGGTGGAAGCATAAAAAGCCGCAGGATAGTTTTGGCCCTAGTCTGCATGGGGGCTATAATCCGCGTCCCGAACCCCGAATAGAGTAAGACAATGACGAGAGTGGCAATTGCCGGTGCAGCCGGCCGAATGGGTAAAACCCTGATCGAAGCGGTAAGCTTGAGTGAAACGAATCTAAAGGTGGGCCTTGGTACTGTCTTGGCTGACGACCCTGCTGCGGGGGTTGATCTTGGGCTGTTGGCCGGCATATCCGCGCTTGGCATATCCGCCGTAACCGACTTGGAGACCCATTGTGACGAGTTCGATGTGCTTATCGATTTCACGTCTAGGCCTGCCACCTTGGCCCATTTGGCACTATGCCGTGCGCAGGGCAAGTCAATGGTTATAGGTACCACCGGCTTTAGTGACGATGAGAAGTTGCAGATTGCAGAGGCTGCCAGGGAGATTCCAATTCTGTTCTCTCCCAATATGAGTGTAGGTGTGAACCTATGCTTGAAATTACTCGATATGGCCGCGCGCGTGCTCGGCGACGAGATGGACATAGAAATAGTAGAGGCTCATCACCGCTTTAAGAAAGATGCTCCTTCAGGAACCGCTCTGCGCATGGGCGAGGTAGTCGCCGAGGCTCTGGGGCGCGATCTGAAAGAGGTTGCTGTCTATGGTCGTGAGGGCATGAGCGAGGAGCGCGATAGTAAAACTATCGGTTTCGCGACAGTTAGGGCTGGCGATATCGTGGGCGACCACACTGTAATATTTGCGGGCTTAGGCGAGCGCGTAGAGATTACCCACAAGGCAAGCAGTCGCATGACTTTTGCGAAAGGGGCGGTGCGTGCCGCTGCATGGTTGGAAGGCAAGCCGGCCGGGCTTTACTCGATAGATGACGTGTTATTCGGCTAGGGATTGCACTTGCTTGCGTATTTAAAGGCTAACGCTGCGTAGACACGGTAGGCAGGATTCCCGTACAATACGGCCTCAGTATGATTACATCTGAGCACACAACGGGATTCACAAAAAGGCGGAATGAAGCGGTCGTTTCATTCCGCTTTTTTTCACCCGGATTTTGCGTTTTATCGGGAGATTGAATTGATTATTCCAGCTGTACTGGCATTAGAAGATGGCAGTATATTCCGTGGTAGGGCGATAGGCGCCCATGGCGTTTCCAGCGGTGAGGTTGTCTTCAATACCTCGATGACGGGTTATCAGGAAATACTAACCGACCCTTCATATGCCCGCCAAATCGTAACACTGACCTATCCGCATATCGGCAACACCGGCACTAATTCCGAAGATAATGAATCAGAAAATGTGTGGGCCGCAGGCCTCGTGATTCGTGATCTTTCGCGGATGGCCAGTAACTGGCGCAATGAAGCCAGCCTCGAAGACTTCCTCAAAGCACGCAATGTTGTCGCAATCGCTGAGATCGACACGCGCCGCTTAACGCGCCTGCTCAGAGACAAGGGGCCGCTCAATGGTTGCCTGCTCTCTGGAGACGCTCTTGCCGAGAAAGGCGAAGGCTATGCGCTAGAGCAAGCTAAACAGTTCCCGGGCCTTAAGGGTATGGATCTAGCGAAGGAGGTGAGCACGAAAGCCACTTTCGAATGGACTGAGGGGGTGTGGGCTTGGAGCAAAGGACATAGCGATAAAGCGCTTTCCGAGCCCTTCCATGTAGTCGCTTATGACTTCGGCGCAAAGCACAATATTTTGCGCATGATCGCAGAGCGCAATTGCAAAGTGACTGTCGTACCAGCCCAGACTAACGCAGAGGATGTCTTGGCATTGAAGCCTGACGGCATATTCCTCTCCAATGGTCCAGGCGATCCCGAGCCTTGCGACTACGCGATTGCGGCGACCAAGCGTTTCCTCGAGCTCGATATCCCGATTTTCGGCATCTGCCTTGGTTGTCAGATTCTTGCGCTAGCCTGTGGGGCGAGCACCGTTAAGATGCGCCTCGGCCATCACGGCGCCAACCACCCGGTGCAGAGTATCGACGAAGGTACAGTATTCATCACGAGTCAAAACCACGGTTTTGCGGTTGATGAGGCTAGCCTGCCAGCGAACTTGCGCGCAACACACCGCTCCTTGTTCGACGGTAGCTTGCAGGGTATCGAGCGTACGGACAAGCCGGCGTTTGCCTTCCAAGGGCACCCGGAAGCGAGCCCTGGGCCGCACGATATCACCTCACTCTTCGATCATTTCATCGATCTGATGAAGGCGAGAGTCAGTCGTTAGTGAAAGCCACCGCCGAGGGCTTTATGCCTTCGGATTGCCAATTTTAAACAAGCCGCCTTCGCGACATGCCTTGGCGGCCTCAAGACCTACGGTTTGAATATGCCAAAACGATCCGACATAAACAGTATCCTCATCCTCGGTGCGGGCCCTATTGTGATAGGTCAGGCCTGCGAGTTCGATTATTCCGGCGCACAGGCTTGCCAGGCGCTGCGCGAGGAAGGCTATCGCGTCATTCTCGTAAACTCGAACCCTGCCACCATCATGACCGATCCCGCGATGGCCGATGCCACCTATATCGAGCCGGTGACCTGGGAGATCGTTGAGAAAATTATCGAGAAAGAGCGTCCCGACGCAATCCTTCCGACCATGGGCGGCCAGACTGCTCTGAACTGCGCCCTCGACTTGAACAAGCACGGCGTGCTCGAGAAATACAATGTCGAGCTAATCGGCGCGAGCTGTGAAGCGATCGATAAGGCTGAGAATCGCGAGTTGTTCGACCGAGCGATGAAGCGTATCGGCTTGGAGACTCCGGCCCACGGCATGGCCCACAATATGGAAGAGGCTTACGCCGCACTCGACAAAGTGGGTTTCCCTTGTATCGTGCGCCCCTCTTTTACACTGGGTGGTAGTGGCGGTGGTATCGCTTATAACAAAGAAGAATTTATCGAGATTTGTACGCGCGGTCTCGAGCTCTCGCCGAACAATGAGCTACTAATCGATGAGTCGCTCATCGGTTGGAAAGAGTACGAGCTCGAAGTTGTGCGTGACCGCAAAGATAACTGCATTATCGTCTGTACCATCGAGAATTTCGACGCGATGGGTGTGCACACGGGTGACTCGATCACCGTTGCGCCTTCGCAGACACTGACTGATAAGGAATTCCAGATTCTGCGTAATGCCGCGATCGCGGTGCTGCGCGAGATCGGCGTCGAGACTGGCGGATCTAACGTACAGTTCGGCATGTGTCCGAAAACGGGCCGCCTAGTCATCATCGAAATGAATCCGCGTGTTTCGCGCTCTTCGGCCTTGGCGTCGAAGGCAACGGGCTTCCCGATTGCGCGCGTAGCGGCAAAGCTTGCTATCGGCTATACGCTGGACGAGCTGCGCAACGAAATCACAGGAGGCGCCACGCCTTCCTCTTTCGAGCCGACAATCGATTACGTCGTCACTAAGATCCCACGTTTTACCTTCGAGAAATTCCCGGAGACCAACGACCGTATCACCACCCAGATGAAGTCTGTTGGTGAGGTCATGGCGATAGGCCGCACCTTCCAGGAATCTATGCAGAAGGCATTGCGCGGTCTGGAAGTCGGTGTGTCCGGCTTCGACCCGATACTAGAGACAGGTTTGAGCGACTCCCTCGACATCCTCAAGCGCGAGCTTAAAGACGCCGGCGGAGAGCGCGTATGGTATATCGCCGACGCCTTCCGTCAGGGCTGGAGTGTCGAGACGGTTAGCGAGCTTACCGGTATCGACCCTTGGTTCTTGGTGCAGATAGAAGACCTGATGTTCGAAGAGGCGCGCATCGCGCAGATGAGCCTAGAGCAGCTTGATAAAGACACGCTTTTCCGTCTCAAGCAGAAGGGTTTCTCCGATTCGCGCATGGCGGCACTGTTGAATATTCCTGAGCAAAAAATGCTGGATCATCGACACAAGCTTGGTGTGCGTCCTGTGTACAAGCGTGTCGATACCTGTGCGGCAGAATTTGCCTCGGCCACTGCCTATATGTACTCAACTTATGAAGAAGAGTGCGAAGCACTGCCGAGCGATCGTAAGAAGATTATGGTGCTGGGCGGCGGACCAAACCGTATTGGCCAGGGAATCGAGTTCGACTATTGCTGTGTGCACGCCGCGTTAGCTATGCGCGAAGATGGTTATGAAACCATCATGGTGAACTGTAACCCAGAGACCGTTTCGACCGACTACAATATTTCCGATCGCCTCTATTTCGAACCGGTAACTTTCGAGGACGTGATCGAGATCGTCCATCTAGAGAAGCCCCATGGCGTAATCGTGCAGTTCGGCGGCCAAACGCCGTTGAACCTAGCCACGCGCTTGGAGAAGGCGGGCGTGCCCATTATCGGCACCTCGGCCGACGCAATCGACTTGGCCGAGGACCGCGAGCGCTTCCAGCGCATGATTCAAAAGCTGGGTCTTAAGCAGCCACCTAACTGTATCGTGCGCAGTGTCGAGGAAAGTATCGCCGCCGCAGAAAAGATTACTTATCCAATCGTGGTAAGGCCTTCCTATGTGTTGGGTGGTCGCTCCATGGAGATCGTATACAACGAAGAGGAGCTGCGTCGCTATATGCGCACCTCCGTGAAAGTCGGCAATGAAAGCCCTGTATTGCTCGATTATTTCTTGAATGCCGCCATCGAGATCGATGTCGATCTAGTTAGTGACGGCAAGCAGGTAGTGGTCGGTGCGATCATGCAGCATATCGAACAAGCGGGAGTGCACTCGGGCGACTCGGCTTGCTCATTGCCTCCCTACAATCTCTCCGAAGAGGTGCAGAACCGAATTCGCGAGCAGGTAGGCATGTTGGCAATGGAGCTCAAGGTAGTGGGTCTGATGAATACGCAGCTCGCCTATCAGGACGATGAGATCTATGTGATCGAGGTGAATCCACGGGCCTCGCGAACAGTGCCATTTGTCTCTAAATGCATCGGCGTGTCGCTTGCTAAGATAGCGGCGCGTTGCATGGCGGGCACTAGCCTGGCCGAGCAGGGTTTTGTGAAAGAAATTGTGCCGCTCAATTTCGCCGTTAAAGAGGCCGTATTCCCCTTCAACAAATTCCCAGGGGTTGACCCAATTCTAGGCCCAGAAATGAAATCGACGGGCGAAGTAATGGGTGTAGGCCGCACTTTCGCTGAAGCCTTCGCGAAGGCACAGCTCGGCGCAGGGGAAGAGATGAAGACGGGCGGAACGGTCTTTATCAGCGTGCGAGATGCCGACAAGTGGCAACTCCCTGAGATGGCTGGCAAGTTGCATGCGCTTGGCTTCAAGTTGCTAGCGACCCAAGGTACTGCTGCGGGAATCGCGGCGGCCGGACTGCCCGTGACATCCGTTAACAAAGTCAACGAAGGTCGCCCCCATATTGTCGACATGATCAAGAATGACGAAGTGCAATTGATCGTGAACACAACTGAGGGTAAGCAGGCCATCATAGACTCCTCGATCATTCGTCGCACCGCTCTGCGTCACGATGTTTCCTGTACAACTACTATTGCTGGAGCTTTGGCGGTTTGTGAAGCTCTTGAATTCGGTGATAAGCTGTCCGTGTACACGATTCAGGAGTTACACGCAGAATTATGAGAAAAGTCCCTATGACTGTCGCAGGCGCTGAGCGCTTGCGCGTAGAGTTGAACGAGCTCAAATCCGAACGTCGCCCTAAGATTATTCAGGCGATAGCAGAGGCGCGCGCGCATGGCGATCTGAAAGAGAACGCCGAGTATCACGCAGCGCGTGAGCAACAGAGTTTTTGCGAGGGGCGGATTAACGAGATCGAAGGCAAGCTTGCCGACGCCGAAGTAATCGACGTACGCGCAATCGAGCCCTCTGGGCGTGTGATTTTCGGCACTACGGTCACATTGCTGAATGTGAGTACCGACGCGCAGGTGGTCTACCAGATCGTGGGCGAGGATGAGGCAGACGTGAAGGCTGGTCGCATCTCCGTTGGCTCCCCTATTGCCCGTGCAATTATGGGCAAAGAGGTTGGCGAAGAGATTGTCGTCAAGGCGCCTGCTGGCGATATCGAGTATGAAATCGAAGCGGTAGCGCATCTCTAGAGATGCCTAGCAGGGCTCAGCTGTTTTGAAAGCGCAGCAAATTAGATAGTTTCGGATTGGGTTTATCTGCCTTGCGGAAAATCACCGCGACATTGCCAATACTCTGGATCAATTCGGCATTTGCCGCATTGCAAATCTCTAAAGTGAGAGCCTTGCGAGATTCGCGATCTGCCGCGAAGATCTTGATTTTGATAAGTTCATGCTGTTTCAGCGCGCGCTCGATTTCCTCACTGACATTCTCAGTCAGACCCTTTTGGGCGATAGTCACCACCGGTGAGAGGGAGTGGGCGATTGTGCGGAAATGTTTCTTCTCTTGCGGAGCGAGTTTCATATTTGTGGTATCACAAAGCGAGTAAATGGGCGTTTAAAAACGAGGCGACATTGTAGCCTAGCGTGAGAAATACACAACCGGGCTGTTTTATCCGGTGGCGCAAATCTTGGACATTTTACGTTCTGATCTTGTAATATCGATGACAACTCCCAATATATAAGGCGTGAGTATAAAATTTGCCGCCTTGCTTAGATGCCTAGTATGCGCAAATCGGCCGCGTGAGTAACACTCTCAAGGCATCGCAATGCAATTATAGCCAGCTAAATCAGGTCTTTTCGCTATACGCGCCTTGTTCCTGTGTGTCAGTCTGCTTGTTGAGTCCAAGCACGCCTTTCGGGCGTAACAGTACTTACCTGACATAAGTCAGCTGAGCACTACGCTATAGAATTAATACCGGAGCTCCATTGGAGGTCCGGATCAATGTGCCCGACGATTTACGTTCGGCGCCACCGCATAATGTTTACAACAGATGGGGGATAATCCCTTGAATGATATGGCAAAAAATTTACTTCTTTGGATGGTAATCGCGGCAGTACTGCTGACGGTGTTCAATAACATCAATCAGGAGACTAGTAGTGTCTCTGTCACCTATTCGGACTTCGTGAAGGAAGTGCGTGCGGGTCAGGTGCGCACGGTTACCATTTCGGGTATATCTGTCTCCGGGCGTCGTATGGACAACACGCAGTTCGCAACGACTATCCCGATGATTGGCGACGACGAGTTGCTTAATGATCTGTTTAATAACGGGGTAGAGGTCATCGCTACAGAGCCAGAGCGCCAGAGTATATGGTCTCAGCTGCTCGTGGCGAGTTTCCCGATTCTCATTATTATCGGGCTATTCTTCTTCTTTATGCGACAGATGCAGGGCGGCGGCGGTGCCGGCGGCAAAGGCGGCCCCATGTCCTTCGGCAAGAGCAAGGCTAAGTTATTGGGCGAAGACCAGATCAAAGTCACCTTCGCCGATGTTGCCGGCGTGGACGAGGCCAAAGAAGACGTAAAAGAGTTAGTAGACTTCCTACGCGAGCCGGACAAATTCCAGCGCTTGGGCGGCCGCATCCCCCGCGGTATTTTGATGGTAGGTCAGCCAGGTACTGGTAAGACGCTACTCGCTAAGGCTATTGCGGGCGAAGCGAAGGTGCCTTTCTTCTCAATCTCAGGCTCAGATTTCGTCGAGATGTTCGTGGGCGTTGGCGCCTCGCGTGTTCGCGACATGTTCGAACAGGCCAAGAAGCAGTCTCCCTGTATCATCTTCATCGACGAGATCGATGCGGTGGGTCGTCATCGTGGTGCCGGCATGGGTGGCGGGCACGACGAACGTGAGCAGACCCTGAACCAGCTACTAGTCGAGATGGATGGCTTCGAAGCTAACGATGGCATCATCGTAATCGCCGCAACTAACCGTCCTGACGTACTGGACCCAGCATTGCTGCGTCCTGGTCGTTTCGACCGCCAAGTCGTAGTGGGCTTGCCCGATATTCGTGGCCGGGAACAGATTCTTAAAGTGCATATGCGCAAAGTGCCGATCGACGAGCGCGTCAACGCCTCCGTGATCGCACGTGGTACGCCCGGTTTCTCCGGCGCAGATCTGGCTAACTTGGTCAACGAAGCAGCACTGTTTGCGGCCCGCGGTGGTCGTAAGCTAGTGACCATGGAAGAGTTCGAGAAGGCTAAAGATAAGATCATGATGGGCGCAGAGCGCAAATCCATGGTGATGTCAGACAAAGAGAAGCTGAACACTGCCTATCACGAGTCTGGCCACGCCATCGTGGGTCGCCTAGTGCCAGATCACGATCCGGTCTATAAGGTCAGCATCATTCCACGTGGCCGCGCACTCGGTGTCACCATGTTTCTGCCGGAAGAGGATCGCTATAGCCTAAGTAAGCAGGGTATTTTGAGCCAAATCTGCAGCCTCTATGGTGGTCGTATCGCCGAGGAGATGACGCTTGGCACAGAGGGTGTTACTACTGGCGCGTCTAACGATATTCAGCGTGCTACCGATATGGCGCGCAATATGGTGACCAAGTGGGGCTTGTCCGAGAAGCTGGGTCCTCTGACCTATGCCGAGGAAGATGGCGAAGTGTTCTTGGGGCGCTCTACCTCCTCTAACTCGAAGGCGCATTCCGGCGAGACTGCGCGAATCATCGACGAAGAGATCAAGCGCATTATCGACGAGTGTTATACCCGCGCCAAAACGCTACTCGAAGAGAATCGCAGCAAGCTAGAGCTTATGAAGGATGCTCTGATCGAGTATGAAACGATCGATGCTGACCAAATAGGCGATATTATGGCAGGCAAGAAGCCGCGCGCTCCAGCTGATTGGCATAATGATGATTCTGGTTCCGGCAATGTTAAGCGCAGCGCCGAAGCGCCAGAGAGTAAGTCGACCGATAGCACGATCGGTGGTCCAGCCAGCGAGCTCTAAGCGCTATGCTGCCGATAGTCAGGCAGTGTTGTGGGGACCAATGTGAGTGAACTATCTATCAAGGTCGGTGATCGCATCATCGACCTTAGCGTTCCCAAAGTAATGGGAATACTCAATGTAACGCCAGACTCATTTTCCGATGGTGGTCAATTCCACGCCGGCGAAGAGTCTGGCGTTTTTCGTGTTGGGCTAGACAAAACACTTGCCCATGCGCAAGAGATGCTCGCCGCGGGCGCCAGTATTATCGACATTGGGGGGGAGTCGACTCGTCCTGGGGCACAGGCAGTCAGCGAGCAGGAAGAGGCTGACCGTGTGCTGCCCGTAGTGGAGGCTATTGCGGCTCGGCTAGACGTGGCGATATCAGTGGATACCAGTACTCCTAGCGTCATGAGTGCTGCCATTGAGCTGGGAGCGGGGCTTATTAATGATGTTCGGGCGCTTGGTCGTGCGGGGGCGCTGGAGGCGCTAGCGCAGCAGGATGCGGCGATCTGCCTGATGCATATGCGCGGCCAGCCAGAGACCATGCAGAAAGACGTGGTCTACTCCGATGTTGTGGAAGAGGTTATAGCCTTTCTGAGTGCGCGCATCGAAGCCTGTTTAGAGCTCGGAATCGGCCGTGAGCGATTAATTCTCGATCCAGGCTTTGGTTTTGGTAAAACAGCAGCGCATAATTACCAACTCTTGCGAGAACTGAGTAGGTTTCAATCTCTTGGGCTGCCAATTCTCGTCGGCGTATCACGCAAGTCGATGCTAGGCGCGGCTACTGGTCGCGATGTCGATATGCGGCTCGCCGCAGGAATTGCTGCAACAATGTTTGCTCTACAGCATGGTGCTGCAATCATTCGCACGCACGATGTAGTGCAGACGGTTGACGCCATCAATATATACCGCGCGATCTCGGGTACACAGATAACACAGGGTTGAGTGCTTATGTCTAAAAACAAGGAAAAGCAATATTTTGGCACAGATGGGATACGCGGCAGGGTTGGCAGCTATCCGATAACGCCAGACTTCATGTTGAAGCTCGGTTGGGCCGCAGGCAAAGTCTTTGCGCGCAACACGAAGGGGCGCAGCAAGATTCTGATCGGCAAAGATACGCGCATCTCTGGCTATATGTTCGAGGCCGCGCTAGAGGCAGGCTTGACCTCAGCCGGTGTCGATATCAATCTGCTGGGCCCAATGCCTACCCCTGCGGTGGCCTATCTAACTCGCACTTTCCGCGCTCAGGCGGGCATCGTTATCAGTGCTTCCCATAATGCCTATGAGGACAACGGCATTAAGTTCTTTGCGCATGATGGCACTAAGTTGCCAGACGAGATCGAGTTTGAGATCGAGGAGTATCTAGGCAAGGACATCACTACGGTGGACTCGCAACTCATCGGTAAAGCTTCGCGAATTAGCGATGCGAGTGGGCGTTATATCGAGTACTGCAAGAGCACTATCCCTTCCGGAATAAAGCTTAGCGGTTTGAATATCGTAGTGGATTGTGCGCACGGCTCTACCTACCACATTGCGAGCAATGTACTGCGAGAGCTCGGCGCTAATGTAAAAACCATAGGCGCTTCGCCGAATGGGCTCAATATCAATGCGGACTGCGGCTCTACTAGTCCCCAGCAATTGGTCAAAGAGGTGCTCGCAGAGGGCGCGGATATCGGCATCGCCTTCGATGGGGACGGTGACCGCGTCATCATGGTGGATCACTTGGGTAACGTGGTTGATGGTGATGAGATTATCTATGTGATTGCGAGAGATAGACGTCGTCGCAATGTCGAGTTCGGTGGTGTCGCTGGCACCCTAATGAGTAATTTGGGCTTGCAGCTGGGCTTAGAGGCTCTCGATATCCCCTTCGCGCGCGCGAATGTGGGCGACCGCTATGTGATGTCTGAGCTGCAATCCCGTGACTGGCAATTGGGCGGGGAGTCATCTGGCCATATAATATGCCTGGACGTGGCAAGCACTGGGGATGGCGTAGTCGCCGCGCTGCAAATCCTGTTCGCGATGGTCAGCTGCGAGACTAGCCTATATGAGCTGCGCACTAAGATGAGCAAGTTCCCGCAGACGATGATCAACGTGCGCATGGCCCAAAAAATCGATCCATCGACCAATCCTAAGGTGCAGGAGGCGGTAAGAGCGGTGGAATCCACGCTAGGTAAGAAGGGCCGCGTTCTTTTGCGGCCTTCCGGGACTGAGCCGGTTGTGAGGGTCATGGTTGAAGGCGAAGACGCCGAGCTCGTTGCGCGCCTAGCGAAGGAACTTGCCGCTAGCGTCGAACAGGCTATAGCCTAAGGCAATAACACGCGCTCTGGGAGTTGCAAGCACAGGGCAACTTGGTTATATTGGCGCCCCGTTTTCCCGATGTCAGACACCATCCTCTGCATAAGGTGATGTTAATGCGCAGAAGCTTAGTCGCTGCAAACTGGAAAATGAATGGTTCCAGAGAATTTATAACGGAACTGCTCGGCGCTATGTTGAAGCGCTTGGATGTAGCCGCTACAGAAACTGATATTCTCGTATGCCCGCCTGCGCCTTATTACGATTTGTGCGCAGGAATGTTAGAAGGCAGCGCCGTTAAGCTCGGCGCTCAGAACGCTCATGAGGCTCAGTCCGGGGCGTTCACAGGCGAGATAGCGGCTAATATGCTGACCGACTTCGATGTCTCCATGGTTATTCTGGGGCATTCGGAGCGACGCAGTGATGGTGAGACAGACGAGCAGGTTGCGCATAAGTGTGCAGCAGTGCTAGCACAAGGCATGTTGCCTATAGTGTGTGTAGGCGAAACCCTGCAAGAGCGCGAGGCAGGCCAGGCGGAGAGCGTTGTAAAAAGACAGCTCGGCGCCGTTTTGGATCATTGCGGAATAGAGGCTCTTGCAGAGGCCGTGATCGCATACGAGCCAGTCTGGGCGATTGGGACTGGCGAGACGGCAACGCCAGAGCAGGCGCAGCAGATGCACGCTTTTATTCGCGGCACAGTAGCGCAGCAGAGCGGGCACAGCGCCGCTAAGATGAGAATTTTATACGGCGGTAGCGTCAATGCGGGTAATGCCGCTGCGCTGTTCGCGCAGGAAGACATAGATGGTGGGCTGGTTGGCGGAGCGTCGCTAAAGCCAGACGAATTCATAACGATTTGTGAGAGTGTGAGTAAATAATGGAAAGCATAATTGTCATAGTGCATGTAATTGTCGCTATTGCCATTGTCGGGCTGGTGTTATTGCAGCAGGGCAAGGGCGCAGACGCAGGGGCAGCATTTGGCAGTGGCTCCTCTAACACCGTATTCGGCAGCGCCGGCTCAGGTAACTTCTTGACGCGCTCAACCTCTATCGCGGCCACTATATTCTTTATCACCAGTCTCTCTCTTGCGATCTTTGCTCGCCAGAACACTGGAGTTGGCGCGGTAGAGGGTATGCCGATCGTAAATCCGTCGTTGTTGGAGCAGCCAGCCGCGCCGGCGACAGATATTCCTCAGGTAGAGGCAAGTCAGGCGCCAGCAAATGACGCCTCTGACATTCCGGTGGTCGCAGACGAAGTGCCGGTAGAGCCTGCTAACTAAGGATGGTGAAGGGTTTTCCTCAGTAAAAAGAAGTACGCAGTAAAAGCCGAAGTGGTGGAATTGGTAGACACGCTATCTTGAGGGGGTAGTGACCTATGGTCGTGCGAGTTCAAGTCTCGCCTTCGGCACCAATCTCAGTCATACGCTTGTGTTTCACAAGGGTATGAGCAAACGAATAAAAAACGTTGCTTTGTCACTGATTTAGCAGCTTCTACTTGACCGTAGAGGGTCTAGGCCAGTATACTTCCGGCCCCTGAGATTTGAAGAGGACGTTGGCCAGCCAGAGTCAATGTAGCGAATTGTCGCTTTTACTGAATCAAGAGTACGTCTCAACAGAATTAAAGATTTATTGCGGGGTGGAGCAGTCTGGCAGCTCGTCGGGCTCATAACCCGAAGGTCGTAGGTTCAAATCCTGCCCCCGCTACCAAACAAGTTGTGTAGTTATTTTAGGCAGCCCGACGAACGGGCTCGACTCTCAATCCGGCGCAGCCGCTGAAGGTCGTAGGTTAAAATCTTGCCCCCGCTACCAAACATGTAGTGTCTTGTGAGTTCGTGGTAGTAAAGACATTATAAGAAGAAATGCGTGTGCTTTTACGCATGGATTCAAAAAGAGCCCCATATGGGGCTTTTTATTAGGCGCGATTTTCGCGTTTAGAAGCCGGGCTGGTATGCTCCACATCGTTTGCTAGAGATAGCGTTCGGTGCAAAAAGTCAGTTTTTTTAGGAGTGGGCCGCAGGCCCATTTTTTATTTGTGGGATTTGATAATCGTATAGACGAACTAATCCCCCTTCGGAGTGCAAATTGAGTACGAGTGAGACCCTAATAGCAGATTTGATCCGGCCAACCGTTGAGGCGCTTGATGTGGACCTGTGGGGTGTTGAGCACTTGATTCAAGGTAAGTATAGCGTCGTGCGCGTCTTCATAGACAAAGCAGACGATGGTATCGGCATAGAAGATTGCGAACGCGTGTCTCGACAAATTAGCGGCATCTTCGATGTGGAAGATCCAATACCCGGCGAGTATACGCTCGAGGTATCCTCCCCCGGCATGGATCGTCCCCTGTTCACTATCGAGCAGTTCGGTCTCTATATCGGCAGCGAGGCAGCGGTGCGACTTCGCTCGCCTGTGGATGGACGTCGCAAGTTTAAAGGTGTAATTCAAAAGGTAGATGCAGACGCGGTTAGTCTGCTAGTAGATGGTAAGGAGTTTGTACTCCCCGCATTAGCGATTGATAAGGCAAACCTAGTTTTTTAAAAGGCTTGTCCGGTTGTGCCCACAGTGTGGCGCCGGACTTTTGCAGAATAATGGATTGATGACCTCTAGAGTAAGGTGACACGATTATGATGAGTAAAGAAATTCTGTTGGTTGTGGATGCAGTCTCTAACGAGAAGGGCGTGTCACGCGAAGTCATTTTCGAAGCTATTGAGTCAGCGTTAGCTACAGCGACCAAGAAATTCCACGAAGACGAAGAGTGGAGTTGCCGCGTCTCTGTCGACCGTAAAACAGGTGAATACGAGTCTTTCCGCGTCTGGAATATCGTCGACGACGAAGAGTTCACCGGCAAAGGTTTTCAGATGACGCTCGAACAGGGCAAGGAAAAGAATCCTGAACTGAACATTGGCGACGACTGGGAAGAGCACATCGACAACATCGAGTTTGGTCGAATCGCCGCGCAGACAGCTAAGCAAGTCATCGTTCAAAAGGTACGTGAAGCTGAACGCGATATTATTATTGCCGAGTACATCGACAAGATCGGTGGGCTGATTTCCGGCACTGTTAAGAAAGTCACTCGCGAAAGCGTCCTTGTGGACCTTGGCGGCAATGCTGAAGGTTTGCTTACTCGTGAGCATATGATCCCGCGTGAAAACTTCCGCACTGGCGATCGTATTCGTGCCTTGCTACTCGACGTGCGCTCTGAGCCGCGTGGCCCACAACTATTCCTGAGCCGTACAGTGCCAGGCATGTTGATCGAGTTGTTTAAAATTGAAGTGCCAGAGATCTCCGAAGAAATTATCGAGATTAAGGCAGCTGCGCGTGACCCAGGTTCGCGAGCGAAGATTGTTGTAAGCACTAACGACGGCCGCATCGATCCGGTTGGTGCCTGTGTAGGAATGCGCGGTTCACGTGTACAAGTCGTCTCTAACGAATTGGCGAACGAGCGCATCGATATCATCCTTTGGGACGATAACCCCGCGCAGTTGGTGATCAACTCAATGGCTCCGGCAGAAGTGGCCTCCATTATCGTGGACGAAGACAGCCATACTATGGATGTCGCAGTTGAAGAGGACAACTTGGCACAGGCGATTGGTCGTAACGGCCAGAATGTGCGCCTGTCTAGTGAGCTCACTGGTTGGACGATCAACGTGATGAGCGTTGCTGACGCAGTAGAGAAACAACAGCAAGAGTCGAGCGGCTTCGTCGAGATGTTCATCGAGAGACTCGATGTAGACGAAGACGTGGCAGAGATTCTGGTAGCGGAAGGCTTCACCTCGCTTGAGGAGATTGCTTACGTACCGTTGGATGAGATTCTAGGAATCGATGGCTTCGACGAAGACATCGCGAACGAGTTGCGTAACAGGGCGAAAGACGCGCTGCTGACTCAGGCTATTGCCTCAGAGGAAGGACTGTCGAATGCAAATATCGGCGAAGACCTTCTCACAATGGATGGCATGGACGAGACTTTGGCATTAGCCCTAGCAAAGAAAGGCGTGTTGAGCATGGAAGACCTTGCTGAACAAGCAGTAGATGAATTGATGGATATCGAAGGCATGGATGAAGAGCGTGCCGGCAAACTCATAATGACAGCACGAGCACCTTGGTTCGAGTAATCAAGATTAGGTTTCGTGAAGAGTGAGCATCGGGTTTGACCGCAAGAGAAATTAGGAGCAAATAAATGGCAGATGTAACAGTCAGTGAACTCGCCAAGGTGGTTGGAGTTCCAGTGGAGAAACTTCTTTCTCAAGTGAAAGAAGCGGGTCTGCCTCATACAAAGGCGGACGATTCCATTTCGAATGAAGATAAGAATACGTTGTTGCTATTCTTGCGTCGCAGCCATGGTGACAGCGAGTCGAAAGACGCTGCGCCGAAGAAAATAACGCTGAAGCGTAAAACTGTTGAGACTCTCAAGTCTGCATCCAATCACGGTCGCGGCAAGACTGTCGCTGTGGAAGTGCGTAAGAAGCGCACCTACGTAAAACGTAGCGAATTGCAGGCAGATAAAGAAGAAGCACCAGAGTCGGTAGAGAAGACAGTAGAGCAAGTGGCGGCAGAGCAAGAGTTTACGCCACAAGTTGAAGCGGCACCGGAGGCAGTGGCAGTTGAAGCTCCAGCAGAGACTTCTGCGCAGGAGACGCCAGTTGTTGAAGGTGACAGCAAGCCTGCGCCAGAAACGCCAGTTGAGCCAAAGCCAGCAGACGCCCCGGCAGAGCCACGTCGACATGCAGCACCTCCGCGCGCCGATCTCGGCAAGGGTGCCAAGAAGGACGCTGCGAGCAAAGACGAAGACAAGAACGCTTTCCGCAAGAAAGACAAAGCGCCTGCGCGCAAGCAGAGCAAAGGCCGTAGTTCGGGTGACGATTTCGTGCTGGAAGATGGCGAATACGCAGACGGTCCACGTGGCCGCCGCGGTGGTCGCAAGAGCCGTTCGCGTGCTAGCAAGCAACACGGTTTCGAGAAGCCTACTGAATTCATTTCACGCGAGATCACCATCGGTGATGCGAACTCTGTGACGGATCTTGCACAGAAGATGTCGGTGAAGTCTGCCGCTGTCGTGAAAGTTCTGTTTAAGATGGGCGTCATGGCGACCATCAACCAGGTTCTGGATCAAGATACCGCAACACTGTTGGTAGAAGAGATGGGCCATAAGGCTAAGTTCGTTTCCGAGGATCATTTGGAAGAGAGCTTGTACGAGTCTATTGCCTATGTCGGTGGCGAAGAGTCAGTAGCACGAGCGCCAGTTGTGACAGTAATGGGTCACGTAGACCATGGTAAGACCTCGCTGCTCGACTATATTCGTAAAGCGACCGTCGTCTCTCACGAGGCGGGCGGTATTACACAGCATATCGGTGCCTACCACGTGGAAACTCCGGGCGGCATGATCTGCTTCCTTGATACTCCCGGTCACGCCGCGTTCAGCGCGATGCGATCACGTGGTGCGAAAGCCACAGACGTCATCATCTTGGTAGTTGCAGCCGATGACGGCGTAAAGCCACAGACCGAAGAAGCGATTGCGCATGCCCGCGCCTCCGGTGTGCCGATCGTTGTTGCGATTAACAAAGTAGACAAGCCAGATGTCGATCTCGATCGCGTCCGCAACGAGCTGGCCGCGCTGGAAGTAATCTCCGACGCATGGGGTGGCGATACTCAGTTTATCGAAGTATCTGCACACACCGGTCAGGGTATCGATGAGTTGCTCGAGGCGATTCTGTTGCAGGCCGAACTACTCGAATTGAAGGCATTCGTCGATGCTCCAGGTAAAGGGGTAGTGATCGAGTCGCGTCTAGATAAAGGTCGTGGTCCCGTAGCCTCTGTTCTAGTGCAGAACGGCACCTTGAAAGTGGGCGATGTGGTCTTGGTTGGTCACGAATATGGCCGCGTGCGCGCACTCGTCGACGAGATGAGCCAGTCCGTAAAATCTGCAGGCCCCTCTATTCCAGTCGAGATCCTCGGCTTGACGGGTGTTCCTGAGGCCGGCGACGAATTCGTAGTTGTTGCGGATGAGAAGAAGGCGAAAGAAGTTGCCTCGCTGCGCCGTGAGCGTCACAAAGATAACAAGGTTGCGATGCAGCAGACCAATAAGGCAGAGACGATGTTTGCCGGTATTGGACGTGCGCAGATGGGCATCATGAACATCGTGCTGAAGGCCGATGTACGCGGCTCGCTCGAAGCTATCGTTTCCTCATTGCATAAACTCGGCACAGAAGAAGTGCAGGTTAATATTGTTTCGCAGGGTGTTGGCGGTATCTCCGAGACCGATGCGCACTTAGCCGCGACTTCGAAGGCGATGATTGTCGGCTTCAATGTGCGCGCCGATAAGAGTGCTCGACAGATTATTGAGAGCGAAGGCTTAGAGCTGCGCTATTACAATATCATCTACAACGTGATCGACGATGTGAAGGCAGTGTTGGGCGGTATGCTCACGCCTGAGATGCGCGAAGAGATTCTTGGCGTGGCCGAGGTGCGTGATGTATTCAACTCGCCTAAGTTTGGTCAGATCGCGGGCAGCATGGTGATCGAAGGAACTGTGCATCGCAACAAGCCTATACGTGTACTGCGCGACGACGTCGTGATTTACGAGGGCGAGCTGGAATCGCTACGCCGCTTCAAAGACGAGGCGAGCTCTGTGCGTAATGGCATGGAATGCGGTATCGGCGTGAAGAACTACAATGACGTGAAAGTTGGCGACAAGATAGAGGTCTATCAGACCACTGCCGTCGCCAGAACCCTGTAAGGTCGGAATCAGCAATGGCAAAGGTATCTCCAAGAGTTCAGAGAGTCGCAGACCAGCTGCAACGCGAGTTGGCGACTCTCATTCAACTTGAGGTTAGCGACCCTCGCGTGGGCATGGTCTCTGTGACCGGCGTGCGCGTAAGCCGCGATCTAGCCTATGCAGACGTCTACGTCACGGTAATGGGTTCTGTCGATGGCGACACCGGGCTGGCACCAGGCGTTCCATTGGAGAAGGCCGGCGATATGGACAAGCTCGAGATTGAGGCCAGCATTAAGGCCCTCAATAGTGCGGCGGGTTTTCTGCGTACGCTCCTGTCCAAGCGCCTTAGCCTGCGCATTACGCCGAAATTGACATTCCATTACGACGAAAGCGTGGCGCGTGGACAATATCTGTCCTCCTTGATCGACCGTGCTCTAGCCGAAGACAGTGAGCACGACGCTTGAGCAAAGGCACTGTTTGGGGGAGAGGGTTTGGCGCAATATCGTAGACCGCGTGGCCGTAATATTAGCGGCATTATCGTTTTGGACAAGGCAACGGGCATGAGTTCCAATGCCTGCCTGCAAGAGGCCAAGAATCTGTTCTCTGCAGAGAAGGCAGGGCATACGGGAAGTCTTGATCCGCTCGCCACTGGGGTTCTACCCCTGTGTTTCGGAGAGGCCACTAAGGTCTCCCAGTTTTTGCTGGATTCGGACAAACGCTATACGACGCTGCTCCAGTTAGGCGTCAGAACCGATACCGCCGACATCGAAGGCAGCGTGATCTTAGAGCGCGACCCATCGGGCATTACTAAGGCCCAGATCGAGAGCGCGCTAGAGCAATTTCGCGGTGATATCGAACAGACCCCACCGATGTACTCCGCACTTAAGCATAA
This sequence comes from uncultured Gammaproteobacteria bacterium, assembly GCA_913060695.1. Taxonomy (GTDB): domain Bacteria; phylum Pseudomonadota; class Gammaproteobacteria; order Pseudomonadales; family Pseudohongiellaceae; genus UBA5078. Next base: position 74,562 of record CAJXUA010000014.1, on the reverse strand, counting down.
AGGCCAGCCCTTGTATAAGCTGGCCCGGGCCGGAAAGGAAGTGGAGCGTCAGGCAAGGCCTGTCACGATCTACGAACTGAAGCTTCTTGCCTTCGATGCAGAGGCTGCGACGGTAGAGTTAGAGATTTTTTGTAGTAAAGGCACCTATGTGCGCACCATCGGCGACGATTTAGGCGAGGCCTTAGGCTGCGGAGCCAACGTCATCGCACTGCGCCGCCTGCAGGCTGGCACGTTCACGCAGGCCCAGTGTGTTACTATTGAGCGCCTGCGCGAACTCAAGGAAGCTGGCGGCTTGGCAAGTATTGACGCCCTATTATGCCCGGCAGATACTGCGGTAAAGGGTTTGCCTGCCGTTGTGTTGCCGCAGCAGACCGCGAACTTCCTGAAACTAGGGCAAGCGGTAATGGTTCGTCACCTGCCCTTATCGGGCTTGGTGCGCTTGTACGAAGAAGAGGAATTTATCGGAATCGGCACTATCTTGGATGATGGTCGTGTCGCTCCGAAGAGGCTGTTCGCAACATAAGACGAAGCAGGCTCAGACACCTAGGTGTCATAGATTTGCAGTAGAGTATTCGCAGGAAAGGTACCAGTTAACTATAAATATGCATGGTTAATCTGGATCGACAAGGCTGTCGGCAACGAAGGCCGCGCCACGATACCCGTGGGCGGTTATTTATCAGCGCATATTTTGGAGAAGAAAATGGCTTTATCACCAGAACGCAAAGCAGAGATTGTAAAAGAGCACGCACAGAGCGAGGGCGATACTGGTTCACCCGAAGTGCAAGTGGCGTTGTTGACTGAAAACATCAACCAATTGCAGTCTCATTTTAAAGAGCACACCCATGATCACCATTCACGTCGCGGTTTGATTCGCATGGTGAACAGTCGTCGTAAATTGCTCGACTATCTGAAGGGCAAAGACTCAGCACGCTATGTAGCACTTATCAAGAAGTTAGGTCTGCGTCGCTAGTCGTAAAAGTATTTCAATGATGAAGAGATGAAAGTTAGACCTTGTTTGACAGGGACGTCATTGCAATGGTGCCGGGGTCAAAATAAAAAATAGGAATAGAGTATGTTTAATATTGTGCGTAAGACTTTCCAGTTCGGTGAAGACACCGTAACACTGGAAACAGGCAAGGTTGCCAGACAGGCAACAGGCGCAGTGATAGTCACGATAGGCGAGACACAAGTCCTCGCAACAGCAGTTGGCAAGAAGACCGTTAAGCCTGGTCAAGATTTCTTCCCGCTAACAGTAAATTATCAAGAGAAGACCTACGCAGCGGGCAAGATCCCAGGTGGCTTCTTTAAGCGTGAAGGCCGTCCGACTGAGAAAGAGACACTGACTTCTCGTCTAATCGACCGTCCTCTCAGACCACTTTTTCCAAAAGGCTTCCTGAACGAAATACAGGTAGTGTGTACTGTAATTTCAGCTGGCAAAGATAAAGATCCAGATATCGCCGCGTTGATCGGTGCCTCTGCGGCATTGGCCATTTCCGGCATTCCCTTCCTCGAGCCAGTAGGCGCAGCGCGCGTTGGCTACGACTTGAACGAAGGCTATATCCTCAACCCGAGCATCTCCGAGCTGAAAGATTCAGCACTGGACATGGTCGTTGCGGGTACTAAGAGCGCTGTATTGATGGTTGAGTCTGAAGCCAAGCAATTGAGCGAAGACCAGATGTTAGGCGCGGTATTGTTTGCCCATGAAGCTATGCAAGTTGTTATCGACGCGATCGCAGAGTTCAAGGCTGAGGCTGGCAAGCCTACTTGGGAATTGCCTGAAGTAGTTGTCAACGAAGCATTGTTGTCTGGTTTGCAGCAGGCTTTTGCAGAGAGCATAGGCAACGCCTACCAGATCTCTGACAAGATGCAGCGCTATGAAGCGTTGTCTGCTTTGCAAGCACAAGCCAAAGAGCAGTTCGCGAGCGAAGACACTGGCGTTAGTGCCGATGAAGTGAGCAAGGTGTTTGGCTCTCTCGAGAAGAAAGTCGTGCGTAATCGCATTATCGACGGCGCACCGCGTATCGATGGCCGCGACACTCGCACTGTACGCCCAATCTCTATCGAGACTGGTGTACTGCCTAAGGCACACGGTTCCGCATTGTTCACGCGTGGCGAAACACAGGCTCTCGTAGTCACTACGCTAGGCGCAGTGCGCGACGCGCAATTGATCGAAGGCCTTGAAGGTTCACGTAAAGACCCCTTCATGTTGCACTATAACTTCCCTCCGTTCTGCGTAGGTGAGACTGGCATGATGAGTGGCCCTAAGCGCCGCGAAATCGGTCACGGCAAACTAGCTCGACGCGGTGTTCAGGCAGTAATGCCTTCGGAAGATTCTTTTCCTTATGCGATTCGTGTCGTGTCTGAGATCACCGAATCCAACGGCTCCAGCTCTATGGCGTCGGTATGCGGTAGCTCCTTGGCAATGATGGACGCTGGCGTCCCTATCACGGCTCCGGTTGCGGGCATCGCGATGGGCTTGATCAAGGAAGGCGATCGTTTCTCCGTTCTAACCGATATTCTCGGCGACGAAGATCACCTCGGCGACATGGACTTTAAAGTGGCAGGTACGGCGAATGGCGTAACTGCGTTGCAGATGGATATTAAAATCCAAGGCATCACTGAAGAGATCATGGAAATCGCTCTGAATCAGGCTAATGAAGCACGTCTGCACATCCTTGGCGAGATGAACAAGGTAATGAGCAAGGCTCGTGAAACGGTCTCTGAGAATGCGCCTTCAATGGCGATGATGAAGATCGATCCGGACAAGATTCGCGATGTTATCGGTAAGGGCGGCGCAGTGATTCGCAGCATTACTGAAGAGACTGGCGCATCAATCGACATCGACGATGACGGCAACATCCGCATTTACGGTGAAGACGCTACATCACGCGACGCGGCTATCGCTCGTGTAATGAGCATTACGGCTGAAGCGGAAGTTGGCAAGCTGTACATGGGCAAAGTGGCACGCATCGTAGACTTCGGCGCGTTCGTTACAATCCTGCCTGGCAAAGATGGCCTAGTGCACATCTCCCAGATCTCTGATGAGCGCGTCGAGAACATCGGCGAGTATCTGAAAGAGGGTCAGGAAGTGCTAGTAAAAGTGTCTGATCTAGATGCGCGTGGCCGCATCAAGCTCAGCATCAAAGAGATCACCGAGGAAGACAAGGCAGAATACGAAGCAGCAGCCGCTGCAGAGTAAGCCTTAATCGGTACAAAAAAATCTCGCCTCGAGCAACACTCGGAGCGGGATTTTTTTTGCCCGGAGTTTTCGCGGATCTGAGATAATGCTCTGGCATGTAGGAGCCTGCCCTGCAGGCGAATTGCCAAAATTTTCTATAGATAAATTTCAATCGAACCAGATCGCCTGCAAGGCAGGCTCCTACAGTCAGCGGTTTCAATCGGCTTCGCTAGGATATTGTTCTGGCATGCAGGAGCCTGCCCTGCAGGCGAATTGCCAAAATCTTCTATAGATAAACTTCAATCGAACCCAATCGCCTGCAAGGCATGCTCCTACGGTCAGTGGTCCTTCTCCGCACTGGGCTTTATTGTTATGCTCAGTGTTTGCTAAATACACAGGTCTGTACACATGTCAGCGCAAGACTCACCGCACTCTTTACGTATACGCCCAGCGCTTGTCGATGACTGCGCGCTTATTCTCTCCTTCATTCGAGAGCTTGCAGTTTACGAGAAACTCGAACACGAACTTATCGCCACCCCAGAGATATTGGCAGAGACTCTATTTGGCCCTAAACCCTATGCCGAAGTATTGATCGCCGAGTATGACGGTAAGCCCGTTGGCTATGCCCTGTTCTTCCATAGCTTCTCTACTTTCAATGGCCGCCCCGGCATTTATCTTGAGGACGTCTATGTCCAGCCTGCCCTGCGCGGCAAAGGTATTGGTAAAGCCCTCATGAGCTTTCTGGCCAAGCTCGCTATCGAGCGCAAATGTTCCCGTTTCGAGTGGTCCGTGCTGGATTGGAACGCCCCCTCGATCGCGTTTTATCGCTCCATCGGCGCATTGCCAATGGAAGGCTGGACTGTTCAGCGTGTAACTGGGCCCGCATTGGAAGCGCTTGCCGCGCTAAGTGGCGAAGGAGTTGTAGGTGAGTAGAATCGTTTATATTAATGGCGCCTATGTACCGGAGCAAGACGCCAAAGTCTCGATATTTGACCGAGGATTTTTATTTGGCGATGGCGTCTATGAAGTAATACCTGTCTTGAATTCGCGCTTGGTAGAGACAGCGCATGCGATTGCGCGCCTTGATCGAAGCTTGGGCGAGATCGACATGGCTTGGCCCTGCAGGAAAGAAGAATATGTGCCAATTTTAGAAGAGCTGCGTGCCCGCAATAATATTGTAGAAGGTTACGTCTATATGCAGGTTACTCGCGGCGTTGCCGACCGAGATTTTGCGTTCCCAGTTAATACACCGACAAGCTTCGTTGGCTTTGCCTCCTCGAAGCCGTTGATCGATAATCCCAAGGCCCTCACCGGGGTGGCAGTTGTATCGGTTCCCGACTTGCGTTGGAAGAGACGTGATATAAAGTCCATCAATCTTTTGGCCCAGTGTCTTGCGAAACAAGAGGCTGTGAGCCGTGGCGCGTTTGAGGGTTGGATGCATGAGGATGGCGTTGTGACCGAGGGTGCCTCGTCGAGCGCTTACATAGTCAAAGACAATAAAATCATTACGCGCGGTCTTAGTAATGCGATACTGCCTGCTATACGCCGCAAAGTGATAATCGCGCTCGCCGCCGAACATAATATTGCCTTGGAAGAACGGCCCTTTTTACTTTCTGAGGCAATGGAGGCCGACGAGGCTTTCTTGAGCAGCGCCACAACAATAGTAATGCCGGTCGTGAGCATAGATGGGCAGGCGGTGGCCGATGGCAAGCCAGGCCGCGTCACTACCTTAATGCGCAGTTTATATGTTGAAATGCTCAGGCAGGAAGCCGATTGTTAAACACTAAATTTAGTTTGTTCATTTAACCGGAACCCCGGAGTAGCCGTCATGAAGATGCGTTCTATTAGCAAGACTTTCGTTGTAGCACTGACCCTGCTGTTGTCCATTACGCTGTTTGCAGAGGGTGGTCGCACTCCTTTGCGTGCGAAGAACGGCATCGTGACTAGTGCATCCCATATCGCCTCACAAGTCGGTGTCGATATCCTAAAGCAGGGCGGCAACGCAGTTGACGCTGCAGTTGCGACAGCCTTCGCTCTTGCCGTCACTTGGCCAACAGCGGGCAATATCGGCGGCGGCGGTTTCATGGTCTACCACGGCGACGATGGTCATGCCACGACCTTCGACTTCCGTGAGAAGGCGCCTCTGGCATCTACTGAACGTATGTATCTTGGCTTGGATGGATTGGTGGTAGACAACTCCAATCACCGCTCACTCCTCTCTGTCGGTGTCCCCGGCACGGTTGCGGGCATGTACAAGGCGCATCAAGAACTTGGCAAGCTGCCCTGGGCAGACCTAGTAGCCCCCGCTGTGAAATTAGCGCGTGAGGGCATCCCGATTACGTGGGAGCTCTATTCTGGCTTTCGCAGCAATCAGTCCTTCTGGGATCAGTATCCTTCATCCGGAGCGGTTTTCCTCAAGGAAGATGGCAGTGCCTATGAGCTTGGCGACACATGGGTGCAGAGCGATCTGGCCGCAACCTTGCAGTTGATACAAGATCAGGGCCGCGATGGTTTCTACAAGGGCAAGAACGCTAAGATGTTGGCCGACTTCATGCGCGCCAATGGCGGTATCATCACCGAAGAAGATCTAGAGAAGTACGAGGCCGTAGAGCGCGAGCCAGTGCGTGGCACCTACCGTGGCTACGAGATTGTGAGCATGCCCCCGCCCAGCTCTGGCGGCGTGGTCATTATCGAGATGCTGAACATTCTAGAAGGCTATGACCTAGCATCCTACGGGCACAACTCTGCGCAGTATCTGCATTTGCTCACCGAGTCTATGCGCCGTTCCTACGCAGATCGCGCCGAGTACCTAGGTGACCCAGATTTCAATGAGAGCATGCCGCTTGATCGATTGATGGACAAAGACTACGCGGCAACGCTGCGCGCCAGCATCGACATGGATAAGGCATCAGTGAGCGATGAGAATGAGTACGCCGGCATCTATGAGAGTGAGGAGACTACCCACTATTCGGTAGTCGACAAAGACGGCAACATGGTCTCTGTGACTTACACGCTCGAGAATGGCTACGGCTCTCGCATAGTCGCAGAGGGCGGCGGCTATCTTCTGAACAATGAGATGGGCGATTTCAACGCCGTTCCCGGTGTGACTAATCGCAATGGCCAGATCGGCACCACACCGAATCTGATAGAGCCAGAGAAGCGCATGCTCTCGAGCATGTCACCTACGATAGTCGCGAGAGACGGCAAGCCAGTGTTCGCCGTTGGTAGCCCAGGCGGGCGTACGATCATCAACACGACTGCCCAAGCGATTCTAAATTTGATCGACTTCGGTATGAATATCGCCGAATCAGTTGAGGCACCACGTATTCACCATCAGTGGCTGCCCGACGTCACGAGCTTCGAGGGCCTTGGTTTCTCCGATGACACTTTGCGCTTATACGAAGAGAAGGGGCATCAGGTACGCGCACGCGGGGAGCAAGGTTCGGTGATGGGCGTCTATTACGATCGCGATAGCGATATATTCCTCGGTGCCGCAGATTCCCGTGCGGGAGATGGTGCTGTAGTAGGCTATTAATCGATAAAGGGGGCAGCTATGAAGCATTGGCGTACGATCACCATCCTGCTTATAGTTTTGTCCCCTGTTTTGGCAGCTAGCGCGCAGACGCAAGAAACTATAGTTCCTAATGTAGTCCGTTTGCTGGACGAGCCGATTATCCAGCCCGAGATGGATGCACGCATGGGCAGTAATATTCAGGGCCCATCCTTAATCCGTGTACCCGACTGGGTCGAAAATCCTCTAGGCAAATACTATCTCTATTTCGCCGATCATCGCGGCGACTATATTCGCTTGGCCTATGCTGACTCGCTAACAGGTCCCTGGCAAATCCATAGTGCCGGCACGCTTACACTAGAACAATCATTCTTCCCAACAACTTGTCCGCCCTGTTCTGTTCCCGAGGGTAGCAGCTCGCCCGCCTATGCCCATATTGCATCCCCTGATGTCCATGTGCGTGAAGATCTCCAGCAAATCGTGATGTACGTGCATGGTCGCGACCCACGGCAGCAGGTCACACGTTATGCCACCTCACGTGATGGAGTACATTTCGAGGGGCACCCAGAGGTCATGGGTAAACCCTATTTTCGCGTCTTCGAGTATGGCGACTTCCATTACGGTCTCGCGATGCCAGGATTTCTGTATCGCTCGCGCGATGGCATTACTCCATTCGAAGAGGGGCCACGCTTCTTCAATGACGATATGCGCCACTCTGCGGTATTGGTGCGTGACAATGAGCTCTATGTGTTCTGGACACAGGTGGGGCATGTGCCCGAGCGCATCTTGATGTCACGTATCAGCATGGACGGGGATTGGCAGCAGTGGCAGGAGTCCGCTGCGGTTGAAGTGCTGCGTCCGCAGCGCGAATGGGAAGGCGCTAGTCTTCCCTTGGAAGCATCGGTACGCGGTGACATCACTGTGCCTGCCAATCAATTGCGTGACCCAACTATCTTCGAAGAGGATGGTGAGGTCTATCTACTCTATTCGGTCTCGGGTGAGAGCGGCATTGCTATCGCTCGCTTAGAGTTCGAATAGTGTGCTGCGACGCCTTGCCTAGGCGCGGCTTAAGCTCAGTATGATATTCGAAAAAGCGTCAGTCCAACGCGCTGTCGTCGCGATGTCAACGGCATCGGGCCAGCGGTCGTCGGGATGATGAAACAGAGGATTGTTGCCGAGTAGGGAAAGGAAGTTGCCCCTTGCGTCATAGATATTTCTTGCCTCGCCCAAGGGGCGGTTCTCGATGGGTGTCTCGACACCCGGCACAAGTCTGCCTTGCTCTAAAAAGCGCCGCGTCAAATTCTTAATGCCTTGGCTGGAATACTGTAGGCGCACCTGCGAGCCAGTGGCCGCAAAATTCGCACCTAAATGAATCCAGATAAACGCGTCACGGGCTAGGGTAGGGTTCTCGTGCAACATCTGGTCTAGGCCTAGGTGGCTCAGTTCATGCCCAGAGTTTGCCGTGAAGATCACATCGCGCTGCGGCGGGTTCGCTATCAGGTCGCGCATTAACTCAAGAAATAGTGCAATGCCGCCACCGCGCTCGGAGGCGCAGCGCCACCAGCCACTGCGTGGCGTCATGATGACCATGGGGGCGAGGTCGGGGTCGCTGCCGTCGATGCGCGCACTCACATTGTAGGCCTTGCTAGGGCTGTGTTCACAGAAGGCGACTAGTGTCCCTTCTTGGCCTTGTGCGATCGCATCTTGCAGAGACTGCCAATGCTCATTGGCGATCTGCAGTGTGGGCGGGCCAACCGGCGAGCGAAAGTCTTCCGCGTTCAGGGTCGCGATGCCATCGAGAGGATAGCTGCTGTCGCTGACGATAATGATACCCTTGTGCCTAGTCGTGCGTCGTACTTCGTCCAGCCGGGTATGGGCGGGGCTAGAGGTTGAAGGAGGCAGCATGATGACGCCGATGTCAGCATCGCTGCCCAGATCTCCTAGGCGACCGGTGATGCCCGCGACATCGGTGTAGGCACAATCGTAGAGAGGCACACCCTCTATGGTGAGATTGCCGAAATCGAAACTTGCGTAGAGTACGTTGACGCGGTCGAGTTCGATGGGGTCCATGAAGGGCATAACCCCCATGTCTTGTATGCGGTCCGAAAGCCATGCGCCACTAACCGTATCGACCGCGGTGCCAGTGCGGTGATAGCCCTGCGCGGAATATTCCCGAATGATGTCGGCAATTCTGCTCTCCCTGTTTGCTTCAGCGGCTGCGAATGACTTGAGGCTCGCGCTGGCCAGTGGGAGTGTTGAGAGTAAGTGCAGAAACTGACGTCGTGAAGGGCGCATGCTTTTTCCTATTGTGCTTGGTATTGGAAATCATCGCGAAAAGCTTCGCGTAGCTTGCCTCAATTTACTGCCGCATTCTGCCGATTATTGCGCAAAAGTCCAATGCCTACACTGGCCATCGCAATCGAAATAATCGGGTTGAGGTAGTTCAAGAATGCATAGGGCGCATAGTCTAAAACCGGCACGCCCAAGGTGCTGGCGTAGAATGCGCCGGCCGTGGTCCAGGGAATGAGTCCAGTGCTCATGGTAGAGCCCTCCTCGACGGAGCGAGACAGCACGGCGTTGTCTAAACCCCTCGCCTCGTAGGCTTTGCGGAATAGCTGGCAATTGAGAATGATGCTGATATAGGCCTCCCCCATGCCCATATTGCCTACGATGCCTGCCCCGATAGTGGTCGCGATCAAACTTGACGTGCGTTGCACTCGCGCGATTATGCCCTCGAGCAGTGCCTGCAGGAAGCCTGCGTTGAATAAGATTCCGCCCAATGCGAGCGCGAGCAGTGACAGGAGCAATGTCCAACTCATGCTGGTGATGCCGCCTCTGCCAAGTAAGGAGTCGAGACTCTCTATGCCAGTAGTGCCGGGCAAGTTGCTCCATAGGCTATTGAGCACCTCCACCAGCGAACGGTCTTGGTAGAGTACCGCGACGGCTACAGCGCTTAGTATGCTGGCAGTCATGCTGATCTCTGGCGGCAGGCGGCGCAGGCTCATGACTAGCATCACTAACAGAGGCAGTAATGTTGCCGCCAAGGATAGCGAGTATTGGCCTGCCAATGCGTCCTGCATCTGCGCGATTGCGGCCTCGGGCAGAGCATTATCTGCAAAGCGCAGGCCTAGCACCGTAAAGATTAAGAGGCTGAGCACAAACGCCGGCACGGTGGTGTAGAGCATTGAGCCGATATGACGGTATAGATTGGTGTTGGCGCTCATGGCGGCAAGATTAGTGGTATCGGAGATCGGGGACAATTTGTCGCCGAATGTTGCGCCAGCCACGACCATTCCCGCCACCAGCGGCAGAGGAATCTCCATTGCGGAGCCGATGCCCATCAATACGACACCTAGCGTTCCAGCCGTGCCCCATGAGGTGCCCGTCGCCACGGACATCAGGCTGCATAGTATTAGCCCCGCAGCGAGGAATAGGCTTGGGCTCAGTAGATTCAAACCGTGATAGATCAGAGCAGCGACGGTGCCGCTTTGCATGAAGGCCGCGATCACCATGCCAATTAGGATGAAGATATAGATGGCGGGCAGGGCGTTGCTGATGCCTGTGTTCATCATGCCGCGAATGGCGGCAAAGTCGTAGCCCAGCCACCAAGCATGCAGGGCGGTCCAGATCAGGCAGAAGAACATCACGATGTGCAGGCTAATCGCAAAGATGAACAGGCCCGAAGAGATCATCAGGAAGTTGCCACCGAAGCACAGAATAGCTTGCAGCAGTGTGGGAGTGCGGGGAGAAGAGGGCATAGACCTGTCTCGAGTGTTCGAGGCGCGGCCGCCTCTATTGGATAGTGTCAGCCTAGCACTAGACGCCCAATGCTGAAACTGCCTTGCGCGAATTCTCTGGTGCACGCCTTCGTGTTGTATTTCTGGGCTGGAGTGGCCCGCGAAGACATGCCGCGCACAGCCTGCTAGGATAGCTCTCCATGGATCTAATTAGCTCGCTCGAAACTGCTCTTGGACAATTGGCTGGCTTCCTGTGGGGGCCTCCTCTGGTGGCCCTGCTCGTCGGTGGTGGCCTGTTCTTTCTCATCTACTCGCGCTTCGTCCCCTACCGGCACTTAGGTGAGAGCCTACGCCTTCTCTTCGCACCGTCCGATGGCAACGATCCCGGTCAACTCTCGCACTTCCAAGCCTTATGCACGGCCCTATCTGGCACGCTCGGCATGGGCAATGTCTCTGGCGTAGCCCTGGCTATCGCCATGGGTGGCCCGGGCGCGATTTTCTGGATGTGGGTCAGCGCGCTATTGGGCATAGCTACGAAGTTTTATACCTGCACCCTCGCCGTGATGTACCGTGGTCAGGACTCCGAGGGAGTGTGGCAGGGTGGCCCGATGTATGTGATTCGGGAGGGTTTAGGGAAGCGTTGGGTGCCACTGGCCTATTTCTTTGCGCTAGCTGGCCTGTTCGGCACCCTACCGATCTTTCAGGTGAATCAACTCGTGCAAATCCTGCGCGATACTATTGCCATTCCCTCTGGTGTTACTAGCGCAGAGTCCCATTTCTCCTTCGATCTGATTGCTGGTTGTGTAATTGCAGTGATCGTATTGATCGTGGGGCTAGGCAAACTCCCTCGGCTCGGGCGCGTCTCAAGGGTATTAGTGCCTAGTATGGTCGCCGGCTATATCTTGTTAACCGGCTTCGTCATTATTAGCCATCTCAGTGAGGTCCCCGCAGCCCTAGCCTTAATCGTGAACGATGCCTTTACGGGTAACGCTGTCGCTGGCGGGGCTGTTGGCACTGTGATAATTATGGGCATCCGACGGGCCGCATTCTCCAATGAGGCTGGCATCGGTACAGAGGCGATGGCCCATGGCGCCGCACGAACCAAGGTGCCTGTAAAAGAAGGCTTGGTAGCGATGCTAGGGCCGATAATCGACACACTGATCGTCTGTACCTGCACGGCGTTGGTGATCCTAATTAGCGGCGTATGGCAGACCGGGGATGCCGATGGCGCCACGTTGACTGCTACGGCGTTTGGAGAGTTGTTTCCGATGGGGGGTGAGGTCATTCTTGCGCTTCTAGTGTCCGCGCTTAGTCTTAGTACGGTGTTCACGTTCTGGTATTACGGCAGTAAGTGTCTAGGCTTCTTCATCGGTGCGCGCTACCAGCATCATTACATCTGGTTCTATATCGTCCTAGTGGTGATAGGGGCGGTTAGCTCACTTCAGGTTGTGGTCAATCTGATTGACTCGATGTATGCCCTGATGGCGATCCCCACGATGACCTCGGCACTACTGCTTGCTCCAAAGGTTAATCAAGCGGTGCAAGCGTATTTCAAGCCAAAGTAAGTTCCAGCTTAGCCGGGCAGGTGTGACTGCTCGGCTTTTGTCCAATGTTCGGTCTCAAGGCCGATGTCCGCAGAGATAAACTTCCCGCCGTTTGACCGCCGGTAATGTGCCAAGGCCTTAAACACCAATGGCGAACCCAGCATCAAGATAGGAATATTGAGATACACCATAACGATATTCGTCAGATCGGAGATTGCCCAAAGATTTCCCAATTCCAAACCAGCCAGTACGGTAAGTGCACCAAAGGGCACAAAGAATAGCGAGCCTAGCAGGCGAATGGAGAGAATGAAGCCCGGTTTGCGCGAAATGAAATTCGCAGAAATCTCGGCGAAGGAGATCATGCCGAGAAGCGTAGTGAATGCGAACAAGGCATAGCAGACGCTGACGATGATGGTGATGCAGGCGCTTAATGACTGGGGCACTAAGGCCTGCACAGAACTCACATAGGTGCCGATGCGAGAGGCGCTCATAGCACTCCACTCGATGGCATCCGTAGCGCCAGTCCATAGATGAGCGATCACCACGATGAAGCCCGTCATCGTACAGATGACGATAGTGTCGAAGAAGACTCCTAGGCTCTGCACTAAGCCTTGCTCACAAGGGTGATTGTTGTCGGCTACAGCCGCGGCCATAGTAATGGTGCCTTGCCCGGCCTCGTTAGACATCAAGCCCCTGCGCACGCCTTCGGCAAGCGCCACGCCCATGCCGCCACCAAACAAAGCCTCCGGCGAGAAAGCGCCAAACACGACCTCTTTGAGGAAGAAAGGGATCAGTGGGAAGTTCACCAGGATTATCAGCAGGGAGATAGCGCAGAACAGCAGCGCCATGAATGGCACGATAAGATTGGTCCATGCGCTAACGCGGCGAATGCCACCCAGAATCAAATACGCACAATAGCTCACCAACACAAGGGCGATCACATAGTACAGCAGCGACTGCCGGTCGGATTCGACTCCGCTGGCGGTGTCGGCCACCATGCCAATCGCAGTGAACACGTTGAAGGTTTGAATCGGCACATTGAACAAGGCGTAGACGATAAACGCCACGGAGAGAAAAATGCCGACTATCCGTTTGTTGCCAAGAATGCGTCGGCCATAGAAGGGTAGTCCCCCTACGAATTCCGTGCCTTTCTTCTCTTTGAAGAGTTGCGCTAGCACCGCCTCCATAAACGCGGTGGCCATTCCGAAAAAAGCAGCGACCCACATCCAAAACAAGGCACCTGGGCCACCCACGGTTATTGCGCCAGTAACCCCAACTATATTGCCCGGCCCCGCACGCATCGCCAAACCCAGCATGAAAGAAGCGAAGGCGCTTATGCCAGTGGCGCTTGTGCGACGGCGCAGCATGATACGGATGGCACGAGAGAAACTAAGTGTCTGAATGAAGCCGGTGCGCAGCGAGAAATACAAACCCATACCCAGCAATAACAATACTGCGAATGACATCTGTCCTAACAAGGGTATCTGGGCATACCAGCCCACTTGCATCGGGAAACTCCACACCGCATCGGCTATCGGCTGAATGAAAGCGAAAAAATCGTTGATGCGCTGGAGTAGTTCGTTCAAAACACTTTCGCTCGCTGCCAGAAGGGATGGGATATTTACAGTGTGTCAGCACTGTAAACTTTTTCAAAACCCCGTGCTACTTCCGGCTAGCCAGAGTAGAGCTCTAGCGGCAACTCTGTCCTATAAAGCTGCCACCGGCTCGATATCGAGACGCTTACGGAATTCGCGTCGCACCAATAGATAGCTGACTACCGCCTGGGTAGTTACCGAGAGGATCGAGACCCACCACACTTGCGTGATCGTAAAGCCAGGCTGGTATTTCAAGTAAACCGCTAGTGGCAGGAAGACCAAGATTCTCACCGTCGAGCTCAACATGGCGGGGCGAGTATTACCGAGGCCTTGGAACATACCCGAGCAAGAGAATACGATGCCCTGTGCGATGAAGTTCAGAGAAATCAATTGCAGGAACACAGAGCCCACCTCGATAACCTCTAGTTCCTCGGTGAAGAAGCCGATCATAAGATCCGACTTCCACTGCATCAATATTGTCACCACCGCCATCACGATAGAGCTTAGTAAGATACCCTTGCTGCAGGTCTCGCGCACGCGGTCGAAACGCTTGGCGCCATAGTTTTGACCGGCGATAGGACCCAGGGCGAAGGCGATCGCCATGGTCGGCATGAAGATAGACTGCATGATGCGTCCGCCGATGCTGAAACCGGCTTGCGCTGCGGCGCCGAAGTCCGCAATCAACCAATAGACCGCAGAGAAATACACAAACAGGAGCAGCATCTCGCCGCCCGCAGGAAGGCCAATGGCAAACATGCGCTTCCAGATGTCGAAGCGAGGGCGCCATAGAATCGTCTCGAAAGAGACATATTTCTCAAGCTTCACGAAATAATATGTGAGCATCAATACGCCAATGAACACCGAAATGGAGCTGGCAAGTCCGGCGCCCATCACGCCCAAGGCTGGGCCTGGGCCCCAGCCAGCAATCAGAATGGGGGCGAGAATTGTGTTCAGTACTACGGTGAGCACTTGCACCACCATGCCGGGTTTAACCAAGCCTGTGGCCCGTAGGGAGGAGGCCATCGCCATCAAGGGAAACTGCAAGGCCATGCTGGGCAGGAAGTAGTATAGGAAAGTCACGCCCTCGCGCAGCGCGCCCTCGTCCGAGGTGATAGTCGCAAGATAGACTTCCGCGGTCAGGTATCCTGCTATGCAAGTCACTACTGCGAAGATCATGGAGACGACCAAGGACTGATTGAAGACGAGGTTGGCCTCCGGTTGATCTTTGCGGCCAACGGCCTGAGATATCATGGCCACTGCGCTAACCCCGAGAATCTGTGTGAGGGCCATAATCATGAACATGAGTGTGCCGCCGGCACCAACGCCTGCGACCGCGTCGTCGCCTATTGCGGCAACAAAGAATAGGTCAACTAATAGGTAGAGGGTTTGAAAAATCATACCCGCAGCAACGGGCGTTGCCATACTAATAATGGTCCTGGTCACAGAACCCTGTGTTAAGTCTCTCATAGCATGTGATCTCTAGTGTTGCCCAAAATGTAAGGTTTGGGCGCAGGGGCAGAGCGAGGTACGGCGCGAAGAATTCGTTTTATGCCTGCGAAATAAAGCGTGCTTTATACACCAGTGAGGCGGCGGGGAACACCCCGAGAAGGGGATTATGCGGTCAATGGCCGCGAGCGCGCAATGACGCATCATTCCAGATGTTAGGTGGCGCTAAGATCGAGTGTAGTTAAGCAGTGCCTGAATTTCGCTTTGCAGTTGCTTGGCGTCCGTTAAAGCGTCGAACTCATCCAGCTCCGGCCCATCTTGAAGCAAGCCCAGTATGACCCCGAGCACTGCGCCGCGATGCACATTGTCGCCCCCAACATTCGCGTTTGCGATTAGTCCAGTCATTGTCTGACCACGATACTTGTAAGCTAGATACAACACGCTAGGCCAAGAGTCACTGATATAGCAGGCGCTGGAGAACATTCGCCCGACTATGTCTCGATCGCCCCGTCCTTTTGCCAGCAAGGCCGCGAGGTCTATGCCTGCGCGGCGACCGCAGTCCTGCATAATAGCTGTGACATCGGCAGAGGAGTCTCTAAACAGCAGCGCATCTAACAGCGCAACATAGGAGGCGCACACTCGTGCCAGAGACTCATCGGGATGGGTCAGCAGCAGGTGTTCGCGTACGATTACTTGAACCTGTGCGAGCGGAAAGTCTTTTATACGCAGCGCGAACACTAATGGGGCGATGCCGACGAGACCGCCAATCGAGGCCGTGTCGTGGGTTACTGCGCCGCATTGTGCGGGCGCTTTGCCCGACTCCAGATTCGCGAAGAAGCCACGATGATAGGACTCTGCATAAGTGTCTGGGTGCTGCGGCGGATTTGCGGTCATAAAGGCAATATAGTCATGCAGCCAACTTGCGCTGTCATATTCTTGCTCCGACTCGACGATGCTGCGCATTAGTACCCGTGCGCAATGGGCGTTCAAGGTGTTCTCTCCGGCCTGCATGCCACAATGGTAATGCTGGTTCGCTTGCCCCCAATACTCCCGTCTGCCCTTTAGGATCACTTCGCCGACGATCTGTCGCGTTGCACCCACAGCCTTCTGCGTGCCACGCCCGCCCTGTGAGGTCGAATGCAAAGGCATGATGGACGAGGGGTGGAAAGTGGGTGCGGCTTCGAAAGTAGCAACCCCGCCGGGGAAGGCGCGATCGATATCCAGAGGGTTATAGAACCAATGCACGGGCATGGCCAAAGCGTCGCCTACGAATAGTGCGCGCAGTGCGGTGTTGGCGCGCTGCTGTATGCTCGGCATATTGGTCATTATTCTATTCCTCTTTTGTGCTTTGGCTGTGTCGCTCTACCAGTCGATAGTCTTGCCCGCGTAGTCTAAGTAACTGGCCTGTCCATCTGCGGGAAGCTCCCTCAGGATCTCCAGTAACTGCTTTGCGACATACTCGGGAGTGAAAAGTTTTCCATCCGCAACATTACGTTGGAAGGGGGCGGAGAGTGGTGTGTCTACGGTGCCAGGGTGAAAGGCCACTAATTTAACGTTCTTCGCTCTACGGGCGAACTCTATTGCGGCGCTCTGAATGAGCATGTTCAAGGCAGCCTTAGAGGCTCGATAGCTATACCAGCCACCCGCTCGATTATCGCTGATGCTGCCAACTCTCGCGCTGAGCAATGCCACCCGACAGGCTTGGGTCGAGCGCAGCAGAGGCGCGAGAACCTGCAGCCATAACGCCGGTACGAATGTGTTTATTCGAAATACCTCCGCCATGTTGTCGAGCTTGAGGTCTTCGAGACGCTTCTCGGGCTGTAGTTCGCCGCGATGCAAAATGCCGTTGCAGATGACTATGCGCTCGATACTACCGGAGAGTGATGACAGTTCTTGCCCAACATCTGCGATGGCTTCTGGCGTATAGTCGCAGTTTAAAGTACGCACCGCTGCTGGCAGCTTGAGGGGACTTCTGCTTACTGCCACTATCCGCGTCTTTGTTGGCGCAGCCAGTAGTTGCGCAATCAAGGCTTGCCCTATCTCACTGCTCGCGCCGATAATCAGGCTTGTGGAAGTAGGGCTCGTGTCGACAGCATGCATGGTAAGTCTCTATGAAAGTTAAGCGCCCGGCCGGGGCTCGAATTTGACAGTGGATACGGCATCTAAGCCCGCTTAGATCAGACATCCAACAGCGCGCCAAGAGCGTAAACAGGACAATTAAAAGGAAGGTGGCTCATGATTCGATTACTATCTCTCGCATTCTTATTAAGCGTGTTCTCTAGCTGGACTTATGCCGATGAGGCGAGTGCGGAAGATGGCGCCTGCATCTCTTGGCTCGATCAGAGCATTGGCAAGCTCAATAGCTCTCAAGAACACGATTTGTGTGCCTTGACCGCGGGCAAGACCGTGCTGATCGTCAATACCGCGAGCTTCTGTGGTTACACGCCGCAGTTCAAGGGGCTAGAAGCGCTATATCAACGCTATAAGGATGAGGGGCTCGTAGTATTGGGTTTCCCCTCCGACGATTTTAATCAAGAGGCAGAAGAGGCCGCCGAGATTGCCGAGGTGTGTTTCATCAACTATGGCGTCAAGTTCCCTATGACCTCCGAGATCAAGGTGAAGGGCAGCGCAGCACACCCGATCTTCAAGGTATTGGCGAGCAAGGGTGAGCCGCGCTGGAATTTCAATAAGTATTTGATTAGCAAGCAGGGCGAAGTATTAGCGCACTACGATAGTGACGTTACGCCAGAGTCAGCCGCTTTTATAAGCGCCATAGAGAAGCAGTTATAAGGGGCAGAGCCCCGTTGGATTATCATGCCCCGCGAGCAACACTCCGCTAGATCGCTTTTGAGCCCTGTGCAGTTACTGCTTACGCTCGCCGCCATATGTTTCGTTTTCCTCGCCATGGTGATCCCTAACCGGATCACGTGGCTAGACGCGATGTCCTTCGCCTATCTACCCCTCGAGATGTTCGTGCTTGGCCTAGCCCTTTTGGTGCCGGGTATCCCAGGCAGGGCATTGCGTGCAGTGCTCGCCTTATTCCTCGCCGCTGGTGTGGTATTTCGCATCGCCGATATGGTCGCCTTCGAAGTATTCTCCCGTCCGTTTAATCCGGTCTTCGATACCTATCTACTAGCATTTGGCTTCGATTTTCTGAAGAGCTCCTTCGGCATCATCGGCGCTGTCGTCGCGGCGATTCTTGTGACGGGTCTTGCGGCGGCGATAATACTGCTCGCGTTCTTAGTATTGGCGCGCCTACACCGCGTTGTGCGCAGCGCGCCGAGAGCAACGGGCAGCGCCATGCTCGTTGGGCTGATAATCTGGGGTGGACTTAGTGCCGCTGGATGGCCGCGTGCCTCGCGTTACTTCTATGATCAATTCGCCATGCATGTTGCGAGCACATTCACGAGCATCGCCGATCTGCGCGACTTCAACGCCGTAGTGAATATCGATGCCTATGCGAGCGTGCCAGGAGACACACTTTTCGGGGCATTGGAAGGCAAAGACGTCTTGGTGGTGTTTATCGAGTCCTATGGTCGCACGCTAGTAGACAAGGCGGAGTATGCGCAATTGTTTCGCCCAAGTTTGGAGGCCGCAACTGTTAAGTTAAGCAATGCTGGTTACTTGTCGCGTAGTGCCTTTCTCACCTCGCCGACGGTTGGGGGCATCAGCTGGCTTGCCCATGGCACCGCACTCTCGGGCTTATGGATCGATAGTCAGGTGCGCTATGACAGCCTGATGATGAGTGATCGTCCTTCCCTAGTGCGCCTATTTCAGCGAGCTGGTTGGCGCACGGTTGGGGTTATGCCGGCAATCAGCTTGGCGTGGCCAGAGGGCGAATATTTCGGTTACGACCAACTCTATACCGCGCCAGAGTTAGACTACCGAGGCGCGCCCTATAACTATGTCACTATGCCGGATCAATTTACCCTTGCGCAGTTTCAGAAGTTTGAGCGAGACGCGGCGGGGGATAAACCGATTATGGCAGAGATAGCCTTGCTCTCTTCACACGCCCCTTGGACGCCAGTGCCAACCCTGATTCCGTGGGAGGATG
The DNA here is from genome assembly GCA_913060695.1 of uncultured Gammaproteobacteria bacterium. Taxonomy (GTDB): domain Bacteria; phylum Pseudomonadota; class Gammaproteobacteria; order Pseudomonadales; family Pseudohongiellaceae; genus UBA5078. Next base: position 55,497 of record CAJXUA010000014.1, on the reverse strand, counting down.
TAGGCGATGGCACTGTCTTTAGCGAAGAGGCAACGGCCGGCGATTCGCCAGAGGTAGTCTGGCAAGATCGAGATCGTGTGTTGAAACAGTTTAGGGAGTGCATCGAATACGTAATCGATAGCCTAGTCTCGTTCACCGAGGCCTTCGGCGACGAGGACTTAGTGGTGCTCATCATTGGCGACCATCAGCCCATGCCCTATGTGACCGACAATACCGAGAACCGCGACGTGCTCACGCACATCATCGCGCGGGATCCTGCTGTAATGGCCGCCATCGAAGATTGGCAGTGGAGCGAAGGCATGCTGCCGGCCGATGATGCGCCTGTGTGGCGCATGGACACCGTGCGGGATCGTTTTATCGAAGCGTTCTCTCGCTAACTCTGCGCCGGTGCGTCTGGCAGCGCAAGTAGGTCCGTGTGTCCCACAATACAAGTACCGCTTCCCGCATTGTCTAGGCGAAACTGCCGCCACTGCGCCAAGGGCTCTGCATCTACAGTCTCCTGCACGGCATCGGCGATACCATTGATCAGCGCGGTCACTAGCTCCGCATCCGCGCCGTCGAGTTGCCAAGGGCTATTCGCGATCTGCACACTATAGCCGCGCGGCTCGAGAGCGAGTTGTAATGCGCGCGTCGCATCTGGACCTAAGGCCTCACCGAAACCCTTGTCGCGGCGCTGATCGCTATTGAATGCATCTAGGACCTGCGCGTCTAATGGGTGTGGGGGTTGCCACTGTGTAGTGCCATCATAGTTGAGCGCCGCATACAGCCCGGTGCCTTGAGCGGCAAGGCGCTCACACAGGCGTTCAAGAAACTCCTGTGAGGTGAGATCGAAAAGGGCAGAGGCCGTAACGAGGCGCGCTCCGCTTAGGGGTAACTCCTCTACAACGCTAAGGTCGGCTTGATGATCTTCGATCACGAAATCCTGACCATGCCTGAGCAGCGCCTCGTCGAGCAATGCGCCGTCGAGGTCGACGAGCCTCCATATTATATCGTCGCCACCTAAGTTGAGTAGGGCGCGCAAGGTAGAGCCGGTGCCCGCGCCGAGATCGACCGCGAGGCGTGGTGCCAATGCCCTGTGTTCATCCCGCAGCGCCGCTAAGGCTTTTTGTGCGAGTTCAATATTACGGCCTCCTAGATCGGCGGGCTCGCGCAGGTCTAACCAAGTAATCGAAAATCCACTCATGTAACTCTCTCTGCTTTGTTGCTAATGTTTTCAATGCAGGCGAAGACAGAATCTGCGGTGTCTTGCCAAGTGCTTAATCGTTTGGCGGCGGCTTGTGCGCCTGCTCGTAATTGTGCGTATACCTGGGGCTCCGTCAATAGCATACGCAGTGCCTGTGCGAGCGCCTGAACGTCCTCTACGGGCACTAAGCAGCCCGCAGACTCCGGCACTACATCGGCAACCGCCCCCGCGCGCGCCGCGACGATAGGCAGCCCATAGGCGAGGGCTTCTGCGAACACCATGCCGTAGCCTTCATAGCGTGAGGGTAGGACGAAGATATCGGCATTGAGATATTCGCTCGCAAGATCCTCGACGCTGCCGACTAAATGTATACGAGAGTCTAGCCCCGCAGCGCTAATCTGCTGGCGTAGTTTCTGCCCCCATTGCACATCGAATTGGGCGCCCCCAACAAAGCGTGCCTGCCAGGGTAGGTCGGCCAGCGTCGTAAGCGCATCGATTAACACATCGTGAGCCTTACGGCGGGTCAGGGTAGCGACACTGAGGAGCACCGGTGGTTCTCCTGCGCAGGGAGCGAAGTCGACGCTGTCGGTACCAGGTTGTGCCACGGTTATGTCTGAACTGGGTATGGCAAACAACTCTGTGAGAGTGCTTGCAGTGTTCGCGCTAGTCACGATGACCGCGCGCGCGCACTGCAAGGCAATCCGCTCGGACTCCAAGAAGGCCTGTTGCTGTATCGGGCTCAGGCCACTCTCTAGGGCTAGCGGGTGATGACAAAGAGCGACCAGTCGCAGTCTTTTGGAGTGTCGCATTGCGCATTGCGCCATCGCACCAAAGGCGAGACCGTCAACTAGCACTAGTGATTGGTCCGGCAGTTCGGCGAAGACACGCTCTGCGTGTTGCAAGGCATTAGCATCTGGGAAAGCAAAGCTGGCATCCAGTTCGATGTGCTCGACCAGTAGGCCTCGTTTGCGTAGCTCCACTAGCAGGCGACGATCGTAGCCATAGCCCCCGGTGCGTGCGTTAAGGTCGCCGGGAATCGCGAAATACATCTGCTGTGTCACTGCTGCTCCTAGTTTGCGGTTTGCGCATATTGTGACCTGTGTGGGGCGTTATGCCCAGCGTATAAAAATCGGAAGTAGGTGGGCTTACCTTGCCTTAAGTAGATGGGCACCTTACCATTCGCGGCTATGCCAATGATAATTTGTGAACAAATAGAGCAGTGGTTGCAAGACCATCGTCGCTGCATGCAAGTTGCGCAGCGCCCCCAGGTGACGCTTTGCTATGCGCAGAGCTGGGATGGCAGTTTGGCGCTGAGCCCAAACGAGTCCTTGGCCCTTAGTAATCCGCAGTCGATGCGTCTTACTCATCGCCTGCGCAGCATGCACGATGGCATCCTAGTCGGCATCGGGACTGTTCTAGCCGACGATCCGCAGCTTACGGTGCGCGAGTGTAGTGGGCAGAATCCGCAACCAATCGTTCTGGATAGTCAGCTACGCATGCCCAGTGCCTCGCGCCTGAGCCAGTCCCAGGGTCGGCAGTGCTGGGTGCTAACGCGACAGGAACACGCGAGTACAATACGTGACGATATAAAATTGATCGGCGTTGCCGTGGGCGAGGATGGCTCGGTGGACCTTACCCTGGCCGTGCAGGAGCTCTGGCAGCGCGGCATTCGGAGCATTATGGTGGAGGGCGGGGCTCAGGTCATCAGTGCCTTCGTCCGCGCAGGCCTTGCCGATGCGATCGTCCTGACGATCGCGCCAGCCCTAGTCGGTGGCTATAAGGCGATTGGAGATCTAGGTATTCATAGTAGCGCTCGACTACCACGCATCGCACCGCTGCATACGCAGCGGCTTGAGGACGACCTAATCATGTGGGGCAATCTCCACTATTCGATCGAGGCGCAGTAATGGCGAACACTAAACAGCTGTGGTTTCTTGGACCAGAGTCGATTGAGACAAGAGTGGTGAGCTGCCCCGAGCCGGATGCCGATTCGGTGCGGGTGCGCACGCATTGTTCTGCCGTTAGCGCGGGCACAGAGATGCTCGTCTACCGAGGCGAGCTTCCGCGAGACCTTGCTCTAGATGCCGTGCTAGAAAATATGCAACAAAGCCCTACCTATCCGCTGCAATACGGTTACGCCAGCGTTGGCACCATCGATGCCGTTGGCGCGAATGTAGCAAAGGACATGCTGGGCAAACGTGTGTTCGGTTTCGCGCCCCATGCCAGTCATTTCTTGAGTGAACCGGCCGGGCTAATTCCAATTCCAGACGAAGTGGCGTTCGAAGACGCAGCCTTCCTCGCCAATATGGAAACCGCCGTGAACCTCGCGCAGGATGGTCAGGCCCTGATCGGCGAGAGCGTTGCGGTGCTAGGGCAGGGTGTGGTGGGTCTGTTGCTTACGGGCCTGTTGGCTCGCTATCCCCTGTCGAAGTTGCTCTGCGTGGATGGCATTCAAGCGCGGCGTGAGCGAGCACAAGAGTTAGGGGCAAGTGCAGTGTTCTCACCAGAACAGGCTAGCGCAATCGAGGAGAAGTTGGGTGAGCAGGGAGCCGACTTGATATTCGAACTAAGCGGCTCTCCACAGGCGCTGAATCTCGCCATCGATCTATCGGGCTATGGTAGTCGTATAATTATTGGCAGTTGGTATGGAAGTAAGAGCGCAGCCATCGCCCTAGGGGGCAAGGCGCACCGCAACCGCCTGCAGATCAGCACGAGCCAAGTCAGTAGCATCGCGCCCGCACTTTCTGCGCGCTGGACTAAGGCGCGTCGTTTCGATGTGGCGTGGCAGATGTTGTCGGCATTGAAACCGAGCCAGTGGGTCGATAGCCGCTGTGGTATCGACGAGGCTCCAGCTCTTTATAAAAAAATACACAAGACCCCTGAGTCAATCACTCAGGCGCTGTTCACTTACGAATGAATTAGACGAAAGGAATGTACATGTATACCGTTGCCGTTACGCACGAATTTATTGCCCGCCATTTTTTGATTGGCGGTGACTGGGGAAGCGAGAACTTTCCCCATGCGCATCATTATGTCGTAGAGATTAGTATCGAGGCCGAACGCCTAGACAAGCACGGCTACCTAGTCGACATCGTCGAGATCGAGGCGGCCATGAAACAGATCGTGGACTATTATCGCGACGCGCTTCTTAATGACAAGCCGGAGTTCGAGGGATTGAACCCAAGCATTGAGCATTTTAGTCGCATCATCTGCGATAAAATGCTCAGCCTGATTAAGTTTCCTGCGCCTGGCTTTCTAAACGTCAAGCTGTGGGAGAACGACAGCTGTTGGGCCGCCTATCGCAAGCAAGTCGCAGCATAGTGCTGCGCTCGCTCTAGGGGCTAATCTGTCGAACGTAGAATTATGCCGGGGCGCTCGCCCGTCATCGCGCCATTGAGTAGCACAGCCTCACCATTGACGAACACATGATGCGCACCCTTGGCGTACTGGTGTGGCGCGTCGAATGTGGCTGTGTCGATGACCTCATCCAGATCTAGTACCGCTATGTCCGCAAATGCCCCCACTTGGATTCGGCCACGCTCATCTAAGTTGATTCGCTCCGCAGGAAGTTTCGACACTTTATAAATTGCCGTGTGCAAGGGCACTACACCCTCTTCTCTAGCGTAGTGCCCAAGCAAGCGCGCGAAGGTGCCATAGTTGCGTGGATGGGGCATACGATCGGTGGGGCCCATGACTCCGCCATCGGAGGCGATCATGGTCTGAGGATGACGCATGATATTGCGTACATCGTCCTCGTCTATGGCGTGGAATACTGCGTCACAATTGCCAGCTGTCACTAACTCCATCAGTAAGTCTGCCGCATTGTCTTTGTTCACATTGCGCTCCTGCATGCGCAGGATTTCACTCAGGTTGAGACCATTGAGAGTAGCGTCGTGGGGGCAGACAGCGATAACGACATTCGCTGGGTCGTTGCCGCCTCGATCGACCTCGATATTGTGCACAATATCCATCTTGAGCTGCTGTCGCTGCACGCTGTCTTCCATGCGTGCGAGCAGGGCCTCGCGTCCGCCATCGAGGCTCCAGCCGGGAAACAGAATCGTGAGGCTGGTTGCCGAGGCGGTGTAGGGGTATTGATCGATGGAGACATCCACGCCGCGAGCGATGGCCTCGTCGACCATGCGCAGAGTCTCGGTCGAGCTTCCCCACATCGGGGCGCCGACGATCTTATGATGGGTGATCTGGGTCGGTAGTCCGCCTTCCTCGCCTATGCGAATTGTCTCCGCAACGCTGGTCAGTACCTCCAAGCCCTCTTCGCGCATATGGCTGATGTAGATGCCAGCGTAGGGCGCCGCTACCTTGGCTAATTCGATAACCTCCTCTGTATCTGCGAATCGGCCGGGGGCGTAAATGAGACCCGAGGATAGTCCGAAGGAGCCAGTCTCCATCGCAAGAGTTACCTGCTCGCGCATTAACTCGAGCTCCTCTGCCGTGGCGGGTCTATCTTGCTCACCCACGATGAGTTCGCGAATCGAGCCATGACCGACGAAGGTGCCGAAGTTCACGGAAGAGGGGTTGGCCTCGATCGCGGCGAAGGTGTCGGTGATTGGCAGAGGAGAGTCCCCATCGGGCCCGCCGATAACCGTGGTGACTCCTTGGCGAATTAGATTTTCCGAATCAGGCCAGCGAAAGATGTCGTCATCGATTGTGCCGCGCACCGCATGGCTATGGATGTCGATGAAACCCGGGGTGACGGCTAGGTCGCTAACATCCAAGACTAGTGTAGCCGGGTGAGCACTAAGATCGCCGCCTACCGCGGCTATTCGGTTGCCGCGTATGCCGACATCGCCCACGACGGGCATGTTGTCATCGCCATTGTAAATCTGCCCGCCGTGTAGCAAAACATCGAAGGGCTCAGGTGTCACTGCATTTTCCGTTTCGCTCGAGCAAGCGAACAGTGCCGCCATGACGCCAATGCTAAGTAGTGCGCGCATCCTATTTCTCCTGTGTAGTATTCTAGTTGGCGTTCGCTTGTGTGACTGCAGTTAGAAAGACGTTTTTGGCCGTGCGCTGCATAACCTCGATATCGGCCCACTCATCTGCAAAGCCGCGTTGCCCGCCTCTTTCGCTGGAGATCGCAATGGAGAGTGTGCCGCCCGCTATCGCGATGGTAGTTAAGGATGTATTCGTGCCTGGCCCAACTACTCGGTCCCCTTCGATAATTGGAAGGCTGTCAGCGGCACGCTGATGCTCGGCTACAGTGGCCAGATCGTCGAGCGTCGCGACAAACACAATAGACTTGCCCGAGCTGCCGGGAATGCGGCCGATGGCATTTGGGCTAGCGGTGATCTGCACATCCTGCAGTCCTATCTCGCGCATTAGCCCGGCAACAGCCTGTGCACGCTCAAGCTCTTCCCCGGAGGGTGAAATGATTCCCCCGATCCTAACGAGTCTTTGAGCAGATAGATCACGAGTGGCATCAATCTGAGCCAAGCCACGCAGTACTGTGGGATCGTTGAGTGTGTCATCGAGTGGGCGCTGCGCGAGGGCGGGGAGTGATACAGATAACGCGATACAAAGTGCGGCGATTGGATGCAGAAAATTCACAGCTTGGTCTCCTAGGCAATTCACTACATAGTGCCTGAATCGGGAGATTGGTGCTAGGTCGCCTCTGGGCTCATGCGCTTAGTGCGCAATGCGGCAAGACTCGCTGCGCCTGCGAGCAAGATGAGGCAGTCTCGAAGGCGCATCAATGCGATCAGGGCTAAGGCGTCGCTAAGCTCGTACCCGAGCATCTGTATGCTCCACAGTAATGCCGCCTCGATAGTGCCTATCCCGCCCGGCAGCGGTAATAGCATCGCCAGTCGGATCGAAATGGCGATGAGCGTGAAGCCTTGCAGATCAACAGAGATTTGCGCGAAAAGTAATAGCAGCCAAAGCTCTGCCAAGATCACGGCCCAATTGAAGATGGACAGGCCTAGTGCCTGCACCAGCACGCGCTTGCGATGTCGCAATAATTCCTTGAAGTCCTCCTCCAGTGCGTCTTGATGGGAGCGCAGCGCTGCCAGCCGTGGATGACTCAGCCAGCGAGTAACAAGTGGCTGCAGGCGACGCGTTATCCATTGCGGCCTGCGGGCCATGGCAAAAAAGAGAATAGGAACACTTAGCAGTAGTAGCATCAGAATTAGCACGACCTGATTCCAGTCTGCGAATGCCATGCGCGGAGATAACAGCAGTAGAAGTGCGCCTACGAGCAGGATCGCGAAATTCACCCATAGCTCTAGAAAGCGGTCCAAACCTAAAGAGAGTACGGCTTTGGGAAGCGCCAGGCCCTGTCGTTTATATAGCCAGTAGATCTGCATCGGTTCGCCACCGAACTGAGGGCCGGGGGTGACGAAGCTGATGGTTTGTCCGGCCAAGCGAATCAGAGTGAGCGCGAGGAAACTCACCGATCCCTGCAGTGCTGCAATAAGGGCATGCCAGCGCAGCGTCGATAGCGCCATGACTAGCACATTGAGTGTCAACCAAAGTGACCACTGGCTAGCACTGAGCTGCATTAGACCTTGCCGCATCGCGTCTAGGGGCAGGTCCTTGAGCACCCAAGTCGCTAGCGCTATAGCACTGAGCCACAGGAGCAAGGTTATGGCGTTAGCGCGCGTCATGACGCACCGTCTTGGCGTTCTACCCAGTGGTCGTCGCCATGCCACAAACTAAAGCGACCGCTGCCCAGAAGCATTATCCAGGTGGCACTAAATAGGAATATGCTGCTTGCGGCATTAATGTGCTCAGGAGGCAGGAGCGCGATCAGTATCAGCGCCAGCAGTGCGCCCAGCCTTGCTCCAAGGCCGAACGCAATTAGGCCCGCAGCGAATAGCTGCCCAAGCAGTGGCAGTCCTTGCCATTGCCCTTGGGCAGTCATGGCCGCAAGGGCAATAAGGAACAGTAATCGCAGGCAAGGTTGGCCCCAGTTGATGCTGCCTGTCGCCAGCGCATCGAAAAATTTCTGTGAGTGCCCTCTCTGCAGGTCGACGCGGCCACTAACCACAAACCAGTCGACGATGAAGCCGATGAGAATCGGCAGCATGAAGGCGAAACCCGCAAGCCGCGTTATCTGCGCGTCGAATGGAGGCCACAGCACTACGGCGATATAGCCCATCTGAAAGCCCGCCAATGTGCGGCGCAGCAAATTGGGGGTGAGGGGGTAATTGGGTAGGCCGTTGCGGTTGCGCCAACGCAGTCCGAGATGGAATGCATAGTAGGCGCCACTCACTAGAAGATAGGCCCAATGAATTTTGGCGAAATTAAGGGCAAGTAGCGGGGCTATCAGCAAACCTAGCGCATCGAACACGTTATCCAGTGCATTGCCCATCAGGCTAGTCTGTTGCGTCTTGCGCGCCACAAAGCCGTCTACCCTGTCTAGTATGGCTGCAACGGAATAAAAAAAGGCGGGTAACCAGAGTAGTAGGGTGTGATTGAAATTCTGCCAAAGAAAGCCAGCGCACAGGGCAATGAGAAAGCCGCGCAGTATCGTGAGACGGTTGGCCCAGCCTAGGCTTGGATAGAGTGCATCGTTTACGGATACGCGATTGTCTTGGAGGCGTTTAGCACTCTGTTGCCAAACAAGCCCCCAAAGTAATGCGCTGATTAGCAGCCACTGAATTGCTAGTGAATAGTTCTCTATAGTGGCTAAGCATATGCTTGCCAATAGCAGAATAGTCATGCCAAGCAGGCCGATTATGCGTAGTTCTCGTGTTAGTTCTGGCATCGAAAAGAAGGTTCTGGCTAAGCTGCAAAGCGGCATCATCGCCCACATATGGGGCGACTACAACTGCGGTGCAAACGAGTTTAAATTTTGAATTGACAGCACATATTGCCCTGCGTACTCTCAAGACTCTTCAACTGATATATAAAAAGGAGGTGATCCAATGTCGAGTGGTAATCAGGCTTCAACGGACTTTGGTGTAGTAGGAACCCAAGGGATGACCTTCTTAGGGTGAGACACACTGCTTTGTGAATGCAAAGGTTCCGTTTGGGCCCGCGATCACGGAAAGGGAGCGCAAGCTCCCTTTTTTATTGCCTCAAATTAACCGCAGATTTGCTACCTTTCTCCCCACAAAATGTTACCTATATGCACAGTTATCGAACGTCGTGCATTTTTCTAGTGCAGCCTTTTCATGCGATGCCTACCCTTAAAAAACATTAACTTATTGATATTTATAGAAATAAAAAGTTGGCACGGCTACTGCAATAGTCTTGGTGTGCGAAATTAGAATGTCTTGGGAATTGATCCTCTCTTCGGCTTCTAGGCTCGCCGGTTGTTACCCCAAACCCTATTGAAACTACCGAGGCCCTAAATGAACATTTTCTCTGCACGCAAGATTGCTCTTTCTGTTTCCGCCCTTACTCTGCTAGCTGCAGCTTCTACTGTCTCTGCTGACGAGACTCCAAGCATGTACTTGAGCAGCTCTAAGTTGAAAGTTGTTGAGCAAGTCTCTCCTGACTACCCGCGTTTCGCTGACATGGCTGGCGTTGATGGTTATGTTGTCCTGGAATTCACAGTTGCCGCCGATGGCTCCGTGGTAACTCCGGCAGTCACAGAGGCTTCTTCTGGTCATTTCACGCAGTCTGCTCTGAACGCGATCTCTCGCTGGCAGTTCGAGCCAGTTATGGACAACGGTGTAGCAGTGCCTGTGCGCTCTAACATGAAGTTCAGCTTCGTTCCGCGTATGAACTGATTTGCAAGACCCGAGTAATCGCAGAGTTTGCGACTACGAGTATCAGCCCACGATCGAAGAACAAGAATTAGATACACGGGATTGCAATGATCAAAGAGACTCGCTGAGTCAGGAGCTTAAGTACTTCTTCTGACTCAGTTAATCCCACTCTAATTCGATGCTCTATATTGCCCCGCAGGTCTCAACACAGATTTTGCGGGCAAAAAAAAGTGAAGCCAGAATAGTAATGGCCTCACTTAAAGTACATGAACAACAATGAGTAGCATCCATAGTTACGGAGAAGCTTTAGCTTCAGATCACAGTCTTCATTGTTTAACTCATCCACTTTGACTATCTCCGCGACTATCTCCGCTTAAACCACATGCGCTGAAACACTCTATCCTTTAATAGGACAAGGTGTCGCAGGGCTGCCCCTATGTGCCCGAGCACCAAAAAGGCCAGTAGAATCGCCAGCGTACCGTGAATCTGAAACAGCCTCTGGGCCAGCGCTTCGTTCTGAGGAACTCCGGGAAAACCGGGCAGATCGAAGCCTGGGAAGACAATCAATGCAGGGAATGCCGTGACGCCAGCCCAGCCTAGTAGAGGCACCGCTATCAGTAGGACGTAAAAAAGATGGTGCAGGCCCTTGGCGGCGATGATCTGCTTGCGGCTCATGGAATCTGGATAGGCAGGGCTTTTATAGAAGACTTTGAAGGCGACTCGAAGGCCCATCAATAATAGTACCGTAAAGCCCATGGCCTTATGGATGCCGTACAGCAAATTGGTGAGATCGTCCCAGAGATTGGCTTCGGTACGCGCCACGATCCATAAGCCTATTGGGATCAAGCTCATCACACACAGCGCAATGACCCAATGAAGGGCCCGCCAGCTACTTGGATATTGCATTTCCTCTCCTCTTGTCGCCGAGTAAAGCATAAGGATTCAACGAAGGTAGCATTCGTAATGACGTGTTGAAGGAGATCGAATTCATCTGCTCCAATACGGAGCAGACGTTTCGCCTTCAAGGTTCGTGGTAATTTCTAGTACGGACTACTGATCAAGCCATTGTAGGAAATCTATAGTGGCTTTAATCAGGCGTGCACGCGGTGTCTCGAGCAAAGCCGCATGATCGCCTCCGGCTAAAACTGTCCATTGCTTGTTGGGGTTCGCGATTGCGACGAACAAGCGTGCATGGGCGTCGGTATTGGCCAGAGGGTCAAACTCCCCTTGCAGTAAAAGAGTCGGCACTGTCAGTGCTGCGCCATCTAGTGCATTCCATTGGTGCAGCTGATTCCAATCTGCGCGTACCGGGTCCGCTGCGAGAGCGGCAGCGACATACACGTCAATCGCGTGTTGGCTTATCGAACCTGGCACTATGAAATCCGATGCGGCCGCCTCTGCCGTATTGATGCGTTCCTCCGGCGCGGCAAGGCTCTGTTGCTCCGGAATCTTCACGTCAGGGTCTGTCGGATAGCCGAACAGAATCAAGCTGCGAATTCCCTCCGGAAAACGCTGTGCAGTAAGCTGCGCCACCATCGAGCCATAGGACCAACCCCAAACGTTCGTCTTGGCGCCATTGCGGGTCTCCAGCCAACTCAACACTGTGGCCATATCCATTGCCGCTCGGTCTGGCGTCGTCCAGCCACTGCTGTCTCGAGGTGTAGCTCCATAACCTCGGGCATCCATGGCCCAGGCGCTGTAACCCAGCTCATTGAAGCCGTCCATCAAAGACAGAGATTCACCCGGAACTTGTAAGTCGAAATCCGGAATGGAGCTCCATGTTCTGCCGTGATGCAGCAGGATATGCCCTTTCGGGTTGGGTACGGACTTCTCCCAAACCGCTAGTGGGTGGCCGTCGGCCATCACTGTATGGCGGACGGCATCACTGTCCTGCGCCGCGCTGAACTGCGCGAGCGCGAACAAGACAAGGCCGAAAGCTAAGCGAGCATACAGTGTGGCATTGAGCACGGAGCGACCCTCAAGGCTTATAGGCGTGAACGAACGAGTGTGACATCTGCATTGCGCCACAGCGAATCAAACTGCCGGTGTGTTATGACGGCCTCTTGATGCTTGCCCTGTGCCTCTAATGCCTGCGCCAAGCCGAAAGTTGCCCAGCCGTTCTGTTGATTCCACTCCATGTCCTTCCTGTATACCGCCTCCGCCTCTTCAGGCCGCCCTGCCTCTAGGAGTGCAGCGCCGAGATATAGACGAATCGATTGAGACCAGTCTGGTGGCTCGGTGTAGTTAGAGGCATCCTGTAATTCGATGGCCATCTTATAGGCTTCAATTGCGCCTTCGAGATCGCCATTGGCCTCTTTGATCTCACCCTCTAATGCGTATCCTGCCAGCCGCAATATATGAGATGCGGGAGTGGGGCCGACGCCGCTTGTGTCCGCATCGGGGTTCTCGGACTGCCTGCGAATATTGCTCAGCGCAGTCTCTGCTGCTGTCATCTGGCCTGTAGCTACGAGGGCGCTGCCGGTGACATAGCTCCACATGCCGTCGAGATAGGGTGTGCCGCCGTGGCTTTGCTCGCTCGCAAGTATCTTGTCCCATTTGCCGAAGACCTTGTCGACGATCCAAGTGTGTGCAACGCGTTTCTGTCCACGGTTCACGGATTCAACGGCGACACCAACGCTTGCGGCACCCTCGTCGGCAGCCGCCAAGGAGTTTGCGTAGTTGCCCTGCAGCATATTCGCGTAACGAACGAAGTCTAGTGCGTGTGGTGCGTGCGACTTATGGGAGAGTCCATAGGTACCGATGTTAGGGAAGTTGGTATTGCCCCAGATCTCCGCGAATTGCTTGTCTACTATTTGCGAGCGCTCGTTGATGTCGATGGCCTTCTCATATTCACCAACGCGCAGGTAGATATGGCCGGGCATATGCACCATGTGGCCCGAGATAGGCACGATAGACTCGAGTTTCTGTGCGGCAGGCATCGCGAGCTCGGGCTGGGCAGAGCCTTCCATTAGGTGAATATAGAGATGGTTAGCGCCTGGGTGATCGTGTTCTAGACGCATCGCGGTCTCTAATGCTTCCTGTGCCTCTGCGGTACCGAGTTTGGCGGTGCCATCGGGGAGCCAGTAATCCCAGCGCGTGGTGTTCATATAGGCTTCGGCGAAAATAGTGTGAATGTCAGGGTCATTCGGGTATTTGGTTTTCAGTGCGCGCAGAGCGTCTACGTAGGCCGCATCGCGCTCTTTGGAGTCAGGAATCGCGTCCATGTTATAGAGAACGAACAAGGTATTGATCATGTCGCGCTCTTTCGGCGTGCCATTATTGGCCAAGGCTAATGCCTGGCGAATGGCGGCTAGGCCTGAACCCTGTGGATCGTCGGGCAGACCTTGGTAGCGGCTGTTGGGGTTAGGGCCCGCTGCGTGGGCTAGGCCGAAGTAGGGCATGGGGCTATCGGGGTCTAAGCGCGATGCCTCTTGATAGGAGGCGATTGACTCCGGGAAATAGAAGCTCCACGCCATGCGCAGGCCTTGATCGAAGAATGCCTGCGCCTGTTCTGAATTCGTTGAGATAGTGCGGGAGTAGCTGCCACCGCCGGGAATCATGATGGCTAGTGGGCCGTCGCCGTCTTGAGCCGAGGCAGGGTTTTGTAGCATCAGCAGGGCGATAGCGGTACTCAATAGAGTGTTGGATCTGCGCATTGGCGGTGTCTCCTTTAGTTGCCGAAGTTCGAGACCAATATTGATCTCTTGCTGCGACGAGTAAGCTTGCTTGGTAGTTCTTGGAATTTTGAAAACTTATAGGAAGGCAATATACCAGTTACCGCGTTCAAAGATGAAGCCAATTACCCTCAGTCGCTTTGACCCAAGTCCGCATCGCTCGCGCTCAGGATCCAAGGATCGCCTTTCGGGTCCCATTTGCTGGGTCTGCCGATAGGCGTTATTCGTTGTGGCGCGCTGACCCGGGGGATTAGTAAACTCTGGAATCGGCTAACATCGCGAAACTCCGGGTCGAGCCAATCGTCGATCAATGCCTTGTCTTGGGCAGGTAGCATAAGAGGCATCGACTTTGGGTGAATCGACTCCCACTGCGTGAGCGGCCCCAGAGTAATGATACTGGCGGAGAATACGGACTCTCCTGTGCGCTCGTTGAGGTAATGCTTGCAGAGCCCGCCGAAGGCAATCGCTTGATCTACTAGCTCGATCTTATGATAGGTCTTACGGTCCCCTAGTCCCTCTACGAAGGCGCTGGCCGGAATGATGCAACGACTCTCGCGATAAGGCTTAAAGGCAAGGGCCTGTTTGCTGTCGAGCTTGTCCGAGCGGCTATTAAAGCTGGCGTACTGGTAATTGGGCTTTAGGGTTGCGGGGTCTAGCATTAGCCACCACAACGCATCGACAAGGGCCCGACCACTAGCAGTCTGACGCACGATCGATATCTGCGCGCCGGGTGCTACGTCGGCACTAAAGCGCAGCGCGCCTAACTCTATGCCGAGTACATCGACCAATAAACGTACTTGTGGCGAATCGATAACGTTGAAGCGGCCGCACATAGTGTCTCCAGTCGGCTGATCGTTAGTGCCTAAAGGGCTATGATCATACAAACGCTAAACACAGAGGACAATGCCAGTGCAGGATAAGATTGAAGCAGGAGCTAGTGTCGCGATCATAGGCGCTGGAATAGCAGGTCTGACTTGTGCCGTACAGTTGCAGGCGAAGGGCTTGGATGTGCAAGTTTTCGACAAGAGCGCAGGCGTTGGGGGGCGAATGAGTACCCGGCGTGGTCCTTCTTGGCAATGTGATCATGGCGCGCAATATTTCACGGCCCAAAGTGCTGCGTTTCGAGAGGAGTTGCTGCGCTGGGAGGCCGCAGGCGTTGCCGGGCTTTGGACCGCACGGATGCATGTCATTGATAGCCCTGAGAGCCCGTGGCGAGAAACGGGTGCGAGCACAAAGCGTTACGTAGGGGTGCCCAGTATGACTGCACCTGCGCAATTCTTGGCTGCGTCGCTGCCAGTGCAACTCGAAAGCCATGTAGATATTTTGAAGCGTGAGCCTGAAGGTTGGCGCTTGCATATAACGGGGCAGGGGTGGCAAGACCGGCTCTATGATGCATTAGTTCTCGCCTTGCCGGCACCACAAGCAAAGGAACTATTGAGTCAAATTAGTAGCCCATTGCGAGAATTAGTCGCTAGTGTGCGGATGCGTCCTACGTGGGCTCTCATGATGCGTTGCGATGAATCTTTCGACCCTGGTTTCGATGCGGCTTTCGTGAACTCCGGTCCTATTCGCTGGCTCGCGCGTAATCTTAGCAAGCCGCAGAGGCAAGGCCATAATATGTGGTTGTTACACGCGACCCCAAAGTGGAGCGAGGCTCATCTCGAAACACATCGGAACGAAATAATCGAAATGCTTATTGAGGCTCTGCAAATTATTTGCCCCGCTTTGGTGCGTGAAAGTGAAGCGCATCGTTGGCGTTATGCAGATACAGAACAGTTGCTCGGTCGACAGTATCTCTGGGATGCCGAAATTGGGCTTGGGTTATGTGGAGATTGGCTCAATGAGGCGAAAGTGGAAGGAGCGTGGAGAAGTGCAGTTTTCTTGGCGGAAGTAATGGCATCTGGCTCGTTAAACAAATGCTTAGATGCCGAATTAATATCGATTAAATATTCTACTTCACTCTACAAGAGCGCACTTGAGTTGCGCAATGAGGTTTTGCGAAAACCGCTCGGGCGCTCGCTCGATTTAGTGGATTTAGAGGGTGAGAGCGAGCAGCAGCATTTCGGAATTATTGGTCAGGAAAATGCACTTATTGCCTGTGTAAGTGCGAAAGAAATAAGCGGAAAACATTGCAAATTAAGGCAAATGGCGGTGGCTGAAAAATTTCAAGGAAAAGGAATTGGTGCGGAATTGGTCTCTCGTGTAGAGCGTGAGTTGATAGCGCAAGGGGTGCGGGAGATCAGCTTGCATGCGCGCGAGTCAGCAATAAGGTTCTATGAAAAGCTTGGTTATGTCTGCGCTGGAGAATTGTTTGATGAAGTAGGAATATCTCACATAAAAATGCACAAGATTGTTCGATAAAATTCTCTTAAACTTCGCCAGGTTCCTACAATGATTATCGATTTAAAAATTGCAAATGTTATAAAGTGTTACACACGACCTATATTTAACATATTGTAATTGAACTTTCCGTAAAAAAGCCCCTACAATCCCCGCGCGCTCTTCTATGTAAGACCCACGCTTCCAATCTGTAATCTATCATTTAGAAGAGTGCGCGCTAATTAAAATAACTTAAGGGAGAAGACCGCGTGAATATTATTTTCAAGCGCAATAAATTGTATCGTCTATCACAGGCCGTCATGGCCATTTCCATCTTAGGAGTTCCCGCAGCGGCTCTAGCTCAGAACAATGATGCCGAAGTAGAAGAAGTTGTGGTGACTGGATCCTATATTCGCAATAGCGCATTCGCACAAGAAGCGAACGTCGCGACGGTGACTCAAGAAGATTTATACGAGTCAGGCGCCCCATCGATTGGGCAATACATCCGCGACCTTACGTTCACACAGAACACAGACACAGTAGCGAACGTAAACGCGGGCGCAGACGGTGGTCAGGACTCTACTGGTTCCACATTCAACCTGCGCGGCCTTGGCGAGAACTCAACACTGGTCCTAGCTGACGGCGTTCGCACCATCAACAGTACCGTTTCAACAATGTTCCCCGACATCGCCCTTGCTCGCTTAGAAGTGGTGCTCGATGGCGGTTCGGCACTGTACGGCTCCGACGCGGTGGCGGGCGTAGTTAACTTGATTCCAATCAAGGAATTCGATGGCGTGAAGGCGCGCACCTATTATCAGCGCGACGAGAAAGCGCAGGTTGAAGACTATGCCGCAGCGGTATTGTGGGGCAAATCATTCAGCAATGGCATCAACTACGTAGGCGCAATGGATGCGAGGCTGCAAGGCTCATTGATGACCTATGAGCGTATGCGCACGGCAGAGGTTGCCTACGGATACTCGTCCTCAGGTAATCCAGGCGAGTATCGACGCGTGAACAATGCTACGCCTACAGTGGGGGGGGTGCATAACGGCACGATCGTCGGCCCAAGCATGCGTGATCAAAGCTGTGGAACTTTCGGCACACCCGAAGAGAATGCGCTTGGCGCGCAGCGCAGTGGCCCGAGTGGATATCCAGTAGGGGCTTCGGGTTGTTACTGGTACTACACGCCGCAGTGGGACTTGCAAGGCGAGGCCAGTGAATACAATCTTTACAATAATGTTACCTGGGAAGCCAACGACAAGATAAATGTCGAGCTCACCATGAACCATAGCTTCCGTGAAGTGTTGAACCGCAACACAGGCACCTATGGTCAGAACACTAATAGCCGCAACGCCTTAGTGGTGCCTGCTAGCCATCCAGCGAACCCCTACGGCTTCGATGTGGTGCCTTACAACTACCGTCCCTTCACACTACTAGATCCCGAGCACTGGCCTAGCCATTTCGAGGAAATTACAGGTGCGCGTCTGCAGCCAGTGATGTACTACACGCAGCGCTACAAGGTACAGGCAAACTTCGAGCTGGCAGGGAGCTGGAGTGGTTATACCTTCTACTCGCGCCAGTTCGACCGTCGAAACCAGGACGAGAAGCTATTGCACATCGGCAAGATGCAACAGGCACTTTTGGGGCAAGGTGGACCAAACGGCAACGAATATTGGAACCCCTTCGGTTCTGCGGATCCTCGCTCCCCCTACTACAATGCCGCTACAACGCGTAATAGTCAGGAGGTGGTTGATTGGTTGTTCACCAACGTCGACAACGTAACTAGCAACGAAGACGAGTTGGATATCTTCGAGGCCACTGTCACTGGCGAGTTGTTCGATCTACCGGCCGGCCCTATGCAGATGGCGACAGGATTCCAGATGCGCGATCGTTCCGAGTTTCTCGGTAACAACCCGCTCGAGTTAATCGGCGCTGACTTCAACGTGAACATCGTCGATACTCCTCCGAGCAACGATACTTACTACAACAAGGTAGTGGCAGGTTTTATCGAGCTCGAAATCCCAATTCTGGAAACTCTCGCAGCTCAAGTCGCTGTGCGTCATGAGCAGTTCAAGGACTTCGGTCTAGACGCGACTACTCCTAAGGTTTCTCTACGTTGGGAAGCGACACCTGAGTTAGCAGTGCGTTACTCATGGGGCGAGAGCTTCTTGGCACCTACCGCTACACAGGCACGACCCTACGATCCTAACGAAGGTTGTTCAGAGATATTCTTCGGCCTTGACAAGATCACAGGCGGACAGCTCACTGGTGGCGCGGGTTGTTCATCTGGTAACCCAAACTTGAAGCCAGAGACGTCTAACATGCAGAATCTTGGTTTTACTTGGGAGCCGGGCGGTGCGTTGGATGGTCTTAGCGTGAGCCTGGATTACCAGACGATCGAGTATACAGACCGTATCCGTACACTGAGCAATGATGAGACAGTGAATGGTCAGTTTACCCGTATGCTGCAAGCGATCGGTTCGAGCGAAGCGGCCTATAGCTCCACCCCAGGTTCTGCCACAAGAAACGCAGCGAATGCTTGGCTAGCGACGCAAGATAATACCGGTGCCAGTGGTGTTATCCGCGATCGTACAAGCGGCCAAGTGCTACGCGTAATCCGCCAGGCGAACAACATCTCTACGGTGTGGATCGACCTGTATGACGCGAAAATCGACTATCGCTTCTCTACCGACAACTGGGGTACTTTCGCGACCGGCCTGAGCGTGTCTTATTTCACCAACTATGAGTATGAAGACCTGTTCGGTGGTATCAAAGACGCTTTGGGTTACCAGAATGCCAACAGCGGTGTTGTGCCTCCTCTGCCTAAGGCAAAGGGTCAAGTACGTGGCAACTGGTTCATGGGTAATCACAGCGCGTCTTTGATGGCGTCCTATCAGGGCAGCGTGATATTCGATGACACGGTGAACAATCTGTTCTCGAAGTTCCCAGCTGATCGTATTATCGAAGATCAGTGGACCGTGAATGCGCAGTACGGCTACATCCTCAACGACTTCTTCGGTAGTGAAGTTTCTTTGAGTGGTGGTATTCGGAACCTGTTCAATCAGGTGCCGCAGCGCTTGCCTATTCTCGGTGGTTTCGAGAGTCGTCTGCAGCAGCCATGGGGTCGTCAGTTCTGGATGTCTATCGATTGGACTCCTGATTTCTAATCGACCGAACGTTCGCGCTAGATAAAAAAGGGGCCTATGGCCCCTTTTTTTATGATTCGACTGTATGTAGTCCACGCGGCAGAACTTAGCTAGATGAGTAAATAGGCGGGAAACATATGTTTCCCGCCTTAAAACATCTCTGCAGCGGGGAGGTCAACACAGAGATGCGCCCAATGCTTATTCGAAAGCTTGTGAGATAAGTATTACGTGGTGGCTCTCATGCTGTCCATGTCACATAAGAGCCTACGCCAGCAAGTGGATTCATCCTTGGTCTACTCACTGAAAGCTTGCGTATTGTGCCGATAAGCACAGAAGAAGACCTCCCGAAAGTCTCCAAAATAACTCCGAAATGCGTGTTATATAAGAATGTGGGGGCTGACGAGGGAGGTGCTTGTTTCGGATTAGTTGTCTTTCATCGACATGCTAATAGAAGTGGTGCTATGCAGGCAGCTATAGCAAATGTCGCTATGATCCCAGAGGTTGTTACGGGTAAAACGCTTATCGTTGATATAGGCAGTTTGGGACTCCTCGCTCAGGCGTATTCCTGTGATAGAAGACATCTCTATTACGCCCTCCATGAGTTGCCTCTGCCAATCAACGCCCATGCCGAGATCATTGAGTATGTCGGCATAGCGACTGTCTGCGAGTACATTGTCTGGAAAGAAGATGCGTACGAAGCTTAGCCAGCTAAAAAGGCGCCGTGTCTCTGAGGCATTCAAGTTGGACCATCTCTCAACGCCCTCATCTATATCGCCAAGGATGAAAGCCTTGGCGCCTAGGCTGAAATTGAAGTCTGGGTTTTCGCTGTTTCTTGCTTCGAAGGCATCGCCTTCAGGGAAGGAGCTACCATAAAGCGCACTTATAACGATTTGGCTTAGCATAGTAGTTGGCCCTTCTTCGTCGAGTTCCAATTGTCTGGCCAAGTATTCGGTAGCCTGTTCCTTATCTCCCAAGAAAGCATAGCTGCGCGACAAGGTACCCAGTATCCCAAGATGAGAGGGCTTATCGAGCAATTGTTGTTTCTTGAGAGAGATAAGGTCTTTCGGCCTATCGATGTTGGTACGGTAACTCCACGTGGCGTCGGGAGAGACCTTGAAGGGGCGCTCGTCTGGCACATAGCTAAGAAAATCCTGAGCTTCGCGAAATAGCTTGGCGCCTGTCAGTAATAAAGAGTAGTGAGAGAGTGCGAAATCAGGAGGATCGCCCGCCAATATCAGGGAGCGAACCTTCGCTTCGATTAGATCTTGATTATTGCCGTCTACTCGTAAGGCCAAAATTTGCGTGGCTTTGGCGCTCTGTGCGTCGGGATCGATACGCAGTAGCTCCTGTAATGAATGGTTCACGAGTCTGCGCATCTCCGCACCAGTCTCTGGCAGGCTATAGAGAGCCATCTTTGTGGCCACAGTCGCTAAGCCGAGATAGGCGTTGCTGAAATCGGCATCTTGCTCAATTGCGAACAGATAATTGTCTATAGACTTGCGGAAGCTAGAGTGGTTCGAGGAATTCGCATAGAACTCCGCTTTGAGGAATGCGTCATAGGCAAGGGCACTACTAGTTCCCCAGTCGTGCATGTCGTTTCGCATATCATCGTCTAGGAATATACGTAGCGCTATTGCTACGTGTTGAACGATATCGTCCTGAATATTGAAGATCTCTTCGGAGCTAAAATTGAACTGATCCGAGAACAGGATCAGCTTGCTCTTGGCGTCGTTCAGGTTGACTTGAACGCGGTGCTCCCCATTGATTTCTTGGATATTGCCGCTAAGCAAATAGTCGACGTTCTCCTGTTGGTTGTAACTCCCTTGGCTGACCATCACCTGTGCATTGGGTAGTCTGCTCAAGCGTGAAACAAGACTGCCGGGCAGCTGTTTTGATAGATAGACAGCGCTGGGAGCAAGATTGATTGTTTCGAAGGGTTGCACCAATAAAGTGCGCTGAGTAGACGCTTCGGCATTTGGGGTCGTAAAGAATTCGTTACTGAGAACTAGTGCCAAGACGCCCATGCTAAAAAATATTGCGAGAGTGGCAAACTTTAGAAACGGATTCTGAAAAAACGAATGAGTGTTCGTTCGATTTATTTCGGTCGATTTTTCTGTGCTCTTAGCATTTGCGACGACGGGTTTCGCTATTAAGCTGTAGCCGCGTTTTGGATAGGTCTTGATGTAGATTGGCTTGGATGCCTGATCGCCGAGTGCGGCACGTAACTCCGCTATTATATTGTGCACGGCATGGTCTGAGCGTACCGATTTGCTCCAGAACAAATCTAGTAACTCATTGGCACTGACCACTTTTTCCGGATTCTCTAGCAAATACATCAGCACTTCCATTCCGCGCGGATTAATGCGGACTTCGGTGCCGGATTTCAGATTCCGTAGGCTGCACGTTTCTGAAAAGACCTGCCAATCGAGCAAGCTGATTGCAGCTTGAGAGTCGTCAGAGTTGTTAGTGGTCTGCTTGGAAAATTTTGCCAAGAAAGTCATGACATTAACGCGGCTCTTAGTCTTAAAGTTTTTATTAACCGCGAATTTAACAGAAATCTTCCCGCAATCCCATAATTCATGTATCGCATTTTACTCAAAAAAAATTCTTCATTTATCAGAAGGATAAAAGCCTTGGATTTATTTTGGAGGGTTTTTGGAGGGAAGGATAAAGAGCTAGTTGCTATGGTAGCCAGTGGTGGCTATGCCGGCGACCCACATCCCCGTCGGAAATTTTATGCCCCAAAAAGGTGCCAGTAAGGACCTTTTAGAAAATGCTCAAGAAAATAGTAAAAACTACAATTATATGGGAGATACAAACTTGACTACGCAATTTAGACGCAACCGGCTTTTTCGTTTGAGCCAGGCCGTAATGGCCATCTCCGTATTTGGATTACCCGCAGCCTCTTTAGCTCAGGACAACGATGCTGAAGTGGAAGAAGTAGTGGTGACTGGATCCTATATTCGTAACAGTGCTTTCGCTCAGGAAGCCAACGTAGCCACCGTGACTCAAGAAGACCTGTTCGAGTCTGGCGCGCCCTCCATCGGTCAATATATCCGCGACCTTACTTTTACACAGAACACAGATACTGTTGCCAACGTTAACGCCGGTCAAGATGGCGGTCAGGACTCCACGGGTGCCACGTTCAACCTGCGCGGACTTGGTGAGAACTCCACTCTGGTCCTTGCAGATGGCGTGCGGACTATCAATAGTGTCGTCGGCACTATGTTCCCAGACATCGCCCTGAACCGATTGGAAGTGGTCTTGGACGGTGGTTCAGCTCTCTATGGTTCTGACGCTGTTGCTGGTGTTGTGAACATGATCCCTATCAAGGACTTCGATGGCATCAAGGCACGCACCTATTATCAGCGTGACGAAGAAGCACAGATGGAAGACTACTCAGCCTCTGTTCTTTGGGGTAAGTCCTTCAACAATGGTATCAACTACGTAGGCGCATTGGACGGCTCTCACAAGGGCTCGCTGATGACCTATGAGCGTCCTCGTACCGCGGAGGTTGCCTATGGCTACTCCTCTTCTGGCAATCCTGGTGTCTACCGTCGGGTGAACGGCGCAAATCCTGAGGTAAATGGCGTGCACGGCGGCACCATTACTGGCGGAAGCTTGGTTGACCCTAGTTGCGGCACTTTTGGTACGGCAGAAGAGCAGACGCTCGGCGGGCAACGCAGCGGCCCAAGTGGCTATCCAGTCGGAAGCACCGGCTGCTACTGGTATTACACCCCACAATGGGACCTGCAGGGTGAGACGAGCGAGTACAACCTGTACAACAACGTCACCTGGGAAGCGAACGAGAATCTGAACCTCGAGTTCACGATGAACCAAAGCTTCCGCAAGGTGCAAAACCGCAATACGGGTACCTACGGCCAGAACACCAATAACCGCAACGCCTTAGTGGTAGCGGAAGATCACCCCGCGAACCCATATGGTTTCGACGTGGTGCCTTATAACTTCCGTCCGTTCACGTTGCTTGATCCTGAAAACTGGCCAAGCCATTTCGAGCCAATCACAGGGGCACGCCTGCAGCCAGTGATGTACTACACGCAGCGCTATAAGGTGCAGGCGAACTTCGAGCTTAGTGGTTCGTGGAGTGGCTATACCTACTACTCCCGTCAATTCGATCGACGTAATGCAGACGAGAAGCTACTGCACATTGGCAAGATGCAGCAGGCATTGGCAGGGCAGGGCGGCCCGAACGGCAATGAATACTGGAACCCCTTCGGCTCTGCAGACCCACGCTCTCCGTACTATAACGAGGCTACTACTCGTAACAGCCAAGAATTAGTCGACTGGCTCTTCACGAATGTAGACAACGTCACGACGAACGAGGACGAGCTTGATATCTTCGAGGCAACAGTATCTGGCGAGGTTTTCCAATTGCCAGCGGGCGCCTTGCAGATGGCAACTGGCTTCCAGATGCGCGATCGTTCCGAGTTCCTCGGCAACAATCCACTGGAGCTGCAGAGCCAAGACTATAACGTCAACATCGTCGATACCCCTCCCTCTGACGACACTTACTACAACAAGGTTGTGGCGGGTTTCGTAGAGCTGGATATCCCGATTCTGGAGAATGTAGCGGCGCAAGTGGCAGTACGCCATGAGCAGTTCAAGGACTTCGGTCTCTCCGCCACTACTCCTAAGGTCGCGCTGCGCTGGGAAGTAACCCCTGAATTGGCGGTACGTGGTTCCTGGGGCGAAAGCTTCTTGGCCCCAACGGCATCACAGGCGCGTCCTTACGATCCGAACGAAGGCTGTTCCGAGATATTCTTCGGTCTGGATAAGATCACCGGTGGGCAGTTAACTGGCGGTGCGGGTTGTGCGTCAGGCAACCCAAATCTTAGCCCAGAAACTTCTGTAATGAAGAACCTAGGCTTCACCTGGGAGCCGGGCGGTGCTTTGGACGGCTTGAGCTTGAGCTTGGACTACCAAACAATCGAGTACACCGACCGTATTCGTACGCTGAGCAACCCAGAGACAGTTGATGCGCAATTCACGCGCATGCTGCAGGCGATCGGTTCTTCAGAAGATGCTTACGACCCCACTCCAGGGTCGGCAACACGCAACGCGGCGAACTCCTGGTTAGCCTCGCAAGACAACACAGGTGCGGGTGGCGTTATTCGTGACCTAGCTGGAAATCAGTCTGTACTGCGTGTAATCCGTCAGGCGAACAACATCTCTACGGTATGGATCGATCTGTTCGACGGTAAGGTCGACTATCGTTTCAGCACTGACAACTGGGGCACGTTTGCCACGTCTCTGAGCGCTTCTTACTTCAGCAAGTACGAGTATGAAGATCTGTTCGGTGGTGTGAAAGACGCACTGGGTTATCAGAATGCGAACAGCGGTGTGGTACCGCCACTGCCTAAAGTTAAGGCGCAACTGCGCGGTAACTGGTTCATGGGTAATCAGTCAGCTTCTTTGACTGCGGCTTACCAGCACAGCGTAATCTTCGATGACTCGGTGAATAACCTGTTCTCGAAGTTCCCAGCCGATGATGTGATTGAGGCGCAGACGATCGTGAATGCGCAGTATGCATACGCCTTCAACGACCTTTTCGGTAGCGAAGTAGTCGTCAGCGGCGGTATTCGCAATCTGTTCAATCAGCAGCCACAGCGCTTGCCGATTCTCGGTGGTTTCGAGAGCCGCTTGCACCAACCTTGGGGCCGTCAATTCTGGATGTCTATAGACTGGACGCCAGGGTTCTAAGAAGTGTGTAGGTAGATGAATAAGAAGGGGGCCACTGGCCCCCTTTTTTTGCCTAAATTTTTTCCCATACAAATGCGTGATACTGGGTCCAGCGCCGTTTTACACAAAGCTGAAGTGCGGTGCCTCCCGCCAAGTTCTGCCAATAAGCCCAAGGCAGTGGGATAGAGCAGATAGTACTTACTGCCCATCGAATAGCGCTGGGGAAGCCGCGCAGGTAATTGGTGAGCGAGTGCGACTCGATCAGCTTTAAGCCATGCTCTAGGGCTAAGCGCTCGACTTCTCCTCTTGTGAGTAAGCTGTTTAGTTGCCAGCCTTTCTTGAATTTCGCCACACAGCGTAAGCCTTGCTCGGGAACGCTGTCTCCCAAGAAATCATCGCAGACAATCAGTCGACCCTTGGGCCTAAGGGCAGCAGCTGCTTGGGAGAAAAATTTACTTGCATCGCGACAATGGACGAACGATTCAATAGCGCAGAGTGCATCTGTCTGGCCGAGCTCGGGGAGAGCGTCGAAATCTGCACATACAAAGTCGATGCGATCTTGCAGATCTGAGTCTTGAATACGCTGCTTGGCAATCTCGATTTGCATTGCACTGATACTAATTCCCGTAACGCGGATGCCCAGCTCATTCGCTATAAATTTCGCAGTGCCGCCAACGCCGCAGCCTAGGTCGATCAGATGAGTGTCTTGTGGGGCTGCGCCGAGCAAGGGCCTGATCGCATCGGCGATCAGGCGGTTTAGGTAGAGGAAGGCGTCTTCGCGATTATTGACGCCCGGTGCCCAGATAGCTCTGTGGATTGCGCCGGTGTCAGCTGCGCCGCCAAAGCGCAAGAAATTGCGCGTGTTGGCATCGTAGTAATGTGCGATCTGCTCCGTCTTCGCCCCTGTCGCTGCCGAGACTTCCCTGTTGTTTACCTTCACATTAGTCCGCGCTAAGCCTTGGAGTCCTAATGCCTGGAATTAAGACCGGAGTGGTTTTGACGTAGCGTTGGTAGTCTGGGTCTTCGCCCCAGCGCTCCTGCGCACGTGCCTCCAGCAATGGTATCCCACTGACACGGCATAGCAAGAAGATAACGAACAGCGGAGAGATTAGGGTGAGAATCTGCCAACCCTGCAAGGCCGGTGCCGCGACTATCGCCACGCCGAGCCAAAGGCAAATTTCCCCGAAGTAGTTAGGGTGTCTAGAGATAGCCCATAAGCCGGTATCAATGAAACGATCCTTGTTCTCATGCTTCGCTGTGAATGCGCTTTTCTGCCGATCGGCAATGCTCTCAAACAGGAAACCGGCGAGCCAGAGCGCCCCGCCGATATAGGCACCAAGGCCCATTGGGATATGTCGCCCGGAAGTAATGGCTGCCAGCGCAGCAGCGGCGGTCAGCAATACCCATAGCCCGCCGAGTGTCCATGTGAAGAGGAAGCGCAGGAAGCGAGTCTTTATCTCGCGGAAGCGACGGTCTTCGCCGCTACGCTTGACGCGCAAGAAGAGAAACACGCCTAGTCGCAAAGCCCAGGCAAGTACCATGAACGAGAGAATATTCGCTCGTAAACTGCTAACGCCTAGCGTTGCGAGGGCCGACCAATTAGCCAGTAAAATGGCGCCGATAAATGAGAGTGCGCCGGTGAGATCAAAATAGTGTTCTGTCTGCGCAAAATAGGAGGGCACAAAGACCAGCCAATGCAGAACGAAACCCACCATCGCACAAAGCGCGAAAAGAGGGATGCTGCCGACTATCAGTCCACCGTCGCTACCGGCGATCGCCATTGCTGCACCTATTAACAG
Organism: uncultured Gammaproteobacteria bacterium; assembly: GCA_913060695.1. Lineage (GTDB taxonomy): Bacteria > Pseudomonadota > Gammaproteobacteria > Pseudomonadales > Pseudohongiellaceae > UBA5078. The sequence continues at coordinate 29,004 of CAJXUA010000014.1, read as the reverse complement.
GCAGAGCAAAATGCCGGCAACAACGGTCAGGTTCGATTTTTTAGTTTCTGTCATCTCCGGCCTCTTCCATCAGTTAGACTGATTGTTATTACGCCGCAAACAGGATTATGGACTTTCAGTCATAGCGTTTATCATGGCTGGTCGCCCATTCAAGTACAGAATACCTCGAAAAAGTAGAATTAATGATATCAACACAGCTCTTAGACGCCTCATCTAGTCGCGATATTGCGCGAGCCAAACAAATACTTCAGCGTGGCGGCCTCGTAGCAGTGCCTACCGAGACGGTTTATGGTTTGGCGGCCAACGCTATGGACCCTGCGGCAGTTAAAAGCATATTCGCAGCGAAGGGGCGTCCTAGCGATCACCCTTTAATAGTCCATATTGCAGGCCCGGACAATTTGCGCGATTGGGCTGTCGATATTCCTCCAGTGGCCTATCAGCTAGCGGCGAGTTTCTGGCCCGGTCCATTAACTATGCTCCTGCACAAGAGCCCGCGTGTGCCTGCGGAGGTAACTGCGGGGCGAGAAACCATAGGTTTGCGAGTGCCTGCTAACCCGGTATTGCTTGCCCTGTTGAAGGACTTGAAGTTTGGTGTTGCAGCCCCTTCTGCGAACCCCTATAAAAGGTTGAGCCCCACTAGTGCGGCTCAGGTTTTTGCTCAGATGTCTGGGCGTATAGATGCCGTACTCGATGGTGGAGACTGCGAGGTAGGGCTGGAATCAACTATTCTCGACCTGACCGGTCCCGAGTTGCGCATATTGCGGGCGGGGCCAATAACTGCCTCGGCGATCAATCAGTGCACCGGCTTGGCGGTGAGCCAGCCCCAGCAACACGATATTGCGGTACCTGGCAACGTAGCAGAGCATTATCGTCCCAACACGCCACTGTACTTGGGGACAAGGGCACAAATAGAAGTGGCATCTAAAGCGAAAGGGCGCTGTATTGCCTGTTTGTTTTATGCCGAAGATGCGAATGCCCCGGATGCGGCACAGACTGTCATCATGCCTAAGAGCAAGGTTCTGTATGCGCAGCGACTTTATAAGACGCTCTATTCTCTGGACAGTCTTGGCTTGGATGCAATCTGGCTCGAATATCCCCCAACGGATGAACAGTGGCGTGATGTCAACGACCGCCTGGCTCGGGCTGCAGCCATCCCATGATTGGTGCTGCCTACTCTTTCTTGCGCAGACCTTGGCGCAAAGTGTGAGCGAAGTTTTGCAGCAGAAAAGCCCATTGAGTCTCCCACGAACTGACCGATTTCTATCGATTTCAATAAAAAATCATAGAAATGCCTCATTTTTGCCACATTAATCGAACTAGTGTTCGACAAATCGATATGAATTCATTAAATTGTGAACGTTTTCAGTATTCAGCTGTCTGGGGTCTATGTCCGTGGAGTCATCCACTGTCGTCGCAGAGGCCGTTTTAGTTGGGTGCTGCTATAAAATAATAGTACTGCAACGGCGCTCGAGAACAATCTCAAAGTCAGGCGCCAGCTAATCAACCTAATGAGGGAATAAAATGCAAAACAACCACACGCCTGTACGATTCAGGCTCAAGGCAGCAAGCGTATTATTAGCCGCCGCCATCAGCTCGCAAGCTTTTGCCGACACCGGTGGACTGCGTGTTGTCGTAACCGATGCCGCTGGTAATCCAGTAGCTGGTGCGATGGTGCAAGCTAGTACCTCCGAAAGTCTTACCTCTAAGAGCGGTGTTACAGGTCCAGACGGCGAAATTCGTCTTCTTGGTCTTGACCCCTCGAATGATTACGAAGTGGTCGTGAGCGGTTCTGGCTATCAGCCACTGCGTAACGAAAACGTCCAGGTAGTTTCTGGCCGTAACTTTACCCTGACTTATGCAATCGAGCGCAGCAATGCAATCGAGGAAGTGGTCGTAGTTGGTCGCTCTGGTCGTACCCAGTTGGTGGATACTACTTCCGCACTGGTTGGTACAGACATCACTCTAGACCTGACTGAGTCACTGCCCACAGGCCGTAGCTACCAGTCATACCTGCAGTTGGCTCCCTCTACTAAGCCGACTCTCGACGGTAACCCATCATCTAAGTCAGGTGTTAACTACTCTGACGCGGTTGATTCCAACGGCAACACAGCCGGTACTTCTACTGATAACGTCTACTACATCGACGGCATCAACATCACTGATAACTTAACTGGCGGCTTCGGTGCGAACTTCAACTCCGAAATCATCCAAGAGCAGCAGATCATCACTGGTGGTGTTCCAGCTGAGTATGAAGGCGGACAAGGCCTGATCTCTCGCGTTGTAACTAAGTCTGGTAGTAATGAGTTCCACGGCTCCTTGAACTACTACTCACAGAGTGACCAGCTCGTTTCTAAGAACGATAACCTGCCTGACAGCACGTTCTCTACTTATGACACGGCGTTCACCTTGGGCGGCCCGATCATTCAAGACAAGTTATGGTTCTTTACGTCCTTCCAGCGCAAAGAGCGTGATGAGGACATCATCGATCCAGTAACTGGCAACTTCCAGCGTACTGTAAACACGACTCAGGACCTTGGCTTCGTTAAGCTAACTTGGGCGCCAACAGACAATGACAAGTTCACTGCTGAGTTCTTCAACGACCCCTATGAGCGCGATGGCTCTGATGACTACACGGTGCTTGCGAACCGTGACAGCACTACCATCCAGGGCGGAGATAACTATAAGTACTCCTACTCTCATTCATGGGACAACCTGATCATTACTCTGGATGCAGCGAGCCACGAAGGCGAGCTAAGCCGTACTTCGACTGACACAACTAGCCGCAACGATGTCGCTTTCAGCGGTGTCACTGTGACTAACGCTGATACTGACCGCGGTGGTCGAGGTTCCGAGACTATCGACTTCCGCAATAAAGACACGAAGTCGGTGACTGTTGAGTATTTCCTCGACACGTCATTCGGTTACCACGAAATGAAAGCTGGGTACACGCAAACTACTAACGAGCGTAACTACGATCTCGTCTACACAGGCGACGGTGCACAGTACACGTCCATTGGTACTCAAAACTCAGGTACGCAATTAAAGAACTACGTTACTGGTACCTGGACTGGCGAGCGTGATCTGTCAGAGGACGATTATCAGCGCATTATCGACGGCATGGCAGGTAGCAGTAATGCAGCTTACTTCCGTGGTCTACTCGACGCTGATAACAATGGCACTATCAGTGCTTCTGAACTCGGCAACCTTGCGTTCAACTCCACTGCCAATAACCCGCATAGCCAAGTGAACGTATATCGTATTAATCAAACGCAGACAGCACCATTAACCTTCACTACTGAAGGCGATGCGTATTTCTTCCAAGACTCTTGGAACATCAACGAGCATTGGACTATCAACGCCGGTGTACGTGCTGAGAAATGGGATCACATCGCCACAGACGGCTCTAAGGTTTTCACCTTCGACTGGGAAATGGCGCCACGTTTGAGCGTTGTTTACGATATCTTCGGCGATGGCGCTAGCAAGGTATGGGCTTTCACTGGTCGCTACTACGACCCAATCCGTACAGACATGACGCAATTCGCTGGAACGCTTTCTGGTTCCGTGCGTGAAGAGCAAGTGTATGTAGGCAACCAGTGGGTGACCTTCCGTACTCGTGGTGGCGCACAGCAGCAGGACGGTTACTTCGCTCCTACTACTAAGACGCCATACACTGATGAGATCATGCTTGGTTTCGAACACACTCTAAGTAACGAGATGAGCATTCAGATCACTTACACAGAGCGCGAAACTAAGGACATCTTGGAAGACTACGACCTAGGCTTCTACACTGATCCTTCAGCAGTCGGTGGCTATGCGCTGCCATTGTCGTACTTTGGTTTCGACAGTCTGCCAAACGCGAACTACTTCATCGCAACTCTGGAAGGTGGTGTTCGTGAGTACGAAGGCGTTGAAGTGACTTTCCGTAAGCGTCGTAGTGCAGACAACCGTTGGCAGTTGCTGGCATCGTATGTTTACAACGATGCAAATGGTAACTCCAACTCTGACGGTAACGCGGATCTTCAAGGTGACTTCCTGTACCTCGACCCACGTGCACCAAACGTCTACGGTCCACAGCCTGGTAACATCGAGCACTTGCTCAAGTTTGCTGGCTCTTACTCCTTCGACAACGGCATTGAGCTCGGTGCGGTATACGCTTGGAACTCAGGTCTAGTCTACAGTGAGACGTTCTCTCAGTATGGTCGTCACACACCAGTTCGCGTAGGCACAGCTTACGACTCACTGGGCGCAACGACTCGCTGGTTGGCGCCAGGTACAGTAGGTTCACATACTACTGACTCTTACGGCACACTCGACCTACGTGCTAAGTACGTGATGGAAATTCAAGGGTTCGAAACTGAGTTCTTCTTGGATGTCTTCAACGCACTTGACGATCAAGCGGTTACACGTGAGCAAGAGCTTGCTGGCGGCGACGGTGTATACACCTTCGGTCAAGGCAACGCTTGGGTCAGCCCACGCCGTTTCTACTTGGGCGCACGCGTACAGTTCTAATGACTGTCGTTAAGCTAAGCGTTATTCGCTTAGCTTAGGATAAAAAACCCCGGCCATTGGTCGGGGTTTTTTTATTCTCAGTTTAAGTTTTCGGCAGTACTTATGACGTCGGCAGCGATGTCGTTGAGTAGTTCGCGAATCTTCGCGACGGCATGACTATAGCCGTCTTCTTGTAGGTCTCTCTCGAAATAGAAATCCACGGCGATCGAATGATTAGTGTCCTCATTGTCTATTAATTGATAACGACCCGAGCTCACGACTTCTCCTTGGTCCGTTGCCTGTAAATTATCGATGTGCACTCGCAGGCTAAAGCGTGCGCTTGGCACGTAGTCGAGGTTGCGCACATAAACTTGATAGTTAGTAGACTGGCTCTGCATCGCGGTTGCCAAATATTTCGGAACGGATAGTTCCAGATTCTCTGCCCACAAGTGTTGCTTCGAAATTTGTAACTGGCTGCCGCTGGTCTGCATCGCTATGCCTGACTGTCTCAAATAGGCAGCCATTTCTACATCCTCAATGACCAGAGTCTTTTTTTCGGTCATCGATTGCGTTCGAGCTTGCTCGGAACTCGGTGTGCTGAGAAGGTAGTAGGAGATGGACAAAGGTTCTGAAGCGCAGGCGCCGATTGCGAGACAGAGTGGAATTACGAGTCGATTAAATTTCACTGTGCTTTCCTCGCAGGAGTAAGTTCGTCTTCCGTCTGTACGGGGAAAACTAAGCTATTAGGGGTATTCTTAATATCGTTGACAAGTGGCCTAAACTCTTCAACTAAGCCCGTAAGAGACTGCATAAGTTTTAGGATCTCTTGGTTTGTTTGTGACTCACTAGAGAAGCCGCTGGCTAGCTGCTCGAAAGAGCGCATGGTCTGCGTGGTCTGCTCTACTAGTTCAGCGTTGCGGCTATTGTTGAAGAACTCGTTACCTGTCGCGCTGAGCTCTTGAACGGCTGCAAGCGTGTCGCTGCCCTCGGTAAGCAAGTCTTGTAGATCGGCCATTAGCTCTTCGATGGGGAGCTCGTTGATCTTGGTGATCAGGCGTTCGATACCATCGGCGAATTTCTGCAAAGTGTCCTCTCCCGTCGGAATAACTACGAGGTCAGTAAAGGTTTGCAGTTCCGTGTTCGCAAAACTCTCGTCATAGGCCAAATCTATAGACTGTTGTCCTAGTATGAAGTTCTGTGTGCGTATGGTTGCGATCAAGCCTTCGCTAATCCAGTTGTTGATATCGGCGCTCGCGCGCTGCAGGCTTTGCTCCGTGTCGGGCAGGCCAAGGCGGCCAGGATTGATCTCGATCAGAACGGGAATCGGCATGTCTTTGTTGAGGAGAGTCTGGCCTTCAGGGATGTAATCTGTACGCAAGACTTTGCCTATCTGCACGCCTCGATGGCTCACTGGTGCTCCCACGGAAAGTCCGCCGATGCCGCTATTGACCATCACCCAATAACGTAGAGAGTAAATATACAGTTGCTCATTGATCGCGGCGCGTGAAGGATAGATATAGTACAGCGCGCTTTCAGTGGCTGTGTCGCCTTGGAATTGCCCGTCTGGAATCGAAAAGGAAATGCCCTCGGAGATTAGCGTGCGTACAGAGCCAATATCGAGAGTGAAGCCCGCGCCGTTGAACTCGGCATGAATTCCACTGGCCTTCCAGAAGCGCGTATTGCTCGTAATGAGTTCATGATACGGTGCTTGAATAAAGGCATTGTAATAGACCTGGTTCTCCTCGAAATTGAACTCTACGTCCTCGATGGTGCCGACCGTGATGCCATAGTATTCGATGCGGTCACCTCTGGTGAACGTATAGTCGCCAATATTGGTAAGTGTGACCCGTAAGCCGGGTGTGCCCAGTGGAGTCAACGGGGGCTGCTCCAAGCCCTTGAAGTAGTCACTCAGTTGGCCATCTTGCTCGGGAGAGAAGCGAATGTACTGACCCGAGATCAGAGTTCCCAAGCCGGTCACTCCTGATAGCGTAACCTCTGGTTGTACAACCCAGAAGCGAGAACCCTCTACAAGTAAGTCGCGAAACTCGCGGTTAATGCGCGCAGAGACAAGCACGCCGTCGAGATTCGCATTGAGAGTAATATCCTCCACTAAGCCGACCTGAACCTCTCGAGTCTTGATGAGGGTCTTGCCGGCTTCGAGTCCTTCAGCGGTTTCGAACTCGATGGTGATGAGTGGGCCTTGGCTTGCCCAGTTGTCGTAGATCATCCAGGCGCCTACGGCGACGGTGAGTAGTGGGATGAGCCACAATCCCGAAACGCGCTTCTCGGGTGTAATATTAGCTGGCGTGGCCTTGCTGCTCTCGTTCTCACTCATCATGCTTATCCCAGAACTGTTTCGGATTGATGCTGTTTGCGGCGAGCATCGTGAAAATAACCATCGCCGCGAATGCAAGCGCTGCAGGTCCTGGGTAGATCGACATAATCTCACCCATCTGTATGAAACCTGCTAAAAACGCTACGACAAATACATCGATCATGGACCACCTACCAACATACTCGGTCATGCGATAGATAGCCGTCTTGCTATAGGCGTCCAAGCGCAAATCGAAAGTCTCACTAAGACATAGAGCAAATAAGGCGACGAATTTTGCAATCGGAACTAGGATGCTGGCGATGAAAATGATAGAGGCGATGAAATAAGAACCATGATCCCAAAGCAACAACACGCCACCAGCGATAGTACTGCTAGTCTGTGTGCCAAGTGAGTTTGTAATCATGATTGGCAATAAATTGGCAGGAAAATAGAGCAATAGTGCTGTAATAAGAAATACCCAACTGCGCTGCAAGTTCATAGGCTCTGGCTTATGTAGGGTCGAGTGACAGAAGCTGCAATGTCGCGTGTTCGCCTCGTGTATCAACATGCAGTGATGACAGCTGAGTAAGTGTTTAGCTGACATGAGTGGCCTCGTGGGTTGAGACTATGCCTTTCTGTTCACTCTGCAATGTTAGCTCCCTTATAGCGCGTGCGAGTTGGACTTTGTCGAAATGCATTACTGCGGCGAAAAGGAAAAAATTGAAGAAGGCATAAGCCCAAAATGACTCGCCAATTTCGATGTGAGCAAGGCCAGCAATCTTCACCATGCTGACTAAAATCCCCAGAAAGAAAATCTCACACATGTTCCAGAATCGCACATAGCCCACAACTCTTAACACATCGATGCTGTGGCGAGAGACTCGTTTCAGTTTGATGCCGCTGGCAAGGTATATCAATAGGCTCACATAGATTGCGGGCAGCCCTACGATTATCACCGTCATTAATGTACCCAAGGCCATCTCCTGCAATGAGAATAGTGTGGTGACAGATTCCATAAGGGTAATTTGACGCACTTGGCCCTGTACGGACATTTCAAGGAAGCCGAACCATACGCTATACAGCAGACAGAAAAGGGCTGAGATAGAGAAATACAAAACGTGATCGAGGGCATTACGGTGTCGCTTTGTGAGAATTTTCGCGCAGCGGGGGCAGTTCGCACTACAGCCATCTTGCAATGGGGGAACGTTCACCAATAAGCCGCATTGATGGCAGATAATGCTATTGTTTAGTGAGTCGATAGGCATTTGGAACGATTCCGAATCTGGTCTTAAACGCTGCTTGTTGACTTGGCTACTTGTCGTAGAGCGCAGCCCGGCTGATTGTACTGATTTTTACGCAATTAGCTTGGAAATTAGCATGGAATTCAGTGGCGTTTGTCTTTATTCTCTTAAACCTAAATAACGCCTATTTTGAACTCCATTGGAGAAACGTTTATGTCTTCCCCCATCGCTACCTCAAGCCGTCGTCGCGCACTTATCGCCAGCATAGGGATGGCGACTCTCGTACTAAGCGCCACGGTCAGCGCACAAGCCCCTATCATACAGCCTGGAGCGCCTGGTCAGCCCAGTCGTCTAATAAGCGCCGAAGAGGCCTCAGACCTAGCTAATTTAAGTTTTACCGATGCGGATGTGAAGTTCATGCAGGGCATGATTTCACATCACGCTCAGGCAGTCGAGATGGGGGCGTTGGTGGAGGATCGCACAAACCGCGAAGCTCTCATCGCTATGGCGCAACGTATTTCGATATCGCAAGAAGACGAGATGTCGATGATGCGTGGTTGGCTCGAAGATCGCGGCCTCGATATACCCGATGAACATGCCCACCATAGTATGGGCGAAGATGACCTGATGCCAGGCATGTTGAGCCCAGAGGACTTCGCACAGCTAACTGCCGCCGAGGGGCCCCTGTTCGACACATTGTTCTTGCAGTTCATGATCGATCACCATGAGGGTGCGCTGGAGATGGTGGAAACGCTGCTAGATCAGCCCGGTTCCGCACAGGATTCTGTGATCTACGAGTTCACTACCGACGTCACCGCTGATCAAACCAGTGAGATTGAACGTATGAGCGCGATGCTTGCGGGCTTCTCTCCAGACCCTCGAGTAAATCTGCGCGCTGGATTTGCCAATGCTGGGGAAGCCTCGTTTAATATGACTTTGCTCGCCGCAGTTCCAAAGCCTGAAGGTTTCTTCGACCCAGAAAACCCTATGGGTCTGCCCATGAGTCGCGTCAAGGAACTTGAGGAAGAGGCCTTAGCGCCGGACGAGGAGGGCGAGCCGGACCCTACCGCAGTTAGAGATGTCTCCATCGATGTTGCCCAGGGCACCGCTGGGGCAGAGACTGTTGACGCGGAAGAAGATGACGAGACGTCCGAGCCGCGCCCAAGCCTATTGAATTTTGCAAACACGGATATGACTTTCGTGGGCGATGTGTTGGTGGCAGGTAATTACCATGGCTTCAATGCCTACGACATCAGCAATCCAGCTTCGCCGCAGCTGCTTAGCTCCGTCGTGTGTCCCGGCGGGCAAGGTGATGTGTCTGTAATAGGTAATCTCTTGATCATGTCGGTAGAGCAGACACGCGGCCGTTTGGACTGCGGCCTGCAGGGCGTAGCCGAGCCCGCCAGCTCGGAGCGCTTCCGCGGCATCCGTATTTTCGATGTGAGCGATTTCTCTATGCCGGTACAAGTCGGTGCGGTGCAGACATGTCGTGGCTCACACACTCATACAGTCGTTAGCGACCCCGATGAACTGGGCAATATCTATGTCTATGGTTCCGGCTCAAGCTCTGTGCGCCCAGACGACGAGATGAGCGAGTGTTCAGATGAGTCACCGTATAAGAATCCCGACTCTGCCCTGTTCAGAATCGACGTCATCAAGATCCCTGTGGCGCGGCCCTATGAGGCGGAGGTTGTGAACCGACCATTTATATTCTCCGATCCTCAGGCAGGCGTGCTAGCGGGCCTCTGGGAGGGCGGCGATCATGGCAAGGGTACTCAGACGACCGCTTCGACGAATCATTGTCACGACATTACGGCATTCCCAGAGATTGGCGTCGCCGCCGGTGCTTGCTCTGGCAATGGAATCTTGCTCGATATTACCGATCCTGAAAATCCGAAAAGGCTGGATCAGGTGATCGACACGGGCTTTGCTTACTGGCACTCGGCTACGTTCAACAACGACGGCACTAAGGTGATCTTTACCGATGAGTGGGGCGGTGGTTCACGCCCGCGCTGCCGCGCTTCCGACCCTATGAATTGGGGGGCAGATGCGATCTACGATATCGTCGACGGCAAGCTGCAATATCGTAGTCACTACAAGATGTCCGCTCCGCAAACTGAGCAGGAGAACTGCGTTGCACACAACGGCTCTCTAGTGCCTGTACCTGGGCGCGATATTTTTGTTCAGGCTTGGTATCAGGGGGGCATCTCGGTGATGGATTTCACCGATTCCTCCAACCCAGTTGAGATCGCTTTCTTCGATCGTGGCCCTGTCGACGAGAAGGAGCTCATTCTTGGAGGTTACTGGTCTGCGTATTGGTACGGTGGCCGCGTGTTCGGTACCGAGATTGCTCGCGGGCTCGATGTTCTAAGCCTCTCGCCTAGTGACTACCTCAGCGCCAACGAGATAGCAGCGGCGTCATATCAAGCGCCAGATGTCGTGGTCAATGCGCAGCAACAAAAACGCTACGAATGGCCTGTGGTACCAGCGGTCGCGCTTGCTTACATAGATCAGCTCTCCCGTAGTGAACTCTTGGCCACTGAACAAGAGGCGGAGATGAGAGAGATACTGGGCAACATGGAGGCATTGCTGACTAGCAATGGCAAAGACCCGCTAGGTGCGGCGCGTCTGGACGGTATTGCCAGCAATCTACGCAGTGAAGGGGCCGCACGTTCAGGAATAAGTGCTAAACGATTCGAAGAGTTAGCCTCTAGCATCGAAAGCCTAGCTGAGCGTATTCGCTAGAGTAAATCGCCGTTATGGGTTTTCTCAGCATCCTGAGCTGGGAAAACTCATCGCGGTAAATTCTCAATCACTACACACACGATTTCGCCCAGCATTTTTGGCTCTGTAGAGTAAGCGATCCGCTCCTTCAATTAACTGCGCGATGCTATTGCTCTCGTCGGGTATGAGGCTGTTGACACCAATACTAACTGTTACGATGCTCAGGCTAGTTTCGCCAGTGGCTGCGTGGGGAATTCCCTCCTCCTCAATCGCTGTACGGCAAATCTCTGCAAGCGCAGTGGCTTGCTTGATATCGGAGAAGGGGGTCAATATCGCAAACTCCTCACCGCCATAACGCGCTACAACATCGGTGCTTCTGTGCGCGATTCTGGTGAGGATGTGGGCAATTTTCTTCAGGCATTCGTCGCCCTGCGGATGCCCGTAGTGGTCGTTATATTTCTTGAAGTAATCTAGGTCTATCATGATGAAGGCCAGTGGAGTCTTCGCTCGTAAAGCGCGATTCCATTCCTTGGCAACACAATCATCGAGCATGCGCCGGTTGGTGATTTTTGTGAGTCCGTCGACGAAGGAGTAACTTTCTAATTTCTCGTTCAGTGCCCGCATTTCTATCTCAGCGATTTTAAGATCGGTTATATCGCGAGCACTGATAGCGACGCCGTGATATTCAGAGTCGCTAGACTGTAATGGAGAGTAAGAGACATTGAGGTAGCGCCTACCTTTATCGACTATGTTGAACCAATCGTTGTAGTTTGCAGGAAAACCTTGCCTGGCCTTCGCGACCATTGGTTGCATGATATTTTTTTCGATGGTCTCGCCAAAAACATCCTTGACGAATTTTCCTGTGAAGTAATCTGGCTCGCGACCAAATGCCTTCGCATAGGCCTCGTTGGTGGCTAAATAAACGCCATGTGCATCGATGATGGCCAAGAGATCTGTAGACGAGGACACTATTTGATCGGAAAGTTGTAAACGATTATTGAGATATACTCGCTCACTAATATCCTCGACGAATGCGATGATGTCAGAGGGTTTACCGAACTCGTCTCGAATAAGGGAGATCGAAAGGCGTCCCCAAATTATTTCGCCATCCTTGCGTACATAGCGTTTCTCTAATGTGTAGGAGTCACGTATATCGGCAAGAGTCTCCATGATCAAGGCTGTGTCTTTCGCCAGATCGGCCGGGTGTGTTATGTCCTCGAAGGTGAGTGTCTCAAAATCTACTCGGGTATATCCCAAGATGTCGCAGAGTTTATCATTAACATCTAGCCATGTGCCGTCGAGGGAGATCCGCGCAATGCCCACAGCGCCGTGCGAGAAGATTGCTTTGAATTTTTCTTCGCTTTCGCTGAGCACTTTCTCCGCAAAGTGGGTCTCTGTGATGTCTATGAATTCGGCAAGTCGGTAGACCTCGTCTTCAACGTAGAAGAATTTGGGGGAGACTCTAGCGCGAAGTGGTGAACCGTCGCGAGGAAGGAGATCGATCACGTATGGGTCTGTACTGCTTTTGGCGAATATTTCACTTAAGCGATACTTGTGTTTATCTGGCACTAGCTCTACAGCCTGCATTCCGCGAAGTATTTCGCGCTCATAGCCCAGCATTTCGAGGAAGGCGTCATTGACCCCAATGACGATGCCGTCCTTGGTAAGTAGTAGGGGACCGAAAAGTGACGATAGATTTTCCACGAACCCGTCGGGTCCATGTTCAAGAAAGAGAGTCTCTAAGAAGATCTCTAGTTTGTTGCGCTCGTCCAATTGCAATCTCCAGCGAAACACGGGTTTAGCCTAAATTACCTCTCCTTGTAGTTGCGAGAGTGTCACTCGCTACGAGCATCCTTTGTTCTCATGAATTATGGCCTAAGCTAGAGGCATTGTAACGGAGTTGCTTAGAATTGCGTAGCGTGTCGCTATGCCTCCAGAAAACTCGATAGGAGTGTGGCTATACCGAGGAAGGACATGAAACCCGCTACATCGGTGATGGTGGTGAGTACAATCGAAGAAGACTGTGCGGGATCTAGGCCGAAGCGTTTCAGCATGATGGGTACTAGGGCCCCCGCGATACCCGCGATAGTCATGGAGATCACCATGGAGAGCGCCATTACGAGTGCGAGGCCAGCACTTCTGCTCCATAAATAAACACCCGCCGCACAGGTGAGGGCGATCCCAAGACCATTCACGAAGCCGGTACGGAGCTCTTTCATCATCACTCGGAACCAATGCCCCATAGTAATCTCGCGTAGTGTAAGGCCACGCATAGTAACTGCGAGTGCTTGCGCACCTGCGTTGCCTGATTGACCTGCTGCGATAGGCAAAAGAATGGCCAGCGCAGTGAAGCGCGAGATGGTGTCTTCGAACAGACCTACGACCGCTGCCGCAAGGAAAGCGGTAAGCAAATTGACCTGTAGCCAAGGCAGGCGTTTGCGCACGGCAAACCAGCTGCTAGACAAAGCGCGCTCGTCTTTACTCACGCCAACCATTGTCTGCATGTCAGTTACTATGTCCTCTCGCAGAGCATTCATGAGCCCTTGGGCACGCACCACCCCAACTAGCCGCTGGTCTATGTCTACAACCGGAAGGACGTCGATATGAAATTTATCGATCTTGTCCATGAGCTCGTCTTTAGAGTCCATTGCGTTTATGTAAGTTACGATAGGTTTGGAGATTGATGACAGTTGTTGGGAGTCCTCTGCTAGTGCGAGTTTCTTAATCTCCACTTCGCTATCGAGTATCATCTCGTCGTCGAGAAGGAACAGATGGTGAATGGTTTCGACGCTTAGTTTACGCAGTTGGGCGATGGCCTGTTCGACAGTAGTGCTTTTGTTGAATGCCACGATCTGGGTGCTCATCATCTGTCCGACGCTATTCTCAGGATAGTCGAGAAGCGAGCGAAATTCCGTAGCACTTACCTCATTCATCTGGGCAATATAAATCTTGCGCAGGTCCTCGTTTTGACGACTCAGCAATGACACAGAAGCGCTTGCCTCCATGGCCACCAAGACGGAGGCAGCAAACTGGGCAGGCAGAAGTAAGAAAATAATATCGAGTATGCCAGGGGATATTCTCTCCAAGACGCGCGCGGCAACGAACGGTTCTTGTTGACGTAGAATCTCAGCGGCGTCATCGGGAGAGGTTTTCTCTAAGCTGCGCGCGGCAGTGCGAGGATGATTGAGTAGGAACGCTCTATTCAGTCTAGAGAGTGGATCTTCAAGGCTCAATTGATTCGCGGTCATTGATGAAGTCCTATGATTTCAGGTCGGGCTCGATAACGTTGAGTAGATTGTTAAATAGTACTAATAGGGTTTTTCCGTATGCTCCAGTAAGGCCGGTAACTAGGTTCGAATTGCTTGACTGTATATAGTGTTGGTCTTTGCTCTGCGTAATCGCCTTGCGAATATCGGCGTGTCTAATCAGACCGTGAAGTCGATTATTTTTGTCGACTACGGCGAGGGTGTCGGTCTCAGTCCATTGCGGCAGTTCGAGGGCGTTCTCTAACAACATGTTGATGGATACATGGGGAACAACACGCTCCATGATGTCGCTTATTTTGATGTTGTGCTTCGACTTTAAGAGTCTGAAATAACTCAAGCGACCCTCTAGTTTAGCGTCGCGATCAATAATGTAGACGTACTCGGAAAGATGACCCTCGAGCTCGCTCTGCAGATAGTGTAATGCCTCGGTAACCGACATCTCACTCGTGATTGTGTGAGTATAGGGCCGCATCCAAGCGCCAACGAAGCGAATGGAATACTTCAATAATAAGTTACTCGACTCGCGCCGTTTCTTGGGGAGTATCTTGAGGATGTCCTCTGCCTGAGCCTTCGGCATAAGGCGAATGATTTTGGCGATTGCGCTGGCATCAAGATCACTCAAGACTGCGGCTGCACTCTTGGCGCCCATCTGCACGCACATGCGCGCGGCGTAACCGGGTAGCAAATGCTCGAGCACCTGATGCTGATAGTCTAATGGAAGATTCTCCATGAATTGTGCGACATCACTCACAGTGCTTTGCTCGAGTATTTTAGCGGCGGCCTCTGGCTCTGCGCTGATGAAACTAAGGGCTAAACTCAATTTGTTCTCAGTCATCTTGCGAACTCCATCGCTGAGGGATTTTCACTGTCGCGCCTTGATGTGACAGACTTGCTCATGGAATAACTTGGCAGGGACAATGGATTTGCCGGCTTCAGTTTCCAGCACGATGCTTGCTTGCGAGATCTCGATTACCTCACCCTCGGTATTAGCTATCGTGAGGTAGTCGCCGGGCTCGCAATGTCTGCGCAGATACTGTGCGGCGATGATATTGGCCACCAGTGTTCGTGCTCCGAGACTGAAGGCGAGAACTAGGCCTGCCAGAGAGATTGCAATGACGGCGACGATGATATTGCTAAGGAAACCGATATTAAGACCGATTTGCTCAACGCCGATGATGATGGCGCTGAAGATAATCGCGATTTGCACAACTTTAGCCATTACTAGGCTTTGTTGGATTCCCGCGCGGGCGGCTGTCGAGATGATCGCCGATTTAGCTAGATTGCTAAGTAGGAAGCCGCCGAGAATAACGACCATGCCAGTGATGATGCCGGGGAGATAGGTGAAAATGTCTCTAAACCAACCCGAAAACAAGTCCCAACCTAGGATATTGGTCGCCACAGCGAAGAAGAACAGCATGACTGTCCAAAACACTAGTTTGCGGGCGATCTTCGCGTAGGATCGCCTGAATTGCTCTCCTGTGAAGTTGTCACTCTTGTCTACTTTAGCGAAGAGGCTATCTAGGCCCTGTACGAGCTTCTGAGCGCTAATTGCCAATGCGCTCGCCAATGCCCACCCTACTAGCAATAGGACGGCGGCGCCTATGAACTGAGGGGCATAATTGACGAGCTGCTGCGCGATCTCATTAAGGGTGTCGCGCACGGCATCGTTCAAGCTGAAAATTTCGTTTACCGTTTCGGAGGCGGCGCTCGCTTGGGCCATGATTTGTTCCTCGAATTAGCCAAATAGAGGCCTTAAGGCTCGATCATAGCATTTGAAAATAGTGAATGCTTAGGCTTTGTCGGGCACTATAATTCGCCCTAAAGCTTCAGGGGGGCGAAGGGGTTAATAAAAAGTTTGCCTTGAAGATAGCTTGCGCGGCGCAAGTTGCGAAAAACAGAGATGAGCAAGGCAATCACCAATAGCCGTATCAATATACCGAATACAAAACTCACGGATGTGGCACCGAATAACTCACCCCATAGATAAGGGAGATCGAGGAGGAAATTGGTGGTTGCCATGATGGTTGCAGAGCCAAAAATTAATTCAGTATACCGATCTGTACGCCAGGAGTAGATAGCTACTAGTATGTAGCTCAATATGAAGATTGCACGGAACGTAAGGACGTTGTCTACCTGATCGGTGTTAACGCCTTGATTGATCTGCAACCAGTAAGTCACCTTATCCGGGGAAAATAGCATGAGCACACTAAAATAAAGACAAAGAAGAAATATCGTATGGAGTTTCAAAAGGAAATAGCGATCGATATCCGTGGAGTCTTTCCCCATTTCCTCACGGATCGCGTCGATCTCTTCCGATTTTAACTCCGGATACTTACCGTTCTTGGACAAGTCCATCCCCCCCAACGTGTCCCTATTAAAGCTTAACTAGGCAGTATCTAACTGTCTTGTATGCAGATCAAGAGAAAATACTAGGAAAAAGGAAGGGGATATGTGCTTGATGACGGCACTGCGTACAGCATCCCAAAACTAGCGATTGTTGTTGTGTTGGAATTAATTGGCAAAAAATGCATGGTAAAAATTGCTAGAACGATGTCTTTGCCTCGACAACGAGTTGCAATGACTTTCCACCTAGAATATTAGCGCCTATAGGATAGGCAAGGTCGATATGAATAATTCTACCCTCGTCGGTCTTGCTGGGTGCGAGGCGAAGGCCTAAACCGACATTCTTGTAGACACGATCAGCTCCCCATTGAGGATCACCGTACACCTTGCCCACATCGACAAAGCCGGCATAACCTACGCGTAGCAATTGCAATAATTGGTAATCGCTGAAATAGCGCTCTTCTATCGTAAATTTTAGCAGCGCATATCCGTTGAGATAATGGCTGTCGAATCCACGCAAGCCATTGTTGCCACCGAGAGTGAGTTGTTGGCTGCTATTAAGGTGGATAGCTTTCGAAGCAGAGAGGCCTAGATAGAGAGTTCTTTTTTCGGTTTGGCCGCGATGAAAATCGAGGTCGTAATTTATAAGGGTATCTTCCCAAGCATTGTCTTGACGATTCCAGCGGCCGTACCAATCAGCCTTCCACTGCAGCAGCATCTTCGGTTGTGATAGTAGAGTGTCGGACGCGTTTCCTTGTAACACTAGATGCTGATCTCCTGTTGGATCATAACCAATACTAAAGCGTAGCTGCTTACCTTTTGAGAGATCTTCGGTACGGTGAATCTGGCTGATATTATAGGCCAGCGCAAACTTATCCTCGATGCTTTCAAATTCCAAAAACGGATAAATTAGGTTTAAGTTTCGTGGCATTGTCTGGGGTGATTGGAGTCTATTGCCTCGTGCATAACTATAGTCGTCTTTGCGAAGGCCAATGACAAAGCGTTTGGCGATACCATCTTTTAGGCCTGAAGAGAATCCTCTCGATATTTCTAAATTTTCCTTATCGCGTTGTACCTCAGTAATTTTCTTGCCGAGTTGGTATTGGGGGATAATCTCTTTCGTAGCCTCTAAGGAGAATCGCCATGCTTCACGCGCATCTAGAGAATGAAAGGGGAGCGAGTAATCGGCGAGATAATGGAAACCATCGCTACTCTTCTCGGCTTTAGTTTTTAATATGCGATGCGTGCTGCCGATATTGGGGTTCTCGAAAGATAATTTATAGCTGTTGCGGTTAGTATCGCTGCTATAAAAAGCGGATACACGCTGCCCCGTGCCTAGGGCGTTTGAGTCACGTATTCCGAACTCGAGAGAATTATCGCCGCCACTAGAGTGGAATGAGAAACCTGGGGCCAAGGTCCACACCTCTCTTGTCACGACCTCAACATCCACCTCATCGCCACATTTATTCAAGACTCGTATCTTGGCATCTGCTGCGTATTTTTGTTGACGAAGTAAACGCTCGTTCTCGGAAAGTATTTGCGAATTCACCTCGCCACCTTGCTCAAAAAGCAGTTGATGAAGAATGACCTTCTCTTGTGTGGGTATATGTACACGGTTTATCCATCGGAATGCGGCGTTGTTCTCGTCCTCGCTCTCTTCGTCAAAGATCGGCAGCCGGTTAACCGAGATGTTGCGGATTTTGTAGTGTGTGCTGTCAAGGTCGAAAGACTCTTGCGTACCCCATCTTGATATATCTTCCGTGAAATCAAAGCTCGCTAGTGCAGGTCTATTTATGGACTCGCAGGAAATGTTGCTCTGTGCATAGCTTTGCGTGCAGGCGAAAACTGGCAGTGTGACGATTGCGCAGTTTCGAAAAGCGGTGCGAATGAGTTTCATAGAATCCTTTGACGCCGCGTAAACTAAGTATTGCAATCACGCTACGCCTGAATTCTTAACGTTGTCTTAATGTCCACCTAAGACATCTTTATCTTCGTGGATCGATGCTAATGGTCAAACTGAGCGAGCTCTAGGGGCCGCAGGTGTTGGATTAATCTTTGTTAGGTGGACTTAAGGGGCAATAGATTTTATGCTCTGCACACAACTAATTTTCCTCCAAGCAAAGAAATAATAAAGGAGCAGTCATGTCATCATCTCGAATTTTGTTATCCACGCTTTGTGCTTCCCTCATGTTGGCCGCCTGTAGCGAGCCAAACACAGGCAGCAGTGCTACCGCTGCGGCACCAGCAGCAGCGCCCGCCGCCGCAGCACCTATGGCCCATGAGCCTATGGTGGTCGGCAATGTAATCACTGGGGAGGGCTTCGATAACCCTTATCCAGTAGTGACACGTAATTGGGGTGATCTGCCTCAGGGGCGCGAATGGGGCTCCACAGCTGGCGTCGATATCGACCCTACAGACGGCATGCTGGTTGCCTATGAGCGTTGTGGCGCGGGTAATTTCGGGGCAGGTGCTCCGGTAACATGCGACACCAATCTTGTCGATCCAATCTTCAAATTTGACCCAAATACGGGCGCGGTTCTCAAGAACTTCGGCGCGGGCGTGTTCGTCACACCACATGGCATTCATGTTGATACCGAAGGCAATGTCTGGGTAACCGACTTTGCAGTGAATCCCGAGGGCACTAAGGGGCATCAGGTCCATAAATTCAGCCCGGATGGTGAATTGCTGATGAGCCTTGGCATGGCTGGCATGGCCGGCAATGATTCTGCCCACTTCAATCAGCCGAACGACGTCATAGTGGGACCCGATGGCAGCATCTATGTCTCAGACGGTCACAACGCGCAAGGCATGATCAGTATGCAGGCAATGGAAGAGGGGCGCGCCAATGGCGATACCTCCCGCATTCTGAAGTTTGCACCGGACGGCACATTCATCAAGCAATGGGGCCAGATTGGCGTGCGCCATGGCGAGTTCCGAACGCCTCACGCGATGGAGTTTGATTCTCAGGGCCGTCTCTGGGTGGCCGACCGTGGTAATCACCGTATCGAGATTTTCGATCAAGATGGCAATTACTTAGAGTCACGCTACAGCTTTAGCCGCATAAGCGGGTTATTCATTACCGACGACGATATGCTCTATGCGATCGATTCGGAGTCTAGCCCTACTAGCCATCCGGGTTGGCGCAATGGTGTGCGCATTGGACATATCGATGAAGACGTCGTGACAGGCTTCATCCAGCCCTTTGAGCGCGAAGATCGCCTAGCACAGGGTACAGCAGGCGAGGGTGTTGCCGTGGATGGTAACGGCAATGTGTTTGCGGCAGAGGGTCCAAACTCTCTGAGCCAGGCAGGCGGTGCGTTTACTAAATACTCTGCACGCTAAGCTCGTTTAGACCAAGAAAGCCAAAGTAATGCGCATGCGTGTGCTACTTTGGCTTTTTTTATGGCTCCGCCCAGCGGCGGAGGAGGTTGTGATAGATGCCAGTTTGTGACACCAAGGCTTCATGTTCTGGACCTAGCTGTTGGCGCAGACGATGAATGGACATGTCGAGATCGAACAACAATGTGCGCTGCCCATCATCGCGGATCATGCTTTGAATCCAGAAGAACGAGGCGAGGCGCATGCCTCGCGTGACTGGAGTTACTCGGTGTAAGCTCGTTGATGGGTAGAGGATCATGGAGCCCGCGCTTAACTTCACTTTGTGAGCCCCGTAGGTGTCATCGACTAGTAATTCTCCCCCATCGTAGTCTTGTGGATCCGAAAGAAACAAAGTGGCGGAAAGATCCGTGCGAATCTGCCCTCCCATAGGAAGCGCGCGAATTGCATTGTCCACGTGATTAGCAAAATGCTCTCCGCCCTCGTAGCGATTAAACAACGGAGGAAAGACCCGCTGAGGCAGGGCTGCGGACATAAACAGTCCGCAGCCCTGCAAAGCCTTAAGAATGGTCTTACCGCATTCCTGCGCAATGGGCGAATTCTCCGGTAGTTGCCTATTTCGTTTAGCTAGCGCGGACTGGTGGCCGGAGGTTTGGTTTCCGTCCACCCATTGGGGCTCGAGCAAGGCTGATCGCATCGCATGCACTTGCTCGGGTTTTAGTACTTCGTGTATTTCTAACAACATGGGATGGCCTAGAAAGTAAAACTGGAGCTCAGTAACAACACGCGTCCGAGTCCAGGTATGAAGTGCCCACCACCGACGAAGTCGATGTATTTCTCGTCCGTAATATTCTGAACATTTAAGCGCAAACCTAGTTGATCATTCACCGCATAGGACGCCGAAGCTTCATATACCCAGTACGAAGGAGCACTTCGCGCATTGGAAGTGTTATTAAAACGTTCGTCCACAAACTGGGCGCCTAGACCAAACTCGATCTTGGATGATAGTGCATAGGTGCTCCATAGATTGAAGGTATGTTTCGGCGAGTTGTCGAGCGACTTGCCGATTTGTGAGGTATCTAAACTTTCGGTAATTTCAGTATCGAGATAGGTGTAACCGGCGAACGCACTGAGTTTTTCGGTAATGCTTCCCGCTAAACCTAGTTCGATGCCTTGCACCAATTGCTCACCTTTTAGCACTAGCAAATCGTTTGGGTCGCTAGGATCTTGGGTTCGTGCATTGGTTTTCTCTGTTCGGAACGCAGCAGCCGTGACAAACATACTCCGATCCATTATTTGCCATTTAGTCCCAAGCTCCAAAGTACGGTTTTCCTCTGGGTCGAGATCGGCGATGCCGGGTTCTCTAGAGCTCGTGCTGATCGAGAGAGCCTCTGCAGTTGGGTTGAAGGAGGTTCCGTAGCCGAGGTAAATGCTACCGGCGCGAACAGGCTTATACACTATGCCAGCACGGTAACTCAGCATCTTGTCTGTACGCTCTAGAATTGGATTGCCATCTGGTGCGTATTCGAGTTCGAAAGAATCCCAACGAAGACCAGCATTGATCTGCCATTGTTCGTTAATCTCGATTGAGTCAGAGGCGTAGAGTGCGACAGAGTTCGATTCTGCGTTGCTGGCGGTTCCTGTACGCTGATAGTTCTCTAGGTAAGGGTCGTTTGGTGTAGGATTAAACAGGTCTGTTGCCGGGGAGTCGATACCGGTGAGGGCCTGTGTATAGCGTTTCTCATCTTCCAGAGAGACTTCTGCGCCGACGAGGATACGGTTTTCCCAGTTCTGACCGGGGTTTAGGGTGATGCTCAGATTGCTCTGGTTGCTGAAGATGCCATCACTCTGGTCGCGATATTTCTCATCGCTGCGACGAATATCCGTGCTGTCATTGCTGATGAAACGCGGAGCAGTGATCATAGAGTCACGTTCAGTAGTGCCCCATCGTGTAATGTTCTGAAACTGGCTGTTCTCGGTCAGAGTACGTTCGAATTGTATTGTTGCCATCGAGGTCGCAATCTCCTCGAAGTCGCGCGACTTCAGGCCATACCAATTGTTGAAGTCTACAGGAGGCGCCTGGTTTGCAAATTCGGCAAGGGGTTCGTTCGATTCGGGGACCCATGGAATGCCATAATCTGGAATATTGTCCTGCTCCATGTGGAATAAACTAAGCGTTAGTTTGCTGTCCGTATCAACGCCGAAGCTAATAGACGGCGCTATTCCCCAGCGTTTATTTGTCACAACATCACGACCTGGAGTGTCTTGGTCGTGATAGAGAATGTTTAGTCGCGCTGCTGTATCGTCTAGTGAATCGACTACTCGATTGACATCTAAAGTAGCGCGTTTATAGCTATCCGAGCCTAAGGACAAAGAAGTATTAGTGCTGTCTTCCATTCGTCCAGACTTGCTTACCATATTGATCGAACCACCCGTAGAACCACGGCCCGAATAATCAGATGAAGGGCCTTTTACTACTTCAACTTGTTCTAAGTTGAAGGGATCTCGCGTGTAACCTCCGAAATCGCGCACATTGTCCACAAAGATATCTGTGCGCGCGCTATAGCCGCGAATAGTCAATTGATCACCAGCTGGAGTGCCTCCTTCGCCGGCCTGCATGCTGATACCCGAGACATTGCGTAACACATCGCGCAGCGTGCTGGCAGAACGATCCTCGATCAGGCTTTTCGGAATAACATTGACTGTTTGGGCGGTATCGAGCAAGGAGCGACGAAAACGCATTGAGGCAGGCTCGCTGGAAAGCTGTTCGCCATAAACATCAATCACTTGAGCATCGTCAGTAGATTGCTGTGCATGTGCGCCAGCGACTAAAGAGGAAGCGATGGCGAATGCGAGAGTAGACTTGCGGAAGTGGCGGCGGCTGTTCGCAAGAACATTTTCATTTTCTGGTAGTTTACTTAGCAGTGCTTGCTTCATTGAAATGTCCTATCTTTTGTTTATGGTAATCTAAGTGAGAACGATTATCATTAAGATGAGACGGTTTTGCAATAGATTTTTTCCTCCTTCTTAATCTGAGAGTAATCGCAGCGCATGACTCAAGTTCATTTGCAGCGCTCCAGAGGACTCGTGCAGAAAGTTGATGTGGCCCATCTTGCGGCCTTCGCGCAGGGTTTTGTCATACCAATGCAGGTGTGCATGGGGCAGTGAACTTAACTCATCCGGAGCTCTACAGCCTAGTAGGTTGATCATTGCGCTATGCCCTAAGCTCGCCGTGGAGCCTAGGCTTTGACCGCTAATTGCGCGCAGGTGATTCTCAAACTGGCTACACACGGCGCCATCTTGGGTCCAGTGTCCGCTATTGTGAACCCGGGGTGCGAGCTCGTTCACCATGATCTGCTCATCCACTATAAAACACTCGACTGCAAGTACCCCGACATAGTCCCAGTTGCGCATCAGCGCATTTAAGATGGTCTCTAGGTCTGCTTGTAGTTTAGGGTGCAAGACTTCCGTTGGGGCGATGGAAACCGAAAGCGTGCCATTACGATGCCTGTTCTCGCTAGGGGCATAGGCAGCGACTTCTCCTTTCGTATTACGCACTGCGAGTATTGAGACCTCTGCAGTGAAGTCGAGCATCTTCTCAACAATTGCATGTGTGATCTCAACGGCGCCTTCTATGAAGGCCCTTGCATCTTCTTGGTTGTGGATACGCCATTGCTGCTGTCCGTCATAGCCTTGCTCACAGGATTTGATGATCAGCGGATAGCCCAAAGATTCGCCAGCTAGAAGGAGCTGTTGTTTGTCATGCATCTCAACATAAGGCGCTGTTGGAATATTAAGCTCGGTTAAGAATTTTTTCTGCCGCGCCCTGTGCTGAACGACCCAAAGGATCTCCGGATTCGGTGCAATCTTGCAGTAATGGCTTAGTTGCTGCAGAAGTGCAGTGTTCACTGCTTCTTTCTCGATAGTAATGACATCGGGCTCTTCCAACGTTTTGAAGATTGACTGCGCTGTCATCGAATCCTGCCAGCGTACTATGGTCCCTAGCCCTTCGACGCAGCGCGTATCTTCGGCCTCTTCTGCAACAAAGCTAAAACGCATGCCCATGGGCCAGCCCGCTAAGGCCAGCATCCTAGCTAGCTGACCACATCCAAAAATCGCTATGCGCATCAGACTATCTCCTCGATAACACTAGTAGTCTGCTTCTCGCGCCAAGCGATGAGTCGTTGCTGCAGTGCTGGGTCTTCGAGCGCGAGTATCTGTGCGGCGAGCAATCCAGCATTGAATGCGCCTGCCGCGCCAATCGCTTGAGTCGCGACGGCGACACCGCGTGGCATTTGCGCGATCGATAGCAAGCTATCCAAACCTTTCAGGTGCTTACTAGGCACAGGCACTGCGATCACAGGCAAATGAGTGAGAGCTGCCACCATGCCAGGTAAGTGTGCGGCCCCGCCGGCGCCAGCGATGATGATTTTCGTACCGTTACGTGCTGCATTTTCAGCAAATTCAAACATTCGTGCGGGTGTGCGATGAGCAGAGACAACGCTAGCGCGATAGGGCAGAGCGAGCGCCTCTAACACGATCTTTGCCTCTTGCATCACCTCCCAGTCAGACTGCGACCCCATGATAATTTCGATCAAGCTTGCTTTCATGTTGTGTTCTCTCGAGTGAATATTAATTTGTAAGTTGCTCAGTTCGTCTTTAGCCGTAGAACCACGCTACTAGTGCTGCATATAGTGGAATGCCTACGAGCACATTGAAGGGAAACGTCACGGCAAGGGATGCGGTAATGGAAAGGCTTTGATTGGCAGTTGGAATAGCAACAGCCATTGCTGCCGGCACCGCGATATAAGAGGCGCTTGCTCCAAGAGTTGCCAAGAGGACTGTGCCTCCTTGTGATAAACCGATGTAGTGGCCAACTAGGGCGCCAAGGCTTGCGCCAACGAGAGGCATTACGACAGCGAAGCTCGCGATGAAGTTGCCGTGTTGTCGCAGTAGTGAGATTTTGTCTGCAGCCACTAGCCCCATATAGAGCAAGAACAGCGCTAAGGTGCCCTGGAACATTCCTGCGAACAGGGGCATTACGCTCGCACTACGCGCTTCGCCCGCCCACCAACCGATTAAGAGACCTCCCACCAAGAGCAAGACGCCCTGATTGAGAAAGACCTCTCTTAGAATTTTCTTGGTTTGAATTGCTACGCCGTCGCGCGTGGCGAGCCAAACCCCAACCGCGATCGCTGGAATTTCTAGGATCGCGACAAAGAGAGGAAAGTAGGGTTCATAATAAGCGCCAGAGCTTTCCAAAAAACTCACTGCCACTGCATATGTGCCAATGCTTACGGAGCCATAATGTGCCGCGACTGAGGCCGCATCGTCGCGCCCGAATCCACCGACCTTGACCAGAATAGGGAAGGCAATGAGGGGGAGTATTAGTCCTATCGATAGCACTGCCAGCGATTGGGGGATTAAGTTAGGCGTTGAGTACTCGTTTAGGGCGATTCCGCCCTTGAGTCCGATAGCGAGCAGTAGAAAGAGGATGATGCCTTTGTACAGACCTTCGGGGAAATCAATTGGCGCCTTGAGTACTCTGGCTATAAAGCCCAGCATGAAGAACGCTACGACGATATCGATCTGCATTTTTTAGGACTCTGTAGTGTTGCTAGTGGAGGCCGTAGACCATGAGATGCGTGAAACGTATCGAGAGGCTAATCCCCGTAGGGTCTGAAAGTGACTGGTGACGAAGAACACAGTCAGTAGGGCTGCGACTGACATGACTCCGGTGCTGTCGATTTGCAGAGTTGAGACGGACATGCCGACAAGCAAAAGTACTGCAATGCTGGAGGTCTCGAAGATTGCGGCGCGTTGGTTCATGATTGTTTCCTCGCATTAGTTAGGGGGCTTGATTGCGAGCGCTATGATGAGAGCTATACGTCATAGATAAAAATAGATATTATCTATCCCATGTATCTATAAATATATATGGTAAATGATGCCGTCGCGACTACATGCCTACATAGGGACTTTCCGTCAGCTCGAGATTCTGCTTGCCGTTTACGAGCAGGGCAGCATCACGGCGGCTACCCAAACGCTCTTTCTCACCCAGCCGACTATCTCGATGCAGCTGAAGAAGATGAGCGATGCGATAGGCATGCCTCTTTACGATCAAGTCGGAAAGAAGCTGGTGTTCACAGAGGCTGGCGTCGCCGCCGTCGGCGCAGCGCGGGACATCCTCGGGCGTTTCGAGGAGTTGGACTCTAGCCTCTCCGATCTGAAAGGCTTGAAGGCGGGTACTTTGCGGCTTGGGGTGGTAACCACCGCCAAGTATTTCATCCCCCACTTGCTCGGCGAATTCTGCAGCGTATATCCCGCAATCGATGTGCAGCTGAATGTGGCGAATCGGAGTCAAATTCTGGAACGTGTGGAAAGAGGGGAGGACGATTTCTATGTCTTTAGTCATCCACCAGAAAGTGATGACCTAGAGCTGTTCGACTTTCTCCCGAATCCCTTAGTGGCGATTGCCCCCATCGGGCATCCGATGACCAAGAAGGCTAAGGTCTCTCTAGCCGAGTTTGCACAGTATCCCTTCTTAATGCGCGAGCCAGGCTCCGGCACGCGGCACGCGATAGAAGAGCAT
Organism: uncultured Gammaproteobacteria bacterium; assembly: GCA_913060695.1. Classification (GTDB taxonomy): domain Bacteria; phylum Pseudomonadota; class Gammaproteobacteria; order Pseudomonadales; family Pseudohongiellaceae; genus UBA5078. The sequence continues at coordinate 2,700 of CAJXUA010000014.1, read as the reverse complement.
ATGAAGAAATTCGGCATTAAGCTCAATCTGAAAATGACCATCGAGAGTAACGAGGCAATTCGACATGCGGTGATGGCGGGTTTGGGAGTGTCCATACTCTCTAGCCATACCTTGTCCTATGGTGGTCACGTAGGCTTACAGGAGTTAAATGTAAGTCGGCTACCAATCTTGCTCAACTGGAAGTTGGCGCGCCTAAAAAGTAAACGCATGTCGATAATTGCCAGTACCTTCCTCGATTATGTGAATAGTCAGGGGCGTGCGAAACTCCTGCGGGACCTTGCCGATGAGCAGCCTCATATGAGGCGCTTCTTCAATGCCGATAAGATAACTCCCTAGAAACTTACCGACTTTCTCTGAATCGAGCTTGTGTTACTCTTTACGCTTCCAAGTAAAGGAGCCCCCACTATGCGCGTTTCCCAACTACCATTTTTAAGCCTGTTACTTCTCGTCGCAATTCCTCTTCAAGCGCAGACGCCACTGCTTGGTTTCGATGCCGCCGGTGCTGACTCTCAGCGAGCCTTGGAGCAAGAGTTCGACAGTCACCTAGATGCTGGCGATCTCGATGCCTGGCTACGGGAGATGTCGCGCACACCTCATCATGTTGGCTCGGCCCGCGGCCGCGAGGTAGTGGAGTATATCGCCGAACACTTCCGCGAATGGGGTTACGATACTGAGATTGTAGAATATGAAGTGTTGTTTCCTAGCCCGCGTACGCGTGAGCTGGAATTAGTGTCGCCGGGGCATTACACGGCAGGCTTGTTTGAGGACTCTCTGGAGGAGGACCCGAGCACTTCAAACATCAAAGACCTGCTACCGCCCTACAATGCCTACTCTATCGACGGCGAAGTTGAGGCCGAGTTGGTCTTCGTCAATTACGGTACGCCTGCGGACTATGAGGTGTTGGAGCGCTACGGAGTATCCGTGGAGGGCAAGATTGCGATCTCTCGCTACGGGGGTTCTTGGCGTGGCATAAAACCTAAGCTAGCTGCGGAGAAGGGCGCGATTGGCACACTTATCTATTCCGACCCGGCCGACGATGGCTATGGTGCCGGTGATACCTATCCCGACGGCCCCTTCAAGCACGAGAGTGGTGTGCAGCGCGGCTCGGTGATGGATATGCCCACTTACCCAGGCGATGTGTTGACGCCATTCATAGGCGCGACTAAAGAAGCACCGCGCTTGGCACGCGAAGACGCGCCCACCATTACTAAGATCCCCGTGTTACCGATCTCCTACCGCGATGCGCTGCCACTTTTGTCGGCGATGGGCGGCGAAGTCGTTCCAGAACAGTGGCGTGGCGGATTACCAATCACATATCACATGGGGCCAGGGCCTGCGCGAGTGCGACTAAAGCTTGAGTTCAACTGGGATATGGTGACGGCCTATAACGTGATCGCCAAGCTATCAGGTACCGAGTTTCCTGACCAGTGGGTAATCCGCGGCAATCACCATGATGGCTGGAACCATGGTGCTGCAGACCCATTGTCCGGTCTCGTGTCGCTAATGGGAGAGGCAAAGGCTTTAGGTGCATTGGCGGCTGCAGGAAAGGGGCCGAAGCGCACAGTAGTCTATGCGGCTTGGGATGCGGAGGAGGTCGGTTTGATCGGCTCGACAGAGTGGGTTGAGGATAATGCTCAGATGCTCTCTGAGCGTGCCGTGGCCTATATCAATACTGATGGCAATAGTCGCGGCTTCGTCAATATCGGTGGCAGCCATGTGCTGGAGAAGATGGCGAACGAGGTGATGCGCGATGTAATCGACCCGCAGACCGGCGTCACGGTTGACCAGCGTCGACGCGCACGTTTGGAAGTAGAAGGCAGCGAGCAAGTGCGCAGTGAGTTGAAATCCCGTAAAGACCTGCGTATTTCTCCTCTCGGTTCGGGTTCGGATTACTCGCCGTTCTTGCAACACTTAGGCATAGCATCATTGAACATCGGTTTCGGAGGGGAGGGCAGCGACGGTAGTTATCACACCATGTACGACACCTATGAGCACTTTACCCGCTTCAAGGACCCAGGCCTTGTCTATGGCGTATCACTGTCGCAAGTGGCCGGCCGCGCGACTCTGCGTTTGGCCTATGCGCCACGGCTGCCCTTCGAATTCACGGGATTAGCAGATAACGTGAATCTCTATCTTTCAGAGGTGGAAAAGCTTGCGGAGGACATGCGCAAGCAAACTCAGAGTGAGAATGCGCGCATAGCCTCGGGTGTCTATGAGTTGGCGCTCGATCCGACTCAAACCATCCGAGCGCCGCTGCCGAAGGCTGAAGTACCTTATTTCAGTTTCGCAGCATTGCGAAACGCGATGGCCGCGCTAGAGGACGCAGCGGCGGACTACTCGGCAGTGGCCAATAGCGGCACTCCCGCCTCGGTCCAAGACAATGTTCTACTCTACACCTCCGAGCGTGCCCTGATCGATATCGATGGCCTGCCCGGACGCCCGTGGTTCACTCATCACATCTATGCTCCCGGTTTCTATACCGGCTATGGCGTGAAGACGCTGCCGGGCGTAAGAGAGGCCATCGAAGAACGTCAGTACGACATCGTGGAGGAAGAAGTCAACGCCGCGGCCACGGTACTAAACCGCCTAGCAGTGCAGGTGCGAGAGCTGGCCGAATAATCAAAAGCGACCAAAGGGGTCAGAGTAAATCAAAGGGGTCAGAGTAACTTGATCGATCAAGTTACTCTGACCCCTTTGATT
>CAJXUA010000013.1 GCA_913060695.1 uncultured Gammaproteobacteria bacterium | reverse complement strand
ATTTCTGCCTGTCTCGTGGGCTCGGAGATGTGTATAAGAGACAGGAATAATCGCCTCGATAAGCGACTTATAGGCATCGAGCAGTTCCATGTACTTGCCCACAATCGCGATGGTCACATCTTGATCGGGGTTGAGTTTAGCGTCGACTACGCGATCCCACTCGGCTAGATCTGCCGGAGGGCATTCCAAGTTGAACTTACGCACGATGATGTCATCGAGCCCGCTAGCACGCAGCAGTGCCGGCACTCGGTAGATAGTATTGGAGTCTGGTAGAGAGACAACCGCGGGTAGGTCGACGTTGGTAAACAGGGCGATCTTGCGGCGTGAAGACTCAGGAATATCGTGATCAGAACGACAGATCAGGATATCGGGCTGAATGCCGATGGAGCGTAGTTCCTTGACCGAGTGCTGGGTTGGCTTAGTCTTGGTCTCCCCGGCTGTCTCGATATAGGGCACGAGGGTCAGGTGCATGAACAGCGCACGTTCGGCGCCTAGTTCTACGCGCATCTGTCGGACTGCTTCGAGGAAAGGCTGAGACTCGATGTCGCCCACTGTACCGCCAATCTCTACAAGTGCCACGTCAGCGCCGTTGGCACCGTCGATAATGCGGCGTTTTATTTCATCGGTAATATGGGGGATGACTTGTATTGTGGCGCCTAGGTAATCGCCGCGACGCTCCTTCTTGAGCACCTCTTCGTAGACGCGCCCAGTAGTGAAGTTGTTCTTTCTCGTCATCGTCGTGCGGATATAGCGCTCGTAGTGGCCAAGATCGAGATCGGTTTCCGCACCATCTTCCGTTACAAACACTTCGCCGTGTTGGAACGGGCTCATAGTACCGGGATCTACGTTGATGTAGGGATCCAGTTTGAGCATAGTGACATTGAGACCGCGGGCTTCGAGAATTGCCGCAAGAGATGCAGAGGTGATGCCTTTACCGAGGGACGAAACGACACCACCGGTAATAAAAATATATCGCGTCATTAACGCCCCATCCAGAGTATAAAAAGTTAAATCAGGTAGAAAGTGTGCGCTCGTTTCCTATGGCGTATGGCGGCTCCGCGAGGGAGTGATACGTGAAAACTTATCAAATGAAACAAGCACCTACAGATGGGATTACAGACTACCAGAAGCACCGCCCGACCACAACGCAAAATTGCCTGAGGATGCCTCTATCAACGCTCGGGAGCGGCATCGGGCGGCACCCAAATGACCCGCCAGCCCGGCTCATTTATACCTGCCTGCCAGCCTTCGCAGACTCCGACGCCGGGAATACAGACGAGCTCCTCATCGCAATACAACAAGGGCACACGGTCACGAAGCCACGGGGCGATATTGGCATCCTGCAGAATCTTCTTGAGCGTACGTGTACGCCTACCCTGCAGTTTGCAGGTCTCGCCGCCATGTCGATAACGTAGCTTTAACACTACATCGCCGTCGACTCGCAAGCCCGCCCCTTCCGTAGCCAAGCTGTAGATTAAGCCATTGTCTTTCAGGTGCAGCATATTCTTGGGCTGCCAATCCACCGGAGTTAAGCTAGCGATGTTCTCAATGACTCTTTGCAGGTAGAGATTCTGCCGGTAGCGACGCAGCACCACGCTGGCTCCGTTGGCATGCCAACGAATCTCAGGCTGCGTGCCTAGGGCAGCAGGAATTAACTCCTCAACAATATGGGTAAGGACATTCCATCCAGGGTCAGGAGCACCCGCCAAGTTCAGCCAATAACGCAGCGTGTTGCGCTGCCTTGGCTGACTGAGTTCTTGGAGTTTCTTCGCGTTGATAACCGTAGGAACGGGACACTTCGCCTCTTCGAAATCGATGGCGGCTAAGTCATCCAGCAGGATATCGGCCTCTGCGCAAAGCTGCGCACTTCGTTGCCAAGACTCACGATATGCCGGCCAACGCTCCTCGATCTTGGGCAGCAGTTCATGGCGGCAGAAATTGCGGTCGTATGCCCTGTCGTCGTTACTCTCGTCATCCACCCATGCTAGCAATTCGCGCTCGGCATAGGCCCGCAGCTCTGCCTGTGGCACCTCGAGCAATGGACGAAATAGCATCGCCCTACCCAAGGGCCTGCGCTTAGGGATTGCGGCCAGGCCGCGGGGACCCGCGCCACGCAGACTACGCAGCAAAAAGGTCTCGGCCTGATCGTCGAGGTGATGGGCCATCACGATGCATTCGTCTGCCTCCAGCTGCCGCTCGAACACCCCATAGCGCAAATCTCTGGCCTGGCTCTCGAGGTTAGCTAGCGCGTGCGGATCTAACTTAACTCGCTCCACATGCAGAGCAATGCCCAAATGAGCACAGTGCTGCTCGCATAGACGCTGCCATTGATTGGCATTCGGACTAAGGCCATGGTTCACATGGATAGCGCGAAGGGAAAATAGAGGAATATCGCCTTGGGCATGACCTGCGAGGGTCAATGCATGATGCATGGCGTGGAGGAGTACTGTGGAGTCTAAGCCACCGCTATAAGCAACCGCGAAGCGACTGCCGGGGGTAAACCCGGTCAGTTGCTCCAGCAAAGTTTCGGCGGTAAAGGCCATGGTGTCAGTGGGAGATGCCGTAGCCCATCAAACGCTGGTAACGGCGCTCAATAAGCTGATCGACGTCCATGCCACTGAGTCGATCAACTTGCTCGATAAGAGCCGCTTTAATACTGGCAGACACCCCTGGCACGTCTCGATGTGCGCCGCCGCGAGGCTCAGTTATAGTGCTGTCGACGATGCCAAGCTCTTCTAGGCGCTTAGAGGTAACCCCCATAGCCTCTGCCGCAGCGGAGGCGTATTCCGACGACTTCCACAGAATGGTGGCACAGCCCTCTGGAGTAATGACCGTATAGGTGGAATATTCGAGCATGTTCAGATGATCGGCGATGCCGATGGCGATAGCGCCGCCGGAGTTCGCCTCACCCGTTACCGTCGCAATCAGGGGCGTACGCACCATCGACATCATCGCCATGTTCTCGGCGATAGCCTCGTTGATGCCCCGCTCTTCTGCGTCGATGCCAGGGTAGGCGCCGGGCGTATCGATAAAGGTAAGAACCGGCAACTTGAAGCGCTCGGCCATGGCGATCAGGCGACGAGCTTTGCGATAGCCTTCAGGACGGGGCATACCGAAGTTATGGCGCACCTTCTCCTTAGTACCGCGTCCCTTCTGGTGTCCGATAACCATGACAGGACGGCCATCCAAGCGCGCAACGCCGCCGATTAAGGCGAGATCGTCTGCGAAAAGACGGTCTCCGTGCAGCTCGTCGAAATCTGTAAAGATGTGGGAAATATAGTCCAGTGTATACGGACGCAGCGGGTGGCGCGCCACTTGCGATATCTGCCATGGACTCAGAGAGGCATAGATCTTCTCTGTCAGCTTAGTGTTTTTTTCCTGTAACTTCTTAATCTCATCGGTGATATTGAGCTTATTGTCGGTGCCGACCAAGCGCAATTCGTTGATCTTCACTTCCAAGTCGGCGATGGGCTGTTCGAAGTCTAGGTAATTCGGATTCATAGTTTGTCTTATCCCGGTAATGTCTTTGCTTACCCGCATGATAGCAAATGCCGGTCACTTTAGGCGACTGGCAAGAGTGCCGCGTGATAACGGCGATGGGGCCTGCCTATTGTTGATAATTGAGCCGCACTCGCGCGCGCCCGAACTCTTCCTGTAAACGCTGCAATAAGCCCTGCGAGGGCAATACCGACCACTGCTCGCCCAATTGCACGCAGCCCTTGCTACCGCGGCGTTCGTAATAGATTCGCACTGGACAGGCGCTCTTGGTCTGGGCCAGGCTTGATGGTGTGCGGGCCTTGCCCTCGCGCTCCGGCGGGCTCGGCACTGGCGCCACATCCGTATCCACGGGCGCAGGCCTGTGGGCCTCGAGAATCCGCGTCAGGGTCTGAGTGAAATCCGGCATGAGATAGTCGCTGTGCAGGTGTAGCTCTAAGCCCTTGGCGAACAGGGCTCGCGCCTGATCCAGGCCGACAATATGCTTAGTGCGACCACGCATGGCGCCGCTGTAGTCGTCGACGCTTACGAAACAATCGATCACGAGGATGCTGTCTTTCTGCAGCAGATCGCGGAATTGCTCGTATTCACGCCCAAACACCGACACCTCTAGACGCGCGCTACGATCGTCAAGGACGACGAAGGCGATAGTATCGCCGCGCTTGCTCTTCATAGTGCGGGTAGAGACCACCAGACCCGCTACTAGCTGACTCTCTCGCTCCGGCTTAAGATTGGCGAGGCGATCTCGGGTCATGCGTCCAATCTCTGGCAGGAACTCGTCGATCGGATGCCCACTTAGATAAAGCCCCAAGGTCTCGCGCTCGTTCGCTAAGCGCTGCTGTTCGCTCCAGGGCCGCGCTCTGGTCTGCAGACCACTGCCAGCGCTCGCGGGCGCGTTGGCCGGCGATATCTCGCCGAACATATCCTGCACCCCAATTGCCTCATTGCGGCTACTTTGCTCGGCAGCCTTCGTGGTCTCGGCGATCGCGGCGAAGAGACTTGCCCGCGCCTGGTCTTTGCTACCGCTCTGTAAGCTGTCTAGCGCCCCCGCCTTAATCAAGGCCTCTAGGGTGCGTTTATTGACGCTTCTCGTGTCCACGCGCTGACAGAAGTCCAGTAGGGAGACGAATTTTCCGCCGGCCTTACGCGCGGCTATTATGCTGGCTACGGGGCCCTCCCCTAAGCCCTTGATAGCGCCTAAGCCATAGACGATCTCGCGATTGACATTGACGGTGAAATTGAACTCGCCCAAATTCACATCGGGCACAACCAGGGGCAGCTTCATCTGCCGACACTCTTCGATCAGTGTCACTACCTTATCGGTGTTCTGCATATCGGCAGAGAGTACCGCGGCCATGAAGTAGGCAGGATAGTGCTCTTTGAGCCAGGCGGTCTGATAAGAGACCAAGGCATAGGCTGCCGAGTGCGACTTGTTAAAGCCGTAGCCCGCAAACTTCTCCATCAGGTCGAAGATTGAGCCGGCCTGTTTTGGATCAATGCCGCGCTTCTCTGCGCCCTCCATGAACAAGTCGCGCTGCTTCGCCATCTCCTCTGCTTTCTTCTTGCCCATCGCGCGGCGCAACATGTCCGCGCCGCCGAGACTGTAACTCGCCAAGACCTGGGCGATCTGCATTACCTGCTCTTGGTAAAGAATGACACCGTAGGTATTGGACAGCACTGGTTCCAACTCGGGATGGGGGTAGTCCACATCCGCGCGGCCATGCTTACGATTAATAAAGTCGTCGACCATGCCCGACTGTAGAGGGCCTGGCCGGAACAAGGCTACGAGGGCGATAATATCTTCGAAACGGCTAGGCAAAAGGCGCTTAATGAGATCCTTCATGCCGCGGGATTCGAGCTGGAACACCGCGGTGGTCTCGCCCCTTTGCAACAGGTCGTAGACTTTCTTGTCGTCTAATGGGATCTCGGTAATGTCTAGCGTTGAGGAGCCATCGGCAAACTCCTGAGCGTTAATCATCTTAATCGCCCAGTCAATAATCGTGAGTGTACGCAGGCCGAGGAAGTCGAACTTCACCAAGCCTGCGGTTTCCACGTCGTTCTTATCGAACTGGGTGACCAGCCCTTCTCCATTCTCGTCACAGTAAAGCGGCGAGAAATCGGTAAGCTTAGTGGGGGCGATTACCACGCCACCGGCATGCTTACCTACATTTCGAGTGATGCCCTCTAGCTTAAAGGCCATCTCCATAATCTCTTGGGCATCCTCATCGCCATCGATGAACTCTTGCAGCGCAGGCTCTTGTTCTAGGGCTTTGCTAAGTGTCATGCCCGGCTCGAAGGGGATTAACTTCGAGAGCTTGTCGGCGAGACCATAAGACTTGCCCTGCACACGCGCCACGTCGCGTACTACCGCTTTCGCCGCCATGGTGCCAAATGTAATGATTTGCGAGACGGCCTCTTTGCCATAGAGATCTGCCACGTGCGCGATTACCCGATCGCGGCCGTCCATGCAGAAGTCGACGTCGAAGTCGGGCATCGACACACGCTCGGGGTTAAGGAAGCGTTCGAATAGCAAGTCGTAGCGCAGCGGATCCAAGTCCGTGATCCCTAGTGCGTAAGCGACGATGGAGCCGGCACCCGAGCCACGGCCCGGACCTACTGGAATATCGTTGTCCCTCGCCCATTGAATAAACTCCATCACGATCAAGAAATAACCGGGAAAGCCCATTTGATTGATGACGTTTAGCTCGAAATCGAGGCGCTCGTAATAGGGCTTAATCTTCAGCGCCAGTTCGTCGGACTCGGGAGCTAGCTTGGCGAATATCTTCTTAAGCCGCTTATTCAAACCCTCTTTACTGATCTCGAGGAAGAACTCTTCGACGGTGTAATTCTCTGGTATCGGGTAGTTCGGCAGATAGGGTTTGCCGAGTTCTAGGTCGAGGTTGCAACACATCGCAATGGCACGGGTGTTCGCAATCGCCTCGGGCAGGTCGCTAAACAACTCTTCCATCTCTGCGGCGGAGCGCAGGTATTGCTGCTCAGTGTAGTTATGGGAGCGACGCGGGTCATCCAAGGTACGACGTTCATTGATGCAGACTCGGGCCTCATGAGCCTCGAAGTCTTCACGGTCGATAAAGCGCACATCGTTAGTGGCCACCACCGGGCAGCCCATCTTCGAGGCTAGCGTGACCGCGGCATCGATGTAGCGCTCCTCGCCTTCGCGCCCACAGCGATGCAACTCCATATAGAAATTGCCGGGAAACCAGCCCATCCATTGCGCTAAGGCAGTGGCCGCTTTGTCCTCGCCATCCTCCAACAGGTGACGACCGATCTCGCCGTCTCGACCCGCGGACAAGGCGATTAGACCTTCCGAGTGCTGGGCAACCCACTCGCGACGGACCGTAAGTAGGCTGCTGGTGGACTTCTCGGTATAGGCGCGAGAGATCAACTCAGTTAGGTTGCGATAGCCTACTTTATTGCGAACTAACAGCACTAGCGGACAAGGCCGCTGGGGATTCTCCTCGTTCTCTACTAAGACATCGCAGCCGCAGATGGGCTTGATGCCCGAGCGCATAGCGGCGGTGTAGAACTTAATTAGACCGAACAGATTAGAGTGATCAGTGAGGGCAACGGCGGGCATCTGCATCGCAGCAGCGCTTTTAACGAGTTCATCAATACGCACCAAGCCATCGACGATGGAGTACTCGGTGTGCAATCTCAGATGTACGAATTGTTCAGGCATGCTCTCTCACGTTCTCTGGGAAGTATTTATTGCGATTGACCCATGGCCAACTGCACGGGCTTGTATGAGCGGCGATGAACGGCGCAGGGGCCGAGCCTCGCGAGTGCTTGCAGGTGCAGCGCTGTCGGATAGCCTTTGTGCTTAGCGAAGCCATAACCCGGATAGAAGGCCTCCATAGCCTCCATCTCGCGATCGCGCGTTACCTTGGCGAGTATCGACGCCGCCGCGATGCAATCTACCTTGGAGTCCCCTTTTACTACCGCCGTACTGGGGTAGTCCCAACGCGGGCAACATAGGCCATCAACATAGACGAAACCGGGCTGTATCGTCAGTGCCTTCGCCGCGCGTGACATGGCTAAAAGGCTCGCTTGTAAGATATTGATCGAATCGATCTCGGCAGCGCTCGCTCTGCCCAAAGCATAGCATAGGGCCGAATCCATGATGAGCTGAAATAAGTGCTCGCGCTGCTTCGCACTGAGCTTCTTGGAGTCGTTGAGCTTCGGTATTGGGCGCTTAAGGTCGAGTATGACTGCCGCGGCAACCACATCGCCTGCCAGAGGGCCTCTGCCTACCTCGTCGACACCGGCCACTAGTGCATGCGGGGCATCTGGGTAAGGAAAACTCAACTGCATAGCCTATGCCCCAGCTCTCATGCCGCCAACTTCCAACACTGCCTTGGCAGCTTGGGTATCGGCAGCGCAGCGTATCTGCTCATGAATCTGGCTAAATCTTGCTAACAGAGCATCGTGTGCCTGCGTATCGTGCAACAGACGCTCTATCTCAGCGCTAAGATTTTCGACCGTGACATCGTACTGTAGGAACTCCGCCACTAAGCGTTCGCCCGCCAATAGATTGGGCAGAGACACATAGGGCACTTTAAGCATTCGAGAGGCCAGCGCATAGGTCAGCGGCGACAGACTATAGGCAACCAGCATTGGGCGTTTCAGTAGCATAGCCTCCAGCGTCGCAGTACCCGAGGCTAGCAGTACGATATCGGCGGCGCGCATGGCCTGGTGGGATTTACCATCGAAGACATGAAAGCCTTCCCATGCCCCCGCCTGCTCTAGAAGCTCTGTGACCTGCACAAAACGCTCATGGTTGGCACAGGGGATGAGGAATTGCAGCTCTGGATTCTGCGCGCGTACGCGCTGCGCAGTCTCTATAAACACTGGCCCAAGACGAGCTATCTCGTTGCGACGACTCCCCGGCATCAATGCGAGGTATCGACCTATCTCTGCAACGCCTAGCGCTGCGCGCGCCAAGTGCTGCTCGTCGACACCGCCGCCATCCATGGGAATCGCATCCGCAAGGGGGTGACCCACAAAGCGTACTGGCACTTTGTGCTGATCATAGAAAGGAGTTTCGAATGGGAACAGCGCAAGCACTAGATCAGTCGCTTTCGCAATCTTGTGAATTCGTTTCTGATCGTAGGCCCAGACACTGGGGCTCACATAATGCACCGTAGGTATATTGGCATCATGTAGCACTTGCTCGACCCGCAGATTGAAAGCGGGAGAATCGATGCCGACAAATACATCGGGTGGTGAGGCTAGAAAACGAGTCTCGAGATTCTTCTTGATGCGGAGTAACTCGGGAAGGCGCGCGAGTGGTTCGACGAAACCCATAACGGATAGTCTTTCCATCGGGGCGAAGGAGGTGAAACCTTCCGCGAGCATTTTAGGCCCGCCAATTCCTTCGAATGTGGCTTCCGGACAAAGGCGCCTGATCGCCCGAATTAAACCTTCACCGAGCGTGTCGCCCGAGGCCTCCCCTGCAATCATGCCAATTCGCACGCCACTCTCCGCTGAAATGCCAAGACGCAATCGGAGCGGCTTTGCCTGCCCCGAAACGCCTTAGCGTTGAATGCCTCTTGTGGAGGATACGATGGAATCTACGAAGACTTGAATCTCCGGATGCTGCTGCGCTATAGGCTGCAACTCTTCGAGCGCTTCCTTGACCGTCAGGCCTTTCTTATAGAGAGTTTTATAAGCCCTACGAATCAACAAGATCACGTCCTTGTCGAAACCGCGCCGCTCCAAACCGATCGCGTTGATACTGCGCGCAACGGGCGGTGTGCCACTCACGATTAAGTAGGCAGGCACGTCGTTACTGACATGGGTCATGCCCCCGATCATTGAGTGGGCACCGATTTTAAGGAATTGGTTGACGCCGGCATAGCCGCCGAGGATTGCCCAATCACCTACCTCTACATGGCCAGAAATACCGACATTATTCGCGAAAATACTGTGGTTACCCACGATGCAATCGTGCGCAACATGGACATAAGGCATTAGAAGATTATGGCTGCCGATGCGAGTTATACCGCCGCCGAAGCCAGTGCCTCTGTGCAGCGTTGCACCTTCACGAATCACGTTGTCTGAACCGATCTCCAGCCAAGTCTGCTCGCCTTCAAACTTCTTATCCGCTGGTTCTTCGCCCACCGACGCGAACTGAAATATTCTATTGTTCTTACCGATTTTAGTATTCGAACGAATAACGACATGGGATCCAATTACAGTGCCCTCGTCGATCTCAACTCCAGGCCCAATAATTGTCCACGGCCCGACGCTGACGTTATCGGCCAGTTTCGCACTCGGATCAATGATGGCTTGTGGATCAATCAATTTCATTCTTCCTTTCCGCACACATAATGATAGCCGAGCAGACTAATTGATCGTCGACGCTGGCTGTACACTGAAATTTATAAATGCCGCGCTTACTCGTTATGATCGTCGCGTGCAACATAAGCTTATCACCGGGCACTACGGGTCTTTTTAGACGCACTTCGTCGGCACCGACGAAATAATATAAATAGCCATCTTTGGGCTTCTTCTCTTGGCTCTTGAAACCGAGCACGCCAGCAGCTTGAGCTAGGGCTTCGATAATCAAAACCCCCGGCATAATTGGCCGCCCAGGAAAATGCCCCTCGAAGAAATGCTCATTCACAGAGACATTCTTGTAGGCAAGGATAGACTTCCCCAGATCGATTTCCACCACCCTATCCACTAACAGAAAGGGGTAGCGTTGAGGTAAGTATTCCTTAATTTCTTCGATGTTCATCATCATTGAGTTCCTGAATCAGGCGTCCGTACTTTTCTTATCGTTTCTATCCAACAAATTAGGCGAGGACTATTTTCCTAATGTGAGTTTTTCTAATTCTTTAAGCCGTTTGGCCATATCATCTAGCTGGCGGAAACGAACAATATTGCGCTTCCATTCTTTCGACTCCAGGAGTCCCGTGCCGGAGGAGTACACTCCCGGTTCACTTATCGACTGGCTTACCAGTGACATCGCACTAATCATAACCTTATCGGCGATGTGCAGATGCCCAATGACTCCCACACCGCCACCGATAGTGCAGTAACGCCCTATCGTGGTGCTGCCTGCAATTGCGCTACAGCCACAGATAATAGTGTGCTCACCGATAATGCAGTTATGCGCAATTTGCACGTGGTTATCTATCTTAACCCCGTGTTCAATAATCGTATCATCCAAAGCGCCACGGTCGATCGTAGATCCCGCACCGATCTCAACATCACTACCGATCTGGACACCGCCGAGCTGGGCAATCTTAATGGACTGCTTGCCATCGAATGCGAATCCGAAGCCATCGGCGCCAATTACAACTGAAGAATGTAATACAGCTCTATCGCCAATTAAAACGTCATGATAGACACTAACGTTCGCAAACAATGTGCAGTCTTCACCAATACTGCTGCGAGCCCCAATACTACAACCAGCCCCTATTCTTGTGCGCGCCCCAATCGTGACTCCGGCAGCAATTACTGCATGGGGTCCAATGCTGACTTGCGGTGCGAGCACAGCACTGGGATGCACCGAGGCTGTGGGGTGAACACCAGGCTCGTCTGCGCGCTCGGGCGCAAAGAGTTGTGATGCTTTCGCGTAGCTGACATAGGGGTTCGAAGTTAGCAGTTGCGCGCAACTACAACTATCGGAGAACGCTGAATTAATGATCACGGCGCTCGCCTGGGTACTTGCGAGTTGATGGACGTAACGAGGATTACTTAAAAAACTAAGCTTGCCGACTGTGGCATTCTTCAAAGTCGCAAGCCCATCAATCTGCAGTGTAGGATCTCCGCGCAGCTCAACCTCAAGCAGCGCGGACAACTCACCTAGTGTGTAGACAGTTTGCTTGCTCACTTGGTGAGACCCTGTCACTGCGGATTTACTGGTTAAGTTCGTTGAGCTTAGCCGTCACTTTACCGGAAATGTCATAGACATTATCGAAAAATGCGACGCTATCTGCATTGAGCACTAGTGTGTAGCCACCTTCTTGCACCACTGACTGAATCGCGGCACCAAGATTCTGACGCATGCTATCAACAAAGGCTTGCTGACGCTCTTGTAAAGCGGCCTGCACGCGCTCGGAAATCAGTTGTAACTGAACTTGCTTCTCTTGGGCGTCCGAATTGATTTTACGCTTCTCGGAATCGCTCATGATGGACTCATCGCGCTGGGCGCGAGTGACAAGCTCACGTAGCTCTGTGTTCAGGCGGTCAGCGCGCTCCTGATCGTCACTAAATTCCTCGTTAATTGCGGCCTGCATTTCCTGCGCTGCCTGGGAATTAAACAGGGCTTGCTCGAGATTAACAACGCCCACTACAGGCTGCTGCGCAATTGCTACAGCAGATGTTAGCAACAAACCTGCAAATGCCAATACTTTCGATATCGTTTTCACTTTCCAATCTCCGAATAAGCCGTTGAACAGTATTTTTATACTGTGATTTTCCTGTTACGTTTAGCGCGCGCCATCGTGTCTTGACGGCCACGCAGTGATATTAACTGCCTTAGAATCCTGCCCCGATGGTGAAGTCAAAGGTCTTCGTATCATCGCCATCATCCTTCGAAATCGGCTTAGCCACGTAGAATGTCAACGGCCCGAAGGGTGACAAATACGTAACGCTGATACCCACGGAGTATCTAAACTCGCCCAAGTCGAAGTCGCTACAATTCTTCTGCAAGCTTTGCAGCGTTGTACAGTTAGATGAGAACACATTGCCCGCATCTACAAATAACGATGAGCGAACCCTGCTTCTGTCTGTAACAAAAGGCAGTGGGAAGAGCAATTCTACACTACCGGTAGTTAAGATATTACCCCCAAACGCGTCTAAATTCTGATTTAGCGCGATGCCTTCGACCGCCAGTTGTACGCGAGGATTTCCATTAGCATCAAGGACTTGGTCGCCATTGGCATCCAAGACGGGGGTCGTCAAATAGCCGAACTGGGTAGGATCGATCTGGGCGAAGCCCGCCTCATTGCGAATGATATTGCCGTTCTCATCCCGCAGCAATGACGTCGACGCTGTGGAATAGCGTGCTGGGTCGGTACTGCGAGGGCCTAGGCTGTTTACGTCGAAGCCACGCACAACACCGTTGGAGGACAAACCACCAGCGAAAAAGTTCTGGAAGAACGGCAGACCATCGGTATTGCCAAAGCCACCGCCGTAACCAAGATTCGTACGCATGGCCAGAATGAAGTCACCGAACAAGGGCTTATAGTACTGCGCCGCATAGTTGAACTTGTAATACTCCAAGTCACTCCCTGGCGTTGTTATTTCAAAGGAGAGCTGCTGGAAGGTACCCGCAGTTGGCAACTGACCACGGTTAAGTGTGGTGCGAAGCCAGTTAGTCGAGAACGTGAAGTTATCGAAGGTGGTTCCCTGTTTATCTATAAAACCCTTATCCGGATTCTGATTCAAATACTCGGCAGGCAAGTCGACTACGAAGCCACCGGTCGAATCGGTAACAGGCCCAAGAAAGGGGTTCTCGTTTACCGGGTCGATTATGAAACGATCCACACCGTCGAATAGCTGCGGACTAGAATCGATCTCCTGTACGGTAAAGCCACCCGAGCTCAGCTCCGTATGGGAGTAACCGATATTGAAACCGATCTGCTGAATCTCACTTATCGGATAGGCAAAATTGAACGAGCCACCGTAGGACTTAGTGGAGAAGCTGGCGATATTGAACGGCGAGTCTTGCTCCTGCAAAAACAAGTTAAAACCACGACTTACGCCGTCAGCAGTAAAGTAAGGGTCTAGATAACTGAAATTAAGACTCTTCTGGAACGTACTTTTATTAATACCTATACCAACTGTGCGGCCAGTACCAAGGAAGTTTTGAGCCTGAAGCGAGGAACTAATAAAGAAATCGCCACCACCGCCGGAACCGACACTGAAGGAGATATTACTGAAGTTCTGCTCTTCAACCGTGAACTGCACATCGATCTGATCTGTGCTACCAGGCACCTCTATCGTATCGACCTCGACCGTAGAAAAATAACCGAGTCGTTCCAGCCTAACTTTGGAAAGCTCAATCGCCTGACTTGAGGCCTGAGCACTCTCTAACTGTCGCATCTCGCGGCGCAGCACTTCGTCTGCTGTCGCGACGTTGCCGATGAAATTAACGCGATTAACGTAGGTACGATTGCCGGCATCGACGAAGAAAGTCACATCTACGGTCTGAGCGTCCTCGTTAACCTCTGGCACGCCGTTGACCTCGGCGAATGCGTAACCGAAATTACCGAGGATCTGCGTCATATATTCCTCGGTAGCCGTCACCAGCGCCTGAGAAAATGTTTGTCCTGACGCCACAACAGTATAGGCACGGAGAATCGCCTCGGTATTGACCAAGTCGCCTGCGAGATTTACTTCATTAACGACGTATTGATCACCTTCTGTCACATTGATGGTGATATAAATCTCTTCGTTATCGGGAGTAATGGAGATAGGCGTGGAATCGATATTGAAACGCACATAGCCGTTATCCATATAGTAGGAAGTAAGCTTCTCCAAATCGCCAGTCAACTGCTCGCGCGAGTACTTATTGCGGCCACTAAAGGGGTTGTACCAAGGCTTAAGACCCAGATCGAATAGCTCCAGAAGCTCGTCATCATCGAAGGCATTGTTGCCCACGATATTGATATATTGAATGCGGCTCTCTTTACCTTCGTTGATCGTCATATTGATCGCAACGCGGTTTCGCGGTTGCTCTTCAATGTCGATCTCGACCGTAGTGCCGTAACGACCACGCCCGGAATACACCTCTTGGATACCCTGACGAATAGCCTCTAGTGTGGCACGCGTGAAGATACCGCCTTCGGTGATATCCGCAGTGGCCATATTCTCGAGGATATCCTCGCTCTTGAGCACCTTGTTGCCGGTGATATTGATCTCACTGACCGAGGGGCGCTCCAAAACGGTAATGAAGAGTACATTGCCTTCGCGGGCCACCTCTACGTCTTCGAAATATTCCGAAGCGGTGATGGCGCGAATGATATCGGCAGGCACGCTGTCACTGACAACGTCACCAATACCAACGGGCAACAGGCCAAACACGACGCCCGAGGAGATCCTCTGCAGGCCGTCGATCTGAATGTCTTCAATTACGAAACTCTGGGCATAAGCGGCAGTTGATGCCACTGATGACAATATTAATGTACTTAAAAAGGTTCTAGTCATGAATGTGGTTCAAGCCTGAGTCTTTAGCTTTTATCGAATGGAATGTGAGTAATACGCAGAAAATCATTGGGTATCACAGGAGCCGACTGACATCGTTATATACCGCCAATACCATGACCCCTGAGATAAGAAGTAAACCCAACTGAAGGCCCATCGCCTGAATGCGGTCCGGGACTGGACGTCGAATAATCGCTTCGATGCTGTAATACAGCAAATGTCCTCCGTCCAACACCGGGATTGGAAGTAAGTTGAGCACGCCCAGACTAATGCTGAGAATAGCTAGGAAGCCAAGATACACCTCCAAGCCGTAGCTCGCCGTTTCTCCCGCAACTTGCGCGATAGTGATTGGCCCATTGATATTCTTCACGGATATCAGGCCTATCACCATCTTCTTAATCGAATCGAGCACGAAGACTGATTTATCCCAAGTCTCCTGCACCGCTGGCACAAAAGCACTTAGCGGATTGTAGTGTATTTCTCGTAGCCGCTCTGGAGGCAGGCTCGCCATTAGGTCGAATTCCTGCACATAGGCGCCAATAACACCTATCTGACTACCATCCTCGGCCTCAGTAAGCTGTGGCACGATCGTCAGCGACACCATGCTCGAGTCTCGTTGGACAACAATGTTGAGCGGCAGTTCCGGGCTAGCGCGAACGCGTTGCACCCATTGCAGCCAGCCTGTCAGAGGCGCCCCATCGACAGACACAATACGGTCGCCCGCAAGCATGCCCGCGCGCTCAGCGGCGCCGTCTGCGACAAGCCCTTCGATTACAGGAGGGATTTCATATTGCACGAAGCCAAGTGACCCAATTGGATTAGGCTCAGCAGTATTGGATTGCCAGCTCTCTAGTGCTATGCGGTAGTCTTGCGGGCCGCTCTGTCCTGCGGGAATAGCGCTAATTAGGAGATCGCCAGTCTCACCGAGACGGGCTAAGAGCTGCATGGTGACTTGCTGCCAAATAGTTGCCTGTACACCATCGACAGCCACGATCTCATCACCAGCACGCAGCCCTGCCGTGTATGCAGGCGAATCTTCCAACACATTGGCCAACACAGGGGCCGTGCCACTGAGCCCGTAAGCCACGTTGATAATCCAGAACACTGTAATCGCAAGCAGGAAGTTCGCGATGGGGCCAGCAGCCACGATCGCCATGCGCTGCCACAGTGCCTTGCTCGCGAATGAGAGGTGTTTTTGGCTGTCGGGGACACTGCTCTCGCTCTCGACACTCGTGTCTTCTTGGCCGAGCATTTTAACGTAGCCACCTAGGGGGATGGGCGCTATTACATATTCGGTGCCGTCTTTGCCTATCCAGGTCTTAACGGCCTTGCCGAAGCCTATGGAAAAACGCAGTACTTTTACGCCACAGCGCCGCGCCACCCAGAAATGTCCGTACTCATGCACGGTCACTAGGATTCCAAGCGTCACAATAAGCGCGAGAATGTTAATAATCAGTTGTAGAGCCATAATAATCTGTACTTCACCCAGGGGGCAGACTATGCAGCACCCAGCTCTGTCACGTGAATTGCGCAGCGTTTACCTGCGTTTACGTCAAAAACCTTAAAGTCTGTCGCTAATCTGCCGCGCTAACTCGCGCGCGGAACGATCCGCTTCCCGAATAATATCGAGTGTGTCCGCTTTGCGACAAGTCATTTGTTCCAACACTCCGGCAATGATAGCAGGTATGGCAGTGAAACGACTCTTACCCTGTAAAAAAGACTCCACCGCCACCTCGTTTGCCGCATTGAGGATTGTCGGCGCTGTACCGCCCATCTTGGCTGCCTCAATTCCCAAGCGCAAGCATGGAAAACGCTCTAAATCTGGGGCAAAGAACTCCAGAGCACTCTGCTTGGTGAGGTCGAGATAGGCGGCACCCGAGGCGATTCGATTCGGCCACGCTAGGCTATACGCGATTGGCACCCGCATGTCGGGGCTCCCCATCTGAGCCAAGACAGAACCATCGGCATACTCCACCATGGAATGCACGATGCTCTGCGGATGTATAAGCACCTCAACCATCTGCGCCCCCACCCCGAACAAATAACAGGCCTCTATCACCTCTAGCCCTTTATTCATCATAGTTGCCGAGTCGACAGAGATCTTGCGCCCCATACTCCAATTAGGGTGCTTGCAGGCCTGATCGGGGGTCACTTCCTCTAGCGCACTCAGCGGTGCCTCTCGGAATGGCCCGCCAGAGGCAGTAAGAACAACTCGACGCACGCCTTGACTGCAAATGTCGCCGCCGGCGAATCTCGTCTCAGGAGGTAGGCATTGAAAAACCGCATTGTGCTCACTATCGATGGGCAATAACACGGCATCACTTGCCGCCAGAGCACCTATGAACAGGTCCCCCGCCATCACCAAGGCCTCTTTATTGGCCAATAGGACTTTCTTCGAGTGCTTTACGGCGGCTAAAGTAGAGGGCAATCCAGCGCTGCCAACAATGGCAGCCATGATGGTGTCAGTATCGGGATGCGAAGCGATTTCAACCAGAGACTGCGCCCCGGCTAGAACTTCCGTCTCCAGGCCATAAGCCTTTAGCGACTTGCGCAACTCCTCGGCGGCCTGCTCATCCACCATCACCGCATAGCGCGGGCTAAAGCGCTGGCATTGCTCGAGCATGATGGCAACGTTCTTATTGGCCGTGAGGGCAAAGACCTGATACTGCGGATGCAACGCAATGACCTCTAACGTGCTCTTGCCGATAGAACCGGTAGAGCCAAGTATGCTGATCTGCGCGCTAGGAGCGGCGGCGCTGCGCTGTGGCGTGGCGTTTATGCCCATGTGACATCCGCGAAAAGAATTAGGAGACTGAAAACAAATACTGGGGCTGCCGAGGTCAAACTATCGATTCTATCCAGCACACCGCCATGACCAGGAAGCGCTTTTCCACTGTCTTTAAGCCCTTGGCTGCGCTTGAGCATACTCTCGAATAGGTCCCCAAGCACGCTGAACACTGCTACTACAATGGCGACGGCTAAGAACGCTAGCACTCGGAACATGTCCAGGTTCTCCACACTCATCTGCAGGGGATAGAGCAGCAATAGTGCTAAGGCGAAACTAGATGCCAAACCGCCCCAAAACCCCGCCCAAGACTTACCCGGGCTAAGCTTTGGCGCCAGCTTCGCTCGGCCCCAAGCGCGACCGGTAAAATAGGCCCCGATATCGGCGATGCTAACCAATGCCACCAGCGCAAGAACGAGATAGCCCTGCGGGTTGAGGTATTTGAGCTGAATAAGAGCAATCCAGGTAGGTAACAGTGTCAAAAAGCCCATGAGCGCGGTTCGAGGCACCCCTTCCCAACGCGATTGCTGCTCAGGGAAGTGACGAATCAAAGAGAAGGCAAGCAACCAGAAAACGACGCCTGCGCCGGTAACGCTGAGCACAACTGAGCGCTTCAACACGAGGGAGCCTGCTGTCATCTCGGCCAGAAAAGCGACCATCAGCATTACAGCACCGAAGAGGACTAAATAGAGCAGCCGAGAAGTCCAGGACTTCAGCCCCATCAAGCCAGTCCATTCTACAATGCCAACAAGCAGCACGATGCTGATGAAAAGCGCGAACTGAAAAGGTGAGCTCAATGCTGTTGCTACACAAAGCACTACCAGCATTAGTAGAGCCGTGATGATGCGTGTTTTAAGCACTACGCGCGCTCCCTGGCACTGGCAACTCATCGCTGTGCTCAGGATTATCTAGATGGCCGTATCTGCGCTGGCGCTTGCTGTAGTCCTTCATGGCCAGCTCAAATTCCTGATCATCGAACTTAGGCCAGTAGCAATCGGTGAAATACAGCTCGGTATAGGCAAACTGCCAGAGTAAGAAATTGCTGATGCGGCTTTCTCCGCCAGTGCGGATGCACAAGTCTGGTGCGGGGTCGTTAGCCAGGGAGATAAAGCGCTGCACCTGCCCAATATCGACCTGGTCTGCGCGCAGCTTGCCCTGCTCCACTTCCATGGCGATCTGCTTGGCTGCATGCGCAATATCCCACTGGCCGCCGTAATCGGCCGCCACAGTGACAACCGTGCCAGTGTTATTTGCGGTCAAGGACTCTACATCATTCATATGGCGCTGTAGCGTTGGCGAGAAACTCTCGCGATTGCCGATGAAGCGCAGCTTCACATTGTTGTTGTGTAGCTGGGTTATCTCTTTGCGCTTCAAGACAGCGAGAAACAGCGCCATCAAACCCTTCACTTCCTTGTTAGGGCGCAGCCAATTTTCACTGCTAAACGCAAACAGGGTGAGGTATTTGATGTCACGATGGATACAGGAGTAAACGACTTTACGCGCGGCTTCAGCGCCGGCTCTATGGCCTGCGGAGCCGGATAGGCCACTGGCCTTCGCCCAGCGGTTGTTGCCATCCATGATGATGGCGACATGCTGAGGTAATTGTCCGACTTCAGATTGGGAAGGAGTATCTGTGTGCATCCGACATCTATGTCTCTTATTAAGTGAAACTCACGTGCCGCTGCGTACAAACGGCACGAGTAGGTCCACTTATAGCGGACTTATCAACTATCATCCAGTCAATATTCGCTAGACGAAAACTATATAGACAATAGGTCTGTTTCTTTAGCGGCGTAGTGCGAGTCTACAGAGGCAATATATTTATCTGTAATCTTCTGAATACGCTCTTCAGCGCGACGCTGATCGTCCTCGCTGATCTCCTTGTCCTTCAGCAGGTCTTTCACGCTGCCATTGGCATCGCGGCGGATATTGCGCACAGCAACGCGCGCGTTCTCAGCCTCAGCCTTGGCCTGCTTGGTATATTCTTTACGAGTTTCCTCGGTAAGTGCAGGCATCGGCACGCGAACTGATTCGCCATTACTGGAAGGGTTCAAGCCGAGGTCGGATTTCATGATGCCCTTCTCAACTTCGCCGATCAAGGCGCGCTCCCAAGGTACCACTACGAGGCAACGGCCATCTTCGACGGTGATATTCGCTAATTGATTGAGCGGAGTATCGGCGCCGTAGTAAGACACCACGACCGTATCCAATATGCTTGGGTGAGCGCGGCCGGTGCGGATCTTGTTGAAGGCGAGTTCTAGAGAACTCAAGCTCTTCTCCATGCGTTGCTCGGCATCTTTAATTATGGTTTCGATCATCTTTTATCCCCATAGACTCGGGTGGTTTTAATTTTATGCGGAAGGGTTCTCGATGATCGTGCCATCTGCAGACCCCATGACGTTGTTTAACAACGCGCCGGGCTTGTTCATATTGAAAACGCGCACGGGTATATCGTGTTCGCGAATCAAGGCGATCGCAGTGAGATCCATGACTCCAAGTTTCTTCTCCAACACTTCGTCGAAGGTCAGGCGGTCATATTTCACAGCGTCAGGTACTAGGTTTGGATCGGCAGAATAGACGCCATCCACCTTGGTTGCTTTGAGAACCAACTCAGCATCGATCTCTATGCCACGCAGACAGGCGGCCGAATCAGTAGTAAAGAAAGGGTTGCCGGTGCCGGCAGCGAAGATTACCACATCGCCTGCACGCAAGTGGCGTATGGCGGTACGTCGATCGTAGTGCTCCACAACCCCACTCATGGGGATCGCAGACATTACACGTGTCGCGATACTGGCGCGCTCTAATGCATCGCGCATCGCTAGGGCATTCATGACCGTGGCCAACATCCCCATATGGTCGCCAGTAACCCGCTCCATACCTGCAGCATTCAATGCCGCACCACGGAACAGATTACCACCACCTATAACCATGCCGATCTGCACGCCAAGGCCGACCAATTGGCCGACCTCGACTGCCATGCGGTCTAGCACTTTAGGGTCAATGCCAAAATCCGCGTCCCCCATCAGGGCCTCGCCACTGAGTTTTAGGAGAATGCGTTTATATTTCTTATCTGGCTTAACCATGAGCACTTCGCCTCGGTGAGTTGTGCGGACCCTAACTTAACCCTTTGATACTGCGGCAACTTCTGCAGCGAAATCAACTTCTTCCTTCTCGATGCCTTCGCCAACTTCGTAACGCTTGAAGCTAACAACATCCGCACCGGCCTTCTTCAGCAAGGCGGCGACAGTGATTTCACCGTCTTTCACGAATGCTTGGTCAAGTAGACTAACTTCCGCTACGTATTTGCGCAAACGCCCTTGAATCATCTTCTCGATGATCTCTTCAGGCTTTCCGCTCTCACGGGCCTGTGCAGAGTAAATCTCGGACTCTTTGGCTAGCAACTCTGGCGGCACATCTTCTGCGCGCACTACGATCGGGTTAACTGCGGCAACATGCATTGCGATATCTTTAGCGAGCGTATCGTCGCCGCCAGTGATCGCGACCAACACAGCGATACGATTATTGCTGTGGATGTAGGTGTCTACAATCCCGTCGTTCACATTCTTGAATTCGATGACTTCAACACGGCGAACATTGATGTTCTCGCCGATCTTCTGAACCAGCTTCTCACGCGCATCTTCCAAGCCTGTAGACATCAGCTTTGCAACATCAGTTTCACGGCTTGTGAAGGCCAGCTCAAGCACCGAGTTGGCAAAATTGAGGAAGTTGTCGTCGCGGGCAACGAAGTCTGTTTCGCTGTTAACTTCGAGAATCACACCGTAATTGCCGTCTTCGGAGATCTTCGTTAGCACAACGCCCTCTGCCGCAATACGGCCGGCTTTCTTAGCGGCTTTCATGCCACTCGCTTTGCGCATCTCGTCGATCGCCTTGTCCATGTCGCCATCGGCTTCTACGAGTGCTTTCTTGCAATCCATCATGCCTAGACCAGTGCGCTCACGCAGTTCCTTGACCATTCCCGCTGTAATATTCGCCATTTTCTTGCCCCTATCGATATCTTAAAAATTCAGTGATTTAAATCAGACTTAAAAAAAAAGGGCTAAGCCCCTCTCTTTTCATGCGTTTCGACCATTATTAGTCGTTGCAACGCGCTCTCCAAAACGAAGAGGCCGCGGATAATACCGGGCCTCTTGCAGAGCTTGCGCAGCTTACTCAGCGGCAGGTGCGCTAGCTGGCTCTACTGCCGTCACTTCGGCTTTAGGTGCTTCTTCGTTTACTTCGATGAACTCGCTATCACCGCCGACTACATTCAGATCACCGCGACCAGCGATACAGGCATCAGCTACTGCTGTTGCGTATAGCTCGATAGCGCGAATCGCGTCGTCATTGCCAGGGATTGGGAAGTCGATGCCATCAGGGTTGCTGTTGGTGTCGACGATGCCAATTACTGGGATGCTCAGATTGTTAGCTTCGGTGATAGAGATGCGCTCGTGATCGACGTCGATTACGAACAAGGCATCAGGCAATCCGCCCATTTCCTTGATTCCGCCGATGCTGCGCTCTAGCTTCTCTTTCTGACGACGACGCACAAGGGCTTCTTTCTTCGTTAGACGATCGAATGTGCCGTCAGTTTCCTGCGCCTCAAGATCGCGAAGCTTCTTGATGGAACCACGAATAGTCTTGTAGTTAGTCAGCATACCGCCCAACCAGCGGTGATCAACATAAGGCATGCCAGCGCGTTCGGCCTGCTCTTTGATGATTTTGCCCGCAGCGCGCTTAGTGCCGACGAAGAGTACTTTCTTCTTCTTGGCAGCAAGGCTGTGGACTTGCTCGAGAGCTGCATTGAGCGCTGGAACAGTGTGTTCGAGGTTGATGATGTGAATCTTGTTGCGAGCACCGAAGATGAATTTGTTCATCTTAGGGTTCCAGTAGCGGCACTGGTGACCGAAGTGGACGCCCGCTTTGAGCATTTCTTTCATTGAAACAGTAGTCATAACTTTTCCTTTTTATCGGGTTAGGCCTCCATACACCCCATGGTTAAACCCTTCAGCCTCGCGGCTTTCGGGCACCCAAAACACATGTGACGGTGTATGTGCGACGTTAAATTACATTTATTTACTATAGCGACCATGGGCTGTGACCCACGAAGCGCGCAGCTTTATACCACAAAGCGGTGTGGACTTAAAGCTTTAGCGTGCTAGATAGGCATAGGGAAACTCTCTAAAGCCGGTCCGCAGCACAGGGCCGGAGGCACCTGTCAATCCCTGCCCCGCTGGATTACAATAGGCATTCGAGAAAAATGCCACCCAAAACAGCCAAGAGAAGACTTTCCACACTATGGCCATCAGTATCAAAACGCCTGAAGACATCGCCAAAATGCGCGTTGCCGGACGCCTCGCCGCCGAAGTCCTAGAGATGATCGGTCCGTTTGTTAAAGCCGGCGTCAGCACAGGCGAGCTGGACAGAATCTGCCACGACCATATCGTCAATGTGCAGCAAGCCATCCCTGCCCCCTTAAATTATAACGGTTTTCCGAAGTCGATCTGCACCTCTATCAATCATGTCATCTGCCACGGCATTCCTAGCGACACCAAGATCCTCAAAAAAGGCGACATCATCAATATCGATGTCACCGTCATTAAAGACGGCTTCCACGGGGACACCAGCAAGATGTTCGTAATAGACGAGGCGCCCGCTCACGTGACGCGCCTTATAGAAGTCACCCAGCAGAGCCTGTACAAGGCAATTGAGATAGTGAAACCCGGCACACAGCTTGGCGACATCGGCCACATCATCCAAGTGCATGCGGAATCCAACCACTACTCAGTGGTGCGGGAGTACTGCGGTCACGGCATTGGCAGAGTGTTCCACGAAGACCCCCAAGTATTGCACTACGGTAAGCCTGGCACCGGACTCGTTTTAACCGAAGGCATGACCTTCACCATCGAGCCCATGCTCAACGCCGGCACCCATCACACCAAGCTTAATAAGTCAGATGGCTGGACAGTTACCACACGCGACAGACGGCTTTCCGCTCAGTGGGAACACACCCTCGCGGTGACTGCCGACGGTTGTGAGGTACTGACTAAACGCATTGAAGAATCCTTCTAAACCTGTCGCAGCATCTCTCAGCTGACCTACTGGCTTCTATTTATGAAAGACATACACAACGGATTGAGCGCTCATTTTAAAGATGAACTGTTCGATATTGAGCAATTTCGTAGCAAATTGGCCAACTCCCAAGATGCCGTCGCGGTGTTTCGCGAAGCACTGTCAAAATCACGACAATTACTAGACGAGCACTATCGAGCGAACGATGACATCGTTAATTTAGTGTGGGGCCGTGCTTGGCTCATGGACCAACTGCTTCTCTGCGCCTGGGAGCGCTACGAATGGAGCAGGCCCAACAAGATCAGCTTGCTAGCAGTCGGCGGATATGGACGTGGCGAGTTACACCCACATTCGGATATCGACTTACTTATTCTTACGCGCGATGACGATCATGCCGAGTTCAAGCAGAACTTAAGTGCCTTCTTCACCTTCCTTTGGGATATCAATCTCGAGATTGGCCAGTCGGTGCGCTCGATAGCACAATGCCGCCAAGAAGCCCTCAAAGACATCACCGTAACCACGAGCCTCATGGAGTCACGTACCATCATCGGCCCCGAAGATTTGCGCGACGAGATGATCCTGCAGACCCAGAACAGCGACGTCTGGCCGGCCAAGTCCTTCTTCGATGCCAAGCGCGACGAGCAACAGGCGCGTCACGACAAATATTATGACATCGACTACGCCCTTGAGCCGAACGTCAAGACCTCCCCTGGGGGGCTACGCGACATACAGACTATCGCGTGGATTGCGAAACGCTACTACATGGTCAATCAACTGGCTGACCTTGTAAATCTAGGTTTCCTCAACAGCAACGAATACGAACAACTCGCCGAGGGCGAGCGACTATTATGGAAGCTACGCTACGGCCTTCACCTCCTCGCTGGGCGCAGAGAGGATCGGCTGCTATTCGACAAACAAC
Source organism: uncultured Gammaproteobacteria bacterium (assembly GCA_913060695.1). Classification (GTDB taxonomy): domain Bacteria; phylum Pseudomonadota; class Gammaproteobacteria; order Pseudomonadales; family Pseudohongiellaceae; genus UBA5078. The sequence continues at coordinate 73,193 of CAJXUA010000013.1, read as the reverse complement.
GCGACCTTGCGCAGATGTTTGGCTATGTCGACGACGAGAAGAGCTTAGCTGTTGAGAAGTTGATGCAAGAGTATTACCGCGCCGTAGCCACCTTGCGCGCACTCAACGATGCACTACTTCAGCATTTCGACGAGGCGATCCTGCGCGCCAACGAGCAAGAGGTAATCGAGGTAGTCAACAATCGCTTCCAGCTGCGCAACGACTACATCGAGATCCGCTATGGCGATGTCTTCAAGCGCTTCCCCTTCGCACTTCTCGAAATTTTCGTGCTTATGGCACAGAATCCTAGAATTAAGGGCGTGCGCGCGATTACCATTCGCTCCATACGCGACCATCGCTACCTTATTAACGAAACTTTTCGCAAAGATCTGCGCAACGTCACTCTTTTTATGGAATTGCTGCGCTCGCCCCACGAGTTGACATCACAACTGCGCCGCATGGCCCGTTATGGGGTGCTCGGTCTGTACCTCCCAGAGTTCGGCGCCATCTCTGGCAAAATGCAACACGACCTATTCCACATATACACGGTCGATGCCCACACCCTGCAAGTGATAGAGAACACGCGTCGCTTTTTGCTGCCCGAAGCCGAGGAGAAGTTCCCAATCGCTTTCCACATCGTGCGTCGCCTTCCTAAACTCGAATTGCTCTATATAGCCGGCCTCTATCACGATATCGCCAAGGGCCGCGGCGGCGATCACTCCACCCTCGGCATGGTCGACGGTGCTGAGTTCTGTCGCCTGCATCACCTAAGCGCATGGGATACGAAACTCGTGTCCTGGTTGATCGGCAAACACCTGCTTATGTCGATGACGGCGCAGCGCATGGACATAGCCGACCCAGAAGTAATCCAACAATTTGCGCTGGAAGTGGGCGACAAGTTGCACTTGGATTACCTCTACGCGCTGACCGTGGCGGACATCAACGCGACCAATCCAACACTGTGGAACACATGGCGTGCCGCGCTATTGCGTCAACTCTATTTAAGCACTAAACGCGCCCTGCGCCGCGGGCTTGAAAACCCCATCGACCGAGCGGATCGAATCAAGGACAAGCAAGAGAGTGCTCACATCAAACTCATTGAGCGCGGCATAAGTGAAGAGCAGATCGAAACGATTTGGGACAACATCGACGACGAATATTTCGTGCGCGAGTCCACAGCGAACATCGCCTGGCATACCGAGGCGATCGCCAAGAGCAATGGCATCGATACACTCATACTGGTGGAAGACCCGACGGATAATTTCACGGCAGGCGCCACGCAGATTTTCATCTACACACTGAACCGCAGCCACCTATTTGCCAGCAGCGCAGCCGCGATCGGCAAACTCGGGCTCAATATTCAAGACGCTCGCATTTTTACCTCGAGTAAAAATTACTGTATGAACACCTATACCGTACTCGAGAACGATGGCAATCCTGTGCAAGCTAGCGCGGCGAGGCGCAATCAAATTGTAACGCTGCTGCGCGAGTATCTCTCCGAGCCGACGCGTTATCTACGCGGCACAGAAACGCGAATTGCACGTAAACTAAAGCATTTCAGTCAACACGTGGAAACCGAACTCATTAATTCGGACGACAAGCCTTACACCACTATCGAGATCAATTGCCCAGATAAACCTGGCGTTTTAGCCTCGATCGGAAAAGTGTTCGCGCAACACAATATCCAACTTCAGAATGCTCGCATCGCCACACTGGGCGAGCGAGTAGAAGATTTGTTCTTCGTGCTGGATAGTGACTTTAAGAAAATTACCGCTCCGGAAGAGATCGATCGCCTGCAGAACGATATCAAGCAAGAACTCGGTAGCTAGCGCGGAGAGCAGCAAAGTGACAGATAAGGCAACAACCCTCTACGGCATCGCTAACTGCGATACAGTGAAGAAAACGCGTAAATTTTTAGACGCTTTAGGCGTGGAATATTTCTTCCACGACTATAAGAAAGCCGGCCTAGAGAGCGATATTGCCGCGACACTGATTGCGGCGGTTCCTTTAGAATCCCTAATCAATAAACGCGGAACCACGTGGCGCAAACTCACCCCAGAACAGCAGAATAATCTTTCGCTAGACAGCGCTGCGGAGCTGATTATGGCGAACCCATCCGTCGTTCGCCGCCCCATAATTCGCCATTCCAAAGGCTGGATAGTTGGCTACGATGAAGCGCAACTTCAAGCACTAGCCCCCTAAATTCAAAGCACCCATTATTTTAGTTTTAAGGAAGACAATATGAATCAAAGCAGCTCACTCCATAGTCTAGGAATAGGTATCGCCACCCGCAATAGTCGCGACGAAATTATCGAGGTCTATTACCCACTAGTGTTGCGCGACCCACACTCGGAGTTAGTCGAGGCGCTGCGCTCCTGTTGCGCATACGCAGGTGGCAATGTGCACAGTGTGATAAGTGAAGCACAGCTAACTGAACTTTTGGGCTCGCCATTCGTGGCCGCGGACAAAGCGCTTAGCGCACTGCTCAGGCAATTGAACGAGAGCACGCAGGACGTCTGCGCAATGTTCATTAGTGAGGACAGCGCCCCTAGCTCTGTACCCGAGGTGTATCTAAAACTGCATTTACTCTCACATCGCCTGTGTAAGCCCCACTCTCTTAACCTAACGGGAGCCTTTGGCGTACTACAGAATGTGGCGTGGACAAACCAAGGCGCAATCGATCTCGCGGATCTTCCTGCTCGCCAATTACAGGCGCGTTTGAAAGGAGAGTTGCTCGAGGTCATGTCCGTGGACAAGTTCCCGAAGATGAGCAACTACGTAGTCCCCAAGGGCGTGCGTATTGCCCACACGGCAAGAGTGCGACTCGGAGCATATCTCGGTGAAGGCACGACGATCATGCACGAAGGATTCGTGAATTTTAACGCGGGTACCGAAGGTCCAGCGATGATCGAGGGCCGCATCTCCGCAGGGGTCATGATCGGCTCTGGCAGCGACTTAGGCGGCGGCTGCAGCACTATGGGAACTCTCTCCGGTGGCGGTACTGAAATTATCTCTGTCGGCAAGGACTGCCTCATTGGCGCTAATTCCGGAATCGGCTTCCCATTGGGAGATCGCTGTATCGTAGAGGCGGGACTGTATGTAACCGCCGGCACGAAGGTCTTAGTATTGGATAATGCCAACCAAGTAGTCGGCACCATGAAGGCGCGGGAGCTATCGAACAAGTCCGACTTGTTGTTCCGTCGCAACTCCGTCACCGGTGCCGTTGAATGCAAAGCCAATAAAACCGCTATCGCCCTTAATGAAGAACTTCACACTCACAATTAATATAGCCTAGCGCTAGAGACTACCTTTATGACCTCAACCCTTTCGCTGTGTATGGCATTGATCGAGAAAGCCTCTGTCACGCCCGACGATGCTGGCTGCAATCAGCTGCTTATGGACCGCCTACAGGGTTTAGGCTTCAAGATAGAGACCCTGCCCTTTGGTGAGGTCAATAATTTCTGGGCCCGCTTAGGCGATAAGGGGCCAGTATTCGCGTTCGCGGGCCATACAGACGTCGTACCGACCGGACCCGTAGAGGATTGGCTATTTGACCCCTTCACCCCTACGGTGCGTGACGGCGTCTTATACGGCCGTGGGACAGCAGATATGAAGGGCAGCATCGCCGCCATGGTCACCGCGTGCGAACGTTTCCTTGCCGAAGACCAAGCATTCGACGGATCTATAGCCTTCCTGATCACCAGCGACGAGGAAGGCAGTGCGATCAACGGCACGCGCAAGGTCATCGAAGTGCTAGAGGCTAGGGACGAGAAGATCGATTACTGCATCGTGGGCGAGCCCTCGAGCAGCAAGGAGCTGGGCGACGTTATTAAGATTGGCCGTCGCGGCTCGCTGCACGGGAAACTGAAGGTACACGGCGTCCAAGGGCATGTGGCCTATCCACACCTGGCCAGCAACCCGATTCACAAGGCGATGCTTCCACTACACGAACTGATTAGAGAGACCTGGGACGAGGGCAACGAAGACTTTCCGCCCACCACTCTTCAAGTCTCGAACATTCACTCAGGCACGGGCACCGACAATGTAATCCCCGGCGCTTTGGATGCGCAGTTTAATTTCCGTTTCTCAACGCAGCTTACCGAGGCAGAGATTCGATCACGCACAGAGGCGATACTCGACGCGCACGAATTGGAATACACCCTCGACTGGCAGCTCTCCGGCAATCCATTCTTGACCTCCCGTGGCACCCTGATCGATGTCGTGTCACAAAGCATTAAGCACATCAATGGCGTCGAGACACAGTGCTCGACTACGGGCGGGACATCCGATGGACGCTTCATTGCCCCAACTGGGGCACAGCTTTTGGAGTTGGGACCGTGCAACGCCACCATTCACAAAGTGAACGAGAACGTCAAAATTAGCGAATTGGATGAGCTCACGCGTATCTACGAAGATATTTTGACACGCTTGCTACGCAAGTCTTAAGCACTAGCTAGCGGAGTTGGCGATCGGATAGACATCGAAGCGGCTCGACTTACCTTCTAGAGAAAAACCCGGCGCGCGGCCTTCTAAAAACGGTGCGTGCCTGGGTCGTTTCACTACCACCCGCTTGACCGCCAACTCCAATGCTTGCACGAGCAGGCCTGGGGCATCCTCCTCACCATGCAGGAGTTGCTGAAGGAGAAACATATTCTTCTTCACCTTTGCACTTTTCTTCTTACGCTCGGGAAACATCGGGTCGAGATATACAATTTCCGGCCGCTCCTGCCAATGGCCTTGCATAAGCGTAAGACTATCCCCAGAGTGCAAATGCATTCGCGCGACCGTTTGCCTAACTAGCGCTTCTTCACTGTTTGAAGCACGACGAATTCCGTCTTCGAGCATGGCATGCAATATCTTAGAGCGCTCACACAAAGTCACTACACTGCCCGCTGCTGCGAACAAGTATGCATCTAGGCCGAAACCCGCCGTCGCATCTAGAACACGAGTCATATAGCTTTGCTTAACAGCAGCGGCCTTCAGAAGCGCCTCAGGTTGCGTGTGATGCCGCTGGCGATACTGCAGGCTATTATTATCGAAGTCGACACACACGGCGCCTGGGGCGCCTTCTGCAGTACTACGCAAACATAGACGTGCATTCTCGTAGAACAGAAGGAATTGGCAGAAATTTTGGGGCGATTGCTGCGCGGGCAAGAGCGGCACAGACAAGCTTGCGGAGAGAGCTTCGAGGCTTTGCACCGCACTCGCGTCACGATCGGCTAAGGCAATTAGGCATTGCTCAGGCATTGTACTGATCCCCTAGGCGGCGCCGGATCTGGTCTGAACTCAACGCGAAAAATAAATTGCGAAAAGCGCCAATCCCATTAATACGCGGTAAATGATAAACGGCATGAAGCCAACGCGATCGATTAAACGCAGGAAATAATGAATGCACAGCCAAGAGACCACTGCCGAAACGGCAATCGCATAAAGTAACATTCCCCATTCGCTCGCCTGCTGGGAGGAGACTAATTCGTAGCCCTCCAATAAACCGCCCGCCGCGATGATGGGAATAGCCAGAAGAAAAGAAAACTTTGCGGCCGCCCTGCGATCAAGACCGCAGAACAGAGCAGCGGTCATCGTGGCACCGGAGCGCGAGGTCCCCGGCAATAAGGCGAGCACTTGAAAGAAACCGATAGTGAGGCTCGACTTCAAAGTCAGTTTTTCGATTGAGAGTGTTTGTTTGCCAATGCGATCGGCTACGTAGAGCAGGAGCGCAAAGAATATCGAGGTGAAAGCAATCAACAACATCGAACGCGAATACTGTTCGACGACATCGCTTAACGCGAAGCCTATCAAACCGGCGGGGATTGTTGCGGCAATCACATACCAGGCGAGGCGCGAATCCGCATTTTGTGGCTTACCCAAACAAGTGGCTAACCACGCTTTGAAAAGAATGACTATATCGCGTCGAAAATACAGCAGCACTGCGATAAGACTACCGACATGCACCGCGACATCAAAAATGAGCCCTTGGTCTGGCCAACCTAATAACTCTTTCGGCAAAATAATATGGGCGGAACTAGAGATAGGTAGAAATTCTGTGAAGCCCTGTAAAATCGCCAAGAAAGTTGTTCTGAACAAGTCCAGTTCCATATTATTCCTGATAGTCCATTTGTTCTTTAAGATAAACCGGAAGTGCTAGCGCAGGCTCTACGGATTCACCACCTGCGAAACGCGTCGCGGCCAAGACACTGAGCGTGTGCGCATCGCTGACACATGCGTCTCGATAGACCTGTATCTGCACTTCTCCTCGTTCGGAGATCGCCTGCAACGCTAGGTCGAGCCCATCCCCTACTAAGTAGGCATCTTGCGGCTGCGTAAGCACCGTAAAATCAATGGAGTCAATGCCACCAACACGCTCCTGTCCGAGCAACTGGACGTCATCACCCTGCGGTAGATAAGTGGCACTATAAACTTCATTCTCACGCGCCTGCATGCAGATCAAAAGTTCTTTGCCCTGAGTGGAACCCGCGGCCTTAAGTGCCATAACGGCCATGGAAGAAAGTCCAAGGACAGGAACTTGAGCACCGAGGGCTAAACCCTGCGCTACTCCTGCGCCTATGCGCAGACCCGTAAACGAACCAGGGCCGTTGACGAATGCGATGGCGTCTAGCTCACTCAAGCTAATCGAATTACGCTCCATTAGCTCTTCGATCATAGGCAATAGTCTACGCGCGTGCGCACGTGGCTCGGTAGTAATCAGAGAATCGATCTTGCCGCCTGTGTTCAAGGCAACAGAGCAATGTGAGTGGGAGGTATCGATGGCGAGAATTTTAGACATGCCGGGATTATACGGAAAGCAAATAAAAAATCCCCCAGAGTTTAGAACCCTGAGGGATTTTTATGCAGCTATTCCGAAGAACGGCTGCCAAACGCCGGCTAAATTAGCTAGCTGCTGGTGCAGGTGCTGCTGCTTTTGCAGAAGCCTTACGCTTAGAGGCAGTCTTTTTGGCTGCTTTCTTCGCGGCTGGCTTTTTAGCTGCTGCTTTCTTAGCCGCTGGCTTTTTAGCTGCTGCTTTCTTAGCCGCTGGCTTCTTAGCTGCTGCTTTCTTAGCCGCTGGCTTCTTGGCTGCTGCTTTTTTAGCTGCTGGCTTCTTAGCTGCCGCTTTCTTAGCCGCTGGCTTCTTAGCAGCAGGCTTAGCCGCAGTTTTAGCTTTCTTCACTGCTTTCTTAACAGTTTTGACAGCTTTCTTTGCACTAGCTTTCGCCTTTGCTGCAGCTTTCTTAGCGGCTGATTTCTCACGTAGAGCAAGACGCTTAGCGGCTGCTTTCGCTTTAGTTGCGGCACGACGTGCTGCTACTTTCTCACGAGCCAAACGCTTCTTGGCGGCTGCTTTAGCACGAGCAGCGGCCTTCTGGGCTGCGGCTTTCGCTTTAACGGCTGCTTTTTTAGCGGCGATCTTACGCTTGAGGTCTTCTTTCTTCTTGCGAGCTGCTTCTTTAGCAGAGTCTGCCTTAGCACGCTTCTTCTTCCACTGCTCGGCATAGGCTTTCACAGCTTTAGCAAGATCAGCTTCAGCTTTAGCAGCGATTGCCGCGCGTCGAGCTTCAGCAGCTTTTTGTCTTGCTGCAACTGCAGCTTTTGCTTTAGCAGCAGCTTGTTCAGCTTTCATACTAGTTTCTGCAGATTTGAGTTTAGCGTTAGTTTGGCGGACTTTAGTTGCCAGCTTTGCTGCAGCGGCTTTCGCGCTAGCAGCTGCTTTCTTGCTAGTAGCAGTGGCAGATTGCGCAGCTTTCTTCTTCGCTGCCTCGGCTTTGCTTTGAGCAGTAGCGAGTTGCTTATTAGCTGTAGCTGCTTCTTTCTGCAGTTTTGCTAAAGCTGTCTTTGCTTTCGCAAGAGCAGCATCACCGGTTTTTTTAACCGCCGATTTAGCAGGCGCCTTCTTTGTCGCTTTAACTTTGGCCATACTGTTATCTCTCCTAAAATGTGGAACAAAACCACGTTAATTTCTTCAACATGAGTGACCCCACGTTTGAGCGGCACCTTAGCACAAAAAATATCGGCTATACAGCAGTGCAATCTCAAAATAATGAAATAAATCAACATAAATCCGCAAATCATTCACGAAAAAGGCAAGTAGAGGTCAATCGAAGGGAGTACGGAGAAAATTTGTGAAGGAAACGAGAGAAAAGAAAATAAAACGGTAGATCACTTTTTACGAAACTCTAACGCTCAATCGAGGGCGTTGCATGCAATCACAACGCCCTGTTTTGAAGCGCTCTTATAGCGCGTTCATCAACGACGCGATTTGCTGACGAACAACGTCGACGTTATCTTGACCATTTAAGCGCACCACTTTTACACCATGCGCTTTCTCTTCCAATTGCTGGTAGAAGTTCACTAATGGCTCTGTCTGTTCGTGATACACCTTCAACCTTTTGCGCACTGTTTCTTCTTGATCATCGTCGCGTTGAATCAAAGCTTCGCCGGTGACATCGTCTACGCCGGCAACCTTAGGAGGATTATTTAGTACATGATAGATTCGACCGGAATCGGCATGCACGCGACGACCACTGAGGCGTTTAACGATCTCTTCGTCTTCAACTCCGATCTCTACGACTACGTCGATCGCGATCCCTGCCTCTTCCATCGCTTCGGCTTGAGGAATAGTGCGAGGAAAACCGTCCAACAAAAATCCTTTGGCACAATCTGGCTGTTCTATGCGCTCTTTTACTAAGGCAATAATGATATCGTCAGTTACCAAACCGCCAGTCGCCATGACTTCTTTAACCAAGGCTCCTAGGGGAGAGCCCGCTTTAACTGCGGCGCGCAACATATCTCCAGTTGAAATCTGCGGTATTGCATACTTTGACGTGATGAACTGAGCCTGAGTCCCTTTACCTGCACCCGGTGCCCCTAACAAAATCACTCGCATATCTTGCTCCTTAGTATGCCCAAACCTAGTTTGGGCTAGCTATCATTGTAGTCTCAAATTCTTATAGTGTTCGCGAATTGCGCCAAGCACTGCCGCGTTTGTTAGTAGTACCGGGCCTAGGGCAATGCGTCAGGTCATTTAGCTTCCTGCGAAGGCAACGACCATACACTAAAGCCCTGCGCGGAAACAAGAACACCGTTTCTATACGCCTTAATATCGCCTATTTGACGGAATCAATTTCCGTCGCTTTAACCTGATTCCAAAGCGCGTTCAACTGGCTCTCATCCAACGCCTTCAGGCCTTCACCACTATCTGTGGCAAGGTTTTCTATACCTCTAAAGCGGGCTTCAAACTTACGATTACTTCCCCGCAGTGACGATTCTGGATCAATCTGCAAATGCCTCGCGAGATTAACGCAGCTAAACATTAGATCGCCGAACTCCTGCTCAATGCGTTGTTGATCGCCTTGCCCCAGTTCCGCCTCCAGTTCCGCTAACTCTTCTTTGACCTTAGCGATCACCCCTTGCACTTCCCGCCAATCAAATCCTACCGAGGCTGCCCGTTTCTGTAGTTTTCGCGCGCGATCCAGTGCGGGTAGAGACGAAGGTATATCGTCCAATACGCTAGGCTTCGTCCCTGCGTCGCCACTATCGGCTTTCTGTGCCCGCTCTTCGTTCTTAATTTCTTCCCAGCGCTGTGCAACTTGTTCTGCGTTGAGTGCTAGCTCGCTATTCCCGAAACTCTCTAGGCTCGCATCGGGAAACACATGCGGATGACGACGCAAAAGCTTCTCAGTGATAGAGCCAATGACCGCACTAAACTCGAAACGGCCCTCCTCTTTCGCGATCTGAGCGTAGAACACGACCTGAAATAACAGATCCCCCAACTCGTCCTGTAGTTGTGCATCGTCTCCAGTTTCAACGGCGTCAATTACCTCATAAACCTCTTCTAACGTGTATCCAGTCAGCGTGCGCAGGCTTTGCTTTCTATCCCAACTGCAACCGAATTGCGGATCGCGCAGCTTCTCCATCAGGCTTAGTAAATCTTCGATTCGATACTCTTTAGTCATTGTCCTCTCCTGCACGCATTGCCCAACAGCATGCGCGGATAGTCACTAATTTGTTGTCGCGTCGACGCGTCGCGCTTCAATGACGTTATTCAAACGGCTAATTTTCTCTAAAACGCGAGATAGTGCGTGGAAGGAATCGACCTCTACCTCTAGCCGCATAGACGCGGTACCTTCTTGTTTATCTGAACGAGTATTGACTTGCATCACCTCTATCTTTGCGTCGGCTAAAATAGTCGTGACATCGCGCAATAAGCCAGCACGATCGTATGCCCGCACGAAGAGCTCGGCGAGCATGCTAATCCGCCGCCCTTCGCTCCACTGCACCTCGATAAAATTCTCGTTGCTCGATTGCTGATAGCGCAGCGCAACTGGGCAGTCAGCCTTATGGATGATCACCTCATTCTGTGGCGTTAAACAGCCAACAATGGCATCGCCTTGTTCTGGTACGCAGCACTGCGCTAGCTGGGTTGCGAGACGCCCTGCCCCGTACACCTTCGTTGCCGCTATAGCCTGGGCGTTCACATTATTACTATCATCGAGCACGCGCAGTATCTGCGACAACTCTTGCGCCGCTGCAATGACCTCATCGGCAGAGATAGCGCTTACGCCCACCGCCGCGAATAATGTATCGGCGTTCTTACAACCCAAACGTCGAGCGAGCTCCTTGTAATTGGGACTATGCACAGCCAAACGGGCAAACTCTTCTTCCAGCAAGGCCTTGCCGTGAGCAATGTTCTGCTCCCTGCCCTGAGTCTTAAACCACTGAATGAGTTTTGCCTGTGCACGAGGAGTATTCGCAAAACCTAAAGAGGTTTTTAGCCAATCGCGACTTGGACTACTGTGATCATCGGCTAAGACCTCGACGCGATCGCCCGTCTGTAAGCGATAGTTCAACGGCACCGTCTTGCCATTAACGCGCGCGCCACAGCATTTATTACCCACCTCTGTGTGCACATAGTAGGCGAAGTCCAGGGGTGTAGCCCCCTTCATCATATCGACTACATGGCCTTCGGGAGTGAAGACGTAAATACGATCGGGAGTACTCGCATCACTGCGCAGCTGTTCTGCGAGTCCGCCGACCATGCCCATCTCGTCGTGCCAAGCTAATAACTGTCGCAGCCAAGCGATCTTGTCTTCGAAACTGTCTTTATAACTAGGGTCCGCAATCCCTTCCTTGTAGCGCCAATGGGCGCATACGCCTAACTCGGCATCCTCATCCATCGCGAAGGTCCGAATCTGAATCTCAAACACCTTACTATCCGGGCCAATCACTGCTGTATGCAAAGACTGGTAGCCATTCTCTTTCGGGGTCGCGATATAGTCATCGAACTCGTTGGGAATAACGCGCCAAAGATTATGCACAATACCCAGTGTGGCGTAACAATCACGAATCTCCGGCACTAGGATGCGCACTGCGCGAATGTCGAAAATCTGCGAAAAATCTAGCTTCTTATTCTGCATCTTGCGCCAGATGCTATAGATATTCTTGGCTCGACCTGTGACTTCAGCATCTATATTGGCGCGTTCGAGTTGGCGCCGTAGTTGCTCGGTAACCTCCTCCACAAAGCGTTCGCGATCAACGCGTCGCTCGTCCAATAGCTTGGCGATACGCTTATAGTTGTCCTCTTGCAGATAGCGAAACGACAGGTCCTCTAGCTCCCACTTCAATTGCCCGATACCTAATCGATGCGCGAGAGGCACATAGATCTCGAACACTTCACGGGCCACGCGCAGCCGTTTCTCTTCCGGAGAGTTTTTGACGGCACGCAGTGCACAAGTACGCTCGGCGAGTTTGATTAGCGCAACCCGTACATCATCGATGAGGGCCAATAGCATTTTGCGCACATTCTCGACTTGATCATCGCTCTGGCCAAGTACGTGTTTGCGGCTAGTATCGGTTTCATTGATGGCGGCCATGCGCAGGACGCCCTCTACCAGTTTGGCTACGTTAGCGCCGAACTTCTCCTCCAACTCCGCAAGGCTTAAGCGAGACTCACGTACACTTCTATAGAGAATTGCCGCTATTACCGCCTCGCTATCCAAGTGCAGCTCTACGAGGATCTCTGCCATGTCCAAGCCGGTTATATAGCTGCTGCTTTTCTCGAACCACGCATGTTCGGGCGCATCGGTCTTTTGATGAGCGTGCCAGCTGACGTCACAGGCCTGCTTAATGGCCTGTGTATTGAGCACAACGCCATTGCTTTGCAGGCTCTCTATCCACGGCTCGAACTGGATGCTGCCATCGGCATCAAATGCGTGTTTCTCTCTAATATGTACCATGCTTTAAGCCTGTTGGCGTTGTGTTTGCGCTAGCGCAACACAAACTCTGCAATCGATTCCACATGCCCAGTATGGGGAAACATGTCCATCACCCCAGCTAGGGTCATGACATAGCCATGCTTAGCCAACTCTCCGGCGTCGCGCGCGAGTGTTGCGGGGTTACAAGAGATGTAGACAATTTTTTTGGCCCTAAACGCGGCCAATCGGGGAATTATTTCTAAAGCGCCTGAACGTGGAGGATCCAACAGAATCTTATCGTAGATTGGCTGCGCCCAGGTTTTCTCATCGAACTCTTTGGTGAGGTCTGCAGAATAGAAGCTAGCGTTCTCTATGCCATTGCCATGCGCGTTCTCGAAGCCACGTTGCACCATCTCTTCACTACCCTCAACTCCGACGACGCGTTTGCAGCGAGTCGCGATGGGCAGCGTGAAATTACCGAGGCCGCAGAAAAGGTCCAATACCGTCTCATCGGCCTGCGGATCGAGCAGATCAAGTGCAAAGGCGATCATCTTACGATTCAACTCACCATTAACTTGAGTGAAATCGACAGGGTGGAAGGCCATGCGCAGTTTAAAATCGTGCAGATAATAGTAGAGGCGCTCTTCATTGTCGGCCGGCCACACCTTATGAATCGAATCGGCGGCTTTGGGCTGCAGATACATCTGCAGAGCGTGTTGCTGTGCGAACGCGAGTAATGCTGCCGAATCTTTTTCACTCAACGCTTCTAAGTGACGCACGACAAGTGCCACTTGTTCGGCAAGATGATCGCCATTGGCATCGGCCTGGGCATTCTCACCTACTGCCACCTCGATCTGCGGCAACACCATGCGAGCATCGAAGTTCACGAGTAACTCCCGTAACGGCATTATCAACGCCGAAACGGCAGGATTTAGCACAGCACAAGTCCCCATCTCAGCAATGAAGGAGCTATTCTTCTCGCGAAAGCCGAGGAGCAAAGACTCTTTCTTGCTCACGTAACGAGCTCCTAGGCGTGCCTTGCGACGATAGCCCTCGGTCTGGCTTAGCATAGGAGGAATCGTGTCGAATTTGTTCAGGCCTCCAATATGGGCGAGATGATCGTGTAATACTTTTTCTTTGAGTGAGATCTGTACTAAAGGGGCGATATGTTGCATCGCGCAGCCCCCACAAATGTCAGCGTGCACGCACGGTGGAGTCACGCGATCGGGAGAAGGCTCTAGCACTTCTATTGTATTCAACTCGTCGAATTGCTTGCGTTGCCCAGTGTATTGCGCGACAACGCGCTCGCCGGTAATGGCGCCCTGAACGAAGGCGATCTTTCCCGCGATATTGCCCACTCCGCGTCCGTCATGACTAAGACGTTGAATTTCAATCTCGATGGGTTCAGTGGGAAGTTTTTGGCGTCTGCGCTTATTGTGTCTCATAGTGCAATGAATCGTCTTCTAGGTGATTTGGAAAGTGACTGCGAGAGGGTAAACCTAAGAGGTCAAACCTTAGGCAAATACCCCAGTGGATAAGTAGCGGTCGCCGCGATCGCAAACGATCGCCACAATTACCGCATTCTCGACACGCTTACTCAGCGCAAGAGCTGCATGAACAGAGCCTCCTGAGGAGACTCCGCAGAAAATTCCTTCCTCTTTCGCCAGCGCACGCATCGTGTTCTCGGCATCGTTCTGATTGACATCGATGATGAGATCAACGCGGGAGGCATCGAAGATTTTGGGCAGGTATTCTTTAGGCCAACGTCGTATACCCGGGATACGCGAACCCTCTTCGGGTTGCAGCCCAACGATCTGAACGGCGGGATTTTGCTCTTTAAGATAGCGTGATACGCCCATGATGGTGCCAGTGGTACCCATCGAGCTCACAAAATGGGTGACAGAGCCCTGTGTATCGCGCCAGATCTCGGGACCTGTATGCAGATAGTGCGCACTGGGGTTATCCTGATTCGAGAATTGATCCAGTACTTTACCCTTGCCTTCTTTTGACATTCGCTCCGCAAGATCGCGCGCACCTTCCATACCTTCGGTTTCGGTGACTAGAATCAACTGCGCGCCATAGGCACTCATTGAGGAGCGGCGCTCTGCAGACATGTTCTCGGGCATGATCAGAATCAATCGATAACCCTTCACAGCACAGACCATCGCAAGTGCGATACCGGTATTACCGCTGGTAGCCTCTATCAAGGTGTCGCCAGGGACGATATCGCCGCGCTGCTCCGCCTGCAGGATCATATTGTAGGCAGGACGATCCTTCACGGACCCAGCGGGGTTATTACCTTCGAGTTTGACCAAGACGATATTGCTAGTCTGCCCTGGTAAGCGCGCTAGGCGCACCAAAGGCGTATTGCCAATCTGGTCTTCGAGCAAAGGAAATGAGATGGACATCGCGTAATCCCGGATTAAAATTTGCGCGATTTTACCCTGTATTGACCTGCACGCAAAGCGAAGCGGGGGATTTGCCCGTCTCAATCGGATGTAGTGGCACGTGCGAACAGCTCACGACTAGCCAAGGGCTTGTCTCCCAGATGCACTTGCAACGCAATACGAGTGAGCCTTCGAGCGGCTTTGCTATGAACGCTGCTCTGTATATCTTCATCGCGCAGAGCGAGTAGTTCGGCGCCACTGAATACCGCCGCATTGCTGCGACTGCCTGGAGTAAGACTTAAGAGCTTCTCGAAACCCACATCGGGATGAAATAGATAATGCCCCTGCTCGGTGATGGGCTCGCCGCTATAGCAGTCACACTCCAAGTTGATTCCATAGCCTAGTGAGTCCAATAGGCTTAACTCGAATTTGCGCAGAATGCCATGCAGATCGCGTTCCCCAGAAAGGGCCACGATGGCCTCCTGATAGCTGCGATATAACTCCGGGATACTCTCTTGGAACATCACCAAGCGCACCAGAAGCTCATTGATATATAGGCCGCTAAACAGCCGCGTGCCCTCAAGGCGCATGGCGTTGACACTGCCTTCTATCGATATCAGGCTCTTGAGATCAGTTTTGCCGCTTAGCGACACTAGAACAGGCTGAAAGGGTTGGAGAAAAGCCCGAGTGCGAGAACCGGCGCGGCGGGCACCTTTGGCTACGGCGCGAACACGGCCGTAGTCGACGCAGAATAGATCTACGAGTAGGCTCGTATTTTGAAACGCTTGTGTATGCAACACATACGCGGGTTGCAAATCAACTTTGCTGCGCATGCTGTTTACTCCCGAGGCGTCTACAGCGAAGGTCTATCGCTTAGTCTTGATGATAGCCCAAACTTTGCAGAGCGCGTTCATCGTCAGCCCAGCCCGACTTCACTTTTACCCATAGATTGAGCATGACCTTAGACTCGAAGGCCCTCTCCATATCAACCCGCGCAGCACTGCCGATAGTTTTCAGTCGATCGCCTTTGGAGCCGATGATGATCTGCTTCTGGCTTTCTTTGTCCACCAATATGAGCGCATGGATGTGCACCACTGCGTCCTGAATAGTGTATTTCTCGATCTCGACGGTGACCTCGTAAGGCAACTCGTCGCCAAGCTGGCGCGTGATCTTCTCGCGAATGATCTCTGCCGCCATGAAGCGAGAACTGCGGTCGGTAATCTGATCTTCAGGATACATGAAAGGGCCAACTGGGAGGTATTTCTTCACGCAGCTCTCGACCGTATCGATATTGTGACCGCCGAGGACCGATAGCGGAATGATCTCGGCAAAGTCACGTAATTTCGACAGTCGCTCGATATGCGGTAGAAGTCGTTCGCGCGTGTCGAGCAAATCACACTTATTAATTAGCAGCAACACTGGCACCTTCACTTTGCGAAGAGCCTCTAATACGATTTGATCCTCCTCGTTAAATACTAGTCGTTCCACCACGAACAATACTACGTCGACGCCATCCAGCGCACTCGTGGCCGTCTGATTCATCATGCGATTAATCGCTTTCTTCTGACTCTTATGCATACCAGGAGTATCGACATAGACGAACTGATTCGCGTCAATTGTCTTAATGCCTAAGATGCGGTGTCGAGTAGTCTGCGGCTTGCGCGAGGTGATGCTAATCTTCTGGTGCAATACATGATTGAGGAGCGTTGACTTGCCTACATTGGGGCGGCCGACAATGGCGATAAAACCGCAGCGCTGCTCGTCTTGTACTTGCTGTTCGTCTTGCATAAATGTTCCGTTATACGCCTGCGATTACGCTACAGCCCGAGGGCCGAAAGCGCTTTCTCAGCAGCTTGTTGTTCCGCTAATTTGCGATTGCTGCCACTGCCCTCTGTGGCCTGTTTTAATAAGTCGATCCGACATCGCACCACGAAGGTCTGGCAATGGTCCTCCCCTTCGATGGAGAGCACCTCATAAACCGGGAGTGCTAGGCTCTTACTCTGCAGGAACTCTTGAAGAAGAGTCTTCGCATCCTTACGACGCTCGGCCTGACCAGTACTAAGTAGCATCTTGCCATAGATTTGTAGAATCGTCTTTCGTGCAGCCTCGAGACCGCCATCGAGATAGATTGCTCCTAGTACCGCTTCGACCGCGTCGGAGAGGATCGAGGTGCGGGAGCGACCACCGCTCTTCAACTCCCCTGGACCTAGTATCAAGAGCTCGCCAAGCTTCACGGAGGCGGCGATATCGGCGAGACTCTGCTGATTCACTAAACTCGCACGCATGCGGCTCAACTCGCCCTCTGGCGCCTCTGGGTAACGCTCATACAACTGCGCGGCGATCACAAAACCTAATATCGCGTCGCCCAGAAACTCGAGCCGCTCGTTACTCGTTGAACCGGCACTACTATGGGTCAAAGCCAACTGGGCGAGGCTTTGATCTGAGAACGAGTAAGAGAACGCTTTCTCTAGCTGTTGAACGGATACAGACATCTATTGAATCTGGTCGTCGAAACTGAGGATGATATCGATATTAGCGACTAAGGGGATGCGCCGCTCGTAGGTAATGCTGATGATGCTCGCACCATTGGCGCGACTAGTGCTTATGCTGTCGAGATCGAAGTCTCTTACATTATTGACTCGCATGCTGGCCGCGATTTCCTCGCGCACCTCTGCTTGCGTCATGGAGTTTGCGCGGCCGCTCTCTAGTAGCGATTCCGCAACCCCTTGTACAAAATTATGATCGATGTAGACAGGCAGCACCTTAAGCGCGAAGGTCAGGCCACTGACCAGTACGACCAACATGAAAACGAGACCTAGTTTCGAAAATCCGCGCTGCCTGCGGGGCCAAACGTTTAGCATTGTGTTCATGACATCACCTGCAATCTACGGGGTTAACGGCATCTCTGGATGCACTATGAAGCCCTATCATTATAGCGCTGTCACACAGGCACAGCGCGACGCAGTACTCGTTTTCAATAAATTAGTCCGTTGCGACTGAAGCTAGGCAAGCTAAGGCCCGCTTCCTTATGCATCCATACTGCAAAGGCCCTACCGACGATATTCTCCTCTGGCACGGCGCCCCACACACGGCTATCGGCGCTATTATCGCGATTATCGCCCATCATGAAGTAATGACCTTCTGGCACCACCCAGACTGTGCGTCCATTGCCCCGTTGCGGCGTGTTGATAATCTGCGTTAGGTGTTCGACCTCGCCGAGAGTCTCATTCAATAGAATACCCGATTGCATCATGCCATTCGGCATCTCGATCTGCGCCTCGTCCACGACTTCGGCCATCACTTGCTCGCCATTCACGAACAGGGTTTTGTCCTCATAGCGAATGGTGTCACCAGGCAAGCCCACTACTCGCTTTATGAAATAGCGCTTATCGTGAGGTGGAATGAAGACCATGACCTCACCACGTTTGGGCTCGTTGATGGACACTATCTTAGTGCCAACCACCGGAAGCCTTAGGCCATAGGTATATTTGTTTACGAGTATGAAGTCACCAACCTCGAGAGTTGGGATCATAGAGCCGGATGGAATCTGAAAAGGCTCCACTAGAAACGAGCGCAGTACCAATACGATTAAGAGAACGGGGAAGAAAGATTTCGCATATTCTACTACGACGGGCTCGCGCTCGGCCTCGGCAATGGCGGCCTGTAGTGCCTCGGAATGAGGTTGCTGAGCACTACGCAGTCTATCGGCGGCGGCCTTACGGTCTTTCTCGCGTAATTGACGATCCAGCAAGGCGATCACGCCAGAGATCACTACGAGTATTAGTAGCACCAATGAAAAATCGATATCCATCAACTATCTACCTTTAGTACTGCGAGGAATGCCTCTTGCGGAATCTCTATATTGCCGACTTGCTTCATGCGTTTCTTACCGGCTTTCTGTTTCTCCAACAGCTTCTTCTTACGGCTAACGTCGCCGCCATAACATTTGGCGATCACGTTCTTGCGTAGCGCTTTAACCGTCTGACGCGCGATAATCTGACCACCAATAGCGGCCTGTATAGCGACATCATACATTTGCCTTGGAATCAGTTCCTTCATTTTCTCCACCAACATGCGCCCCTTGTGGTGGGCCTGATCGCGATGGACAATCAAAGCGAGTGCATCTACGCGCTCACCATTTATCAAGACATCTAGACGCACCAAGTTAGCCGCTTGGAAACGAATGAAATGATAGTCGAGCGAGGCATAGCCGCGACTCGCAGATTTTAGTTTATCGAAGAAATCCAGTACCACTTCATTCATAGGCAACTCATAACGCAGGGACACCTGACGGCCTATGAACTGCATATCGCGTTGCACACCGCGCCGGCTAACGCAAAGCGTAATGAGGCTACCGACATGTTCTTGCGGTACGAGCATGCTCGCGAGCACGATAGGCTCACGCATCTCATCGATGGACGTGATAGAGGGCAATGCAGATGGACTATCTACGCGTACGGTTTTGCCATTGGTCAGCAGCACTTCATAGACTACGGTTGGTGCAGTGGTAATCAAGGACAGGTCGTATTCGCGCTCTAAACGCTCTTGGATAATCTCCATGTGGAGCATGCCAAGAAAGCCGCAACGGAATCCGAAGCCGAGTGCATCCGAGCTCTCGGGCTCGTAATACAAAGACGCGTCATTGAGTGTGAGTTTCTCCAAGGCTTCGCGGAAATCTTCAAAATCATCCGAGGAAACTGGGAACAAACCCGCATACACCTGCGGCTGAATCTTCTTGAAACCTGCCAGAGCTGGAACGTCTGCTGTGGCTGCGTGAGTGATTGTATCCCCCACTGGCGCGCCCTTAATCACTTTAATACCTGCGACCATCCAGCCTACTTCGCCAGCGCGCAACACTCCCGTCTCCAAGCGTTTAGGAGAGAAAACCCCGACGCCATCGACGAGCTGGGATTTGCCCAGTGTCTTAACAATAATCTTGTCGCCTTTGCGCAAGGTGCCTTGTTTAACTCTCACTAGAGATACTACGCCTAGGTAGTTATCGAACCAGGAGTCGATAATCAATGCCTGCAAGGGAGCATCCACATCGCCGACAGGCGGAGGAACGAGCCTTACTATTTCTTCTAGAATCTCGATGACGCCCAAGCCAGTCTTCGCGCTTGCGCATACCGCCTGGGAGGCGTCGATGCCGATAATCTCTTCGATCTCTTGGCGCACCTTCTCAGGCTCGGCCTGTGGCAAGTCCATCTTATTCAGAACAGGGATTACCTCGAGACCCTGCTCGATCGCGGTATAACAGGTCGCAACGGATTGCGCTTCCACGCCTTGTCCAGCATCGACAACCAACAGCGCACCTTCGCAGGCGGCTAAAGAGCGCGAGACCTCATATGTGAAGTCAACGTGCCCCGGAGTGTCGATGAGATTGAACTGATAACGTTTACCCGCAAGACTGGTGTAGTAGAGCGTTACGCTCTGTGCCTTGATGGTAATACCGCGCTCGCGTTCGATGTCGAGGGAGTCCAGTACTTGGGCATCCATTTCTCGATCGGCAAGGCCGCCGCAGGTTTGAATGAATCGGTCCGCCAAGGTGGATTTACCATGGTCGATGTGGGCAATAATCGAGAAATTGCGGATATGGCTAAGGTCGCTCACAGAATAGGATCACAAATCAATAATTAATGGGGGATGGTTTTCTTGCCTTCGGCCAGAGCCCGCGGGGCTTTGCGCCAATTGCGCAGCCTAAACAGATTAGCCGTAGAGCAGTGAAAAGCAAGCCGGCAAGTCTACAGCATAAGGCCCACACTGTCAGTGGAATATTAAACTGTAGGAACCTGCAGGGCAGGCTCCTAGCATCCGCTTTATTCCAGCTCCAACACCAAAGTGGTGCCGCGGCCCTCGCGCCAGATGCGGATAGGCACGAAACCTTCGCTAGGCAGTGTCTCCACCGCAAGCCCGAAAGCCTCTATAGTCGGAACCGCAAGGCGGTTGAGTTCAATAATGACATCGCCGCTTAATAGCCCTGCATTCGCTGCAGGACCTGCATCGAGCTCATCGACACGCACACCCACGATTCCGGCCACTCTTTGTGCCTCTTGGCTAAGCGGGCTAACTGTAAGCCCGAGCGTGTTTGCACGCGGAGGCTCTACCTGTGGATTAGCGGAGGCTACACCACTGCCCGGCAGACTACCCACTACGACATTGAGCTGAATAACCGCACCATCACGCATGATAGTAAGGCGAGCAGTACTGCCTGGGCGTACCTGACCTACATAGAAAGGTAACTGCGAAGAGGACTCGATCTCACGATCGTTGAAGCCAATGATAATGTCGTCGTTCTGTACCCCGCCCTGCTCCGCTGGGCTGCTAGGCTGCACTTCGTCTACAAAAGCACCACGCGGTCGAGGCATACTGAAGGCCTCTGCTAGCGCAAAGTCGACATCCTTGATAAGCACACCCAATAGCCCACGACTAACCGTTCCGGTCTCGCGCAGCTGTTCGACTACATTCAAGGCAACGCTGCTCGGGATAGCGAAGGACACACCGTTAGAGCCGCCTGAGCTACTGAGTATCTGCGAGTTGATGCCGATGACCTCCCCCTCTAGATTAAACAAGGGACCACCGGAGTTACCCTGATTTATCGCCACATCGGTCTGAATAAAAGACACATAATTCGTTTGATTGCCGGGCACAGCGCGTCCTTTTGCACTCACGATGCCAGCCGCAGCGGAGAACTCTAGTCCGAAAGGAGAGCCAATCGCGAGCACCCACTCCCCAACTCGGATCTTCTCGGAGTCTCCGAAAGAGACGGCAGGCAGGCCGGTGGCCTCGATCTTGAGCAGCGCCACATCGGACAGCTCATCGGTACCAATAACAGTCGCCTCGAACACGCGGCGATCATTAAGGGTCACCGTAATTTGATCAGCGCCAGTAACAACATGGTGATTGGTAATGAGATAGCCGTCTTCGGAGATAATAAATCCAGAACCTACGCCACCGCGTGGCCGCGAGGGCATATCGTCAAAATCGGGCGGAAGCTGATCTTCTGGAGCAAGTCGGCGCAGAAGCTCCTCGATATCATCGCCCCGGCCCACGCCACGGGAGCGCGCTGACTGCAGCGTCGCTATATTGACGATGGCCGGGGCATTTTTTTCGACGAGATCCGCAAAATCCGGCAAGGAAGAGGCGGCATTGGACGGAACCGAGAATAGAGTGAGCAGAAGCGCGAATATCGGGGCTTGTAGATTTGAGCGCGCCGTCCGGCATAGTAATTTCATACTTTGACTCCCAAAAAACGGAACACACAGACACGGCAACAGGAGCCGCTCTGGTGTTAGAGTCGTAAAGTACAGCGCGAACGATTGGCGGGCAAGCTTTGTATGAAAAGATTACAAAGTGCGAACTGGAGAGTAGGTGCGGCAAACAAGGCTGCCTAAGCAGCCCTACTCGACCGGAATAATTAAGGTTCGATCTGATTAACTTGGCGAATCAGCTGTGAGTCTTCGAAGATATTAAACTGCGGTCTATCGCTATTGTTATCGATGTACTGGATAGAAGCACTGTCGATATATTCATTGAGCCGCTGCTGTGCCGCCTCATCGAATTCAACCGTTCTATTGGTATCGGCTAGCTGCATAGACTCAGCGGCTGGAGCACTCTGGACTGCTATTGGAGCGGTGCCAACAGATGTGTCTAGGAATGACTGGAAAGTGATAAATGCTGCAAGCGCAACGGATGCGGCGATCGCCATTCGACCAAAGCCATTCCAGAGCGTGCCCACTGACTTAATAACTGGCGCTTGAGAATCAGCGCTGTAGGCGTCTTCGGCATCGATAGCATCGAAGATGCGCTGCGAGGCGGCCGCCGAAACAGGGGCTACGTCTTCATGGTGCAGCATGGAACTGACCAAGTTAAATCGTCTCCAAGTTTGCTCTAACTCCCTATTTTCAGGAGCATTTTTAAGCAATCTGCGGATCTCAAGATCGTCAGCCTCATTGTCTAGCAAGGCAGACAATGATTCTTCCAAAGGGCGACCGTGGCTATTTTCCAAACTCATGCAATACCTCTGCTTACTGCAACTGCACCTAGGCAGTTGGGGATAGGGGTAAATCGTTTAGATCTAGATCTTTCATATTACGCATACTGAGCAAATTTAAAATATGGCATAAATCTGACATTGTTACGAGTATGACAACGTTCCGAATACTTGGTTCCACGATTTCACATAAACTCGCGAATTTTTTTATCGATCGCCTCGCGGGCCCTGAAAATACGCGAGCGTACAGTGCCAACCGGGCAATCCATGATCTGCGTGATGTCCTCATAGCTAAGCCCTGAGAATTCACGTAGCCGAAACGCGGTGCGCAGATCCTCAGGCAGGTCCTCGATCGCTTGATCGATCAATGCCTCTAGTTTATCGCGCTGCAGCTGCCCATCGGGGGTCTCGCTCTCGCGTAGTGCCGGAGTATCCTCCACCAATTCCGCATCGTCTATGTCGAAATCAGTGGACGGTGGCCGCCTGCCGCGAGATACCAGATAGTTCTTAGCGGTGTTCACGGCTATACGGTACAGCCATGTGTAAAAGGCACTGTCGCCGCGGAATAATTTGAGAGCGCGATAGGCCTTAATAAAAGCCTCTTGCGATACATCCTCGACCTCGTGGGAATCCTTAACGAAGCGCGAGATCAACGCGGCCACCTTGTGTTGATAGCGCAGCACAAGGAAATTAAACGCCGACTTGTCCCCAGCGAGGACTCGGTCTACCAGCTGCTGATCGGTTTCGTGCTTCATAGCGCACGTCTCCTAGCCGTATGCAGCTGAACATTAAAGTGTCTCAATAAGCTTAAATTCGTCAAGGAATAGACCACGGGGATTAACTTTAGTTCTGACAGCGTTGAAAATTTGTAACAAGCCACAGTCTCGATTAGCACTTTCTATCTACCTGACTGTAATATAGGCCGCTTCGTGAGTCCGCTGCCTGTTGCTGGGCGTACACACCTCACTCTTCAATGACCGAACGCCAAGACAATGAGCGCCAACAATACCACAACTGTTTACGACTACGACATATTGATCATTGGCAGCGGCGCTGCCGGACTGACACTAGCATTGAAATCTGCGGATTTCGCAAAAGTGGCAGTTATCAGCAAGGGCGAGTTGAGTCAGGGCGCGACCTTCTGGGCGCAGGGCGGTATAGCCGCAGTCTTAGACGATGAGGACAGTATAGAAGACCATATCGCGGACACTCTCGACTCGGGCGCAGGCCTGTGCCATCGCGACATGGTCAGTCACATAGTGGAGAACAGTGGCGCCTGCGTGAAGTGGCTAGTGGAGCAAGGCGTGCCATTTACCACTGTGTCGCCAGACGAGGCAAAGGAAGGCGCCGCCCGCGCACCATTAAAGCCAGACAACCTGGCGCCTTTGCACCTTACTCAAGAAGGCGGCCACAGCCATCGTCGAATTATCCATGCTACAGATGCTACGGGCCGTGCGGTGTTCGAGACCTTAGCGCATCGCGCTAAGCTGAGCCCCAACATCGATCTATTCGAGAACCGCGTCGCTATCGATCTCATTACCCGCAAGAAACTTGGCCTTGAGGGCGAGCAATGCGTTGGCGCTTATATCTTCTGCCCGAGCACCGGCAACATCGACTTGTTTAGGGCGAAATTTGTCATCCTCGCCACCGGTGGTGCCAGTAAGGCCTATTTGTTTACGACCAACCCCGATGGCGCGACAGGGGACGGGATCGCGATGGCATGGCGTGCCGGCTGCAGGGTAGCCAATATGGAATTCAATCAGTTCCACCCCACATGCCTCTATCATCCCCATGCAAAGTCCTTCCTCATAACCGAGGCGCTGCGCGGAGAAGGTGCCTGGCTTGAGCTAGAAGATGGCACTCGCTTTATGCCGCAATTCGACGCGCGTGGCGAGCTTGCCCCACGCGATATAGTTGCCAGAGCTATCGATCACGAGATGAAGCGGCTCGGCTGTGATTGCGTTTACCTCAACATCACGCACAAACCGGCAGCGTTCATAAAGGAACACTTTCCGACTATTTATTCGCGCTGCTTGAAGTTTGGCATCGACATTACTAAAGACCGTATCCCTGTAGTTCCAGCGGCCCACTACACCTGTGGTGGTGTAATGGTCGATAAGATGGGACACACGGACCTACCCAACCTCTATGCAATCGGCGAGACCACCTTTACCGGCTTACATGGCGCAAATCGCATGGCCAGCAACTCCTTGTTGGAATGTTTCGTCCTAGCCTTTAGCGCCAGCGAAGACATCCGCGCCAAGCTTGCGACAACCCAGTTAACTGACGACATTCCAGGCTGGGATGAAAGCCTCGTTACTCGCTCGAATGAAGAAGTAGTCGTCTCGCACAATTGGGACGAGCTGCGCCGTTTCATGTGGGCCTACGTGGGCATCGTCCGCAAAGACGAGCGCCTGCAGCGGGCTAAGCGTCGCATAAGCTTATTGGCGCAAGAGACCGACGAGTACTACAAACATTATATTGTCAGTAAGGACCTATTGGAGCTGCGCAACTTAGTGCTCGTCGCCAGCCTAATCGTGGAGTGCGCTATTGCGCGTAAGGAGAGTCGCGGCCTGCATTTCACAGTCGATCATCCAGGGCAGCTGGACAAGGCCGAAGACACTATCCTAGTGCCCCGCAATGCCCTCTTGAACAACCCCTAGACGCCTACGCTGCTGATACGAGACTAATCAGTTGGCACCTGTGCGTGCCAACGCAGATAGACTCTTAGCCGTCGTAAGGCATCTCGCGTACTCGAATCCGGCAGCAATACCAAGCAACATTGACGGCCTAGCGCCCTGCCCTGTACGTCCTCGTGCTGATCCGCTTCCAGCACTACCCGCAACACCAGTAGATATTCACTGCAATAACATTGCGCCGCCAGCCGTGCCCACACACGCCGTTGCCCATAAATCAGTTGCAAACCGCTTTGGTCGAGCAAGAGGGCTTTTGGCAGTGGCGCTTGCCGCCGCCCATGGGCCGCTATCAAGAGCAGCGCCACAATTTGCAGGGCTAAGGGCCAGTCGATGTGCCACACTGCGAGAGCGGCGCAGACGTACTGCAAGCAGCGCAAAGCGCACAGCCAACGCGATGGGCGAAGTGGTAGCCAGATCAGCATGCACGCATCCTTGTGCCTTGTGACCAGTCAATTTAGCGGGAGGCGCGAATAACGCCTACGATCTTCGCTAGCCCCTCGTTCGGCGCAGGAGTGCGAAGGACAAGCCAGTTATATAAATCCTGATCTTCCTCGTCCAATAATAGCTTGTACAAGGCTTGATCTTCCTCACTGATTTCGCGAAGAACGGCATCGACAAAAGGCAACAACAGCAAGTCCAGTTCGCGCATACCGCGACGGCTATGCCAAGCCAGTTTCTTATACTCAATTTCTGATAACATGTAGCAACCTGAATAGGGATAAAAGCCTGTTCATAATAACCCAAATAACTGATTTTATCCGGGCGCGATTCATGGCATGTACGCTGGCAGACTTAAATAATTTCGACCTAATCGCCGTCAATGGCGACGATGCGAATACGTTCCTGCAGGGGCAGCTGAGTTGTAATCTTAGCAAGCTCAGCGCGCAGCACACCCTACTGGCCACTTATTGCGACCTAAAGGGCCGTGTTATCAGCGATATGCGAGTGTTATTACTCGGCCAAGATATTTTGCTGCTGTGCCAGTCGGGCATGGGCAACGCGCTACGCAAGACCCTAGACAAGTACATCGTATTCTCCAAGGCCAGCACGTCTATCAAGACAGCCCAGTTCGAGCGCTACGGAATCTACGGCGCCGATGCGACCAGCACAGTTATCGAGTTATTCGGCGCAGCGCCAAGCAGCGCCGGCGAGTCGCTGAGCGTCGACACGGCGTGTGTCTATCGATTGCCCGATGCCCAGGCCCGCTTCGAGGTATTAGTCGCAGTTGAGAATGAAACCCTAATAGAGCGCATTCAAAGTCTAGGGGTGACCGATGACTTGGAGGAATGGGATCTTGCGGATATTCGTCAGGGGATTGTGCATATCCATCCAGATATCCAGGAGAACTATACTCCGCAGCTGCTCAACTACGACCTAATGGGTCATGTCGATTTTAAGAAAGGCTGCTATACGGGACAGGAGATTGTGGCGCGTATGCACTACCGCGGCACGGCCAAGAAACGCCTGTTCCGCGCCAGCGTAGAGGGCTTTCCTGTCAGCGTAGATTCTTTACTGCTTCATCAAGGCCAGAGTGTTGGCGAGATAGTCAGCGTGGCACTAACCGACTCAGGAAAATTCGAGATACTGGCGATTTTGCCCTGCGAGTTGGTAGAGAAGAAAGCCGCGTTCGAACTGCGCAATGGCAGTCTAGAAGGGGGAGAGAAACAGGGCGCTACAGCTGCAATAACGCTTCTCACTCTCCCCGATCTGGACCTTAGAACTTAGACCTGTAAGCCACCAGCCGGTGGTGTATCCACCTGCTGGTCTTGCTTGCTCTGCATTTTCTTAAGCAAGGTCGCCACGGCTTCGGGTGAACTGGTGTTCTTCGCTATCAATTGATAGACCACTGGCACTACGAACAGCGTCATCAGTGTGGTCATCAATACGCCAGAGAAGATCACAACCCCTAGGAGTATGCGACTCTCCGAGCCCGCTCCAGTGGACATGATCAAAGGGATAGCCCCCATGATTGTCGACAAGGCTGTCATCAACACCGGGCGTAGGCGCAGGTCACAGGCCTCGACCAAGGCCTCGCCAAACTCCTTCCCTTCGTCACGCAACTGGTTCGCAAACTCCACAATAAGAATGCCGTTCTTACTCGCGATACCCACCAGTACGATAAGCCCGATATTGCTATACAGGTTCAGACTGCCATCGGTAAGGAATAGGCCGAGAAGTGCACCGAAGATAGCCAGTGGCACGGTCGTCATAATCACCATTGGGTGCACAAAACTCTCGAACTGTGCGGCTAATACGAGGAATACCATCAGCAGCGCCAGACCGAAGATCAACGCAAGACCGCCGCCTGACTCCTTCAGGTCTAAGGACTCGCCTTTGTAGTCGACTTGCGCGTAGTCGGGCAACTCCTCTCGCACGACGCTCTCTAAGAATGCTAGACCTTCTTCTAGTGATGCCCCGGCACTCAATCCCGCACTGATCGTAATCGCACGCACTCGGTTATAGCGGCTAAGCGAACCAGGGCCAGACGTATTGTCCACGGTGATTAAATTACCTAAAGGTATAAGCCTGCCACTGCTATCCGAGCGCACATAAATATTCGTGAGGTCATCGGGGGAGGCACGCTGCGAATCTTCTGCCTGCAGAATGACATCGTACTCTTCGCCGCGATCTGAGAATGTAGTGACGCGACTCTCGTTCATCATGGCCTGCAGAGTTCGACCGATGGATTGGATCGACAC
This sequence comes from uncultured Gammaproteobacteria bacterium, assembly GCA_913060695.1. Lineage (GTDB taxonomy): Bacteria > Pseudomonadota > Gammaproteobacteria > Pseudomonadales > Pseudohongiellaceae > UBA5078. The sequence goes on along the minus strand of CAJXUA010000013.1, from coordinate 45,256 downwards.
ACCAAGATCTGCCGCTCGCAGCTTGTCCACTGTGATTGTTAACGTAGGTTTAGTTTCCTCGTAATCCGATTGGACTCGAGTAAACAGACCACTTTCATTCGCCCGCTCGATGAGCACATCACGCCATTGCGCTAGCTCCTCATATTCACGGCCTCCCAAGACAAACTGTATCGGCTGCCCACCACCACCACGTACGAGCCCAGAGCGCATGAAGGTGAATACTTGGACAGCAGGATATTGAGACCACTTCTGATTAAGTTCATTCATCACTTGTTGGGTCGAGAGCGTTCGATCCTGCCACTGGGGAAGTGACACGATCGCGATACCACTATTAACGCCTCCACCGCCGCCCCAACCTGGCACTAGCATGACAACATTCTCTACTGCACCCGAATCGAGATAAGGCATTATCTCATCTTGTAAAAGGGTCGCCTGCTCCTTCATGAATTCTAGACTGGCACCTTCCGGGCCAGAAAAATTGGCAAAGAAGACACCCTGATCTTCTGAAGGAGCAAAGGTAGATGGTAGCTGCTGCAGCAGGAAATAAATTGCTACACCAACCAAACCCAATACTGCGAAAACCCAACGGGCGTGTCGCAAACACTGCGCCAGAGTATTGTGGTAGCCACGCTGCAGCCACCGGAAAAAACGATCGACATAGCGGGTTAACCAACTCTCATGGGCGTGAGTAGTCAGCAACTTAGATGCCATCATCGGAGTTAACGACAAGGCAAGTATCGTTGAGAAAATAACCGCGCCACCAATCGTGGCCGCCAACTGATAGAAAATAATTCCTGTACTTCCTTCCATGAAGACCACAGGTACGAATACAGCAATCAACACAGCAGTTGTGGCAATCACTGCAAAACCGACCTGTCGTGTCCCATTAAAGGCGGCCAGCAAGGGTGGCTCACCTGCCTCTACTCGGCGTTGAATATTCTCAAGCACAACGATCGAGTCGTCGACGATCAACCCTACACAGAGTACAAGGCCCAATAGTGTTATCAGGTTGATGGACATGCCTAAGGCGCCAAGCACCGAGAATGCAGCGAGTAGGCACACTGGAATCGTCACAACCGGAATTAACATGACGCGGAAGGAGCCTAGGAACATATAGATAACGATACTGACCAGAAGCATCGTCATGAAAATAGTTTGATAAACAGCCGCAATCGAACTCTCGATGAAAGCCGCATCACTCGATGAAGAAATTAGCTGCATATGGGGCGGCAGCGTCGCACTAATGCGTTCCGCCAATGCAGTTGTCGCGCGCAGCACATTCAAACTGTTCGCGGTAGACTGTTTTACGATTCCAATGCCAACAGACTCCACACCATTGCCTTGGTTAGTACTGCGATCATTGGCAGAACCGATCTCGACACGCGCCACCTCGCCTAATGTCACGAGATGTCCATCGTCACCGCGGTCTATGACTAATCGCTGAAAATCTTCAGCGGATTGATAGACTCGCTCTACTCTCACGCTAAACTCTCGATCAGTCGAATCAATGCGCCCCGCTGGCAATTCAAGGTTCTGTCGACGCAGGGCGTTCTCTACATCGATTACTGTAAGGCCTCGAGCAGTGAGAGCGACGCGATCGAGCCATACCCGCATCGCGAAACCGCCATTACCGCGTAGTTGTGCACTCGCCACTCCATCGATCACAGCAAACTGATCGATAATAAATCGGTTTGCATAGTCGTTGAGCGCCAAAAAATCCATCTCTGAACTAGTAAGACTAAAGTTTTGAATCGGGCGAGCTTCGCTGTCGGCCTTTGCTATCTGCGGTGGCTGCACCTCTTCGGGAAGGGCCCGTGTGACTCGCGAGATCTTGTCGCGTATATCGTTGGCCGCTTGGTCGATGTCCCTGCCGACGTTGAACTCCACGGTCACTCGCGAGCTACCGTCACTGCTAGAGGAGTTAATCGACGATACTCCCTCTATTCCATTGATCTGATCTTCGATCAGCTGCGTGATCTGAGATTCAACAATTTCCGCGGAGGCACCGGGATAGCTTGTACTAACGGTAACAATCGGAGGGCTAGTATCGGGGTACTCGCGCAGAGGTAATTGTAGGAAAGAAAGGACACCGAAACATATCAACACTAGGCTGATGACGGTAGCGAAGACGGGACGCTTAACGGAGATATCGGAAAGAATCATAGGAGACGCCTAGAGTAAAATTCAGTTCAAGTTGAAGGAAACGCTGCGTCACTGCCGAGGCTTCGCCCTGCAGGACTCGTGAACTCCGAGTTAGCGGATTTGAGCACCTGCACAGTTTGCCCTGGCCGCAATCGTGCAAGCCCTTCCGTCACCACCATGTCTCCCAAACTGACGCCCTGAATAATCTCCACTATTCCAGGGCGACGCCGACCGATAACAACCTCCACTTGTTTCGCGACATTTGCTTCATCAACGACGAACACGAATTGCTTTCCCGAGCGCGGCACTAAAGACTGCTCTGGAACCACGACAGCCTGAACAGAGTTCAACGCCACAGACACGGTCATTAACATACCGGGCCGCAGTTCCCCTCCGGAGTTGTCGATCACTGCACGAACCTGGACCGAGCGCGTGACAGGATCAATGCGAGACCCTACAACTTGAACAGTGCCATCGAACTGACGACCGCGGTACACGATGCTCTCCGCTCGGATTGTCTGACCGCTAGCAATCTGCGCCAGATAGGCCTCGGCGATACTGAAGTCGAGCTTGATCACAGAGATATCATCGAGTGTCGTAATGATTGTATTAGGAGACACCAGAGACCCTTCGCTGACATTTCGGAAGCCCAGCACACCCGAGAAAGGGGCGCGGATGAGTCGATCGTCCATCGCCACGATCACACCCTCTAGGCGTGCTTGTGCGGTCTCCGCACGAGTCCTTGCGGCATCCAGATCGGTTGCTGAAATAAGATTGTCGCCATTGAGCGTTCGCAGACGCTCATATTGGCGCACCGCCTCGTCGGCGGTGGACTGCGCTTCGGACAGTCGCGCCGTCTCTGATGCATTGGTGAGCTCGACGAGTATGTCGCCCGCGCGCACCAAGTCACCGTCTTGAAAGCCAACTCGACTGATGGTGTCCGAGACTTTCGGCGTTAAATTGACTGACTCGTTCGCCACCGCGGTGCCGACCGACTCCACCTGATCGAACATCAGCTGCTGAGAGACTTGCGCAACATTCACTGCTGTCGCCCCTCCTGCTCCCCCTCTGGCGAACGCCGGCATACCGCCGCCTTGTTCCTTTTCCTGAACTTTGCTAATCACCGCAACACTTAGACCTATCATTGCAAGCGCAAACACACAAACAAGGGGATGCCTTAAAAGAAATTTCAAAATGACGTTCTCCGTGCCCAAAGGGCAATGACAAAAGGATCGGAACTATCCGCCTAAGATATAGTGACGCGTTAACAGGCAATTAGGCGCAAGCGAGTGAAGGACTCAGGAGCTAAGCCCTACCCACTACCGTGTATTCTTACAAAGAAATATTACGCTGAAGAGTTCTATGTGGATTTCTTTAATATCCGTCGAGAATTTTTAGGAGCTGCAGGAAAGCATAGAGGCACCCGCACGATGTCGAGCCCATTCGGGTCGTTTCGCAAAGAATTGAGCAAACTGTGCTTGCTCGACATAGGGGTTTAGGAGGGCTTCATCTAGGGCGTAGAGCATACTATAGTCGCCCTTCTGGGCGTGCTCGATAGCCTCTTGGGCGAGGTAATTACGCAGCACAAACCACGGGTTCACCGCGTTCATGTTTGTTTTGCGGGTTTCATAATCGAGGGCTTCGCCGCGAAGCCGAGTAGCATAGGTATTCGCCCATACTTCGTAGCGTGCATGCAGCTCCTGAGGCATTGCATCTGGTGCATAGAATGCTTCCTCGACAACGCTAAGCAGGTCCGAAGCGGGCAGGCTTGGATCGAAATCGGCTAGCTTGCGGTAAAAGATCGTCATATCCGTCTCCTGCTCCGCTAGCAATGCTAACAACTCTGCGAGCAGCGCATCGTCGCTCTCACCAAGATTAGTAGTGAGACCCAATTTGCTCAGCATCATAGTGGTCCATGCAGCATCGTAATAGCGCTGATAGTCCTCCAGAATCTTCTGCACAGGGTCTGGGTCTTCCAGCACGACTAGAAGAGCATTGGCCAGTTGATAGAGATTCCACAGGGCGATATCAGCCTGCTGGCCGAAACGGTAACGACGCCCCTGCGCATCTGTGGTATTGGGCGTCCACTCCGGATTATAGTCATCGATCCAGCCATAGGGTCCGTAGTCGATGGTGAGGCCGAGTATCGACATATTGTCGGTGTTCATCACGCCATGCACGAAGCCAACGCGCATCCAGGCAAGTACCATATCGCCAGTTCGCCTACATACTTCCTCGAACCAACGCAGATAGACCTGTCGCCTCTGCGCCTCTGCACACTCAGCAGGATTGGGTAGATGCGGAAAATCGGCGACGATTGTGTGATCCATCAACTGCTTTAGTATCTCGGTCTCACCACGATAGGCACATAGCTGAAAGTGTCCGAAGCGTATGAACGTAGGCGCCACGCGACACACTATTGCCCCTGGCTCCTGCTGTGCATTGCCATCGTAAAACATGTCTCGCAGCACCTCGTCCCCGGTAAGCACGAGGCTAAGAGCACGCGTGGTCGGCACACCAAGATGGAACATCGCCTCACTACACAGATATTCCCGTACAGAGGAGCGCAACACGGCCCGCCCATCTGCACCTCTAGAATAAGGAGTAGGACCGGCGCCTTTGAGCTGTAGGTTGAGAACCCGGCCGTCGCTTGCTGCCAACTCGCCTAAGTTTATCGCGCGGCCATCACCCAGTTGCCCCGCCCACTGCCCGAACTGATGGCCGCCATAGCGCATAGCGAAAGGCTCGCTTCCAGGAAAGGTCTTATTGCCCGACATCAATGCGGCGAACTCTGCACTTTCGCAAAATTTTCTATCGAAACCCAGGTCGGCGCTTACGGACTTGGACCAAAGAAGAGTAGTAGGCGCAGAGACTGGGGTGGGAGCAGCAATGGAGTACAGTGCCGAGTTTACCTGCCGGGCATAATTCGCGCGCTGCTCATCACCAGGCAATAGATTCATATAGCGCGAACTCACCGTCGGAGTACCCGGTACGATACTAGTGCGAGAAGAGTCTTCTGTAGCCGCCATGCAAACACTTCCTAATAGGACGAAAGCGTAAGTCTAGCATAGGCGCGGCTTAAGCTGAGCTAGATGACATGCCCTATCCACCGACCCGCGAGCGTTACGCCAACCCACAGAAGCAAAGAGGAGGCAGCGGCCGCTCTCGCCGCAAGTGGGGCCGGCGACTGGATATCCCAGGCGCCCACGCTGCGCAATACACGGAAGTGGAAAAAGCCAATATTGATACCTGCAAGTAGGAGCAAGAGCATTTTTATCTGAAACGCGGGGTTCTCAACATGGTTCGAGGCACGCGTTATAAACATCGCAAGACCTGTGATATTAGCGATAAGAAACGCGCCAGCGGACCAAGGCACCAACTCTCGATTGAGACTGGAGACGGAGTAGCGTAGCGCAGCCCACCCTAGTACCCGTAGATCGAGCATTACTATGGCACCAAGCATTATCGCCAAACTCAGGACATGCAGCGACTCCATAAAGGGAAACCACCAAGTAGCCCCGATCTCTAACGCCAATGGCAGCATCTCTAGCCATAGCCAAAAATCACTCACAGGATTGCCTCCCGCATTGCAAATTGGCGGAGGCGTTGAGTCGAATTGCTCATCACTAGGCTGGCCAAAACAGATACTCCGAGTAAGCTATCCAGCGCCCGGCAAGTACGACGGCTACCCAGAGCAATAGCGATACCGTTGCCAATAGTCTTGCACGCCACAGATGGGTGCCGAAGAAATTCGGGTTCCGAACAGCCATGCGGAAGATCCAATAGCTGCACAACAAGGCGGGGAGAAGCAGAGCGAACTTGATCTGAAAGACCGGATTATTGAAATAGCGATTAGGTCTGGCAAGGACGAACCATATTCCCGAGGAGAAGACACCAATCACTCCCCCCAAGGCCCAGAAACGCAAGCGCCCTGCCATCTCATGAATATCTTGCGAGGGAACTGCAAGGCCGAGTATGCGCAGGTCGATCATCAAGGCGGAGGCCATGATGGCGACAATACTCAGTAGATGGATCGTTTGTAAGATTGGAGGAGAACCAGGCACATTGCTAAGCAGAGCCAAGGCTAGATCATTGGCAGCACTATTTGCGATCCAAGAGGTGAGACTTTCCAATTGAATTCCTAAACGAGCGTTATTGTTTTTCTTGTGTTAGCGCTAAACCTATACGCCCCTAAGACTCTGCAACACTGCAGCTTAGTGACGAGGTGGGTTCGATTTTTCAAGTAACGCACTTAGCGCGTTCTCGGAAATTGGTCGAGAGAAATAATAGCCTTGCGCAGAATCGCAATTGAGCTGCGAAAGCAGCTGGGCCTCCTCTAACTCCTCCACCCCTTCTGCAACGATATCGATGTTCATATTCTCACGCAGAGTGAGAATCGACTTAACCAGTCCCAGCACTGCTTTGTCACTGCGCATATTGTGAATGAAGCTACGGTCAATCTTGAGGGTATCGATTGGGTATTGGTGTAGATAACTCAAGGACGAATAACCGGTCCCAAAATCATCGATTACAACCTTCATGCCTAGCTTGCGGCAATTATCTAAAGTCTCCTTAACGTTCTTAGGCTTCTTCAACAATAGGCGCTCAGTAATCTCGATGTGAATACGTTTAGCCGGAGTGTTATTGCGCTGCAGAATCTCACTAAACGCTTCGAGGAAATTACTTTCTTCAAAATCGGTGGCGGAGAAATTAACACTGACATAGAGATCTTTAAGATCCGGACGCACTGCGTCGAGCCTAGCCAACATTTCGCATACTTCCCCAAGCGCCCAGCGACACGCCTCTATAATCAAGCCGCTATCTTCGGCCATCGGAATGAACTCATCCGGTGGCACGAGACCTCGTTGAGGATGCTGCCAGCGCATGAGCGCTTCGAAACCAAGCACCTGCCCTGTAGAGATAGAATAGATAGGCTGGTAGTGCAAAATCAGTTGCTTGGCTGCGATCGCGACTTTGAACTCGTTGGCTAGCTTGATCGACTCGACCACGTTAGTCTGTTCGGCATAGGCGCGCTCAGAATCCTCTGGCGAGGGACAACCTGGACCGTCTTCAGTGAGAGTGTGCGAGCGTCTTAAGATATCGCGATAGCGCATCAAGATGACTTGCGAGATGAGCCGCACAATGGGGTTTGCCCCTTTAACACTGCGGGCGAAATCCTCTTTGGTGATCTCTAAAAGTGTGCAGTTCTCAAGAGATTCAATGGTGGCGCTGCGGGGCTGATTGTCAACAATGGCCATTTCACCAATGATACTCCCGGGACCGCGAGTACCCATGTCGAGAAAACTACCATCAGCCTTTTCGACGACAATTCTTACACGACCTTCTTGAATAAAATATGCGCATGATCCCATCTCTCCCTGGGACATGATGACTTCACCGGCTTTAAATAACTTTTCAGCCTTGGGCGTTTCCATACGTTGGTCTACCTAACTCGCAGTGGCAAATCGCGCGGCCTCAAAAAACCGCTTGCCATAAAAAGAGCGTTCATCATAAAGGAAAGGTCTAGCGAATGAAACCGGCGTAACAGCGGGTATTTTAGCCCACGATTTGGCGGAAAGCGGACGATATCTTCTCGATATCAGCGTCATCGATATCTAAGTGTGTAACCAGACGAAGGCGGGGCGCCGCAGAGACTTTTATGCCCTGTTCTAATAGCTTTTCACAAAGCTGCTTAGGGTCGTGGGGGCCACTTTGCACGAACAGCATATTGGTCTGCACGGGCTCCACCGCGAAACCCAATGCTCTCAAGTTAGTCGCGAGTAACTTGGCGCGTTCATGGTCCTGCTCGAGGCGATCAATGTTATGGCTCAATGCAAAAAGCCCCCCTGCTGCTAGTATTCCTGCTTGGCGAAGACCTCCTCCTGTAATCTTGCGCCAACGCCGCGCAGATTCTATGAAGTCTTTATTCCCTAAGAGTACTGACCCCACTGGCGCACCAAGTCCCTTGGATAGGCAAATCGACACACTGTCGAAACCCGCAACAAGTTGAGCTATACTCACGCCGCTGGCGACTGCCGCATTGAACGCTCTAGCGCCATCGAGATGCAGGCCAAGGCGATGCTGTTTAGCAAACTGAACGGCTTCACTAATATAGGAAAGCGGCAGCACCTTGCCTTGCATAGTGTTCTCGAGACAGAGTAGCCGCGTTCTAGCGAAATGATTATCTAGAGGTTTAATGGCCGCTTTAACCGCGCCTAGATCCAAGCCACCCTGCTCATTAAACTCGAGAGGCTGTGGCTGAATGCCGCCTAACACTGCAGCACCGCCGCCTTCATACTTATAGGTATGGGCCTGCTGTCCCACTATATATTCATCACCGCGCGCGCAGTGGCTGATGAGCGCCACCAAATTTGACTGAGTGCCAGAGGGCATGAACAAGCCCTGCTCCATTCCCGTCATCTCTGCCAGTACGGCCTGCAGTTTATTCACGGTAGGATCTTCACCGTAGACGTCGTCGCCAACCGGTGCCGCTAGCATTGCGGAGCGCATGGCGCCCGATGGTTCGGTAACCGTGTCACTGCGCAGATCGATAATGCCTTCACTATTCACGCTTCTTCCTCATTTAATAAGTCGATGGGCTGTTAGCTCAACGGCTGCCATGTGCCACTGCGTAGGCAGGGCTTTCCCGATATCTGCCCCTGATAGAGATACACCCACGCCAATCCAAAGCGGGTCGGCAACAGCGCGCGTGTATACAGACTACTGGCAGGTGCTGCTGGGTCATATTCCTCCAGCAGGTCCAACTCGGCTAAATGTGATTGGCTTATGGCATATACTTCAACATCTATGCCCGCAGAAGCCTCCAAGCGCGCACCGGGATAGGGGCCGATATCGTATAGACAAATCTGCGTAAGCTTATCGCAACCCAAGAATTGGGCTTGCGCCATCAGGCCGTGGTTTCCAAGGCCTTTTTTAAGCGTGCCATAAACTGCTACAAGGACTGTGCCGATCATTGCGTTGCTTGCAGCCTAAGCGAATCACTAATATGCATTATATTTCTTAGCACTACCACGAACCTTATCTGCCGGGTACTTCTGCGCATTCTTTTCCATCTTAGTAGCCACCGCCGACAGAATATCGACTCCTAAGCTATCGGCGATACGCACTAGGTATACCTGCACGTCGGCGATCTCATCAGCAACGGCAGCCCGAGTGCTCTCATCTAAGTCTCCCGATTGAGCCTCGCTTAACCATTGAAAATGCTCCATCAGCTCAGCGACCTCAACACTCAGGGCCATGGCCAGATTCTTAGGTGAGTGAAACTGGTCCCAGTCCCGCTCCGCCGCGAACTTGGCAACGCATTGTCGTATTGCTTCTAAGTTTTTCATTACTCTTCCTTGTCGGTCCGTCGCAGCCAAACTTGCGAATACCCAATTCTACAATCCACTCGCGCAGACCAGCTAAACGTCTCGAAATAGCGACAATTTAGCACGTTAGTGAAATAAAAAGTGTCAGTTGCCGCCCTTATTGTTAGCATCCTGAGTACTGATTGAATTAAAAAAAAAGAAGCTTTATTCTGTTCGTCCATTTTAGCAATCCATGGGAGAGTTCTCCGCCGTGTCAAAATATAATAAAACGATTAAATCAGCCTTTATAGGCCTCACAGCAGCAGTCGCAGTATTCCCGTTAATGAGCTTTGCCCAATCCGATATGAATATGGATCCGGTGAACTCCTTACCCAATCCCTACACTACTATCGAAGGCTATCTAAAGATGCCTGCGGGCCGTGCTTGGGGCTCATCTAGTACCGTAGACGTCGATCCAGATGGCGTTTCGATCTGGGCTGCAGAGCGTTGTGGCGGAAACATCGGCGCTTGCGTAACCAGCAACGTTGATCCCGTTATGAAGTTCGACGCGAATGGCAATATGCTTACTAGTTTCGGTGCCGGGCTCATTATGTGGCCCCACGGTATTCACGTCGATTTCGAAGGTAATGTCTGGATTGCAGACGGCCGTGACAATTTAGACCGTGATGGCAATCCTGTTGGAGGCGAGCTAAAGGGCCACCAAGTACTCAAATTCAGCCCAGAAGGCGAGCTACTTATGACTATAGGTGAGCCTGGCGGCGCACGTGAGCCTGGCTATCTGTTCCAGCCAAACGATGTTTATGTAGCCCCTAATGGCGACATCTTCATTGGTGAAGGACACGCAAACAATGAGGGCTCGACTGCCCGCATGCTGAAATTCAACAAAGATGGCGAGTTCATTAAGGCATGGGGACAGCTAGGCACCGGTCCTGATGACTTCATGCAGCCACATTCTTTGGCGATGGATTCTCGTGGCCGCCTATTCGTAGCAGACCGCAGCAACAACCGCATCGTAATCTTCGATCAAGATGGCAACCGTCTGGACACGTGGTACCAGTTCAGCCGTAACAGCGGCATCTACATCGATGCAAACGACATCCTGTACGCAGCTGACTCAGAGTCTGGCTCTGTGAACCCAGACCATGGCGATTGGTTACGTGGTATCCGTGTAGGCAGCGCCGTTACGGGTGAAGTTACTGCGTTCATTCCAGATCCAAATCCTGATTGCACAGGCACGTGCACAGCGGAAGGCGTAGTAGCTGACCGCAATGGCGTGATCTACGGCGCAGAAGTCGGCCCAGTAGGCGGCATCAAGCGTTACGTAAAGAACTAAACACTTCGGTGTTTGCGAAAAAGGCGCCCTCGAGGCGCCTTTTTTTTGCTTCCTATTCTGTCACTACTTTTATCTATCACTCCGTAGTACGCCCTCGGAGAGGGGGAGGTGATGCTCCAGACACGCTCCAAGCACATCCATGTGGGCTCGACGTCCGCCATCCATGGCTCCCGACGGTCTGGAGCATCACCTCCCCCTCCCCAAGGGCTGCATTAGCGTTATCGATGAGAGTTTTACTTTGCTCTAGCCTCACGATTTAGAGCTCCGCAGATCGAAATCCAACAAACGAAAAACAATGTTTATTTGGCGGCTTAACTAAGAATCAGCGTTTGGGGTGAGGCTTAGGGTTGCAGGACCATCGGGAGCCATGGCCGATATGCATTTTCGGCACTCCCGCCATCCATGGCGGTCCGATACCCACGCGCTTCATTCATGGAAATTAAGACATTCAGCAGCTTGGCAAAGTGTCAGCGTTCGTGGTGAGGCGTAGGGGTTCAGGACCGTCGGGAGCCAGGGCCGATAAATTGCTCCTGCATTTTCGGCACTCCCGCCCTCCATGGCGGTCGGACGCGGACGTCGAGCCCACATGGACGTGCTTGGAGCGTGTCCTGAAACCCTATGCCTTGCCGCGAACGCGAACTACGAAGCACAATCTACCGAGCACCGAGCATCAAAACACAAAAGTAGAGGCGAAAAAAAAGAGCATCCTGACGGATACTCTTTCTTTAATTGGTCGGGACAGCAGGATTTGAACCTACGACCCCCACACCCCCAGTGTGGTGCGCTACCAGGCTGCGCTATGCCCCGAATGTTTTGATATATGCAGAGTTCTTCTGAAGTGGAACCGAAGGAGTCTAAATATCGAATCTGTGGTCAGTTATGCAGCGGCGTAAATCGAGGACCCCTGCTGTACTGCCTTGCCTGTCTTGTTAAAGCGGCCGCAATTCTACCGCATTTTTATAATAGTGCTATGACTTCTTCTAGATCTTTTATCATCTCTTTGAAGATCTTGTCATCGACACCCGTCTTCACCGGCTCTTCCGCCCCACTCATACGCTGTCTTGCCCCACCAATGGTGAAGCCTTGATCGTAGAGCAGAGACTTAATCTGACGGATCAGAATGACATCTTGACGCTGATAATAGCGTCGATTGCCGCGTCGTTTAACTGGTTTTAGCTGTGGAAATTCCTGTTCCCAATAGCGCAATACGTGAGGTTTGACCGTGCAAAGTTCCCCCACCTCGCCAATAGTGAAATAGCGTTTCGGAGGTATTGGTGGTAACTCGTCGTTATTGCTTGGTTCCAGCATAGCTTTCCACTCTTGCCTTCAGCTTTTGACCCGGTCGAAATGTCACCACGCGTCGTGCCTTGATAGGAATCTCTTCACCAGTCTTGGGATTACGGCCCGGTCGTTGCTTTTTATCGCGCAGATCGAAGTTGCCGAACCCGGAAATTTTGACCTGCTCATTAGATTCTAAAGACAAACGGACTTCCTCAAAGAACTGTTCAACCAGCTCCTTGGCTTCTCTCTTATTCAGGCCAAGCTCTTCAAATAAGCGCTCGGCCATTTCCGCTTTGGTCAGTGCCCCGTCTGCCATAGTTAATTCCTTAACTTTGCATTAAATTGCGTCTGTAGCTCTTTGACACAACTGTTAATTATTCCATTTATGTCTTCGTCGCCTAGAGTGCGCGAAGGATGCTGTAAGGTCAAGCCCAAAGCAATGCTTTTTTTACTTTTTTCGACCGCATCACCTTGATATACATCGAATATTCTAAGGTCGACTAGGCAATCACCAGCGCAATCACGTACTGCGCTCAGAATTTGCTGTGCGGACACCTCTTTATCGATCACTATCGCGAGATCTCGGTTCACTTCTGGGAACTTCGACAATTCGCTTACTTTCGGAATTCTTGCGTGTTGCAGAGAATTCAAATCAATTTCAAACAGATAGACACGATTGCTAATATCGAGCTTACGCTGCAGAGCAGGGTCTAGAGCACCCACAAGGCCGATCTGTTGGCCGTTTAATAGCAGCGCAGCGCTCTGCCCGCTGTGCAATGCTGGATGGCTCGCCTTCTCGAAAGAGTAATCGATTTCATTGCGCGTAAGATTCAGCAATGACTCAATATCTCCTTTAATATCAAAGAAGTCCACGCTTTTCTTAAGGTTGCTCCAAGACTCTTGGTGAAGCGGTCCGTAGACTAATCCCCCTAGACAAGGAGGCTGCATAAGCGCGCCATCGCGTTTCAGGAATACTTGCCCCGTCTCGAAGATGCGCACGCGCTCCTGTTGACGATTGGCGTTGTAGCGCAGCGTCGATAACAGCCCCGGCCAGAGGCTGGTGCGCATCACGGACATCTCCGCAGAGATCGGGTTCTGCAGAGGCGTTGCTTCTACTCCGGGATTGACCATTTCCAACAAGCCTGGCTCTACGAAACTATAGGTAATAACTTCTTGATAGCCCAGTGCAACCAGTCGGTCCTTCAGTCGCGGCAATTCGGCGCGAGTTTCAGTACGCGTGCCGAGGCTATTGCGGCTCAGAGATTTGGTCTTCGGTAGACGGTTATAACCATAGACGCGAGCGACCTCTTCGATCAGGTCCACATCTAGGCTCAGATCGAAACGGAAGCTGGGCGCTTGCACGGTGATGCCCGCATAGTCCAGGTTCAACACTCGTGCGCCAAGGCGTGTGAGGATTGCCTCGACCTCCTCAACAGGAATCTCCATACCAAGGAATTTGCTGAGTTTCGCGAAACTCAGCGTAATCTCTGGGCATTCAGGCAGATTGCCAAGAGTCTCTACGACTGGGCCTGCGCTGCCACCGGCAATCTCTATAAGAAGACTGGTCGCGCGCTCCATGGCACGGGCCTGGATCTCGAAGTCCACCCCGCGCTCGTAGCGGTGCGAGGCGTCGGTATGTAGACCATAGCGTCGCGCGCGGCCGGCGATCGCGAGGGGCGCGAAGAAGGCGCACTCGAGGAAGACATCCTTTGTGTTAGTAGTAACACCTGAGTTCTCGCCACCCATGACCCCTGCCATGGCTAAGGGGCCACTACCGTCCGCTATCACGAGGACATCGGGGGTTAGGCTCACTTCTTTGCCATCGAGCAGCGTCAGCTTCTCATCCTGCTTAGCGAGGCGCACATCGATGCCACCTTGCAAGGAGGCTAGATCGAAGGCGTGCATCGGTTGGCCGAGTTCTAGCAAGACATAGTTCGTGATGTCCACAATGGGATCGATACAGCGAATGCCACTGCGGCGCAGACGCTCAGCCATCCACATTGGGGTTTGCGCCAGCACATCGACCTCGCGCACAACTCTGCCGAGATAACGAGGGCATGCATCGGGTGCGGAGATAGTGACGGGAAAGGTCGAATCGATGCCCGCGGGCACCGCTTCAATATTCGGGACAGTTGGTGTCAGTGCATTGAGCAGCCCAATCTCCCTCGCTACGCCGATGATGCCTAGGCAGTCGCCACGGTTCGGCGTGAGGTCTAGCTCAAGGCTATGATCGTTTAAGCTAAGGAATTCGCGTACATCTGTGCCAATAGGAGCATCTTCGGCCAGTTCCAGCAAACCATCCGAACTCTCGGCTAAGCCAAGCTCTTCGGCCGAACACAGCATGCCATTGGACTCGAGGCCGCGCAGCTTCGCCTGGCGAATCTTGAAGACCTTGCCGTCGGCAGCCGCACTCAATTGCGCCCCTACCTGTGCATAGGGCACACGCATGCCAGCGCGAACATTCGGTGCACCGCAGACCACCTGATGGTGCTGCTTGCCATCACTCACTTCGCAGACACGGAGCTTATCTGCGTCTGGGTGCTCTTCAACTTTCAGGACTTCGGCTACGATGACACCAGAGAATTCACTGGCAACGGCGTTCACCGCATCCACCTCTAGGCCTGCCATTGTCAATTGATCCACTAGAGCTTGAGTGCTCAGGGATGGATTGACCCATTCACGAATCCACTGTTCGCTGAATATCATGCTGTTTTCTCTGTCTGTTGACTTGTTTTGCAGGAAGTTAGGCTGGCCTGAGTGCGGCCAAGCCCACTAATTAAACTGTTTCAGGAAACGCAGGTCGTTCTCGAAGAACAAGCGCAGATCATTGACGCCGTAGCGCAACATAGCCAAACGCTCCACGCCCATACCGAAGGCGAAGCCCGTGTATTTCTCGGGGTCGATGCCCGAACTGGTCAAGACATTGGGGTGCACCATGCCGCAGCCCATTATCTCTAACCAGCCAGTGTGGCTACATACTCTGCAGCCCTTCCCTTCACACATTACGCAGGCCATATCCACTTCTGCGGAGGGCTCTGTGAACGGGAAATAAGAGGGGCGAAAGCGCACTTCGAGATCTTTCTCGAAGAACGCCTGTAGAAATTCTTCCACGGTGCCACGCAGGTCTGCAAAGCTCACGTCGGTGTCGATCAACAAACCCTCTACCTGATGGAACATCGGGGTGTGGGTAATGTCGGAGTCACAGCGATATACGCGGCCGGGGCAAATCATGCGGAACGGAGGCTTATCGCCTTCCATCACGCGTACTTGCACGGGCGAAGTGTGGGTACGCAATACGGTGCCAGGATCGATATAGAAAGTGTCGTGCATCGCACGCGCGGGGTGATGTTCGGGAATATTAAGTGCCCCGAAATTATGATAGTCGTCCTCTATCTCAGGACCGACGGCGACGGTATAGCCAGCCGCTTCAAATATACTCTGGATGCGCTCGATAGTGCGAGTGACGGGGTGTGTACCGCCACCGCCTTGTCGGCGTCCTGGCAGAGTGACATCGACTGCCTCACTGCTTAATTGGCGGTTAAGAGTCTCCTCAACCAAGACTTTCTTACGTAACTCTAAGGCGTCCTGCACCTGCCGCTTGGCAATATTGATGCGCTCACCCGCCTGCGGGCGCTCCTCCGGGCTTAGTTTACCTAAACCCTTGAGGAGATCCGTAAGGCTACCTTTTTTACCTAGATAGTCGACGCGCAACTGCTCCAGCGATCTTTCATCGCTGGAGTCTTCGATAGCACGTAATGCCGACTCGACTAGGGAAACGGTGTCTAGCATGGTTCGCACTCTTGCCTTAGGCAGCCAGACTCGCTTTCGCCTGATTGACCAACGCAGCGAACGCTGCCTTGTCATGCACGGCCAAATCGGCCATTACACGGCGATCCACTAGAATGTTGGCTTTTTTCAGGCCAGCAATCAATTGGCTGTAAGTCATGCCATTGGCGCGTGATTGTGCATTGATACGGGTAATCCACAGACCACGGAATACGCGCTTCTTAACCTTACGGTCGCGATAAGCGTACTGACCTGCTTTGATTACTGCTTGTTTGGCAACGCGATACACACGCGAGCGTGCACCATAGTAGCCTTTAGCAAGCTTGAGAACTTTCTTGTGACGACGTCGCGCTGTGACGCCTCGTTTAACTCGGGCCATGGGTAAATCCTCGCAAAATTAAGATATTAGAAACGTTTTCCAAGCATACGGTCGATAAGAACTTTGTCAGAGGGATGAACCAATGACGTGCCTCTTAACTGACGCTTACGCTTAGTCGTCATTTTGGTGAGGATGTGGCTTTTGTTAGCGCTTTTTCGCTTCCAACCACCGGCGGTCAACTTGAACCGCTTGGCTGCGCCGCGATGGGTCTTGATCTTGTTGCTCATTGCATACTCCGCATTTGTCGTCTTCTACAATCCACTACATAAAAGACAGTCGAGGGTTAATGTATAAAGCTATAGCTGCATATTGCAGGTACAAAAAATCCATTGCGCTGCCTAAATCTACGTTCACACCGCACGCGGTGCTTCGGCATTACAATGGATCTAATCTCTACGGCTTCTTCTTTTTCACAGGCGACAACACCATTACGATCTGTCGGCCTTCCATCTTGGGTTCTTGTTCCACTGTGCCGTACTCCTCGAGATCCTTCCCGATTCGCTGTACTAGCTCCAGCCCAAGATGTTGATGGGCGAGTTCGCGGCCGCGGAATCGTAATGACACCTTGGCTTTGTCCCCATCGTTCAGGAAACGCATCAGGTTGCGTAGTTTTACCTGATAGTCTCCCTCTTCCGTCCCTGGTCTAAACTTAATCTCTTTAACAGTCGTTTTACGCTGCTTCTTCTTGTTGGCAACTTTTTGCTTTTTCAAGTCAAAAATATGTTTGCCGAAATCCATGATCTTGCAAACCGGTGGCTCTGCCTCCGGTGCGATCAACACCAAGTCCAGCTTGGCCTCACTCGCAGCAGCTCTCGCTTCGTCAATAGATACGACGCCGGCTTGATCTCCATTGGCTAACACCAGGCGGACCTCACTGGCATCTATGTGCTCGTTAATGACGGGCTTCTTAGAACTACTCCTCATAGGCGACTGTATATTCTCTCCGGACTCAATTAATGGTGCGACTTTGATCAGCCACCCAAGTTATATTAAATTGTGCTTCAGTTTGCGGCAGTACGACCTTTACGGGCGACTTCGGCAGCTAGATGCTGTGTAAACTCTTCGATTGTCATGCTGCCGAGGTCTTCCCCAGCGCGTGTACGTACCGATACTGTGCCAGTTTCGACCTCGCGGTCTCCTGCCACTAACAGAAAAGGCGTCTTCGCAATCGTGTGCTCGCGGATTTTAAAGCCTACCTTTTCGTTTCTCAAGTCCGCAGTGCTTCTAAACCCCTTATCTGACAAGGTTTTTTGCACAGATTGGCAATATTCGGCCTGTTTATCGGTGATATTCATCACCACAGCTTGCTCAGGCGCCAACCAGACCGGCAATGCCCCAGCGTAATGCTCGATCAAAACGCCGATGAAGCGCTCGAAGGAACCGAGTACTGCGCGATGCAACATCACAGGAACCTGACGAGACCCGTCTTCGGCAACATATTGTGCGCCTAAGCGATCGGGCATCGAAAAATCGACCTGAATAGTACCACATTGCTGGATACGACCCATGCAGTCCTTCAGAGAAAACTCGATCTTAGGACCGTAGAACGCGCCTTCGCCTGGCAACAACTCCCAAGGCAGGCCACTACTATTGAGCGCTTGCTTGAGCGCTAGCTCGGACTTATCCCAAAGCTCGTCGCTACCGACACGCTTCTCTGGTCGCGTGGACAGACGCAGGATGATGTCGTCGAAACCGAAATCTTTGTATACGCCGAACAGCAGCTCCATGAATATAGCAACTTCATCTTGAATGCTGCCTTCGGGGCAGAAGATATGCCCGTCGTCTTGAACAAAGCTGCGCACGCGCATCAGGCCATGCATACTGCCCGAGGGCTCGTAGCGATGGCAGGAACCGAACTCCGCAAGGCGCAATGGCAGGTCGCGGTAGCTCTTCAAGCCCTGATTAAATACTTGTATGTGGCACGGACAGTTCATCGGCTTCAATGCGTAAAGACGATTCTCAGACTCAACGCTGAACATCTGCTCTGCGAACTTATCGGCATGGCCGGAGCGCTCCCAGAGTGAATAGTCCACCAACTGTGGAGTGCGAATCTCTAAATAGCCGTTCTCTTGCTGAACGCGCTGCATATAGTTCTGAATGACCTGATAGATCGCCCAGCCCTTAGGGTGCCAGAACACCATGCCAGGGGCTTCTTCCTGGAAATGGAATAATGACAACTTCTTGCCAATTTTGCGGTGGTCGCGTTTTTCCGCTTCCTCTAAACGCTGCAGGTACTGGTCGAGCGCCTTTTTATCACCCCAAGCCGTGCCGTGTACACGCTGTAGCATCTCGTTGCTCGCATCGCCGCGCCAATAGGCACCGGCAACGCTGGTCAACTTAAACGCCTTAAACTTACCAGTCTCGGGCACGTGAGGGCCGCGACACAGGTCGATAAACTCGCCCTGACGATAGAAGGACAGAGCCTCTTCACCAGGAATACTCTTGATGATCTCGACCTTGTACTTCTCGCCCATTCCTTCAAACATCGCAATGGCTTCATCGCGGGACATGACGGAACGCTCTACCGGAAGATTCTCAGAGACGATCTCGCGCATCTTCGCTTCAATCTTCTCGAGGTCTTCGGGAGTAAATGGACGCTCGTAGGCGAAGTCATAGAAGAAACCGTCTTCTACCACCGGGCCAACAGTTACTTGCGCTTCTGGGAACAGGCGCTGCACTGCCTGTGCCATCAAGTGCGCGCAGGAATGACGTATCACCTCTAAGCCGTCTGTATCGCGCTCAGTGATAATGGCCAACTCGCAGTCTTTATCGAGGACGTAAGAGGTATCTACCAACTCTCCGTCGACTCGCCCTGCCAGTGCTGCACGCGCAAGCCCAGCCCCGATCGACGCTGCTACTTCCGCAACGCTGACAGGCCCGTCAAAAGCACGTGAACTTCCATCTGGCAAAACTACTGTTGGCATAACCTTCCTGATCGCAATAACAAAACACGTCGGAATGGACTCTTCCGACTTAAATTTTTAGGTATTCGTGGTTTGCTTTCCGCGTTTCGTGCCGGGTTTTAAGGCCTGAATCGAGTGCGCGTCGGAGGCAAATTCTGGTAGGCACGACCAGATTCGAACTGGTGACCTCTACCATGTCAAGGTAGCGCTCTAACCAACTGAGCTACGCGCCTGAATGTGCTTCCGCAAAAGAACGGCGATTATAGGGGCATGAATTGGAAACTACAATACAATCACACTGTTGCCCCGAGAAAATAAGGTTTATCGCTAAGGAAAACCATATGGAGAGATGGCGTTGTGCTCTTTAGTTCTCCGTAGCACGAGGTGGGCTGCGGCGTACTTCGCTTTCGGACACGCCGCGAGTACGTCCATGTAGGCTTAGTCGCCGCCGTCCGGGCGGCTCATAGTCCGCAATCGAAACACCCCACACCCCCCCTCTGACATTGTAGAAGCGTTCGATATATAAGCGAGTTAAACCATTATATTGATAGTGATGAGCTAAATGGTTAAATCTACCGGCAAACAAATTAGCAATCGAGCGCTGATCGGTATCGTCACGATAAATCAGAGGGGCAATGTGGGGTGCTTTGATGACGGACTATGAGCCGCCCGGATGGCGGCGACTAAGCCCCCATGGATGGGTTCACGGCGTGTCCGACAGCGAAGTACGCCGCAGTGCACCTCGTGCTACGGAGCACTAGAGATGACTATTCCATGGTTTACCATCTGTGAGGAACATCACTACTTAAGTCAATAATGGTCTGACCCTGCCTATTTCACGCTTGGAGTAATGCTAATTTCAGCGCGCTAATTCGATCTCGCGTCGCCGCAGCTTCCTCGAAGTCTAGGTTTCTCGCCAAGTCATACATGCGCGCCTCAAGGGTAGATATTTCCTTCGCCAAGGACTTCGGATCCATATGCGCAGGCGATAACTGGCCAGCCCCTTTCTTATCGACGCCGCCTTTACCTCGCTTATTACTTCGGGCCTGGCTCTCGGCAGCGTAGGCACCTTCCATCACATCGCTTACACGTTTGCTCACGCCGACCGGGGTAATATTATGAGTAATATTATATTCGAGTTGAATCTGTCGGCGTTTCTCTGACTCGGCAATCGCTCGCTCCATAGAGCCGGTCATGCGATCGGCATACAGAATCGCTCTGCCGCGCAGATTTCGCGCCGCACGACCGATCGTCTGAATCAGGGAACGCTCAGAACGCAGGAAGCCTTCTTTATCGGCATCGAGAATGGCTACCAGCGACACCTCCGGAATATCCAAACCCTCCCGCAGCAAGTTGATGCCGACCAAGACATCGAAATTGCCTAGGCGTAGGTCGCGAATAATCTCCGAACGCTCTACGGTATCGATGTCAGAGTGCAGATAGCGCACACGCACATCGTGTTCGGCGAAATAGTCGGTCAGGTCCTCGGCCATGCGCTTGGTTAGCACCGTGACCAACACCCGCTCCTCTCGCGCTGCCACCTGCCGTATCTCGGAGAGTAGGTCGTCCACCTGCGTAGTCGCCGGCCTTACCTCTAACACTGGGTCCACGAGGCCCGTAGGGCGTACTAGCTGCTTTACCAATTGCCCCGCATGTTCCGCCTCATAGGGTCCGGGCGTTGCGGAGACATAGATGATCTGCGGCGTTAAGTCCTCCCACTCCTCAAAGCGCAGGGGTCTGTTATCGAGCGCCGAAGGTAAACGGAAGCCATACTGCACCAGTGTCTCTTTGCGGGACCTATCGCCCTTATACATCGCCCCTAGTTGAGGGATGGAGACATGGGACTCATCGGCAATCACGAGAGCATTGACCGGCAGATAATCGTACAGAGTGGGCGGCGGCTGCCCTGCCCCACGCCCGGAGAGGTAGCGTGAGTAATTCTCGATGCCCGTGCAATAGCCCAGCTCTGCAATCATCTCTAGATCGAACTTGGTGCGCTGAGCAAGACGCTGCGCCTCCACGAGTTGGTGATTGCCTTCCAATTGCTCGAGACGTTCGTTGAGTTCCTGCTTGATGAAGTCCATCGCATCGATCATGGTCTGGCGCGGCGTTACATAATGAGACTTAGGGAATACAGTAAGTCGCGGCACCTTCTTGATGAGCGCACCCGTCAACGGATCGAAGTAGGAAAGCGACTCGATCTCATCGTCGAACAACTCGATGCGGATAGCGTGCTTCTCGGACTCGGCGGGATAGACGTCGATCACGTCACCGCGCACCCGGTAGGTGGCGCGCTGTAGCTCCATGTCGTTACGGGTGTACTGCAGCTCTGCTAGGCGGCGCAGGATGCTGCGCTGATCGATCTTATCGCCACGATCCAAATGCAGCACCATCTGCAGATAGGACTTAGGATCGCCAAGGCCGTAGATCGCCGACACCGTCGCGACCACAATCACGTCCGAGCGCTCTAGCAAGGCCTTGGTCGCGGAGAGTCGCATCTGCTCGATGTGCTCATTGATCGACGAATCTTTCTCTATGAACAGATCCGAGGAAGGCACATAGGCCTCGGGCTGGTAATAGTCGTAATAGGAAACAAAATACTCCACGGCGTTGTCCGGGAAGAACTCCTTGAATTCGCCATATAGCTGAGCCGCGAGAGTCTTGTTGGGCGCCATAACCAAGGCTGGGCGCTGCGTGCGCTCGATGACATTGGCAATCGTGAATGTCTTCCCTGAACCAGTCACCCCCAGCAGAGTTTGCGCGGCTAGACCGCTCTCTAAGCCATCGACTAGCTCCTCTATCGCTTGCGGTTGATCGCCGGCGGGCTTAAAGCGAGAGTGAATCTTAAAGGGTATATCCATTGCTCATTCCGGATTGCTGAAGTGATCGCATTAGTGCTGCAACTAAAGAGCGAGATTATAACGCAAACAAAAGTGCCTTACTCACGTCGATATAAGGGTTGACCACTCCGGTGATAGTGATTAGTATACGCACGCTTTGAAGACATCCACACGTCTTCAAGTAACTGCCCAATAGCTCAATGGTAGAGTAGGTGACTGTTAATCACTTGGTTCCTGGTTCGAGCCCAGGTTGGGCAGCCAAATTCAAGTCTCGCAAGCTTTATGCCCCTCCCCCCTCGTTAATCTCGCATTCAGTTGCGCTCCAATACACTCGTGTTGTTCTCTAAAATGGAGCGCCTAGCGGCCTCTATCGGAATACTTATCCCCGCGAGCACAATCGGGTATAGTGACGCCAACATTCACCAAGCTCCAAAGGAGATTGAACCTCATGCGCACATTGTTATTAGCCCTAGCTTTTAGTTTGAGCGGCCTTGTTTCCGCGGCCGAGTCCGCGAACCCTATCGTCGTAATGGAAACCAATAAAGGTACCGTAAAGATCCAATTGTGGGCAGACAAGGCCCCGATCACGGTCGCCAATTTCCTAAGCTATGTCGATTCAAACTATTACGATGGTTTGATTTTTCACCGCGTTATCCCCGGCTTTATGGCTCAGGGCGGCGGTTTCTCACCTGATATGGTGCAAAAGACTACAGCCGATGCAATCAAGAACGAGGCTACTGCCGAGTTGAAGAATGACCGCGGCACACTGGCCATGGCGCGCACACAGGTAGTGGACAGCGCGACTAGCCAGTTCTTCATCAACCTAGTTAACAATGATTTCCTGAACCACACCGATGAGTCAGCGCGCGGCTTCGGCTATGCGGCATTCGGTGAAGTAATCGAGGGCATGGACGTGGTGGATATGATTGCGGAAGTTGAAACCGGTAGCACTGGCATGTATCAAGACGTGCCTAAAGAGCCTGTTATCATTACTTCTATGACACGCGAGTAATTGCTGTAATTATTGCGATGCCAGTCTCTGGCATCGCAATAATATAATCCTTATTTATAGAGAGTGGTCACCTTCGTGTCGGCCACTTTTTCTACCCTCTCCTCCTCAGCGCTAACCTCGGCGATCGGCAGATCCCAAAGTGGGTCTGTTGCCAACTCCTTCGGTTCAAAGCCATCCACAGCACTCATTAAGGCCTCGCGGATCTGGTGTAGGTCTAAGCGTTTACAAGCTACTTGCAAGCGACCTAACAGCACTTCTAGCTCGGCCCAAGACAAGGCGTCTTCTTCGGCACGCATGATCTTGGGATGTTCGGTACCGGTCACTGACTCGCCAATGAGCAGTTCCTCGAACAATTTCTCGCCTGGGCGCAGGCCTGTGTACTCGATGGCGATGTCTCCCTTATAGGAATTCTCGTCTTTCACGTCGTAGCCCATTAGGTGGACCATCTTCTTGGCGAGATCGACAATGCGAATCGGGTCATGCATATCCAGCACGAACACATCCCCGCCAGTGGCCATAGAGCCTGCCTGGATCACCAACTGGGCCGCCTCCTGAACCGTCATGAAGTAACGCGTCACCTCGGGGTGGGTCACTGTCACGGGCCCACCAAGGCTAATCTGCCGCCTAAATAGAGGTACTACAGAGCCAGAGGAGCCCAACACGTTGCCGAAACGGACCATGCTGAACTGCGTCGAACTCTTGTTATAGGCCATGGCCTGTAGGAGCTGCTCCGCGAAACGCTTGGTGGCCCCCATGAAGTTAGTAGGGCGTACCGCCTTGTCTGTCGAGATCAGGACAAAATGAGTAACGCCAGACTTCTCTGCTGCCTGTGCCGAGATCAAGGTGCCAAAGATATTATTTTGAACGCCCTCGATAATATTGCTCTCAACCATGGGCACTTGTTTATAGGCCGCCACGTGGTACACGGTCTGCACCCCAAAGCGCTTCATGGTGTGTTCCATCAGCTGGGGGTTACACACATTGCCCAGCAAGGCGACTAATTCGATCGGCTCGCCGCCCTCCATCGCCGCCTTGCTCTCGAGCAATTCGTTCTCAACGGTGTAGAGACCATATTCGAAGCTATCGAGGAGGATGAGTCGCGAGGGTTTCAGAAGCAGAATCTGCCGGCATAGTTCCGAGCCAATAGAGCCGGCAGCGCCGGTGACCATGACCGAGCAACCCGTGATGCAGGCGCCAAGCAATTTCGGATTGGGGGGCACAATGTCGCGGCCTAGTAGATCTTCGATATCGATATCGCGCACTTCATCCACACCCACTTTGCCAGACACCATATCGAACAAGTCCGGCACAGTCTTCACATGGACTGGAAGATGCTCCAAGCGATTCAAAATCTCTTTACGCTCCCCATGAGTGGCGGAGGGAATTGCTAGAAGGATTTGTCTAACCGAAAAATTTTCGACGAGGTCGAACAGTGCACCCGGGCTGTAGACGCGAATGCCATGCACGGTGCTACCGATTAGGCTGCGACTATCATCCACGAAGGCCACGGGCAGGTACTGATCGCCGTTTTGCAGCGCGGCCACTAACTGCATGCCAGAGCTACCAGCCCCATAGATTATCACTGGCTCTTTGGGCCTAAAGTTCTGAATGAGGTTAAGCAAAGCGACTTTTGCGACGAAGCGGCTGCCGCCAATGAACAGCAGCGCAATCATCCAAAAAATAGGAAACACCGCGTTATCGTAACTCGCCGCCGGCACTATGAAATAGGTGGTAAGGGCTAGCAGCCCTGTGGAGATGGTGACGCCCTGCAGCACAATGAAGCCGGACTGCAAGCCCATATAGAGCAAAATTGCGCGATAGAGACCGATGCGAAAGAAGACCAACACGCTGGCGATGTTCGCTACCACGTAATAGACGAGTACGCCGTCATTAACGCTGAAAAATTCTGAGCCTAACAAGGCAAAGGAGAGCCACAAGGCAAGCCCGAGCATGATGCTGTCTGCAAGCATCATGAGCAGCTGCTTCACAGTTCGCGAAAGCGGAACCGTATACAAATTCATAGCACAACCTCGATAGTGGGGACACAATGCCAAGCTATGCACATTGTTGCGGAACGGGCTATGCCCCCCTCGATTCCTTTCCTGCGTTGCAATAAATTGCCAATACCAACAAGGGTATAACGCCAAGGATGGTGAAATATACCCCATATTCGGGGTGTTTTCCTGCGAAAATCGCCAAAGGCAGTAGGAAGACAGAATTAATTAATAACACAGCAAGTACGACAGTTTTATGACTGTTGCCGTTTTTGGCCATATGTTGATAGGCATGTTCTCGATGGGCATAGGCCCATGGTTGTCCGCGTAAGACCCGACGCGAGAGCGTTACCGTCGCGTCTACCACGAACACGGCGAGTAAAATGAACCAGCTCCAAAGGCTCATAGAACCATGATAATGACTGAGCAAGGCAATGAGGCCGAGGCTCATGCCCGCGAAGCCACTTCCGACATCGCCCATGAATATTCGGGCGCGCGGCCAATTCCATACAGTGAAACCCACGCTACCTGCAAATAGAAAAAGACAGAGCAAGGCTAAGGCCGTGTCGCCAGCGCGCGCCAAAATAAGGCCTGCCGCTAGACTTACGAATGCTGTCTGGGTACCGGCAAGGCCGTCGATACCGTCCATAAAATTATAGAGGTTCGTCAGCCAGATCATGCATAGAGGAGTCAGTATGAAGGTGAGAAGAGTGCTGCCCAGAAGTATAGGCCCCATAGTCAGGGCGGGCACTGACCCGAGGCATAGCAATGCGACAAAGACCCCACCGGCCTGAATGGCCAAACGCAGGCGATGATGAAGGTCTCGGCGATCGTCGATGAAGCCGGCCACGGCGACAGGCAGGCTCGCACACAGCGCCAGTAACTCTAGCGTTGCAAGCCTAGATTGCCAAGCAAGCACGATGAGCCCGAGCCCATAGGCAAGCACTATCGCAATGCCACCCCCCACAGGGGTAGCCTCTGTGTGGGAGCTACGCTGGGTAGGCAATGCCAGCATCGCCGTGCGCTGCGCAAGCTCGATAGCGCCGTAAGTTGCAAGAACGCAAAATAGGTACAGAGGAACAATGAGGAACGCGTCGATCATAATCAGCCCTGTGCGCATCGATACAAAAAATAGGGCGCACTTAGGCGCCCTATTCTACATCAAGCATCGCCCTTTATTCTTTTCTGACGATTAGAATCTTGTCGCGGTTGGCCGCTATCGTGGCCGGACCGATACCGCGCACTTCTTCTAACTCTTCTACAGTCTTGAATTCGCCAAAGCGTTCACGATGCGCCACGATCTCGCGAGCTTTAGACAAGCCCACGCCATCCAGAGCTAGCGCCAGAGTATCGGCATCCGCGCTATTGATATCGACCTGAGACTTCGCTGCAACCATCTCAGCGAGCAGTTCGTCCTCTACCGTTTGTGCGGCCAGCAAGACGTTGGGGAGTAGTGACAAGAGTAAAGCGACACCGCAGAAAATCCTTTTCATGATGGTTTCCTTTTCGTTTTCCAGTCCATGGAGTTTAAGGTAAGTGCAGCACAATCACTGCACTTATGAATCTAGCAAAGATTGCCAATTTTGCCATCGAGTTGCGCAAGGATTGTTTTAAGTTTCTCGCCAGGATTCGCAGCCTGGCTAATTGGACGGCCGATCACCAGATAATGACTGCCTGCCGCAATCGCAT
Organism: uncultured Gammaproteobacteria bacterium; assembly: GCA_913060695.1. Classification (GTDB taxonomy): domain Bacteria; phylum Pseudomonadota; class Gammaproteobacteria; order Pseudomonadales; family Pseudohongiellaceae; genus UBA5078. The sequence goes on along the minus strand of CAJXUA010000013.1, from coordinate 18,569 downwards.
CTACCGGGGTCACGATGCGCTTCTGATCGTTAGCCGCGTCTCCCGCAGGGCGAATACCCGGGGTGACTAACACGAAGTCCTTACCCAGCTGTGAGGCGAGGATGGACGTCTCCGCAGCGGAGCACACCACGCCATCCATACCGCAGTCCTGAGACAGGCGCGCAAGCTTGAGCACCTGCTCCTCGGGAGTGCCGTTCACACCGACCTCAAGTAGGTCAGATTGCGCCATGCTAGTAAGAACCGTCACGGCAATCAGCAAGGGCTTATGGGCGCTCGCCTCAACAGCCTCGCGCGCCGCCGTCATCATGGCGCGGCCGCCGCTGGCATGCACATTCACCATCCATACCCCTAGCTGCGCCGCCGCGCTCACAGCCTTGGCAACCGTATTGGGGATGTCGTGGTACTTAAGATCTAGAAAGACATCGAAGCCTTGTGAGACCAACTCTTCGACAAAACTTGGGCCGCAACGCGTAAACAACTCCTTGCCAATCTTCACTCGACAAAGTGAAGGGTCTAACTGTGCCACCAATTGGCGTGCCGTTGGCACATCAGGAAAGTCCAAAGCCACAATAATCCGTTTAGTATCTACGGCTGTATTTGTCATCGATTTTGCTCCGTTTTTAAATTCGGGCCCTAGCCCACCACTGTAGTCTCTTGCTGTATTTTATATGTCGCCAAGTCTTGCTGCGCCTTGGACAATTGCGAGCGCAGCTGCCGTATCTCTAAACGCAAACGTAAATTCCGCACTAAGCCTACTCCTAGCAGCACGCCACAGAGCCCACCGATGGCGAAAGCGGAAACGACCCAGACCGCCAAGGGCTGCGGGTCGAGCGTCGTAAAACCGAATGACAGCGCTATGGGTTCTGGATTGGCATAGGAGAATACAATGCTGGCGACGAACACGAAGAACATGAAGCACCAAGCGATGATGCGCACGAGTTTAGTCATTTAGACGATCTCCTTGTGGAGAGTTTGTTTGAGCGTTGCCCAATTATACGCAGACCGGGCGAAAAAAAACGGCGAGACCCTTGCGGGTTCGCCGTTTTATTTTCCGATCTAACATTTAGGGATTACCCAATGTTTAGCTCGGATATGTTTCCAGACTGAGGTTGACGCGATCACGCAACTCCTTACCAGGTTTGAAATGAGGAACGTACTTGCCACTGAGCGCCACTGGGGTGCCAGTTTTAGGATTGCGTCCTACGCGAGGAATTCGGTAGTGTAGTGAAAAACTACCGAAACCCCGTATCTCGATACGACCACCCTCCGACAGAACCTGAGACATATATTCAATAATTGCTTTTACTGACAACTCAACATCTTTCGATGATAACTGACTTTGCTTTCCTGCAATTCGATCAATAAGTTCAGACTTGGTCATGGCCTATTTCCTGTTAATTACGCTGCGATCTATGACAACACTGCAATTGGATACGAGCACGTAAGCAGATTACTTCTTTTCCATCTCTGCTTTAATCAGGTCACCGATTGTGGTCGGTGAAGAAGCACTCGGCTCCTGATTCTTGTGGTCTTGAATTGCAGACTTCTCGTCATCAATTTCGATCGCTTTAATAGACAGTCCAAGGACTCTGCTCTTGCGATCTACACTGATTACTTTAGCTTCAACTTCGTCGCCTTCTTTCAAGACGTTACGTGCGTCTTCAACTTTATCGCGGCTGATTTCGGAAGCGCGCAGTACACCTTCAACGCCATCTTTCAGCGCGATGTTTGCAGCTTTCGCATCAACAGAAGCAACGACACCCTTCACGATGCTGCCCTTCTCGAACTCGCCCAATGCGCTAACGAATGGATCGTCAGACAATTGCTTGATGCCCAGAGAAATGCGCTCACGCTCGGAGTCGATAGACAGGATAACTGTCTCAATCTCGTCGCCTTTCTTATAAGCACGTACCGCTTCTTCGCCTGGCTCGTCCCAAGAAATATCGGACAGATGCACTAGGCCATCGATGTTGCCTTCCAGACCGATGAAGATACCGAAGTCAGTGATGGACTTGATGCTGCCACTGATCTTGTCGCCCTTCTTGAATGCGTCTGCGAAGCGATCCCATGGATTCTGGTAGCACTGCTTGATACCAAGAGAGATACGACGACGCTCTTCGTCGATGTCCAGAATCATGACGTCTACAACGTCACCAAGCTGTACGACTTTAGATGGGTGAACGTTCTTGTTCGTCCAATCCATTTCAGAAACGTGTACCAGACCTTCAACGCCCTGCTCCAGCTCTGCGAAACAACCGTAGTCAGTCAGGTTGGTTACAGTAGCCTTAACGATGGACTTCTCAGGGTAACGCGCCTTGATAGCGACCCATGGATCCTCGCCCAATTGCTTGAGGCCCAGAGAAACGCGGTTACGCTCACGGTCATACTTCAGAATCTTAACTTGAATCTCGTCGCCAACATTCACGATCTCGCTTGGGTGCTTGATGCGCTTCCAAGACATATCAGTGATGTGCAACAGGCCGTCTACACCGCCCAAATCTACGAAAGCACCGTAGTCAGTCAGGTTCTTAACAACACCCTTAACAGACATACCTTCTTGCAACTGCGCTAACAATTCATCGCGCTCTTCAGTGCTGACTGCTTCCAGTACGGCACGACGTGAAACCACCACGTTGTTGCGCTTCTGATCGAGTTTGATCAGTTTGAATTCTAGCTCTTGGCCTTCCAGGTGAGTCGTGTCGCGGATTGGACGCACGTCTACCAATGAACCTGGGAGGAAGGCACGGATGTTGTTCAAATCAACAGTGAAGCCGCCTTTGACTTTACCGTTAATGACACCCATAACCACTTCGTTTTTCTCGAACGCTGCTTCAAGATCCATCCACGATTCAGCGCGCTTAGCTTTCTCGCGAGAAAGGCGTGTTGCACCGAAACCGTCTTCAACAGATTCCAGAGCTACCTTTACCGAATCACCCACTACGAGTGTGAATGAACCGTCTTCGTCGAAGAATTCATTGCGTGCGATAACGCCTTCGGACTTCAAACCTGCGTGGACTGTCACCCAATCCGAATCAATCGCAATAACAACACCTGTGACAATAGCACCAGGTGTCATATCAATATCGTTCAAACTTTCTTCAAATAATTCAGCGAAACTTTCAGTCATTATTTATCCTGTGTTTTCATTACAAACCGCACTCCAGCTAGCGCGGGGCTATTACTAAATACGCTGCAACCGACTTAGGCTGGTGAAATCGGAAACAGCGCGATTAAAACGTTCGATCAATTATCTGTCATCGGCAAGCGTTGACGGACCATTTCGAGGACTGTAGCTACCACTTGTTCGATGCAAAGGTCAGTGGTGTCCACCACTATGGCATCATCCGCAGGTTTCAAAGGAGAGGCCGCGCGGTTACTATCGCGCTCGTCTCTGGCCTTGATATCCAGAAAAAGGGCGGAGAGATTAACATCAATCCCCTTTGCAATCAACTGCTTATAACGACGATTTGCACGCTCTTCGGGACTAGCTGTCAGAAATACTTTTAGCAATGCGTCGGGGAATACGACCGTCCCCATGTCGCGGCCATCGGCCACCAGACCCGGCGCTTGTCTAAACTGGTGCTGGCGGGCCAATAATGCGGCTCGAACCTCGGGCACAACAGCGACCTCGGACGCTAGAGCCCCCGCCGCCTCTTGGCGTAGCTCAGATGAGACTTCGTCCTCACCCAGCCAAACACTGCCATCACTAGCCTCGAAGCGGATATCAATACCCCCTAAGAGGGCCAGCAGGCCTGTGGCGTCATCAGTTGCCACCCTTGCGCGCTGGGCGGCAATACCCAGCAGGCGGTAGAGAGCCCCACTATCTAGATAGTGCCAACCCAGTAACTGCGCTAGCTGAGCGCTTATAGTGCCCTTTCCCGAGCCACCGGGGCCATCGATGGCCAATACTGGGGTTTGTGTCTGCATGGCGCAGCCTTGTTCTGACTTGAAATACTGTTTTACGAAACGGGCGCGGGCAGCCTTTGCCTTGATAAATGCACCCTCTAGGAATTCGCCGTCGCCGCTTAGCAAGGCCTCGCGCATGCGGGCGAGCTCGGCGGTATAGGAGTCTAAGACCGCTACAGTCGCAGGGCCGTTGGCCAAGAAGATATCGCGCCACATGACCGGGTCGCTGCCTGCAATTCGTGTAAAGCCTGCGAAACCGCCGGCGGCATAGCGAAAGATATCATCAGTCAGAGACTGTGAGCTCAAGGTGTTCACTAGGGAATAGGCGAGCAAATGCGGAAGATGGCTAGTAGAGGCAAGCACGGCATCATGGTCGCGCACGCTCATATTGCTAACCTGCGCACCCAAGCCCTGCCAAAGTGCCAGCACTGCGCTCAGAGCCTGTGCATCAGTCTCCTCCACTGGAGTCAGTATCACCTTGCGATCGGCGTATAGGTGCTCGTTGGAGGCCTCATAGCCGCTTTGCTCGGAGCCTGCGATCGGATGCCCCGGCACAAACTTGCTAGGAATCTTGCCAAACACTACGCGCAGGTCTTCGATCACACTGCCCTTCACGCTTGCCGCGTCGGTCACGATGGTGTGTGCGCTTAAATTCGGGGCAATCAAACTCAAGATGCGCCGCACACTCAGGGTAGGCACTGCAATTAGAATAAGATCGGCCTGCGGCACAAGCTCGCTCAAGTCCGTCGACCATGCGTCGATCACACCCTCTTCGGCTGCCAACTGCAGCGGTCTTGGGTCGCGGCCGCAGGCGTCGATAGCCTTACACAAGCCACGACTACGCAGACCACGGGCAACGGAGCCTCCAATAAGACCCAGACCAACAATGAGTACGCGCATATCCTTCAGCGCGCTCATGAGCCCACCTTAGCCATGGGATAGGACCCTAATCGCTTAATCTTGACCGTCCGCCCCTGCAACTGTTCGAACACCTGACGCACCGCGCTGTCCTCTATGTGTCCTTCGAAATCGATAAAGAAGACATAGGCCCATACGCTGTCCCTCGCTGGGCGAGTCTCGATCTTGGTAAGACTGACCTGAAAAGTGTCGAAGGGTTCTAGAATGCGGAACAGAGCGCCGGGCTTATTCTCGGTATAGACCAAAATTGAGGTCTTATCGCGCCCGCTCGGCGCCACTGGGTCTTTCGCTAACACTAGGAAACGGGTGCAGTTATTCTGCTGATCCTGGATGCGCGCATGCAAGACCTGTAAAGAGAAGAGTTCTGCGGCGCGCAGTCCCGCTATCGCTGCAGTATGCGGATCCACAGAGGCCAGACGCGCAGCCTCTGCATTGCTCGCCACCTCAAGCTTATCCACCTGCGGGAAATGCTCCGCTAGCCAGCCACGACACTGCGCTAGCGACTGTCGATGGGAGACGATGCGCTTAATGGACGCGGTCGAGGCACCTTGTTGCATCAGGAAATTGTGTTCGATGGGGATCACTACTTCGGCGATAATCTGCAAAGAAGTATCGACAAGACAGTCTTGGGTATTATTGACGGCACCCTCGGTCGAGTTCTCAACCGGCACAACGCCATATTGCGCGTTGCCCGCCTCCACCTCTGCGAACACATCGTCGATTGTGGCGACGCTGTGCTTATGCGCGTCGACACCGAAATACTGATCCACCGCCACATGGGAGAAAGTACCCAGCGGTCCGAGAAAGGCGACGAGAGCGCCCTTCGGTTTGTTTTGCTTTAAATCAGACAAGGCAGTTTCTCGAATTAATGAATGAGCTAGCGAAAGCTAACTCACTCCTCGGACGAATTCTCATCGGCTACAGGTTTGGCTTCTGTATCGACATCTGCGTCGTCGCCTTCAAAGTCGACAGCTTCTGCAGGCTCATCAACACGCTCCAGACCAACAAGCTTCTCGTCTGTCTTCAGCTTAATAAGACGCACACCTTGTGTATTACGACTCAGAACCGAGACCTCATCGACGCGCGTGCGCACCATGGTGCCGCGATCGGAGATCAACATGATCTCGTCGCCGTCATCCACCTGAGTAGCTCCTACTAAGCGGCCGTTGCGCTCACTCGCCTGCATGCCGATTACACCCTGACCACCGCGGCCATAAGTGGGGAAGTCCTCAGTAACTGTGCGCTTGCCATAGCCGTTTTCGCTAACGGTGAGCACCTGCTTGCCGTCCTCAGGAATGATCAGCGAGATCATCTCGTGACCCTCGGCAAGGCGAATACCGCGCACGCCTCGTGCCGTACGGCCCATTTCGCGCACATCGGACTCGCGGAAGCGAATGGTCTTGCCGCTGCTGCTAAAGAGCATAATGTCGCGCTCGCCATCGGTCAGCGCAGTGCCAATCAAGCTATCGCCTTCGTCTAATTCGATGGCACGCAGACCCACGCTGCGCTGTCGCGAGAAGCTAGTCAGGGCAGTCTTCTTCACGGTACCCATAGATGTCGCCATGAATACATGCCAACCCTCGGTGTACTCGCGGATAGGCAGCATGCTGGTGATATGCTCACCCTCTTCCAGAGGCAGAATATTGACGATGGGCTTGCCACGGGAAGTGCGGCTCGCCAATGGAATATTGAAAACGCGCAGCCAATAGACTTTGCCGGTACTGGTAAAGCACAGTAGCGTGTCATGACTGCTGGCAATCAAGAGGTGCTCAACAACATCTTCGTCTTTTACAGATGCCGCCGCCCGGCCCATGCCGCCGCGACGCTGCGCCTGATAATCTGCCAGTGGCTGTGACTTCGCATAACCGCTGCGAGATATCGTGACCACTCGGTCTTCCTCAGTGATGAGGTCTTCCATAGACAAGTCGAGTTGCGAGGTAGTGATCTCGGTCTTACGGTCGTCGCCGTAATTCTCACGCACTTGCGCGAGCTCTTCGCGAACTACCGAGAAAAGTCGCACTTCACTGCCCAAAATGTCGAGATAATCGGCAATCTGGCGCAGCAACTCTTGATAGTCATTAATCAGTTTTTCCTGCTCCAAACCGGTAAGTCTGTGCAGTCTTAGATCGAGAATCGCTTGCGCCTGAGCGGGCGAGAGATAGTAATCGTCGCCACGCATGCCAAACTCAGCGGGCAATTCTTCAGGACGACAGGCGTCGGCACCGGCATCACCTAATAGCTGCAGAACGCTGCTTCCGCGCCAGGCGCGTGCGATCAACTTCTCTTTCGCCTCGGCACTGGTCGGAGACTCTTTGATCAGCGCAATCACCGCATCGATATCGGCAAGTGCAACCGCCAAACCTTCGAGGATATGACCACGTTCACGTGCTTTGCGCAGCAGATAGACTGTTCTGCGCGTCACTACTTCACGGCGATGGCGAATAAAGCATTCTATAATTTCTTTTAGATTCAAAAGCTTAGGCTGACCATCCACCAAAGCCACCATATTAATGCCGAATACCGACTGCATCTGGGTCTGAGCGTAGAGGTTATTCAACACCACCTCGCCTACCTCGCCACGACGCAACTCGATCACGATGCGCATGCCGTCTTTGTCGGACTCATCGCGCAATTCTGTGATGCCCTCGAGCTTCTTCTCCTTCACTAATTCGGCGATACGCTCGATTAGGCGAGACTTATTGAGCTGATACGGAATCTCGGTAACGATGATGGTTTGCTTGTTGGTCTTCTGGTCTTCGATGATCTCAGCACGTGCGCGCATATAGATGCGCCCACGCCCTGTTCTATAGGCCTCGACGATGCCCGCGCGGCCATTAATTATGCCTGCTGTGGGGAAGTCTGGGCCAAGGACATGCTCCATTAGCTCGTCGATTGTGATGTCTTCGTTGTCGAGCAAGGCCACACAGGCGTCCACAACTTCCCGCATATTATGGGGCGGAATATTCGTCGCCATGCCTACGGCAATACCGGAGGAGCCGTTGACTAGAAGATTGGGCACTTGCGTTGGAAATACATCTGGAATCCTCTCGGTGCCATCGTAGTTATCCGAGAAATCGACAGTCTCTTTGTCTAGATCGGCCATCAGGTCGTGGGAGATCTTGGCCATGCGGATTTCGGTATAACGCATTGCGGCAGCGGAGTCGCCGTCGACGGAGCCGAAGTTACCCTGCCCGTCTACCAAGGTGTAGCGCAGCGAGAAATCCTGCGCCATACGCACGATGGTGTCGTATACGGCACTATCGCCGTGGGGGTGGTATTTACCGATTACATCGCCCACTACACGGGCTGATTTCTTATAGGGTTTGTTCCAGTCGTTATTCAGGACATTCATGGCGAACAACACGCGACGGTGCACGGGCTTTAGACCATCGCGCACATCTGGCAAAGCTCGGCCCACGATTACGCTCATCGCATACGCCAAATAGGACTCGCGCATCTCTGCTTCGAGCGAAATTGGCGTTACTTGTTTTGCAAATTCAGACATAAAACACTAATCCCTTAACAACAGTGGCCTTCTGTGACATTGGATGTGAACATTCTGAAAACCACTCGACCAACACGGCATCGAGATTCGGCACTTACAACCCTCCTGATACGCGCTGCGTTTGAGGGGGTGTAAACCGGGGGCTTCAGGAGGGCGAATCGCTTCCGAATTCGAGCTTGAGCCAGCATCAACTACAGTGGCAAGCCAGGCAGAAAGTCGGGCAAATTTCGTTCTCAATTAAAGTGAGTGATCTTATCACAAACGAATGCCTAACCGACACTAATTCAGGCACTTAAACCGCTTTAAACGCGTTTTTTAAAGGCAAACATAGGCCACTGTCGGATCGATCTTGGAAACGGGCTATTTAGCATAGCTTTCGCTATAATCGCGGCCTTAAAAATTTCGCAAAAGGAGCTTCGCGGTGCCTAGCATCTCCACCGAGTCAGTCGATTTAATAGTCCACGCCCGCTGGGTACTTGGAGCCCAAGACAGCCACGCCCTGCTGGACGAACACTGCGTCGTTATCAAGGGCGATCGCATCATCGACGTGATGCCCAGTGACGAGGCCGCCAAGCTCTATAACGCAGCCTCGGAAATCTCCTTAGCCGAGCATGTATTAATGCCTGGCATGGTCAATGCCCATGGTCATGCCGCGATGAGCCTACTGCGCGGCGCCGCAGACGACCTCCCCTTAAAATCTTGGCTCGAAGACTATATCTGGCCCCTCGAAGGACACTGGGTAGCAGCAGAGTTTGTTTACCACGGCACGCAATTGGCGATCGCGGAGATGCTTCTGTCTGGCACCACTTGTTTCGCGGATATGTATTTCTTCCCCGACGAGTCCGCGCGCGCCGCTAGCGAGATCGGCATGCGTGCGCAAATGGCTTGTCCGATAATCGACTTCCCAACCGCCTGGGCACAAGACTCAGAGGAGTACATCAGCAAGGCCACCGCACTGAATGATCAATACAGACATCATCCATTGATTAGCGTGGCCTTCGGCCCCCATGCCCCGTATACGGTCTCTGACGCGCCTCTATTAAAGATCGCCACCTTCGCCGAAGAACTAGACATCCCCATCCACATGCACATCCACGAGACCGCACAGGAAGTCAGCGACGCACTGGCGAGCAGCGGCAAACGCCCGATGCAACGCCTTGCAGAGCTCGGACTAATCTCCCCGCGGCTACTGTGCGTACACGGAACTCAATTAAATGAAGCAGACATCGCACTACTGAGCGATAACGGCGCGAGCGTCGTACACTGTCCCGAGTCGAACCTAAAACTAGCGAGTGGCTTCTGCCCAGTGGCGCAGCTGCAAGCCGCAGGCGTTAACGTGGCCTTAGGTACGGACGGCGCTGCGAGCAACAATGATCTAGACATGTTTGCAGAGATGCGCACCGCCGCCCTGCTTGCGAAAGCGGTCGCAGGCGACGCCAGTGCCTTGCCCGCACTGCAGGCACTGCGCATGGCCACTATAAACGGAGCGAAGGCTTTAGGCTTAGACAGCCAGATTGGCTCATTAGAGGCAGGCAAGTGCGCGGACATGATCGCAGTGCGCATGGATAGCCTCAACTCGCTGCCCCTTTATAACCCGGTATCGCAACTGGTCTATAGCACTGCCTCGCATCAAGTAAGTCACGTGTGGGTCGGCGCTAAGCTATTGGTAGATGGTGGCACCCTGACTAGCATCGATGTAGACGCCCTGCGCAGCAATGTGCAGACCTGGCAGCAAAGAATTCAAAAAGACACCCTCTCCTGAGCCTTCGCCTCAGTATAAGGAAGCACATGACGCACGCAGAGAAGCAGACCGAGTTCAACAATCACGACGACGCCGAGATCCGTAAGTTCGAGGCATTAGCCTCGCGTTGGTGGGATCCCCACAGTGAATTTAAACCCTTACACGAGATTAACCCTCTGCGCATGGGTTTCATTAGCAGCAAGATTAATCTCGCGGGCAAGCGCGTCATCGATATTGGCTGTGGCGGCGGCATTCTCAGCGAAGCCATGGCACAACAGGGAGCACAGGTCACCGCTATAGACCTAGCTGACGCCTCCCTCGCGGTAGCCAAGTTACATAAGCTCGAGAGCGGGCTCGACATTCATTATGAGAAGATTTCCGCCGAGGCGATGGCCGAGCGAGAAGCGGCGAGCTTCGATGTGGTCACTTGCCTAGAGATGCTAGAGCATGTGCCAGACCCAGAGGCGATCGTGCGTGCCTGTACTAAGCTGGTCAAGCCTGGTGGGCATCTATTCTTCTCCACCATCAACCGCAACCCAAAGGCCTATGTGTTCGCCATTCTCGGTGCCGAATACATCTTGAACTTGCTTCCCAAGGGCACCCACGACTACGCCAAGTTTATCAAGCCATCGGAGTTATTGGCTTGGACAAGGCACAATGGGCTTGAGTCCGGCGAGTTGACCGGCATGGCTTACAACCCCATCAGCAAACGCTATTCGCTCGAGAGCAATGTCGACGTCAACTATTTAGGGCATTTCACGAGCCCTGTCGACACCAAGGCCAGTAGCCAAGCATGAGCAAAGTATTCCCATCCCCAGCCAAGGCCGTGCTATTCGACTTAGATGGCACATTGCTAGACACTGCGGCCGATTTCGCGGACGTAGTGCAGCAGATGACTGTGCAGGCAGCACGCCCCGCCATCGAGTTCATGGCCATTCACAAGACCGTCTCCAACGGCGCCCGCGCCTTGGTGGAACTGGCCTTCGAGATTCAACCCGGTCACCCTGATTTCGAGGAGCGTTTCGAAACTCTATTGTCGCTGTACGCTCAGCGCATACTCACGACGAAGGCCACGCTCTACCCCGGCATGGACACTCTGCTGTTACAGCTCGAGAAGGCCGGCATCCCCTGGGGCATCGTGACCAATAAGCCGGAACGCTTTAGCCGTCCACTTCTAGAGAGTCTTGGCCTTTCAACGCGCTGCAGCACTCTGATCTGCCCGGACCACGTAAGCCAGAGCAAGCCCCACCCAGAGCCCCTGTTACTGGCCTGTAAGCAACTGAACATTAATCCGCAGGATGCCATCTACGTCGGGGACCATCCTCGCGACATCGACGCCGGTCGCGCCGCAGGCATGTATACCATTGCCGTGCGCTATGGCTACTTGCCCGACACGCCACCGGTCGAGCAATGGCAGGCTGACTTAGTGGTCGAGAGCGTCGAACACATTCGTCAGCGACTTGCCTAAGCATTCACACCTAATCGCTACAAACAGAGCAATAGAAGGACATGAACATGGAACAATACGTCGCCCCTCCCGAACTATTAAAGGGTAAAACAATTCTAGTTACTGGCGCAGGCGATGGCATCGGCAAAGCTGCCGCGCTCAGCTTCGCCAAGCATGGTGCCACCGTGATTCTTCTCGGCCGCACCACCAGCAAGCTCGAGGCGCTTTACGACGAGATCACGGGCGCCGGTTACCCCGAACCAATCATCCACCCGATGGATCTTCAATATGCCAGCGAAGAGGACTACAAGGTTCTGGGCACTAGCATCGTCGAGCAATTCGATTGCCTAGACGGCCTACTACACAATGCCGCCGTCCTTGGCCCTCGCGCCCCTATCGAGTTTTACCCCCACGAGGCATGGATGAAGGTGATGCAGATCAATGTGAATGCTGCCTATGCGCTGAGCCGCGCGCTTCTCCCGGCGCTGCAGGCTGCGCCTAGCGCTAGCGTGGTATTCACCTCCTCCAGCGTCGGCCGCAAGGGTCGAGCCTATTGGGGTGCCTACTCTGTGAGCAAATTCGCAGTGGAAGGACTGATGCAGGTATTGGCCGACGAACTCAGACAGACCAGCAAGGTACGCGTGAACAGCATCGATCCCGGTGCCACACGCACCAGCATGCGCAAAGATGCCTACCCTGCAGAGAATCCGGAAAGCTTGCCCAGCCCCGAAGACAAACTGCCGCTCTATCTCTACCTAATGGGGGATGACAGTGCGGGCATCACCGGAGAGGCCCTGAAAGCCTAGACCCCGGCGCTTATGTCAACATTACTCAGCATATGTCGACACTAAGCGCCAAAAAACCGACTATTGACTAGCGGCAATCGCGGCAAGCGACAAAAATTGCCGCTTTTTCCGGCTCAAGCGGCAAGGAATTCTTTGCCGCCCACGCAGCAAAAACCTTCCTATTTGTAATCTAAGCCACTGTATATAATCACTTTTCCCTCCAAAAACCCCATGTTGGCATGATACTCGCTTTAGCAGCTTAGCAACGCATCAATCAGGATGCAGGTTGCCGAGCCTGTCGTTTACGACAGTAAAAAGACTGAGGGAGCGAAAATACGAATGGCTACGCCACTGCAAACATCGAACACGATTGATTTCAACAGTGCCAGACTGAGCCTAAGCAAACCGCAGCAGACACCTCCGAGCGAGTCAATTAGAGAGGACTACAGCGAGCGCCGCTATCGTATGGCTTCTAGCCTACAAACGACTCTTGATATCGAACAATTACTACAGCTCTTCCTTGCGGAACTAAAGCCAAGCGTAGAGTTGGATGGCCTTGCGTACATCAACGAGAACCAGCGCCTACAGTCGGTCACTGGCCGCAAAGCCTCCCATAGCTGTGGCTATCGACTCATTACCGCCAACGACCATCTCGGCGAGATCGTGTTCTATCGCAACACTCGTTTCTCAGACCAGAACCTGCAGGCAATCGAGGTCATGCTCAGCGCCTTGATTTGTCCACTGCGTAACGCGCTGTCCTATCGCGAGGCCGTGCAGGCCTCCTTGTCCGACCCATTGACCGGCGCCGGCAATCGAATCGCTCTAAACAACGCCTTAGCGCGCGAGATTAATCTAGCTAGCCGCTTCAAGCAGCCACTTTCGATCCTAGTGATGGATATCGACAGATTCAAACACGTCAATGACACCTTCGGTCACAGTGCTGGCGATGCCGTACTCAAGCAGCTGGTTGACATCATCAACAAAATCAACCGCAACACCGACCTCACCTTCCGCTATGGCGGAGACGAGATTGTCATACTGCTCAACCGTACGAATGCAGATGGCGCACTAGTCATTGCAGAGCGCCTGCGTAAAGCAATGGACTCTGTACCGCTGCAGTTCGGAGATGATGTGATTCACACAACAGTGAGCATCGGCGTAACAGCCTTCGCAGAACAAGATAACGCGGAGACTATGTTTACACGCGCCGACAAGGCTCTGTACCTGATCAAGAGCGAAGGTGGCAATAAGGTCATTGGGCTCTGAAGAAACGAATTAACAATAGCGACGCTATAAAGGGGTAAAACATGGTCGTCTCCGTACATGCAAAGATGCAGTCTGAGGCTAATACAGACAAATCGAAGCAGATATTGCATACCGAAGCGTTCGTTGGTGACAAGCATGATCTAAAAATGCAACTCACCGAGGTGCTACAGACTTCTCTCGATCTGAATGTATTACTGAGCATATTCCTCGAGAGAGTTAGCACAGTGGTGCGCTTAGATGGCATTCACTACATAAGCGATGACGCCATTGTTACCGCCACTATCGCCAAGCAAGCCTCCCACAGTTGCGGCTATCGCTTGATCACCAATGAAGACAATCTCGGCGAGATCATCTTTAAGCGTGGCAAGAAATTTACGGAAAAAGAACTGAGCATTCTAGAAACCCTGCTCTCTCCCCTCATTCACCCACTGCGTAATGCATTGCGTTTTAATGCTGCCACCAAGGCGGCCTTTGCCGATCCGGTAACAGGCATCGGCAACAAGGTGCACATGATGGGCGACCTAGAGCGGGAGATAGACTTGGCGAAGCGTCATAATCAAGCGCTTTCAGTTCTCATGATCGAAGTGGACAGCCTAGGCAAGACTGCAAGCAAGGCATTGATCAAACAGTCCAAGTTAGCCACGACGGATCTAGCCCAACGCATCGTCCAGTTGTCGCGTACAACTGACAGCATATATCGCTACGAGTCCGGTACGTTTATGGCGGTATTGACCAATACAGATCGCGCTGGCGCCCATGTTATGGCCAAGCGTATTTCCGACAGCGCACACGATCTAGTGCTGGTGGAAGACAATCAGGAAGTGCAGAAGTTAACGCTGAGTGTAGGCATGGCGGCATTGACGGGCACGGACTCGAGTGCGAGCTTGATCGACCGCGCCGGCAAGGCATTGAACAATGCCAAGAAGCGCGGCGGCAATCTAATCCACAGTTAACGACGCGTCGGCGCAACCTTACGAGGACGCGAGTTGAGCGATAAGTTAACGGCCTTATAAAGAAGGCCCATCTCATCACGGGGCAGTTCATAGAACTCGCCCCGTTTTACTTTGCTAGGAATGAAAATCGGGCCGTAGCGTACGCGTTTCAGACGGCTTACACGGATGCCTTGCGACTCCCATAGCTGGCGCACTTCCCGGTTACGCCCCTCCATCAACACCACGTGATACCAGCGATTCGCGCCTTCCCCCGCAAAGAACTGCACGTCGGTGAAACGACATAGATGATCATCAATCATCACGCCCTTCATCAAATTCTTGATCACTTCATCGCTAATATCGCCCATCACGCGCACGGCGTATTCGCGATCGATGTTGGAAGAGGGATGCATCAGGCGGTTAGCTAGCTCACCATCGGTCGTAAACAACAAAAGACCACTGGTGTTGATGTCGAGTCGACCGATCGCGACCCAACGGCCATGGGTGATCTTAGGAAGCTTGTCGAACACAGTGCGACGACCCTCGGGGTCTTTGCGGGAACAGATCTCGTCTTCAGGCTTGTTGTAAAGCAGCACGCGTTGCATCTCTGCCACCGCGCTATTCGGATTCACTTTCTTGCCATCGACCAGTATCGCATCGGACTTGTGAACGCGATCGCCAATGGTAGCGACCTCGCCATTGATCTTAACGCGACCCTGCTTGATCCACTCTTCTAATTCGCGGCGCGACCCAAAGCCTGCCCGTGCTAATACTTTCTGAAGTTTCTCGTCCATCATTGCCTCTGCTGTCTCTCGACATGAATTGGGAGCCGTATATCGGCTCGCCCGTTTTTACTCTTTATCTATGCTGCTTGCGTCGTCCTCGTCAGAGCCCTCTTCCTCAGAACTCTCGTCTTCATCGACTTTTTTATCGAACTGACCCACGCCTAGAATCTCATCTAGCGGACGCTTAGCTAGGGCGATCGCTTCTGTCTCATCGATCAAGTCCTGCTCATCTTGCTCCTCGTGCCCGATAATAATCTCATCATCGTCATCGCGCTCTTCCACTTCGCTAGGCAAATCCAAGACCCGCATGCTGGCAAGATCATCGTCTTCCAAGGCGAGTTCTGGATTGAGTTTGTCTAAGTCGCGAATCTCGGAAAGCGGTGGCAAGTCCTGCAGGCTCTTGAGATTGAAGTAGTCCAAAAATTGTCGTGTAGTGGCGAACATCGCTGGTCGACCTGGTACATCGCGATGCCCTACAACTCGCACCCATTCGCGGTCGAGAAGTGTGCGCACGATGGTAGAGCTTACACTGACGCCACGTATCTCTTCGATGTCGCCACGTGTGATGGGCTGACGATAGGCAATAAGCGCGAGCGTCTCGAGCATGGCACGCGTATAACGCTGTGGCTTCTCCTCCCAGAGACGGGAGATCCATTCGCTAAGCTCTTGGCGCACCTGAAAACGAAACCCAGAGGCGACCTCTTTCAGCTCAAAACCACGCCCCTCACAGTCGAGCGCTATCTGCGCTAGCGCCTCACGAAACTCTTCATCGCTGGGGCGCTGATCCTCGAGGAATACTTCTGCGATTGCCGATATCGACAGGGGTTTGCCCGCGGCGAGCAACAAGCCTTCGATTATCTGTTTGAGTGTGTTGTTGTTCTCGCTCATTCAGTTCTTGCCTTCAAATGGATGGGACCAAAATCTTCGGTCTGGACAATTTCTATCAAGGAGTCCTTGAGTAATTCCATAACCGCCAAAACGGTCACGACGACGCCCAGGCGCCCCTCTTCCCGCATCAACAAAGACACCAGAGGAACGAAGTGATGACTGGAGAGTCGGACTAGAATCTCTGACATCTTCTCTCGCGTTGACAGTGTCTCGCGCTGCACGTGGTGACGCTCGAACATGTCGGCCCGGCGTAGCACCATGGCCAAGGAGACCAGGATGTCTTTCAGATCGACATCGGGCTCCGGCGCGTTACGCTCCATGGGCGGGGTCTGCGCATCGGCAGTAAACACATCGCGTTCGAGGCGCGGAATCTCGTCCAAATCCTCTGCTGCCTGCTTGTAACGCTCGTACTCTTGCAGACGCCTGATCAACTGCGCCCGTGGATCTTCCTCGTCCTCTTCATCCGCACTGCTGCGTGGCAGCAACATGCGCGACTTGATCTCGGCGAGCATCGCCGCCATCACCAGATATTCGGCTGCCAACTCGAATTGGCTAGCCTCCATCAGGTCGACGTAGGCCATATATTGATCGGTGATATCCGCAACATTGATATCGAGAATATCGATATTCTGACGCTTAATCAGATACAGCAACAGATCCAACGGCCCCTCGAAAGCCTCTAAAAAGACCTCCAGTGCGTCCGGTGGAATATAGAGATCCAAGGGTAAGGCTGTGTAGGCTTTGCCATCAATATAGGCGAAGGGCATTTCCTGCTGCGCCGTATCGGATTCAGCGGCAATGCGATTCTCGTCGCGCATCTTACCGAGACGACGCTCAGCCGGACTTGCAGCGGGTGCGACTACGGCATCCTCTGCTTCTGGCGAACTAGGCTCTGTTTGCTGATCATCTTGCATCGGTTTGGACTTACCTGTAGTTCAGGCCCATGGCCTGACGAACATCTTGCATAGTTTGGCCGGCAGTTTCACGCGCCGCTGCCCTGCCCTTGTCCAACACAGCCTTCACTGCATCGGGATTCTTTTCATATTCGCTGGCGCGCACTTGAATTGGCTCTAGCTCGGCGATGACCGCATCGATCACCGGGCGTTTACATTCCAAACACCCGATACCGGCACTGCGACAGCCTTGCTGCACCCACTCTTTCGTGGCGGCATCCGAATACACTTCATGAAGCTGCCAAACGGGGCACTTCTCCGGCGTGCCCGGATCAGTCCTGCGTACGCGGGCTGGGTCCGTTGGCATCGTCGAGATCTTCTTATTCACTTGATCGATGGGCTCACGCAGAGCGATCGTGTTGTTATAGGACTTGGACATTTTCTGCCCGTCCAATCCTGGCATCTTGGCTGCCGGCGTCAACAAGGCCTGCGGCTCGACCAAGATGGTCTTGCCACCACCCTCGAGAAAGCCCTGCAGGCGCTCCTTATCGCTGAGCGAAAGATTCTGCTGCGCGGCCAAGAGCTCGCGACCAGCCAAGAGCGCTTCCTGCTGGCCTTGCTCTTGATAGGCGGTGCAGAAGCCTTTGTAGTCGCGCCCGGCCTGCTTGCTCATCTTCTTGATGACAGCCTGAGCACGCTCAGCGAAATCGGGTTCGCGACCAAACATATGGTTAAAACGGCGGGCCACTTCGCGAGTTAACTCAACGTGAGCAACCTGATCGGCGCCTACGGGCACAGAGCCGGCCTTATAAATGAGGATATCGGCACTTTGCAGCAGTGGATAACCAAGGAAACCATAGGTCTCGAGATCCTTATCCTTAAGCTTCTCTTGCTGGTCTTTATAGCTTGGCACTCGCTCCAGCCAGCCCAAGGGGGTGATCATGGAGAGCAATAGATGGAGCTCGGCATGTTCGGGGACCTTAGACTGAATAAACATGGAACAGTGCTGTGGATCGACGCCAACGGCGAGCCAGTCAATAACCATGTCGAAAACACTGGCCTCGAGCATGCTGGGGTCGTCGTAATGCGTAGTGAGGGCGTGCCAGTCGGCGACAAAGAAGAAGCAGTCGTATTGGTGCTGCAGAGTGACCCAGTTCTTGAGAACTCCGTGTAAGTGCCCTAAATGGAGCTTGCCCGTAGGGCGCATTCCGGATAAAACGCGCTGTCTCATAGTGGTGCTAGACAAACCAATACCCCTTCCAAAATTGCTGATTTTTCAAAAACGGCATTATCGCAGATGGCCTAGTCGAATACGATTATTTTTGCTGCTTGCTTGAGGCTGAGCTTGTGTACTCCGTAGGTCCGCTAGCTAGATTCTGGGAGTCTTTAGTTCGCGCTTCGTAGGTCGCGCTGGCTGCCGGGTGCAGGGGTTCTGGAACCGCCAAAGGGCGCACATCCATGTGCAGGCTTGACGTGCGCCGTCCTGGCGCCCGACATTCCTGA
>CAJXUA010000012.1 GCA_913060695.1 uncultured Gammaproteobacteria bacterium | reverse complement strand
CAAGATAATGTAAAAACCAACGCAAGTAGTTGACAGGTTAATCCATATCAGGAGCTTGCCCTGCAAGCGAATGGGTGCGATTGAAGAATGTCTGAATATAGAGTTCCACTCCATAGCACGAGTGGCACTGCGGCATGTCAGCGCTAGCTATCCTGCGCCGAGCTCTAACCGATAGAGCCCGGCGCACGATAAGCGTATTAAGCCTTCTGGCGGCGTAGGTATTCTACTAGGAGGGGGACTGGACGGCCGGTTGCGCCTTTCTGGGCGCCTGATAGCCACGCTGTGCCTGCTATGTCCAGGTGGGCCCATGTGTACTTCTTCGTGAAGCGTTGTAGGAAGCAGGCCGCAGTGATTGTGCCCGCTCTTGGTCCTCCGATGTTCGCGATATCGGCGAAATTGCTCTCCAGCAATGACTGGTACTCGTCCCATAGTGGTAGTTGCCATGCTAGGTCTAGCGTGTCTTGGCTGATGCCTAGCAGTTCGTCCGCGAATGCCTGGTTAGGGCTTAGTAGGGCGCTCGTCTGGTCTCCGAAGGTTGCTACTGCTGCGCCTGTCAGGGTTGCTATATCGATGACAGTCTTGGGCTTGAAGCGTTCTACGTAAGTTAACGCATCGCATAGCACTAGGCGGCCTTCCGCGTCCGTGTTCAGGATCTCGATGGTCTGGCCCGACATGCTCGTGACTACGTCGCCCGGCTTAGTTGCCGTGCTGCTCGGCATGTTCTCTGCTGCCGCGATCACCGCTACTACGTTGATCTGTAGGCCCATCTGCGCAACTGCTGTCATCGTGCCCAGCACGCTTGCCGCGCCACACATGTCGAACTTCATCTCGTCCATTGCGCCGCCTGGCTTAAGGCTGATGCCGCCGGTGTCAAAAGTGATGCCCTTGCCCACTAGTACGTATGGCTTGCTAGTAGTCTTGCTGCTGCCCTTGTATTCGATGACGATGAGTTTCGCTTCTTCCTTAGAGCCAGCGCTGACGGACAGGAGTGAGCCCATGCCCAGCTTCTTCATCTGCTTTTCGTTCAGAATCTTGGTCGTTAGAGTCTTATGCTTAGCTGCCAGTTTGGTGGCGGTGCTCGCTAGGTAGGTCGGGGTGCAGACATTGCCTGGTAAATTACCTAGTTCCTTGGCCGTGTTCATGCCATTGGCGATTGCTAAACCTGCCTTTAGTGCTTCGTTCATCGATGCGCGATTGGCACCCTTAGGCGCGCTGCAGGCGACGCTCTTGAGTGCATAGGCTGGCTTCTTCTTGCTCTTAGTCTGGTCGTACTGATAGGTGGAGCTTTCGCACTCCTGTACAAGCATGGATAGTGCCCATGCGCCATCGCGATCCTTGATGGGCAGCTCGGCTAGTGTCATTACGGCATCTTTGGCGTTGGTTTTGAATAGGGCTTTGATGGCCGCGTTGACCGCTTTACGATAACTACGCGCCTCTAGGGCAGATTCGTCGCCGCAGCCAACTAGAAGCACGCGTTTCGCTTTGCTGGAGCTGGGGTGTACGTAAAGGGTATCGCCAATCTTGCCGCTGATGTCGCCGGTTGCCACTACCCTACGGAGCTCGCCAGCAAGCGCTTCATCCAATGAACCGACAGGTGCAGTCAGTTTGCCCTTGGTCCAGACGCCTATCACGAGGCAGTCAGTGGCTTTGGCGGCGGTAGAGCTGTTTAACAGTGTGTATTTCATGGGGCGGTTCCCTGTATTGGAGCGAATAAACGAGGAGGGCCATTACGCGGCCTAAGGAGACAATGCTAGGGAGTTTCGCCGCCCTGCGCAATAGCAGGACCTCCGACGGAGGTGGCATCGTGCACCCAAAGCCGGGGGGAAAGAGGTGTACATCTTACGCAGTGCTGATTAGAATTGGCGGCCTTAAACGCCGGGTGCTCGAGCCCCTTCTATAATAGATGTGTGCGTAAACCCTTCCAATGCCCTACTGGGGCTCTTCGTCACGAATCTGGTGAACTAATGTCACGCGTGAAGATAACAATGCCCGAACAATTTCTTTTCTCACTGCAGCGTGCGGTGGGAATAAGCGATTTGAATTATGCGCGTCACCTAGACAGTGTCTCTATGGTGCAGATCATTCACGAGGCGCGCCTGCAGTTTTTAGCTCATTTGGGCTTCACAGAGGCCAATATCTTTGGTCTAGGCATGGTCGTGACCGATTTGGCTGTGGATTACCAGTCCGAGTCTTTCGCGAACGACGTCCTTAACATCGAGGTCGGTGTTGGACGCTTCAATCGCTACGGCTGCGATATCTTCTATCAAATCACCAACACGGCCTTAGAGCGTGTCGTTTGCAGTGCGCAGACTGGGATAGTATTTTTCGATTTCGACAAGCATAAGATTGCACTGATTCCCAAGGCATTCAGCGAATTGCTAGAAAAACTGGAGTCAGAGGCTGTCTAAGCGTGCACGAGTAGATCAGCGAGGAATGCCCTAGCGTGATTATTTTCCGGTACTTGGCTCGACAGATATTCCAAGTCATGAGCGCCGTTACCCTAATCTTGATGGTCGTGGTCATGATCTCCCGCTTCTTGGGATATCTAGGCCAAGCCGTCGCAGGTGAGATTTCCTCCGATATCTTGCTGCGCCTGATGATCTTCCGCCTGCCAGAGTTTCTCCTGGTTATCGTCCCGTTCGCCTTGTTCCTCGCCATCCTCCTCGCCTTCGGGCGCATGTATTCCGAGAATGAAATGACGGTGCTCAGTGCCTGCGGTTACAGCCAGAAGCGGGTGGCCCTTAGCACCATCATTAGTGCATCATTTCTGTCGATAGTCATGGGGCTACTAAGCCTACAGATTGCTCCGATGGGGCTGCAATATACCGAGCGTCTATTAGAGAGCCAAGATGAGCTAACCGAGCTGGATCTCATCGTAGCGGGGCAGTTTCAGCGCTTCGACGGTGGCCTGCGCACCACCTATGCAGAATCTATTAGCAGTAGCGTAGCGGGCCGCTTGCTCAACAATACTTTTGTGACGTGGCGGCGCGTAAATGATGGTTCGAATGAGCAGAGCCTACGCGTAATATTGTCGGACACAGCACGGCCAGTTATCGACGAGGAGACCGGACGTCGCTTCATGCTCTTGGAAAAAGGCGTGCTCTATGAAGGCATACCGGGGCAGGCGAATTATTTGGTAACACAATTCGATGAGCAAGCGATCCTGATGCCAGAGCCCGAGCGCGCCACGGAATTGGTGCTGGAGAAGTCTCTGCCCACACAGATGCTGTGGAACTCCACTCTGCCAGCTTATCAAGCAGAGCTGCAGTGGCGCCTCTCGGTCATTCTACTGATTCCAATTCTCACTCTAATCGCGGTTCCGATGAGCCGAGTAGAACCTCGCAAGGGACGTTTCAGCAAATTGCTGCCAGCCTCGCTACTCTATGCGATTTATTATGTAACGTTGCAAATGGCGATGACTCTGCTCGAGGACGAAGTGGTGCCCATCGCAATTGGTCTGTGGTGGGTGCACGCAATCTTCCTTAGTCTGGGTTTGTTTCTGCTTTTCGCCCCAAGACTGCGCCGCCCGCCCAAGAAGCTTAAACGCGGAGCGCTGACATGAGCTTACTTGACGCGCATATCCGCAACAGTGTGTTGCTCTCCATGTTGGTCGTGTTAGGGCTTACGTTCAGTCTTGATTTTATCTTCACGCTGACTGATGAGCTCGGTCGAGGTACAGAAGGCTATTCAGCGCTAGACGCCTTAGTTTACACGCTGCGCATTATGCCGACAGGGATCTATGAGATGCTGCCATTCACGGCCCTCGGAGGCGCGTTGATTGGCTTGGGGGTACTTGCCTCTAACAATGAGTTGGTGGTAATTCAAGTCGCTGGTGTTAGCACGTGGCGCATCGTGTGGTCGGTAATGAAGCCTACTGCCGGCATCATGATATTGAGTTTGGTGTTGGGAGAGTATGTGGCCCCGAGGTTGCAGCAAACTGCGCAGAGTGAACTGGCATTGATTCAAAGCGGCGGACAGGGAGTGAGCTCCTTCTATGGCGAATGGCGCAAGATTGGCAACGAGTTTATTCATATCAATGTGATCCTTCCCGGTGGTACGGAGCTGCGCGGAATTACTCGTTATGAACTGGATGAGAACAGACATCTACGCACCAGCAGTTTCTCCGACAGTGCGCGTTATCTGGAGGACTCGCAGGGCCAATATTGGCAATTAAATGGAGTGCGTGAGACACAGTTTGGTCTGGCTAGTATCGCCGTGCATGAATATGAGACGTTGGATTGGCGCATCGAATTATCGCCGGAATTACTGAGCGTCTTGCTGGTGGAGCCGGAGCGACAGTCGATCTCTGGTCTATACCGTTTCGCGGAGTATTTTCGCGACGAAGGTCTAGAGAGTGACAGCTACTTCTTGGCCTTCTGGAAGAAGCTATTACAGCCACTAGCAACGGCTTCTCTGGTATTAGTGGCGATCTCTTTCGTGTTCGGGCCCCTGCGCTCTGTGACTATGGGCGCTCGGGTGTTTATCGCGATTGGCATCGGCCTGCTCTTTACCATCGCGCAGCGGGTACTGGGACCAGCGAGTTTGCTCTATGGTTTTAGCCCAGTGATTGCCGTGATGATTCCGATTGTGGTGTGCTTTGTGACAGGCGTCTATCTACTGCGTAGGATTTAGAGCTTTCTCGTTAGAAATTGCGTCCGCCTTTTGGGACTACGATCACTTGTGTGCCCGACAATATGTCGTGTATCGCATTGCCATGCTTGTCGATGTAGTGCCAGAGATAGCCGATACCGAGGCAGAAGAAAGATGGCCAAGCGAGCAGCCAGCGTAGCAAGGACTGCTTCAGGTTCATACGCGAGCCATCCGAACTTACCACCTCTATACGCCAAGCCAACATGCCCAGTGTCTGCCCGGTGCGCATCCAGAACCAGGTATAGAAACCAGCCGCGCTGACAACCATTCCGACGAAGAGAACGCTGCTAATGACAGGATCGGTTGTAGCGTGTCCATCTACGAGTTGATTGGTGATTCCGAAGATAAATTGAAAGGCAGCACCAAGTGCCATCCAGATCGCTGCTACGAGAAATGCGTCGTAGAGAAGGGCGGCAAGGCGCCGCAACAGTCCAGCGACTGGTGCGGTTTCCTGT
Organism: uncultured Gammaproteobacteria bacterium; assembly: GCA_913060695.1. Lineage (GTDB taxonomy): Bacteria > Pseudomonadota > Gammaproteobacteria > Pseudomonadales > Pseudohongiellaceae > UBA5078. The sequence goes on along the minus strand of CAJXUA010000012.1, from coordinate 99,055 downwards.
GCAATTTCTGACTCGGTAGCGGGCATTCCTCTTAGAGTTCCTTCACAGCTTGAATGAGCTCGTTCACTGCCTTCTGACCGTCGCCGAACAACATGCGGGTGTTGTCCAATAGGAACAGTGGATTCTCAACTCCGGAGAAGCCCGTGCCGCGGCCACGCTTGATAACGATGACGTTCTCGGACTCCTCGGCATTGAGAATTGGCATGCCGAAGAGGGGGCTGCTTGGGTCCTTCTTCGCCGCTGGGTTAACCACGTCGTTAGCTCCGATGACCAGCGTCACGGTGGTGTTGCCAAAGTCAGCGTTGATATCTTCCATGTCATAGATCAGATCATAAGGTACGCCTGCCTCGGCTAGCAGTACGTTCATATGGCCAGGCATACGCCCAGCCACCGGGTGAATCGCAAACTTCACCTTCACGCCTTTGTCTGTTAGCAACTGAGTGAGTTCCCAGACCTTGTGTTGCGCTTGGGCAACGGCCATGCCGTAGCCTGGAATGATCACAACCTGGCTTGCATAGGCCATCATAATGCCCACGTCTTGCGCCTGCACTTCCTTCATAGAGCCGCCGCTTTCGTCCGCTGCGGCACCTGCCGCAGCAGTCGTGCCGAAGCCACTGAAGAAGACATTGCTCACGGAACGGTTCATGGCCTTAGCCATCAGATGGGTAAGCAAGCTACCTGCAGAGCCCACTACGGTGCCGGCGATAATCATCGCGGCATTGCCCAGCACATAGCCTTCGAAACCCACTGCCAAGCCCGTGAGGGCGTTGAACAAGGAGATAATCACAGGCATGTCCGCGCCGCCGACCGGGACGGTAATGAATACCCCCAGTAAGAGCGCGATGCCGAAGAACGCGATAATCGGCATGAGGTCGCCGGTGAAGTAGACCGCAATTGCGAAACCGACAAGTACGATGGCCAACACTAGGTTGATCAACTGCTGCTGTGGGAGCAGTTTATTGGAGTTGAGGCGTCCATCGAGCTTGGCCCAGGCGATGATGCTGCCACTAAACGCGATGGTGCCTATGATGGCCCCGACGATTGCAAGGATGGTGACATCAGTACCCATCGCTTCCGCGATGGTGCTAGGGTGTGCCGACATGCCAACAGCGCCTAAAACGCTCTCGGCCTGACCTGCGGCCACTTCGCCCTGGGCCTTGAGCAACTCGACAGCCGCAATAGTTGCCGCTGCACCGCCGCCCATGCCGTTATACATGGCGATCATCTGCGGCATATCGGTCATAGCGACCTTCTTGCCGGTGACATAGGCATAGCCGCCGCCGATAGCGATGGCGAGTACAATCAGGCCGTAATTAGTCAGCGCCTGAGGATTGTCGGTGAGCTCTGGCGATAGGAATGTGACCAGTGTGGCTAAGACCATGCCTGCCCCAGCCCATTGAATACCGCGACGCGCCGTGACTGGCGAGCTCATCTGCTTCAAGCCCAGAATGAACAGCACAGCCGCTAGGAAATAACTCGCTTGGATGAGAATCATCATTTAGTGCTTCCCCCCTGCGCTGTCTTTTTTGCCGCTGGCCTTAAACATCTCCAGCATGCGCTCGGTGACTACATAGCCACCCACCGCGTTTCCTGCGGCGAGCAATACAGCAACGAAGCCGATAGCTTGCTGGGTGCCGTTCTCGGCTATGCCCAATGCGATCATCGCGCCTACGAGCACGATGCCGTGGACGAAGTTGGAACCGGACATCAGCGGCGTGTGCAGAATGACCGGCACCTTGCTGATGATCTCGTAACCGGTAAATCCGGCGAGCATGAAAATATAAAGCGCAGCTAAACCTTCAATCATTTGGCACCTCCGGCGACTTTTTCAGCAATTGCGGCATTGACGATCGCGCCGCCGTGAGTAATCAAACTGTCTTTTAGAATCTGGTCTTCGAGGTCGATGTTTAGCTCGCCCTCTTTAATCATCAATGTAAGAAGATTGAGTAGATTCTTCGCATATAACTCGCTGGCATGACCGCTGACAGTGCTAGGCACATTCAAGGGGCCATACACTTTGACGCGATTGTGAAGGATGGTTTCGCCGGCCTTAGTGAGCTCGCAGTTGCCACCGCCTTCGGCGGCCAGATCGACGATCACAGAGCCTCCCTTCATGCGCTCGACCATCGTCGTTGTGATGATCTTCGGGGAGGGCCGTCCTGGAATAGCGGCCGTGGTGATGACCACGTCGGCAGCTGCGACATGATTGGCTAGAATCGCTTGCTGCTGCTCGCGTTCCTCGTCTGTGAGTTCGCGAGCGTAGCCGCCACTGCCTTCTGCCTTGATATCGATGTCGACAAACTTGGCACCGAGTGACTCCACTTGATCTTTCACTGCAGCGCGTACGTCATAGCCCTCTACGATGGCACCGAGGCGGCGCGCGGTCGCGATAGCCTGCAGGCCCGCAACGCCAGCGCCAATGATCAATACCTTAGAAGGGCGCACAGTGCCGGCGGCAGTGGTCAGCATAGGGAAGAACTTGCCTAACAGCGTGCTTGCAAGCAGTACAGCCTTATAACCGGCTATAGAGGCTTGCGAGGACAGTGCGTCCATGGCCTGAGCACGGGAGATGCGGGGAATCATCTCTACGGAGAATGCGGAGATGTTTTTCTCCTGTAGCGTTTTGAATCGCTCAGTATCGGAATAGGGGTTGAGATAGCCGATGAGAACGCTGCCCGTTTTGAGCTTCGCCATCTGCGCATCTGTAGGAGGATTGACCGTTAAAAGGATATCGGCGCTGCTATACAGTGCATCGATGTCGTCGACGATATCGGCGCCTACATAGTCGCTATCGGCATGACCTGCGGCCTCACCAGCGCCAGTTTGAATGCTGACTTGTACCCCAAGGGCCGTGAGTTTCTTAACGATGTCAGGGACCATGGCGACCCGCTGCTCGTCTTCCCTCAATTCCTTTGCTACACACACTCTTATTGTCATAGTTACACTCCAGCAACTTCCTTTTCTTAAAGTGCGCGCAGTATACCTTGTTAGGACAGGGTATAGAACGGCGAAGAGGGGGCTGGGTGTTTTAGTTTAATGCGCCGGGGCAGGGCTAGCGGTGCTGGCCGCGGGCGCTTGGCGCTCGAGGTCCAAGGTGAGATCGTTAGGGTCTTCGTTTGCCGCAGCGCTGGGCGAGGCAGTTGGCGCGGGTGCTGCTTGAGTAGTGCCACTGCCACTAGCCGCGGAGGAAGGCGACAGTAGTTGATTGCGCAAGGCCTCGATCTCTGGCGTGAGCGTGCGTGCGGTATCCGCTGCATCTTCGCTGCGCTGAATTTTCGCAAAATACTCAGGGTCTACTTCGGTGATTGGAACTACGCGATTGTAGGTGGTCTTCGCGTCTGTCTTGCACAGAATGGTGAAGGTAGGTTCTTCGTAAATTGTGCGGTACTCGTTCAAGCGTGCGTAAAGAACGTCGTTGCAACCCTCTTCTTCCATCGCGAGATTTACTGCCATTTGCAGGAATGGGCGCAGATGTGAGGAGCTAGCGGGTAGCCATAGGCGCTCGGAACGCGACTCTGAGCCATAGCTCGAAGAGGCGAACAATAGGGTAGTGGCAAGCACGAGGAGTTTCTGTTGGCTTAAAAGGCTCATAGTGAATACATCGGCAAATTCGTTACAGGCATGAGCACATTGTCCCCTGTTCTCGCCAAAATAGGAAGGCGGGCACAATCAAATGGCTGATTCGCCGGGCTTATGGCCGCGCAGTTTATTTGTTAGAATCGGCTCCCCTTAGCGCTGCCCGGCAGCCGGATGAATAGAGAACTATGAGCAGCAATAGCCCTACTAGACACATCAAATTACTCGACACGACCCTGCGCGATGGCGAACAGACCCAAGGTGTGTCCTTCGCTGGGAAAGAGAAACTGCATATTGCCCGTGCGCTTTTGCAGTCGTTACGCGTTGACCGTATCGAAGTAGCATCGGCCCGCGTTTCTGATGGCGAGAAGCAGGCGGTTATCGATATCAACGCATGGGCGGCCCAAGAAGGCTTTCTTGAACGCGTCGAAGTATTGGGGTTCGTAGACCACCGTTTGAGCGTGGACTGGGTTGTAGAGACCGGTGGACGCGTGATCAACCTGCTTGCTAAGGGCAGCGAGAAACACTGCCGAGAGCAGTTGGGACGCAGCTTGGCTGAGCATATCGAGGATATCCGCCGTACTGTGAGCTATGCGCAAGAGCGCGGTTTGCGGGTCAATATGTACTTAGAAGATTGGTCCAACGGCTATAGAGATAGCCCGGACTATGTGTTTGGCCTGTTAGAAGGCACTAAGGATCTAGGGATCGCCGACTTTATGTTGCCCGATACCCTTGGCGTAATGATGCCAGACGAAGTCTTCACTGCACTGCGTGACATGATCACTCGCTTCCCCGCACTCGAATTCGACTTTCACCCCCATAACGACTACGGGCTGGCCACGGCCAACGTAATGGCCGCCGTCAAAGCCGGGATTAACACTATTCACTGCACGGTGAACTGCCTAGGTGAGCGTGCTGGCAACGCCTCTGTAGCAGAGGTAGCGGTAGTGCTGAAAGACAAGATGGGCATGAGCCTATCGATAGACGAGACTAGGATCGGTCTTCTCAGTCGCATGGTGGAGAACTTCTCTGGTAAATGGGTCTCTGCCAACGCCCCCATTGTTGGTGCCGATGTGTTCACACAAACCGCTGGCATCCACGCCGATGGCGACTCCAAGGGTGGCCTCTATATCACCGCGCTGCGCCCGGAGCGTTTCGCACGTAAGCGCGTCTATGCCTTGGGCAAGATGAGTGGCAAGGCCTCCCTCGCCAATAATCTCGAGGAATTAGGTCTTAGCCTGTCGGCAGAGGAGCAACGCAAGGTATTGCAGCGCGTCGTGGAGTTAGGCGATTCCAAAGAAGTGATTACTGTAGATGACCTGCCCTTCATCATTGCCGATGTGCTGGAGAGTCGCGACTATCGCTATATCGAACTACTCAATTGCTATATCAATAGTGGCTTGGATGTTGAGAGCACGGCGAGTGTGCGAGTGCGTATCAATGAAAAGGAGTACAGTGGTTCTGGCTCTGGTAATGGTGGTTTTGCCGCCTTCATGGATGCGATGGCGCGAATTCTAAAAGCCCGTAAATTCAAGATGCCCGATCTGCTGGATTATGAGGTCCACATTCCCCGGGGCGGTAATACGAGTGCGCTGACGGAATGTATCATTACCTGGAGCGGCGAGATGCGCGACCTAAAGACGCGCGGGGTAGATTCGAATCAGGTGTTAGCGGCGGTTAAGGCGACACTGCGCATGATCAATATTAAGATGCATGCGCAGGCCGATTGAGGATCTATCTGTAGGAGCGCTTGCCCTCGTAAGGGGGGGCTTGCCCGCGAAAAGTCCGCAGCGGCACTGGCCAATCCGGATAGAATCCACTGACTGTAGGAGCCTGCCTTGCAGGCGATTAGCCCAAATCTTTCACAGATTTGCATCAATCGCACCCAATCGCTTGCAGGGCAAGCTCCTACGCAATTATTTTACCAGCGGCATCTTGCGCAGCTCTTCAACCACCAAGTCACCGAAACCCTGCGTGTCGATCATCTTCACGCCCGCGCCTGGCTTGGATAGATCTGGAGTCGAGAAACCCTGCGCGAACACGCTCTGCATTGCATGCCATACATTCTTCGATTCTTGATCCATGCCGAAACTCATCTCGAGCATCATGGCCACTGAGCCAATCATGGAGTAGGGGTTCGCGATATTCTTGCCTGCGATGTCGGGAGCGGAACCATGGGATGGTTCGTAATAGGCTTTGTCATCGCCAAGGCAGGCAGATGGCATTAGACCTAGTGAACCGAGTATGCCGCCGCCTTGATCGCTGAGGATATCGCCGAACATGTTCTCCATGACCATTACATCGAATTGGCCAGGGTTTAGGCACAGATAAGTGGCTGCAGCATCTACGAGGATGTTAATAACCTTCACCTCGGGATAGTCTTTGCCAACTTCATCCATTATCTCATTCCACAGAACGCTCGATTTCAAGACATTGCTCTTGTGGATGTTATGTAGCACCTTCTTGCGCTTCATCGCAGTGTTGAATGCCACGATGGCGATGCGTCGAATTTGTTCCTCGTCGTACTCGAGCGTCTCTTTGACGTAGCGTAAACCCTGCGCATTCACACCAGTTTCTTTCTCGCCGAAGTAGAGGCCGCCGACTAGTTCACGAATGATCATGATGTCGATGCCGTCGCCAATAATCTCTTTCTTCAATGGAGAGAAATGGGCGAGACCCTGAGGTAGGAATACGGGACGGAAGTTCGCGTAAGTATTGTAGCGACGACGTAACGGCAATAGGGCGCCACGCTCTGGTTGCTTGTCTACCGGGATCTTCTTGGAGTCTTCGTGATTGAGCCCGATCGGCCCCTTTAAAATCGCATCCGCCTCATCGCAGATTTTCTTAGTCTGCTCGGGGAAGGGGTCGCCACACTCGAAATACGCACTTGCACCGAATGGAGTATGAATGAGTTCGAATTCGACGTCATTGCGCTGCTCTACCAGTCGCAGCACCTTGACAGCCTCCACCATGATTTCAGGGCCGATGCCGTCACCGTCCAGTAATGCGATCTTGTACTTGCTCATGAGAATCCTAGATATATAACGCGCGGCAAACCTTCACCGAGAAAAAATGAGGGCATAATTTAGCATGAGGGAACGCGGGGGAACAAGGCAAGACCCATAATGGGCTCACGCAATGCTTAGAACAGAACGGCGACTTGACGAATAAATATAATGGTGAGGATCACGATAATTAAATAAGTTACAGAGTCGCTCACTGCCATTCCAAAGAATTTTTTAGGCTTCTGATTTTGATCTCTTTCGGACATGCCTGAACCTCCAATTCGCTAATGCCGGCAATAGTACATAGATTATCGGCTATTTGTCACCCATCTTTTAGGGGGTATAGAGGTATTTTTTGAATATTTATCAGGAATTTGAGACTGAAACCGTGTGTAAAATCCCTATTTGGCGCAGTATGCCAATATTGTGGTTTTTTGTGAAAACTGTGGAAAGGCGTGGCAGATGGACAAATCGACGAAAAAACGCTTAGAGGGCAATCTTAGGCGTTTCATTATTTTCCGCTTGTTTTATTCGGCGCGCTTCTACTATCCCGTGCTCACTGTGCTATTTCTCGACTACGGATTGACGCTGGAACAGTTCGGGATTCTCAATTTAGCCTGGGCATTGACCATCGTATGTGCCGAGGTGCCATCCGGTGCACTTGCCGATATTGTTGGGCGCAAACGCCTTCTCGTGTTCGCCTCTGTCTTGATGGTGGTGGAGATGCTCTTGCTAGTTTTGGTCCCCATGGGCGCTACGTCGCTACTATTCTCAGTTTTCCTTGCCAACCGAATCTGTTCGGGCCTTTCCGAGGCGGCGGCAAGTGGTGCAGACGAGGCGTTGGTCTATGACTCGCTCAAAGAACTCGGCAGGGAATCGGAGTGGGCACAGTTACTCGAGAAGACGACCCGAGTTGTGGCCATAGGGTTTTTTACGACGATGATTGTGGGCGCCCTTGCTTACGATAGTAATATGGTAAATGGATTTCTGCGCTATCTAAGTAGTGAATGGCAAATCTCGCAGCAGACGATAGTGCGCTTGCCAATTATTCTCACTCTTTTGACCTCATTCGTCGTATTAGTAACAAGTTTAAGTTTCTATGATATCGATAAGATTGGCATTGCACAGGCTAAGCGGGAGGCTCATGATGCAGGCGAAAGTCTCAGTGCTGTGCGTGAATCTTTTGCTCAAATCATAAAGGCTGCGCGTTGGACTTTTGGTCATCAATTCGTGTTTTTTGTCATTCTCGCAGCACTTGCGCTAGACAGTGTTGCCCGACAATTCGTGGTGCTGGCGAGTGAATACTATCGTAGCATCGACATCCCCATTTCTTGGTTCGGCTTCATCGGCGCAGGCATGGCCTTGATCGGAATTCTCAATGCTAGGCTGTCACGTTTGATGGTGAGCCACCTGTCGCCCTTCATGAATTTTCTATGCCTTTCCGCCTTGCTGACTATCTCGCTGTGTGGGGTGATGCTAGCGATTCCGTTGTACGGGGTTGTGTTCGCTGTAGGGGCTTTTGCGATTCTTGGCATGGTGCAGTTTCAGGCGAGTTTCTATATTAATAGCGCAGTCGATTCGAAGATCAGGGCAACTGTATTGAGCTTTAAGGGACTGGCGTTGAATCTTGGTTTAGGTATTGCGAGTCTGCTCTACACTGGCCTAGTAGGCTCCTTGAAGCGTGGCGAAACTGCCGCTGCTTTGCCAGCTCAACAGCTGCAAGACTTTGCTTTTGAAGAGGCATTAAAGGCGTTCCCAGTGTACTACCTTGTCTTGTTTTTCGGCATCGTACTACTTGCGATTGCGTTCTACCCAAGGCGAGAGATGTTCTTTAGTAAGCCGCAATCCAATTTATAGTAAAGAGCTAAACTTTCAGTCGTTTTAGAGCGTCAGTCAGTTGCGCTATTTCGTCAGAGCTTGTGAATACTTGGGGTGTCACTCGTATGCACGCGCCGCTGTCTAACTCATAACGCGCGACAGTGAAAATGCCAAAGTCTTGCTCTAGTCTTTTTTGCAACGCATTCACCTGCGCCGCGCTATTCTGGCCCCTCAATCGGAACGAGGCCATGCCGGTCCAAGAAGCTTCGTCTGCCCCGCCCAGCACCTCGATATGTTCCATGGAATCGGCCTCTGTTGTCCACAGCCTGCGAAGATATTTCAGGCGGGCTTCCTTATTATTGCCGCCGATAGACTCGTGAAAATCGAGCGCGCTGGGCACCGTTAAGATTGCGGCGAAATTAGATGTGGCGGTATGTACGCGTGTTGATATCCGCGTATCGTCTGGGTCGGCTTCGCCGGGGTAGGGCTGTATTTTGTCCAAGCTACCACGGCGCATATACAAGGCACCTACACCCACGGGCGAGCCAATCCACTTATGCAAGTTGAAGCCTGCCCAGTCCACTTTTAAGTCGGTGATCTTATAGTCCAGCAGTCCCCAAGACTGCGCATTATCGCAGATGACATCGATGCCACGTTGACGCGCTTGCTCGGCAATCTGCGCGACAGGTAGCACTAAGCCGTGTTGATTGCTGACATGGGTGAGGAGGATCAGTTTGAGCGCCGGATTGGCATCGAATGCGCGAGTATAGGCTTCTAATAAATGTGACTGGGATGCCCGGGCAGGTAGGTTCAAAACGATCGCTTGTGCATTACTCGAATCTGCTAACCATTGCATGGTTTGTTGAAAACTCGGGTAGTCCACATCCGCATAAAGCAGGGCGTCATCGGGACCGATGCTCTGATACTGCCTGATAAGATTGTGGATAGATTCAGTCGCATTGCGCGTGAGCACAATCTCGTCTGAGTCTACGCCGAGGGATCTGGCCACTCTCGCCACTGCCTCACGTGCATCGCTGCCGTAGCCTTTGCGCGCATAGAAAGACAATTGTTTGTTAACCATTTCAGTGGCGGCAAGATAGTGATCCTGCACTGGCTTGGCCATTTTTCCCCAGTAGCCATGCTCGAGATTCACGATTCCATCCGCGCGATCATAGTAGCCTGCGACTTCATGCCAGAAGGCTTCGTCTTGCGCTAAGCGAGCGGCATCCGTTTTTTCCGGAGGCTTTGGCAGCGCCGAGTTTTGCGCGTTAAGGCGAGTTGTTGTGAGTGTGGCGGTGCCTAGGACAAGACCGCCTAGGATGTCGCGGCGACTAAAGAGTGAAGGAGTGTTTGGCATAAAACTGTGTCCCTAAGCTGAATCTTGTTCGTTGTCGAAAAAGTCAGTGTAGCGCAGGAGTATGACAGTATTTATTCAGAGGGTATCGCGAAAACGTTGCGCAGAGCGAGACTCAAAGAAGGCCTTTGATTAAGTGCCAAGTAGCGAGAGTGCGACTTTGTGTTTGCCTAAAACGAAAAAGGGGCGGCCATTCGGCCACCCCTTAATGTTTCGTCTATGTACTACCTAGGTGTCCAAAAGAAAACTTCCCACTCGCGCAGTGGCTCGGAGCCAGCATAGAGTGGATCGTCGAGGGATCTGCCGGCCTTGGTGGCCCACTGCTGCATCATAGGGATGCGTCGACTATCTAGTATCTCTGTGGCCTTCATTGCGAAGGTCGCATCGCCTATGCGCAGCCAGCCGTTTTCATCGCCCTCTCTAATGCGGCTCGCCCAATAGCCACCGTCGGGGCGCGTCGCTGTGATAATACCTTCCGGAGTCGCTACCCAAAGCAAATAGTTCACGAAGGGTGGAAAGCCACCAAGCTTGAATTGCAAAGGACCTTGTACAGTTGAGTTAAGTACTGTGAAGTCATTGAGGGCGGCGGTCGGCGTGCCTCCAATTATTACTCCAGGTGTACGACCAAGCCCTTGGTTACTGAGGTAAGGCGCTGTAAACATCCAGCTGAGAATCCCTGCTACTAGCACTACCCCGGTCACGATACCGGCGATCTTACCCTTATTCATTTTTACATCCTTATTGTTGTTGTGTCGTTAGTTTGTTCAGTATAACCAATCCAAACTCATGTGCAATTTAAACGCCATAAAGTAACACGCTTTCATTCGTACACAGTGAGCTTCAAAGCGTTTTACCTCGAGTTTTAGTGTGCTCAATCGATTTAGGTGGAGAACTGTCGTGACACAATTTGTTACAGCTGGATGAAGCTTCTATGAACTCTGCAAGCGATTCATCAATCTGTCATAGACCCTTACCATACTCGCCCCGTCTTTCACCGAGAGTACTACAAGAGAAAAGGGATACCATATGTCAAACCACCACAAACTGCGGCCACTGTTCTTAGCCGTTACCACTTTTATGAGCATTCAAGCCACCTCCGCGCTCGCGCAATCCACGCCTGAAGCCTCGGGCGCGCAACGCAGTGGCAACTCCACCATTGAGAGCGTAATTGTAACGGGCACGCGACGCACGCAGCGTTCAGTCTTCGACTCCTCTGCTCCCATCGATGTGTTGTCATTCAACGAGATCAATAATACCGCCTCGGAAGATCTCTCGGATGTAATGGGACAACTGGTACCTTCTTATAAGGTACAACGTCTGCCTATGGCTGACGGCCAAGTATTCGTGCGCCCCGCTACCTTGCGGGGGCTTTCGCCAGACCATACCTTGGTGCTAGTAAACGGCAAGCGCCGTCATCGCTCGGCACTGCTTGGCGGCAATGGTGCGCAGTCACCAGATTTGGCGCAGATTCCTACCTTCTCTATCGGCCGTGTGGAGGTTCTGCGCGATGGTGCCTCCGCTCAGTATGGTTCTGATGCGATTGCGGGCGTCATCAATATCATTCTCGACGAAAGTACAAATTTTCGCAGTTTCGCACAGTACTCTGAGTACGGCGAAGGTGACGGTGAGAATGCACGCTTCGGGATGAAAGGGGGCATTGCCCTTGGTGATGCGGGCTTTATCAATGGCGCGCTGGAGTATTCCAATGCAGAGCGCACTTCGCGCAGTCGACAGCGTCCGGACGCCATTCAGTTTAAGATCGACCATCCTAGTGTCGAAGTACCAAACCCAGTGCAGAATTGGGGACAGCCGGAGACGGAAACGACACGCTTCATGTTTAACTCCGAATATGCGCTGAGCAACACTTTAACCGCCTATAGTTTCGGCTCCTATGGCACGGGCGAAGGCTTGTCCGATTTTAATTGGCGTAACCCAGACTCGACTAATGCATTCGATATTACAGCGGTCTTTCCCGGATTCGATTTGCGCGATACCTATCCTGCTGGATTCTCGCCTCAGTTCGGTCAGGAAGATGTGGATTCCTCTTTCGCCGCAGGCGTGAGGGGCGAGTTAAGCCCTTCTCTGAACTGGGACCTGAGTGCAGGCTATGGCAGCAATAAGATTGACTACAATATGTCCAATAGTATTAACGCCTCGATGGGTCCACTGAGTCCGACGGTATTTGATATCGGCGCTTTGCAGCAGAGCGAGCTTAACGTCAATCTCGATTTCGGCTATGAGTTTGAGCTTGGCATCGGTGCTAGCCCAAGCAATCTCGCCTTTGGATTGGAGCGACGCGTAGAGACCTATAAGGTGAGCACTGGAGACGTGGCCTCTTATGCGATCGGACCTGGCGCAACCGCAGGTCTGCCTTCTGGTTCCAATGGTTATCCAGGGTTCAGCCCGGAGCAAGCCGGAGAATCGGATCAAACCAGCATGTCGGTCTATGTAGATCTGGAAATGCCGCTAAGCGATGCGTTTATCTTTGGCGTCGCAGGTCGGTACGAGGATTACTCAGAGCACGACGAGCGTATTTTTACGGGCAAGCTCACAGGTCGCTATGAGATCAGCGAGAACTTCGCGCTGCGCGCCACTATGTCGAATGGTTTCCGTGCACCAACGCCTGGGCAGTTGTTCAGCGAGCGTAGCTCTCAGGGCCTAGATACCGTAACCCTGAATATTTTCACTAACGGTCGTTTCTCTCCCGTTGGCGAAGTGGCGGCAATCGTATCTCAGCGCGCTGGGGTTGACATCAAGCCTCTAGATGCTGAGGAGTCGACCAATTTCAGTGCGGGTCTTGTGTATCGTAATGACTATGGATTTACGAGTTCTCTAGACTTCTATCGGGTCGACGTCGACAACCGCTTCGGTACTTCCACTAACTTTACGCTAAGCGACGCAGAACGAGCGCAGCTGATTGCCTTAGGTGTGCCCGGCGGCGAGGGCATTACGCGTGTTAATTTCTTCCAGAATGACTTTGATACACGTACACAAGGCATCGACCTAGTATTGGGTTATGGCATGGAGTTAGGAGCGGGGCAATTGGCGCTTTCGAGCTCGTTTAACTTCAACAAAACTGAAGTAGTGGGGGGATCATTCGAGAGCAATGACACTACCCGTATTCGCTTCGAGAAGAATCTTCCGCAGCGTACTATGAACTTCACCGCCAATTACGGTGTCGGCGCTTTAGACTTCATGGGGCGCATACGCTACTACGGAAATTGGACGGATTATTCTTTTAATGCCACGGGAGATATTCATCAGGATTTCGGCGCAGAAGCATTCACGGATGTGTCAGCAACTTATAATGTGAATGATAATCTTAGCATTCGTTTTGGTGCGGAGAATGTGTTCGATCAGTATCCAGAAGAGGCTGATTACCAGGCTAATCGTGGCTTGATTTACTCACGCAACGCGCCTTATGACACCGATGGTCGCAGTATGTATCTGCGTCTAGACCTCAACCTCTAATTGCGAGCGTTGTAGGGAAATAAAAAAGGGAGAGTAGCGATACTCTCCCTTTTTTAACTAATTAGAGATAGTGTCTAATTGTTTCGATCGATGAACAATTCCGGGTGCAATGCCCCGTCATAGTAGCTCTCGCCTTCCTGTAGTTTCTCTGTTACTTGGGCAATGGCGGCTTCGCTATCGCTACTGAGCTCCCACGCTTGCACGCGGGCCGAGCTGCCACCAACACTTACATTGTTTAAGACTGCCTTGCTGCCATCGGCAAACTCCAGATGCCATTCATAGCGATTAGCTTCGCTGTCGGCACGTGTAGGAGTGCCGAAAACTGAAATGAGCATGGCGACGCTGGTTTGTATCTCGGTACTGTGTGTCATTGCTTACTCCTTAAGTCACTTTACTGCGCGTGGCATATTGCGGTTCACGCCAGCGTTCGTTGCGCATTATCTCGGTCAAAACTGTGACACTAGTGCTGATGTCGATATAGCGCAAGGGCAAGGGGCTGAAACCAAGGCGTAAGAGGTCCGGTGCACGGAAGTCTGCGACAACGCCGTGGTCAATCAGAGCCTGGCAGATCGCATAGGCCTCCGGGTGTCGATAGGCAAGCTGAGCGCCCCGTTGCTGCGGCTGTGGCGGCGATAGCAGTTGCAAGTCGCGCAGGTATGGGCTTTGTTCGACTAGGGTGCGAAACAGTTCGCTTAAGCCATAGGCCTTATCGCGTAGTTGCTTGATATCGACGTCGCGATAAACCTCTAGGGCGGCATCGAGCACGCTCATCGAGATCACAGGTGGCGTACCGACTAGAAGCTGGGTGATATTTTTTGCGGGCGCATACTGGGCATCGAACTCAAAAGGGGCGGCGTGGCCCATCCAACCGCTAAGGGGTTGGTGTAGGTGTTGATGATGACGCTTTGCAACATAAGCAAAAGCCGGCGCGCCAGGTCCACCATTTAGATACTTATAGCCACAGCCAACAGCGAAATCGACATGGCACCCGTCGAGTTCTATGGGCAGCACACCGGCGCTGTGGGCGAGATCCCAGATGACCAAAATACCTAGTGCGTGGGCGCGCTCGGTGAGTCTTTGCATGTCTAGCAATCGTCCTGTGCGGAAATTCACCTGAGTCAACATAAGCACGGCGACTTTCTCGTGCATTGCCGACTCGATCTCTTCCTCTGCGCAGAGTTTAATCTGTACTGCGTCACTGCCGAGTTGATGGCGCAGGCCTTCAAGCATGTAAAGATCACTAGGGAAATTGTCTTGCACAGACAGAATGATGCAGCGCTCGCTTTGCATCTTCAGTGCCACGCTCAGGAGTTTGAATAGGTTCACGGAGGTGGAGTCGCAACAGATCGTCTGACCGGGAGCTGCCCCGATCAAACGCGCAATCTTCTCGCCTATCTGTACAGGCAGATCTATCCAGTTGTGCTTGTTCCAGCTCTTGATTAGATCGCGGCCCCATTGCGTCTCGACGACTTCCCGTGCACGTTCTCGCGCGGCGATGGGCAGACAGCCGAGTGAGTTGCCATCTAAGTAGACGGTGTTCGCGGGCAGGTCGAATTCGTGTCGTTTCCTAGCTAATGGGTCGCTGCGCTCTTGTGCCTCTATCTGGTCTTGCTCGATCATTGCAGGGTCGCCGAGAGCGTGGACAACAGAGTTTGGAATGCGGGGCTGCCGGGATGGACCCAGTCGAAGTGGCCGGCGCCTTTGAGTGTGATGGTCAATGCCCCTGCGATATTCGCCTGAGACGGCGATACGATAGTGTCGGCGCTGCCTTGAAGGAGAAATGTATTGGCGTGTGGCCTCATCTGCGTTGGGTTGGCGGCTCGGTATTGCGCAGTTTTGCTTGCGTAGTCGCCTCCCATGAACTGCGAAGTGGCCGTCTCGCAACTATTCTGACCCTGAGCATAAGTAACGATATCTGTAATGGCCGCGAGCCCCACTACTCCTTTTAAGTTCTGTTCTTGAGCGCCAGCCAGCAGGGCTAGATGCCCTCCGGCGGAATGCCCTAGTGCAATTACCGGCAGGGGGTTAAGGTCGCTACTTTGTAATTGCTCAGCAAAGGCAAAGGCGGCACGGATATCATCGAAAGTGCCGGGCCAGCCGCCCCCTGCATCGCCAGTGCGACGATACTCCAGGGACAGGACCGCGTAGCCTTCCTGCGAGAGTGCTGTGCTGAGTGCGTAGCTGTGCTCGATGTCATAGGCATTGAGCCAGCAGCCGCCGTGAATAAAGACGATCAATGCCTTGGGTGTCGCATCCTGCTCTAATACAGGGTTCCACAGCAGTGCGTATTGCAGTGGATCTTCGCCATAGGCCAGCTTATGTTCGGCAGGACGAAAGGGGAGTGCCTCGACTTCCTCGTAGGGAACATCCGCGGCCACGGATGGAAACTCTATGGTCGATTCGGCAGCCAATAGCGGCGCAGGAGCTAGGAAAAGGCCGAGAGCTAGAATTAGTGAATTGCGCGTGGAATTGCCTAACAAAATATCCTCCGATGGCTAAAGCCACAGTGTGTTCAGTGCCTCAAGATAAAGAGTGTAGTGCAAAAGCTGTGGGAAAACACCGCATCTAGCACTCGAGTGCTGCGGTGGCTTTTGCGCGAGCGCTACGCTTATACTGCGGCGCAGAGAGATTCAAAATAAGAAAAACCCACTGGCGAGCAGGTGCTTGCGACCCATGCGGGCAAAGGACGCAAGCTATGTTATTAGTGTTTATTCTACTCTGTATCATTGGGTTCATCGTCTTCGCGACGGCCAAGCTCAAGTTAAGCCCCTTTATCACCTTATTGCTTGCTGCGTTCATTGCGGCCTTTGCCTATGGACTTCCCGCTAGGGAGATAGAGAGCACCATCCGCGGTGGTTTCGGCAATATCATGGGCAGTATCGGGCTCGTGATAGTGCTCGGTACTCTCATCGGCGTGATCCTAGAGCGTAGTGGGGCGGCCATCGTGATGGCGCAGGCGATCATTCGAGTGTTCGGGAAACGCATGCCGACTCTCACCATGTCTATGGTGGGCTTCTTCGTCTCCATTCCCGTTTTCTGTGACTCGGGTTTCGTCATACTCAATAGCCTCAAGCGTTCTCTAGCTCGCACCTTACACGCCTCGCCAGTGGCCCTTACGGTGGCTCTCTCCACGGGTTTGTTTGCTACTCACACACTGGTGCCTCCCACGCCTGGGCCTATCGCTGCTGCGGGCAATCTGGGTCTAGGCGATAGCCTAGGTCTCGTCATCATTGCTGGCTTCGGCTTTGCCTTTCTTGCAGCACTCACAGGCCTAGTGTGGGCCCGATTCTGCCGCGATCTTCCGAGCAATGAATTGGCAGAAGAAGAGCTAATCCCTGAAGAGTCGAGCGAAAGGGCAGCCCCGCCGAGTAGTCTTAGTGCCTTCGCGCCTATCTTCGTACCAATCCTGCTTATCTGCCTAGGTTCTGTGGCGAATTACCCAGCCGACTTACTCGGTCGAGGCGGCTTGTATGAGCTTTTTAATTTCCTGGGTAAGCCACTGAATGCGTTGATGGTCGGTTTGGCTTGCGCTCTCGCTCTGATCAAAGGGCCTGACAAAATAGAGAGATTCGGCGAACACTGCCAACAGTCCTTTTCGATTGCCGCACCCATTCTTTTAGTAACGGGGGCAGGTGGCGCATTTGGCGCAGTGTTGGCGGCTACGCCGCTTGGGGAATATCTTGGTAACAGCCTCTCCTCGCTCGGTATTGGTGTGTTCATGCCTTTCCTAGTCGCGGCCGCGCTCAAGAGTGCCCAAGGTTCTTCCACTGTTGCTATGGTGGCGGGCTCGGCACTTGTTGCGCCTTTGTTGCCGCAGGTGGGCTTGGATTCGGAATGGGGGCGGGTACTGACGGTGATGGCCGTTGGGGCGGGGGCGATGACGGTTTCTCATGCCAACGATAGTTATTTCTGGGTAGTAGCGCAGTTCAGCAAGCTGGATGTCGCCACCGCCTATCGCGCCCATACTGGCGCGACTTTGGCGATGGGACTGGTGAGCATCACGGCAATTTGGTTTGTCTCGATGCTCATCCTCTAAATGTGACCGCGCCCATCATCGTGGGCGCGAGCACTACAGCATCAGTTCTCTAGCGCAAACGTCAGTCCTGCATTTTTCTCAAGGCGCTTGATTAGGAGATCACCGAGTGCTGCACCCGGTGTCCAAATGCCACCGCTAGCAGCCTCTGGATTCAACAACAAGCATACGGCGCTTTCCGCGATCATCTTCGAGGTTGAGCCATAGCCGGGGTCGCGATCTCCCTTCACGCTGGCCTTCAACATCTCGCCTTGCTTGCTGCTGCCAGCGAACAAGACGTCGTAGCTGCCATTGTCGCGTTCTTCCTTTGTAGGTCCGTCGCCGGGCTTTAAGTCGCTGCTTGCCATCGAGCGGTCTGCCGCAACGGCCTTGGCCGCGGCCTCGCCTTTCTCGCCAGGTCCTGTAAATAGCATCTCGTCATAGACGAAGTCATGACCGAAGGCATGATTGAGCAAGAAGTTGGTGCGATGCACGTTCTTGGTGTTGATAGTTGCCATGATGAACGGGGCCGACCAGCTGCCTAATTCCTCATCGTATTGCGGCACGCTTCCTGTCGGTTGCTGTGGCCCCGAGACGCCCTCGGTCAGGGCAAAGGGGTCCTGTAGCACTTTAATAAGTTCGGGCTGCTTGGTGGCGCTTGCCAAAGTAGCCTTTAGGCTCGCCAAGGTGCCGCCGGAAAAACCACCCTTCATTACTCTTACGCGTCCTTTTACTTTCGAAATAGGTGCGCCGAAGCGCTGCTTCGCCGCCTCTTGTAGAAACAATACCCCTAGGTCGAATGGAATCGAGTCGAAGCCGCAGGAGAAGAGGATGCGTGCGCCACTTTGTTTCGCAGTGGCCTGGTATTGGGCGATCATCTGATGCATCCAGCCAGGTTCTCCGCACAGGTCAACATAGTCAGTGCCGGCCGCGGCGCATTGGGCAACGAGCTCGGAGCCATATAGCTGATAAGGCCCTACCGTGGTCAGGACTACCTTGGTGTTCGCGACCATCGCCTTGATGGAGCTCAGGTCATCTGCATCGGCAAGCACTAGTGGTACGCTTGCGGGTATGCCCATCTCATCGCGTACGGCCTCTAGCTTGGCGCGACTCCGCCCAGCCATCGCCCATTTCACCTCGCCATCCACGCCGTAGCGCAAGTGAAGATATTCGCAGATAAGGCGACCGGTATAACCGGTGGCGCCATAGACAGTAATGCCGAATTCGCGTGTCTGTGTCATAAAAAAGTCCTTTAACTGGGTGTTTATTTGGAGCGCCTTAGCTGAAACCCGCGATTTCCTCGTCGCGTATATGGGCGAGAAGGGGGCTTGCCGCGGCGCGCTCGAAGGCCGCGTCGATGGCTTGATAACGTTGCTGTACTAGGGAGCGATAATTGGGGTGAGTGAATATGTAGAGCTCGCCCGCGAGCAAGGCCTCGACTACGCGCTCCCCGACAATTTCAACTGCCAAGCCATTGTCGATAACGGTTTGCATATGGGCTGCGGCGGCGAGTTGCTTTTCGCTCGGCGCGCGTCTCTCGCCTTCGCTCTTATAGCGCGCCTGCCGATTACGTTCGGAAAGATTAATGCGTGTCTTGACGAACGCAGGGCATAGAACGCTAACATGGATCTGTTGGCGCCGCAGTTCCTGATGCCAAGCCTCTGAGAGCGCGACAACGGCGTTCTTGCTTGCGGTATAGGCGCTCGCATAGGGGACACCAAACATGCCCGCTATCGAGGCGACATTGATTAGCCAGCCGCCCTCGCCATGCTGCTTCATTAGCGGCACAATTGTACGCGTACCGAACAACACGCCATCTAGGTTTACATCGTTCACCCAACGCCAGTCCTTGTCGCCGACTTGATCCGCAGGTCCCGTGCTATTGCTGACACCTGCATTGTTCACCAGCATGTGAATATTGCCGAAGCGTGCCACGGCTTGTTCCGCGAAGCGCTGCCAGTCTTGGGGCTGTGTTACATCCATCTCCACGCAGAGAACCGCAATGCCTAGCTCTTCTAAATTCTGCTGCGCTAGGGACAGTTGCGCGGGATCAATGTCCCCTAACACAATGTGCATGCCTTGCTTGCCAAGGGCCTGGGCTATGCTCAAACCGATGCCTTCGGCGCCGCCGCTGATGAGTGCTGTTTTGCCTTTGAAATCATTCATAAATTGAACCTGCTCATGTTGTCAGAGGCTTACTGTAAAGTAATTTTGGACAGATGGCAGGTTTTTCGAGTGATCGCTCGGTGCGCAGACGTGAGCTCTACCGTCTATTTACTACCTTTGCGGTATACAGCGCTTTGCTAACACTTATTGTATAGTGAGGCCTCTTTCTTAAGCCGATATTACCGGAGTAAAACAATGCCAATACGCCTCCGTATTCTAGCCGCATGCCTGTTGATTCCCTTCAATAGCGCATTGGCGCAAGACCCTGTACTACGCATCGATCACTATGTGCCCGTACTCTCCACAGCTCCTGCAATGGAGAATGAGATGGCGCAGATCTATGTGCGTGAACGCACCCAAGCCTCAACGTCTTTGCGCAGCGTCAGTCTCGAAGGACAGGTAGTGCTCTTCATCCACGGCGCGGGAACACCCTCGGAGGTGGCTTTCGATGTGCCTGTGGAGGGTTATAGTTGGATGGCCTATCTCGCCGAAGCCGGCTATGACACTTTCGCAATGGATACCACGGGCTACGGTCGTTCTACTCGGCCCAATGTCATGAACGATGTGTGTAATCTCTCCGAGCAAGCACAGCAGGAATTCGTGCCCACTAAGATCGCGGCCCCTTGTGCGCCAAGCTATGGTTTCGCAAGCACTACTATCGAATCGGACTGGCACGATATCGACTCCGTTGTGGACTACTTGCGCGCACTGCGCGGAGTCGAGAAAGTACATCTCGTCGCATGGTCCTTAGGTGGTCCGCGCTCGGCAGGCTATGCGGCACTTCATCCGGAGAAGGTCGGCCGCGTAGTGATTCTCGCGCCTGCCTATAGCCGCAATCGTGGCGGCAGTGCCCCCGAGACAATTCCCGTGCCCGGATCTGCGTTTACAAAACAATCCCATCTGGATTTCACGCGCAACTGGGATCGCCAAGTGGGCTGCGAGAACCAATACGACCCAGCCGTGAGTGCGGCGATCTGGCAGGACATGCTGGACTCCGACCCCATTGGCGCCACATGGGGGACTGGCGTACGCAGGGCGCCCAACACCACAGTTTGGGGGTGGACTCAGGAAGTGGTCGCCCGCACGATGACGCCAATGCTCTTAGTTGCGGGTATTCACGATGGGCAGGTGCCGCCAAGCCGTGTGACCGAGATGTACGAAGACCTAGGGGCGAGTGAGAAGGTCTTACTAGATTTGGGTTGCTCCTCCCATAATGCGATGTGGGAGATGAACGCGACGATGCTCTTCGATGCTTCGCTGCAGTGGCTGCGAGATGGCCAAGTCGATGGCAAGAGTCTAGGCGTAATTAGGAAAGGTTACGCGGAATAGAAACCACTGACTGGGAATAGAATTGGCAAATAGAATTGGGGTCAGGTTCACATTAGGGGCGATATCGCCCCTAATGTGAACCTGACCCCGCCTTATACTAACTTAGAGTTTGAAGTTAACCCGAGCGTAGACCACTCGACCCAAAACATCTTGGGTTTCCGCAGCAACACCGGCAATCATGCCAGTTTTCTGAGGCATTCTATCTGTTAGGTTACGTGCCCCTACCGAGAAGGCAAACTCACCGCCAAGAGCTTCATAGCCCCTATAGGAGTAGAACATGTCCAACTGCGTCCACGCGCGCAGCGTGTCAGTAGGACCACCCCATTCGGCGCCTGGGAAGAACTGCTGGAAGCTGAACTCGCTGGCGTCGAACTTAACCTCATCGATATAGCGAGTAGTCGCACTTACTGTGTGATTACCCAGCATCCAATTGATGCGCAGGTTCGCACGAATCTCAGGGATGGTAGGCACAGCACCGAAGGGATTGTTCTGGTTGCCTACCGCTTCACGGATAGGACCATCCTCTGCTAGCTGGAACTGATAGGTGTCCATAAAGGTTGCTTGCAGCTGCATATTGACAGCACCCCAACCATTCAAGCCGACATCGTCCAATGACAGGTCATAGTCGAGCTGAGTATCCCAGGCCCGCACCAGCATCGTTGACGCATTAGAGTCACTCTGCAGTATGCGATCAGGAGTAGTGACGTCCGCCGCATTACGCACGACGCGCTTGTCTGAACGCGGGTCGTTAACCCAAGCCTGTATTTGTGCAGCGCTCGGCTTTGGATTTGCAGTGGTGGCGCTAAAGCCTGTGGCTAACTGGAAATTCCTAAAGTCGGAACGCAGAATATCCTCAGTAGTGGTGCTCACGATACGATCTTTAAAGTCTGTTTCACTCCATGTGATAGACCAAGTCAGATTTTCCAGCAGTTGTAGATCGATACCGGCAGAAAGACTGTCAGAAGACTCAGATGCCAGATTCGGGTTACCGCTGCGGCAAGAGGTTATGAAACCTTGGAATGAGGAGAACGGGTCTGCCACATTACTTAGTCCGCATATCTCTGGCGAATCAAGCTGAGATAAGGTGGGAACGATAAACGCCTCACCTATAGTTGCGCGCACACTCAGCCAATCGGTAGGAACGTAGACGAAGCCGAACTTGTCGACGACAGCGGCCTGGCCCGTGCTGAAACTCTCGTCACGCACCGCAGCACTCAATTCCAGATTGTCTAACACAGGGATCGCAAACTCTGCGAACCAAGAATCACTGGAGCGACTCTGGCTGCGCGGTAGCACCTGAGAGCCGATGAGTTGATCGTCGCGAATCGAAGTAGCTGTAGGTCCGTCGGTCTGCTTTTCTTCTCGGCGCTGGTAGCCAATTGCCATTGAAATTGGGCCGCCAGGCAATTCGAAATCGCCGAGAGGGACGGCGCCGTTCAGAATCAGGTCGTAGGTTTGCAGTTGGGTTTTATCGTCGAGCTGATCCTGTGTGAAGATCGCATCGGCTACGTGTTGCGGCGTCCTGAAACGGGGATCCACGGCTCCGAAAGGGTTGTAGCAGCTATCGACATCGTTGATCACGTCGCAGTTGAGGCCTTGGTTTATCGCGCCAAGACTATACTGCTGTGAGTTATTGCTGACGTCGTTGAAGAGGCCGTAAGTATAGTCTGCACTGCCTTCCCAACCTTCCAGCATGGGCACCGCGAAATCGAGCCCTGTGGAGAATCTCACGGTGCGCTTGTCGTTATGGTTGAGCTGGTAGTTGTTGTATTGCTGCATATCCGTTGGGACAGTGTTGGCCACGGATCTGTTAAATGGCACCCATTGTGCGCCATTGATATTCACGTCCTCATAGAATGCAACACCGCCGAGTGGATCGCTGTCGATCGACGAGAAACGATTGTTCGCGAACACGACTTGACCAGCCGAATTACGCACGGGTAATGGGCGGCCATAACCGTCTAATACGAGAGCGCCGCCAGCATTACGCATAGGTTCTGCGAATAGCTCTTGCCCTGCCGAGGTTTTCGCTCTGAAGGTGTTGCCTGGGAGTTCGCCTCTTACTACCGCCAGCGCATCGGATCTCGCGCCTGGGTTACTGGGGTTGTTGCGATTCTGGTACAGCTGGCGATTCCAAATAATCTGCGAATGGAAGTTGATATCTTCGTTCACATCCCAGTTGAGATTACCGTATAGGGAAGAGGTTTGGGTCGCTGGCTGGAAGTCTCGTGTATCGCCGAAGCTCATGAAGCAGCGACCACCCAGCAGATTGCCCCAAGGATTGTTCCCTGGAGAGGTTTGATCGGCTTCGGTTTCGCGGCCGCAATTCGGATCAGGTCGGCTGGCAGAGCTACCAGTGAAATTGCCGTCGGCATCCCGTAGAGGAACCAGATAGTTACCAGGGTTACCGCCACCGTTGTGGGTAAGGCCGGAGCGCACATAGTCAGGACGCTCGTTCCACGCCAGTGTAGAGGAGCTCATATAGGAACCGGCCATGACGAGGTCAACATCGCCGAAGCTTTTGCCTCCTAAGAAAGTGCTTTCTGAGCGCTCGAAACCGCCTCGGCTATCGCCCTCATTGAAGATCTCCACTTCGAGACCGTCGTAGGATTTATAGGGAATCAAGTTTACAACGCCTGCCACTGCGTCTGTACCGTATAGGGCTGCGGCGCCGTCGGTCACAATCTCCATGCGCTGGAGCGCCGATGCGGGGAGCAAAGCTAGCAAGGTGTCTGCGGCCACGCGCTTACCATCGACCAGCGTCAAAGTGGCTCTTGGCCCCAGTCCGCGCAGATTGAAATTTGTAATCGTTGTGCTGACGCCCTGAATCGAGTTAGTGACAGCAGTGCCGTTATTAAAAGTCAGGTTTTGTACGACTTGCCCCATACTGACCGTTCCCTGCGACTCAAGGTCCTCAGCACTAAACTGAGTCAATGGCGATGCGGCAGCGATGCCTTCCGAGCGACGGATATATGAACCAGTTACTACAACTTCTTCTACTTCGGGGGCTTGCGCAAGAGCTTGTCCGGTGCCTCCGAGGAGGGCTAAGGCAATTGCGGAATTTAGTAATTTAACGGTGAAAGATGGGTGGTGGTGTGGTCGGCGAATTATCGTCATTTTTTACCTCGATTTTATTGTTATTAGTGCACCTATCAAGATAGCAATAAGGAATGAATTGGTCTCCTCGATTTCGACGACTTTTGATGGATTTCGGAATTCGTCGGAGATTACCGGGTTTCGGTGTCGAAATTCAACATGCTGATATATAACAATATATTGCTTTTTCCGGTAAGGTTGGGAAATATCGTAGCGAAATTTTTAAGCTGAACTCGCAAAATATTTCACAAGATTCATCTAGTTCATCTTGTTATTCTGCATTTCGTCGCAGGCCAGTGGAGCGCTGATCCATTGCGGTTTTTAGTCAATCCAGCGAATTTATGCTGTACCAGAGAGTCGTTAGTGCTGCTCTGGAAAGTTTCTCGTCATGGCGGATATTGAGGCGCTTTTGCCTCGCAATAATGCTGTGCTATAGTGCAGCTTCAATCACTCAGTAAGGAGGTCACAACATGATTGCCGTAAACCTTAACTGGGTAACTCTTCAGGATTCGTTGCTGGCTTAGGCCACCTCCCTTCCCATTACCCGGTTTTACACCGGGGCCTTATGCCCCCCTCAATAATATTTGTAGCGCAATCGCGCTAGGGGTTTACCGTGGCTAACGACTTTTCTTTGCTCAGCTTAGGCTGGCAAACGTTTTTTCAACAACAATTAACACTCGACGAGTGGGGTGTACTCAAACCAGCTCGAATCATGGAGCAGCACCGCAGCAGTCTCGAGGTGCGTGGCGAGCAGGGCGTGCATACTCTGCCATTGCTGCAGAGCATGCCCCCATTGACCGTGGGCGACTGGGTGCTACTGACAGGCAGTGGCCAGTTTGTGCGCGAGCTAGAGCGAAAGAGTGTCTTTAAACGCAAGGCAGCAGGTAGCAAGCTTGCAGAACAGCTGATCGCGGCGAATGTCGATACAGCCTTTATCGTCACCTCTCTCAATGAGGATTTCAATCTCAACCGAATAGAGCGTTTCCTGACCGTCGCTCATCAGGCAGGCGCGGAGGCAGTTCTAGTCTTGAGCAAGCTCGATCTGTGTGGCAATGCTGAGGAGCTTCGCGAGCAGGCACAACGCTTGGATAGTCACCTATGTGTGGAAGCGGTGAATTGCCTGAGTGAGCCGAGCGTCGCGACGCTAGCGCCGTGGTGTCGGCCGGGTCAGACAATCGTGATAATAGGGTCCTCGGGTGCTGGCAAATCAACCTTGAGCAATGCCTTGCTTGGCGCTGCCGTGCAAGATACCGGTGGTATTCGTGAGGATGATGCGAAGGGGCGGCACACCACTACTAGGCGCTCGCTTATGCTGCTGCCTAGTGGCGGCTTGATTTTGGATACGCCGGGAATGCGAGAGATGCAGCTGGCGGACTGCGAAGAGGGCGTGGCGGCGACCTTTGCCGATATCGAAGAGTTGGCAGCGCAGTGCCGATTCGGCGACTGCTCTCATGACAGTGAGCCGGGCTGCGCTGTGCGCGAAGCGATAGAGGCGGAGCAACTCGATGAACGCCGTCTGCGTAGTTATCGCAAGCTTTCGCGCGAGCAGGCGTTGAACGCGGCGAGCCTCGCGCAGCGCCGCGCAGTTTTTCGCAAACAAAGTAAGAACTATAAGCGCATTATCAGCGAGTCGAAGCAGATCAAGCGCGGCGACTAGCTCTTAGGCGCCTAGCTGGCGCGCGAGATCGAGGAAGTCGTCGGCGAAGAAATCAAACTCATTGCGCGCGGGCGGCACCTTAGGGCGCTCTGGTCCTGCCTCTAGAGCCCTATGAACGTAGGCGGTGCGCAGTCCAGTCTTGGCAGCGCTGCGCAGGTCGCTAGGGTGGGTCGCCACTAACATGACTTGTTCCGGTGGCAGGCTCAGTAATTCAGGTGCCTTGAGATAGGCCTCTGGGTCTGGCTTATAGTGCCGCGATAGTTCTGCAGAGAGCACGGTGTCCCATTGAATGCCGGCGTTCTTGGCGATGTCCACAAGCAGTGACACATTGCCATTGGACAGTGAGGCAATGGTGTACTTATTACGCAATCGATTGAGCCCAGCCAGGGTATCGGGCCAAGGCATCAAGCGGTGCCATGCGAAATTGAAATGTTGTAGCTCTGCCTCGCTCAAGCCTTCGAGCCCATACTCCACTACCAGTTCGTCGAGCACCATGCGGTGCAGGGTGTCGAGTTTGGTCCACGGCAAATCCCCGTTGCGCACGAGATTCATAGAGGGACCATAGCCCGCGCGCCATCGGCTGGCGAATTCGCTCCAATCGACGTCGAAGCCTTTCTCATTAGCGAGCATTTGGCCTTCGCGCACGATGGAGCTATGCCAGTCGACTACCGTGCCGAATACGTCGAACACTAAGGCGCGCACGCCAAGGGGGAATTCCGCGGTACTCGCGTTTGCCGCGAAGACCTTGGGCATAGGCAGAAAGGCGAGTGCTGCAGCGCTCGCGAACAGGGTGAGTAGCTGACGACGTTGAATAGAGGCAGGTGCTGGCGTTTTTTTTGTCATTTTTAGCTCCTTATATGTTGATAGAACGGTAGGAGATGAGATGGACCCCTCTTTCTCTTTGTGAATTGATTCATCCGATACGAGCCGGACTCAAATCAATTTTGGCCATCAAGGGCCGACAGGGGAAGAGGGGTTCATCTCATCTCCTACAATGGGTGGAGCACCACCGGTAATTTTGTGTAGCCTTTCACGAAGCTCGAATAGACCCGCTCTGGTTCGCCCACCACTTCTACGAAGGAGAAGCGCTTCATGATCTCTTCCCAGACGATGCGCAGCTGCATCTCGGCAAGACGATTGCCCATGCAGCGGTGCAGTCCAAAACCAAAGGATAGGTGTTGGCGAGCATTGGGACGGTCGATCAAAAAGCTGTTGGCATTGGCGATGGCATCCTCATCGCGGTTGCCCGACGCGTACCACATTACCACTTTGTCCCCCGCCTTGATCTGCTTATTGTTGAGCACAGTATCGACTTTTGCGGTGCGTCGCATATAGGCCAATGGTGTCTGCCAGCGGATGATCTCGGACACCATATTGGGAATCAGGCCTAGATCATTGCGTAGCTTGTCATATTCAGCAGGATTCTCATTCAGCGCCAAAACACCGCCACTAATCGAGTTGCGTGTCGTATCGTTGCCTCCGACGATAAGGAGGATGACGTTGCCCAGATACTCCATGGGCGGCATATTACGAGTGGCATCGCCATGGGCGAGCATAGAGATCAAGTCGTTGCCGGGCGTTGCGTTCACACGGGCATTCCACAGCTTAGTGAAATAGGCCATGCACTCTTGAATCGCCTGCCAGCGCTCCTCCTGCGTGGTCACGATGCCGCCGCCGGGAATGGCAGTGGCTACGTCGGACCAGAAGGTCAGTTTGGCGCGGTCTTCGAATGGGAAGTCGAATAGAGTGGCGAGCATCTGCGTAGTGAGCTCGATGGAAACTCGCTCTACCCAGTCGAACTCTTCATTAAGCGGTAGGCCGTCGAGAATCCCGCACACGCGACTACGAATAAGCCGCTCAAGATTCTTGAGGTTCGCTGGTGCTACTACGCCTTGAACTACCCGACGCTGCTCATCGTGTTTAGGAGGGTCCATCGAGATGAACGCAGGCAGCGTAAACTCTTCGAAAGTGTCGACTATGCCGATGGTCGGCTCGGAGGAGTAGATGTGTGGGGAGGTGTCGACCTCCATGATGTCTTTGTATTTGGTGACCGACCAATAAGGACCAACGGCAGACTCGGCGCAATAGTGCACGGGGTCCTCTTTGCGCAGCCTCGCCATGAATGGTAGGAACTCATTGGCATGCCATATGCCTGGGTGGGAGAGATCGATCTGGTCGATGGGAATGGTCTGCGGGTCCTTGCCAACCATGCTCCATTTGCTTTGCTGCGGTGTTGCGTCTGTCATGTGATTCACCCCCCGATGAAACCTGTGCTTGTGCATTTACGCTAAAATTGAAACTCCGGAGTGGTGACCACTAAGCCGTCGAGCGCTTCTACCACCGGTATCTGGCAGGACAAGCGGGAGTTTTCTTTGCGATCCGGGCTAAGGCTTAACATAGCGTCTTCATTGCTACCCAAGGGCGGTAATTTATCTAGCCATTGTTCGTTGACGAAAACGTGACAGGTGGCGCAGGAACAGAAGCCGCCACAGTCTGCATCGATGCCTGGCACCGCATTATTAATGGCAGCTTCCATAACGGACATGCCGGGAGCGACCTCTACTGGATGCTCCTGTCCACTATGTTCGATAAACAGTATTTTGACCATTACAAAACCCATAAAGTGTAAAAAATCGATTTGCCACAATAGCAACTTATCCCCACTAGCTAAAGATGCAATTACAGCCATTTACTAACAAGTTGCGAGAAACAGTGTTTCAATCAGACCTGAATTTATAAGTTGGAGAAGTACTCAATGAGTGAGAAAACAAGCCAGTTACACGAAGCACAGGCGATTATGAGCGAGATATATGAACGTTTGAACGTATCGGAGGATATCCGCAGTCGGCTCCATCAGCCGCGGCGTATCCATCAGGCGGGTCTGCCCGTGCGTATGGATAACGGTAGCCTCAAGGTCTTTCCCGCTTGGCGTGTGCAGTACGACGATACTCGTGGGCCAGCTAAAGGGGGTATTCGCTTCCATCCTGATGTGTGTGAAGACGAGGTCGCCACTTTGAGTTTTTGGATGACGCTCAAATGTGCCGTAGTAGATTTGCCCTTCGGCGGCGCTAAGGGTGGTGTACAAGTAGACCCGAAAACTCTGTCGCGCTTGGAGCTGGAGCGCTTGTCACGCAGTTATATCAGGGCCTTCTACGATGTCATCGGCCCGGACCGGGACATCCCCGCGCCCGATGTGAATACCAATGAGAAAGTGATGGGTTGGATGGCGGATGAGTACGCAGAGATTGCCCGTCGACAATTGCCCGCGATCATCACCGGTAAACCACTGGGTATGGGGGGCTCTGCGGGGCGAATCGCCGCCACGGGGCGCGGGGCATTGAATGTGCTGGATGCGTGGGTGGAGCGCAAAGACAAGAAACCAGAAGAGTTGACGGTAGCGGTGCAGGGCTTCGGAAACGCGGGCTATAACTTCGCACGCCTAGCCAAAGAGGCGGGGTATAAGATAGTCGCTATCTCGGACTCCCAAGGGGGCATTTACCTGAAGGAAGGCTTGGAGCCCATGCCAATTTGGGAGCACAAGAACGAGACCCGTAAACTTAGTGGCATGGTCTACTGTGACGATACAGTGTGCAACGTCGACTCCGTGGAGACTATTAGCACCGATGATCTACTTGGGCTAGAGGTCGACGTCTTAGTCTTAGCGGCGTTGGAGAACGCGATTACCGATAAAAACGCCAAGAAGGTGAAGGCCAAGATAATTTTGGAGATAGCCAACGGACCGGTGACGCCAGCTGCTGATGCACTGCTGCAGGAGCGCGGTATCGTTGTCATTCCCGACGTGCTCGCCAACGCTGGGGGCGTCATTGTAAGTTATCTGGAATGGGTGCAGAACCGTACTGGCGATTACTTGTCGGAGGAGGTGATAAACGAGCGCCTTGCCGCGCGCATTGAGAATGCAGCAAAGAATTGTTTCCAATGCGCCCATAGAGAAGACGTTAGTCTTCGGGTGTCGGCCTATATGCAAGGCATGGAGCGGCTCGCCAAAGCGATGGAGAGCCGAGGCACACAACATTATTTTGAGGGTGATGTGCTGACCTAGGCAAACTGGCCTAGCGAATCACGATGGACTGCGCACCCTTGACGATGTCATCTGGTTTGGGTGCGCGAGGTGGCTTGCTAATGCCACTTTGATAGCCGGGCCGTTCGGCTAGCTCGTCGAGCCAACGGCTCAGGCCCGGCAGGCCCTCTATCGATACGCCCGACCATTCGTAAGTGCGCGCCCAACACCAATTGGCGACGTCGGCGATTGTGTGTTCGTCGCCGGCTAGATAGGGGCTCACGCGCAAGCGCGAATCCAGTACCTCGAACAGTCGCCGGCATTCTTTCTGATATCGATCTATGGCCGGCTGTAACTTCTCTGGGAAATAGCGGAAGAAGACATTCGCCTGGCCCATCATCGGGCCTAGCCCGCCCATCTGAAACATCAACCACTGCAAGGTGCGCGAGCGTACTTTTGGGTCTTGTGGATAGAGCTTGCCGAATTTCTCACCCAAGTAAATCAAGATGGCGCCGGACTCGAAGACGACGAAATCGTCGTTGTCACGATCGACGATGACGGGGATGCGCCCGTTGGGGTTCATGCTCAGGAACTCGGGGCTCTTCTGTTCGTTCTGTGAAAACGCTATGGGGATCAGATTATAGGTCTCGCCCATCTCATCCAGGGCCACGGTTACTTTGTGGCCATTCGGTGTGGCGGCGCTATATACATCAATCATGAGCTTACTCCTTTGCCATAGCCTTCGATGAAGGCAAGGGGCATTCGTTTGGGTTTGCCGCTGGAGATTTCCATGCAGGCGTATTCACTCTTTGCTCGCAGCAATGTTGTGGAGTCACTCGGGCGGAGGATCTGAAAGTGTCGGGTTAAGCGCAGTTTCCCATCGCTACGCATGATCCAAGTGGCCACGACTAACTCTTCATCGGCATAGGCGGCTGCAAGATAGTGTAGCTCGTGCTTAAGTACGACCATGGCGCGATCTAGTGCGTGATAGGCGGTGATATCCAATCCGAGCACCTCGGAGTGCTGCCAGGCACATTGTTCCATCCAGCGGACATAGGCTGTGTTGTTGGCGTGGCCGAGCGCGTCGATGTCTGCGTCGTTAACGAGCACATTCTTTGTGAAAGGCTGCGGGTGATCCCAGTTCATGTCTTCCTCCAAGTCTGTTATGAGCGCTTTACGCAATATCAACATGAACTTACTCGTATCGGCTTGCCCAAATCACAGGTTGGGAGTGAGCACAGGATAATGGAGGCAGCGCGCTAAGTCACCCAAGGCGTCCCTTGCTTTGGGACGCAAAGCAGCCGGAGACAAACCTCGAATTGTGGTATAAAAGGAACCCGCGCTGGGACTCGGGGGCTGTAACAGCAGGAGTGTCCGGCAGTTCGAAGACAACAGCAATTAGAGGCCAATATGAAATTAGAATCTCTCGCGCTCCACCACGGCTATGAGTCCGAAGCGACCACAAAGGCAGCGGCGGTGCCTATTTATCAAACCACTTCCTACACCTTCGATGACACACAGCACGGCGCGGACCTATTCGACCTGAAGGTGCCTGGCAACATCTATACCCGCATCATG
This sequence comes from uncultured Gammaproteobacteria bacterium, assembly GCA_913060695.1. Classification (GTDB taxonomy): domain Bacteria; phylum Pseudomonadota; class Gammaproteobacteria; order Pseudomonadales; family Pseudohongiellaceae; genus UBA5078. Next base: position 67,975 of record CAJXUA010000012.1, on the reverse strand, counting down.
AACCCCACAACCGCAGTGTTGGAACAACGCCTAGCGGAGATGGAGGGTGGCATCGCCGGCCTCGGCCTAGCCTCGGGAATGGCTGCAATTACCTATGCCATACAGTGTATTACGGATGTTGGCTCCAATATCGTCAGCACCACTCAACTCTACGGCGGCACCTATAATCTCTTCGCCCATACCCTGCCAAGGCAAGGCGTGGAAGTGCGCATGGCCTCATTCGATGACTTTGACCGCCTAGAATCGCTAATCGATGACAACACGCGTGCCTTGTTTTGCGAGACCATCGGCAACCCCGCCGGTAATGTGGTGGATATACAGAAATTGGCGGAGATCGCGCATCGTCATGGCGTGCCGCTAATTGTGGATAGTACGGTCGCCACACCTTATCTGTGTCGTCCTATCGATTTCGGGGCCGACATCGTGGTGCATTCACTCACCAAATACATCGGCGGACACGGCACGACTATTGGCGGCATCATCATCGACTCGGGTAAGTTCGATTGGGTCGCCAATAAGAAACGATTCCCCATGCTGAATGAACCCGATCCGTCTTACCACGGCGTGGTGTATACAGAGGCACTTGGACCTGCCGCGTTCATCGGCCGCTGCCGTGTAGTGCCTTTGCGCAATACCGGCGCCGCACTTGCCCCCCACAGTGCCTTCTTGCTGCTACAAGGTTTAGAGACTCTAGGGCTACGCATGGAACGACACTGCTCCAACGCGCTGACAGTGGCGAAGTATCTAAAGGCCCATCCCAAAGTGGAATGGGTTAACTACGCAGGTCTGGAAGATAGCCCCTACTATGCGACTTGTCAGAAGATCACCAAGGGGCAGGGCTCGGGCATTCTGAGTTTCGGCGTGCAAGGCGGCAAAGAGGCGGGTGGGCGTTTCATAGACGCCTTGCAGATGATTCTGCGCCTTGTGAATATAGGGGACGCCAAGTCGTTAGCATGTCACCCGGCCACTACTACTCACCGTCAACTTAGCCCTGAAGAGTTGAAGACGGCGGGCGTGTCCGAGGATCTCGTGCGCATCTCTGTCGGTATAGAGCATGTAGACGACATCATTGCCGATATCGAACAGGCATTGGCGAAGGTCTAAGTAATGTCCCCCCCCACCGAGGGGGACCATTTATTCTCTCGGTTAATAAGGCGAAGGTATGGATTTCGGACAGGCGCAGGAATACTTGATAGAGCTGCTCGATACGGTGGGTCGAGTGCTGACGCAACCTGGCACTTACTCGCAGATTGGCATGATTTTGCTGATCTACGCGTTTGCCTATTTGCTGGCTAATCGTATTCGCAAGTACCTGCCTTTTCTGGATGCCAGCCAACAGACGATCGGTGATCACTACCTGCGCCGCCAAGTAAATCGATTGAGTAATCTGGTGTTTCCGTTGCTGGCGATTCTGATGCTCAGAATCTCGGTAGACCTGAGCGAAGATCTTTTAGATCAGCATTGGATAGTACAGACCGCTCTGACTATCGCGGTGATGTTAGTAGCAAACGCAGTGATCAATGAGTTCTTTGCGCATAAACCCATTTTTAAGGTCGTGAAATGGGTTGGTTTACCGCTAATTTTCATGCACATGGTAGGAATTCTCAGCGGATTAATCGAGATACTCGAGTCGGTACAATTTAGCGTTGGTAATATTAATATCACGACCTATGGCATCGTTCGTGTGCTGATTTTTGGTTCCGTTCTGTTCTGGCTCGGCCGCGTATCCAATGCCACGGGGCAGGAGATTATTCGCCGGCAGGAACACATAGATCTGCGCACCAGAGCAGTGGCGGCGAAGATGTTGGAGATCGGCATCGCGATCTTGATCTTCCTGTTACTTTTGCAGGTGATGGGCATAAACCTCACGGCACTTGCGGTATTCGGTGGCGCGTTGGGTGTGGGGATTGGCTTCGGGCTGCAGGCGATCGCGTCCAATTTCATCTCCGGCATTATCATTCTGCTCGATCGCTCCATCTCCATAGGCGATTACGTAGAGTTAGAGGATGGCCGCACCGGCATCGTGCGTGAGTTGAATATGCGCTCCACGACACTCGAAACCTATGATGGCAAAGACATCATGGTGCCCAATGAAAAGTTCATTGTAGACACCTTCACTAACTGGACTCATAAGAACAAGAAACAGCGTTATCGTGTCGACTTCTCTGTGGCTTACTCGAGCGACTTACGCAAGTTAGTTGGCATTATTAAGGACGTGGTGGCGGGTCACCCGCAGGTGCTCAGTGGTGATGACTTGCCCATCGAAGAGCGTCCCGATTGCGAGATCGATAGTTTCGGTGATTCCGGCGTAAATATGTTCGTCGAATTCTGGATGGAAGGAATCGACGACGGCGTCAATCGTGTCGGCGGCGATCTACTTCTGCTTATCTTCGAGGCCTTGCAGGAACACGGCTATGAGATTCCATTCCCGCAGCGCGAGGTCAGGGTTTTGAACAATCCTATCTCCATCAGCAAGGTCAATAAGAGCTGATTATTAAGCTAATGAACCGCCGCTATTGTCCGTTGGTGCAAATGCTAATGGACTTTGATATTGTCTTGCGCTTGCAGTCAAACAGCTCGCATATGGATAATAAAAAGGAAATCCCATGGCTAGTAAGAAGCAAATCGCAGGCATCGCCGTTGCAGTTATTCTCGCAATTGCGGCTACCACTTATATCTTTATTACCCCCTATAACCGTATCCCCGGTGTGCGCATCGGTGGCACCCTAACGGCTCCACCCGCAGACTTCACTACGATAGCCGAGCGTGGGGTAGGCACCATCAAGACTGGTGGTTTTCCTCCCTTTGTCGTCCATGTCTCTCTGGTTCCTTTCGAGGGTGGTTTCATCACGGCATCGCGTCCCGATGGTGGCTATTGGTCTAAGCGGGCGCGCATCGCGCCCAATGGCTATGCCCGTTCCGGGGATATGACCTTTGCGCTTAAGGCGACCGAGTTGTTTGGGGAAGACAAGTACCCGTATATGCGGATTTGGGGCGGGGATGATCTCGATCGTACTCTCACCGGAGGCGTCATTATTGGCGAGTCAGAGCCACTGCGTGAATGGGAAGTTTTTATATGGACGCCGCGCTAAACGCAGCGGAACAAGCCAAGAGCAATAAGTCAGCTTCCTAGGCCGACAACTTAAAAAAAGGACTATGACTAGCTCATAGTCCTTTTTTTATGCTCGCTCTTTAGAACCAATAGTCTTTGACGCAGCGGCCATCTCTAGGAAGGTCTTCAAATTCGTCTAGGCCATCGAAATGGTCGATGAGAAGATGGGCCACAGTCTCCGGCTCGCTGAGTCGCACATTGACCGCGATGCGGCGTTTTCCATCTTGTTGTACTTGCAACGAACGCCAATAGGCAACACAGCCGCAGTCGGGGCAGAAATGAAAGCCGAGAGAACCCTCGTTGCGAACATAGGCGCGGGTCTTACCGCTGACGTGAATGCCCTCGTTCTCGAAGTCGTAGATCCACAGCACTCCATAACGACGACACACAGTGCAATTGCATGCAGTGGCGGATTCCGGCATGCCATCGAAGGTCCAGTTTACGGTGCCACACAGGCAACTTCCTTTAAGCATATTAAACTCCTTCTAATTATGGGGAGATAATACTACTGGCGTTGCTTTTACGCACCGTAAGAGTCGCCACTTTTCTGTCGAGAACAACTTATGTAGTTCGGTGGCCCGAGAAAGCCATTACCAAGGCAGCTCCTCTCCGTCCCATGCTAGAAAGTGGCCGGACTTAGCTTCCGTGAGGGTGTCTATGAGCTTATAAATGCCTGCGGCGCTTTGGGCAACCGATATGGCGGCATTGGCGCCGCCCATGTCCGTCTTAACCCAGCCGGGGTGAATTGGACATAGCAAAATACCCTCGGGCTTAAGCTCCGCCGCTAAACCCCGCATGACTTTGTTCAGGGCTGCCTTCGAGCTTCTATAGGCGTAGTGGCCAGTGCCTTCTCCTGCGAGCGAACCCATCTGGCTAGACACACTGATGACTCGCGGGCGTGACGATTTCTTTAGATTAGCAAGCAAGCCAATGGTTAGACGAAAGGGCGCAATAGTGTTGATGGCAAAGGCCTCGGCCCAGGCATCATAATCCATACTATTCGCACTCTGTTTGTCGCCTCCCAGTGTGCCGGCATTATTAATGAGGATGTCGACAGGCGTGTTCGCTAGCGAGGCGATAAAGTTGCTGACGGTTGCCTCGTCGGCCACATCGAGTGGGAGTATTTCCAGCGCTGCGTTCTTCGCGAGCTCACTTAGGGCAGTAGCCTTCTCCGGGTGTCGACATCCGGCAATCACGCGAGTGTTCTTGGCGAGAAATTCCTGCACTAGGCCTAGCCCAATGCCCCGATTTGCACCCGTAATGACGACTGTTTCCATTGTGACGATTCTCCATTGAATGAATTGCGAGCTGTATTGTAGCGAGATCGCCACTACTTATCGAAATTCGCCATATTTCTAGCACGGATAAAAATATAAGCTATTTAAAACAGTGGCTTATGATGTGGCATGGACGCTGCATAGAACTATAGATCGAAGAACATTCTGAGTTACTGGAGGACAATATGTTAGGCGCCAAAGACAAAAGAAAACCGCTGCCGTTGCTCTACAAATTTGCAGGAATCATGCTGGTGGGATGCTTCTTGATCCTAGGTGTAATTGGCTTGATCATGCCGGTTATTCCCGGGCTCGTATTCCTGTTTCTCGCCCTATTCGTGCTGACCAAGCTATCTCGTCGTGTTGCTGCCTACGCCCATAGCAAGCCTTGGTTTCGTTATCATCTGCTGCATATGCAGGCAGCCAGTGGGCTTAGTCTAGGCGCGCGAGCGAAACTCGGGGTATTGATCGTGGCCCGTGGTGTGGTGCAAGGAATCGAGTCTGTGCTTTATTGGTGCAAGCGGCGCCTTGGGGTATCGCGCTCTTCTTAATGCTCTATCTTGGCGCCCTATGTCACACGTGGTAACAACTCTCGTCAATGCCAAGGTGCTAATTTCATTTTGACACAAATTATCTTGTTGCGGATAAGCCCTAAAGTTTCAACTACCTAGCAATGGAAATGAGTTCCCGAAAAATTTTATTGGAGAAATTGATTTTACCTTGGCTTGCATTCGGACTAGCATGCGCGCTGCGTTATTTTCACTTGTCATCCTAAGGAATTCTCCATGAAACAGATGTCTCTTCGCGCACTCTTAGGCGCTTTTACTCTTTCCACTTTTGCCGCTACTTCCGTATTCGCTCAAGACTCAATTCATCTCAATCGCAGTATCGAAACGCTGCAAAAAGATGAGCCAATTTTCGGCCTGTTCACGGGCAATTTTTCACTAGCGAATGCCCGCGCTCTCTCGCGTTCCGGGCTAGATTATATTCTGATCGACATGGAGCACACGCCGTTCAATCCGCAGCTGCTGCAAGAGTTTCTTATCGGTATGTCGGACAAGCAGACCATAGCAGAGCAAGGCAATACGCAGATGGCGACAACGCCTATTGTGCGTCTGCCAGCCAACGGCCGTAATGATCCAGAGTGGCTGGTAAAGCAGATTCTAGACGTGGGTGCCTTCGGCATTATGTTCCCCTATGTTGAGAACGCCGAACAAGCAGCACGAGCTGTCGCCGCGATGCGTTATCCACAAGCGCGTGGGTCAGAGATCAGAGAGCCTAAGGGCGTGCGTGGCATGTCACCTGCCGCAGCAGCTTGGTATTGGGGTTCGGCAGACTATGTGCAGCGTGCAGACACTTGGCCGCACAACCCGAATGGCGACCTGCTCGCCGTTATGCAGATCGAGTCACAGGAAGGCGTAGACAATGCAGAGGCAATCATGACGACTCCTGGTGTTGGCGCGATCTTCGTAGGTCCAGCTGACTTGTCTATGAATATGGGCGTTCCCGGCAATCATCCCGATGTGCAGGACGCGATCGCGAAAGTGGCAGCGCTATGCAAGCAGTACAATAAGCCATGCGGCATTACCACTAACGCGCGCGACGTTGCGCAGCGTATCGATCAGGGCTTCAATATGCCAACGGTAGGGTACTGGGGCGATGCAGGTATTGCCGGTGGTACAGAGGCAACGCTGCGTATTGCACGGGAGCATTCGGGCCGCACTGACTAAGGCTTGGTGTCTTTACAGCGCCGCAACGTGCTAGCTGCAAGAGAAGCCGCCGCTATTTTTATTTGGCGGCGGCTTCTTTGTTTTTACGACTAAGGTCTTGGCTTGCTAAGCGCGCGGGGCTTGGGTAGATTCATACAAAAGCGCTGTTCCGCCAAACAAGATGGACTGCGTTCATACTCAAGGAACTGACTATGTTTAAAGAATACAAAGTAGAGATAGTGGTGGAAGGAGGCTGTGGCACGATCTTCCTCGGCTCCGCTGGTCTGCCCATTAAGAAGTTAGAGGCAACCCTCAACCAGGCGGCAGCGGAGGGCTGGCAGCTAGCTTTCCAAGTCATCGAACAGAAACGCTTCTGGCTATTCTGGACTCGTGAGACCGTGATTCTCACGCTGGGACGATAGCTCGATGACCCGTATGCAGAAGTTCATAGTGAAAATGATCGACTCACATCAAGCTAAGTGTGCGGGCGTGGGCGTCTATAGGGTTGAATGCAATTTCGAGCCGAGCTGCTCGGAATACACTAAGCAGGCTGTGCTGCACTATGGCGCAATCAAAGGGTCGGTGTTAGGGGTAAAGCGCATCAGGCGCTGCTCTGACCGCGATCAAGTTGGCACTCGGCCCGATCCACTGGTGACGGATTTCGATCATGTTTGAGGCCTATAATCTACGCGCCGAGTCTGTTCATGAGGCAGCCGAGTCGCTGCGCCATAAGGTCGAGGGACTGTCCAATGCGCAGAGGGCCGAATACTACGCGCAATACACGCAAGCCATTAAGGACCCGGATACCTACGCCGTTCTCAATTGGGTATTTTTGGCGGGGCTGCATCACTTCTACCTTCAGCACTACTTACGCGGGCTATTGAATCTAGGTGTGATGACAATTGGGATTGCCCTATGCTTCGTATTGCCGATGCTAGGAGGCGCGCTGATCCTGCTAATCACCTTGGTCGAGTTGCCCGCGCTATTTCGTAGCCAACTAATCGTTGAGGCACACAATGTCGAGTTAGGTATTGATATTTATAGGGAAATAGCTAGTTAGAAAAATCCTTTGCAGGCGTAATGGGGTTTAGGCCTGTATGTTACACTGCGTTCAAGATGGCCCTAAATTGAAGCGAGTGAAGCATGTTAGCCCCCGAAATTCCGAAGGATGAGCAGAAGCGAATCAAGAAGCTGTACGCACTAAATATTCTCGATACAGCAGCAGAGGAACGCTTTGACAGGCTAACCCGCTTGGCAAAACGAATCTTCAATGCCGACATCTCAATTATCACCTTAGTCGATAGCGACAGGCAGTGGTTTAAGTCGACTACGCAGCCGAATTCACTCCCCGCGGAAACGACCCGAGATATCTCCTTTTGTGCTCACGCGATTCTAGGTAACGAGGCAATGGTAGTAGAAGACGCGTCTCTCGATGAGCGTTTTAAAGATAATCCCGTCGTGGTCAATGATCCCAAAATTCGCTTCTACGCAGGCTATCCCTTACGTATGAATAATGGCAGTGCATTAGGTACCCTGTGTATTCTTGCTAGCGAGCCGCGTCAATTCTCAGCTGAGGATTTACACATACTGAACGATCTTGGCGTGATGGCTGAGCAGGAGATTGCGACAATTCAGAGCTCGACGCTGGACGACCTAACTAAGATTTCGAACCAGCGAGGTTTTCTTGAGTATGCTGGCCATAGCTATACAGTCTCTAAACGCAAGGGCGTGCAATGTTCCTTACTGTTACTAAGCCTCAACAATTTAGATCGCATAGTCGAAAAGTTTGGGCAGACAAAAAGCAAGCTCGTCTTGGTAAGTTTTACGGATTTATTGAGAGAGGTATTTCGCGATTCGGATATTTTTGGGCGCATCGACAATAATGAATTTGCGGTCTTTATGTTGGAGAGTGATGATGCGAATGCGAAGGCAGCGCTCATTCGCTTACACAACGCGCTTGAGCAATACATTGATCAAGATGGGCTAGCGTATTCCATGCAGTTTAGTGCCGGTCACATAGTGGCTCTGCCCGGAACCAATCTTACCCTCGATGATTTGCTGGACTTGGCACGAGAGAGGATGGAAACCGACAAGCTCTCGGATCGTCATTGGTATGAAGAGCTCTAAGTTTTTTCGTTTAAGTTATGAGTCATGCTCATAAGCTTGAGCAGTTAGGATTAAATAATAATTAGAAGGAGGAAAATTCCATGCGTAAACTGACTCTGTCACTCTCATTTTTTCTCGCTCTGTTGTCGCATAATGCCTTTAGTGCGGGCATAAGCATGGAGGAGTGCAATACTACAGTGACCGAGTTCAATGACTCTTTGCCAATGGCGCTGGACGATATTACGACCTGGGTTAACACCTCCTGTGTGGACCTAGGTAATGGTGACATTGGTTTGCTGTATGAGAACCGCGTTACCGACGGCAATCAAATTACCCAGCAGGAGCTCGATGCGGTGCGCCCGAGTGTGTTGATGTCGTGGTGCTTTGGGCCGACACTGAGCCCGCTTATGCAAGTAGTCGACAATATTAACTACCAATATCACTTTGCGAATGGCGAGCATATCGGTGAGTTAAATTTCTCGTTCCAGGAATGCATCGCTCAGCAATAATCTTGGCAATATCTCCCGCGCCTGCACCCACTGTCGTAGCTCTATGGCAATGCAGCAGTGCTAGGCGGGTTCTTTCGCCGCATGCTCGAATAGGTGGACATCGCGTTGTGGGAACGGAATCTGGATGCCGTTCTTCGCAAGTGCCGTGTTGATCGCGATGTTGACATCGTGTGCTACGGGCCAGCGTATCGGAGGCGAGGAGACGAATATTCGCAATTCAAAATTGATCGAACTATCGCCGTGATCGATTAAGAATACTAAGGGAGCAGGATTGTCTAAGACATCTTTGTGTCCGCTTGCGATCTCCATCAATATGTCAGTTACCTTCTGCAAATCTGAGCCGTAAGCGACGCCGATCTTCACGATAATTCGAGTCACCGGATCGTTGAGAGTCCAGTTCACAACGTTGTCAGTGATAATGGATTTATTGGGCAATAAGACTTCACGGTGGTCGAAGTCCACGATAGTAGTGGCACGGATGCTAATCTTGCTGACGGTGCCAGTGAGCTCGCCTATAGTCACTACGTCTCCCACTCGAACTGGTCGCTCGAAAAGAATAATGAGGCCAGATACAAAGTTCGCGACGATCTCTTGTAGGCCGAAGCCAAGGCCGACACCCAGTGCCGCAATGATCCACTGCATCTTCGACCAGTCTATCCCTAGCTGACCCAGGCCGATCAGTGCAGTGATCGCAACGATACTATAGCCAGCGATACTCGCCGCGGCATAACGCGCCCCCGCATCTAAACTCAGGCGACCGAACAAACCGACTTCTAAGAAGCCCCGAATGTGGCGTGCCACATAGGAACCTCCGAATAGGAATAGTAGGGCGACGAAAAGATTCCACAGTGTAACCCCCTGCGAGATCGACACTCCGTCCACCACCCTTGTGCCTTGCCAGATGACGATGTCCTCTGCAATGCCGATAGTGGGAAATAGTGGGCGCCATATCAACCACATACCTATACCGAATAAAATCACGGTGGCCGACATGATGGTGTTCTGGAGTTGGTGGCTCATTTCATCGACATAGTCCGGTTGTTTCTCTGCTTCTGTCGATGCGTCTTCTTCCTCGCTAAGTGGATCTGCCCTTGCATTCTTCTTACGCTCTGCCTCAGCGTTCGCGCGAATCTGGAGAACCTGTCGGAGAGAGAATCTACGGTGAGCGACCTTCAACATGCGGGTCGAGAGACCATGGAACATCGCCACGAGTAACAATAGCAAGCCTGACTGGAACACAAGGGATTGCAATAGCACTGCCGTATCGAAGTAACCAAACAGTGGCGTAAGGCCGATTATGATTGGTATTGCCACGAGAATGGGGAATAGTAATTTCTGCCAGATAGAGGCTTCGGTCTTTTGGGAAATACTCACGAAGATGCCATTGATAGGATTCATAAACACATAGGCCATGATCGACATGCCGACCGATAGCGCCACGAATCCGAGTAGCCCTAGGCTGTAACGAATGACTGGCTCGACACTGTTCACCGCCAAAGTAAATGCGAACGTTGCGGTGCATTGCACCCAAGTGAACCAGAACAGGTTGAGGTGTAGCTTCTTCAGCGAGGCCTCGCTCCATTGGTAATGAGTCTCGAATATCCCTTTTGGTCGGCTCAACATTCTAAAGAGGAATAATAGGAAAGTGAGAAGTGCTAGTGCCGTTAATGCAGGAATCAGGGTGATACTGAACGGACTGAGGGTATCTCCAAGAGCGAGTATGCCAGCAACGGCGCCTATCCATAATGGTATTGGTAAAGCCAAAACGGCGCAGATAAGTAAGGCCAAAGGGGTAGACCAATAGCTGTCGTTGCCCACATGGCCCACATCGGCCGCGAGGTTTGCGTTGGTCTGCCGTAGGCGCTTTCGGTTCGCCAGAATGAGAAAGGGTGGTAGGAATCCAAGTAGGGCGAAGAATGGATTGCGCATTATCTGTTGCAGCAGATCTGTCAGCGCACTCTGCCATGAGCGAGGATTCAGGAGCCACGCAAATGCCGCAGGAAGATTGGTGAGCCAGTCCCGAGCGATTGGGTCCTGGTTGCGTAACCACAGTAGGCGCCGATCGAGTAGGCCAGTAAGCTCGCTAGTTTGATTAATGATGTCGGCTAACAGGATGGCTTGGTCTACAAGCCTTTCTCGGCTTAATTTTGCGGAATCGATGAGGTCGGTAAGTAGGGAGCGGCGTTGCTCGATCAAGACATTAATCGCACTGAGCTCTTGCTCCGTTGCTGGTGCGGACTCTTCGCCAGCCACACTAGTCTCGGCCACTAATCGATTGGCAGCGTCAGGGTCGGACAATCGTTCTAGGCGTTCCTGCCAGATAATGGGGTTTAACTCCTGCGCGATGCGCGCTTCCTCGTTCGTCCTAACGCGTTGTTCCAGTGGTGCGATACGCAGCTGTCGAGTGCGGACGCTGCGCAATAAAACACCTAGTTCATCCGTGAGCCGACCAGTGGCTAATACTCGCTCCACAACCTGTCGCGATTGCTCTATTCCAGCGATCTGCTCGCGCAGCAATTCCGTCGCCATATCGATCTGTTGTTGATCGGAGACCATAGCGTTGAGCTCTTGCGCCAAGGCTAGATTTTCAGCGGCGAGTGGCTGAACTCGAGCGGAGGCGTCCGCGAAGCGTTGCACATCCTCTTGGGCCTCGGTTACTGCGGTCTCCGCACGCCCAACCCTGGTAGTGTTCAGGCTCTCTGTGAGCAAGCCGATGCGTGCGGCGAGTTTCTCGGCACGTAGCTCCAAGAGAGTGACACGCTGCTCGTTGATAGCCTGTCGCGCAGGAATGCTGGTGAGTTCGACTTGCAGGTCGGCTTCGGCGCGGCGCCGAGCTAACAGTCGCGCAAGCGCCAATGTTTGTTGCGCATAGGCAACACTGCCGGGCGGCGCGTCGTTTGGCGCTATAGTGGCCTCTGCTAAGGTTTCACGTAGCGACGCAACTTCTGTGACAATCTCTGGGCCACGTGCGGTGAGAGCGTTCTGGGCAGCGCGTGCCTCGTCTAAGGCCGCGGAGTTGTTACTGCGATCGGCAACCAGTAGGGCTAGGGCGTTGCGAAGCGCTTCTACGGAGCTAGGTAGTGCCGTGTCCGTTGGCTCCGCCTCGACTGCTGCGATCTCGCTCTTAATCTCTGCTACTGTGGCCTCGGAGGAGCTCGCAATTTCGGTGTACTCCGCAATCCGTTGCGTGCGCTCGTTAATGAGTTGGAGCTGGGTCTGGGCGAGATCAATTGCCGCCTGCGCTTCGGCTTTTTCTTCCTCTGCAAGCGAGTCTACTGGTGCGCTATTGGCGATCCTTGTTTCCAAAGAGTCTACGTCAAGCTCGTTAGGTTCGCTCTGTGAATAAGCATTGACGCAAAGAGCAAGCAATACGTAGGAAAAAATATAGCTAGCTGCCTTGGATGCACGCATGTAGAGAGTCTCTTTTAAATCATTTGTAGTGCCTGATCGTTACTGAAGAAACGTGTCAGGCACAGTGCTTATGTCGAGATTCCAGATAACGGGCATCAAGAAGTAGACGACTAGAACGATTAATGTTGCAGCGATAATATTCATTACAAAACCGGTGCGCACCATCTCCACAATCCGCAGCTTCTCGGTCGCGAAAATAATGGCATTCGGCGGCGTTCCGACCGGCAGCATGAACGCGCAGTTGGCCGCCATTGCACAAGGCACCATCAACGCGAAGGGATGGATATTCAATGCCAAGGCCAATGCGGCGACCACTGGCAAAATCATCGTGGCCGTGGCGGTATTGGAGGTAATCTCGGTAAGGAACAAGATCAGCAGTGTGGCGCAAGCGATGATGACGAGTAGGTGTAGGCTATCGAGCACTGTCAATTGCTCTCCCATATAGGTGGCAAGACCTGTCTCTCTAAAGCCCGCCGCAATCGCCAGACCGCCGCCGAACAGTAGAAGAATGCCCCAGGGAATCTCGCGCGAGTCTTTCCAGTCTAATATGCGCCCGCCATTGCCGGTGCGCTCGGGAATAAGGAAGAGCAGCACGGCGGCGAGTACGGCGATCATGCCATCGCGTATCTCCGGCACGAGATCAGACCAGATAAAACCACGGGTAATCCACATGAACGCGGCGAAGGCAAACACTGACGCGACGGCAGACTCTTCGAAGGAGATTTTGCCCAGCGCATCGCGCTGATTCTGAATAAGGGCGCGGCCGCCTGGAATGCCTTTGATGCTCATGTGAAATGCCACGCGGCCCAGATATACCCATGCAATCGCAAGCAAAATAATCACGACGGGTACGCCGATCAGCATCCAACTGGCAAAAGAGATCTCGACGCCGAATAGTTCGCGAACCTGCGCCGCCAGAATGATGTTAGGCGGTGTGCCGATCAAGGTGCCCATGCCCCCGATAGTGCCCGCATAGCCCACGGCGAAGAGGAGGGATTTCTCGAATATCGGAATATCGCGGGCCTCCGGTGTGCCTTGTAGGGCGCTGCCAACCTGTTTGGTGATGGCCAGCGCCATCGGCACCATCATCATCACCGAAGCAGTGTTCGAGACCCACATCGACAGGAATGCAGTAGCCAGCATAAAGCCGAGCAATATGCGCTGGGTGCTCGTGCCCACGAAGGCGATGATCGCCAGTGCCATGCGCCTATGCAGATTCCATTTTTCCATGGCGGTAGCGATAAAGAAGCCGCCGAGGAAAAGGAAAATGATGTCGTCTCCGTAGGAGGAGGTAACGGTGCCACTATCCAAGGCCCCCGTAATGGGTAGCAAGAAGATCGGCAGCAGGGAGGTGGCGGGAATCGGGATCGCCTCGGTAATCCACCAGGTGGCTACCCAAAGAGTTGTGCCTAATACGGCCTTAGCCTGAAAGCTAAGCCCCTCCGGCGAGAAGAACAACAGGGTAAGGGCGAACAGTAAGGGGCCGAGGATTAACCCAACGGTTTGCGGGGTCGAATAGCTCTTAGTTTCTTGTTGTACTTCTGGCTTTGCTTCGTTCGGCATAGTCATGATCTAGGTCTGTTTGGGTGGATTAAGGCTAGCAGCATAGAGTACACCATTGGCTCCTGCACTGCGCGCAGGTGCATGGAGCGTTATTATTCCTCGAACACTTGTCCTTGGTGATACAGCCAGTGGCCCTTGTCACGTACAAAGGTGGAGAGCTCGTGATGGAGGCCCTCGCTGCCATCCTCGTGTACGAAGCGCGCTTTGAACTCCACATTGCCCGCGTCGCCGCTCTGCTGCGCCTGTAGCAGCTCTAAGTGCGTCCAGCGCACGGTGATGAGGTCTAAGTCCTCTGGCTGCAAGCTGCCCAGGCTATCGGGGTGCCAAGTGCGATACAGATAGTCGCCATGTCCACCAAGGGCGTAGGCGCTATAGCGCGAGCGCATAAGCTGGGCTGCTGTGCGGGCTTTGGCCTTGCCGCTGAGGAAGGCTTGGCAGCATTTTGCATAGGTTTTGCCGCTATGACAGGGGCATGGATTGGGTTTCATGGGCTAAATCGCGGGTTTTCTAGAAAGAATGAGGTGTGAATACTAGCAGCGCCTGCTCATTCAGGTAAGATGCCTCCATTCTCGATTAGCCAAATTAGACTCTCACTGGGTAGACCGCTTGCTATGAATTTAAACGACGTATTGCGCCGCATTCGCTACACATTCGATTTCGACGATCAGAAGATGATGGAGGTGTTCGCCAGTGGCGATCTAGAGGTAGAGCGGGCCAAGGTCTGCGCCTGGCTTAAATCCGATGAAGATCCTGGCTTCGAGCCAATCACTGACCCGCAGATGGCGCAGTTCCTCAATGGATTGATTAACCAGAAGCGCGGTCGACGCGAAGGGGCTCAGCCGGTGCCAGAGAAGACTCTGAGCAATAACATGGTATTGATGAAGCTGCGCATCGCCTTGAATCTGCAGTCCGATGACGTGCAGGCCTTGCTACTCGAGACGGGACTAAGCTTCAGTAAGCACGAACTTTCCGCGCTGTTCCGCAAGCCCGGCCACAAGCACTATCGCCACTGCGAAGATCAATTACTGCGCAACTTCCTCAAGGGCTTGCAGCAGCGCCTTCGTAAGGAAGTGGAAGAGGCCGAAGCGGTCGAGCCAGAAGTGACTCATGACCTGTGGAAACGAGAACCCTAAGCTGCGTTACTGCGACATTTTGCTGGTGCAGCGCTCCTGCCATAGTGCCTTAAAGTCCTCGACTTGCTGGGCGCGGGCCTCGGGCGTTGTCGCGCTGGGCTGTGAATAGGCCATGTCGATCATGGCCTCGGCCCAACTAAGCAGTTCTATGTGGTCAGTTAACTCACTGCTCATACGGTTAAGCATCAGCATGATGTCGTAATTTACCTGCCGATTCCTCATTACGTCCGCTGCTAGATCTGGCACTTCTGCACAGCTCTCAAGTGTCGATTGTGCGAGCGTGGCGCTCGTGAACCCCATCGTCAATAGGGCGATCATCAGATATCTCATTGGCATTCTCCTTCAGGCCAGCACTTTCATTTGGGGCGATTTTACGCCTTATCATCGCTTCCTGCAGGAAAAGCTGCGCATGGGATTAGCGCTGCAGCGAGTACTTGGATATTAGAACCCGCTTACTGAACTTCCAGCCCTCGGGGGTGCGCACGAACTCATCGTGATACTCCCCCATCAGTGCGAAGCCGCTGACCGACGTCTCGCCGGCCGGAGCACTATAGATCGTGGCATAGCTAACGCCCGTTGCATGATCCGCATCGATAGGGACGATGCGAATGGTGCTCATCTCGTGGCGGATAGTGGAGCCAGTCTTGAGCCCCTCTATGCGTTGCTCTATCTCACTGCGTCCTACCCAAGTCTGGCTGACTACCGTTAGCGAGGCATCCTCGGTGAACAACTCGGAGAATTCTTTAGCGTTGAAGTTATCGCGGTGATAGGCGTAGTCGGTGACTAAGTTGCTACAAGCCCAATACACGTCATCCGAGGCGGCGAAGCTGGCAGGAGAGGCGCCGAACATTAGCGCGGCGATTAACACGAATTTTCTGATCATCATTAGTTTCCTTGCGGTTTTGAGAGGGTTTGATCCCATCGTGGTCGAGGCTCACAACTGGCGCTGATGTTCGCAGAAAGTCCGCGCGCTGTCTGCACTGACTTTGCTCCGATAAAGGGCGCACAGCAGTGTAATGAGATAAATCGTGCATTTGCACTTCCAAAGCGCCACGCAAACCGGCACATTCGGTATTGACCAAAAGCAGTACATATCTGTGTTGTGGCATAGCTTCGCGCTCTGGGAAGCTCTTAGGAGCGCAATGGCGTGGATATTGCTGCCAACTAGCCACTAGAAAAGGGCTTTTTAGATCAATAGGGAGTGACTATGTTTCAGGTTTCGATTCGGCGCATGAGTGCGTGTGTACTGGCATTAGTGGCGGCTTTGTCTGTAGGCATGCTCGGTTTGCCTGATGAAGCGTCTGCGCAAACACCAGAGGCGCGGCAGATCCCTATAGTGTTAACACAGGGCACGAATATGGCGGCCGCCGTGGCCCCCGACGGGGAGTCGATGGTGATCGCAGTGCAGAGCGCGCTCTGGACCCTGCCGATCGAAGGCGGCGACGCCACACGCATAAGCACCTGGGATATGGAGGCCACCGCGCCCGTCTGGTCGCCCGACGGCACTCGCATCGCCTTTCAAAACTTCGACGAACACTATTATCAGATATGGAGCGTAGCCGCCGATGGCCGCGAGGCAAGGGCGCTGACTAGTGGCTACTATGACCACCGCGAGCCGGCATGGTCTGGCTCGCGCATCGCCTTCTCCTCCGATCGTAGTGGCGAGGGCAGTTATGACATCTGGACACTCGATCTAGACAGTAGCGAGTATCGGCGCTGGACTCAGTCTGCGAACGATGCCCATTCCCCCGCCTGGTCTCCCGATGGCGAGAGCATCGCCTATGTCGATGGCGATGTTATTCGCAGCGTTAACTCGCAGGGACAAACAACTACACTAGGCACCTTCTCCCAAGGCAATCGCTCGGTGTACGCGCCGGCATGGCTGCCCGATGGCTCTGGAGTTCTGTATCAGAGCCATGAGCGCCAGTTAGTCAGTGGCGAGCAGGCATTGACCAGTGGCGAGGATATCTTTCCGTTTCCCGTGTCCTGGCTGCCCGACGGTCGCTTCGTCTACACGGCCGATGGCCAGATAAAATTGCGTGCGCTGGGCTCCAGCAGCTTCGAGACCATCCCGTTCGCAGCGGCGTTCACTCTGCAACGCCCAGTAGTCGAAACTCGATCACGCGCTCTCGACGATCCCGCTCCGCAGACAGCGGTCGGTATATATTCTCCGGCACTGTCTCCATCCGGTAGCCACATTGCTTTTGCTGCACTCAATGACCTGTGGGTGATGCCCATAGGCGAAGCGCCGGTTCGCCTGACCGACGAGCGCGATACTGTTGGCACCGTGTTCTGGGGCGCACACGATGGGCGAGTCTATTTCACCTCTGACCGCCATGGCGACGGGCGGCCCGACCTCTATGCCGCAGACACCGCGAGTGGCGACATCGAGCGCATAAGCACGACAGCGGAAGCCCAGATGATATTCCCAGCCATGTCGCCGGACGGCACGCGCATCGCCTATGTCGATGGCCGCGACCAATCCCTTCGCGTTCACGATGTTGCGACCGGGCAGTCACGGCATGTCGTGGATCAGGTCTACGGCAATGCCATGGGCGCACCGAGCTGGTCTGCAGACGGCAGCACCGTCGCCTTCGCCGAGATTCAAGCCGCCAATAGCCGTTACCGGGAAGGGCGCAACATGATTCGCACTGTGAATGTCGACACTGGCGCATCCGCCTTCCACGAACCCGGCCCTTTACCCGAGCAGATATCCGACCGCTACGAGTCTGGCCCAGTGTGGTCACCCGACGGCAAGTGGATGGCCTTCATCATGCGCTCTGTGCTGCATGTGCTGCCCGTGACGGAGAATGGCACACCCACAGGTCCTGCGCGTCAGCTGAGTGAGTTCGCCGCCGACATGCCCTCCTGGGGCGCAGATTCCCGCAGCATCGTCTATCTCGCCAGTGGCAAGCTGCGCATCGCGCAAGTTGACGGCAGCGGTGACGAGCAAGTTGCGCTAGATCTGCAGTGGCAAAGACAGGCGGCGCAGGGCACAAGCCATATCTTGGCGGGGGCCTTATGGGATGGCGTGAACCCAGCGCTTCAGCGCAACCTTGTGATCGTGCTCGAAGATAGTCGCATCACGGCGATTGTGCCGGCAGGCAACGACCCGGAAGCAGACGCGCGCGCCGCCGGTGCGCGCTTCATCGATGCCTCCGAGCTCACCGTTATGCCGGGACTCTGGGATTCACACATCCATCCGCGCGTGCTCGACCTCACGGCCAAATGGTGGGGCGTGACGCTGTCCTATGGCATCACCACAGGGCTGTCCAATGGCGGCTCGCCTTATCACAGCCTGGAGATTCACGAGGCTATCGAGTCCGGGCAGTTGCTGGGTCCGCGCATGTTGCCGTCGCCCCTGTTCGACGGACAGCGGCCATACTATGGCCATCATCGTTCGGTCCATGACGCCCAGGCGCTGGCCTTGGAGCTCGACAAGGCCCAAGCCCTAGGCATGCACTTCTACAAGGTCTATGTGCGCGCCCCAATCTCCTATATGCAAGAGACCGCGCGTTTCGCCGGAGCGCTGGGACTGCCTAGCGGCTCTCACTTCCTCTCCCCCGGCATCCAGTCCGGCATCAGCGCCGCAACCCATTTATCCGCCAGCCAGCGCATGGGTTATAGCTGGGCCGAATCCCCACAAGGCAATAGCTATCAAGACGTGATGACGCTGTTCATGCAGGGTGACTTCAACCTATCCAGCCACCATACATCGCGCAATAATATCCTTGGTGATGACCCCGGTATCTTGGATGACCTGCGTTTTAGAACCCTCATGCCAGTGAACTATCAGGAGCAGATCATTCGTGAGGTCTCCACGGCCCCTACCCAGGCGCAGTGGCAAGCGGTGCGCGACAGTCTAGCGACGCCTGCGGCGATTGCCGCGGGCGGTGGGCTGGTCACGATAGGGTCGGATACTCCCCTTAGCTGGCCGGCACTAGCGTTACACGCGCAGCTGCGCGCCTATGCCGCGGTGGTGGGCAACCACGCAGCGCTGCAAGCGGTGACTCTGAACGCAGCACGCTACGCGAAAGTAGATCGCGACCTAGGTTCCATCGAAGTGGGTAAGATTGCCGACATGCTGCTGGTGCGCGGCAATCCTTTGGAGGATGTGCGCCATGCGGCCGACATCGAGTTAATCATCAAGAATGGAGTGGGCATTACGGTGGAGGACATTCTTGCGCGGTATAGATAGAGAATAATGGGGTCAGGTTCCTTGATTTTTTCAAAATCAAGGAACCTGACCCCATCCCCCATCACTCGACATGCAACTCCCCTTTATACATCTGCATCTGGCAGTGAAAGGCATACTTGCCGGCGGCTAGAGCTGGGATGTCGATGCCTACTTTCTCGTTGAGCCTCAAAGTCTCGCTGATCTCGAGATCTGGGAACTGAACCATCTCCGCACAAGGCGAGGGGTCAAGGCGCTCAAAATAGAGAGTGACGGGTTTCTCCGCCGCTATTTTCAAACGCGAAGGTTGATACACCCCGTTCTCTACCTTAATGACTATGTCGCTGTCCGAGACCGTCGCTTCCGTTGGCTTATAGAGCCAGAACCACCAGATGATGAGTGCTATGAGTGCGAGCCCTGCAATATTGATAATGAGCATGATGCGTATCCTCTAATGAGTGAATCATGGTGAATCATGGGGTCAGGTTCCTTGATTTTGAAAAAATCAAGGAACCTGACCCCATGACGTGGCTTTGAACAGTCTCAGTCGATTGGCGTTGGTGACTACGGTCAGTGACGAGAAGGCCATTGCCGCGCCGGCGATCACTGGGTTTAGCAACACGCCGATGAAGGGGTATAACAAACCGGCCGCGATGGGCACTCCTGCTATGTTGTAGATGAAGGCGCCAAATAAGTTCTGCTTGATGTTGCGCAGTGTGGCCTTACTGATGGCGATCGCGTCGGCCAAACCATGCAGGGAGCCGCGCATTAGCGTGATGTCGGCGCTCTCTATGGCGACATCGGTGCCAGTGCCGATGGCGAAGCCGACATTGGCCATGGCGAGTGCGGGTGCGTCGTTGATGCCGTCTCCACTCATGCCGACGATCTCGCCACGGGCCTGTAGCTCCTTGATCTTGTCCGCCTTTTGACTGGGGAGTACCTCCGCAAAATAGTCTTCTACTCCTGCAGCCTCAGCCACCGCCTTGGCCGTGTCGCGGTTATCGCCAGTGAGCATGATGACCTTGATGCCTTGCTGTCGCAGGCGCTTGATGGCGGCGATAGAATCCTTCTTGATCGGGTCCGCAACGGCGATGATGGCCTGCAGTTTTTTGTCCACCGCGAAATACATCGGGGTTTTCGCTTGCGTCGCGAGGGACTGGGCCTTGTCGATGTACTCGTCGATCGCGACCGAGTTCTCCTGCATGAGTGCTTGATTGCCGAACAGCAACTCCAAGCCGTCCAGTGTCGCCTTCACCCCTTGTCCGGAGATCGCGTCGAAGTTGCTAATCTTGGCTTGCTTGATGTCGCGTTTCTGCGCGGACTCGACGATGGCCTGAGCCAGAGGATGTTCGGAGCCGGCCTCTAGGCTAGATGCTAGGCGCAGGACTTCTTCCTCACTCCTATCGCCGGTGGTGAGCACATCGGTCACGGCTGGAACCCCTTCGGTGATCGTGCCTGTTTTGTCCAATACCATCGCAGTAATCTTGGAGGCAGACTGTAGGGCTTCGCCATTGCGAATCAATACGCCCGCTTCTGCCGCCTTGCCTACGCCCACCATCACGGACATTGGTGTTGCTAGTCCTAGTGCGCAAGGGCAGGCGATGATCAGCACCGTGGTAGCCGAGATAATCGCAAACGCGATGGTGGGCTCTGGCCCGAAATTCAGCCACGCGAGCGCGCTTAGTACCGCGATGATCATGACGGTTGGCACGAAGTAAGAGGAGATGACATCGGCCATGCGCCCAATAGGGGGCTTGGAGTTCTGTGCGCGCTTCACCATGCCGATGATCTGCGCAAGCATGGTGTCCTTGCCTACTTTATTCGCTTTGAACAGGAATGAACCGCTCTTGTTGATGGTGCCTGCCGATACGGTATCGCCGGCCTGCTTCGCAACGGGCATGGGTTCGCCCGTCAGCATGGACTCATCAATCGTGGTGCTGCCCTCGCTGATCTCGCCATCTACAGGAATCTTCTCTCCGGGGCGGACACGCACTATATCGTCGAGCTGTACATCCTTAATATCGATGTCCACCTCGCCCGAGTCGCGCACTACTCGCGCCGTCTTGGGCTGCAGCCCGATGAGCCTCTTGATCGCCTCGGAGGTGCGGCCACGGGCCTTTAACTCCAAGGCTAGGCCTAGGTTGATGAGGCCTATGATCATCGCGGTGGCCTCGAAGTAAACGTGCCGCGCCATCTCGGGAAACAATGCGGGCGCTATCACAACGCTCATGGAGTACAGCCATGCGGTGCCTGTACCCAGCGCGATGAGGGTGTCCATATTGGCGCTGTGGTTTTTAAACGAATGCCAGGCCCCGACATAGAAATGCCTGCCGGAGAAAATCATCACGGCCAAGGTCAACAGGCCCACCGTGAGCCAGGATATGCGCTCGACACCAGTCTCCACATTCATGTCTCCGGTGATCAAGCCATAGAGCATGAGCGGCACGCCTAAGCCCAGGGCGATCTGCATGTCGCGCACAAGATGCTTGTAGTAGGCCTCGTCGCTGCGCTCCTTCTCCTCTAGTAGTTCGTCGTCATTCTCTGTCTGCTGCTCCGTCGCACCATAGCCCGCAGCCTTGACCGCATTGATCAAAGTGGCAGCATTTGCAGAGCCAGTTACTGTTACCGTTCTATCGGCAAAGTTCATGGCGGCGTTCTCTACGCCACTCACGGCCTTTAGGCTGTTCTCTATCTTCATGACGCAACTGGAGCAACTGGCGCCATCGACCATGAAGGTCATCTCTTTGGCGTGTTCATTTTTCTGTGTCATCGCTAAATCCTCCCGCAAAACTTTCGATCATGTGGCAGATCATGTGTCCATTCGGAACGCGATCTGGTGTGTCTTCCCATTGCGCGATCGCAGCGCTCATGCGGGCACGCAGCGCGATCAGGTCCTGGAATTGCCGCTCGGTTTCTTCTAAACGCTTTTCGATAATTTGGCGCACGGTCGGGCAGGGGGACTGATGATCCTCTGCCTTCGCGATGATGGTGCTGATATCTTCCACGGTGAACCCGAGTGAGCGAGCGGCGACTACAAACTTCAGGCGCTCGACATCGGCGTGAGAATATTCTTTGTATTGGTTATGGGGGTTGGTGTTCGGGTTCAGTAGTCGAATTCGAGTATAGAACCTGACGGTGTCGGCAGTGACACCTAATCTCTCGGCAACTTCTTTCACGCGCATGCTCATCTCTCCTTGAGGACCTAAACGAGAGCTTCGCTAGTCCATCAATTCTGGTCAATGATGCAAGGCTACACCTATGTCTTAGACATAGGTCAATAGCGACGATAAATTCTTTTTTCTTTAGGCCGCGAGTATCTGACTCTCAGTGGGATTGGTCGCCTAAGTGCTTGAATTGGCTCTAGAACCAGAAGCGAATACCGGTAAAGTAGCGCGATTCGCTAATATTTTCGCCAGATCTGCTTAGGAGGTCGGCAGTGTCTCCGAAGCGTTTTTCGGTCTCAACGCCTATAAACGGGGCAAACTGCCGCGAGAACTCATAGCGTAGTCGCAGCCCGAATGAAGCATTCGCCAAGCCGCTGCCCAATAAGTTGGCCGGGTCGTCTTTGTCACGCAGGGTGAGCTCAAAGCGCGGCTGCAAGATGAGCCGCTGGGTCAGTAACATCTCGTATTCGGAGTTGAAGACGACTTCGCTTTGCCCCTGGGTGCCGAGATAGGCGGTGGCATCGAGCTCAAACCAGTAGGGCGCTAAACCCTGGATTCCGGCCGCCAGCCATTGTCGGTCCTTGCCCTCGCTTGTTGAATCTATCCTTAGCCCAAGCTGCGAGTCCCAAAACGCAGAAAACGCACGTCCCCAGAGCAGGTCGGTTTGATTCTCATACTCGCCGTGCTGCGCGAGGCTGCCCTCGGACTTGATGATGAAGCGGTTGAAGCTAGTGCCATACCATGCCTGCATATCGTAGTTGCTAGTGTTCGAGTCCGGGGTGTATTCGAAGTGATCGCCTAGAATCGACAGAATAGGCTCTGAGATGTGGTGCATGCCATGCTCGGCATTGTTCAATGCGTAGGGTCCCTCGGTACGGGTAAAGCCTCCTGAGTAGGCGTGAGGGTCTCGTGCATCTGCTGGCGCAGTGTCCGAGTCCATAGGCATCGTGCTGTGGTCCATCGCCTCATGGTCGTGACCATCTTGTGCAAAGGCTACGCTGGTAGAGAACAGGAGTGCTGTGGCGAGTAATAAACGCTTCATGACACGATCACCTTGCGGAACATCCCCGCGTCCATATGGAACATCAGGTGGCAGTGCCAAGCCCATTGACCGACGTCTCTTGGGGTGGCGAGAAAACTAATACGCTGGGCCGGGTGCACCAGAATCGTGTGCTGGCGTGAGAGCAACTCTCCGTTCTCGTTCTCTATGTCGCTCCACATGCCATGTAGATGCATCGGATGAGTCATCATCGTGTCGTTCTGCAATATGATGCGGACCAACTCGTCTTTGCGCATGTGCACTGGAGTGCTATCGCCGAACTCCAAGCCATCGAATGACCAACTATAACGTTCCATATTGCCGGTGAGGTGCAGTTCTATCTCGCGGCTTGGTGTCCTCGAGTTATCTAATGGCTCTAGCGAGCGCAGGTCGGCAAGGGTCAGCACGCGTCGGCCATTGTTGCGCAGACCAACGCCCGGATCGTCGAGGTTGGTTCGAGGCGTGTCGATGCGGGCATCGACAGTGGCACCATACTCGGTGCTGGCGTGGCGTACGGTCTTGGACGGCAGGGCGAGAGGATCTACAGCCATGTTGTGGCCGCTATGATCGACTGTTGTAGTGGACGCCGCGTGTGCGCTGTGATCCACAGCTGCAATTGGCGCTGCATGAGCACTGTGATCTACTGCCGCTGCGACGGAAGTATCATGGGCGCTATGGTCAACGGCTGCAACTGCTGGTGCCGCATGAGCGCTGTGGTCCATGCCCGCCATTGCACCCATGTCGCCCATCATGTCTGTCATGCTCAATTGCTCGAGTGTATCGACCTTAGGGACTTCGGCCTCTAGGTCCGCGCTTACTGCCAGAGTCCCGCGCACGTAGCCACTGCGGTCCATGCTTTGGGCGAAGATGGTGTAGGCGTCAGCGCTGGGCTCTACGATCACATCGTAGGTCTCGCCTGGACCGAAGCGGAACTCATCCACTTGTATGGCTTTTACGTTTTGGCCATCCGCTTGCACTACTTGCATGGGTAGGCCTGGTATGCGTACGTCGAATATCGTATTACTGGAGGCGTTAATGATCCGCAGGCGTACCCGCTCCCCCGGCTTGAAGATCGCGGTCCAGTTCGCACCTGCAGGGCTGCCGTTCATCAGAAAAGTAAGCGTGTCCGCAGACAGGTCGGCGAGATCCGATGGGTTCATCCGCATCTGATTCCACATGCGACGCTTGTCCATGGCCAAGCCGATACCGCCATTGGCGACATCTGCGAAGAAGTCTCCAACTGTCGGTTGATTGAAGTTGTACATGTCGCTTTGAATCTTCAGTTTATTGAACACGCGCATCGGCTCTTCATCGGTCCAATCGGACAATTGCACGATGTAGTCGCGCTCTACTTCATACGCTTCGCCCGCTCTCGGCTCGATGATCAGGGCGCCATACATCCCCGTCATCTCCTGAAAACCGCTGTGGGAGTGGTACCAATAGGTGCCGCTCTGCTCCAGCTTGAAGCGATAGGTGAAGGTCTCGCCAGGAGGGATGCCGTCGAAGCTGATGCTCGGCACGCCATCCATTTGGAAGGGCAGGATGATGCCGTGCCAGTGAATCGAGGTTTGCACCTGTAGGCGATTGGTGACGCGAATAGTGACCTCGTCGCCCTCGTGAAACTTCAGGGTCGGCGCGGGAAGAGAGCCGTTGATCGTGGTGGCGATGCGTGACTGCCCTGTGAAATTCACCCGCGCCTGCTCGACCACTAGGTCTACCACTGGCCCATGAATTATAGGCGCAGTGCCCCGCGCGGCATCGGCGATGGTGTTAGACTGCGCGCCTATTGTTGTAGAAGGCAGGGCGCTTGCGACGCCCCCCAGTATTAGGCTCTGCAGCAATTGCCGACGGGACTGGGAAGGTGGCTGCGGTGGTCGTTTGTGCATTCGTGTTGCCTATAGATTTGGATCTTGGTGAACACTGTAGCGAGGTTTGGCTTGCACACCGATGACGGGAAGATGAGAACTTTGTAATCTTGATGTCATCCAAGTGTTGGTATGGCCCCACTAACCTCAATGTATTGCTTTAAAAGAGACAAAGAGACATGCGCTTATTGGTGGTAGAGGACGAGACGAAGACCGCGGATTATCTGCGCCAGGGCCTTACCGAGGCCGGCTTTGCCGTGAGCCTAGCGCGCAACGGACTCGATGGTCATCATTTGGCCATGACGGAGAGTTTCGACCTCATCATCCTAGACGTCATGCTGCCCGACGTGGATGGCTGGCGCATCTTGCAGTCCCTGCGCGAGGCGAAGAACACGACTCCGGTGCTGTTCCTCACTGCGCGCGACAGCGTCGATGACCGCGTTAAGGGGCTGGAGCTCGGGGCAGACGACTATCTCATCAAGCCCTTCGCCTTCGTGGAGGTGTTGGCCCGGGTGCGTAGCCTCCTAAGGCGCACGCAAGCCCCTGTTGCGCAAGACGAGCTGCAGGTGGCCGATCTCGAGGTCAACTTGCTCAAGCGCCGCGTTACTCGTGCGGGCAAGCGTATCAATCTTAGTCACAAGGAATTCTGCTTGTTGGAGCTATTGATGCGGCGCCAGGGCGAAGTGTTGCCACGCTCGATCATCGCCTCGCAAGTGTGGGATATGAACTTCGACAGCGACACCAATGTCATCGATGTCGCCATCCGTCGGCTGCGCTCCAAGATCGACGATGAATTCGAGCCGAAGCTAATACACACCGTGCGTGGCATGGGCTATAAGCTAGAGTTGGAGCAAGTCGATGAAGCCTAAGCTCAAGCGGCCACTGTCCCTATCGCTGCGCGTAATGCTATTCGTGATGCTCGCCATCGGGCTTAGCCTTTTGCTGATTAGTCGCTTGGTGCTCAGTACTGTAGAGCGGCATTTTATCGAACAGGATGCCGACGAGCTGCGCGTGATGGTGGACTCTATAGAGCACGCACTAGCGCATGAAAATGGTGACTTCGTCTCGATGCCTGCGAGCCTTTCCTCCGCGATCTCTGGTCACCATGATGTTTTCTATGAAGTCAAAGATGGGGCAGGTGCCATTTTATTTAGTTCCGCCGGTTTGGATTTTTCTTTCGTACTCCCTAGCGTTTCTCCAGCTGCGACTGTCAACGCGGAAAACTTGGAGTTGTGGACGATCGACAGCAAGACCTATCGTGGCGTGGTAGTCGCGAGTTCGATAGCGGGTGTTTACTATCAGATCACCAGTGCTATCGATATGGAGTTCCATATGGAATTCTTAGATTCTTTTCAGCAGAGCCTTTGGTTAATCATACTCGGCGCTGGCGTGCTTACTCTGTTGGCGGCATGGGTTGGCGTGTACCAAGGTCTGCGCCCTCTGCGCGGAGTCAGCCACCGTGTGCGCGCCATTCAAACCAATAAACTAGACACTCGCCTAGACGCGATCGCCGTGCCCATCGAACTGCAGGACTTGGTGCTGTCTTTCAATCAGATGATCGAGCAGCTCGAGGTGGGCTTCAGTAAACTCTCGCATTTTTCTGATGATATCGCCCATGAGCTGCGCACGCCCTTAACGAATATGATTACGCAGACTCAGGTGGGTTTGTCGAAGGCGCGCAGCGATGCGGACTATCGCGAGCTGCTTTACTCCGTTTTAGAAGAGCAGGAACGCTTGAACAAGATGGTGAACGATATGCTGTGGCTCGCCAAGAGCGAGAACGGCTTGATCAAACTCAGCAGCACGCCTATCGACCTGCAGGATGAGTTTCAGGCACTGTTCGAATTCTTCGATGCGTTTGCCGATGAGCGAGGTGTTACTCTCGCGGTCAATCCGAAGAGCGTTCTAGTACAGGGCGATCGCGATCTGCTGCGCCGCGCATTCACGAATTTGCTCTCCAATGCGCTTTATCACTCGCCAAAAAACGCCGTCGTGAATGTTATTCTGGCGCAAGATTCCGAGAGCGCCTCGATTACGGTGGAGAATTGCGGACCTGTGATTGCCCCGAAACATCTCGCCAGCATTTTCGATCGTTTCTATCGTATCGATCCGTCACGAGCACGCAATAGCGAAGGGGCAGGGCTAGGCCTCGCGATCGTCAAATCGGTTATCGAGGCCCACGATGGCGAGGTCAAAGTCGAATCAAGTACCGCACTAACTAGATTCACTGCGCGACTGCCGAAAGTAAAGAATGGATCGTCTCGACCTATGGGGTCGGATACAAGATCGAGCTTTAGTCTGCTTTCTTAGCAGTGAAGGTGCCTTGCGCCATGCCCGCTGCGTCTAATGAACCCTTGATAGTCCCGTCTGCTTGCAAAGTGCCTTTGTAGGTTACTGAGCCAGCTTCACTTGCCAATACGAATTGGAAGTCATCGCCGTTTACCGTTCCCTTGAAGTCGGAGTTGCCTAGTTGGCCGTTGTAATGACCTGTCAGTACAGCGCCATCTTGCGCCATTGTGACCTGTGGATTACCGGTTTGATCCATTATAGTCACGGCGAAAATCCAGTTACCGCTGACGTCGGCGCTGGCAAATTGTGCGCTCAGAAGCAGTGCAAACAAGGCAAAAGCCTTAAGAGAATAACGTTTAAACATTGGAGGTGAACCTCAATAAGTAAGCTAAATGGATTGGAGTATTACGGCAGGAAAGGTTACACGCGAAGATTGGCATTCACTACTGACGCCAGAGGTGGCTGACCTGCTAAAGCGGCGTTTCATCGAATCAATGTTCGAATCGACGCGCTTTAGCGGCAAGAGCAGGGCAGTAAAACTGTGAGAGCTTAATTGCAGTGTTCGGGTGAGACGGGTCTTGGAAGGGAGAGGGGGTTGGGCGTGACCTTGCCTTCGCTGGCCAATTGCTCGAATGCGGCCTGTTGCAGCCCACGCACTTGGCTGCGAGACATACCTAGTTCATAGGCGGAACATTCGTTCTCGCCGAGGGAGCGCGGGTCTAAGCCAGTTACGTTGCCGAACACGACTAGCGCCTCGAGATAATAGCCATAGTCACTGGCGTGGTAATGATCGTAGGTCCAGAGGTTTACTTTATCTAGTTCGATTCCGTCATAGGGGTTCGCATCGGCGACGCCAAGTGTCATTGCGCGCGTCCATGCCTCGCCCACTGGGTTGACCGACTTGATCGCCGCAGCGTTGGCGGCGGCTTGGTCGTAGCCGGCACGAATATCGAGCGCCATTTGCTCTATAGGCTTGCCCGACCAAGGGCGGTCTTCTACATAGACCTGATCGGCTCGTGACCAAGTCGCAGTTAAGTAAACCTCTACGTCTGGATTCAAACCTTGTAGAAACTCTGCCATTTGTCCTGCCGTTTCGATAAGCGTTGCAGGATTGCCGGGCTGCGCACTGTCTAGCGTGCTATAGCCATGCATTACCACCTTGTCCCAAGGTCTGCGGCCAATAACGCCGCGCTTCTCTGCAAGATGGAAATCAAGACCGCTGCCGCCTCGAGTCTCTAGAGCCACCTCGTAGTCGAGGCCCGCTTGATCCGCGAAAGATTTGAACAAGGCGGGTACGCCCCCTATGCCTTCGTTATTGAGATCCGTCACGGTATCGGCACGATAAAATCTCGCAGCCGATCCAAAGCCATAGGTGAAGCTATTGCCGATAAACAAAATGCTCTCGTCCGCAATCGCTGCGCTGGTACTTAATGTTAAGAGTAGGCTTGCGAGCGTAGTACTTGTGAATCTCATAGGGTGGTCCTGTTCTTATCTGATTGAGTTTTAAACGAATGGCGCTTAGCGCGGCGTCCAATAGAACACCTCCCAAGTATATAAGGGTTCGTTCTGCCCACGGATAACTTCTTCGGCAAAATCGTAGCGCATCGGCATATTATTATTGCTGCCATAGCTCTCGAGATAAGGGATCTTGGCCTCGCCGAATATCTCTGTTGCCTTCATGGCAAAGGTTTCGTCGCCCACTCGTATATAGCCATTAGGCGCTACTCGCGCGCGCTTGGCCCAGTATCCGCCATCGGGTCGCGTAGCGGTGATAATGCCACCCTCGTCCGTCGAATAGATCATGTGGACAACGAAAGGAGGAAAGCCCCCAGTCTTGATCCAGCCGACGCCGCGACCGTTGACGGTATTCCAGTCTGCAGGGGCAGGGGTGAGTGTGCCGCCGATGCGCACACCTGCTATGCGGGTGTAGGGTGCTGTGTAGACGTAGTAGGTAACGCCGATGATGAGAGCTAGGCCCAGAACTATCCCGATGTTTCTTATTGTTTTTTTCATTTGTCCAACCTTTGAAATGAAAAGGGCCAGAGTCTCTTGCACGCAAGTGACTCTGGCCCATCAAGTAGAAGCGACGATACCTTACATCTCGTCGTTATAGGTGTAGGTTAAATAACCCGCGAACATTTCATCCCAAGTCTGTAAGCCACCTAAGGAATCAACGCTAGGGTCAACGGCGCCTGGATTGAACTCAGAATTATCGAAGGCACCGTCAATCACTACGCGCGAGCCCGCTGGAATTACCAGCGGGTCAGTGAGGCGATAGGTTGGCTGCCAGTTAAAATTGTAGTTCGCGACATTGATGAGGTCTTCAGAGCTGTGATCGGGGTAGATCACCTTGAAGCGCATGTCTTTGCCACGAGTGTGCATATGGGGGCGGAATGCGAACAGCGTAACTTCCTTATCGAAGGTGTAGCTCGCATACATACGGTGATCCATCTCTCCAGCAGGAATTACCAAGTTCTGCCCTTCGTGGGACAGGCGATAGGTACGGAATTCATGCTCTGGCACTTCGTCTGATAAGTAGATGCCGATTGCTGTGCGATCACGCACTTCTTTACCCATAGTCGTGTAGTGAGAGTCTAGGCGAATCTTATAGCCCTTGGGGATAAGCACGCCGGTGCCTTCTGGGAATACGGTAGCAGCCTCTTTACCCGGAGCGTAACCCTCTAGGAAACGCACCTCACCACGCTCCTCGGCCTCGAGCTCGCGGCTGTATTGTGGCTCTACGATGCTAGCGATCATGTGGTGCACTACAGAGCGCTCTTGTGGCACAAACTGCACGGCCTTCACCCAAACGTCGTCCTCGAAGGGCAGGTCGATGATGGGGTAGCGGTAATCGATTACGCCAGTGGCAGGGACTACGAAGTCTTCCGCATAGACCACTAAGTCTGGCTCGCCGAGATCCCAGCCTTCCTGAAAGGTAAGGCCGGCCAAAGGCTCGACCATATTGTCGCCGCGCGGTGCGCCGGCATCGATCCAATGCACAAGTGTTTGCAAGTCTTCATCGCTGATATATCGAGCATTCTGGAAGTGTTTAATATCGGGGTCTACCTGCGCGGGAGGCATGCGCTTGGTCATGAGAGTTTCGCGCATCATTGTCGACCAACCCATGACCATTTGATGGCTGTCCATTGCGAAAGGAGCGATACCACCTTTGCGGTGACAGTCGACGCATTGCTCTTTCAGGATTGGGGCAATGTCGTTGACGTAGTCAGGCGCGCTAGACGCATGCATTTGCTTACCAGGAAACGCAACTTCACAGCCGTCGGCAGCCATGGCGATGGTTTCAGCGCTACGCGTATCTCCGGTCAATGCGGTCTCGAGTGCGGTGTCTATCTTCATGCGGACTGGGTCATTGGCGCGGGCGCCTGACTGAACAGGACCGCGATAGAGTATCTGCATGCGCTGAGGGTCGATGATAACGACTTCTCCGGCCTTAGTGATGCCAAGGGATTCCGCTACGAGCTGCGAGCTGTCGATCAGCATTGGCCACTCGTAGTCGAAGGTCTCGGCTTCCTGGCGCACCGCATCACGGCTCTCGCCCGCAATATTCAGCATTAGGTAGCTGATGTTGGCGTTCTTATAGTCAGTTTCGAGTAATTTGTATTTGAAGTTGTCTTCGTAGTTGGCTTCGCAACCGTTTGCCTGCGCAACGATCACCAGCGCGTCTTGATAGCCATACTTGTTGAGTTGGTGAAAATCGCCCTTAACATCCAGTAAGGCGAAGTTGCCAATGGGATCTGCTGCTTGTGTGGGGCTGACGTAGGCCAGTGTGGCCAATAAGCCCGTAGCAAGGGACTTCCAGTGCTTAATTCTCATGAACAACTCCTTTTTATTATTCTGCGTCATTTTTAGACGTCTGTTTTCGAATAAGCTTACCGAAAAGACAGCGCAAACATTAAGGTATGCTGATCAGAGCAACTATAGTCCTAGATAGTTCGTGTGTAAACGCATTCAAGAAGCCAGTTTTGGAAATGTTCGGGGGCACAAATGCAGTCAAAAACCCACTATTCATGACAGCAGCTTTTCCTTACACTGAGTTTCGTGATTTTCCTTCAGGTTCTTAACCCTTCCGGAGATTAGACGTGTGAAAATAATAAAAACAAGCACAATCAAAGACATACTAAAGCCTGCACTCTTTGCCGGCGCGATTGTTTTCTGTGTTTCAACCCACGCGCAATATGGCGTTAACGATGGTCAATGGGCCAGTTATGCTGGGGATGCAGGGTCCACGAAATACAGCGGCCTAGACCAAATCAATGCCGATAACTTCGATCAACTGGCCCTAGCGTGGAGTTGGCGTTCTTTAGATGGCGACCTGAGCTTCGATGATGTGGACCGGGAGGTCTCCTTCGGGCGCATGCAGGGTACGCCATTGATGATCGATGGCATCCTCTACATGATCACCTCGCTGAATCAAGTGGCTGCTATAGATGCGGTTACGGGGCAGACTCTTTGGCATTTTAACCCCGAGGTCTATCGTAATGGGGCCCCGGTGGGTGCCTTGGGATTTCATCAGCGCGGAGTAGCCTATTGGAAAGATGGCGATGCGCAGCGCATCTTAGTTAGCACCAATGATGGCTTCGTATACTCACTCAAATTAGAAGATGGTTCGGTCGATCCCAATTTCGCCAATGGTCGCATCGACTTGACCGATGGCATCCCTCGCGCTACGCGCGACGAGTTGGATTATCTGGGTTCGCAACCTCTGGGCTCGGTCTCTCCTCCAATAGTCGTTGGCGATATCCTAGTGGTGTCGCAGATTACGTCTAACAGACCGCGATTCAAGGAGCGCCCTCCCTTGTGGATTCGGGGCTACGATATTCGCACCGGCGAGACGGTCTGGACCTTCCACACGATTCCCCTGGAAGGGGAGTTTGGCAATGACACTTGGGAAGAAGACTCTTGGCGGACAGCCGGCAATGGCGGTGTATGGTCCATGATGAGTGCTGACCTTGAGTTGGGTTATGTCTACCTGCCCATGGAGGCGGCTACCGATGATTTCTATGGCGGTCATCGTCCCGGTGACAATCTGTTTAGCGAGAGCATTGTGGCTCTGGATGCACGGACCGGTGAGCGCGTATGGCATTTCCAAACAGTGCATCATGGCGTGTGGGATTTCGATAACCCAGCGGCGCCGAATCTGATCGACATCAATCTAGATGGCCGCACTATCAAGGCCTTGGCGCAAGTGACCAAGCAGGGTTTTACCTATGTACTGGATCGCGTAACTGGCGAGCCCGTGTGGCCGATTAACGAACTACCCGTGCCGCAGAATGGGCTGCCGGGTGAGCGTTTGTCTCCTACACAACCGTTCCCGAGCAAGCCGCCAGCCTTCGCGCGGCAAGGCATGTTTGTGGACTATCTCGTCGACTTTACGCCGGAGATACGCGCCGAGGCCGAAGAGATTCTGAAGGACTATACCTATGGGCCACTGTTCACGCCTCCTTCGGAGACGGTGCCCGGTGGCAATCGTGGCACCATCATCCTGCCGGGTGCGGGAGGTGGCGCGAATTGGACAGGCGCAGGAGTAGACCCTATCCATGGCATTCTCTATATCCCTTCGAGTAATAGTCCTAACGCACCATTGATGACGACGTTGGATCCGAGCGAGTCGAATTTCGATTATCTGCGGCTTTCCAACCAGGCGGTGCGTGGGCCTAGGGGATTGCCGATTCTCAAGCCTCCTTATGCCACCATTACCGCCATCGACATGAACAAGGGCGAAATACTGTGGCAGCAGGCCAATGGCAAAGACTATGCCCCCGTCACGAATCATCCGGACCTCGCGGGTATTGAACTGCCCCCACTGGGCGGCGGAGGTCGACAGGCGGTACTCGTAACGGCAACCCTATTGATACACGCGCAGACTACTTTGGACGGAGCCGTGCTGGTGGCCCGGGACAAGATGACAGGGGAAGAGCTCAAGACCATCGATTTGCCCGCCAATGGCGGCGGAGCCCCAATGACTTACTCCGTAAACGGCAAGCAGTACATCGCACTGAGTGTGCTCAGCAATCCAGTGCCGGAGTTACTGGTGTTTGCGCTGCCCTGAACAAGGACCAAAGGGATCAAAGGGGTCAGAGTAACTTGATCGATTCTCGATTCTCGATCAAGTTACTCTGACCCCTTTGATCCTGACCCCTTTGATCCGATCCGCCTTTGGTCCTCTCCGCCCCTTTGATCCTCTACCCGCTGATTTTGTGCACGGTGTAGGCATCGCAGCCATTGAAAGCGGCGAATTTCTGCAGAGCCAGCGCTAGGGCTGAGTCGAATTCTTCTCGGTCGCCAATCGAGCTCTCTATATGCAGGTGTAGCACGTCTAGGTGTTTGCTTTTCCTATCCGCCTTGCAATCCGCTCGACCCACTAGCGCCTCTTGGTACAGGATTGGTAAGCAGAAATAGCCAAATTTTCGTTTAGGCTTCGGGGTGTAGCATTCGATGCTATAGTTGAAATCGAAAATTTTCTCGATGCGAGTGCGGTGAATTACAGCGTTATCGAAAGGGGAGAGAAGGCGCACCTTACTGTCGCCCCTCGCTCGCTTCATTTCAAATAATTCTGGTGCTGCGAATACGGTGGGCAGCCCTGGTACAGTGAATTCGATGAGAATCCCTTCTGCTATACGCTCTTTTAGTAAAGCGTTAATAGTACTCCGAAGCTCCTTTCCTTGACGTAAGTGCGTAATTTGTTTTTGTGTGGTAAATCCATGTGCTGTAAGTGATGAATCGATAAGGTAGTCGGAGAACTCGCGAACGTTAGGCTCACGCGTGTCTGTATAATTTGGCAACACCCGTTCGCGTAAGTCATAGACTTTCTGCATGCCCTGACGGGATGAGACCATCAAATCGCCCTGAAAGAATAACTTTTCTAAAGTTTTCTTCGCGGGTTTCCAATTCCACCAACTCCCTTGCTGTTTTTTGGGAGATTCGAAATCCCGCGACCGCAATGGTCCATCGCTTCTAATGCGTGCCAACACTTCCTTCTCGTCCTTTTCGCTTACACTCGCAAACCAACCTGATTCGCCTCGCTTCACGGCATTCATGCGTGGCAATGCGAAACGATAGTCACGCATTGGCAGAAAAGCTGCCGCGTGGGACCAGTGTTCGAATATCTTGCGCTCTTCCAACAGGCTCTCGAGATGTACGGGCTTGTAGCTAGGAATTCGCGACCAAAGGATATGGTGGTGCGCGCGCTCCACTACTGCGAGCGTATCGATTTGCACATAGGAAAGGTGCTCGAGGGCGTTAAGCGTTGCTTGCTTGCCCGCACCAAAGGGGGCGGCCTTCGTCAGCCCTTGGTGGTGTAGGGCTGCTTGACGCAGGATTTTGCGCGTGACTGCTGTCGAGGAGGTCTTTGGCATTGAATAGCTTGAGCTGTAAGGGGAACCCGCATCATAGAGGATCAACGGGGTCCGATCAAAGGGGTCAGAGTAACTTGAATTTTCAAGTTACTCTGACCCCTTTGATCTTCTTTAGGTGCTGGGTACTCTGTCAACTCTTATCATTACCTCATTGCGGCGTAGAAAGGGCAACGCGAATGGTGAGTTATAGGCAGCGCTTATAACTTTGCCTTTAACTGCGATATTGGATTGCTGAAGTTTGTCCAATAGCTCTGCGCTATGGGTGGCGAGGTTCCTGTCGGTCCAGCGGCCGGAGTAAGTGACCACCGCGAAAATTTCACCCGGTACTTCGCGGATACTGATCGTAGGATTGGTCGGAAGTGGAACCGTGTCTATTGTAAATTCGTTAGGTACGACAAAGGCAATCTTCCAGCCCTCGGGAGTTGAGGTCTCTTGTACTGGAGCAGTCATAGCGATTTTGCGGCTAGGCGTCTGCTGAACCGGTGCCGTCATCGCTATTTTGGCCTGCACAGAGTTAGCGCCCGATATGTACTTGAACAAACGAGAGAAGCCCTCGTTTGCCGCGTTGTTGCGATCGCTCTCTCCCTCTATCAAGGTCTCCGCCAGCAGATAGGGCGCGTACTGCCGATACTCTACGGCATCGACTTGAGCGATCACTGTAAAGGGGGGTTCCTCGATCGCCAAAGTCACGCTCGCGCTTAAGCTTAGAAAAAATAGTGAGCCTATCAAAACCAGTCTTGGAAACATGTTGTTCTCCTGTGTATTGCAACTTTATATACGCTGCAGAAGCACAGGTGGTTCAACTGAGTTTTAGGATCAAGGGGTCTAGGATCAAGTAACCTGACCCCTTGATCCTCTTGATCCCCTTATTGTGGAGATGACATGATCATAGTGTGTTGCATGTTCATAGCTTCGCGGGCACGGTTTCGCTCTGATTGCATCAATTCGCCGACCGCTGGTCCACCCTGATTGTAGATACCGCCACGCAGCGCGAAGCGCAGATAGTCCACCGATTCTGCATTGTTGCTAGCCTTGTTGGTAAAGAACGCGACAGCCTGATCCATTAACTCGTACTGATTCTCTGCATTCGGGAAGGCAAGGATATCGGCGACGACGGTTTCCAGCAGGTTCAGATTGTCCAGGATGATGGCAGCCTCGGGTGACTGGCTGTACAGGTCAGGCGCGATAGCCGGCGCCATTGGCAGTTCGCTAGGCGCGGGGAACATGGTCATACCACCGGAGGTACCCGCCTTATTCCAGAAGCGCTCAAGCGCTATATTTACCCCGCCGTTGAACTGGCTGTCCAAACCTTGCAGGATGACCGCCTCCAACGCGGCGAGTTGCAGCCATTGCTGTGTCCACAGGAAGCCGCTCAACAGTGGAAACGCCGATTTCAGCCCATTAGCCTGGTCGTGCTCCAGCAGATAATCACTCTCCTTCGGTGCACTGGCTACGGAATGTTGATCGTCGCTAAGATAGTCGTAGATAGCTTCGGTGACGGCGGCGCGTTTGTCTTCGATCGAATCATCGATGTAGATAACAAATAGTCTTTCCTCGAAGTTTCTGCCGCGTTTGAAAACCTCCGCAGTGTGCGGATTTATGGCAGAGCTGTCCTCGAAGGCTGCTTCCGCCGCTTCGTGGCTGTGATTGCCGCGCATCATTTCCATAAGTCTGACTCGTGCCTCGACCTCCAGATTGTGGTGCGGGCCATTGCTCATGCCCATGGGCATGTCGCCGCCATGCGACATCATGGCAGAGGCCATCATCTGGCTCATGGTCATTTTGGCCTGCTTGTTCAGGCTCATTTGTAGTTCATTCTGAGCCTGTTGCGTCGCCGGATTAGCATTGATTGCAGCAATTTCCTCAAAGGATTTAGCTTGGGTGACGTCGAAGGCGTTAAACAGGTCCGCGACCTGCGGATACTGCAGTTGTATCTGGGTGGCTTCCTGTGCCATCAGAGCACTGGTAAAGAGGTAGGCAGCTACCATGGCAGAGGCCAGCAAGGTCTTTCTTGCGACCGGCTTGGGCTTACGATTCAGTTTGTTTTTCATGTTCCAATTCCTCGATTGGTTCTATTTATACCGTTTACCTAGTTAAGGCTGGTGGAGAGCCAATCTATTTGTTGATCCCGATTGCGGGATGTGAAAATAGTATAAACGCATCCCTTGGCAGGTTCCATCGCACTCCTGAGTTTCGCGATTTCCCTGAAGGCCAGAACCAATTCGATAGATCACTAGCGCTTGGTACAAGGCTAGTATTCTCGAATCTAGCGTTGGAATAGGTAGTAGAACTTCACGAGGATCTGATCGCCGTTCCTTGTTAGGTCGGTCGATTGGATGTCACAACATGTCAAAGCGGAAGATGAGCAGGCCAAGTGTTAGGAAGGGACACAAAGAACAATGTGCAAGCAGCGATTGCTGCTTGCACATTACCCAAGGTTTAAGGATTAACGGTTACCGGGAAGTAAGCGTTGGAATAACAACAGACATTATCGAATTGGCTATCTGGAGCCTCGAAATTATCTACTCTAAGGCGGATTATGTAATTCCCAGGCTCTGGGAAGGTCACCTGAGTTGAAACCTCGGTCCATTCATTAATGTTTGGATCGCTTGGATTGTTTTCCGCGCGCACACTTCCAGGAATCTCCGGCGTTTCTATTTCCGGCTCAGCTGGGCCCTGATGCATAACCCAAAAAGTGCCAAGATCGTAATAGGGCGAAACGTCTGCATAACCGTCACGCTCCCCTCGATCCTGCATCAGCGCAGAAAGCGTAAGTGGCTGCCCGACTTTGACAGTTTTAGGCTCTGCATAGATACCCACTTCATTAACGGACTCAGGTCCATTCTCGCTGAATCTAATAGCAGGCCTCAAAGAGCCTGCAGCGGATATGCCAGCACTTAACTCATAGGCAGCTGATGTGGCGCGGCCTGGTATTGAGTAAGTGTTACCGCCAGATGTTAGCGTCCAGATAACTTCGGTGCCTGCCATGTCTGCTGGCACAACTACTCCAAAGGCGCCTCGTTCCTGAATACCAACGAATCCACGTCTGCTGTATACGGGAAAATGAGTAGGCTGTGCTCCTTGAAATTGGGCTGGTTCCAACTTGTTATTGGGCCCTAGCGGAACATCCACGGTCGCCTTTCTATTCTGATTGGCGAAACCAAAGATCATGGTTGTCGACCCATCTTCGTTGGCAATCCAGCCATTAAACATAGGGGCCACTATTTCACCAGTCGTTCCGCGAGTCGCCAAGGGATAATCGCGGAACCGTTCTGGTATTTGAGCATGCAGGGGGGCTGCTATAAGCAGCCCCGCCAGCATTGGTAACAATAGTCTAGAAACTTTCAAACAAACCATTATTGAGCTCCACTGTCCAAGCTGGCAACGCTGCTATTGTCTCGCTCTTTGCGCTCGGTAAGAAGGGCCTGATAGGCTTCTTCATCGAGGTGGGAAACAGCAATCCACGCATGTGACATCTCGTCAGTCGTACGCTGACCTGAGCCCACCCATTGATCCGGATCTGGATTCATGGGGTTGTTTTCAGTGTTGTCATACCATCCAGTCATGATAAGGGTCGCGCCCGCAGGAATAAGGGGCTGGTAACCTTCTTCATAGGTGTGGCTGTGGTTCCAGGCGGAGGTCCAATTGGAAGCCTGACTTAATACTTCTGTTCTGCCCGTTTCCGGATAAAACACTTCCAATGACATTGCGACACCACGCAGATGCATATGA
This sequence comes from uncultured Gammaproteobacteria bacterium, assembly GCA_913060695.1. Taxonomy (GTDB): domain Bacteria; phylum Pseudomonadota; class Gammaproteobacteria; order Pseudomonadales; family Pseudohongiellaceae; genus UBA5078. Next base: position 29,519 of record CAJXUA010000012.1, on the reverse strand, counting down.
GGCTGCCAGCTGTCGATACGAACCGGATGGTCGAAAGACCTGAATCCCTGTGTCATAAGCTTGCCATGGGGGGCAATCATATAATCATCTGTTGAGGCAGAGAGTGTATAGGCGCGCAAGTCTTGGCGGTAGCTTTCTTCTTCGACAAACCCATCTTCTTCGTCGTGGTACCAGATGCCTATGGTCACTTGATCATTTGGCACAGCAACGCCGTTGGGGAAATAGTGAATCTCCCATTCAACTTTTGAATTCGCCGGTACTTTTCGGCAAGCGCCTTTTGGTACTTTCTCACCGAGTTTGCCGATCGCAAATTCGGACAGACGGTCGCCATCTACCCATTCGCCATTTGCGTCGAGAACCTTGAAGTGCGAGTTGGCATGGTGAGTTGAGCCTATGGCTGCTGCCGAAGGTCGTGTCTCTACAGCCTTAATGCAACGACTCTCGTCGATGCCGGAATCTACAATTGGCTTCCACCACAGGTCTTGACCATTCGCAGGGACATCCCAAGCTTCAGATTTAATTGTGTGATCGGGCAGTCCGAGTTCACCTGCCAAACGCCATTCGTCCACAGCTGGGTACATCTTGGGCTGCGGTAGATCTTCCGGATTGCCCAAAGGCGAGCCGGCGTTAACCCAATCTACAATTGTATCGATTTCGTCTTGTGACAAACGCCAGTCATTTTGGAGGTGCTGAACGCCAACATCGTTATCGTAATGATAGGGGGGCATTTCGCGGTTCGCGACTCTCATCTGAATTAGTGGAGCCCAAGGCCGCACTTCTTCATAGCTCATGAATGACATGGGCCCGACTGATCCAGGTTGGTGACAGTTCTGACAATTCTCCTGAATTAACCGAGACACCTCTTTTGCATAGGTGGGGTGTGGAGCGGCTTCCTGAGCACTGCTAAGTGCTGGGAATGCTGCAAAAACTACTAGCGTTTTTAAGACTTTTTTATACATCATTTTCCATATCCTCGTTTGGGATGGGCATTTTGAATACACTAACGGGTATTTCTAACTCTAAATTCAATGAGTATGAGTTTATTTCCATATAATGCTCATTTGAGCCTCGTACTTCAAGTGTGTAAATGTTACGAGTTGTCGACTAGATGTGCAAGATTATCGAGCATTGTGCACCAAAATGAAGCACTGTGGCAAAAACGGCTGATTTCTTGGCTCCTACTCATTTGATGAGCAAAGCTAATCAGGCGAAGGCTGTGTACCGATACTGATGTGGGGATTCTCCGACTGCTCCCGTGACCAGTTTCGGTCTGGCCGATTTAGGCCACCCCGGGCAGGTCCTCCGGCATTGTAGATGCCACCTCGCAGCGTGTAGTACAGATAATCTGTTTCGTCGCTGAAATTGCTAGTTTTGTCGGTGTAATTTTGCACGGCTAGTTCTATTTCCTGCCATCGGTCTGCTACTTCCGGATAGGCGAGGATGTCGCCTATGACTACTTTTAACAATTCCAGATTGTCGATGATATAGGCCGCATCCGGATGCAGTTCAAAGAACGCGGGTGCGATAACGGGGCTGGTAGGGATGTCTGTGGGCAGAGAAACCAGACTGCCATGCAGGCGGTTTATTTTCTCATTGTAAAGCTCCAATAGGGTTGCGATGGCTTGATTGCGTGATGCTACATCCGGCTCTGATACCAACAGTTCCAGCGTACCAAGCTTCAACCATTGCGATGCCCAGGTTAAGCCACTGAGTTGCGGAAAGCCGGCCTTGAAAGCATAGGCCCACGCGTGGTCCGATAACAACTCATCGGACTTCGGCTTGGGGGCGATAGCGAGCCGATCATTCTGCAAATAGCTCTCTACTGCAAGTGCCACCGCGGCCTTCTTATCCTCGAAGGCGGGGTTGATGTAAATCTCAATAAGTAACTCAATAAATTGGCGTCCCTTTTGCAAGGTCTCTACGGCTACTGGAGGTAGGTTGCCCACATCCGCTAAGGCGCTACTTACCTGGTCGGCGTTATAGTTTCCCCTGACAACTCCCAGCAGGCCAGGAATTGCCCGACTTTCAAACACGCGATGTGGCCCCAACATTGCCGAATGATCACCGGCTGAGTGGTAGTGTGAGTTTTTCGATTCCTTGAGTTCTGCAAGAGTATCCAGCAAGACTCTCTGGCCTATGGCTGCGATGTCAGATGTATTAGCAAGGCTAATTTCTTCATAGACGCGCGCCTGCACAATATCGTGGGCTAGCAGCAGTTGTTGCAGCTCAGGATACTCCTTCGCCAGCGCTGTGTTCTCGTCCGCCATTGCTGATAAGGAAAACAGGGCCAGCAGAAAAATTGAGAGCCTGAAACCTTTCATGGCCGAGCACCCTGACTCACTTGTTTGCGAAGAATTCATGCCTTCACCCTATAAAAATTGATTGCGATGAGAATTGCCTCATATTGTCGCAGAAAATACCCGTTTGCAGTTAGCTCTGCCGTAGGTGCAGATACAAGGTGGAATGCACCTTTCCGTCAGAGCAAGTGGCTATTCTACAGATATAGTTTCCTAAGGAACATCGTCTATAGGCTTCGTCTTGATCAAAGGGGGGATCAAAGGGGTCAGAGTAATTTGAAAATTCAAGTTACTCTGACCCCTTTGATCTGACTCTGACCCCTTTGATCTGAAACCCTTCAATCCTATTCGTTCGATCTATTCGGTCTGCTTGCCGAGTAGGCGGAGTACAGCGGAGATTGTGGCGAGATAGCCTCGTGCGCCTTCCTTTACGAAATCGCCATGGCCTTCTTTATCGATGAGCCGCATATTGAACTCGTCGCCGGCTAGCACGGCTAGTGCGGGGTAGTCCGGCAGGCTTTTGAGCGCGGTCTTACCTTGGGCGAGTTCGCGGGGGAGGGATACTGGATAGCGATAGGTGCTAACGATAAATTCCTGCGGGATTCCCCAGGGCAGCCATTCCAGCGGAGAGATTTCTAGGAAGTTCTGAATATTCTGCTCCACGGGTCCACCTACCAATTTCTCCAAGAGCGGTTCGCCGCAATAGACCTCGCCCGAAGTGCCTATGGAATCGATGACTAGAGGGTTGATGTAGGCGTCGGCCATTACCAATGCCATAGGGTTTACTAAGGGTTTTACATAGATTTGGCTAGTCGGGGGAAGTTGCGGCCGTGTTGCTAGCCATGCACCATAGTGTCCACCAGAGGAGTGTCCCACCACGACCGCTCGTGACGTGTCGATTGGATAGTCCTTCGCAATCGAAGCGAGCGCGTCAAAACCGTTTGCGATGTCCAACCAGGTGCCGGGCCAGCCGCCGCCGAGGCTTGACGCGCCTCTGTACTGCATATTCCATGCGGCGATGCCATGTTCGTTCATCACTTTGGCCATCGCTCGATATGCGTTAATCATGCCTTCGCTGGAGTTCCAGCAGCCTGCATGCAGAAACGTCACGACAGGGAAAGGGCCAGCACCAGCAGGGATTGAGAGCTCGCCATACTGCATTGGGTCTGCACCATAGGAGATTTTGGTTTGCGCAAATGCACTGAGCGGATTACTCAAAACCAAGACCGATAGAATCAAACTAAGCACGTTCGTTATTATTTTCATTATGCTTACCTATAAAAGGACTTGAGCTGTGAGTATCGAACGTTTCGCATTCGATTCGCAATAGCCACGCTACCCGCGAACGAAACGCTCCTTGCAATCTGCTTGCGTCTTTAGAGAATGCTATTATCGTGGCATGCTAATTTAATTTTGAAAAAGGAGGGAGCCAGTGAACTACTGGTTACTAAAGACAGAGCCAGCCGAATGTAGTATCGATGACCTCGCTGCGCAGCCGATTGAGCCTATGGTTTGGGAAGGGGTACGTAATTATCAGGCTCGTAATTTTCTTCGTCAAATGCACGAGGGCGATGAGGTGTTTGTCTATCATTCCAGTTGTAAGCTGATTGGGGTGGCCGGCACTGCGCGAGTATCACGAAGTGTTTATCCAGACCCTGCACAGTTTGATCCTAAATCACCTTATTTCGATCCGAAGAGTTCGCGCGATTCGCCCCGCTGGGAAGCGGTGGATGTGGTGTTTGTGCAGAAGTTTAGCCAGCTCCTTTCCCTTGATGCGATCAAGGCAAGTCCCGCACTTGAGGATCTGGCATTGGTAAAGAAAGGCAATAGACTCTCTGTTATGCCGGTAAGCGCAAATGAATGGCAAGCCATACTCGAACTAGCAAAATAAAACCACTGGCAGGTAGGAGCGGGCTTGCCCGCGAAGAGGGTCAATTACATGCTAAATATTTTTCGCGGGCGTGCCCCCCATAAATAGGGCGAGCGCTCCTACGAAATCTAGAGCTTCAATTGATCTTCACCAGCCCTATTCGATTAGAGCTACTCTGATGGATCAGTAAGTCTCCCGCCTCAGTTTTCCACATATTACGCACGATGCCGACGCCTGAGGGTATCGCCCAGCTTTGGAACGCTTCGGTGCGTGGGTTAAAGCGCACAAGTGCGTCGGGGCGCATGCCGGATTCGTTATACCAAATCACATCATCGATAACGGCTATGGCATAGGGGTGGGAGCTAGGGCCACTTGGCGAGTCCCATTGCTTGATCTCGCCGTTGGCAGGGTTGAGCCGACCGATCTTGCCCTGTGTTGAGTTCACGAACCACACCATGCCTTGGCTATCCAAATCTAATCGGCGAATACGCGTGCTCGTGTTTGGGACCTCGTAATATTTCACAGCCATGGTGTCGGGATGCATGCTGCCAATTTTATTGGTGCCATTAAAGGCAATCCACAGCATGCCGTCGCCTGCCACTTTAATGCCGTAGGGGCGTGGCTGCGTCTCGATTTCATCGACTTTTCCAGTGGAAGGATTCAATCGACCAAGCATTCCGGCTCCTTGCGCGGTGAAGTAGAGATTGCCGTTAGGATGAAACGTTGCAGAGTGGGGGTCACGTGCCTCAGTCTTAAACTCAGTAACAGTGCCGCTGACGGGGTCTAGCTTGCCGATAGTGGCGTTGCTATTACCGGTGTACCAAATATTGCCTTCTGTGTCGGGCACTACAGTATGGGGTCGAGAGGAGGGAGGTAGGCGGAACTCTTCCATCACCCCAGTGTTTGGGTCCAAGCGCCCAGCTAGGCTCGCCCACATTCCCGTCCACCAGATGGAGCCATCGGGAGTTTCGACGGGATCTCGCGCTCTTTGACCAAGTGTTGGGACTGTCCATTCGATGATTTCGATCTGTGTATCACCGGCGATCAAGTTAGGCCGATTGGAGGGGTCCTCTGGGTAATGCTCTGCTAAGTACTCCGCGATGGTATTGGCTTGCGCAGAAGGGAGTTTGATCATGGTTGAGAACAAGTCATGCCACTGCTGTGCATGACTAAAGCCAGCAGCTCGCGTAATGGTAGCGATGCTGTGGCAGCTGCTGCAAAGGTTCTCAACCAAGGCTTTGCCGGGCCCTTCGGGCAGGGTTTGGGGCGCTTGAGCTAAAACGTTAGGGGCGCAGGCGGAAAAGCTCAAAATTGCAGCTGCAATAATATTCTTATTCATTTGGCATGCTCCGGTGGTTTCGATTTTATTAATTTGTGCGTTTAGCGCGATTAGTGGGTAGGAGTATCTCTGTCGATTCGTGATCATATTTCGATCAAGTTACTCTGACCCCTTTGATCTGAATCAAGCTACTTGCCGTTAGCCAAGATATCGTAAGGAAGCCTTAAGTATTGGGAGGATAATGTCCCAAGTACTAATTGAAAAGGGAGTTCCGTATGAACAACACTGCCAGACATGACCGCTATTCGACACTTTCTATTACGCTACATTGGTTGACGTTAGTGCTTATGGCGGCGATCTACATCAGCATCGAGTTGCATGAGTCTTTGCCTAGAGGGCACGCCCTGCGGCGCCCAATGGAAGACTGGCATATCTATCTTGGTGTGTGTCTGTTGCCGATTGCTCTGTTCCGAGCGGTGACTATTCTACGTGCGAAGATTCCGGCCATAGTGCCGCAACCACCGACGTGGCAGATGCGTATCACAAAGCTGATGAAGGTTTATCTCTATGTGTTGATGATTGGCGCACCTCTGATCGGTTGGATCATGGTCAACGCCGAAGGGCATGTTGTGAGTCTGTGGGGACTGGCGCTACCATCGCTGGTATCCGAGTCGGAAAGCCTTGCTGGTTTAGCCTCGGAGGCACATGAGGTGCTAGGAATGTCCGGCTATTTCTTTATCGCGATACACGCGTTCGCTGCGCTCTACCACCACTATCTGGTCAAGGACAACACGCTCAAACGCATGCTGCCCTAGCCCGGCCGATCAAAGGGGTCGATCAAAGGGGTCAGAGTAACTTGATCCGGTAATTCCGGATCAAGTTACTCTGACCCCTTTGATCCCCACTTTGATCGCTCGTTAAAGCTTGCCACTCACCACAGTGCCTTCACGGCGCGGGTCTGCAGCGCCGATTAGGCCATCTTCGGTAACTAGAATAACGTGCAGGCCAGAGTTCTCACCGTCCACTTCCTCAACCTTGTAGCCAGCGGCTGTTAGAGAGTTCGACAGCTCCTGTCCTGGCTCGCGGCCGATCTCTACACGCACGGTATCGCCACGGGCGATGATATTGGGGAAGTTCACCGCCTCTTGCACGGACATGCCCCAGTCGACAATTCCTAAAACCGTCTTGGCCGTATACGCAGGGATTGAGTTGCCGCCCGGCGAGCCCGTGACCATATACAGGTCCATATCGGCATCCAGAATGATGGTGGGCGACATGGAGGAGCGTGGGCGGGCGCTAGGACGAATCATATTGGCTGGCTCTGCTGCGCTGGCGTCGAAGCCACGGTCGAAGTCAGTCATCTCGTTGTTGAGGAGAAAGCCTGCCGCCCAGCGGCCAGAGCCGAAGGGTGACTCGACGGTCATCGTAATCGAGACCGCGTTGCCTTCATTATCGACGATAGAGAAATGGGTGGTACCGGCAACCTCGTCGGTATTATCCGCGGACCAGATAGCGGCGCTGTCGTTACCTAGCACTGCGCTCGGGTCGCCAGCTACAGGAGTATCACCAGGGGCGGTTGGGTTGTTAGCACGCGCCTCGATATAGCGCGGATCCAATAACTGCTCAACAGGCACCGAGATACGATCTGGATCGCCAAAATAGTAATCGCGGTCCGCATAGGCAAGGCGTTGGGCATCGACGAATGCCGCTATTTGCTGCTCTTGCGTGGCATTCTCGGACACCATTCCGTCATACAGGTTCGCCATCATGATTTGCATGGCGCCCGAAGAAGGAGGCGTGGCGGAGCAAATATTCAAGGCGCGCCAAGCACCGCAAACAGCAGGGCGCGACACTGCCTTGTAGGCAGCGATGTCCTCTACCGTCATACTGCCCGCCTCTGGGCCAGCCTGCGCAGCTTCTGCCATCGCTTCGGCTATCTCGCCGCTATAGAACGCAGAAGGTCCCTCCTGAGCCACGCGCTGCAGCGTATGTGCATATTCTGGGTTGCGCAATAAACTGCCGGCCTGCAAGGGCTGACCATTTGGGTAGAAGTATTCCGCTGATCCGGGATTCTCGTCTAAGCGGGAGATCTGCGCCAACTGGGGCAGATAGCCAGCCATCTTCGCGGTTACCTCAAAGCCTTCACTGGCAAGCTGAATCGCCGGCTCGAACAGAGTGGCCCAGGGCAGTTTGCCGTATTCGTCGTGGGCTAGTTTGTACAAGGCAATGGCGCCGGGTACCCCAATTGACTTGCCGCTCTGCCATGCATCGAGAAAACCCATTTGTTCATTCTCACGCATAAACATATCGGCCGTTGCGCCTGCTGGGGCTGTCTCTCTACCGTCGAGGAAATGCACCTGTTTCTCCTCGCGTTCATACACCACCATAAAGCCACCGCCACCGATGCCCGAGCTCTCTGGCTCTACTAGGCCCAGGACTAGGTGAGCTGCAATCGCTGCGTCCACGGCATGCCCGCCTTGCGCTAGCATTAATGCTGCTGCGTCCGTGGCATAGGGGTTTGCAACCGCTGCCATATAGCCCAAGTTCCAGCCGTCGGTAGCTTCAACAGCTACTGTTGCCAGTGGGGCCGGTTCGCTTGTTTGTTGCGTTGTGGGTTCGGAGCAGGCACTTATCAATACCAAACTCAGCAGGGGTAGTGTGAATTTCATAGCAAGGCTCTTTTTTCGTGGCGATGAGTGGCGGGATGCGAGCGATTGAGAATCGCAATTTAATAGAGAGGATATAGCTGATGGTGGAGGAGACACAAGCTCCTGCCCCGCAGGGCAGGCTGGCTACCTAGTAACTCCTTAGGCATTGCTTACTTACCGTCAGGTAATGCCGCTTTCAACGCGTTAGCGTAAGAAGTACGGGCCGTTTGTAAAACTGCTGCTTGGCCTTGCAGGCGCGCTAGCTCTTGATCGACGAAGCGCAGGTTTTGCAACTGCGTGTTGGCCTCTTCTGAGAGGCTGTCTGCATCATATTCTTTGTCGTCTATTTTGACTGTTGCCATGTCTATTTCCTTGGGTTTTCTAGTGAATTGAAATTGTGAAAAACGGTAATTGGATTGTTGTACTTCCAATAAGATTTTATCAAAGGGTTTGTCGCTCTGATGCCAGCGTTTAGCTCTGTACTGTTGGCACTGTCGCAGTGCCTCGCGACGGCCTTGCTCTGGATTACTTGCAACTCGTAAGGAAGTCCCTTTGAGTGCTTCACGAACGGCATCGAATAGGTCTTGGGGCATAGGGGCTGCGCGTAGCACTGTCTCGCTAGGCTCAAATGCCTTAATTCGTGTCATTCCTATCATATACTGTGTCGCGTCATGGAGCCTAACTGCCCCTACTTTGCTCATATGGATTAGGGGGCAATAAGGGGCTAGCCCTGGTAATACATGATTTGGATAAACCTCGTCCTTCCAGTACCGCTGCGCAACAATGATAAAATGCTCAAAGTCTCTTATCGGTACAATATTAGCCTGCTCAAACGGCAGAATTTCTATCTTCGGTTTGGTGGCCACGACAGTATCATTGGCGACATCGAGGTAGAGAGTACCTAGTTGAAAGGCATTTTGGAAATACTGCCCGCGTAAATCGCCCCAGACCTGTCTAAAACTGCCCCCATCTCTGAGAAACGCGCGCATCGCGTCAAATCCCTTTATAGCATGAGGTGGCAATGCAAATTGCCTCGCCGCGCGCAAACGCTTATAAACCGCTTCGGCGATCTCTAAACATTGGCCTAGTGGGTAGGATTTGCCCAGTTTCACCGGTTTTAGCTGGCTTAATTCACTATCCAAAGATTCGCGGATAGCAAGGAAGTAACTTTCTAGCTCATGCAAATTGGGTGTTAGGTAGCGGTCAGTCAAAAGCTGCTGGAATGCCGAGTTGATGATTCTTGGCTCATTGGGCAACAGCGGCTTAGACCGGAGGCTTTGCAGATTTGAGTCGAGCATTAATGGGTCACCTTTAACCGCGCGATGACACTAAAGCGCCTTTTTGCACTGTGAAAGCTTCACCTTTAACAGTGGGGCTTTATGGGATGTGATTTCGGAGTGATATCAAAGAAGAAATTAAAGTTTTAGCTACGCACAAGGCAGAAATAGTGCGTTTAAGTAAACTACCATCATCAGGGGTATCGGCTAAACTGTTCGAGTGATTCTTGTTCTGAGCCGCATTATACGGTGCTATTTCAACGGTGCCTAGTTAGAGCTTAGTGGCCATTTCTTTCTATAGCGAGAGATCCCTTTTCTCTGTGATTGTTGATTGTGCTTGGCCTGAGTGATTCTGATATCCACTTTTTTCAATACTCACCAGTCTTATTCCGCAAAACGGTAGACGGAATCCCCTAGCTCACGTTTAATGCGCAAACTGCCATATAACAATAAAAACAATTTAAGCGAGCCCAATTTTGACTAGACACCCCGCCACGTTCGTTGCCATTCTTATTCTCTGCCTTCCCGTCTCTACTAGTTTCGCACAAGACTCTGTTGATGAGAGTGCTTCGGTGCGCTATCCCGCGAGCTATTTCGCGGAATTCGGTGCGGTGTCTGTGAATGACATGCTAAATCGAATACCCGGAATCGCACTGGCCCTAGATGGCAATCAGGTGCCTAGTGTAGGTAATAACAATAATCGCGGGCTAGGCAGCGAGAGCCAGATATTGATCAATGGCAAGCGTCTGGCAGGAAAAGCGAATGAGACTGGGGCTCAACTGGATCGTATTCCTGCAAACCAGGTCAGCTATATCGAGATCATTCGCGGCACATCCGGCGACTTAGATGTGCGCAATAGCGGTCAGCTCGTGAATATCGTGTTGCTGGAAGTGCAGGCGAGCTCTAGCATCTCCGCAGAGGCGGGTGCAGCTTACTACCATGATGGCACCCTGGACCCAACTGGCTCGCTATCCTATAGCGGGCAGCGAGGTTCTTTGAATTATCTAGTCAATGCCACTCTCGGGTCTGGCTACGAGCTGCAAGAGAGTAGGGAGTTGAGTGTATTGGCCGATGGCAGGCTTAATGAGACTCGAGTATTCGATCGGCAGCGTGAACAAACGAACTACACTTTCAATTCGAATCTCGTTTACCAGATGAGCGACAATGACCGCGTGTCCTTAAATGCGCTCTATGGCGAGAATGACCCGCCCGCGACCTTGTTACGCAAGATCACCGACCTCAAAACCACTCCGAATACACTTCTTATTGAGCGAGAAGACTTACCCGCAACGGCCACAAACTGGGAGCTAGGCGGGGACTACGAGCACAGCTTCGATGGCGGCGCTAAATACAAAGTCTTGTTCATTGTGAACGAGAAAAATAATGACAGCGTGCGCGAGCGCTATGTGTCCTCTGGGCAAGGGCAGCCCGAGACGAAGAACCTCTTTCTCGCCTCCGACAGTCGTTATAGAGAGCGCATTGTACGGACCTCCTATGCGTGGAATCTCTATGGTAATCAGGCTCTTGAATTAGGGCTGGAAGGTTCGCAAACCATACAGAACTCCGCACTAAAGCTGGGGGCTAGAACAGGGGCTCCTGCGTCGCTCGAATATGGCGGCTTATCGCCGGTTTTCGTGCCCAATGCGGTGTCGCAAGTGGAGGAGATTCGCTATGAGGGCTTTGCCGTGCACAACTGGCAGATCAACCCGCGCATGTCCCTAGAGAGCAGCCTTTTGTACGAGGTCTCCGAGATCGCGCAGTCCGGAGATGTGAATAAGAAACGCGATTTCGACTTCATAAAACCTAAGTTGGATTTTCGCTTCGACATAAGCCGCAGCTTTCAACTGCGTATGTCGGCAGAGAAAGACGTGTCGCAGCTGAGTTTCGCGGACTTCTCCGCTAGTGTGAATGCTCAAGACGAGGATCAAGACACTCAGGTTGGCAACCCAGGCTTAGAGCAAGAACAAACCTGGCGCTACAACCTAAACCTCGATTATCGTTTACCTAACGATAGCGGCGTGCTCAACTCGCGCCTGTTCTATTACGATGTGCGTAACTCTATCGGCCGTATCGATATCTCCCCGAACCCCCAGACGCTGCTAAGCACCAACGGCAATGTTGGCGACGGTAAGATTTTCGGGCTGTATCTCAATGCGAGTATTCGCTTGGGCTTTCTTAATCTCCCCAGCGCGGTTGTTACGGCAGGCTTGAACTTAGAAGACGCGTATATCTATGACCCGCTTATCGCCAAGAAGCGCACCATTATCCCAATCGATAGGGGCAGTTTTCGCATCGGCTTCCGACACGATATTTCTGCCTACAATCTAAGCTACGGTATGAGTTACCAGGACGGTATTGGCGGGGTTGGGGGCACAGGTGGTAACCGTGTGCGCTATGACATAGACAATGTCTTGTTCTATGGCGTCGGTAAAGTTAGAACGGACCTAACGGCGTTTGTCGAGAAGGTTGGCTATCGCAATTTTACCTATCGACTAGAGGTGAACAATGCCATCGACTCCGAGCGCTGTTTCGAGAGGAAGCGTTACAACGGCCATATTCGAAATCGCGATCTTCGCGAAATCGAATATAGCTGCACTAACACCGGCGCTCAGCTGTTGTTCAAGATCAAGTCGACTTTCTAGATCGCTGCTTCGTATGAGGCTTGAAGGCTAGCCGCGCGGACGTCTACATCCGAATCTTGCAATGCTTTCATGTGTACTTGGAGTAGAGGTGTGAAAGCTGCTAGCTTCTCTCTTTGGAATTCAAGTTCTCTGCGCGTCTGTTCTGTGATGTCCGCGCCGAGCACCTTGTCGAATGCCTGTGTCAGTGGCGTCCATTCCTCTTTGTAGGCAGAGGCCATAAACATCAGTGTTGCGACTTGCAGTGATTCGAAGTCAGCCTTGAGTGCACCCGTAGCCTGTTGTTCTGCTTGCTCCGCAATATCAAGCGTATTACTCGTGGCACTACGCACCTGTGCAATGGCCCGCAAATAATCGGAAATAACCCACTCTAGAGACTCCGCAGAGCCCAGTAGGGCTATCGCATTCTTACGTAGTTCATCTTTTTTGTTTGCATCGATACTGCCGGGCGGCCATGCGAGCGCCCGGGAGTGTCGTATTAACTCGATGTGCTCATTCTGCAAAAAATCATAATGCGCCACCTGACCCGATTGTACCTGCATCATGGCCTGTGCAATTCGCGACTCGCCCTGTGCCACGACATTCAGTGCTGCTTGGTAGTCTTCGTGATGTGCGTCGTTAATCTGTGCGTTGCCGACACATGGCAATGCCAAGCCTAACAGCATCAAACCAACTAAAAAGGGACGATCACAGCCTTTCATAACTAATTGCTTTTTCATCTCTCAATGTTCTCCATGTTGATGGGCTGGTTCAGGGCTAGCTTCGGTACTTGTGGAGGCTGGCGCGTGATGCATGCCCTGTCCTGCGGAGTGATTCATGTTTTGCATATGTTGCATGTGCTGCGCATGGTCTTGCCCCTGCATCATGTGGCCTTTGCCCATGGCGTCTGGCATCTGCCCGCGCACGGCGCTCTGCAGTTCATCGTTCGTCATATTGTGCATGTTCATGCCGTTGAAGAAGGCACTGCTTAGGCTGCCGAGAAAGGCGTTGATATCTTCTACATCTTGATCGCTGATAATTCGGCCTGTCTGCTGTGCCCCCATTCTGCGAATCGTGTCTTTCAAAGTAGGCACACTGCCGTCGTGGTAATAGGGCGCAGTCATCGCGACATTGTGCAGTTGAGGCACTTTGAACACTAAGCGGTCCTCTTCGCGCCCGCTTCGTGCCGCTAAGCCTTCCTCGCCTGGCAGGGCGTATTGCAGCGCTGTGGTAAAGGAGCTGGCGATGGGCTGATAGGAGTTGCCGCCAATATTAATGCCGTTATGACAGGCGACGCAGCCCAGCGCATTAAAGCGAGACTTGCCCCGCACTGCCTGTTCCGGCAAAGCTTTATTCTCATCGTTGAGATAGTCGTTGAAGGCCGAGTCTGAGCGCGTCATGTCTTTGGTGTGCTGAGACAGAGCATTGCCTAGATTCGCGGCAGTTACCCCATCGGTATATGCCTCTTCGAACATAGCTGTGTAGCGCGGGTCTTCCTTGAGTTGAGCGACGACAGCATTGAGATCGTGTCCCATCTCGAGGGGATTACTAATAGGTTCGAGAGACTGAGTGTCTAGATCGAACGCGCGGCCATCCCAGAATTGCCTAAAATTGAACGCCGCGTTGAACACGGTGGGGGTGTTGCGTGGACCTCGCTCGCCGTCGATGCCCCTTGCCATACTCATGCCATCGGTACCCCCCATCATGCCCATATGGCAGCTATTACACGCCACCGTGCCATCCCGTGAGAGTGAGGTGTCGTGGAACAGAGCGAATCCAAGGTCTCGCTTGGCTGTACTTGCGGGATATTGCGCCAGTGATGGGATTGGCCGGAAGGCCTCGTTAGCTAAGGGGTGCTCGGCATTGGCGTTTATCCAAGACGCCTCGCCTCTCGCCTGCAAGAAGGCTGCGTAGTCTGCATCCATAGGCTCAGCCATGGCACTAATGCTGCCGAGAAGGCCAATAGAGAGTAGGGCGCTTGTAAGCCGAACTCGAATGCGTTGAGACGCGCTGTTTTCATCGAACATATGCACTCCCTTAGTCTCGTTGAGGTGTCCTAACAATCTTACATAAAATGTCTATCTACAAGTTCATTATCCTCTTTATGGGTGCCCCGGTGTGGCTTTCCAATGCGTCATGTTGTCGCACTCTCCAGTAACGTTGATGAGCATCAAACAAGTATGTTTGTGTCTTGCTGCGTGTGTTGGTGATTGAGTCTGCTCGGAAATTGGAGTCCAATGCATGCTAAAGACGGAGGATTCTATGTCGAAAAATACAATAACAATTGCATCACGCTTGACGATTGGACTTATGTTCTTAGCTGCGCCATTAGGGGCTTATGCGCAACAAGCGCGATGGGTCGACCCCGCTAATGATCTTGCGAATCTGCCCACCACGGGAGGTTTGTTAACTAGAACTGGCGATGCGCAGATCATCAGCTTCCGCAATATCCCTGCCATGGCCGCTACGCGCACAATCGAAGCAGGGGATTACACACTGGAGCTGCCGTTCCGCCCTGTGAATTTTGCAGACTTCCAGTATGAAGTGGATGGCATGCAGTACAGCCTCGATCAATTCATGATTCACAACGACATCGCCGGGCTGCTTGTCCTCAAGGATGGTGAAAATGTGTTGGAACGCTATGGCCTTGGTAACGACGAAGATAGTTTGTGGGTGTCGTTCTCCATGGCGAAATCGGTGGTGTCGATGCTAACCGGCGCTGCCATCAAAGACGGTTATATCGGCAGTGTCGATGACATGGTCACCGATTACTTGCCACAGATGAAGGGTTCTGCCTACGACCAGGTGTCCATCCGCAACGTCTTGCAAATGGCCTCTGGCGTGCAGTGGAACGAGGACTACACCGATCCGAATTCGGACGTAGCGAGCTCTCCTGGCAACCTAGTCGATCTCTTTCAATTTCTAGGCGCTAAGGAGCGAGTAGCGGCACCCGGCGAGAAGTTCAACTACAACACGGGAGAAACCAACCTAGCCGGTGCCATCTTGCGGGCGGCCATTGGTAATAATCTGTCCACCTATCTTACCCACAAGATATGGGGACCATTCGGCATGGAGTCCGATGCCACTTGGCAGACTCATGGCGTAGGCAATGGCGAACTAGGCGGTTGCTGCATCAATGCGACACTACGCGATTTCGGTCGATTGGGGCTCTTCGCGATGGGAGGTGGTGTCTTGGCCGACGGCACGGAAGTGTTGCCAGCGAACTGGATGCAGGAGTCTACCCAGCCTTCCAAGGGCAGCTCACAGTATGGTTATCTCTGGTGGCTGGAAGCTGATGGGATATACCGCGCAAGTGGAATCTTCGGACAGGGAATCTATATCAACCCGGCGAATAACTTAGTGGTAGTAGCGCTGAGCGCCTGGAGAACCGCGCAGGGCGCCGAGTATGCCGCCCACCGCGATGCAGTGTTCCGAGCGTTCGACGAAGCGCTTTAACGCCATTCGGATCAAAGGGGTCAGAGTAAAATCAAAGGGGTCAGAGTAACTTGATCGGAAAACGATCAAGTTACTCTGACCCCTTTGATCCCCCCTTTGACCCTGACCCCTTTGGTTCTATTTGGGTGTTTTTGTTTTCGGTGGTTTGATCTTGAGTTCCACCTCGTAATACACCGCGGCCATCCATTCTTTGTAGCTAGCATCAATCTTGCTAACCTCTTGCACGACTTCCTGGCGAAACGATTGCTCTATCGGTGCGCCACGGCCTGGCCAAATACGAAACTTGATGCGCAAGTAACTGCGCCCAGCTCCAGTGTGCTTAATACCTTCTATGGTGGGCTTGGTGACCAAGATGCCAGGGAACTGTTCGTACACGCCATTGGCGATGAGAGTAAGCCTATCGACCAGCCCCGCATCGTCATGTTCTGGCAATGTGATGTCGGCAATGCAACGGATGTAGCCGCGATTGTAGTTGATCACGTTTGTGACAAGACGGTTAGGCACCATCACTCTCGCGCCCAAGGGGTTCTCGATCTCGAGAAAGCGCAAACCTATATTCTTCACCACTCCCACTTGTCCGCCAATCTCCACCATATCGCCGATATCGTAGATGTTGGAGAAAATAGAGGTAAGGCCAGACACGACATCCTGCACTAGGCCCTGCGAACCGAAACCGACGGCCAGCCCGATAATCGACGCACTAGCCAAATAACCAGCAATCGGCACACCTAGCTCGCTGAGAGCAACCCCGACTCCTGCAAAGTAGATGAAAAAGATGGAGGAGCTGGAAAACAAGCTAATCAGTGAAACGGTCTTGCGATAATTGCGCTCACTTGAGTGCATTATCGCGTAAGAGGAGACTCTTCTGATTACGGTAACTAGTGCGTGGGCGGCAATCGCGACGGCAAGTAAAAGTAATAAGCGTTGGGCGGAATCTAAACTAGCTGTCCAGTTTTGTAGTGTTTGCATAAGGGGTAAGGGCACGGTCTCGAAATGGATGTGTTTCGATTCTACGTGATATAGCGTCGTGGCGTCAGAGGTTCTGTGGAGTGAGGCCGGGAAACGCCCAGTCGAATGGAGAGTCCGAATCTTGAATGAGGCTCAAACACAACTAAAGACTGCTACACTTGTCTGCTTGCAACCTAAATGCTTTTGCGAAGAAATTGTTGATAGCTGAAATTTCTACCGATAGCTTTCAGGACTTGTTAGCAAGGACTAAGGAGCGCATCGATGAAGACTGAAAGTCGTTTTGACCTGTTGTTTAGCTATGCATTCCGGCCCTTTTTTCTACTGCTGGTCGTTCAGGCAATAGCCATGGTCCTGTTCTGGTCGCTGACGTGGAGTGGTGTTGTGCCGTTCGCGTGGCAACGCAATCCCGTCTATTGGCACGGGCATGAGATGCTAAACGGTTTTGCCGGCGCTGCGATTGCCGGATTTCTTCTGACCGCTGTTGCTAACTGGACCAATAGGCCGGCAATCTCCGGTTGGCCTCTGATGCTATTGTGCGCGGTGTGGCTTGGCGGTCGCCTTGCCTTAGACTCTGCGGTAGCTGCCGCCATTTTCGATATCGGCTTCTGGACTTTGCTGCTGATGATTGCCGCCAACGAGATACTGCGCGCAGGCAACCGGCGCAACTACAAGCTTTTGTTTGTGCTTGGGGCAATGCTTTTGATAGATGCTGGCTGGCACTATGCCGAGCTTCATCAAGCGGCACTGCAGCGCTCGTTTTTGTGGGCACAAATGTACTTGGTGGTGTTGTTAGTAACCATCATCGGTGGCCGAGTCATTCCTGCCTTCACTGGCAATTGGCTGCGACGACAGTCGGCATCGCAGCAGGTACCAGCACTTCCAGCCCACATGCCTGCGGCATTCAATTACATCGACCTCCTTGCGATACTCGCCTTTGTCGGATTCGCGCTATGCTCAGTGTTATCCGCTCCCTCAATCGTGACCTTAGCGGTGGGCATGATCGCCGCCGCGCTGCACGCCTTGCGTCTATCGCGTTGGTTAGGGCATCTCACCTTGAGCGATCCATTGGTATGGATGCTGCACTTGTCCTATGCGTGGATTCCCGTTGGTATCGCACTCATGGCGCTAGCCAGTTTCGGGTGGGTGTCGCCCTCTGCAGGGATACACGCGCTGACCACTGGGGCTATCGCCGGCATGATCGTCAGTGTCTCGAGTCGAGCGGCTCTGGGGCACACCAATCGCGCACTTGTCGCGCATCCTGCGCTGACCTGCAGTATCTTATTGCTGAACCTCACGGCGGTACTGCGGGTAGGTGCGAGTATGCTCGATATGCAGTTGCTAATCAGCCTTTCGGCTTTGTCTTGGATTGCCGCATTCCTATGCTATGGTTATGTCTTCGCGCCGATCCTCCTGGGCCCCCCAGCTAAAGTCTAAATGGAAAGTAAGGTCCAATAGTTAGTCATTGCCGCGGCGTCGACGAGGTTTTGTGAAGATAGAGGCAGCGGTGTATTCTGAACGTGCAAATAATAAAAAAATCGACTCACGAGGACGCTTTCATGGCTACACATCACGCATCACCTGCAGAGGTCGTTGACCTCGATACATGGGCAAAAGACCTACCCGAAGAACACGCCAAGGCGATAGTAAAGACACGTGATATGGAGTTGGCACGTCTCGTTTTTCGCGCCGGTGAACAATTCAAGAGTCATTAGGTTGCCGGACCAATTGTTGTGCATTGTATTAGCGGTACGATCGAGTTTACTGCGATGGGGGCAAGCAAAACCCTCAGTGCTGGGCAATTGTTGTATCTACTGCCCAATGAGATGCACTCGCTGCTCGCACTCACAGATGCCGTCGTCTTGCTTACCATTGTCTTTATTGAGTCAAATGACTGAGTAATTCCAAGAGCAATCCCCGTTTAGACTTGTTTACTTTGATCTCTCGTAAGTTTAAGGCGAATTCGATTCTGCAAGATTGCGCCCAGCTTGAAGCTAGCGATAGAGTGGCTTCAACTCGAAGTTCACCTTTCCGGACCAAGTATGAAAAGTTATGAAGCTGTTTTCAGTAAAAAGTCTCTTTGGCGCATTCTCGCAGTTTCTACTCTTATCAGTGTCTCCGTCTTGCTGTTCTTCGGTCGCGAGATATATCAGCAGGCACCTCCTCTTCCGACACAGGTTCTATCGACTAACGGCTCTTCAATCTTCACTCTCGCGAATATCCAACGCGGTCAAAATGTGTGGCAATCTCTAGGTGGCATGCAGAAGGGTTCAATCTGGGGGCATGGCAGCTATCTAGCGCCCGACTGGAGCGCCGATTGGTTGCACCGGGAAGCGCTGGAGATACTCGAGTTGTCATCTCTGGAGCGATATGGTGTTGCTTTCGCCTCGCTAGATAGACCCGAGCAAGAAGCTCAAAAGGCTCGCATGCAAGTTGCGATACGTGAGAACACGTGGGATAGCGCAACGGGCATCATTACTATTAGTGAAACACGCGCACAAGCCATCGAACGGGTAGCTAGGCAATATGCCAATATTTTTCAGGCCATCGATTCGGATGCTTCGCGTGAGTTACGAGAGCAATACGCGTTCTCCACAGTTGTCACCCTCAGCGATGAGGATATGCACGCCTTAAGCTCCTTCGTCTACTGGACCAGTTGGAGCGCAGTCACCAACCGCCCCGACGACAATATCTCCTATACTAGCAACTGGCCTTATGACCCCCTAGTCGACAATACGCCGCCCCCGAGTCTCCTAATTTGGACTCTACTAAGCATAGTCTTATTGATCGGTGCCATTGCGGCATTAGTATGGTTCTACGCGCAGCAATACGATATTTGGCGGCAGAATCTCGCGCCGGAAGGGGGTGTCGCTGCCGTGAACCTTCTAGGTAATGCCGTACAATCGCCGTCTATGCGCGCCACCGCTAAGTACTTCTGGACGGTGGTTGCGCTGTTTGGTCTGCAAATTATATTGGGCACCATTACGGCGCATTATGCCGTTGAGGGGCAGGATTTCTATGGTTTCCCTCTATCAGAATATCTGCCCTACAGTGTTACTAGAACCTGGCATACTCAGCTGGCGGTGTTTTGGATCGCAACGGCTTGGCTCGCCACAGGCTTATACGTTGCGCCCCTCATCTCCGGTCATGAGCCAAAGTACCAGCGCCTAGGCGTCAACTTTCTCTACGTCTGTCTACTCATCATTGTTGTGGGCTCTTTTGCTGGGGAGTGGTTGGGGATCAATCAGTTCTTCAGCAATCTAACGATGAATTTCTGGTTCGGTCACCAGGGTTACGAATACGTAGATCTTGGTAGGTTCTGGCAGATATTCTTGTTCGTAGGTCTACTAGTGTGGCTGCTACTGATGTTCCGCGCGCTTTGGCCCGAAATCACCAACCGCGATAACAATCGCTCCCTCATTTTCTTGTTGGCACTATCTTCGACAGCCATCGGTTTACTCTATGGCGCTGGCCTAAGTTGGGGAGAGCATACCCACATCAGCATCATGGAGTACTGGCGTTGGTGGGTAGTCCATCTTTGGGTTGAGGGTGTATTCGAGGTATTTGCCACTACGATTATCGCCTTGCTATTCGTGAAGATGGGATTGCTGCGCTCATCTACCGCCACTATCTCCGTTCTCTTTGCCACCATTGTCTTCTTAACCGGTGGCGTACTGGGTACCTTCCATCATCTATATTGGAGCGGCACTCCTATCTCTGTGATCGCACTAGGAGGCGTAATGTCTGCCTTGGAAGTAGTGCCATTAGCGGTGATTGGGTTCGAAGCCTATCAGCATACGAAACTCGAACAGCAAGCGAAATGGACGCATATCTACCAATGGCCGTTGAAATTTTTTGCAGCCGTTTCCTTCTGGAATGTAGTGGGGGCAGGCCTGTTGGGCTTCCTAATAAATACCCCAATCGCGCTGTACTATATGCAAGGTCTGAATACCACAGCCGCCCACGGACACGGTGCCATGTTCGGCGTATATGGCATGTTAGGGATAGGGTTGATGCTCTTCTGCCTCAAGGGAATGGCGCCACACTTTCAATGGAGTGATCGTTGGATGAATAGGGCGTTCTGGAGCTTGAACATAGGCTTGGCGATGATGATATTATTTGCGTTATTGCCCGCTGGGCTCTGGCAAACCTACAACGTCAGCCAGTTCGGTTATTGGTTTGCCCGTTCGGCTGAGTTCATCCATAGCCCCGCGATGGAAACTTTAGTGTGGCTGCGGGTTCCAGGTGATATCGTTTTCGCGTTCGGCGCGCTAGCTCTAAGCATTGCCATCGGCGGCGTGTACTTTGGGATTAGAAAGGTTTAGGGCCTAGTTTTCGGGTGGTGTTCTGGAGACTGCCATGCGAAGTAAAAATCGCGCATCAGCGCGTTGTTCGAGTGTTATCTCGGCATAAAGTGAATTTTGGTCATTGATGTTTCTCACCCAGTTACTCGAGGCGTAAGCATCGTCGACAGATTGGTGCACTTCTATCCAAGACTGGCTTCTCGTTTGTTGCGCGAACAATTGCTGCAATTGCGATAGACCTAAATCGCTAACAAACATGGCGCTAGTTCTGTAGGTATCGGAAGCTCGCGAAGTGTTGCCAATGAAGGGAGCATGGATGACGACGGCATCGGAGGGAAGATCCAGAACCGGCGCATCCTGCATCATCGCCCGCAACTCATTGCCGTAGACACTAAAACCTGGTGGCCGCTGAGCCTCGTCCTGGCAAGAGACGAAGTGCGGTAGAGAAGCCCCGGCGGTGTTTGTCAACACCACAGAGTTAACTTCATCTTCTCGAATGAACAGTAACGATAAATAAGCCATATCATCGCTGCACAATATGCGCGTTGAGCGCGTGATCTCAGTCACGATGAACTCGTTCAGAGGACGCCCGGCCAATGCATAATAGTCAACAAAGCCCGATGCCATAATCGAATCCGACAATGCTGCGAGTGCCTGCTCACGCCCTAGTCGTGTTTCTAGCATCAACTGTAGTGAACCGTGCTGGGAAGTGCCGCCCATGACTGCAAAGTCAGTTGGGATCTCGAACTCTGGGAATGCGTCTGGGGCGCCAGGATATGTACTTAATGCTTCTTCTTCGACGAGTTCTAAGTAGAGGCTCCTATGGGGCAAATTGCGCACGCTGTCTTGTAAGTCCGAAGGTAGAGCTGGCGCGGCATTGGATAGAGTAGTTATCCAAATTAAAGCGGTTGTGGCGCTTATCGTCAAAATATTCTCTCGGCAACTTTGCTGCAAAAAAATCCCCAATATAGCGATTGTAGCGAAAAGTTTTTCCCGCGATAGTGGTGGGTATAGCAGTGCAACTCATTAATGTCAAACAAGAGGGATATACGACGAAATTCAGTGGAATACGCTGATATAGAGCAGGCAATCAAAAATCAGGAGTACTAGCGTATTGGGGGATGAGTTTAACGCAGCATTCGGGGCTAAAAGTTCTCTTAAGTAAAACTTAAGAATACTGAGCTAGGATCTCACGTACCATCACAGCTATGCCTGAAGCTTATGGATTAGGCGGATCCAACACAAACGTGCTTTAGTGTAATCGCACGAAACGCCGTCCCTTCCCCCAAAAAGTAAATGACTGACTTCAAATATGAAATTACTGATCATCGAAGATTCGGAACGGCTGCGAAAAAGTCTATCAACCGGTTTCAAGGCACTGGGCTTTACGGTCGATTGTACCGGGGACGGCCGGGAGGGCCTTAACTTCGCACTTAGCTATGCCTACGATGCGATTATTCTCGACATTATGCTGCCCTCAATGGATGGGATTTCGATTCTGAAGGAGGTAAGAGACAAGCGAATTCAAACGAACATCCTAATTCTATCTGCCATGAATCAATTGGAAGATCGGGTTAAGGGCTTGAACCTTGGGGCTGACGATTATCTTTGTAAACCGTTTTCCTTCGATGAGCTTAATGCAAGAGTACTTACTCTGATTCGTCGCTATTATCAGCTAAAGTCAAATTCGATAGAGATAGGTGCCGTCTCCTTAGACATTCAGATGAAACAAATTAGTGTAAACGGAACAGTGCTAAGGCTAACGTCGATGGAGTACTCCTTGGTGGAGCGATTAGCGTTGAACCTGAATCGCGTTCTGTCTTCGGAGCAGTTGATCAACCATTTGTTCGATAGCTGTGTAGTTACATCAAAAAACGCTATCGAAGTTCACATCTCCTCGACTAGGAAGAAGCTTAAGTTGGCGGGTGTAGCAGACTTCATTCAGACCCATAGAGGCTTCGGCTACGTAATCAGAAAACCATGTTCAGAAAATCCATAAAGAACAATATCATCCTTAGCTCCTTACTTGGGGTGGGCATCATATTGACCCTTAAAGCCACTACGGCAAATTGGTTTATCGTAGGGTGGTTGGAAGAAAATTTTGACAAGAATCTTTTAGCGAAGGCGCAGGTGCTACTCACACTAGTTGAGGAAGACGATGAGGGTATCGAGTTCAATTTCGCAGACGAGTTTATGCCGGAGTTCGAGCGCAAAGAAAACCCAGAGTACTTTCAGTTTCGATATGTCAGCGGCAGAGTGTTCGAGAGTTCAAATAGCTTGAAGGGTGACAGCATGCCATTTAAGGCGAGTTCGCCGGGAGTGCAACTGTTCAGCGATGTTGATCTCTATGATGGTCAGAAGGGACGGTTATTACAACTCAATTTCATTCCACAGCTAGACGAAGAACTTCGTTCAGCCTCTAGGACTGCCAGTGATGATGAGATGATTCTGCTGATATCAAGAGAACGAGAGTCTCTGGACTTTCTCATCCTCCTAGTCAATTTTACTCTTCTTTTCTCTATTCCTTTAGTGCTGCTCTTTATGTATGTAGCAATTCGGATCGCAACGGACAGGGGGTTGAGGCCTTTAGAGGAGCTTAAAACACAGCTAGAAACGCTGGATGTAAACCGCCTTGTTGAGCCGATAAAGATAAACTCTTCTGTTGCCGACATGGAGAGTATCGTCAAGGTCATCAATCAAGCGCTAGAGAGGATTTCAGATAGTTTTAGACGCGAGCAAAGGTTTACTTCCGATGCAGCGCATGAACTGAGAACTCCCATCGCAGAGTTGATGAACATGGCAGAGGTGGCAAAGAGATGGCCAAAGAAAGTAGATCAATTGGAATTTTACAACGATGTATTGAAATCAAGCGAGAAGATGCACCTCATTGTAAATAGCTTGTTCGAACTTGCTCGTTGTAAGAAGACTCCGTTGAAACTTGAGATATCAGAGATTGGAGTAGCGCAGAGGTTTACAGAGAATTGGAAGAAGTACGCAAAGCAAGCCGATAGCAAAGGGCTTCGTTTCGAGTTCGTGGGTGATGCTGCGGCACGCGTGATCACGAGCTATATAGAGTTCGACTTGATAATCTCTAATCTGCTTTCAAATGCGGTTGAGTACAGTATCGAAGACTCCACTATTTCTGCATGTCTAACAACGGATGGTGAGTTGGCAACGTTAACCATCAAGAACTATACCGACGAGCTAGAAGAAGGAGACCTGCCGCATGTGTTCGAAAGCTTATGGCGCAAGGAGGACTCTAGAAATTCTGAAAGCCATATAGGAATGGGCCTAACGATCGTTAAAGCCTATATAGAGTTATTGCAGCTTGATATTCGTGTATCTCTAAGCGATCAGCTATATTGCGTCGCTGTCTCGGGTTTGCCTGCCGTAAATGAGCAAACTGTCGCCCCGTGAGCGCGCTCATTCAAACTGACTCACGGTTTCAGTTGAAGTTTATAGCCTATAAGTGAAGCCCAAAGAGATCACCTGAGTCTCATAATAGTTCTCATAGACTGCGTTGAAACCGTTACCGTCGATATTTTGCCTAATACCAAAGTCGTTCAAAAGATCAGTAACCGAGAACACTAGTTCGCCGCGGTTGTCTAAGATTGGTTTACTAAGACCGAGGTCAATAGAAGAGCGCGCGGCTTCGACGCCTTGGGCGAAATTCTTCTCAGCATAGTAGGTATACGAGAGCTGCATGCGAATCTGATAAGGCAGATCAAATTGATTGTTGAGATTAAAGTTCCAAGTGTCGTCTGTAGACTCCTCCACAGTAAAGGGGCGTACTACAGGGAATAATAGTTCGGTCTCATAGTGGTCGACGTGGTTCTCGTACCAGTTCAGGCTGCCACTCAGTTGCCAATACTCCACTAGTTCTTGGGAAAATATGAGCTCAATGCCATTGTTAGTGGCGCTTCCTACATTCTGATATATACGATTAACAATGTCGTACTCGGCATTGCTGTTGTCTATGTCGAATACGCGAATAAAGGGATCGGTGATATCTCGTTGATACACAGAGAAGATCAGGGAGCCAGAGTTCCAAAGTTGCTCGAAAGCCAGTTCCGTACTGGTAGTAAATTGCGGTCTTAGATAGGGGTTGCCCACCTTCAGAAGTTCTGGATCGTCGTACTTCGGGAATATGCGTAGTTCGGGTTCGCCGGGGCGGTCAACACGTTTATTGTAATAAGCCGCGATGCTGCTATTGTCGCCGAGTTTGTAACTCAATCGCACGCTAGGGTATACCTCAAAGTAATCGTAGGAATCACTGTTGGCGTAGTAGATATTCTCGCTCGGCAGGTCGTAATAGACATCGGTCTGCTCGACGCGAACGCCGCCCTCTACTCCATAGCGGCTGTTCTCGTATACGAGATTGCCGTAGGCGGAATAGATGTTCTCGCCCCATTCGGACCAGTCGCCAAGGCCAGGATAGATTATGGTGTCTTCACCTTTTACCACGTCGTAGCCGATGGGTATCCAGCGCCGCTGGTACTTAGCCCCGGTCTCGATGCGTCCTTCACGCAGTGGCCTAACATAATCTATTTGGATTGGGACGGTATTCTCTTTCGCCGAGAGGTGTGTCGAATCCGAGGCATTGCGCAGAGCCGAACGGTCATTGAGATAATAGTCTTCATCCTCCCAGCCGCGTGTGTACTGAATAGTGCCGGTTAGCTCGTGGCCAGGTTCGGAAAACTTGTGCTCGTAGTTGGCGTTGAGGTTTAGGAAACCGGTCACCTCTTCTTCGCGCCAGAACCAGAAGCGATAACGTTGCATATCATCGCCATTGATAAACGGCACCTCGGCATTGTCTTCGTGGCTCTCATAATCTAGAACAGCTGAGAGAGTAAAAATATTGTAATCATCGATATTCCAGTCCATACCGCCGCTCACGATAGTCTGGATCTGTTTACGGTTCTCGGGCACCTGCGAAAAGGTAGTGCGGCCGCTATCGTAGTAACGGGTGGTGAATTCGTTGTTAGGCAAGTCTTCTTGTTTCAACACTTCTGCATTGAAGAAGTAACGGCGCTTTTCCGTGTTGTAGCTAAGGTTTACACGAGGCGTAATCTTGGGGTTGCTAGTAAAACTACCTAGGTCCGTAGGTAAGTCAGATTTACGTTTGGAAAGCTGTCCAACTCCGTAAGACAAGCCAACCTCTGCGTTTAGACCTTGCACATGCTCTTCTTTGTAACGGATGTTGATGACGCCAGCCATGCCTGTGGCATCGAAACGAGAGGAGGGGTTGTTGATGATCTCGATACTCTCGATGCCTGCCGCAGGAATCGTGTCTACACCCGCTTGATTGCCAAAGCCGGTGAGGCTTGACTGCCTTCCGTCGATAAGAATCGTTACGCGGTCGCTGCCACGTAACTGGATGCGGCCATCTTGTTCCACGGTTATGCCAGGCAAAGTCCGCATAACGTCCGCTAAGGAGCCGGTGCTCTGTGCCACATTATTGTCGAGACTGTAGATACGAGACTCGAGTGTGGCTGCGTCTAGCTGCTGGCCGAGAACTGTGATCTCTTCCACAGTGCCGGTATTTTCGCGAAGCCGAATGTCGCCCAAATTGTAGTTATCATTGCCAGCGAACACGACGATGTCGGTGCTGGACTCTGCAAAACCCGCGGCTGTAAATGTAAGAGTGAGATTGCCGGTGGGAATGCCCTCTAGTTCGAAATAACCGTCTGTGTCTGTCAGTGTTCCCGCGATCAATGTGGCAGATTGCTCGTCGCCTATTTCTACGATGACACGTTCCAGTGGACTTCCGCTTTGCTGGTTGAGGACATGTCCAAACAGTGTAGCGTCTTGCTGTGCAAAGGCTGGCAGGGCTATCAGGAAACTAATTAGGCAAAATATATTTTTCACGTGAACCTCTATTTTTTGGGGTTTTTCAGCACAGTGAAAACAGTACTGGCACAATGATGCCGCGCAATGGTATCTGCAGTTTATTAAAACTAACTTAAGATACGAAGGATTGCCATTTGGTAGGGGCGGGAGGTTGAGGTGTCACAGCAGCCTGCTACACACGCTCCTCTTCTCTAAGTGTCAGCACCTCAAAACCTTCCGAGGTAACTGCAATGGTGTGTTCCCATTGTGCGGATAGCTTTTTATCGCTGGTGACGACTGTCCAGCCATCTTTCTTCGTCTTAACTTTTGCGCGACCTTGGTTGACCATAGGCTCTATAGTGAAGGTCATGCCCTCTTTCAAAACTAGCCCTTTGCCGGGCTGCCCGTAGTGCAGCACCTGCGGGTCTTCATGCATTTCTCTACCTATGCCGTGGCCACAGTACTCGCGCACGATGGAGTAGCCGTTGCTCTGCGCATGGCGCTGTATGGCATGGCCGATATCGCCGAGTGTGGCGCCGGGTTTAACAGCCCGAATGCCTTCCCACATCGCCTCATAGGTTTTATCCACCAAGCGCTTGGCGAGCGGGGCTACTTCGCCAATCATATACATCTTGCTGGAGTCGGCGATGAAGCCGCCCTTCTCTAGGGTGATATCGACGTTGACGATATCGCCCGAGCGCAGTATCTGCGTCTCGGCAGGAACGCCATGACAAACGACATGATTTACGGAAGTGTTCAGCGTGTATTGATAACCATATTGGCCCTTACTCGCAGGGCGAGAGTCCAGCTCGTCGACGATATAGCGCTCTGCTAGGTCGTTCACGTCCATTGTGGACATGCCGGCTTTCATCTGGGTGTCGAGGTAGTGAAAAACCAAGGCGAGCAAGCGTCCGGCTTCGCGCATCACAGCAAGCTCTGCAGGGTTTTTTAGCTTTACATCATCCACAGGCGATCTTCCTTGTCTCGACTTCGGCGTGCTTCATCTGCTCGCTCATGATCTGCGAGAAGGACATGGTGGGGTTAGCCTCGGCAAGCATGCCTATCTTGATCCAGTATTCGGCTTGGGCATTGATGGAGCGCACCATCACCGAGCTAGCCTTGCGAATGTCTTCGTGCAGTTCTTCACTTATCTTTACGATACCCATATCGGAGCCTTAGTATACGATGTATATACGAATCGTATACTGCTGACAAGTTGGGCGCAAGTAGGTAGTGTTCACGACTTGGGTTTCGCATAATTAGACTTTTGAGCCCCATCAGCCAGGTCAGGTTTATGAGCTTAAAGAGATGTGTGTGGCAGTGCAGGCCCAAAGGGTAGGCCTGTATATCAGGCATCTGCGTGGATAATGCTGAACGGGACACGAGTTTTTGACGCTCGACATTCCCTCTCCTGCGAGATACCTTTTATTCCACCTATTTAAAACGTGATCTGCCGCCGATTTGTCCGCTTTTCTCGATAAGGAGCCTGCTTCATGAACAAAAATAAAAACACTAGCAAACGAGCTTTGCGAGGCCTTATACGGGCAACTGTAGGAGCGGCATTTATCGTTTCTGCACTTACATTGCATTCAACAAGCATCATCGCTGCAGATGAGTTGCTTATGGCAGAACCCGAATCGGTGGGCATGTCATCGGAGCGTTTGCAGCGTATCGATGACTACTTCCAGCGCTTCGTTGATGATAATCAAATCGCGGGTGCAGTTAGCCTAGTCGCGCGACATGGCAAGGTAGTGCATCTTTCTGCAGTAGGTTGGAATAATCGCGAGCAGAATATGCCTATGACGACGGACTCGATTTTCTATCTCGCGTCGATGACCAAGCCTATCGTGTCGACGGCGCTGATGATGCTGTTTGAGGAGGGGCGCTTTCGTTTGGACGACCCCATCTCCGACTGGATTCCAGAGTACACTGACCACAAAGTACGGGTTTCCGACGGAGCTCGCGCAAGCAATGTGGCCGAAGCGCGGCCAGTCACTATACGCCATGTGTTAACTCACACCTCGGGCCTATCTCTTAATCCCGACGGTATGGGCTTGACAGAGGAGGAGCAGCGCTGGGTGACCAATAATGGTGAGGCGTTCGCAACGCTCGGCGAGCGCATAGCACGCGCGGCGATAATCCCTGCCGCATTCCACCCAGGAGAGCAATGGCAGTATGGAAGCTCCACCGACTATGTGGCGATACTAGTCGAGAAAATTTCAGGGCAGTCTATCGATCAGTTCCTACGTGAGCGCCTCTTTCAGCCCCTGGGCATGAACGACACTTTCTACAATATTCCCCGCGACAAGGTGAACCGTGTTGCGGCCGTCTATCGACCAACGGCGAACGGTGAGTCGGAGTTACAGCAGGCCGCTGCGTATAAGGAGCCAAGCACTTATTTCCCAGGCGTCGCTGGCTTGAACAGCACGGCGTCCGACTATATTCGCTTTGCGCAGATGATCTCTAATGGTGGCGAGTTGGACGGAGTACGTTTGTTAGGTCGCATGACAGTAGAGCTCATGATCAGCAATCAAACCGGCGACAAGGATGTGTACGTGCGCGGGCCAGGCTTCGGTTTTGGCCTAGGCTTCGGCGTGCTCGTCGATCCAACACTCTCTTTCGATACCGCTTCCCCAGGTAGCTATGGTTGGGGCGGCGCTTATGGCACCTTGTACTACGCCGATCCTGTAGAGGACCTCATAGGGCTTATGTTCATACAACTACCCGGACATGCCCCTCTCAATATTCGCCAACGCTTCACGAATGTGGTGAGCCAGTCGGTGATAGATAGTGGCAGTACGCCAAACCCAAAGGTGCAGGGGTATGGGATTGAACGCTAAAAGATAAATGGGGTCAGAGTAACTTTATCGAAAATGAAGTCCCTGCCCCGTATAATGGTGACGATAAAATTACTCTGACCCATTGCTGTCCCACTTAGCAGAATAAAAAAGGCTTAAATCTCAGCATGTTGATAC
>CAJXUA010000011.1 GCA_913060695.1 uncultured Gammaproteobacteria bacterium | reverse complement strand
GGAGCTTGCCTTGCAAGCGAATGGTGCGATTGATGAGGATCTGTGGAAGATTTAGGCCAATCGCCTGCAGGGCACCCCCTTACGAGGGCATGGGCCCCTACAACCAGTTGTCTCAGACACGGATCTAATCTCCCCCCTAAACAGCTTTCCCGTAGAAGTCACCATCCTGTACCATCAATCCAAACAAAAATAAGGGTGGGGGCTCTTCGCATGAGAATTTATCGTCAGGCGTACAGACTAGGTTCGATCGCTTACTTACTCATAAGCATTGACTTATCCCCAACGCTCCACGCCGCAGACTGGCCCTCCTATGGATCAGACTCCTCTTCCAGTAAATACACCGCGCTTGAACAAATCAGCGCCGCTAACGTCACCTCTCTCCAAACCCGCTGGTCTTGGGACTCTCCCGATAACCCAACGGTCCTAGAGAATCAGGCGCAACAGAACTTCATCGCGACCCCAGGCGCCTATAAAGTGACGCCAATCGCGATAGACGGCGTGCTCTATGTCAGCACCTCCTACGGGCGTGTAGCGGCGATCGATGGGGTGAGCGGAGAGTCCCTGTGGGTCTACGACAGCAAGGCCTGGGAGACTGGTCGGCCAACTAACCTAGGCTACAACCACCGCGGCGTGTCTTACTGGAGCGATGGCCAGAGTAGTCGCATCCTCATGCCCACGAACGACGCCTATCTGTATTCGATTGACGCCAGCACAGGGCTTGTTGATCCGCAGTTCGGTGACCAGGGGCGTATAGACCTGACTCTCGGCCTTGGTCGTGAGGTTGACCGTGCCGCCTACACTCAAATCTCTGCGCCTCTGGTTGTGGGCGATATCGTGGTCGTGGGCTCGTCCATAAGCGATATCCCCAATTACAAGGAAGCCCCGCCCGGCCATGTGCGTGGTTTTGACGTGCGCAGCGGCGAGCGAGTGTGGATATTCAATACCATCCCGCAGGCGGGCGAATATGGCAACGAGACCTGGGAGGAGGGGGCGTGGGAGTACACTGGGAATACCAATGTCTGGACGCTGATGAGTGCCGATGAAGAGCTCGGTTATGTATATCTTCCCATCGGCACGCCAACGAACGACTGGTTTGGCGGTCATCGCAAGGGCGATAATCTATTCGCGGAGAGTCTAGTCTGTATAGAAGCCGCCACTGGTAAGCGGGTGTGGCATTTCCAATTTGTTCATCATGGCGTTTGGGACTATGACTTGCCTGCGGCGCCCAATCTGATCGACATCAACGTTGCAGGCAAGCCCATTAAGGCCGTGGCGCAAGTCACAAAACAAGGATTCGTCTTTGTCTTCGACCGCGTGACTGGCGAGCCGGTTTGGCCTATCGAGGAGCGCGTTGTCCCTCGCAGCAGCATTCCGGGCGAGGCACTCTCTCCAACTCAACCTTTCCCCAGTAAGCCAGCGCCTTTCGAGCCTCAGGGAATCTCTGAAGAAACACTCATCGACTTCACGCCGGAGCTGCGTAACGAAGCATTGCAGGCTATCGAGAAGTTCGATTACGGCCCCCTGTACACGCCGCCCTCGCTGCGGGGCACCATTAACTTCCCCGGTTGGTTTGGTGGGGGAGGCTGGCAAGGCGCTGCGGCAGACCCAGACACAGGTATTCTCTATATCCCTTCGGGCAGCGCTCCGATGGTAGTAACCCTTCTAGGGCCCGACCCCGAGAAATCCAATTTCGCCTATATGCGCGGTGGCAATGGTGCCGCGCCAAGTCCTCGTGGCCTGCCCTTAACCAAGCCACCCTATGGACGCATCACCGCGATCAACCTCAATACCGGGGAACACGAGTGGATGGTCCCTCATGGGGAAGGGGTACGAGCACGCATTATTGCCGAAGGGGCCTTAGACCCCGGGCCGGTTGGCTCGCCTTCGCGAACGGGGCCACTTCTGACTAAAACTCTGTTGTTTGTGGCACAGGAAGATGGTGGTCGCTACCTATTGCGGGCTTTCGATAAGACAAATGGCGCTGTTTTGCATGAGATCGAGATGCCGCTGCCACCTAGCGGAACCCCTATGTCCTATAGTGCTCAGGGGACTCAATATATTGCGATTGCGGTGGGGGCGGGGGCGGATTCTCGAATCCTCAGTTTTGCATTACCTTAAGCGAGCTCGCAATAAAGACCAACGGGGTATTGCGCTTGATTAAGCGGGAGAATTTACCCATAATGCGCCGCTGTGATGGCACTGATAGGTGTATTCACGCTTGATGGTATCTCTTGCTGGTCCCCTCGCAATGATAAGCTGTGAACCCCGCCAGGCCCGGAAGGGAGCAACGGTAATAGCTGACTCATGTGCCGTGGTGTGGCTGGCAGGAGGTACCTCCAACTCTAGATACGACCTCGCCAGCACCCCTGCGTTTATCTCGGCGCTCAAAAACGCCCAGAAACCAATTAGAACGCCCTTGATAGTGACCGGAATCAGATGACTTACCAGGTATTGGCGAGAAAATGGCGACCTAAATCATTCAGCGACATGGCTGGTCAAGAACATGTCCTGCAGACCCTCGTCCACGCCTTAGACAATCAACGCCTACATCATGCCTACTTGTTTACAGGCACCCGCGGCGTTGGCAAAACGACTATCGCGCGCATTTTCGCGAAGTGCCTAAACTGCGAAGAGGGCATCAGCTCTACTCCTTGCGGCAAATGTAGCGCTTGTTTAGAGATCGGCGAAGGGCGTTTTATCGACCTAATCGAAGTCGATGCGGCCTCCAAGACTAAGGTTGAAGATACCCGCGAATTATTAGAGAACGTGCAATACGCACCATCGGTTGGGCGTTATAAAGTCTATCTCATAGACGAAGTCCACATGCTCTCCAATCACAGTTTCAACGCTCTGTTGAAAACGCTGGAAGAGCCACCACCCCATGTCGTGTTTCTGCTGGCCACTACAGATCCTCATAAGCTACCGATTACGATTCTTTCGCGCTGCCTGCAATTTAGCCTGAAGAATCTGAGTCCACAGAAAATCGTCGAATACCTAAGCTCGGTCTTGATTGCAGAACAGGTTCCCTGTGAAGAGGGCGCTCTTTGGAGCATCGCCAAGAGTGCACAGGGCAGCATGCGTGACGCACTGACTTTGCTAGACCAGAGCATTTCCTTCTGTGCAGGCAATGTTACTGAAGCAGAGGTTAGCACCTTATTGGGCACCCCTGATCAGGCACTAATACTGCGCATCGTAGCGGCATTGAATGCCGAGGACGCCAACGATCTTCTCGAGACAGTCAGCGTGATAGCGTCGCGTTCATTCGACTATTTCCTTCTGCTCGATAATTTGCTGTCGCTACTGCATCGCATCGCGATCGCACAACTGGTGCCCGGCGGCGTCGACAATAGCCAGGGTGATCGCGAACAGATACTCGGCATAGCCAAGCAACTCACTGCCGAACAAGTACAGCTGTATTACCAGATCGCGCTGAATGGTCGCGCCGATATGAACGTAGCGTTCGATGCGCGTATGGCATTCGAGATGCTTCTGCTGCGTATGCTGGTCTTCTCTCCTCAGGCACCTGCGTCGAGCGCTATCGAGACAGCAGAATCGGCTACGCCCGACGACAGCACGGATACGCAAAAAAAAAAGCCTGAACTAATCTCCGAGCCAGAGCCGGAAATCCGCCTCGAGCCGGATAATGCCAATACGCAGACGCAAGCTCCTAGCCCAGAACCCCTCGTAGAGCCGCAGCGTCAAACTGATGCGCCAGCGCTGAGCGCAGCGCAAGACGCAAGTGCCACACTAGAACAGCCCCCTGAGCCCGATCCGATAGCGGTTGCCGAAGTTGCGGTTGCTAGCGATGCAGCTCCCGCAGTTGCCGAGGCTGATCCTGCACCACGTAATCAGACAGAGCGCTGGATTCAGATTGTGCGTGATCTTGGCGTCACCGGTATTACTGGCAATCTTCTGGCCAACTGCGTATTAGTGGACATGAGCGATAACAGCGTGACACTCACACTAGACGAGACACAAAGCGCGCTTTACAACGAAGAGCATGGGCGCAGAATAGAGCAGTTGCTAAGCGAACACTTTAAGAAAGCTCTTAAACTTACCTTGCTGATTAGCGCCATCGACGCTGAGTCCCCCGCGCAATTCCGACAACGTATGCGCGAAGAAGCGCTACAGCAGGCGCGCACTGAGTTTGAAGAGGATGAACATATTCAAGCAATTATTAACACTTTCTCGGCGTATATCGTGCCAGATAGTGTCAGCATTTTGAGCGAGGAAAAGCCATGACCGATATCAATGAACTAATGAAACAAGCGAAGCAAATGCAAGAGCAGATGCAGCGTGCCCAGCAAGAGTCCGCCAAGATTGTGTTGGTTGGAGAATCGGGCGCAGGCCTGGTCAAAGTCCACATGAATGGTCGTCACGACGTACAGAAGGTGGAATTGGATGCCGGCCTTATGGGCGAGGACAAAGACGTAATAGAAGACCTCATAGCCGCCGCAATCAATGATGTCGTTAAGAAGATCGAAGAGAAGAACCGCGACAATATGTCGGGCATGGCGGCTGGGCTTAAATTGCCAGAGGGCTTCAAGCTGCCGTTCTAAGAATTTCGCAAGAGAGCAATGAAATGTTTGCAAGCCCCTTAATCGAGAAATTAGTGGAATCACTGCGCTGTCTGCCTGGCGTTGGGCCGAAGTCAGCACAGCGTATGGCGCTGTATTTATTGGAGCGCAATAGGGAAGGGGGCAAGCACCTTGCCGCTGTGCTCGAAGAGGCCTTAGAAAACGTTGGTCATTGCAAACAATGCAGGACGCTCACAGAAGATGAATTTTGCCGTATTTGCACCAATCCAGCACGCAATAGAAACCTGCTCTGTGTTGTGGGCTCTCCTGCAGATGTGCATGCGATAGAACAGACCGGTAGCTATAAAGGCCTGTATTTTGTGCTTATGGGGCATCTGTCCCCTATAGATGGCATTGGCCCCGATGAGATCGGCATACCCGAGCTTGTGGCAACCTTGCGCAAACAAGCAGTGGAGGAAGTGATCCTCGCTAGCAACCCAACAGTGGAAGGTGAGGCAACAGCCTATTACATCGCCGAACAACTCAAAGGATTCGATATCGTCATTTCACGCATTGCCCATGGAGTACCTGTGGGAGGAGAGCTCGAGTTTGTCGATGGCGGCACGCTGAGCCATGCGTTTAATGGCAGACTCGTTGTAAGACAATTATGAGCGCAACAACAATTACAATCGAAGCACCCGTCTATGTCACAGACAACGCAGTACTTGCGACTCTGTGCGAGCAATGGCAGCAGTTGCCACTGATAGCGCTTGACACGGAGTTCGTGCGTGTCGACACCTTCTATCCCCGCATTGGGCTAATTCAGGTAGGTGATGGCTTAAAGAATTATCTACTCGACCCACTTGTCCTGAGCGATTGGAGTGGCTTTATTGCCCTTTTAAACAATCCGGCAATAACGAAAGTTCTACACTCTTGCTCAGAAGACCTCGTGGTATTCAAAGACTTCTTCAAGCAGTTACCGACTCCCTTATTCGATTCCCAGCGCGCTGCCGCATTCCTTGGCTTCGGTTACAGCATTAGCTACCAGAACCTAGTGAAGGAAATTCTCGAGATAGAGGTGAGTAAGGATCAGACTCGCTCAGACTGGACGCGACGCCCTCTCACAGAGGATCAGTGTAATTATGCGGCTTTGGATGTCGCCTACTTACCTGCTATCACCCAGTTCCTCAAAGACAAGCTCGTTACAACTAAACGCAGTGCTTGGGCCGAAGATGAGTTTGCCCAGATGTTGGCAGCTGCCACACCAGAGTCCGATGCGGCCTCTTGGAAAGACTACTATCTGAGCCTAGGCGGCGCATGGCGCCTCGACGCTCCGCAATTGGCGGCTTTGCAGAGACTGTGTGAGTGGCGTGAAGAGCAGGCGCGGGGGCGTAATAAGCCCCGCAGTTGGATAGCGAAAGATGCCGAATTACTCGCTATCGCCGCAGCGATGCCATTAGAGCCTAGCGAACTCGCCGCCGTAGCGGACCTCCCACGGCCCTTAGTGAACCGTGATGGTGCCGAAATCCTAGCGCTTATAAAGGCACCTCAGAGGGGCCCTGCGCCACGACCCGAGCTCACAGAGCAGCCTCTCAATAGCGAGATGCGCAAGACCCTCAAGCTCTGCCAAGGCATCGTAAGGCAACTCGCAGAACAGCTTGGGATGGCGCCAGAGCTATTGGCGCGTAAGAAACAACTGCTGCCCTTAATCACTGCCGCCCATGCCTCGACGGAGTTTAGCTGGCCAGAAGGACTGTCCGGCTGGCGTCAAACATTACTCGAGGAGCCCATGCGCAAGGCACTCAAGACAGGTTCAAACAAGTGACTCAGGATCTCAATCAAAGCAGTTTGGGCGAAAGGTTCTGGGAGCGACCACTAGAACAGCTCAACCGCGCTGAATGGGAAGCCCTTTGCGACGGTTGTGGGCGTTGCTGTCTGAAGAAGCTCATCAATAGTAAAGACGAAAGCGTGCATTACACCCGCGTGGTTTGCCGTTATTTAGATACTGAGCGCTGTGCTTGCACGGCTTACTCCAACAGGCAGAAACTCGTCCCCGACTGCCTAGTGCTAGATATGGAGATGCTCGAACAACTGCACTGGATTCCAGATACGTGTGCCTATAGACTGCGCTATGAGGGGAAACCCTTGCCGCAGTGGCACCCGCTTTTACAGGGCAGCCGAGCGGCCATCAACGCACAACAGATCTCGGTAACAGGGAAAGTGATATCGGAGGAGTTCGTGCATGAAAAGGGTCTCGAAGAGCACATCATTCGCTGGGTAAGTGCAGCATGTTAGATATCTATGACTATATTTTCGGATGGGCTGTCTATATAGCCGCGGGCGCCGTGTGCTATATGATTTTCTACCGTTTCACTGGCGGAATTAAGTTCAAACCCCTCGCTAATTCCCTGCGCGCGATCCTTCTCGCCCTAATGTTTACCCCTTGGTACGTCAGCCCTGAAGCAGACCTATTAGCACCCGCACTTATGGTGATGATGCTCGATATGGTTACGGTCGGTGGCAACGCCTTTGTGCGCGCCTTGGTGCCACTGTCCATAGCGATTATGTTTGGCGTTCTGGTGACACTTTCTGGCGCTCTAATTAAGCGCTTGCTCAAGCGATCAGAGAAAAGTTCTGCGTCTTAGGCGTTCGAGCGCTCCTTTCCATTCGAAAAGGCCCAGTAGAAAATGATTAGATTCGAAGGCACAGATCAATATGTTGCCACCTCAGAATTGCAGATGGCCGTTAACGCGGCGATTAACCTACAGCGACCATTACTCATCAAGGGCGAGCCCGGTACCGGCAAGACTATGCTGGCCGAACAAGTCGCTCAAGCCTTGGGCTTCCCCCTGATTCAATGGCACATCAAGTCAACTACCAAGGCACAGCAAGGCTTGTATGAGTACGATGCAGTGTCACGCCTGCGCGACTCTCAGCTTGGCGATGAGAAAGTGCATAATATTGCCAACTACATAGTGAAGGGCAAGGTCTGGGAAGCGTTCGATCGCGATCAACAAACAGTTCTCCTGATCGATGAGATCGATAAGGCCGATATCGAGTTTCCGAATGATTTATTGTTGGAATTGGACAAGATGGAGTTCTATGTCTACGAGACCCAACAAGTCATCAAAGCCAAGCATCGTCCGCTAATTATCATTACCAGTAATAATGAGAAGGAATTGCCAGATGCGTTTCTGCGCCGCTGTTTCTTCCACTATATTAACTTCCCCGATGCAGTGACCATGG
This sequence comes from uncultured Gammaproteobacteria bacterium, assembly GCA_913060695.1. Classification (GTDB taxonomy): domain Bacteria; phylum Pseudomonadota; class Gammaproteobacteria; order Pseudomonadales; family Pseudohongiellaceae; genus UBA5078. The sequence goes on along the minus strand of CAJXUA010000011.1, from coordinate 96,806 downwards.
AGAAAATCGTCCATGTGCACTACCCCAAGATTAAGCAAACCCTCCTTCAGCAAGCAATGGAGGTATTCTTCGACATCCGCAAGATACCTGGGCTGAAAAAGAAACCCTCAACCTCTGAGTTGATCGATTGGCTAAAATTAATCCTGGCTGACGACATACCCGAGGACGTGCTCAAAGACCACGAAAACAAGAACGCCATTCCTCCTCTGTACGGCGCATTGCTAAAGAACGAACAAGACGTTCATTTGTTAGAGCGCTTGGCCTTTATGCACAGGGCTAAAAGGTAAGGGCATGTTGATTCAATTCTTTCAGGCACTACGGGCCGAGAAGATTCCAGTAACACTTTCGGAACTCTTCGCACTGCTCGACTGCCTAGAGAAAGGACTCGTCTTCGCTAGTATCGACGATTTCTATTATTTGGCTCGCCTGTGCATGGTCAAGGACGAGAAGCATTTCGACCGCTTCGACCGCGCCTTTGCAAACTACTTCGATACCCTCGCTAAACTCGACGATGTACTCAATTCCCTAATACCCGAGCAGTGGTTGCGTAAAGAGTTCGAGTCGAGTCTTAGCGAAGAGGAGAAGGCGCAGATCGAAGCCTTGGGCGGTCTCGAGAAACTATTCGAGGAGTTTCGCAAGCGCCTAGAAGAGCAGAAAGAGCGACATCAGGGCGGCAACAAGTGGATAGGCACGGGCGGCACTTCGCCCTATGGAGCGTTTGGATATAACCCAGAAGGCATTCGCCTAGGACAGAACGAGTCGCGCTCACACAAAGCCGTAAAAGTGTGGGATAAGAGGATTTTTCGAGACCTAGACGACGATGTCGAGATAGGCACGCGCAATCTCAAGATGGCATTGCGACGCCTACGTAAGTTTGCTCGCACAGGTGCCGAGCAAGAACTCGATATCAGCGACACCATCTCCTGCACAGCGCGTAACGCAGGCCTGCTCGATATTAAAATGGTCCCGGAGCGACACAATTCAGTAAAGGTGCTTATATTCTTTGATATAGGGGGCTCTATGGACCCTTATGTACGCCTTTGTGAGGAGTTGTTTTCAGCGGCTCGCTCGGAGTTTAAGCATCTCGAATACTTCTATTTCCACAATTGTCTCTACGAGTCGGTGTGGAAAAAAAGTCATCGACGCGCGGCCGAAACGACCTCTATTTATGATATTTTGCACCGCTACGGCAAGGATTATAAGGTTATCTTCGTTGGCGATGCTACGATGGCTCCCTATGAGATCACTCATGTAGGTGGCAGTATCGAGCACTACAATGAGGAACCCGGCGCCGTGTGGATGTCCCGTATGACAGAGGCCTTCGAGCGGCTTGTCTGGCTCAATCCAGTAAGTAAGCAATACTGGGAACACAATTACTCGATCGAATTGATACGAGAGATAGTGGAGGAGCGTATGTTTCCACTGAGTTTTAAAGGATTAGAAGAGGCGATGGCCATGTTAAGTGGGAAGACAAAGAAGACCCCACACATGCCTGCCCACTAGTCGGGGCACAATGCCCAACCTTTACCAAAGAGAATAACTATGGCTGCAAGAACAGATATCGAACTGAAAGATGATCTAGACCCCGATCGCTTCTCCCGATTGGTTCAGATGTATGAATATGTCTTTGAGCAGTATCCAACTTTGCCAGCATTCACAGCGCTGGGACACACCATTAGTTATCAAGAACTTGAGCGCCTTAGTGACGAGTTCTGCGCGTTTCTTCGCACACAGAAGAACCTCAAACCCGGTGACCGCATTGCAATTCAACTACCCAATGTGCTGCAATTTCCCATTGTCGCGATCGGGGCAACTAAAGCCGGTTTAGTCTTGGTGAACACCAATCCTCTTTATACTGAACCAGAGATGAAGCACCAGTTTATAGACAGCGGTGCAAAGGCGATCGTGATTCTTGTGAATTTCGCCAATAAGCTCGAGAGTATTCTGCCTGAAACAAGCATAGAGACAATAATTACTACTGAGATTGGAGATGCACTACCAGGTTTGAAGCGTACTGTCTTGAATTTGGGTGCGCGCTATTTAAAGAGAATGGTGCCTTCTTATAACTTGCCTACGGCCATAAAATGGCGCTCCATTGTGAGTGGCACACAGAACATAGCCAAACAAGAAACTGTGGATTCAGGTACCGATGTAGCAATAATTCTGTACACCGGCGGTACCACTGGCGTCTCTAAAGGGGTCATGTTAACTCATAAAAACTTACTCGCGAATATGATGCAATTGCGAGCGGTGAGTAAGTCAGTGATAAAAGACGGGCAGGATAGCATCGTTGGTCCATTGCCTCTGTATCATACCTATGCGTTTATGATGCACTGCTTGACCATGATCTATGCCGGCAATCACAGCATTCTTATACCTAACCCAAGAGACATAGATGGCTTCGTAAAAGTGCTTGCGCAGACTAAGCCAAACGGGGTGTTGGGTATTAACACGCTCTATTTAGCCCTGTGTCGGCACCCGAAAATCACAGAGGTCGATTTCAGCAATTTGCGATTTTGTGGGGCCGGTGGCATGGCACTTACGCCAAAGGTAGCAGAGGATTGGACTCGCATAAGCAAATGTGAAATTTACGAAGGCTACGGTTTGACCGAATGTTCACCGGTGGTCTCCCTCAATCTTCCAGGTCATGTCAAGCTAGGGACTGTGGGCTTCGCTGTTCCTGAAACACAGACGCAGGTTGTCGACGAAGAAGGCAAGTTAGTCGCTAGCGGAGAGAAGGGCGAATTGTGGGTGCGAGGTCCGCAAGTAATGAAGGGGTACTGGCGCAACGAAGAGGCCACCGCCGAGTCTCTAACAGAAGACGGTTGGTTCAAGACAGGCGATTATGTGCAGATCGACGATGAAGGCTATATCCGCATTGTCGATCGCAAGAAAGAGATGATTATCGTGTCTGGCTTTAATGTCTTCCCAAGTGAGATTGAAGAAGTAGCAAACTCTCACCCCGATATCTTCGAAAGCGCTGCGATAGGTTTACCTAACGAAAGTACTGGGGAGAAGATACGACTTTTCGCCGTAGCAAGGGATACTTCTATTACAGAGAAAGCCTTAAAGGAATACTGCAGAAAAAGTCTCACAGCCTATAAAGTCCCAAAGGATATAGTTTTCGTGAAGGACCTGCCTAAATCGAACATCGGCAAGATTCTAAGGCGTGAATTGCGTGAACAAGAATTGGCGAAGCTCGAAAAATCAAGCTAAGCAAAAACGCTCTCGCTATACCCGGAAGGATCGAATTTCGTGCAGGACTCTCTTCAAGCTCTAATTCCAGACTGCCTCATGGCGCAACAACACGGCTTACGCACCGAGTTGGCGCGCCTTGGAAAACAGCGCCTTAGTGCCGAACAAAAAACCCAAGCTTTTGCTAATTTAGAGAAGAAGATTACTGCCTCTATCGACGCGGTAGCTGCGCGGCGCGCGACGATTCCGCGAATCGAATACCCTGAAGAGCTCCCAGTAAGTGCTAAGCGCGATGAAATCAAAGCAGCACTACTCAAATCTCAGGTGTTAGTACTTGCCGGTGATACTGGCTCTGGCAAGACCACTCAACTTCCCAAGATGTGTTTAGACTTAGGGTTCGGTGCACGCGGCTTAATCGGGCACACGCAACCGCGACGCATTGCTGCGCGAGCGGTTGCAGCACGCATAGCCGAGGAGACTAATACAGCTCTAGGGCAGGCTATCGGCTATCAGGTGCGTTTCACAGATAACACCGAGCCTAACACGCTCGTAAAATTGATGACCGATGGCATCCTGCTTGCGGAGATACAACAGGACCGTTTTCTTAATAAGTACGAAGTACTCATTATCGATGAGGCCCATGAGCGCAGCCTCAATATCGATTTCCTTCTAGGCTATCTGAAACAGCTCATACACAAACGCAAAGACCTCAAAATCATCATCACTTCGGCCACCATCGATGTCGAAAAATTCTCGCAATATTTCGATGGTGCTCCAATCGTTTCGGTTTCTGGTCGTACCTTCCCAGTAGATATCCTCTATAGACCATTGGAGAGCGAAGACGATGAGAATGGCGAGTCTAGCAAGGCGCAATCAGATCCACTAAGCACGGGAATCTTCTCCGCGCTTCATGAGATAGAATCTCTAGAGCGTAAGCAGAAACAAGCCCCCGGTGACGTGTTGATATTCTTGAGTGGTGAGCGCGACATTCGCGATCTCGCGGGTGAATTACGTAAACAGCCGATGCGTAATACCGAGATTCTTCCACTTTACGCCCGCCTTACGCCTGCCGAACAGAATAGAATTTTCGCCAAACACACAGGGCGTCGCATAGTGCTCTCTACGAATGTCGCAGAGACCTCGTTGACCGTGCCTGGCATCGTCTATGTCATCGACACAGGCTATGCGCGCATATCTCGCTACAGTGTCGCAAGTAAGGTTCAACGCCTCCCGATCGAGCGTATATCTCAGGCCAGCGCGAATCAACGTTCGGGGCGCTGTGGCCGCGTGAGTCATGGCACCTGTATCCGTCTCTATAGCGAAGAGGATTTCGTAAGTCGTACAGAGTTTACAGATCCCGAGATACAAAGAACGAACCTCAGTGCAGTCATATTGCAGATGTTAATGCTGCGACTTGGCGAGATCGAGAACTTTCCCTTTCTCGACAAACCCGAACAGAAAGCGATCAACGATGGCTATAAATTATTGCTGGAACTCGGGGCTATCGATAAAGCACGACAGATCAGCGCAGTCGGCCGCAAGATGGCCGCAATCCCCGCGGACCCCCGCTTAGGCCGTATGCTTATCGAGGCCGCCTCGCGTGGGTGTCTGCAAGAGTTATTGATCATCGTCAGCGCGTTAAGCGTACAAGACCCTAAAGAGAGCCCTCCAGATAAACGCCAAGCCGCGCGCGAACAGCATCAGCAATTTGCTCACCCAGAGTCGGACTTTCTCACTTGGGTAGTGTTGTGGGATGAGTATGAAGAGCAGCGCCAGGCGCTCAAACAGAATGGCCTACGCCAATACTGCAAGAAGCACTTCCTCTCGTTCATGCGCATGCGTGAATGGCGCGAGACCCATAGGCAATTACACCTGACCTGCCAGCAATTGGGTTTTAAGGAGAACCGGCGCGGCGATGCCCGCGCAGCCATAGACGAGATCAACTACGAGGCCGTTCATCGAGCCATTCTTAGTGGCTCACTCAATCAATTGGGCATGAAGGGCGATGATGGACAGTACAACGGTAGCCGCGGTCGTAAGTTCTCTATCTTTCCAAGCTCCGTACTCGCCCGCAAGGGGCCTAAATGGGTTGTTACTGGAGAGTTGATCGAGACGTCACGCCTGTTCGCGACCATGCTAGGCCGAATAGACCCGAAATGGGCAGTCGAGGCGGCGGGCGAACTCGTAAAACGCGACTATGCCGAGGCGCATTGGGAGAAGAGTAGGGGGCAGGTAGTCGCTTTTGAGAAGATATCGCTCTTCGGCCTGGTCCTGATCGAGAAACAACGCGTCGATTTCTCTCGTATCGATCCCAAGCTATCTCGGGAAATATTTATCCGCGAAGCCCTAGTGGGGCTCAGCCTCAAAACCCGAGCAGACTTCTACAACCATAATCTGCGGATGTTGGAAGCCTTGCGCAAAGAGGAAGAAAAACTGCGCAGACCCGATATTATCGTTGGGGAAGACCAGCTATTCGATTTCTATAACAGCAAGATACCAGTAGGGATCTGCGACAGTCGCTCACTCGAACACTGGTTGAAGAAAGAAGCGCAGCAGGAGCGTAAGCACGTCCTGCATATGAGCAAGGAAGACCTACTACATCGCGATGTGGACGTCGATCTTGCGCATTACTTCCCTGACAGCAGCATTATTCAGAATAATCCGGTAGCTATTGCCTATGCGTTCAAACCCGGGTCGAGTGACGACGGTACTTTTGTAGACGTGCCCGTAGGCATTCTCGCCCAGATGCGTCTGCAGGACTTAGACTGGATGATTCCGGGTACGATCAAGGAGCGCTGCGTCCTCACGCTCAAAGGCTTACCTAAGCTGCTGCGCAAACAATTCATTCCCGTACCGGATTTTGTCGATGAGTTTGTGACTTTGCTGGCACTTTCGCCGAACTCACCGCCTCCCAAAGAGTCCTTGTTAACACTCCTCAAAGACTTCGCTAGGCGCAAAAAGAACATCCAGCTCGACTTAGATGAACTCGAGTCTATCGAATTGCCCGCCCATCTGCGGCCTTGGATTAGGGTCTTAGACGATGATGGCAAGACACTCGACAGAGGTCAGTCACTGCAAGCCTTGCAGGACAAGCACTGTAAGGGGGCAATAACGGCACTTGCACAAGGCGCTAATCACCCAATTGAGCGCACAGAGATACGCGAATGGGACTTTGGCGATTTACCGAAAGAGTTGCTGATCGACTCCAAGATCAGCGTCACTCGCTACCCAGCCCTTGTCGATCATGGCGACAGTGTCGCAATCGTGCTGCAAGAGACGCCGCAACTGGCCGACAAATTAACCCGCAAGGGTTTAATCCCCTTGTTGATCGCGCGCTCAGCCCAGCAAAAACGCACGATCTTGGACATGCTCAAGAAGCTCCACAAGGCTTTAAGCTTAAAGATTACATCGGTACCTAGTGACTTCGAGAACGAGGGCATGCGGGCCATCTATCAATTAGCGTTCGAGATTGCAGAGGCCAAAATCCCCCGCGACCGCAATGCTTTCGAGGCTCTGCTCAATTCGGGCAAATCGGAGTTAATCCCTACCGCTGAGCGCTTTACGCGATTACTGCGCAATATTGTGGACGAAGCCTTTGCCTTGCGTCGGCAACTGACAGGCTTGCAGGCGCCTGAACTACGCCAAAGCAAACGCGACATCGAACAGCAGTTGGAGCGATTGTTTATGCCTTCCTACCTGTCGAGCACCCCAGCGAATTACTTGATCGAATACCCACGTTACTTAAAGGCCATCAATATGCGCCTTGAAAAACTCCCAGGGCAAATTCAAAAAGACATAGATTACTCTAATAGTATCAACAATTTACACGCTATAGTTCAAAAGGAAATAGAGGCTTCGAGAGTGCCCAACGAAGCCTTGGAGGAGCTGCGCTGGTCAATTGAAGAGTTGCGTGTGTCCCTATTTGCGCAGACCCTAGGCACTAAAGCCCCAATCTCAGAGAAGAGAATCACAAAACGCTTAGAAGAACTGCGCCGTTTAGGTCTACTCGCTCGTTAATGCTGTCTAAAAAAGGGCTTAAAGATGTACTGTGGCAGATACATTGTGAATTTCCAGAGAATCCCCATATAGGGGGATGTCTTCTAAATAGTGTGTTTGGGATAATGGGACCTATTCTTTTAGCGTATAGAGCGCTTTTACCTATTTTACATATGATACAAACAAGCTCAGCTGACGTAATAAACTAGCTGTGATGCTAGGAACTCGCTAGTCATTCGCGCATAATGCGCGGCGTAAAACACCATCCCCAAGTTTAGTGGGTTTGGCATTGTCAAAATAACTCGATCCCTATTGCATGCGCTTTCAGGCTAGCAATGATCGTTTCTAGAGGTTTCCATAAGGTGAGTTTGCGAATGAGAACGGCGGCATGGAGCGTGCTAATAGTGCTGCTCACGAGTAGCCCGAGCGCACTCGCCGCTGATCCGTGGGAAAAAACCAACCTACGCATCTACGCCTTCAATAAATTCTTGGATGGCTGGGTTTTGCGACCTGTCGCCGTGACCTATACCACTGTAGTGCCCAATATCGTAAGGCAGGGCATTGGCAATTTCTTTAGCAATATCGACGATGTCAATGTGCTGGCAAACGACCTGTTGCAGTTGAAGCTGCGCGACGCTGCCTCGGATTCCGGGCGGCTGCTAATCAACACGACAGTCGGCATAGGCGGCGTTATCGATGTGGCATCCTCGGTTGGCTTGACCAAAAATGAGGAGGACTTCGGGCAGACCTTTGGCCGTTGGGGAGTGGGGGCTGGCCCCTATGTGGTATTGCCATTCTTTGGGCCTAGCTCGGCCCGCGACTCGGTAGGATTAGTGCTCGACACACTCTTTAACCCTATTCAGTACTATCAGCAAGACGAGGCTCGTAGCACACTCACCATACTCAGCTTCATTGACGATCGCGCCTCCGTACTATCGATGGAAGGCCTGATCTCCGGTGACGAGTACCTATTCGTGCGCGAAGCCTATCTGCAGCAGCGCGAATACTTAGTGAACGATGGCGCCTACAACGACGATTTCGACGACTTCTAAGCCTTACTCCTCGCTCGAACCAGACAAAGCCTCTTTGACCTTTAATTTCGTGCGAATGAAATCGCTGTGCCGCACATAAATCAAGTCGCTTACATTGCGAATCATATGCTCTTCATAACGGTCCAACTTTAGATCCGCGAAGGCTACTTTCCACAAATTCTCAACTAACTGCACACGTTGATCGTAGCTATAGCTCTCGTTAATCAGGCTCGTAAACTCAAACAGGGAAGTCGCCTCGGTAGCGGCGGTTTCTGCCATGCGGAGCAACTCTTCCAGGCTGTCTTTGCCGAGCTTAAAAGTCTCGCTTAACACTAAAGTCAGCGCCTGTTTCTCGCGCTCATCTATGCGGGCATCCGTTCGCATTAACTCAAACATTAGCGCGGCCGAGGCCAGCTCAATTTTCTTGTCGTTCTGCTGCGCAGCTTGTTCTGCGTTAACGGAAAGTTTGTCTTCGAAAAATTGTTTTATAGCTAAAAGCATAGTTCTCTACCGAATGATTATTCAAAATTCACTGCAAGGGCATCTGCTTCGGCTTGCATATTGTGTCCTGCGACCAATGCGAGCGCATCTTCAAGAACCGCCACACCCGCATCTTTTTTGAATGCGTTTTCGCTTAGGTGGCGACGAAACGCCTTGCCGCCCGGCACACCATGAAACAGGCCAAGAATATGCCGAGTCATATGCTGTAGGGGCACCCCTGCACGGCGCTGCTCCTCCACATAGGGAATATAGGACTGCATCACATCGAAGCGGGTTCGGTCATTTGCACTTTCTCCGAAAAATTCTTCATCCACGCTATTGAGTATCCATGGATTTTGATACACCTCGCGACCGATCATTACGCCGTCGAGGCTATCCAATAAATCCTTCGCGTCCTGTAGTGTCTTAATGCCGCCATTGATTATGATTTGCAAATGCGGGAAACGCTCTTTCAAACGCATTACCCGCGGATAGTTCAGCGGCGGCACATCGCGATTTTGCTTAGGGCTAAGACCCTGTAGACGCGCAATGCGCGCATGAATGATGAAGGTCTCACAGCCTGCCTGCGCGATGGTCTCGACGAAATTGAATAGGAATTCGTCTGAATCGTGCTCATCGATCCCGATGCGGCACTTTATAGTCGCCGGAATATTCACCCGCTCTTTTATCGCAGCCAGACCTTGTGCAACCAATGCTGGATCCGCCATCAGGCATGCGCCGAAGCGCCCCGACTGCACGCGATCGCTTGGGCAGCCTATATTGAGATTTACCTCGTCGTAGCCATAGTCCTCGGCCATCACTGCGCAGCGCGCCAAGTCCGCAGGGTCACTCCCGCCTAATTGCAGTGCTAGCGGGTGTTCAGACTGATGATAGTCCAAGTGGCGTGGCACATCGCCGTGGAGCAAGGCGCCAGTGGTAACCATCTCTGTGTACAGCAGCGCGTTCCGGCTCAATATGCGCAGAAAATAACGCTCGTGCCTATCGGTCCAGTCGAGCATAGGGGCAACGCAGAAACGATGTGAAGATGTCGCGGTCATGTCTTAGTCGTATTTATTTGCAGAGTGTGGATGGCAGTTCAGTGCGCTGACCCCATAAAGGCTAAGCATCACAAGGCCGCAGTATACCGGAGAAGAGGGGACAAACACGAATTGGCGTATTTCGGGACCCGGCCTGCATAGCGTATAATCTCAGCCCTATTATCGTTTTCCACGTACACAGGAATGTTATGCAGAAAGTTCGCACCCGTATCGCGCCATCTCCAACTGGAGACCCCCATGTCGGCACCGCCTATATCGCATTGTTCAATCGCTGCTTCGCTAAGCAAAATGAGGGCGAGTTCATTCTGCGCATAGAGGATACCGACCAGGCACGTAGCACAGCGAAATCCGAGCAGGATATTTTCGCAGCCCTACGTTGGTTAGGCGTAGATTGGAGTGAGGGCCCGGATGTCGGTGGGCCATTTGGCCCCTATAGACAGAGCCAGCGCAGCAGCCTCTACCAAGAACAAATCGAAGTGCTGCTCGATAGCGGACACGCATTTCACTGTTTTTGCACAGCGCAGCGTCTTACGGATCTACGCAACCAGCAAATGGCCGACAAAACTACTCCTGGCTATGATGGTCACTGCCTACACTTGAGCAAAGAGGAGATCGCGCAGAAACTTGCCGATGAGCAAGAGTATGTGATTCGCATGCAAGTGCCTGCAGAAGGGGAGTGTCGCTTCGAAGATATGCTGCGCGGCGAGATCGCGATCAATTGGCAGCAAATCGACATGCAAGTACTAATGAAGTCCGACGGCCTGCCCACCTACCATTTCGCGAATGTGGTCGACGATCACTTCATGGAGATTAGCCATGTTATTCGTGGGGAGGAGTGGATCAACTCAACCCCCAAGCACCTCTTGCTCTATCAATACTTTGGCTGGCAGGCTCCCGTTTTCTGCCACATGCCACTGCTGCGCAATCCCGATAAAAGCAAGCTGAGCAAACGCAAGAACCCTACCAGCATTAATTATTATCGCGATATGGGCTACCTACCAGAGGCTGTCGTTAACTATCTCGGCATGATGGGTTGGACCATGCCAGATGGACGCGAGTTGTTCACTATCGATGAGATGACGGATAATTTCGACCTCATGCGCGTCTCCCTTGGAGGCCCGGTCTTCGATGTTGAGAAACTCGATTGGCTGAACGGCAAATATATTCGCGAACGCTTGAGCGACACGCAATTTATGCAGTTATTCGCGCAATGGGCCTTCGACGAACAGAAGATGGCGCAGATTATCCCCTTGCTCAAAGATCGTGTAGAGCGCTTTAGCGACGTAGTGCCACTGGCAGGTTTCTTCCTATCAGGCTTGCCGGAGATCAGTGCCGAAAGCTTCGTACATAAGCAATTGAACGAAGAGCAAATGCGTAAAATCCTTCAATTTACTCTATGGCAATTGGAGAACGGTACAGACCTTAGCCGCGATGCGGTTGAGCAAGAATGTGTGAGGCTGGCAGCGTATTGTGGCTTTAAGATTCGCGACTTCCTGTTCCCACTGTTTGTCGCGATTACTGGAAAGGCCGTCTCCACCTCTGTGATAGACGCCATTAGCATTATTGGCATCGACGTTTCACGAGCGCGCATTCGTGCCGCGATTGGAATATTAGGGGGTATCTCTAAAAAGGAAACCAAGACGCTAGAGAAGGATTTCAGGGACTTCGCGCAATCGGCGGAGTAATGATTGACAGCTTAAGGATCGGTGCTTAGAATGCGCGAACTTTTTGCTGCCACGGACATTTGCTGGTAGCAAAACAGTTCTTCGCATCTCAGGCGGGAATTGTAAGTCTTTATGGGGCCTTAGCTCAGCTGGGAGAGCGGTTCGCTGGCAGCGAACAGGTCAGCGGTTCGATCCCGCTAGGCTCCACCATTTTATCTTCATCCTCGTTTGCCTTATTTGGCTTTGTGGTCGTCTGCAGGGCCAGAGAGCCATTCTATTTCTGAAGAGAATCCACTGACTGTAGGAGCGGGCTTGCCCGCGAAAGAGGTTAGTGCCGCTGCGGACTCTTCGCGGGCAAGCCCGCTCCTACAGGATATTGATGGTTATTTTTTAGGGTAATCGCGCTTTACATGGCCAGTGTACAACTGACGTGGGCGACCGATCTTGTACGGATTGCTGATCATCTCGTTCCAGTGGGAGATCCAGCCCGGCGTTCTGCCGATTGCAAATATCACGGTAAACATCGAGGCGGGGATACCGATTGCCTGCAGAATGATGCCAGAGTAGAAATCCACATTGGGATACAGCTTACGCTCAATGAAGTACTCATCTTCCAGCGCAATCTTCTCTAGGCGACGGGCGATGCGGAATAGCGGATCGTTCTCAACACCCAGGTCTTGCAATACCTCATCGCAAATCTCACGCATCACTTTCGCGCGCGGATCGAAATTCTTATAGACGCGATGACCGAAGCCCATGAGACGGAAGGGGTCGTTCTTGTCTTTCGCGCGATTGATGAACTCCTCGATACGGGACTCATCTTCGATCTCATACAACATGTTCAATACAGCTTCGTTAGCGCCGCCGTGTGCTGGGCCCCAGAGCGCTGCGATGCCAGAGGAGATGCACGCGAATGGGTTAGCGCCAGTAGAGCCCGCGAGTCGAACAGTCGACGTTGAGGCATTCTGTTCGTGATCGGCATGAAGCAAGAAAATCGTGTCCATCGCCTTGGCGAGAATAGGGCTTACTTTGGCCTCATCGCAGGGCGTGTTGAACATCATGTGGAGGAAGTTTTCTGCGTAGCTGAAATCGTTGCGGGGGTAGAGGAAGGGCTGGCCGATGGAGTGTTTATAAACCATCGCGGCAATGGTCGGCATCTTGGCGATCAAGCGCAGTGCGGCCAATTCGCGATGCTTCTCATCGTTAATATCCAGCGAATCATGGTAAAAAGCGGAGAGGGCGCCAACGACACCGACCATGATAGCCATCGGGTGCGCATCTCGTGGGAAACCCTTGAAGAACTCATAAAGTTGCTCGTGCACCATGGTGTGGTAGCGAATACTCTTCGCAAATTCTAGATTTTCTTCGGCATCAGGCAACTCGCCATTGAGTAGGAGGAAACAAGTCTCCAGAAAGTTGGAGCCTTCGGCGAGTTGTTCGATAGGATAGCCGCGGTGTAGCAGTACCCCCTTGTCTCCGTCGATATAGGTAATCGCCGATTTACACGACGCCGTGGACATAAAACCGGGGTCATAGGTAAACAATCCCTTCGCGGTAAGCCCCCCAACATCAACGACATCCGGTCCTAAAGTACCGCTAAATACCGGTAAATCGATTGATTCGGTGCTGCCCTCAAGGGTCAGCTTGGCTACTTTATTACTCATGCAAAACTCCTGTGAAAATCTAAGCTCGTAATATTTCTGGGTGCTAAGATAAGATTAAATTATCTGCACTACAAGCGGTTAACCTGCAATATTGCCGCTTAGCGCCGCGATAGTCACGGCTTAATGACCCTTCGCCTTGTTACGGCGCAAATCCTATTCTTTTTGCACCTAAATGGGTCTTTGCAAAGCCCTAGTGGAGCTGCCCAGCCCAAAGATGACAAACCATTGTCATAGTTCGCTTTTTTAAGGGCCATTTTATTGTATTCCTAAGGTCGTAAGACTATACTCTTCGCCCAAGTTACGTGTGCGTTTAATGTGCGCATAATCAAACAGATCGGCCTGTTTGCAAGGTGATCACTTTCATTAACAGCGCCCTTTTCGGGCCTCAAGAAACGATAACTCTGTGAAAGATACTAGACCTAAGAATCTTGATTTCTCGACCTTTAGCTTACCGCTGCCAGCGATTACTTCGATATTGCACCGCATATCCGGTGTTTTCATCTTTGCTGGGCTAGCGCTACTCCTGTGGCTCTTTGGTGAATCGCTCTCCTCCGAGCAGGGCTTCAATAATGTCGCTATGTGGATGGATAACCTGATTGTAAAGCTCGTGCTATGGGCTGTTATTTCGGGGCTTCTCTACCACCTAATAGCGGGCATCAAGCACCTGATCATGGATCTAGGTATTGGCGAGACTTTAGAGGGCGCCCAGACGGGAGCTAAGCTCGTCGTAGCCTTGTCGGCAATCTCTATTATATTGACGGGAGTATGGCTGTGGTAACGAATGTAACTAGTTTTGGACGCAGTGGACTCTATGATTGGGTCGTGCAGCGCATCAGTGCAGTAGTGTTAGGTGTGTATTTCATCGCGCTGTTCGCCTACTTACTTCTTAATCCAGATTTAGACTACCAGCAATGGCATGCCTTGTTCTCAACGACATGGGTGCGAATCGCAAGCCTAATGGCGCTACTGTCGATCTGCGCTCATGCGTGGGTTGGCCTGTGGACAATTTCCACAGATTACTTAACCACCTACTTGATCGGTCCTAAAGCCACTGTGCTGAGACTGCTTTTTCAAGCCGGAAGCGTTGCGCTGATGTTCATATACCTCGTTTGGGGTATTCAGATTCTATGGGGTATGTAAATGTCTGGTATTCGGACTCTTTCGTTTGATGCAGTGATCGTTGGTGGTGGTGGTGCGGGCTTACGCGCAGCTTTAGAACTTTCCCAATCTGGCTACAAAACAGCCGTTATCAGTAAGGTGTTTCCGACTCGATCGCACACCGTATCCGCTCAGGGTGGTATCACCTGCGCGATCGCTAGCGACGACCCAAACGACGATTGGCGCTGGCACATGTACGACACTGTTAAAGGCAGTGACTACATCGGTGACCAAGACGCTATTGAATATATGTGCAGTGAAGGGCCTCAATCCGTATTCGAGCTCGAGCATATGGGCCTGCCATTCTCGCGCACCGAGTCTGGTCGTATCTATCAGCGCCCCTTCGGCGGACAATCCAAAGACTTCGGTAAAGGTGGGCAAGCAGCCCGTACCTGCGCCGCAGCAGACCGAACTGGCCATGCGCTGCTCCACACGCTCTATCAGGGCAACGTCAAGAACAAGACGGTGTTCTTTAATGAGTGGTACGCCACCGACATCGTGCGCAATCAAGATGGCGTCGTAGTTGGCGTTATCGCGATCTGTATAGAAACCGGCGAAACAGTCTACATCCAGTCGAAGGCAACAGTTTTCGCCACTGGCGGTGCAGGGCGCATCTACGCCTCGACTACCAATGCGATGATTTGTACTGGCGATGGCGTCGGTATGGCATTGCGTGCGGGCTATCCAGTACAAGATATCGAGATGTGGCAGTTCCACCCTACAGGCATTTACGGGGCAGGCACTCTAGTGACCGAAGGCTGCCGCGGTGAAGGCGGCTACCTAATCAATAAAGATGGCGAGCGTTTCATGGAGCGCTATGCGCCGAATGCGAAAGACCTTGCCGGTCGCGACGTTGTGGCACGCTCTATGGTGCTTGAGATTCTAGCAGGCCGCGGCTGTGGCCCTGATGGCGATCACGTAATGCTCAAACTCGATCACCTAGGTGAGAAAGTCTTGAACGCAAAACTGCCTGGCATTCTAGAGTTGTCACGCACTTTCGCGCACGTAGATCCTGTGAAAGAACCTATTCCAGTTGTGCCTACTTGCCACTATATGATGGGCGGCATTCCTACCAATATCCATGGCCAGGCGATCACACAAGACGGCAATGGCAAAGACAAGATTATTGAAGGGCTGTTCGCAGTCGGTGAGTGCGCTAGCGTATCGGTACATGGTGCCAACCGCTTGGGTGGCAACTCGCTTCTTGACCTCGTCGTATTCGGCCGCGCCGCTGGCAAGCACATACAAAGCATGCTGCACCAAGGCGTGGATCAACGTGCCGCATCAAGCTCGGACATCGACCAGGCTCTTACGCGTTTGAATCGTCTAAATGCAACGACCTCTGGCGAGAGTGTTGCGGTTTTGCGCACCGAACTACAAACCATCATGCAGAACTACTTCGGCGTGTTCCGCACGGGCGAGTTTATGCGCGACGGTATCGCGAAACTCAAGGACCTACGTGGTCGCATTGCGAATGTTAATCTCGAAGATAAGAGCAATGCCTTCAACACTGCGCGCATAGAAGCGCTGGAGCTGGAGAATCTATTTGAGGTCGCAGAAGCAACGGCAATTGCGGCGGAGACTCGTACAGAAAGCCGCGGTGCACACGCACGCGACGACTATCAGGAACGCGACGACGAGAACTGGCTATGCCACTCTCTGTATCACCCTGAGAGCAAGAGCGTTACTAAGCGTGCCGTCAACTTCACGCCGAAAACTGTTCCGACTTTCGAACCGAAAATACGTACTTATTAATTCATTTTCAAACGTCTAAACGACCTGATCAGTTCGGGAAAGGTAAATTAACGTGTTAGTGAGCTTATATCGCTATAACCCAGAAGTAGATGCAAAACCAAGCATGCAGGATTACGAGCTGGAACTCCCCGCTGGTAAGGACCTAATGGTGTTGGACGTCTTGGAATTGCTTAAACGCAAAGACCCAAGCATCTCCTATCGTCGCTCATGTCGAGAAGGGGTGTGCGGTTCCGATGGCATGAACATCAATGGCACTAATGGACTGGCGTGTATCACTCCCGTCTCCACTGTTGTGAAGAATGGCAAACTCATTCTACGACCATTGCCTGGTTTACCTGTAGTGCGCGACCTCGTGGTCGACATGACCGTGTTCTATACGCAATTCGAGAAGATCGAACCGTACCTGATTAATGATAAGCCCGTCCCTGCGATCGAGCGTTTGCAATCGCCCGAAGAAAGAGAAAAGCTAGACGGTCTCTATGAGTGCATCTTGTGCGCATGTTGCAGCACGAACTGTCCTTCATTCTGGTGGAACCCCGACAAGTTCGTCGGTCCTGCCGGCCTATTGCAAGCCTATCGCTTCTTGGCAGATAGTCGCGATACCGCGACTGATGCGCGACTCGCCGATCTCGAGGATCCTTTCTCCGTATTCCGTTGCAGAGGAATCATGAACTGCGTAGCGGTTTGCCCTAAAGGTCTTAATCCCACACGAGCGATTGGACACATCCGATCGATGTTGCTGCAACGCGCTAGCTGAGACTAAAACGTAAACGAGGATCGAGTCCGATGGACTCACGCGCCACGCGAGCATGGCGCGATTCTCAATAATCCGGGAATAAAAAAATGCAAGACAGCATTATGGAATTAATGTGGAAATCGGGGCATCTCTCTGGTGGGAACGCCTCGTATGTCGAACAGCTTTACGATCAATTCCTGCAGGACCCGGAAGCGGTCCCGCAAGAGTGGCGCACCTATTTTCAGAATCTCCCTCAGATATCCGATTCTCCGCAATCGGATATTTCGCATTTAGAGGTTCAGCAATATTTCAAGAAACTCGGCAAAACTAGCCGCTTCAAACCCCTCCTAACCAGCGATGCCGTTGTCAACTCCGAGCACTCCAACAAGCAAGTGCAAGTGTTGCACTTGATTAGCTCCTATCGCGTACGCGGTCACCAAAAAGCCTTGCTAGATCCTTTGAACCTTATGCGTCGCGCACAAGTGCCCGACCTGCAACTGGATTTCCATGGACTCTCGCCAGTGGACCATTCCACCGTGTTCCAAACTGGCTCTTTGTTTATCAAGAAAGATAAAACCACGCTTCGCGAGATAGTGGATATTCTTGAGACTATTTATTGTGGATCTATCGGTTACGAATTCATGCACATCGTGGATTTGGCAGAGAAGCAATGGATAGAGAAACGCATCGAAAGTAATCACGGCAATCCGGATTTTCCTGTCGAAGTAAAGCGACATCTTCTAGAGCGCCTAAGCGCGGCGGAAGGTCTAGAGAAGCATCTCGACTCTAAATACCCAGGCACTAAGCGCTTCGGCCTTGAGGGCGGCGAGAGTCTCGTGCCCTTGGTCGACGAACTTATTCAGCGTTGCGGTAGTTACGGCGCTAAAGAGATCGTTATTGGCATGGCCCACCGTGGCCGCCTAAACTTGCTAGTGAATACATTAGGCAAGAACCCAGCGGACCTGTTCAGCGAATTCGAAGGTCGCGCAACCTACAAGAGCTCCGGTGACGTGAAATACCACCAAGGCTTCTCGTCGAACATCATGACTCCTGGCGGCGAAGTGCATTTGGCGATGGCGTTCAACCCCTCGCATCTTGAGATTGTATCGCCAGTTGTCGAAGGCTCCGTGCGTGCCCGCCAAGACCGTCGCCTCGATAAGCTTGGAAATAAAGTGGTTCCCATCATTATTCACGGCGATGCAGCTTTTGCAGGGCAGGGCGTGGTAATGGAGACATTCCAAATGTCGCAGACCCGCGCTTACGCTACCGGTGGCACCGTACATATCATCATTAACAACCAGGTAGGCTTCACTACGAGCCGACAGGAAGATGCACGTTCCTCTGAATACTGTACCGATGTGGCAAGAATGGTGCAGGCGCCGATTTTCCACGTTAATGGCGATGACCCAGAGGCTGTGTTATTTGTCACTCAGCTAGCTCTGGATTTCCGCTATGAGTTCAAGAAAGACGTCGTCATCGACCTGATCTGCTACCGTCGTCGTGGTCACAACGAAACCGATGAACCCTCTAGCACTCAGCCGCTGATGTATAACCAGATTCGCCAGCAGAAGACGACCCGTACTTTGTATGCAGAACGCTTGATTGCAGACGGCTTAGTCACTGAAGAAGAAGTCGATTACTTGAATTCTTCCTATCGTAAGGCGCTGGATACCGGTGCGCACGTCGTGAAGTCTTTGGTTAAGGAGCCATCTGTCGAATTGTTCGTCGACTGGAGTCCTTACCTCGGTCACGAATGGACGCCGCATTACAACACCACTATCAAGATGAATA
Organism: uncultured Gammaproteobacteria bacterium; assembly: GCA_913060695.1. Classification (GTDB taxonomy): domain Bacteria; phylum Pseudomonadota; class Gammaproteobacteria; order Pseudomonadales; family Pseudohongiellaceae; genus UBA5078. The sequence continues at coordinate 78,278 of CAJXUA010000011.1, read as the reverse complement.
CCTTGCAGGCGCTTGCGCGCAAGCTAGTGACGATACCATCTAGCATGAACTTGCACCGTCAGGTACAGAAAATTATCGATGACCGTACCGCCATGGTCAGCGGCGAGAAGCCAGTAGATTGGGGTTTTGCAGAAACTCTGGCCTATGCGAGCATCCTAACTAGTGGCAATAAAGTACGAATTACCGGCCAAGATGTCGGCCGCGGTACATTCTCGCACCGTCATGCGGTATTACATGACCAGGAAGATGGGAAAGAGTTTATCCCGCTGCAGTCCTTAGCGCCGGATCAGCGCAGCTTCTCAATATACGACTCATTATTGTCCGAGGCGGCAGTACTGGCTTTCGAGTATGGTTATGCCACGACCACCCCAAACGCGTTGATTATTTGGGAGGCTCAGTTCGGTGACTTTGCGAACTCGGCGCAGGTAGTGATCGATCAGTTTATAACCAGCGGCGAGAACAAGTGGCAGCGCCTATGTGGCCTGACCATGCTGTTGCCCCACGGTTATGAAGGGCAGGGGCCAGAGCATTCCTCAGCACGACTTGAGCGTTTCCTGCAGATGTGTGCTGAACACAATATACAAGTCTGTTTGCCGACCACCTCTGCACAGGTGTTTCACATGTTACGCCGTCAGGTGCTATGCCCATTGCGTAAGCCACTGGTGGTTATGTCTCCGAAGAGTTTGCTTCGTCATAAAGAGAGCACTTCCACACTAGAAGAGCTAGCAGAGGGCACATTCCAAGTAGTCATTAGCGAAACCGATGAACTCAACAACGAGGCGGTAGAGCGCGTAATCCTTTGTAGCGGCAAGGTCTACTACGACCTTCGTCAGGAACGCCGTGCTCGTGGTATCGACAATATCGCGATCATTCGCTTGGAACAGCTCTATCCGTTCCCTTCTGATGATCTGCGCGAAGCGATGAAAGGTTTCGAAAATTTCAAAGAAGTGGTGTGGTGTCAGGAAGAGCCTATGAATCAAGGCGCATGGTATTCAAGCCAGCACCATATGCGCAGAGTTGCCGAGGATCTTAAGCCAGGTGTCACCCTGAGCTATGCGGGGCGTGAAGCCTCTGCATCTCCAGCAGCAGGTTATCCGGCATTGCATTTGGAACAGTTAAAATCGTTCCTCGATCAGGCTTTGACTCTCACTAAATAGACGCAATACAACGTAGCGAAGGAAATAAAAATGACAATCGAAATAAAAGCACCGACCTTACCCGAATCAGTACCGGACGGCACGATTGCAACTTGGCACAAGAAGGCAGGCGAGGCTGTAAAGCGCGACGAATTACTCGTCGACATCGAGACCGACAAGGTTGTGATCGAAGTAGTATCACCCGCGGACGGCGTGCTCGAGAAGATCGTAAAGGGTACTGGCGACACTATCGTCAGTAATGAGCTCATTGCAATCGTAGCCGAAGGCGCGTCTAAGTCCGCCGCTAAAGCCGAATCTTCAAGCAAGAGCGAGCCCGCAGCAGCACCGGAGCCCGAGTCGAAATCAGAGTCCAAATCAGACTCAAAGTCAGACTCTTCCGACGAGCCATTGCTAAGCCCGGCTGCAAAGAAAATCGCACAAGAGAACTCGCTCGATATCGATAGCATCAAGGGCACTGGCAAGAATGGCCGTGTCACTAAAGAAGATGTTATGGATGCAGTTGCGAAGAAGTCTGCGCCAGCAGCGCAGGCCAAGAGTGACCCTACTGCGAACATAGACACCTCTTCAGGTCGTGTTGAAGAGCGCGTGCCTATGAGTCGCCTACGCGCGAAGGTAGCAGAGCGCTTGCTACAAGCTAGCCAGACTACTGCCATGCTGACCACTTTTAACGAAGTCGACATGGCGCCCATCATGGAACTGCGTAACAAGTACAAAGACTTGTTCGAAAAGAGTCACGACGGCATTCGTCTCGGCTTTATGTCCTTCTTCGTGCGCGCGAGCATCGAGGCTCTGAAGCGTTACCCTGCGGTTAACGCTTCAATAGATGGCAACGATATCGTATACCATGGTTATCAAGATATCGGCGTTGCGGTTTCCTCGCCACGCGGCTTGGTCGTGCCTGTTCTGCGCAATGCCGATCACATGGGCCTTGCACAAATTGAGAACCAGATACGCGAGTATGGCATGAAGGCGAAAGACGGCAAGCTGTCGATCGATGAAATGACAGGTGGCACCTTCACCATCTCTAATGGAGGCGTTTTCGGCTCATTGCTATCTACGCCGATCCTCAATCCGCCACAGACTGCGATCTTGGGAATGCACAAGATACAAGAGCGCCCGATGGCGATTAATGGTGAAGTGAAGATATGCCCAATGATGTACCTGGCATTATCTTATGACCACCGCATGATCGACGGAAAAGAAGCCGTGCAGTTCCTAGTGACCATCAAGGAACTATTGGAAGATCCTGCGCGAATCCTTCTGGAAATCTAATTCAAACGCTGAGAAATATGCGAGTCAATTATGAGTAATAAGTACGATGTTATTGTTATTGGTGCAGGCCCTGCTGGATACGTTGCAGCGATTCGCTGTGCGCAACTAGGCCTGAAAACTGCCTGTATCGAAAAATGGCACGATGACAAGAAGAACGCCGTATACGGTGGCACCTGCCTTAACGTGGGTTGTATTCCTTCTAAAGCCTTGCTGGACTCTTCCCATAAGTATGCAGAAGCCCAGCACGATTTTAAAACACACGGTATTAGTGCTTCCGGCCTGAAGATGGACGTCCCCGCGATGATCGCGCGTAAGGCGAAGATCGTCGACCAGTTGACTGGCGGCGTTAAGCAGCTATTCACGGCGAACAAGGTAGAAGGTATCGCCGGCGTTGGTAAATTGCTGGCAAACAAAACAGTCCAGATTACTAAGCACGATGGAAGCACGGAAGAGATGAGCGCAGAGAACATTATTCTTTGCGCTGGCTCAGCCCCTATCAACATTCCACCTGCGCCTGTCGACAACGACACTATCGTCGATTCAACTGGGGCATTAGAGTTCTCCGCTGTTCCGAAACGTCTTGGCGTCATCGGCGCTGGCGTTATCGGCTTGGAGTTGGGCAGTGTTTGGGCACGACTAGGCTCTGAGGTTACCGTTCTCGAGGCAATGGATGCATTCCTTCCTGCGGTGGACAATCAGCTGGCCAAATCCGCTTTGAAGATCATGACCAAGCAGGGTTTAGACATTAAGCTCGGCGCGAAAGTCACAGGCAGTAAGGTTGCTAAAGGCAAGGCGAAGAGCGTCACTGTGAACTACACAGACAAAGACGGCGAACAGGAGATCGTGTTCGACAAGCTAATCGTGGCAGTTGGCCGCCGACCTGTATCAGAGAATCTACTCGACGAGAAATCCGGTGTTGAGTTAGACAAACGCGGTTTTGTGGTAGTCGATGAAACCTGCGCTACTGCGGTAGCTGGCGTTTGGGCCTGTGGCGACTTGGTGCGTGGCCCTATGCTTGCTCACAAAGGCATGGAAGAAGGCGTCATGGTTGCCGAGCGTATAGCCGGCAAGAAAACCCAAGTGAATTACGACTTGGTGCCTTTTGTAATCTACACCCATCCCGAAATTGCTTGGGTTGGTAAGACAGAAGAGCAGCTTAAAGAAGAAGGGCGCGAATACAGCGTCGGTAGCTTCCCATTCAGCATCAACGGTCGCGCAATGGCGGCCAATGAATCTGATGGCATGGTTAAGATTATCGCGGATGCTAAAACCGACCGCGTTCTAGGCTGTCATATCATCGGACCTAGCGCTGCAGATTTAATGCAGCAGATGGTCATTGCGATGGAGTTCAGTGCAAGTGCCGAGGATATTGGCCTCACTATGTTCTCACACCCAACACTTTCAGAAGCGGTTCACGAGGCAGCACTTGCTGTTAACGGACACGCCATTCACGGAGTCAACAAACGCAAGCGATAAGCTTGCGTTTTTACTTTTAATTTTCGTAATTAATAAAATGCTCGAGGATGCAGTATGAATTTACACGAATATCAGGCCAAGCAACTTTTTGCCGAATATGGTCTCCCCGTGTCGACAGGTTTCGCAGTCGATACCCCAGAAGAGGCCGCTGCTGCCGCCGATAAAATTGGTGGCGACAAGTGGGTAGTTAAGGCACAAGTTCACGCTGGTGGTCGCGGTAAGGCCGGTGGTGTAAAGCTAGTCACTAGCAAGGAAGAAATCAAAGCCTTCGCGGAGAAATGGTTAGGCAAGAATCTTGTCACATATCAGACTGACGCGAACGGCCAACCCGTTAGCAAGATTCTCGTCGAAACTTGCACCGACATCGCCCAAGAGCTCTACCTAGGCGCAGTTGTCGATCGCTCTTCACGTCGCATCGTCTTCATGGCCTCTACAGAGGGCGGTGTTGAGATCGAGAAAGTAGCAGAAGAGACGCCCGATAAAATTCTTCGCGCAATCATCGACCCGCTAGTAGGCGCACAGCCATTCCAGGCTCGTGAGCTAGCCTATAAGCTCGGCTTGAATGATCTACAGGTGAAGCAATTTACTAAACTGTTCCTTGGCCTAGCAAAATTGTTCTCAGACTTCGACTTGGCGCTCCTCGAGATCAACCCACTCGTGATAACTGAGCAAGGCAACCTGCATTGCTTGGACGGCAAGATCAATATCGATAGCAACGCGATGTATCGCCAGCCTAAGCTGCGCGAAATGCACGACCCAAGCCAGGACGACGCGCGCGAAGCGCTTGCAGCGAAATGGGAACTTAACTATGTCGCTCTCGATGGCAACATCGGCTGCATGGTCAATGGTGCTGGCCTAGCGATGGGCACAATGGACATCGTCCAGCTTCACGGCGGCTCTCCCGCTAACTTCCTCGACGTAGGCGGTGGTGCTACTAAAGAGCGCGTAACAGAGGCTTTTAAAATCATTCTTTCTGATACTAACGTGAAAGCCGTTCTTATCAATATTTTCGGCGGCATCGTGCGTTGCGACATGATCGCAGAGGGCATCATCGGCGCCGTATCAGAAGTTGGCGTAACGGTTCCTGTAGTCGTAAGGCTCGAAGGGAACAACGCCGAGCTCGGTCGTAAGGTTTTGGGAGACAGTGGATTGAATATTATCGCGGCTAGCAGTTTGACTGATGCTGCAGAGAAAGTCGTAGCGGCAGCTGGAGGTGTTAAGTGAGTATTTTGTTAACGAAGGAAACCCGCGTAATTTGCCAAGGCTTTACAGGCTCACAGGGAACTTTCCACTCCGAGCAAGCAATTGCATACGGTACTAACATGGTTGGCGGCGTAACGCCGGGCAAAGGCGGGCAGACCCATCTTGGCTTGCCAGTGTTCAATACAGTTGCAGATGCAGTGGCACAGACTGGGGCAGAAGCCTCCGTCATCTATGTACCTGCCGCATTCTGTAAAGACTCAATCTTGGAAGCGGCATTTGCCGGTATCAAGTTGATCGTCTGTATCACAGAGGGCATTCCTACGCTGGACATGCTCGAAGTAAAAGTGAAATGCGACGAACTCGGCGCACGCCTGATTGGACCAAACTGCCCAGGTGTGATTACACCGGGTGAGTCTAAGATCGGCATTATGCCTGGCAACATCCACATGCCAGGCCGCGTAGGTATCGTCTCGCGCTCGGGCACCTTGACCTACGAAGCGGTAAAGCAGACTACCGATTTCGGTTTTGGGCAGTCCTCGTGCGTAGGTATTGGTGGCGACCCTATTCCAGGCTCTAACTTCATCGATATTTTGGCTTTGTTTGAGCAAGACCCTCAGACCGAAGCGATCGTGATGATCGGTGAAATCGGCGGCACAGCAGAGGAAGAAGCAGCGGCCTATATAAAGGCACACGTGACTAAGCCTGTAGTTTCCTATATAGCGGGTGTTACTGCACCAGCAGGGAAGCGCATGGGCCATGCCGGTGCAATTATCTCCGGCGGCAAGGGTACAGCAGCAGAGAAATTTGCGGCTCTTGAGGACGCTGGCGTAAAAACCGTTAAGAGCCTTGCCGACATTGGCAACGGTATTAAAGAAATAACTGGCTGGTAAGGAACTAACGTCAGAATTCCCACTCCGAGATTTAGAGCCAAATGTAGGAAAATTTGTGCGCCAAGTGGTTCTAAAAATCGGATGGGTTGTGATAGGCTTAACGTCAAATTTGGCAGGGAAAGCCAGATTTCGCTTTATAAATAACAATTTTATGAGCGGCAGTTACCAAAAAACTCAAATCTCTATTATTTGAGTAGAAAGGTAACTTTTGGCTAGTGAAATTGGAAAGATGGAGAATCTGCCGATTCAGCTTAAGGAAAAGCATCTGGGGAGCTTAGGCAGAAAAAACAGGATTTGTTTCACTTAAACACAAGTTGTCAGGTTTGCAGCAGTTAAAGAAAATCGGCTTGTCTGCACACTTTGATAGTTCAATAAAATAATAGGATGGCACATGAATAACCGTCGATTATATTACAAGGTTCTAGCTCCTTTCGCTTCGTTGATAGTAGCTGGTGCGACACAAGCAGCTGAGGTTGATACAAGCATCATAGATCAAGCCTTGAATATCATAGATCAGCAAAACCAAGCCGCTGTTAGATCGCAAGAAACGATTACCAGATTATCTAACTCAACTTCGACTCTTTTCGAAGAATTCAAAGTAGAAAACGATAACCTAGAATCAATGCTGGTGCTGAACGCCGGTTTGCGCAAACAGATTTCGATTCAAGAACAGCAAATTGCCACTATTCAGCAATCCATCACTGATGTGGCGATCGTGACTCAGGAAATGCCTTTCCTGATGAACAAGATGCTCACCAGTGTTGAGCAGTTCATTGAATTAGACCTACCTTTCCAAATGGACCTTCGCCGTCAGCGTCTGCAATTCGCTCGCGACGCAATCGATAGCCCAGATGTATCGATCGCTGAGAAGTTCCGTCAAATCCTAGTGATTTATCAGAACGAGAATAACTACGGACGTACTCACCAGACTTACCCAACCACTCTGACACTCGACGGTGTTGAGCGTGATGTGGATATTCTGCGTGTTGGCCGTATCGCACTTGTGTATCAGACTAAAGACCGCACTATGACTGGTGCTTGGGATAACGCATCGCGCAGTTGGGTAGAACTTGACCCAGGTGCTTACCGCACTGAAGTTCAGCGCGCTATTGCCGTTTCAAGTGGTCTAACTTCACTCTCCATCATGGACCTTCCAATCGTTGCACCGGAGTCAGCACAGTGAAAAAAATAATTCAATTTGCAGGAATTTCCGTAACTGGCCTGTTTCTGGCTATTTCTTCGCAGGCTTTTGCCCAGGCACCAGCGACTTCACTATCTGAGCTTCTGAACAATGTTGAGCAGGACCGTGTTGCACAATCTGCAGAACACCGCGATCGTGAGCAGCGTTTCCAGCAGCAAGCTAATCAGCAGCAGCAGATCCTAGACGACACTAAGGCGCGCATCGTTGCCGAAGAGACTCTTAATACTCAGTTGACGCAGACCTTTGATGCGAACCAACTCACTATTGCCGAGCGTCGTGAAGCATTGCGTACAGCACGTGCTGACTTGAACGAGCTACTAGGTACTATTCAAGGCGTTGCCGGTGACTTCCGCAGCATCTTCGAAAACTCCCTAATCAGCGCCCAGTACGACGGCCGTGAAGAATTCATGGACGACTTCATTGAGCGTGTTGCGAGTGACACGGAACAGGTTCGTATCGATGAGATCGAGCGTTTCTGGTTCTTCATGCAGCAAGAGCTGATTGAGTCAGGCAAAGTTGTGCAGTACACAGACCAAGTAAGCCTGCCTTCTGGCGAGTCTACTGAGCGTCGAGTTACTCGTATCGGTACCTTCAACTCAATTTCTGAAGGCGACTACCTAAGCTACACAGGCGCAATCGGTCATTTGCAAGTTCTACCACGTCAGCCAGCTGGTGACGTAGTAAACCGTGCAATGGCTCTCGAGAACGCAACTAGTGGCATGCATAAAGTCGGTATCGACCCAACTGGTGCACTAGGTGGCAGCATGATGGCTAACCTCATCAACTTCCCTACAGCAGCTGAGCAGGTTCGCGACAACTCTGGTGAAATTGGTTTCATGATTATCGGCATTGGCCTTATCGCCATTCTTATTGGCTTGATCAGAACTTTCATTCTGACTATTGTTGCAGCCAAAGTGAATGCGCAGGTTAAATCTGACAAAGCGAACAAGAACAACCCTCTGGGCCGAGTCCTGTTGGTGGCAGAGGCAAATCCAAACGTCGACACAGAAACGCTAGAGCTGAAACTTGGCGAGGCTATTCTGCAAGAGACACCAGCGCTAGAGCGCTTCCTGACTCTCATCAAGATCATCTCAACAATCGCCCCTCTAATGGGTCTGTTGGGTACGGTGACTGGTATGATCAACGTGTTCCAGCAGATTACCGTTTACGGTGCTGGTGACCCGACGATCATGGCTGGCGGTATCTCGATGGCTCTTATGACTACAGTACTAGGTATCGTTGCGGCAATTCCTGCAATCCTGATGCACAGCTGGGTTAAGAGTAAGTCGGATCGCATCATCCATATTATGGAAGAACAAGCGACCGGTATTATTGCAAGAAAAGCCGAAGCGTCTTCTACAACTAAAGCATAAGCAGATAGGGAAAAACATTATGTATTTCGCTCTGATGGATGCTAACGACGCTATTACAGCGTTTATGGACAAGGGAGGTGGTGTCCTCTGGGTCATCGCCACTCTCTTGCTCGTTAAGTTTTCTATGGTGTTTGAGCGGGTCTGGTATCTCAACTCCACCCACGCAAAGAGAGTTAAACAGACTCTCGCTGCGTGGAATGGACGAAAAGACAGAAACTCTTGGAGAGCACGCCAGATTCGTATGGCGATGATCTCTGAGATTTCTCTGGATCTACGCGGATCAATGCCTCTCATCGAGTCTCTCGTAGTTATTTGTCCGTTATTGGGCCTTCTTGGAACGGTAACAGGCATGATCGAGGTCTTCTTTGTTATGGCACTCACCGGCGGTGGCGATGCAAAATCCATGGCTGGCGGCGTATCTAAAGCAACAATCCCGACCCTTGCGGGCATGGTAGGCGCGTTATCAGGTATTTTCGCGACTAACTGGCTCAAGCATAAGATGGATCGCGAATTGGAACTTTTAGAAGACCATTTGGCTCTCAATAACTAGACACTGAAAAAGGCATAATAATGAAAAGCGGATTAATGAAGAAAAGAAACGACGACGGCCCAGGGGAGATTGACCTCACCCCGATGCTGGACGTGGTTTTTATCCTGCTGATCTTCTTCATCGTGACCTCCGTGTTTGTCACAGAGGCCGGTATTGAGGTCAATAAGCCTGAAGCGTCTACAGCAGAGCCTAAGTCAAAAGACCTAATCTTGATTGCAGTAAGTGCAGATGGAGAAGTCTGGATTGATGGCGAAGCTGTTGACCCAAGGTTCATTCGTGCGAGGTTCGAATTGCGCCTCGCCGAATCACCAAACTCGTCTGTAGTAATACAAGGCGACCGGGATGCACAGAACGAGCGCGTGATGGACATCTTGCGCGCCGCTCGCGATGCAGAAATTGCTAGTGTTTCGATATCTACGGAGGCGTAATTATGATCGCTGTAAGATGGTTAGTCTCAATGGCACTTGCCTTACTTATCACTCTTCTGTTGTTCTATATGATGCAAGCCTTGATCGCGACAGGCACTGCACTTGAGCAACGTGTGAATGTAGTGAAAATTGTCGATGCCACAATGCCCGAGATCGAAATGGAAGTGGTTCGTGAGGTCGAAAGACCAGAGCCAATCGAGCAAGTCGACAATCCACCACCAGAAGTACCAGAGCGTTCGAACAACCTCGACAATGCTCCAGGTCTTAACTTTGAGCGCGCTTCGATTAACCTCGATGCGGGTCTCGATATTGGTGCAGCGGGCATTTCGATCACTGATGGTGAAATGCTTCCTCTGGTAAACGTAACCCCACAATACCCAACTCGCGCCGCTTCACGCGGTATAGAAGGGTGGTGTCAGGTTTCATTTACGGTAACTGAAACTGGCGGAGTAAGAGATGTAATAGTGGTAGACGCAGAGCCTAAAGGCATCTTCGACTCTTCCTCTATTCGTGCTGCTGAGAAGTTTAAGTTCCAGCCTAAGGTAGTAGACGGACAGGGTGTTCCAGTGCCTAACGTCCAGTACGTATTCCGCTATCAACTTGAAGGTGAACGCTAATGCTTAGCCTATTCAAAACTAAAAAGCTGACACGAGAAATCGTGTCAGTTCTCACCATGGCAGGCGTTCTTGTCGCTGGTGCAGCATACTCAGTCGACTCGTTTGCAGCCGACGAGCCACGCGCGCCGCCTCCCACACGTTCCTCTGACGTTTTGACAGAGCGAGTATTCAAGCAGATTTCCGAGATTCAGGAGCTCATGAGCCCTGAAGACGAGAATGACCAGCCTGATTACGCGCGCGCCAAAGTGCAGTTGGACGAGTTGAATGAACGCTATGATCGACTAAACGATTTCGAGAAGTCGACACTGCTGAACTTCTACACAAACTATTATCTGAGCACTGACCAGATTGATTTAGCGCTGCAGACCTTCGAGCGGATTCTTACGATCGAAGAACTGCGCGAAGAATCAAGACTGCGCGCCTTGATGGCACTGGGTCAGCTGTATATGGGTGAAGATCGATTCACAGATGCAATCGACGCGTTCAACCGCTGGAGAGAACTCTCTATCGAAGAGAACGAGAACGTGTATCTGGGTCTCGCAAACTCACACTATAACCTTGCTCAGTATAATGAAGCGATACCCTATCTGATCAGTCACATGGATATGGTACAGGCCGACCCTAGCAAAACCTTGGCGAAGAACATCTATGGTCTTTTGAACCTGATGTACATCGAGCTAGAGGATTACGTCAACGCAGAACGCGTCACTAAGCAGATGGTTACATTGTTCGACGAGCCAAGCGATTGGCGTAATTTGTCAGCAATTTACGGTTATTTGGACAACGACAAGAAACGTATTGAGACATTGTCTATCAGCTTTGCGAAAGGCTATATGGAGAATGAATCAGAGTTCTTAAACCTTGCTCAGTCCCTCGCTGGTGCCGACGCCCCTTATCAAGGTGCCAAAGTGCTGGAAGCTGGATTTCAGAAAGGTGCAGTTGAAGAGAACGAGGATAATCTTGCGCGTTTAGTACAGATGTACATGCTTGCTGCCGAGTATGAGAAAGCCGTAGAACCTGCTATCAAAGCCGCAGAAATGGCCGAGACTGGTGAGGCGTATGACCAATTAGGCTACGTCTACTATATGCTACACGACTATCGCGCCTCTGCTGATGCCGCTATCAAGGCACTCGAACGTGGTGGCTTGGATAATCCAGGTGACACGCAACTCTTCCTTGCTCGCGCATTGGTAGAACTCGATGATTTCGATGCAGCAGAAGCAGCAGCTCGTAAAGCGCAAGACCTAGGTGAGAACTCTGCACGTTCGTTCTTGACCTATATCGAACGCAGCAAGCAACGCTTCGATGTTCTCAAGCAGCGTAAAGAAGACGCGATCGAATTCTATCGCTCTTAATGATATACGCTTGAAATTTGGGGTTTAGGCCCCATCTAAGAGCCCGGATACTGAATAAGTATCCGGGCTTTTTTATTACCAAGAATTCTAGGGACCTTGCTGATGACAACTGAAACAAAAAAAGAGACTCGTGGCTTCGAGACCGAAGCCAAACAACTTCTTCATCTGATGATTCACTCGCTGTATAGCAACAAAGAAGTGTTTCTCAGAGAACTCATCTCCAACGCCTCAGACGCTGCAGACAAGCTTCGTTTTGAAGCACTTTCGAAGCCAGAGCTATTCGAGTCGGACTCTGAAGTGAAAGTGCAGATCGAGTTTGACTCTGATGCGGGCACAATCACCATAAGCGATAACGGCATCGGCATGAGCCGCGAGGAAGTGATAAGCAACTTGGGCACTATCGCCAAGTCTGGCACTGCCCAGTTCCTCTCCAATTTGTCCGGCGACCAGAAAAAAGATTCTCAGCTGATCGGCCAATTTGGCGTAGGTTTCTACTCCGCATTTATCGTAGCCTCTACAGTAGAAGTGGTCACACGCCGTGCGGGTTCGCCCTCAAGCGAGGGCGTGCGTTGGGTGTCCTCTGGAGAAGCAGACTACTCGATCGAACAGGTTGAGAAGGAAGATCGCGGAACCTCGATCATCTTGACTCTGCGTCCAGAGGAGAAGGAGTTCGCACAGTACTATCGACTCTCCAATATCGTGAAGAAATATGCCGACCATATTTCGATACCAGTGATGATGCTCAAGCAGTCCTTCGATCAAGACGAGAGCAAAGAGGAGAAAAAAGCCCCCGAATTCGAGGCTGTTAACGCGGCGAAAGCGCTATGGACACGCCCTCGCAATGAATTGAAAGACGAGGAATATGTCGAGTTCTACAAACATGTTTCCCATGACTTCGAAGAGCCATTGAGCTGGAGCCATAACAAGGTTGAGGGCAAACTGGAATACACAGGCTTGCTATACGTGCCTAGCCGTGCGCCTTTCGACTTGTGGAACCGCGATGGCGCACGAGGTTTGAAACTCTATGTGCAGCGCGTATTCATTATGGATGAGGCCGAGCAGTTCTTACCCCTGTATTTGCGCTTTATTAAAGGGGTCGTGGACTCTAACGACATCTCCTTGAATGTCTCTCGCGAGATTCTTCAGAAGGATCCCGTCGTCAACTCGATGCGCAGCGCTTTGACTAAGAAAGCTCTGGATATGTTGGCGAAGCTTAAGAAGGACGAGCCCGAGAAGTATGCGAAATTCTGGAAAGAGTTTGGCCAAGTGCTTAAGGAAGGTCCGGGTGAAGATCAGGGCAATAAAGAGAAGATTGCGGGCCTGATGTTATTCGCATCGACTCACAATTCGACGCCGAATCAAGACCAGGGCCTGACAGACTATGTTGCTCGCATGAAGCCTGAGCAGGATAAGATCTACTACGTGGTGGCTGAAACGGTCAATACGGCTCGCAACAGCCCACACTTGGAGATCTTCAAGAAGAAAGGCATCGAGGTACTTCTACTCTCCGATCGCATCGACGAATGGCTCATGAGCCACTTACAGGAATTCGACGGTAAGAAATTCCAAGACATTGCTCGTGGCTCATTAGACCTAGGCAAGATGGAAGACACTGCGGAGAAAGAAGAGCAGGAGAAGACCGAGAAGAAGTTCGAGGCCTTAACCACTCGTATCAAGACGCAGCTTGAGAGCGACGTTAAGGAAGTGCGGATAACCCATCGCTTGACCGATTCACCAGCGTGTTTAGTTGTCGACGACGAAGACATGGGTGAGCAGATGCGACGTATTATGGAAGCGGCAGGGCAGGCAATGCCAGAGACTAAGCCCATCTTCGAGCTAAATCCCGACCATCCTCTCATCGTAAAGTTAGACCAGGAGCAAGACGAGGAGCGCTTTGGCGATCTAGTCTCTATCCTGTTCGATCAGGCAAGCCTTGCGGAAGGGCGTCAACTAGAAGATCCAGGCCAGTTCACTAGACGCCTGAACAAGCTACTACTCGAGATGTGCGACTAAGTAAGTACTCCGGCGCAGCTCGTTGTGGCTGCGCCGGTATTTCGCTACATCTTCTCTAGCGTCTCTAGACCTAATAATTCCAAGCCACGCCCTAGTGTCTTTGCGGTCAACTCCACTAGCTTCAAACGTGAGTCCCTAATCTCAGGCTCCGCCTTCAATACCGGACATGCCTCATAAAAACGCATGAATATGCCGGCCAAATCGTAAAGATAAGAACACAAATAATTGGGAAAGCCATCGATCGAGACTACATGCACGGCCTCTGGGAACTGCAGTATCTTGATGAGTAGATTGCGCTCCTCACTCGCCTCGAGCTGAATCTGAGCATTCACATTAATCTCGCTTTCCTGGCGACGTAAGATACTCTTGATGCGCGCAAAGGCGTAAAGCATATAGGGCGCAGTATTGCCTTCGAAGGACAGCATGGTGCCCCAGTCGAAGACATAGTCGCTAGTGCGATTCTTCGACAACTCGGAGTATTTCACCGCTGCAATTCCTACCACTGCGGCGATCTCGTCGCGACTCTCGATATCCAGATCTGGATTCTTCTCGCTGACGATCACGTGAGCGCGTCGCACCGACTCGTCCAGTAGATCGATGAGTTTTACGTTATCGCCACTGCGCGTCTTGAAGGGTTTGCCATCCTCGCCCATCATCATTCCGTAGGCGATGTGCTCGAGCGAGCAGGACTCAGGTGCGAAACCTGCGATCCTTGCTATTGCGAAGATCTGCTGAAAATGCAGGCTCTGCCGCGCATCGACTACATAGAGAACGCGGTCGGCATGTAGTGTCTTAGCTCGATACTGCGCTGCAGCAAGATCTGTCGTGGCATATAGATAGCCGCCGTCGGACTTCTGCACGATAGTTGGCAGCGGGGCGCCTTCCTTGCCCTTGAATTGCTCCAAGAACACACAGCGCGCCCCCTCGGAGACGCTCAGGAGACCTTTATCATCGAGTGCCTGAATGATATTGGCGAGCTCAGGGTTATAGAAGCTCTCGGGCTTAAGGTCCTCGCGTCGCAAAGTGACCCCAAGGAGCTTATAGACGCTCTCGCAGTGTCCAAGCGACTCGTCGATAAAGCTCTGCCAGGCGTTCAAGCAATCAGGGTCGCCTTGTTGCAGCTTCACGACATAGCTGCGCGCTGTCTCGGCGAAGCCTTCCTCGTCGTCGAAGCGCTGTTTGGCCTGTCGATAAAAATTCTCTAGATCCGCAAGCTCTGTAGAAACCTGTGCGTTCGCAGATTCGAGTGACGCCATATGGGCTATCAACATGCCGAATTGAGTGCCCCAATCCCCAACATGATTCTGACGGACCACATTATGGCCACAGGCTTCCAATACGCGCACAAGGCAATCGCCGATGATGGTGCCGCGCAAGTGTCCTACGTGCATCTCTTTAGCCAGATTAGGGCTAGAGTAATCCACGACAATGGTTTGTGGCTCGGGCACTGCCTGTATAAGCGGCGAGCGCGGCTGCGCATAGTGTGAGCCCCACTGCGCAAGATAGGCGTCGCGCAAAAACAAATTAATAAAGCCGGGCCCAGCTACTTCGGCACGTGCGATAAGATCATTGGCAGGAATATTCTCAAGCACACGGCTCGCTAACTCCCGTGGATTGGTCTTCAACTGCTTTGCAACGGCCATTACGCCATTCGCTTGATAATCCCCGAACTCTGCGCGAGTGGCATAGATGACATGCCCCTTCGTGCCACTCAAGCCAGAGGCCTGATCGATTGCGCTACTCATCAACTGTTCGAGAGATTGTTTGATATTGAACATATTGCTTTGCCTTGACTCCAAAAAATGCCCTGAATTGTACACTATTCAAAACGCGCATTTAGGTATAGCCAGCAAGGTATTGCTACAATAGCCAGCTTTTCCCAAGCCCTAACTCCCAGAGATGCATCCAATTGCCAAGCAACGAGAACACAGCCACTGTGAATGACCCTAATCGCGGTGTGCAACTGCTCGAAGTCGGGGCGCACTCCGAGGCGCAACGAATCGACAATTTCCTAATGTCCCACCTCAAGGGCGTGCCGAAATCGCGTATCTATCGCCTTATTCGCAAGGGCGAAGTCCGCATCAACAAGAAGAGGGCGAAGCCGGACACTAAACTCCATGCCGGCGACATGGTGCGTGTACCACCTATCCGAGTCGCTCAGCCCAGTATCGCAGTAGCGCCTAGCCAAGGCCTAGTGGATTTACTCTCCAATGCAGTCCTATTCGAGGACGAGCAGATGATCGTCATCAACAAGCCCCAAGGCTTGGCTGTCCATATGGGCTCAGGATTGCAGACCGGCCTGATCGAGGCACTGCGCTGGATCAAGAAGGAGCAGGGCAGGGAAGAGGACTTCCTAGAGCTCGCGCATCGCATAGACAAAGACACTACGGGCTGCCTTGTGATCGCTAAAACCCCCTTATTTTTGAAATACTTACAGGCGGAATTTAAAGCTAGAAGAGTCCATAAGCGCTATCACGCGATAGTGCACGGGGCCTGGCCAGAGGATATTCGCGAGGTCAACGCTCCGCTGCTAAAGCGCGATATCCATGAGGGTGAGAAGATCGTCACAGTGGACGAGTCCGGCAAGGCATCCAACACTGCCTTCAGCCTAATAAAGTCGACCAAGGCCGCTAGCTTCATCGAGGCGAGCCCTCTAACAGGGCGTACTCACCAAATTCGCGTACATTGCCAGTACGCAGGACATCCTATCGTGGGAGATCGCAAATACACGGCTCTACAGCCTAACTCCTTAACCCACGTCAAAACCCTTTGCCTGCATGCTGCGAGCATCGAATTCGCACTAGAGGATGGTCGTAAAATTAGTGTTCAGGCGCCCTTGGCTGAGCACATGCGCCAGCTACTGGATTCTCTGTGAGGCAAAAGTAGAAGAATTTCTTAAAATGTCGAAATATCATGCCGTTGTGAGTAGATTTTTTTGACAGAAGCCCTCTGGACGCCTATTATTGCGCGCCTATGGAAGACACCCTGATACCAGATTATGTTGATGCGCGGAAAATCTTTGCTCAACAGGCACTTATAAAGGGAATAATCCCAGTGTCTCGCTTGTCGAGATTCTGTGAGCTTGTCGCCGCCACGCAGGGGGATGTACAGGTAACGATGAAGTTCGACTTGGATGAGAGCAATAGACGCATCATCGAAGGTGAGCTCGACACGCAAGCGCAGGTACTCTGCCAACGTTGTCTAGAGCCAATGGAGATTACATTACACGACGAGTTCAGGCTAGCCGTGGTGAGCTCCGAGAGCAAGAGCGAGGGCTTACCGAAGAGTCTAGACCCTTGGATTTGCGAGGATATAAAGCTCGTTGTAGCCGAAGTGATAGAAGAGCAGTTAATTCTTTGCATGCCTATCGTCAGCTACCACGACCACGATTGTATTGAGAAGCTGTCATTCGAAGCCACTGAGGCTAAAGAGAATGGCACAGCGAAAGCTGCGAACGGAGCGAACAAACCCAATCCATTCGACATTCTAAAGACACTGAAAGATAAAGATTAATGAATTTCTTTTAAACGCGCCGGTAACAGCGCAGCTAAAAACTAGGAGCTACAAGCATGGCAGTTCAACAGGTAAAAGTTTCCCGCTCACGTCGCAATATGCGTCGCGCACATGACGCCCTAACAGGCCCAACACTGTCTACAGATCAGACTACTGGTGAAGTGCATCGTCGCCACCACGTCACTGCAGACGGTTTCTACAAAGGCAAGAAAGTGTTGGATCTTGGCGACAAGTAAGTTTGTCTACGCCTAAGCGCATTGCAATCGATGTCATGGGAGGGGATTTTGGTCCTTCCGTGACAGTGCCTGCTGCACTTAGCGCTCTGGCGGCCCACGACGACCTTACTCTGATATTGCTTGGCGATCAGGCTCAGATTGACGCCCAGTTATCCGGTGTTGATTCAAGTCTTTCGCAGCGACTGGAAATTATCCATACCAGCGTCTGCGTCGAGAACGACAGCAAACCCGAGTCAGTATTACGAAAGTCTAAAGAGTCCTCCATGTTTTTGGCAGTGAACCTCGTCCACGAGGGGCGCGCAGATGCCTGCGTCAGTGCAGGCAACACCGGAGCATTATTACTCGCTGGACGACACCTGCTTAAAACCCTCCCCGGAATATCCAAACCCGCCATCATTGCAAGCGTTCCACTACACGCTATGGGGCGCAGCACGTATATTCTGGATGTAGGTGCAAATCTTTGCAGTAGCGCAAGAGAGCTTCTAGAGTTCGCTATAATGGGCTCGATCCAGGCAAGCGTCGTCAGTGGAATTTGCAAGCCTCGTGTCGCACTACTAAACGTAGGCCATGAAGAACATAAAGGCACTGCCATCATTCGCGAGGCAGCACAACTTTTGCAGCAAACCGAGTCACTAAATTATGTAGGCTTCGTGGAAGGCAACGAGATATTTACAGACAAAGCAGACGTGGTGGTTTGCGACGGTTTCTCCGGCAACATCACAATAAAGACTAGCGCTGGAGTCGTTAAAGTAATCGAACAGATGTTAAAGCAGAGTGTGTCCAGCAGCTTTTTCTCTCGTCTGCTCGGCCTGCTTGCTTCACCCTTGTTGCGACAACTGCGCGCTCAGATCGATCCAGCACAGTTTAATGGGGCCAGCGTTTTAGGCTTACAGGGTATTATTGTAAAGAGCCATGGTCATGCGCATAGCACGGCATTCTTCTTTGCTATCGAGCAGGCTCTCAAAGAAGTTATAGACTGTGTGCCGAGCCTTATTACGCGGCGCATGGAAGCTTTGCAGCTTACTCATGGTGAAGTACTCGCCACACAAGACTAAGTTTTGAATCTAGGAATTGCTATATGAAGAAATTTGGATTTGTATTCCCCGGCCAAGGATCACAGAAAAAGGGCATGCTAAGCGCTATTGCAGCGCAACACCCCGTGATCAAGAGCATTTTCGATGAGGCCAGCGCAGCTTTAGGAATCGACCTCTGGGCGGTCGTTAGCGAAGATGCAGACGGCTTACTAGACCAGACCCATATCACTCAGCCGGCACTACTGACCGCATCGGTCGCCCTATGGCGCTTATGGCTGGAGCAGGGCGGGGCGCTTCCAGAGTTACTTGCCGGCCATAGCCTAGGGGAATACTCCGCGCTCGTTTGCGCCGACGTCCTCTCTCTTGGCGATGCCGTGAGCCTAGTGCACAAGCGTGGACTCTATATGCAAGAGGCCGTACCCGCAGGTACTGGCGCGATGGCGGCCATCCTCGGACTCGACGATGAGAAGATTCAAGCCATCTGCGAGCAGCAGGCGCACGGGGAGGTCGTAGCTCCTGCGAACTATAACTCTACAGGGCAAACCGTAATCGCCGGCAGTGTTGCTGCAGTGGAGCGCGCGATGGCCGCATGTAAAGAGGCCGGAGCTAAGCGCGCCCTGCTTCTCAATGTCAGCGTGCCGTCTCATTGCGCGCTAATGCTTCCCGCGGCGCAGCGTCTGGCTGAAGATTTAGAGGCGGTGGACTTCAAAACCCCGCAAGTGCCCGTCATACAAAACATTAACGGCCGCGTTGCAAAGAACTCAGAAGACATCAAAGCCAATCTTCTCAAACAGTTGTATATGCCCGTGCAATGGGTAGAGTCTGTTGGTTGCATGTGGGACTTTGGCGTTAGCCAACTCGTCGAATGTGGTCCTGGCAAAGTTCTTGGCGGCCTCATTAAGCGCATAGAACCCAATATGGAAACTTTTTCATTAGAAGAGCCCGAGAATTTCGTGCAAACACGCACACTTATCTCTCAATAGGCTCCACAATTACATTTGGAAATCATTATGAATGATGTCACTAAGAAGATTGCACTCGTCACCGGCGCCAGCCGTGGCATTGGCAAATCCATCGCGATGACCCTCGGCAAGCAAGGCATGACCGTCATCGGCACTGCGACAACTGAGAAAGGCGCCGCAGACATTGCCAGCTACTTGCAGGATGCCGGCATAGAAGGAACGGGCATGTGCCTGAATGTTGCCTCTATGGACTCTGTTGCTGAAGTATTCGCCCGCATCGGTAGCGACTATGGTGTGCCCTTGGTTCTAGTGAATAACGCCGGTATCACAAGAGACAACCTACTGATGCGCATGAAGGAAGAGGAGTGGGATGACGTGATCGACACCAACCTCAACTCTCTCTATCGCCTCTGCAAGCTCGTAGTAAAAGGCATGACCAAGGCACGCTGGGGTCGTATCATCAACGTCAGCTCTGTGGTGGCATCCAGTGGCAATGCGGGGCAAACGAACTATGCTGCGTCTAAGGCTGCGATCGAAGGGTTCTCGCGCTCACTTGCGCGCGAGATAGGCTCTAGAGGCATTACTGTGAACTGTGTGGCACCCGGCTTTATCGATACAGACATGACCCGCGCATTGAATGAGAAACAAATGGAGACTTTCCTTTCGCAGATTCCTTTGGGGCGTTTTGGCCAGGTTGAGGAAATCGGTGCGGCGGTTGGCTTTCTAGCTTCGGATTCCGGAGCCTATATTACGGGCGAAACTCTGCACATAAATGGCGGAATGTACATGCCGTAAAGCTTTAGAAAAGCGTCGTAAGCAACTGTACTTAAATACATTTCCCTCATGGCGCCGAATTATTTTAGACTTAAAGATTACAACCCGTTGAAAATAGATGTAAACTTGCGTTTTCGATTATCTAGGCCGCTCAATTTATGGCCACATAATCAGAAGGCAGTATCAAAAAATTAGTATTTAGGAGCTAATAAAAGTTATGAGTAGCATTGAAGATCGCGTTAAGAAAATTGTCTGCGAACAGCTTGGCGTAAAAGAAGAAGAGGTGAAATCGTCTTCTTCATTTGTAGAAGATTTAGGCGCTGATTCTTTGGATACTGTGGAATTGGTTATGGCTCTGGAAGAAGAGTTTGAGACCGAAATTCCTGATGAAGAAGCTGAGAAAATCACAACGGTACAACTCGCCTGTGATTACATTAATTCGCATTTGTAAGAATTTTTAGGCTCGAAAATTAAGCTACTCCGGGCATGCTCTGGAGTAGCTTTTATTTTGCCTGTAATAATAAGTCTGCAACACGGAATTAATCATCCGTAATGGAGAGCGACGCAGTGAACGGTAGAAGAGTTGTCATCACTGGCCTAGGTCTTGTTACCCCTCTTGGGAATAGCGTTGATTCGTCTTGGCAGGCTATTAAAGAAGGCCGCAGCGGTATCAATATGCTTACGCAATTTGATACCGCAGAGTTTTCAACCCGCTTTGGCGGCTCTGTCAAAGATTTCGATTGCACCCCCTATCTCAGCGCGAAAGAAGCGCGACGAATGGACGTGTTCATTCAATATGGACTCGCGGCAGGCGTGCAAGCAGTGACCGATTCGGGTCTTCTCGACAGCCCAGTAAACTTCGAACGCGTCGGCGTAGCGATTGGCTCTGGTATCGGTGGCATCAACACTATCGAAGACACCTCTAATCTCGTGCGCACTTCCGGACCTCGCAAGGTCTCACCATTCTTCGTACCCGGCTCTATTATCAATATGCTCGGCGGTACGCTGTCGATACGCTATAACTTCCAAGGCCCTAATATCGCCATCACCACGGCGTGTACCACGGGAACCCACAATATCGGCATTGCTGCCAATATGATTTGCAACGGTCAGGCCGATGTCATGCTTGCTGGCGGCGCCGAAATGGCAACATCTCCGGTAGGCCTAGGCGGTTTCTGTGCCGCCCGTGCATTATCGACCCGCAACGACGATCCACAGCGTGCCAGCCGCCCCTGGGACAAAGACCGCGACGGTTTTGTACTCAGCGATGGTGCCGGCATCATGGTCTTAGAAGAATACGAACATGCGCGAAAGCGCGGTGCCAAAATCTACGCCGAATTGGCTGGTTTCGGGATGAGCGGCGACGCTTACCACATGACCTCGCCATCCGAAGGCGGGAAGGGTGCTGCTCTATGTATGTGCAACGCCTTGGCCAGCGCCCAGCTTGACCCCTCGTCCGTGCATTATATTAACGCACACGGCACCTCGACGATTGCGGGCGACCTCGCAGAGACCCACGCGATTAAGAGCGTGTTTGGGCCCTATGCACAGCAACTGGCCGTTAGCTCCTCCAAATCCATGATCGGGCACCTACTTGGCGCCTCTGGTGCTGTAGAGGCCATCATCTGTGCGCTCTCTATACGTGATCAGGTATTAACGCCAACGATCAATTTAGAGAACCCCGATGCCGAATGCGATTTGGACTATGTTCCTCATCACAGCCGCGACGCGAAGATCGATGTCGCCCTCAGCAACTCCTTCGGCTTTGGTGGAACCAATGGCAGTTTGGTGTTCAAACGTCTGCAGTGAATCCGCGAGAGACGCTGATTTCGTGTTGAAAGCGTCAAGCTGGGAGGCGTCATGCTCGTAAACGGGCAGCATCAGAATCTACTTCCAGTCGCCGATCGTGCGGTGCAATACGGCGATGGCGCATTCGAGACTATTTTAGTTCGCGACCATCAGCCTGTGTTCTGGCAACAACACCTCGACCGACTCTATGCCGCCTGCCAAACACTGCAAATCCCAGCCGACCTCTCGACGCTTCGCACCGAAGCCGACTCCTTAATCGCCGCCCACGGGGCTACGGGTGTTTTGAAGATTATCATTAGCCGCGGCGCAGGCGGTCGTGGATACAGCGCTCCTGCTTCGCCCGAGCCAACTCGAATCCTACAGATACATCCACTACCACAGGACTATCTCCACGCGGCAAGCAAAGGCATTCGTGCGTTTAAGTGTAAGCATCCTTTATCTAGCAACCCCGTCTTAGCAGGCCTTAAGCATCTCAATCGTCTTGATCAAGTAATGGCGAGCTTCGAGGTGCCGACCCAGTTCCAAGAGGGCCTGATGTGCAATGCGGCAGGAGACTTGATCGAGGGTATTAAATCCAATGTCTTTATCGTCATCGATGGCGTGCTGCTCACACCCGAGTTAAGTCAATGTGGCGTGGCGGGCGTAATGCGTGCGGCCATCATATCGCGCTGCCGTGAGCACGCGAGCTTGAATGTCGCTGAGCGCAAACTCGGCCTAGAAGAGCTCGAGACGGCGAGTGAAGTCTTCGTCTGTAATAGCGTAATGGGCATTTGGCCAATAACCCAGATTCAGTGGAACCAGGCAGCGCTCAATTATGAGATCGGGCCCATTACTAAACGACTGCAAGCGCTGATCGCTGAGGATGGACCAATATGAGCCTTCGCAAGATCTTACTGCGCACCCTCTTACTAAGCCTCTTCTTGGGCGGGCTCGGTGTGCTAGGTGCGTATAAGTATCTTCAGAATTATCTAGATAAGCCTTTAGCACTGCAGGCCGAACAGTTAATAGAGATCAGACCAGGCAGCTCACTCGGGCAAGTCGCTAGACGCCTAGAACAGGAGGCGGGCTTAGAACATCCGCGTATTTTCTCGTATTGGGCCAGCAACGCGGGCTTCGATCGCGCAATTCGCGCCGGCGAGTTCATCATCAGCCCAGGCATGAGCCCAAGAACGGCGCTGCAACACCTCATAAGCGGCCCCTACGTGCAATATCCGTTTACCTTGATCGAAGGCACAACGGTCCGCAGCGCACTCGATGCCCTGTGGCAGAGCCCCAAGCTGCGCATCACGCTAAGAGAGAGCAGCGACGAGGAAATACTCGCAGCGATTGGAAGCGAGTATCCAAGCCTAGAAGGGGCGCTCTTTCCAGATACCTATTTCTACACAGCAGGGACCACAGACCAAGCCCTACTGAGCCGTGCTAGCAATCGCCTTCGCGAGGTTCTGGAGCAAGAATGGGAAACTCGCGCAGTGAGCCTGCCCTATGCAAGCCCCTACGAGTCCCTCATACTCGCCTCTATAATCGAGAAAGAAACTGGCTTGCGTAGCGAGCGCGAGCAAGTCGCTGGGGTTTTTGTGCGCCGCCTACAACGCGGAATGCGCCTGCAGTCGGACCCGACGGTTATTTATGGCATGGGCGAGAGCTATACGGGCAATATTCGCCGTGTAGATCTAGAGGCTAGCACCCCCTATAACACCTATAGGATCAGTGGACTGCCGCCAACGCCCATCGCGATGACTGGGCGCGGAGCAATCCATGCCAGCCTCCATCCTAGCGACGAGTCATATCTCTACTTTGTGGCCACCGGCGATGGGGGACATAAATTCTCGACCACGCTCGACGAGCACAATGCAGCCGTAAGGCAGTATCAGAATCGAATGGCGACCCAACAAAGCACTAATTGAAGGCGGTACAGCAAGACATGACAGCGCGGTTTATAACCATCGAAGGTGGAGAGGGTGTAGGGAAGAGCACCAACATCCAGTTCATTACCGCTCGCCTGAACAAGGCCGGTATCGACTATGTTTTGACTCGCGAACCCGGCGGCACTCCACTAGCAGAGAAAGTGCGGGATTTACTGCTCAACGAGCATGAGGAAGCAGTGGCCGAGATGACAGAACTACTGCTGATCTTCGCCGCTCGAGCCCAACACCTTAAACAAGTCATCGAGCCGGCTCTGAAGGCCGGGAAATGGGTGATTTGCGATCGCTTCACCGATGCCACTTATGCCTATCAAGGCGGTGGAAGAGGGCTCAGCAAGAGCGCTATCGCCGAGCTCGAAACCCTCGTGCAGGGCAGTCTACGCCCCGACCTTACCTATCTACTCGATCTCGCGCCCGACATAGGCCTTGCCAGGGCTAGCAAGCGCGCCGCCCTTGATCGATTCGAATTAGAGAAAATTGAGTTCTTCGAACGCGTGCGCGCCAGCTATCTGGAGCGCGCAGCACAGGAACCCGAGCGCTGTGTAGTAATCGATGCGGCCGCAGAGCTTACGCAGGTACAGGCCGCCATCCTAGCCCACCTGGAGACCCTACTGTGAGCAAGGCTCTGATCACTAGCCCACTGCCTTGGCACCGTGAGGCCTGGGACGCCTTCCATCAGCAACTGAGAAATGGGCAGATCTCCCATTCTTTTCTCATCAGTGCCGAGGCGCAGAGCGGCAAAAGGCTTTTCGCCACCATGCTCGCCCAGTGGCTACTTTGTGAGACACCAAAGCACAATCAAGCCTGTGGCCAGTGCGGCGCCTGCCTTCTAAGCGATGCGGGTAGTAACCCCGACTTCATCATCGTGCAGCCAGAAGAGAAATCCAAGATCATCAAGATCGATCAGATTCGCGAACTCAAGCAGTTCATCGAGACTAGCTCCCACTCTTTCGGCAAGCGCATTATCTTGCTAGACAGCGCAGAGAACCTGAATATCAATGCCGCCAATGCCTTGCTAAAGGGCCTAGAAGAGCCTCCCGCTGACGTGATATTCCTGCTCCTAAGCGACCGCCCCAAATCGGTATTGGCCACCATATCTAGCCGCTGCCGCGCTCTCAAACTGCCCAAGCCGACCACAGAGCAGTCCCTGCAATGGCTGGCAACGCAGGCCCCCGAGACAGCAAGCGAGGAGCGAGAGTTTGCGCTAGACTATGCCCAAGGTAGCCCCCTCAAGGCTTTAAATACGCTTGCGGACGAGAGTGCAGAGCGCAAGAAAACTCTTGGCAACGACCTTCTCAAGGTTATGAAAGGGCAGGAAATTGTCAGTAAAATGGTCAGCCGCTACTATAAGAACGATGCTCTCGATGTACTCAACGTCTTATCCTATTGGTTGAGCGTACTCGTTAAGTTCCAGATATCGGGCAACAAAGACCTAGTGAAAGGGCGCACGCTACAGCAAGCGGCCACACTAATACCCGATCAGGCCTTTCAGGCTCGCGAATTCTCTTGCGCATTACTGAGCTTGTATGAAAATGTTTGCGAGGCCCAAACACAGGTAGCGAGCGTATCGAACCCGAATATGCAGCTGCTTCTTGAGGATCTCGTGCTACAACTGCAACATCTTTTTAGACAGGATACACACGATTGAATATGCCCGTGGCAGAAACAGAGAATAGGCCAGCCAAACATGGCATCTTGTCATTGACCATCAACGACAAGGCCGTGCTCTATGCTGCCTATATGCCATTCCTAAAGAATGGCGGCCTCTTCATTCCAACCACGCGCAGCTACGAGATGGGCAACCAAGTTTTCATGCTGCTCAAACTAATGGACGACGGCGAGCGCATTCCAATTGCCGGCACAGTAGTGTGGATTACCCCCGAACTAGCGCAGGGCAATCGCTCCTCGGGCATAGGTATACACTTCAAGGATAGCAAAGGCGCAATTAGGAATAAGATTGAAACTATACTCGCCGGCAGCCTTAATTCCGACAAACCCACGAACACGATGTGAGGATACCCATGTTAAATTTTTCCGTGAATTTACTACGCAAACCAGTGAGCTCTTTTAGCGCAATCCTATTCAGCGCGCTGTTACTAAGTGGCTGTCAGCAACAGAGCAACAGCACAGCGCTTGCGTCTGAATCCACTAGCGAGGCAACCGTATTGCAGGTAATGAAAGACCCTTCCTGTGGCTGCTGCGAAGGCTGGGTGCAACATGCCAGTGAGCGTGGTTTCCTCGCACAGATCAGCCACCCACAAGATCTCAACGGTGAAAAACTTAAGCTGGGCATTGCGCCGCAGTTTCAATCTTGCCACACCGCAGTGTCACCGGAAGGCTATGTTTTCGAAGGCCATATACCTGCCAATATCGTGCAGCGTTTTCTAGACGAAAAGCCTGACGATGCTATCGGTCTCGCGGTGCCAGGCATGCCTTTGGGTAGCCCAGGCATGGAAATTGGTGATCAGTTTAATCCCTATGATGTGATCGTCATGAAGACCGACGGTAGCTCGCAGGTTTATGCGCATATCGCGACTAAGGCGGAGCAATACTAAGCTAAGCTAAATGCTGCGCGATGGTTTTTCCAATCGCTAGGCTCGCAGTAAGCCCGGGCGACTCAATGCCAAACAACTGCACTAAACCCGGCACTGCGTGCACATCGGCCGTCTGTAAAACGAAGTCCATTGGCTGCCCCTTTGGGGAGTGCAGCTTCGGACGAACCCCTGCATAATCGGGCTCTAATTGTGCAGGGTTGAGGCTAGGATAGTAACGCCGAATCGCCTCCACAAATTGCGCTTTCCTTTGCACATCAACCTTGTAGTTCACAGCGTCGATGGCCTCGATGTCTGGCCCAAAACGCACCCCACCGCCAAGATCAAGACAGGCATGTATGCCGAGCCCGCTGGTCTGCGCGGCAGGCATCGGATAGATTAAATGTTGAAACGGTGCGCGGCCATTGAGTTTGAAATAATTGCCTTTAGTGAGCAGCTGAGTCGGGATGTGCGCACTGTCTAGACCATCAATACGCGATGCCAACGACTGTGCATTTAATCCTGCGGCGTTGATCAGGGCACTGCAATGAAACCGGTACGCTTCTTTCTGTCCGTGCTCACCACTCACGGTATGCACTTCGAAACTTTTCGCGCCGCACAACACACGCTCTACGCGAGTACGACAGACAAACTCCACTCCAGCCGTCTGCGCCTGGGACAAAAGTGATTGCATAAGAGCGTGGCTATCTACTATGCCGGTATTGGGGGAGAACAGGGCAGCACTCGCCTCAACGAGTGGTTCCTTATCCTGCAGGGCTTTGCGATCGCGCCAATGCAATTCGAGTACGTCATTGTCGCGCGCTCGCTCTGCCAAGGCTTGCAATGCTTCTAATTCGTTCTCTTGCGCCACAATGAATTTTCCGACGCGGCGATGGGCGATTTCGTACTTCCGACAATAGTCGTAGAGCATGGCGCTGCCCTCTCTACACAGACGCGCTTTCAGAGAGCCTTGTTGGTAATAGAGACCCGCATGAATTACCTCGCTATTGCGACTACTGGTTTCCTGCCCGAAGCTACTATTTTGCTCTAGCAAAACAATCGAGTAGGAGGGGGGCTTAGTGCGTGCGATCGCCTCGGCAATGGCGATGCCGATAACACCGGCGCCTACGATACAAAGATCGAAATGATCCATCTAGCCTTCCACCTTTTTGCGCAAAATCTTGCGGAACGTAAAATTAATTCGCGCCTCGTCCAAGTGCTTAACCTTAGCAATACGGTGCCGCCAGTTTTGCTGAGTGCTGCCCTTCATAATCAATACACTGCCATGACTTAAAGTGGTCTTCAGAGTTTGCAGGGAACTCTTGTAACGATGCTTTAATTCGAACACGCGACTAGTGCCAAGACTCAAGGACGCAATGACGGCATTCTCACCCAACTCCTGTTCATCATCACTATGCCAATCTACGCTGTCGGTACCATCGCGATAGTAATTGGCTAAGGCAGAGTTAAAGGAATGCGCGCAGAGGGTTTCGATGCGCGCTTTTATCGGCAACAGAAACTCTGGCCAAGGCTGCGGGCTCAACGCAATGTTGGAATAGGAATAGTGTGCATCGGGATCTCCCAACCAACACTGGAGGCGCGGTATAGGAATCGACTTAGCGGCGATATTGATATGATCTTGGCGCCAAGGGAGTTCGGTGAGACAGCGTTGCATTAACGCATCTGCTTCCGCCTCAGTAAACGCATTCGGGAAATAGTGTAGCTGCCCATCCACTATAGGAAGCGCGACCCCATTTGCAGAATCATCGAACAAGTCGAGAACAGGGTCTTTAGCAAAGCGCATGAATGGGCTCTTCGAAATGTCAGTCGAGCAGATCGAGCAGTGCCTCGATCTTTTGGGCAGGAAGGGCGCTCAGCTTATTCAACAACTGTGAATCTAGCTTCAAGTGCTCGTCGACACCAGGGCGAGACTCGCCTTTCACTCGTTCAATATAGCGGCCTAGAAGTAGGTTTATCTCTGTATTCATACTGCGCTTATGGTGCCGGGAGACATGTTTTAGCTTCTCCAGCAAGTCAGCTGGTAAACGCACCACAAACTTACTCATTTCTGGCTTTACCGGCGCAGCGTCATTGTCTTGCTCGATCTCGCCTGAGCCTTGCTGAGAATATTCACCCTGCTCCAAAGTGTGAGCTTGCTGCGGAATATCTGTGTTAACTTGTTGCGAGTCTGATTCGGGAGAGTCCCAGCACATAGTAAAAGCCTGTATTCGAGCAAATTTATTTGTGATCATAGCTGTAACAACTCACTGACTCAACACTCAATAACGCATTGATCCTACAAAGGAAGACCTAGAAATTGACTAACTACGATTACGATCTCTTCATTATTGGAGGAGGCTCTGGCGGTGTAAGAGCTGGCCGCATAGCCGCCGCACTCGGCGCAAAAGTTGGCATGGCCGAAGAGCGTTATATGGGGGGCACATGTGTCAACGTAGGCTGTATTCCCAAGAAACTCTACAGCTATGCCGCGCACTATGCGAAAGACTTCGCCGATGCGCGTGGCTATGGCTGGCAGTTCCCCGTGGAGCCTCAATTCGATTGGCCGACCCTTGTAAGCAATCAGAGTAAAGAGATTAGCCGACTTAGCACTATCTATCAGTCCTTGATGAACGGGGTTGGGGCCGAGGTATTTCACGAACGCGCCGCGCTGCTAGACGCCCATACAGTGCAACTGCAAAGCCGCAAAGTCACCGCCAAGGAGATTCTCATCGCCACCGGCGGCTGGCCCTTCGTGCCACAATTCCCAGGCAGCCAACACGCCATCACCTCGAATGAAGTCTTCTCACTCGAAACGCTCCCAAAATCCATCCTAATCGTCGGTGGCGGTTATATAGCCGTCGAGTTCGCTGGCATATTCGCCGCGCTCGGCGTTAAAACCTGCGTTTCCTATCGTGGCACACACTTATTACGCGGTTTCGACCTAGATGTCGCTGCGGCCTTTACCATAGAGCTGGAGAAATCCTCGAAACTACACCTTCAATCCAATGTCGAGGAGATTACAAAACAAGGCGGGCGCTTACGCGTGCGCTTTGATCGTGGCGACGACATAGAGGTTGATACAGTGCTTTTTGCCACCGGCCGCCATCCCAATACGAAGGAACTCGGCCTAGAAAAGCTTGGGGTCAAACTCGCCAAGAACGGCGCTGTGATCGTAGACAAACATTTCACCTCGAATATTCCCAATATTCACGCTGTCGGTGACGTGATCGACCGTGTTGCCTTGACTCCAGTGGCGCTCGCCGAGGGTCAGATTCTCTCGCAGCGCTTGTTTGGCAAGGGTAATAAAGAGATGAATTACCACGACATTCCAACGGCGGTGTTCTGTCAGCCAGAGATTGCCACCGTAGGCCTCACGGAAACTGAGGCGCGCGAGCGTTTTGACGAGATAACCGTCTATAAGAGTCAATTTACTCCTTTACGGCATACGCTTAGCGGTCGCGTTGAGAAAACCTTCATCAAGCTACTTGTGGATGCCAAATCCGATAAAGTGCTCGGCGCTCACATGATGGGAGAATACGCCGCGGAGATCATTCAAGGCGTTGCCATTGCAATCAAAGCTGGCGCGACTAAAGCGGACTTCGATGCAACACTCGGTATTCATCCCAGCGTGGCCGAAGAGTTCGTAACGATGCGAACGCCGGCGTAGGAACTTAGCGGACAGCGCACCGAATGTCTGCGGCAAGTTATTGCCATCGAGTCGCGCAGTTTAATGGACGACCTATAAAAGGCTCGAAGTTTGGCGTTTAACGTATTGAGGGGGCTTAAATTCCTTCTAACTCCTGCAATTCCACTATTTCCGGTAATAATAATTACCGGAAATAATAGATTAGCTTTAGTTATGCTCTTTTCCAAAATCACGCTATTACGCAGAACGCTACCCTTTACCCCAAAACCCGCTAAATTAGCTACACTGCGCGCAGCACCCGCAAAGAACAAAAAACTCGGCATTCGTAAAGTCCTAGGCAGCTCTCGGCTGCACATCGTTGGGCTATTGCTATAGCAGTACTCAAAGCTCGTGCGCGCCCTGCGTTACGAGTAGATATTTAGACTGTCTAGCTATTCAGTGCTTGTATGGGCGCCTATTTGATTTCTATGTGCGCGGGCGCACAGATCACAACGCTGCTCTTAAGAGACAATATGCATGTAGTGTGTCTAATGACAGATACAAAGATTAGACCGGTCTACTTAGTTAGTTTGAGCGTAAGCACAACAGACAAGAAACTGATGATCTAAGAGCTATAATCAAAATAGCCAGAATATTAATGCAAGACATTGATATTTAAAATATTACTAGTATTAAAGAGATAGGCGCTTTGGATAATATCACCCTGTTTTGGGACAAATCCAATTTGCCATAACCACATTGATCTGGAAGGCCCGAGTTGAAAGCTTAAATTCCCCGGACGTTAGCGGGAAAATATAGTTGTCCGATCCATTGACAACGACATTACTTAAGATGAAGATGCGCGCCCACAACGATCCACCTGCTATTTAGTGAATACGAGAACATAGTTCTCACGGAGAAATAAATGAAAACTACACGATCCATTGGTACAGCACACATCTGTTTGCTAGCTTGCCTCTTGAGCCCAGTTGCTTTGGCTGCAGAACCAGGGATTTATGCCGGCATCAATCTAGGCCGCGCATCGTCAAAAATCGATAAGACCCGAATCACAGACGAGCTCTTCAAGCCAGGTTTCACATACACTAGCCGTCGCTCTGACACTAAAGATTTTGGCTTTAAGCTTTATGGTGGTTATCAGTTTACTCCTTACTTCGCTCTAGAAGCCGGTTACTTTGACCTAGGCAGCTATAACCTAGACACAGCAGTACTGCCTTCTGGTCTACTGTTGAGCGACATGGCAGTCCGCGGCATTAACTTCGATGCAGTGGTTACCCTACCTATTACTGACAAGATGTCCGTATTCGGCCGCGCCGGTATGAACAAAATCGACTTGGACAGTGACTTCTACGGCACTGGCTATGCAGCCGGCACTAACTACCCAACTGGTAGCCGCCGCGATACGCACGAGAAATTCGGCGTTGGTATGGCTTATGCCATTAACGACGCAGTAAGCGTGCGCGTTGAAGCAGAGCGTTACAACCTAGAAGACGTTATCCGTCGCGATGGCAATGTAAATCTTTACTCTGTTGGTCTTGTGTACAGCTTCGCTAAGCCAAAGCCAATGCCTGTTGCAGTTGCCCCAACTCCAGCGCCAGCGCCGGCACCTGTTCGTGCGCCTACTCCAGCACCGACTCCAGCACCTGCACCAGCACCTGTAGTAACTACTCTTTCAGCTGACTCATTCTTCGCGTTCGACAGCGATGTATTGTTGCCTGCTGGTCAGCGCGAGCTCGACACTTTGGCTACTAGCCTAAGTGGCACTCAGTATGACGTGATCACTGTTACAGGCCATACCGACCGTCTAGGTCGTCAGGCTTACAACTTGGCCCTGTCTACTCGTCGTGCAGAGGCTGTGAAAGCATATCTAATCACTCGTGGCATCCAAGCTGCTAAGATTACTGCTCGCGGTATCAATGGCTCTAACCCAGTGACTACGATGGCAGCATGTCCAGGCACAGTGGCAACTCCTGCACTGATCGCTTGTTTGCAGCCAGACCGTCGCGTAGAAGTAGAAGTGACTGCACGTCGCTAATCCTTCTGCTCTCACTAGGCGCTTCGATGAGATGCGCCTTGTGACTTAGGCAAAAGTAACAAAAAAGGGGCTCTTAGCCCCTTTTTTTATGCCTTAATTCTGGCTCTTTTAGGACTCGCTGGAATCCCTGCAATGCTCGTCCTTGAACTCTAACTCTATGGTAGAGTGCGCAAATCTAAACTCTCGCAAACCTTCCGCAACCCGCTGTTTTAATTCTAATTGCTCCTCCACCTCGAGATCATGAGCAAGCACCAGATGAGCGGTCAGCACATGCTGCTCTCCATCGAGCGACCACACATGTAAATGATGAATTTCCGCTACCCCAACTAGCGCGCCGAGCTTTTCCCTAATAGGCCCTAAACTGAGTTCCTCTGGCGTGCCCTGTAAGAACAGCCGCAAGGTCTTCCAAAGATTGCGCACCACGTTCAGCAAAACAAAGAGCGTGAATCCGATCGATAAGATTGGATCTAGAATCGGCCACTCCTTAAACATCAGCACTATAGAGACGATCAGCACGGCAACCCAACCGAGCACGTCTTCTAATAAATGCCAATTGAGCATCCTCTCATTGAGGGTATTGCCCTTGGAAAGCTTGAAGGCAGCGAAGCCATTGACCGCGATACCGAATATCGCTAAACCGAGCATGCCCTCGGTAACCGGCATAACCGGGTCTTGCAGCCTTGGTATGGCACTATTGAGCACCCACACGGAGCCAACGACCATCACTATCCCAGTGAGCAAAGAGCCCAACAGGGAGAAGCGGCGATAGCCATAACTGAAATCATCGGAAACTGGTTTGCGACTGAGCCGAGCGAGAAGCCAAGCGAGACCGATCGATAGGCTGTCGCCAAGATCATGCACCGCGTCGGCCATGATCGCGGTGCTATTGGTAAGAACGCCGCCTACGAACTCAATCAGCGTGAAGCCTACATTGAGGAAGAAGGCCCAGCCGATGCGCCTAGTGGCGTCATCGTCGTGGCTATTATCATGACCGTGAGAGTGTGAGTGCATGTCTCCCCTAGTCTCTTAGTTGCTGGCTGGCGGCGTCCAATCACAGGTTTCACACTCGTGAGACATGCCGCGGTCTGCCATTACGGCAAAGATGAAGTCTCGCCATACCTCGTTGGGCTGCCAGACAGTGTTCATGTCGGCCTTCGCCTCGGCGATATCAACCCCTTGATAGAGCACGCGATAGAGGAAGCTAAACGCGGTGGCCCGGGCATTTACCTGGCAATGTAGAAAAGTCTTACTTTCTGGTTCGCGCTGCATAGCATCGGCGAAGGCATCGAAATCACGAATCGTGGGCTTGTTGAAATCCACGGCAATATGCAGGTAGTCCATCCCGAGGTCTTTGACTAGTTGATCCTCTTCGGGAATTGCCGTGCGCCCATTATTGAAGGCGATGTAGATAACACGATCGTAACCAGCCTCCTTAATCAATGGTAATTGCTCGCGACTAGGCTGGCCGGCGCTGGAGAATAGAGGCGTATATTGGCGGTAGTTTAGAATCTCGCTCAGACTCTGCTCGCCCTGTGCACTGGCAAAGCTTGCCAGCGTTAGCAATACAGCGCCCACGGTGCCTTTGCCAAAGCCTGATACGAAAGTACGACGAATTGCGGGTTTAGTTTTGCTCATGGTGACATCCTTTATGGTTCTCGCGCCCTTTGGCGGCACAGTGCTCAAATACTTCTGTGCGAACAATAGCGCAGTCTGCTAGCGCCACGCCAGAGCCCCTCAAGCGCAAAGCCCAAGTATCTAACACAAAGTGCACAAGCTCTTTACAATGAGGCCAGAAACCCCCATAAAGAACCCTGTATGAAGACTCAAAAACAACCCAGCGCGCTGTTCGATACTCTTGAGGAGATGCCCAATCCCTTCAAGCACCCTACCCGCTCTCTCAGCCACCTGATCGAAGATGCGCCCGACCAGGCGGTGCCGGACTATCAGTTCGCCTGTGAGTTCCTCTACAGCTATAGAGGCAGCCCCGACACCTTCTCTACCTATCGACGCGAAGTAGAGCACTTCCTACAGTGGTCATGGCTTGTCGTGGACAAGTCTCTCGCCCAGGTAAAGCGTGAGGATATCGAGGCCTATGTAGAGTTCGCGAGGAGCCCGCCGCTAACTTGGATAAGTAACAAGAACGTCGCGCGCTTCCTCAACCGTGACGGTGGGCGCCTACCAAATCCAGAATGGACCCCCTATGTCAGTGCCGATGGCGAATACGTGTGCTCTCAAGCGGGCCTACAATCTTTATTCAGCGTCTTAAGTAGCTTCTTTAACTTCTTGATTCAAGAGAATTATTTGAGCGCTAACCCTGTCTCTCAGATTCGCCAGAAGAGCAAGTTTCTGCGCAAACAACAGTCGAAGACGCAGATTCGCCGACTCTCGCCCTTGCAGTGGAGTTTCGTGATCGAGGCGGCCGAAAATTTGGCTAATGAAGATCCGGCTACTCACGAGCGCACCCTATTCATAATGAACGCCCTGTTTGCCATGTACTTGAGAATATCGGAACTCGTCGATACCCCGCGCTGGTGCCCACAGATGGGACACTTCCAGCGCGACCCAGAGGGCAACTGGTGGTTCCTAACGGTAGGCAAAGGCAACAAAGAACGCGAGATATCAGTCAGCAATCAGATGCTAGAGGCTCTGCGGCGTTATCGCCTCTCTAGAGGCATGACCGCCCTGCCGATGCCAGGCGAGGCTAGTCCCCTTATTCACAAGACCCGCGGCAAGGGTGGCATCACCAGCACACGGCAAATTCGCGGCATCGTGCAGAAGTGTTTCGATCACGCTCAAGAGCGGCTAAAGAGTGAGGGTTTCATAGAAGAGGCTGAGCGTTTAGCGGCAGCCACCGTGCATTGGCTGCGTCATACAGGCATCTCAGAGGACGTTAAGTTCCGCCCTCGCGAACATGTGCGCGACGATGCCGGACACGGCTCTAGCGCGATCACGGATCGCTACATCGATGTAGAGAGAGCCGAACGACACGCCAGCGCGCGTCAAAAGCCCATAAAAAGTGACTAAATAGGCGCATGTGGAGGAAATCTGGACTTTTTTAGCCTTCCTGCACGCATATGATCGCGATAGACTGAAGACATTATAGAAAACAGCTAATCAGAACTGGTAATTGGATGCACGCTTGGTTTATAAATGTGCAAGAACTCCTCGAGAAACACAGACAATAACGGTGTAAAGCAATATGACTAAAGCAGAAATTGCGCTAACGCGAACGCATAGCCTCCTCGGCTTCAAAGCAGCGAAAAGTCTCTCCCCAATCATCGCTTTAATGTTCAGCTTGGGCAGCGCCAGTCTGTTCGCTCAAGACGTCGAAGTTCTGAACCCAGTTTTAGACGTTGATTCGCTTTATACAGAACTCAGCTCAGAGCCCGTCTATGGCAGAACTGCGGCCGAGCTACTTAAGGAGCTCGAGGACAAACATTATTCGCGCATATTGTTCGACGATCAGTTCTCTCATACCGTATTCGATGCCTATATCGACGCACTAGACGGCTCTAAGCTGTATTTCCTCCAAGAGGATATAGACGCCCTATCCGCCTATCGCGATGCGCTAGATGACACTCTGAAGAGTGGCAGCATCGACCCAGCCTTCGAGATCTACAATCTCTACCATCGCCGCCTACTCGAGCGAATGGTTTACGCAATCAACGAGGTCGAGAACAATCTCGACTCGATCGACTTCACTCTCGATGAGTCTATTGAAATCGACCGCGAGGACGCTCCCTACGCACAAAGCGTTGCTGAGCTCGATGAGCTATGGCGTCAACGCGTTAAGAACAGCGCGCTTAGCCTGCGCTTAGCGAAGCTTGAGCCCGAGAAAATCGAAGAGCGCCTCAGCAAACGCTATCGCAATCAGTTAACCCAGGTCTTGAAGACGAATAACCGTGACGTCTTTCAGTCCTACTTGGCGACCGTAGCAAGCACGATCGATCCACATACTAGCTACTTCTCTCCAAGAGACTCTGAAAACTTCAACATGAGCCTACGCCTATCGTTGCAAGGCATCGGCGCACAACTCACCACCGAAGACGAGTACACGAAGATCGTCGAGCTAATCAAGGGTGGCCCAGCCGAGCGCGGCAACGAGCTGATGGCGGGTGATCGCATCATCGGCATCGCACAAGGTGTCGATGGCGAAATAAAAGACGTCATCGGTCTACGCCTTGACGACGTGGTCGATCAGATTCGCGGCGAGAAAGGCACCGTAGTACGCCTGAGCGTTATTCCTGCGGACGCCACCGGCGAGACTCAGTCTCATGAGGTCTCCATTACCCGCGACACGGTGAAGCTTGAGGACCAGTCAGCTAAGAAAGAAGTTATCGAGGTCAGCTATAACGGCAGCGAATACAAGGTGGGTGTCATCAAGTTGCCAACCTTCTACTTCGACTTCGAGGCAGCCTCTGCTGGACAACCCGATTTCAAGAGCTCCACGCGTGACGTGAAGGTCTTGCTGGAAGAACTCAAGGCCGAGGGTGTTGAGGCAGTTGTCATGGACCTTCGGGACAATGGCGGCGGCTCTCTTACAGAGGCAAACGATCTAGTAGGCCTATTCATCGACACAGGCAACACCGTGCAGATTCGCTATTCCGGCCTGCGCAATGGCTTTGTTCGCGCCTATGGCGACGGCAACCCAGAGGTCACCTACTCTGGCCCACTCGGCGTACTCACTAACCGTGCCAGCGCCTCAGCCTCTGAGATCTTCGCCGGCGCAATCCAAGACTATCAGCGCGGCATCATCATCGGCGGCCAGACCTTCGGCAAGGGCACCGTGCAGGAAATCATCCCGATGAACTACGGCCAGGTTAAATTGACCCGCTCTAAGTTCTATCGCATCTCCGGCGCTAGCACTCAGCACCGTGGCGTGATGCCCGACATCCTCTTCCCCGATCGCTATAGCGCGATTGAAGAGATGGGTGAGAGCAACCTAGATGGCGCTCTCCCTTGGGATACCGTACGCCCTGTCGAGTACAATACTTACTTCCCAATCAAAGACATATTGGGCGATCTTCAAGCCAAACATGATGAAAGAGTCGCCAGCGACCCGGACTTCATTTACCTAGCGGAACAGATAGAGCGCTCCCGTGAACTGCGCGAACGCACTTCGCTTTCGCTAAACGAGGAGAAGGTACGGCTGGAACGCGAAGAGAATCGCCGCGCAGAGTTTAACGCCAATAATATGCGTCTATTCCTTAAGGGCATGCCTTTAGAGGTGTGGGAAGAGCCTTCAGAAGAAGACCTCGACCCCGAAAGCGCAACGATTGCCAGCGCCGATGAGGAAGAAGAGAAAGAAGAGGATCCACTACTGCGCGAGAGTAGCTTCATCTTGATCGATATGGCCAAAGCCCTTGGCAATCCGATGACAGCGAACAACAGCGGTGCCTTGAACTCAGCAGCCCTGTAAAAAAAGGCCCTCTAAATTAGAGGGCCTGAATTGGCACAATGGGTTACCGACAAAAAACGCTCAATAGAATCTCTATTGAGCGTTTTTATTTGATCACAAGAAAGCAACATTCCCATTCCCTGAAGTTGGCGATCTTCCGATCAATCCTGTCCAGAGTATGGCAACACCCCTGCCCTTAAGACCCTAAGCGATAGCGTAGCTTCACGACTAGGGTGCTTCCCAAAGGATTATCCCAAGAGTTCTCGAACAACTCGTCGAAGGCCATAAGCGCACTGCGGCGATTATCACCCTTGGTATACACAACGAACAGATCAGACAACGGTGCAATTTGCCAGCGATAACGCAGCTGAAAGTTCAATTGCGACAAACCGAAGCTATCCGAGGGCCCAGCGGGTTTGGTCGTCTTAATCAGATCGCGGTTCTTGGTGATCGCATCGGCCGGAAGATAATAGAACTCGTCTTCCACCGCCTCTATGCCTACCCACTGCAGGGCTATGCTAAGTTGCTGGCGCGAAGTTAGGAAGTAGTCGAAGCTCGTATCGAATCGCCACTGCTGCGCCTGGAAGGTGGTGAAGTCTTGATTGTCTTGATACAGGAGCCAGCCGTCGCGATCGTCGTAACTAATCTCACTCGTGAGCGCGATATTATCGCGTGGGCGCCATGTAATTCCCGCGCTCGCGCCTTCACTATTACCACCTACAAACTCGCCAGAGGTAGAGAAACCAAAGCTATAGCTTATCGGTCTAGCCGTGTTGGTCTGATAGCTAAAGTTCGAGTTAGTCCGCTCAGAGGTAGCAAAAGTGCCATGACCGAAGCTGTTCTGATCATCGTAGCGCTTAGGGAAATGCTGTAGGCCTATGTTAATCCTATCTAGGTTATTCAGGGTCACTGAGGCACTGAGCACCGGAATGGCGTTATTGGTGCGATCGCCATTGCCGTTCTCCTCATAGCGCAAAAAGGGCGTAAAACGGAAATTACGCACGATCTCTAAGTCTGATTTTACCCATTCGAAGCGATACCATAGCTCACGGGAGTCATTGCGCTCTTGAAAGCCGAAGTCATTTACATTGAAGGTGTCGTCCAGATAAGTCATCTGGAAATTATGGCGAATACCCTGACGAGGCGTATACACCACGTCCGCGAACATACCCGAGCCAGTGCCTAGAATGTCCGTATCCGTGCGAATAATTTGTCCATCCACGTTCCAACGCCCACCATTGGTGAGGTAATGAAAGTCCACGGCATGTACTTCGGCATCGGACTCGGGGTGCTGAACTAGGGAGCCGATATAGCCCAAACCACGGTAAGCGGCGCCCTTGCTATCTTCGTAGATCATGCGGAAGGTGCCGAAATCACGGCCATCCTGATAATAGCGTTTGCCGCCGGCCAGGAACTCGCTCTCATCTTCGAAAGCCGTCATCACGCCATAGCGCACAGCCCCTGCTTGGCCAGTCATCTTCACGGCACCTAGTAGGTCTGCCGGGCGAATTCGCTCGCGCGTCGGCAGCGCCACCCCTGCAGGCAATTGCGGCGGACGCGGACGCGCGCCAATGCGGCGCGTGTTTACTATAGAGAGTCTTTTGCCATTGCTGCCTGTGGAGCGTGGCGTAGTATTGAAAACCTCTTGGCCTTCTTGAAAGAACAGTCGCTTCTCGGGGAAGAACGTCTCGTTCGCGGTTAAGTTGACGACCACATTGTCTGACTCTGTAGAACCGAAATCGGGGTTCGCCGCCGCCGTCATCTGGAAGTTACTAGAGGGGCGCCAAAACACATCGAAGCCCGCCTTATTCGTCACGTCGTTATCGATCTCATCGAAGGTCGAAGAGGCATAGGGGAATACGCTCCATTGCTGGCGCACGTTGACCCCCTCTAACTCAAGCAAGGGCAGATTGCTCATGAAGATGGAGCTCGACTCGGGAATGGCCGGCCATGCCCAGGTCTGATTGAGGTAAGCAACCTTGCGCTCGGTGTAGATCCCGATGCGGCGCACGGCGTCCTCGCGTGGCATCGCCATCTGGCCCCAAGGCACATAGAACTCCGCGCTCCAGCCATTGGCCGTCTGCTGCGTGGCGCCATACCAGGCACCGTCCCACTGTGTGGTGTAGTTGCGCTCCGGCAGCACGGTACCATCGGCCTGGTTGTCCCCTAATGCTAGGGTCATCCAATAGGCAAACAGGCCCTGGCCGGAGGTGTCTAAGGTGATTGAGACAGAGTCACGATCAATAGCGATATTGTCGCGCGTGCTGATGCGCTGCACGATGCTATCGGTAGGCTGCTCTAGATCGAAGCCAACATAGATGCCGCGTTCGGTGTAGAAGATTCGCACTGCCGTGTCGAAAGGCACATCCTCTAGAGTATCCGGGTCTATCACCCGCATCTCATTGATCGGCGCGATACGCCCCCACACCGCCTCATCGATATTGCCATCTACGTCCACATCCGCACTGCTATGCGCAAAGCGTTGCAATGTTAATGCGCTGCCGTCGCGCAGAGTTAACTCTACGGGAGCATTCGTTGAATCTTGGCTATAGGAGGGGGAATTGAGGAAAAACAGGCACACAAGTGCCGGGGAAGCTACGCGGAATTTCAATCGACTCACCTTTGCTTATTCTGATTGATAGGTGTAAAGCACCTGATTTGCATACGAAAAAAGACGCGTAGCATAAACTGTGCGCGAAATTCCGTCCAGATAGAACTATAAAGCGCTGCCCATTAACACTTGCGCATTAATGGGCAGCATTATCTTCGTTTGGCCCGCTAGGCTAGAGGAGCACAGGCGTCGCCGAGATAGCCACCACCGCCGCAATAGTCGAGATGCTGCAGTTGAATGTGAATGCTATCGGGGTCGGAGAAATACAACTCCGGCGTGCCGCCCTCAGCGCCGCCACGGTTTGGCATGCGCAGGCTGATCCAGTGGACCAGGGCAGGCGTGTTGTTATCATCCATTCGCGGTGTGATTCCAACGCTCTCCAGCTTCGCCTGAATGGCCTCCACCTCGAAGCCCTCCACACTCATGCTTACATGATCCATGCGTCCTGGTCGCGTTGGAGCACCCTCTTGTGCGCCCCCTACAAACATGAGGAACTGCTTGCCGTCGCCCACCCCTACGGTCGGGCTGGTGGGTCCTTGATAGGCAAGGTATTGCAAACCGAACAAGCTCAGATAGAACTGGTTAGTGTTGGGCGCATGGCTCATAAAATTGGTGAAGTGGTTGATGCCATCCAACGCCATCAATCCAGCGCCATTGGGCGCCGCGATGTTACTGCATTGACCATTGTCGCTACCGCAGTACGTAGGATCACAGAGTTGGAAGTTAAGACCTTCTTGGCCAGCGAAAGCGACGGCCTGTTGGTTCAAAGGCCAATAGCGCATGGCCCGCTTCAGGTTGTCAGGCTCGTTAGCGGCACTGGCATCGTTGACGAAACCGTGGGCCTGTAACTGCGCGGCTACAGACTGCGCATTAAAGTCGCGAACGCTAAGCCCGATATGCGTAATTCCTGGGGCTTCACCCGATTGGAGCGGACGCAGCGACATAAACTGCGGCCCACTGCCGATACGCAAACACACGGTATCGCCAACCCGTGCAGAGATAGGCATGCCAAATAGCTGTTGATAAAACGCGACAGAGCGCGCAACGTCGCTGACCCGAAGACCAAAAGTATGCAGCTTCTGCACCGCAATCGCCTCGGCGGCCGATTGGGCGTTTAGGACAGAAGCGAATGGTGCTAAGGCAGCCATTTGCAGCATACGACGGCGCAATGTATTGGGAGAGTGTCCATTATCGCGTTTGCCAGGCGTGTAATCTTCAGGTCTTTTCATTATTATCTCCGGTACTTTTTAACTTAGACTTGGCACCAAGTATTTTGGGCTTCGACTATAACGCGCACGGCGCGAATCACAAAATGAATCGGTCGATTTACCCTCCGATCAAGCTGCACTTTAAAAAAATGGAAACCCCTTATGACATATCTCTCCTCTAAGACCGGACGACAGCTCGCAAGCTTTGCTGCTTTGTGCATTCTTTCGCCCCTAGGCGTCGCGCAAACGACTTTAATCAGCGATGTAAACGGCTACACAATCAATGCCGACCATCAGATGGTGGAATTCAGCGCGCTGCAGTTCACCGATGGCATAGTCGACAAGCTCTACAGTGCAGGTGAGCAATTGCCAGAAAATGAGGAGATAGTGCGTATAGATGGCGAGGGTAAGACCCTGCTAAGCGGTCTGGTAGATGCGCATGGCCATATTCTCAGCTACGGCCTCAGCTTATTGCGCGTAGACCTCACCGGAACAACGTCCGAGCAGGAAGCTGTCGAGCGCATTCGCGCCTTTCGTGAGGCCAATGGCAACCTCGAATGGATTCAGGGCCGTGGTTGGAACCAAGTATTGTGGGACAGCAATGAGTTTCCGTCGGCGCAGAGTCTCGATGAGTTTTTCGGCGACACGCCAGTATGGCTTAGCCGCGTAGATGGACACGCGGGCTGGGCGAATAGTGCCGCCATGGAACTTGCCGGTGTCAATGCGGCCACAGCAGACCCAGCAGGCGGCCAAATCATACGCGATCCAGAGGGCCGCCCTACTGGCACGTTCGTCGACAACGCCATGGATCTGGTTACCGCCAATATCCCGCAGTTAAGTGTTCAGGAACAAGCCTTCGCATTGCGCCGCGCCATGATGGAGTTGGCCGCTCAAGGGCTCACTAGTGTTCACGATGCGGGAGTTTCTAGCGTAACGGTTGAAGCCTATAAGCTCCTGCTCGAAGACGGCCCCCTCCCCATTCGCGTCAATGCGATGTTGGGTGCCGGAGATCCTCGTCTACCCGAACTGCTCGCCGCCGGACACTACGAGAGTGAAGACGGCACATTCACTATCAATAGCATTAAGATCTCGGCTGACGGTGCGCTAGGCAGTCGTGGTGCCTCGTTGATTGAAGACTATAGCGACATGCCCGGCCACAGGGGCTTGCTCCTTGTCGAGCCTGAGCGTTTGCACGAGATAATGGAGATGGCGATGAAAGCCAATTTCCAAGTGAACGTTCACGCCATTGGCGATAACGCTAACAAACTTGTGTTAGATAATTTCTCTGTATTAATCCCCGCCACTGGCACGCGTGACTTACGTCACCGTATCGAGCACGCACAGATTTTACGTTATGAGGACATACTGCGTTTCGCCGAGCTAGGCGTGATCCCATCGATGCAGGCAACACACGCCACTAGCGATAAGAATATGGCCCAGGACAGACTCGGTGAGATCCGCATTCAAGGTGCCTATGCTTGGCGCAAATTGATCGATGCCGGCGCGATAATCGCCAACGGCTCAGACTTCCCTGTGGAATACCCCAATCCTTTCTTCGGCTTGCATGCCGCCATCACGCGTCAGGATCATGACAATCAACCTCCAGGCGGATGGTTTCCCGAGGAGCGCATGACGGCGACAGAAGCCTTCGCAAGCTTTACGCTGGACGCCGCCTACGCTGGACATCAAGAAAATACCATAGGCTCCTT
The DNA here is from genome assembly GCA_913060695.1 of uncultured Gammaproteobacteria bacterium. Classification (GTDB taxonomy): domain Bacteria; phylum Pseudomonadota; class Gammaproteobacteria; order Pseudomonadales; family Pseudohongiellaceae; genus UBA5078. The sequence continues at coordinate 35,358 of CAJXUA010000011.1, read as the reverse complement.
AGAGCCAGGCAAGGCTGCAGATTTTATTCTTGTCGACCAAGATGTTTTTAGCGACGCGCCCACAGAAATTTGGAAAGCCACGGTCTCAGGTACATGGGTTAACGGTGTTCGAGTAGGCGCCGACTAAAGACAGAAATTGGAATGATCATACCTGAGTCATACTGTTGCGCCATGAGTCATCTATTCAAGGCGCAGCAGCGAGACAAATCAGTCCTTTCGATAGGCGCTCAACATTCCCTTCATCTCGCCTCGCAGTAAGAAAATACCTAGCAAGTTGGGCAGTGTCATCACCACCACCGAGACGGCCGCGAAATTCCACACGATAGTAGTATCCGTAAAGGAGGCGATGAAGAACGCAAGGCAATACACGACTCGGTATGGCATCACCATCCTAGGACCGAACAGATACACGATTGCGCGGTCACCGTAATAGGACCATGCGATAGCGGTCGAGAACGCAAACAACACCAGTGCAATTGACACGATGTATTGCCCACTATCCCCGAAGAAACCTTGCGTAAACGCGATGGATGTTAATGCAGCGGAGTGGACGAGTGACTTGCCTATTAGCGTCACATCGCTATTGCTTAGGGAGCCATCGACAATCTGTACCGTGCCCGTGTAAGGCTGGCCTGAGAGTTGATATCCGACATCCTCGGCTACCGAGCGCGAATGCAGAATAGTGAAGTCGCTATCATTCGTTGCCAACCCATCCTGCACAGAGACACTGCCTGTATAGCGACTCACGGCTGAGGCCTCGTTCAAGGCTAGGAAGCGATACAGTGATTGGCGGTCAGCCTCATTCTCATCGCTTATAGTGCCAGTGAGATAAACCAGATCCGCATCTTGGAAAGTATTCTCATACTTCTGCGTCCACACACCAGAGGAGAGAATCACCAAGCCGGTGATGGTGCAGATGATAATGGTATCGATGAAGGGCTCTAATAGAGACACCATGCCCTCCGACACTGGATCGTCACAACGCGCCGAGGCGTGGGCAATCGGCGCAGAACCTTGGCCCGCTTCGTTAGAGAAGAGGCCTCGATTGACGCCGCGGTTGAATGCAAACGCGAAGGTAGCGCCGAGGAAGCCGCCCACTGCGGCAGAGCCGGTAAACGCGCCGGTAAATACCTCGATGAAAGAAGGGATCACATTGCCTATATTCGGAATAATCACCGCCGCTGCGCCAACTAGGTACAGGAGCGCCATTGACGGCACCAGCGTCGAAGACACCAATGCGATGCGGTGAATGCCACCGACAATCACTAGACCAAGGAGCACACTCAGTACTGCGCCAGTGGCCATAGGCTCGAAACCGAAGCTGGTTTGTACGCTTACGGCAATATTATTGATCTGCGGAAGATTGCCTGTGCCGAATGAGCTGATCACCGTGGCTACCGCGAAGAAGATGGCCAACCAGCGCATCTTCAAACGCTTTTCCATGTAGTACATCGGCCCGCCCGCGACTTTGCCATCGGCCATAACACTGCGGTATTTATGGGAGAGCGTCACTTCGACTAATTTTGTGGCCATACCCAGGAATGCGGTCATCCACATCCAGAACAGGGCTGCTGGGCCGCCTAGAAAAATAGCGAGCCCTACACCGCCGATATTGCCAGTACCCACTGTTCCGGAAAGAGCTGTGCTCAGCGCTTGAAAATGGGAAGTCTCACCCAGTTCTTTCGACTCACTCTTCTTACCACGCAATACAGTCCACGCATGCTTGAAATAGCGCAGCTGGGGAAACCCTAGATAGACTGTGAAGAACAAACCCACTCCCAGCAATACGAAGGGAAACCAGGCTGACGAGCCAAGATAGCTGTCGATGGTGAGAATAAAAGAATTAAATGCGTCCACGTAGATCTCCTGAGCGGCAAAGGGTTTTGCGAAGCGACAATGGGCAGATCGACCGAAGATCTAAACCCATTTTCACTTCTTATTGGCGATGACGCCAAATTATTATTGATATAGATCCTGATAATCGCTGTGTGAAAGCAGCGCGTCAAGCTCGCTGGGGTCGGCCAGAGTGATCTTATAGAGCCAGCCGCCCATGTAGGGCTCCTCGTTCAAAGTCTCCGGGCTGTCGGCAAGTGCTTCGTTGACGGCTGATATCGTGCCGCTGACGGGACTATAGATATCCGAGGCAGCCTTAACCGACTCAACCACAGCCACAACCTCGTTCGCCTGTAGCGCCGCATCTAGCGCGGGCAGCTCCACGAAGACGATATCCCCAAGGGCGGATTGCGCAAAGTCACTAATCCCTACCGTGGCACTTCCATCCTCGTTCAGGCAAACCCATTCGTGACTTCTCGTAAATTTAAATTTTTCGATCTCTGACATTTTTGTAGAACCTCTTGAAACTGTGGCTCACTGAGCCAAGGGTTGAAAGACTTTCTTGCCGAAACGTACAAAACCGGGTTTGCCTATTGACACGGAAACTAACTTGCCGCGCATCTCAACTTGCGCGCTACTGCTGCCCGCTGGCACGCGAGCCAACGCCACAGACATATTCAATGTGGGTGAGAAGCTGCCGCTAGTGATCACACCCTCCCCTTTGTCCGTCACCACACGCTGATCGTGGCGCAAGACGCCGCGCTCCTCTAGCACGAGCCCTATCAATACGGGTAGACCTCCCGATAGCTGCTGTTGCTTAAGCTTCGTCAACGCCTCTCTACCGATGAAGTCCCGTGTCTGGGGCTCCCAACTCACTGCGAACTCCATATTCGCGGCAAGGGGCGAGACACTCTCATCCATGTCCTGCCCGTAGAGATTCATCCCCGCCTCAAGGCGCAGAGTATCGCGCGCGCCCAAGCCAATGGGCTTTACCCCTACTGCGAGCAGTTTCTCCCAGAATGCAGGAGCCAATTCCTGTGGGAAGATCAGTTCAAGGCCCTTCTCACCTGTGTAACCCGTGCGCGCGATAAACCAATCTCCACACATCACTCCCTTGAAGTTAGGCAGTGCTCTTACTGCCTCCGCATCAGCCGGCTCAAGCACACTGCACACTTTATCTATGGAGCTGGGTCCGTGAATCGCTAGGATTGCGAGCTCGGGACGCTCTAGCACCCAGACATCAAAGTCATGCGCTTGCATATTTATCCATGCGAGATCTTTCTCACGCGTCCCGCAGTTGACCACTAGGCGATATCCGTCTTCCATCGCATAGACGATCAGGTCATCAATGACACCGCCCTTATAGTTGAGCATGCCGCTATACAGTGCCTTGCCGGGTTGATCGAGCTTGGCAACATCGTTACAGAGCAGATAGCGTAAGAAGGATTCGGCCTCTACGCCATCGACATCTACAACCGTCATATGGGAAACATCGAAGACACCACACTCCTCGCGCACCTGCCGGTGCTCGGCAAGTTGAGAGCCGTAATGAATTGGCATGTCCCAGCCCGAGAAGTCCACGATCTTCGCATTTGAGTCCAGGTGTTGCTGATAAAGTGCTGTGCGTTTATTCATAAGAGTCCATAAGTTCAATGGTTGCGGGTCATCACTACGTACAATGCCCGCATCAAAGATACGGGCATTGCTGGAAAAGTATTTCTATCCGGTGTTGTGCCTACAATGGAGGACCAGGTGGCAAGGGGAAGCGCGAGCGCGGGCGTTTGCCCCAACCCCCGGCAGCCGACTCGAGACCGAAGGCCTCAGGCGCATCCAGATAGCGGTCGATATCTCGCTTGGCCTGCCGAAGATGGGAGACAGACAAAGGATCGTTCCCTGACATCGAATCTAGCGTGTCCTCTAGTACCGCTAGTTGATCGAGAACATAGGCGCGAACCTCTGGGCTCACATCGTCATCGGCACCTAACATCATCATGGCATGCAGCGTTACCCATTGCGTCACGCGTCGAAGAGAACGATCCCGCGGGTCTGCATCCTCGGGCGCTAACCAGGTATTCTCGAGAATCGTCGCTAGCATTTCGGGTAGCGTTAAGGTGTTGGGGTCGCGATCTGCGAGTGCAACCATGCGTGCCGTTTTATCCGCGGCAAATAATGGCTCGATCACCATCGCCGACAATGTGCGTGCCGCCCCAATCTGATCGAAGGCATAGTCGGCGGACATGTCTTCTAAGTTGTCATAGGGGGACGGAGTTAGCTGTGCGAGCAACTCCTCGGACAGGCGCAGACTTTCGGGAGAAATAGCGTCCATCAAAAGTGCTAATACATCACGTTGCAAACTCGCGGGTACCATCTCTGTTGGAGGCAAGGTCTCTCCTTTCACAACGATGTTGTGGTAAAGCCCGCCTACATAGCGTTGCCCAGCCTCGATTGCGTAACGATGATGTAGATAATTCATCCACAAACGCAGGTCGCGAAGCGAGCCAATCGCCTCGCCCTCTTCTAGAATATTACTGCCGTACTGAGCCAACATTATCTCGCGAGCCGCTAGGGTTTCCTCTAGGTACTCTGTGGGAGTTGCACGGTCGTCGTACCATGCCCAGCGCGGGTCTGTGTTAGGCACATAGATAATCTCCGCCTCACGCATCTCGGCGATAATGGCTTCTAAACCCGCCGCTTCCTCTTCCGCTGCAAATTCCGTATAAGAGTAACGCGCTAAGAAATCGTCGTATAAGCCAGTGCCATACTCGAAGGACTCACTGAGATCGAGTGCCCCATCAACCACTTTTACGCGTGGCGTTGGGTACTCCATCACGGAGGCACGATCGTTAATGCTAGAGGCCCAGTTATGACCGAAACCCATTACATGACCTAACTCATGCGCGGTTAGCAAGGCTTGACGCAGCAAGACCATATCTCTTTGCCCATCGGGCATATTCATGCCATAGGCCTCTGGGCTAAGTTGCTCGGGCGTCGATGCACTCTCGAACTGTTCGGGTAAGATTGTATAGGCTTCATAGTAGTTTGCGATGGTACGAATGCGGTGCGAATCCATGCGTGTTTTCGAACCAAGAATCTCTCCTGTACGCGGATCCCTGAAGGTTCCGCCGCTAGAAAAACCGCGTTCGTCACGATCTATCCAGAGTATCCATGCATAACGAATATCCATGGGGTCCATATCGGGGGTCGGGTCGCGCACTTGCACTGCATTGCTAAATCCTGCGGCTTCAAAGGCTTTGTTCCACCACAGCGTGCCCTCTTTCATCGCGCTGCGAACGGGCTCGGGAACGGCGGGATCGAGATAGAATATGATGGGCTTTATCGGATCACTCAGCGGTGCGTCCGGGTCTTGCTTCTCTAGGCGCCAGCGCGTTACCCAGTTCGTCTCAGTGCTATTTTCAAAACTTTCCGAGTAGTTTCGGAAACCGGTAGAACTGACGCCTATACGTGGGTCGGCATTTCGGGGCACATAACCCACAGGGGCTCTAAGGAAGGAGTGATGAATACGCACACTCATAGTGCGATTATTGGCTAGTACATTATTTGTCGCGATACCTGGGTTCTCAACTGAGAACGTCGAGATGGTTTCAATCTCTGTGTTCTCCGAGAACGCTTTCATGCGCGCGGGGTAAAAAGTACTACGCGATGCATCATAGCGAAAACTGCCTTGGTTAGCGCGACGCAGTCGCGTCTCTAAACCACCGGCATCTTGCAGGAATAAGGCGTTGCCATTGACGAGTACTCGACCATCGTCCTCGGCCACAACGGGAAGCGATGCTAGAACTGAGCTAGGGAAGGATAGATCGACATTTCCCACTTGCGCCTCGCTATCTGCTAGCGCGCGATAATCGAGGTTTAACTCCTTGACTAGAACTCGCTGGCCAATCTTTTCGAAATGCACCACCACACTGCTGAGAATACCTCGATCGAGACCTAGCTCGACGGAGCCTCCCCCACTTGCGGCGGAAACATAATACAGAACATCTTCGTTGAAAGCGGGAATCTCGAGGAGCACACGCCCCTCATCCTCATCCCAATAGAAAGGCACAAAGCCTTCCTGTCTTTCGATTCCTTCTGTCACTTCGGCAATAGTGGCGCCCAGAGCAATGCTCGTTGCAAAGGACGCCATTAGTGCGCTGAAGCTTGTGAGTAATATGAGTAGCAAACGCCGTGTTAGAGACTTCAGTTTTCTAACACTCTTCAGAACATCAGACATATTACTACTCATATAACTCACTCCATTTACTTGCTGTTACGATGCGAGATGCGCATCCTTTTTCTAGAACTCGACTCTAAAGCCGAGTCGGTAAGTTCTACCCATAACATCGTAAAGACCACGGTTGGTAGGCAGATAGCCAGGACGGTTCTCAGAACCCTGGTTTGCTGGGTAACCAATTAGTACCGGATCGGTGTTCATGACGTTCTTGATCGACAGAAACAGCTCTGCGTCTGACTCACCAATGCTGAACGAGTTCGCGATATAGGCATCGTAGTAGATCTCACCAGGAATGCTGTTATCGTTGATCGTAAAGTTAGGCGAAGTGCTAACGGGGCAATCTGTCTGACACTCGATATACGCATTGCTGATTACGCCATCGCTTACACCGCGGCCAGTCATGCGGAAACTCCAAGTATCGAAGTTATAACCCGCAGTAAGTCGATAAGCCCAGTCTGGAGTCGAGCCGGCATTGGAGCCTGCAGCGTCGATCGCCGTTACACCATTATCAGTCACATACTCAGTGTAGTTAGTTGCGAGTGCACGCAAGCTGACATCACCACCGAACAGTGGGAAACGATAAGACGCCTCGTAATCCAAACCCGTTACCGTGCGGCTATCGAGGTTTTCATAGAGCAAGTTAATGCTACTAAGGACGCCAGCGTCGTAGATGATGTTGTCGCAGTAGCGCTGCACATTGTCGAAGTAACAGAAGTCGGCAACGCTCTGAGCACCGACAAAACTGATAAGACCATCCACCTCGATATCGAAGTAATCTACCGAAGCAGAGAAGCCCTCGATAAAGCTGGACTGGTAGACCAAGCCAAGACCAATCGTGTCAGCTTCCTCTGGTCCCACTGCAGTGCTGCCCTTCAGGCTCTGCACGAACGCTTGCGAAGTACCGTTGATATTCACCGCATTTGTTCGTGCTGTGCCTTGGTCGAACTGCTCACTCAAGTTTGGAGCACGAATGTCACGAGACTTCGTGGCACGCAGAGTAACGTCGTCGATCGGCGAGTAAGTTAAACCAGCCTTCCATGTCGTTACACCACCTGAGTTACTGTACTCGGTATAGCGTGCCGCACCGTTGAACTCCAAGCCTTCAAAAACATTAAAGACTGTTTCCACATAGGCTTCTGCTACATCTACCGCCCCCGTGGTGACTTTGTAGTTACCGTACTTCCAGCCACTGTCGTAGATTGGATCGACTTCGCCATCGATCGTGTCTTCGCGCCATTCGGCACCGAAAGCAAGAGAGATAGGGCCAGCCCAGCCTTGAATATCGCTCGTGCTGAAGTTAAAAGCCGCAACGTCTTGCGTAAACTCTTGCTCGCGACGCGGACGTCCCATGACATAGTCCAGACCTGCTGCGCTAGCCACACCAACGCCGAAGCGGTTAAGAGGTACACAACCGTTTGCAGTATCTGTGAGTGTAGAACGACACACGATATCGCCCGAAACGGGATCGAATACCGCGTCGGTCGCCAAAGTTAGCTTCGCGAAATTATACGTAGGAGACTGATGTTCGTCCGTGTCCGTGAGGCCACGCTGATAGTAAACATCCCAATCCCAACCCAGACCCATCGCATCAAAGCTACCGTTCGCGCCTGCGACAAAGCGAGTAGTCGTACGCTTGTTTCTTGTGCCCGAAGCTGGCATGTCTTCATTACTCGTGCCAAACAGGAACGAGTCTTCGCCGGCTGCAGCTAGAGTGTCCTTCATTGACTGCGGAAGGAATGCGTTGTCTGCGTAGATGCGACGATTACGATCTGTAGGGTTGATGTAATAGCTCTCCCCCTCGTAACTCGCTTGTGATGCCTGAAAGAATACTTCCGTATCGGGAGTCACCATATAGCTAACGCGACCGAACAGACTGTCGCGAGCGTTGTCTGCCGCGAGTGAGTTTGAACCACGAATACCTGAAGTCGCATAGTCCCAGTCACCACCTTGCATCCAGTTGCCCGCAGTCGCACCATAGGAGAGTTGCCCTGGAGAGCCATTCGTGCCGAAATAGGTGCCTTGTAAGGGGCCAGATGTAATCAAACCACCGGGGGTGTAAACCGAGATCCCGATGTTCTCATCGACGATGTAATAGGGCTGACCCGCCACACTCCTGTTTGGATTCAGCATGCCTTGGTAACCGGTGAGATTCCAATCACGAGAAGTATAGTGCACGCCTTCTGAGCGGAAGATGTCGCCACTTAAGAGGATATGGCCGTCGCCGTCAGCAAATGGAAAGCCAGCAGTGATCTCAACTTTCTCACTGGGATTGTCGCCATAAGTCGACTCTCCATATTGAACACTAGATTTTACGCCTGTGTAGTCGCGATCAAGGATGAAGTTTATAACCCCGCCAACTGCATCGGAACCGTAGGCAGCAGATGCACCGCCAGATACCACCTCGACGCGCTCTATAAGCGACTGAGGGAACGTGTTGGTGTCTACTTGACCACTAGAGCCAGATGTCACAGAACGCTGCCCATCGAAAAGCACAAGCGTTCGACCAGCGCCTAAGTTGCGTAGGTTCATTGCAGCAATGCCTGCATTACCACTACTTAACGAACCCGAGGAACTGGATGCGGTAGAGCTGCCTTTAACAGAAGGCAAAGTATTAACGAAGTCAGCGATGCTCGCAGGCGCGTCGGCTTGAATATCTTCAGTACTCAAGACAGATACTGGTGTTGGAGCGTTATAACCATCACGGGCGATACGCGAGCCTGTGATGACAATGGATTCAACTTCGGCTGATGGCTCTTGTGCATTGCTAACTGCTGATAGCATTAGCGAGCTAATCAATACTGACAACGAGGTGCAGGCTTTCAACTTAAAATTTGAAGTTGCGTGCATTATGTAACCTCCGGGTTCATTAGTGGGTTTGGTTCGCTACGAAAGGGCTTTTTATTAATCATTCCTTTGCTCGTGAAATAGCAGTAACCATGCCAGCTCTCGAGCCTGCGCTCTAAGCTGAACCGAATTGGAGGTAATTTCAGAAGATATAATGTTAGATTTCAAACATTATTCATCATGTTAATTTTGTTACTTATTCTTTATATACATATAGTTAAAGCGTTAATGAAAACCTAATTGTTAGTTTATTATAACGACATCAAATTAATTTCAGTTTTACGCAAAAGGAATGTTTAGGAGAAATATTTCAGGTCTTCATCCCTATTGATTAAGGGGAACTATAATTTTTAATGCTCGAAAACAATTCAGATATCAAAGTATATGCTCAAAACTAGCGCAAGCTTGATTTGTGATGCCGCCTTAATATAGTGCGACGCTTCACATAGGTGCATAGGTGCAGCGCCTAAATCCTTCTATCAAATAAAGGACATGAGTCACCTTTTACAAGAAAAGTGTACTCATGCCCCTTACCGGTACTATCGAGAACTAGCAAAACATTATGCAGTTCTTATTTCACTACTTAGAACTCAAGGCGAACCCCAAGTCTGTAGGTACGGCCCATTACGTCATACAAACCACGGTTTGTTGGTAGATAACCAGGACGGTTCTCGGAGCCTTGACTCGCTGGGCTTCCGAAAATAACTGGGTCTGTATTCAACAAGTTCTTTATCGACAGGAACACTTCTGCATCCGAACCTGCAATTTCAAACGAGTTCGCTACATAGGCGTCATAGTAGAACTCACCGGGGATACTGTTGTCGTTGATCGTGAAATACGGTGACGAACTAGCAGGACAGTTTGACTGACACTCAATATAGGCATTGCTGATCACACCATCACTAACACCGCGACCCGTTAAGTTGAAGCTCCAGGTATCGACGTTGTAACCAGCAGATAGACGATAAGCCCAATCTGGTGTGTTACCGGCATTGGAACCCGCCGCGTTGATCGCGGTAACACCGTTATCGGTAATGTCTTCAGTGTAGTTAGTCGCAAGAGCACGCAGGGTTAGATCACCACTAAACAGTGGGAAACGATATGTTGCCTCGTAATCCACACCTTTCGTCTTGGAACTATTGAGGTTCTCGTAATACAGATTGATCTTGCTCAAGACACCGTTTTCGAAAATGATGTTGTCGCAATAGCGCTGGACACCGTTTAGGTAACAGAAGTCAGCAGTATTCTCTGCACTCAAAGACCCGATCACGCCATCAATCTCGATATCAAAGTAGTCGATCGCAGCAGAGAAGCCAGGCAAGAAACTAGATTGGTAGACGACACCTAGTCCGATGCTATCTGCCTCCTCTGGTCCTAGACCCGTACTACCCTGCAAACTCTGCACAAACTGACGAGAGACTCCACCAATATTCACCGAGTTGGTACGACCAGTACCAGTGTCATATAGCTCGCTCAAGTTAGGGGCACGAATATCACGAGACTTGGTCGCACGAAGTGTGATGTCATCGATCGGTGTATACGTAACACCGGCCTTCCAAGTAGTAACGCCGCCCGCCTCGCTGTATTCCGCATATCGTGCCGCACCATTGAACTCAAGTCCCTCGAAGATTGAGAACACTGTTTCTACATAGGCTTCTGCAACTGAAGTATCCGCCGTCGTCACCTTATAGTTGCCATATTTCCAACCGTCTGAGTAGATTGGGTCCACCTTGCCGTCGATAGAGTCAGAGTGCCATTCGGCACCGAATGCAACCGAGATCGGACCAGCCCATCCTTGGATGTCGCTTGTACTAAAGTTGATCGCCGCAACTTTCTGTTCAAAAACTTGATCGCGACGGGGCTCGCCCATCACATAATCGAAAGCGGCTTGCGAGGTTACACCGACACCAAATCGATTCAATGGCACACAGCCATTGCCCGGATTTGCAATCGAGGTGCGGCACACGATCTCGCCAGTAGTCGGATGGAAAACTGCATCGGTAGCATCTGTCAGACGCTGGAAGTTATAGGTAGGATTCTGGTGCTCTTGAGTTTCAGTCTTACCAACTTGGTAATACGCATCCCAGTCCCAGCCAAGATTGAACGCGCTGAAAGAGCCATCTATGCCCGCAACATAGCGTTGCGTCTCACGAACGTTCTGGCTGCCAGAGGCAGGGAAATCTTCGTTACTAGTACCGAATCTGAATGTAGTCTCCCCCGCCGCCGCAAGTGCACTCTTCAAGGTACTAGGAAGATAGGCATTGTCGGCATACATTAAACGGTTAGTATCCGTCGGGTTGATATAGAAGCTATAGCCTTCGTATTTAGCGTAAGAGGCTTGAAAGAACACCTCCGTATCGTCGCCTAGCTTGTAGCTCGCACGGCCGAATACGCTGTCGCGATCATCGTCGGCCGCTAAGGAGTTCGTGCCACGGATACCAGAGGTCGCATAGTCCCAATCGCCACCTAGCATCCAGTTGCCTGCTGCGACACCGTAGTCGAGCTGGTTTATCGCACCATTAGTTCCGAAGTATGTTCCCTTCAGCGCACCGGTGGTAATCAAACCACCAGGGGTGTAGACACCAATGCCGATATTCGGAGAAACGATGTAGTAAGGCTGCCCGGCAGTGGCGCGATAGGGATTGAGCATGCCTTGGGTGCCATCTAAGTTCCAATCGCGCGAGGTGTAATGCACCCCGTCAGAGCGGAATACGTCTGCGCTGAATAGTAAATGTCCGTCGCCATCCGCGAACGGCATGCCGGCAGTGAATTCCACTTTCTGGCTAGGATTGTCGCCATAGGTAGTCTCACCGTATTGCACACTTGTCTTCACGCCGGTGTAGTCACGATCGAGAATGAAGTTCACCACTCCGCCAACAGCGTCGGAACCATAAGCGGCAGATGCGCCACCGGTCACGACTTCAACACGCTCTACAAGAGATTGCGGGAACGTGTTGGTGTCAACCTGACCGGTGGAGGCAGAGGCCACGGAGCGTTGCCCATCGAATAGCACGAGGGTACGGCCAGTTCCGAGCGAGCGTAGGTTCAATGCCGCGATACCCGCCGCACCATTACTCAGTGCGCCTGAAGAGCTCGAGGAGGTTGAGCTGCCTTTCACAGAAGGTAGAGTGTTAACGAAGTCTGCGATACTCGCAGGAGCATCCGACTGTATGTCTTCGAGAGAAAGCACTGACACAGGTGTTGGAGCATTGTAGCCATCACGTGCAATACGCGAACCCGTGATGACAATGGATTCAACTTCGGCTGAGGGCTGTTGAGCATTTGAAACGGCAGATAGCATCAGTGAGCTAATTATTACAGACAACGAGGTGCAGGCTTTCAACTTGAACTGTGAAGTCGCGTGCATTATGTAACCTCCGGATTATTTAGTGGGTTTGATTCAAAACGTAAGGCTTGTTTTATGTAATTCCTTTGCTCGAGGCAGAGCAGAAAGCGTGCCACTACCGCACGCCATTTCTTCTATTGTTTGATATCAAAGGATTTTTTAAGAGAATATTAGAAGGGGCATATGGCCCCATTCACTATGACTAAACAGTAGCTTTATACCGCTTTAATAGCATATTAAGAATTATTCTCGTTTTGACGCCTATACACGGCAATCCGTCATATTTGTAAGAAAATAATGCACTTTGCTATGATGTCATATCGTTAAAATGACACAGGCCAAGGGATAGGCGCGTGAACCCGTGCCAGCAGTGCGCGAAAAAGGTACAGTGAAAACACTCGATGTCCGATCGTGGCGCAGCGTCTCCGCGACCGGGCGCATCAATTCAGCGAGATGGCGATGCAATGCATTGAAAGACTTCACGTTGTTTACGGGAGTTGCGGTCCTCAAAAGTAAAAAGACCAGACCCTCTGCTCGATTTCTAATTTTGGCACGCAGAGTGCACGTTAATAGGGTCATGTGCCTGTTTTATCAGCACACAATGATACTCGCCACCCATAGCCCACGAACGGGACTAGAACACTTCGCAGTTAGTAATGCATTGAGGAAAGCTTGTATGGCGATCAGCGTTTTTGATCTATTTAAAATTGGTATAGGCCCTTCATCTTCACACACAGTTGGGCCAATGAAAGCCGCACTAACATTTGCGCAGGCTTTCGAAGAGTCAGGCATGCTGACAAAGTGCGCTCGAGTCAAGGTCGAGCTATTCGGTTCTTTAGGTGCCACTGGAGAGGGGCATGGCTCTCCTAAAGCTATTCTCTTGGGACTAGAAGGTGAGACACCAGAGCACGTCGATGTAGAATCGATCAGCAATCGTGTGAGCTCGATTCGCGAGTCGTCCAAACTAAATTTGCTAGGCAAGCATGCAATCGAATTCGACTATAAAGATGATCTAGTTCTCCATCGCCGCAAGTCACTACCCTTCCACCCCAATGGCATGCAGTTCACCGCCTTTAGTGCGGACAGCGCAGTGCTATCGAAGAAGATTTATTTCTCCGTTGGCGGCGGTTTCATCGTGGACGAATCTGCCACGAGTGACAATATCCTCATCGAAGACCCCATCAAACTGCCCTTCCCCTTTAGCAGCGGCAAGCAACTATTGGCTCAGTGCAAGAAGAGCGGGCAGTGTATCAGCAGCCTTATGCTGGCGAACGAGAAGGCGTGGCGCTCAGAGAAGGAGATTCAAGAGGGTCTGCAGGGAATCTGGAAGGTGATGCACGCCAGCATCGAGAAAGGCTGTCGCAGCGAAGGCATCATGCCAGGCGGGTTGAAGGTTAAACGCCGCGCCGCGCCCCTTTTTAGGCAATTGAAAAATCAGAGTGAACGCTTCGGGAATGACCCGCTCAAAACACTCGATTGGGTCACGCTCTACGCTCTCGCGGTCAACGAAGAGAACGCCGTTGGCGGACGGATCGTTACAGCTCCTACCAATGGCGCAGCGGGCATCATCCCCGCAGTCTTACGCTACTACCTAGAATTCTATGGCAACAATGACCCGCAGGATATCGAGCGCTTCTTCTTAACCGCTGGCGCAATCGGCATTCTCTACAAAATAAATGCATCGATAAGTGGCGCAGAGGTAGGTTGTCAGGGTGAAGTCGGTTCGGCCTGTTCTATGGCAGCTGGCGCTCTTGCAGAGGTGATGGGAGCAACGCCAGAACAGGTAGAGAATGCCGCAGAAATCGCCATGGAACACAACCTAGGGCTAACCTGCGATCCTATCGGAGGCTTGGTACAAGTACCCTGCATCGAACGCAACGCTATGGCGGCCATCAAGGCAATCAGTGCCGCGCGCATGGCGCTGCGTGGGAACGGAGAACATTATGTATCGCTCGATCAAGTGATCAAGACAATGCGCGATACTGGGCGCGATATGCAAACCAAATACAAAGAGACCTCTCGCGGAGGCCTCGCAGTGAACGTAATAGAAGTACCTGTCTCGATTATTGAGTGCTGAAGCCTACTTACTATAGAGAATCACATCTTCAGCGATCATCGAATAGGCAGATATACCGATCTCTTTATGAGTCATGCTAATCGCCATAGTGCCTTGGACATAGTAGGGCTCATAGATTGACTTGAGTGGAAAGCCACCGGGCACCTTTACATAAATGATCTGATTGGGAGGCGGTGCTGGTGTATGAATGCATGCACCAAAATAGGGAACTAGAAAGAACTCGGTAACGTTTTGCGCTGCATCGAACTCAAGTGGCACCACGAAGCCTGGAATCTTGACACTAAGATTATTGAACTCTGGAACAATATTGGTCGACTGCCATGCCGCTGTGACTTCTTGATCGCTCATCGCCTTGGCGCCTAAGTTTCCGCCAAGTGTTGGTCGCGCATCATTACTTGGATCCGCACCATGTTGCACGGCCGGTTGACTGAGCAAAGCATCACGATCTGTTGGAGGCAAAAGCTCTAACCAATTTACTTCTCTGAAGTCTTGTGCGTGCACCAAATTTGCACACAGCAGCAAGCAAGATGCTGCGAATTTTTGAAAGTGTTTCATTAAATACACCATCCCATGAGAAGTATTGCGAAGTGTCACTTCGCACTTATAATGCAATAGCCTTTTTGAATTATCAACGGTAGTAATGCATGAAATACGCGATAGAGTGCCACGACATGAATTTCAAATGGCCTGGCAGCAGCAACCCTGTGCTCGATATCAGTGAGTTCAATGTAGAACGTGGAGAACGCCTCTTCCTCTACGGCGCTTCGGGGTCAGGGAAATCCACTCTTCTTAGTTTGATCGCTGGCCTCTTACCCTCCAAAGAGGGTGAGATCCATGTGCTCGAACAAGACATGAGTAAAATGGGTGATCGTGCTAAAGATCGCTTTCGCGCAAAACATATCGGTTTCGTTTTTCAGCAGTTCAATCTAATTCCGTACCTAGATGTAGAGAGCAATATCGGCCTCGCGGCAAGTCTAGCCGGTCTTTCCAAGATCGAGACAAAGCAGAGGACCCTAGCGCTACTGGATGCACTGCTCATTGATGCTCGCTTTCTTTCTCAGCGTGCAGACAAACTTAGCATCGGTCAGCAGCAACGCGTGGCGGTAGCCCGTGCTCTAATCAACGAGCCCGAAGTATTAATCGCAGACGAGCCCACCTCCTCACTCGACGAAGAAGCGAAAGACGAGTTCATCGAGTTGCTACTCAGGACTCAACAGCGCACTGGGGCGAGCGTAATTTTCGTGAGTCATGACCGCAGCCTGATGAAGCACTTCGACCGCACCCAAAGCATGACCGACATCAATCGTGTCCTCGCTCATCGAGGCAGCCATGTTATTTAGCATCGCGTGGAAGAGTCTACTCAATCGTAAAGTCAGCGTGGCACTGACTCTGGCATCCCTAACGCTGAGCGTCATAGTTGTTGTCGGCGTCGAGCATATTCGCAGTCAGGCTAGAGAGAGCTTCGACCGAACAGTGTCGGGGGTAGACCTCATCGTGGGCGCACGCACTAGTCAGATCAACCTACTGCTCTATTCTGTGTTTCGTATAGGCAATGCCACGAACGGTATTAGTAGTGAGAGTTACGAGCTAATCGCGGGAGACCCCCGAGTAGCTTGGACAATTCCGCTTTCCCTAGGCGATTCCCATAGAGGCTATCGAGTACTGGGTACCGACTCTAACTTCTTCGAACACTTTCGCTATGCTCAGCAAAATAGTCTCGAATTCGAACAGGGAAAGGCCTTTTCGACCGAGTTCGAGACCGTGTTGGGCGCCGAGGTGGCACGGCAACTTGGCTATAAGATTGGCGATACCATCACCCTCTCCCACGGACTCGGTCAGATCAGCTTTAGCAATCACGAGAGCACTCCATTTACCGTGAGCGGCATACTCGATGCAACTGGTACCCCCGTCGATCAGACACTGCATGTGACACTCGAAGGCTTAGATGCCGCACACGGCTTAGGTTCACATGAAGACAGTCATCTCCACGACGATGAGGCAAGCGAAGAACATCATATTAGCAGCAATGAAGTCACCGCCTTTATGCTAGGCCTACACTCTCGAATGAGTGTGTTCGACATACAGGGTGCCATCAACGAATACACAGGGGAGCCCCTACTCGCAATTCTTCCGGGCGTCGCACTCGCGCAGCTGTGGGAGGTAATGGGCAGTGTCGAGAACATCTTAGCGCTGATCTCGGCTCTGGTTATGCTAGCCTCATTACTTGGAATCGCCACCATGCTTTTCGCTTCTATGCGAGAGCGGCAGCGTGAGATCTTCCTATTCCGCAGCGTCGGCATGCACTCTACTTCAATTTTCTTCCTAATCGAGATCGAGGCGATACTCATTACCACTCTGGGCATAGGGCTCGGCCTAGGTTTCGTTTGGATTGCACTGAGTGCGGGTCAGAATCACTTAAGTCAAGAGTATGGCTTAATGATAGATACATTTCCTCTAAGCCCCAGCATCGCAGCCTACCTAGGCGTCATTCTTCTTGCCTCGCTAATCCTTTCGCTGCTACCAGGGTTGGCCGCATATAGAAGTTCACTCGGCAGCAAACTTAAGTTTTAAACGCGATACATTCTCAATCTATATAGCCGAGAGAACGCGCCTCTTCTTGGTGCCGTATCTTCACTCCGGCTCATTTATTGTGCGCGACACTTACTATAACTGCCGTTCTAATACCAATTTGTAAACTAAATTTTCTCTCAATAGCACAACTATCAACCCGGAATCATAATAGATACATTCCAATTTTCCGCGACTTACGCCAATTTTCTCGACACAGTGCAGTTCTTCATTCGAATTCTTCCTCCTAGTGCTTTGCATGCCCGATTGTGGCACACAAAATGCTTTTCTAATCGAGAGTCACATTACACCGACTTACAGTCTCCCTTAGACATAGAACCAGTCTCTAAAGCAGGGAATGCTCGCTAATAAATCTGCGCAGCACGGCGAACCCTATTGCCTTGCGCTCACTTGTAAACTTCAAGACCAGAGGAAAATATTTGATGAGGCCTTCCATGATTATGAAAAGCGCATTGCTAAGTAAGCGCAAAGTCATTGCAGCACTCGTGTTCGCCGCGATGAGTCAAGCTCCTTTATCATTTGGCCAAGACACCGATGCACTTAAGGATGAGCTCGCCGCAAACATCGACGGCCGCGCTAAACTCGTGCAGGAAATGGTGGACTCCATATTTAGTTTTGCCGAGCCCGGTTTCCAAGAATTCGAAACCTCTGCCTATATCACAGGCATCCTCGCGGAGAACGGTTTCGAGATCGAGATGGGCATCTCCGGTATCCCCACCGCATGGACGGCCACTTGGTCGAACGGCGACGGCCCTACCATCGCTCTAGGCAGCGATATCGATGCCCTCCTTGGCTTGTCTCAGCTGCCTGGCTCTCCAGAAATTCAGCCGATGATCCCGGGCGCACCGGGCCATGGCGAAGGACATAACTCGGGCATGCCCGCTATGGTTGCAGCGGCCCTCGCAGTACAAGACCTCATGGTCGAGCACGATATCCCGGGCAAACTTATGCTGTGGCCAGGGGTCGCGGAAGAATTACTGGCGACTAAGGCCTACTTCGTGCGCGACGGCATTTTCGACGATGTCGATGCGAATATCTTCTCCCACGTCGGGCGCGACCTCAACACCTCCTGGGGGACCACCGGAGGCAATGGCATGGTCTCTGTGGAATACACTTTCCATGGCAAGACAGCGCACGGCGCCGGAGCCCCTTGGGCAGGCCGCAGTGCATTGGATGCGGTGGAGGTTATGAACTACGCGTGGAATATGCGCAGAGAACATTTGCCGTTAACGCAACGCTCTCACTACATCATCAGCAATGGCGGTGGGCAGCCCAACATCGTGCCGGATCTCGCCTCGGTCTGGTATTACTTCCGCGAGCAGACTTTCGAGTCAGTGCGCGAGCTATTCGAGACAGGCAATACAATCTCCGAAGCCGCCGCGATGGCGACAGAAACTACGGTAGAACGTCGTATTCTGGGATACGCGGCGCCTCAACATGGCAACAAGCCGATGGCCGAGGCAGCCTATGAGAACATCAAGAAGGTGGGCCTGCCACGCTGGAGCGAGGAAGACATTCAGTTCGCCCGTGCAGTACAGCAACGCAATACCACTTCCTTCGTTGACTATATGGGGGGCGCCGAGTCGCCGCTCGTGACAGAGTTGGGCGAGCTATCCACTCCGGAGACACGCGGCCCTGCTATGGGCGGTGGTTCAGACGATATCGGCGACATCATGTGGACCGTGCCAACAATCACGATCCGCTACCCTTCTAATGTGCCCAATACCACTGGTCACCACGTAACTTCCGCAATGGCGATGGCAACTCCTATTGCGCACAAAGGCGCGGTCACTGGAGCTAAAGCCGTAGGCATGACAGTGTTGGATCTCCTACTCGACCCCACACTAATTCCTAGCGCGAAGGACTACTTCGAGAATGTGCAATTGAACGGCACGTCCTACGCACCGGTTTTGTCAGAGTCTGACATGCCAGCGATCGATCTGAATACCGAGATCATGAGCCAAATGCGCCCGCAGATGCGCGAGTACTACTACGACCCTTCTCGCTATGACAGCTATCTCGAACAGCTAGGGATTGACTACCCACCTGTTGGTCAATAGTACTGCGATGGTCAAGTAAAGCTAACTAGTGGCATTGACGTGCCACTAGTTTTTCAATTGAAGTATTGAGGAATACCCCATGATAGGCTCTCACTCATTAAGCCCTATTCTGTCTAGAAAACGTTTGCTGATCACCGCAGTGATGCTGGCTTCAATGGCACAAACCCCCTCCTCACTTGCCCAAGATATCGATGCACTGAAGACTGAACTCGAAAGCAATATCGACAACCGTGCGAAGCTAGTGCAAGAGATGGTGGACTCCATCTTCAGTTTCGCGGAGCCCGGCTTCCAAGAGTTCGAAACCTCCGCCTATATCACTGGCATCCTGGAGGACAATGGCTTTGAGATCGAAATGGGCATCGCGGGTATTCCAACAGCGTGGACCGCAGTCTGGGCGAACGGCGATGGTCCTACAATTGGCCTAGGCAGCGACATCGACGCCCTCCTCGGCCTTTCACAGCTACCCGGGTCCGCAGAGATTCAACCCTTAGTAATAGGGGCACCAGGTCACGGCGAAGGTCATAACTCCGGCATGCCGGCCATGGTCGCGGCGGCGCTCGCCGTGAAGGACCTGATGATCGAGCATGATATCAAGGGCCGCCTGAAAGTATGGCCAGGGGTCGCCGAAGAATTGCTGGCAACCAAAGCCTACTATGTTCGCGACGGAGTCTTCGACGACGTGGACGCCAACATTTTCACCCACGTGGGTAACCGGCTAGGCACCTCTTGGGGCGCTACCGGTGGCAGTGGCATGGTCTCTGTTGAGTACTCCTTCCACGGCAAAACCGCCCATGCGGCTGGCGCACCTTGGGCCGGACGCAGCGCTCTAGATGGCGTAGAGCTTATGAACTATGCGTGGAATATGCGCCGCGAGCATCTGCCGCTGTCGCAGCGCTCGCACTACATCATCAGCAATGGTGGCGGCCAACCCAATATCGTGCCGGACGAGGCGGCGGTGTGGTACTACTTCCGCGATCTCACATTCGAATCTGTGCGCGAGTTATTCGAGATAGGCAACACTATTTCTGAAGCTGCAGCGATAGGTACTGGCACCACTGTAACTCGTCGCGTATTGGGTTACGCGGCACCTCAGCACGGCAACAAGCCGATGGCAGAGGCAGCTTACGAGAATATCAAACGCGTCGGTATGCCGCGCTGGAGCGAGGACGACATGAAGTTCGCGCGTCAGGTTCAGGAGCGCAACACCACCTCTTTCGTAGATTATATGAATGGCGGTGAGGCACCTCTGAACACCGAAGTATCGGAACTATCCTCGCCAGAAACACGCGGGCCCGCCACTGGCGGACCATCCGATGACATTGGCGATATCATGTGGACAGTGCCGACAATCACGATCGGTTATCCCTCAAACATTCCTAGAACGACATTCCACCATGTAACCGCTGCAATGGGCATGGCTACGCCAATCGCCCATAAGGGAGCCGTGTCAGGCGCTAAGGCGGTAGGAATGACGGTACTAGACCTACTAACAGACCCCACGCTGATCCCTGAAGCTAAGGACTATTTCGAGAACGTGCAGCTCAATGGCACCTCGTATGCACCAGTGCTTACCGCGGCAGATCAACCTGCGATCGACCTCAACAGCGAAATAATGGAACAGATGCGTCCGCAGATGAGAGAGTATTACTACGACCCATCGCGCTACGACAGTTATTTGGAACAATTGGGTATCGACTACCCTCCCGAGCAGTAAACAGGCGTTGTAAGTTTAGGACTCGTCAGTCTTCGGATTGGCGGGTCTTTTTTTTTGGATGTGGAAAAATCGGTAGGAGCACGCTCGTATCTCAGCGTACTAAGTTTAGTCAGTAACGCCGTAGTTGAGTACCGAAAGATCGTTAGACTCGATCAGACGTTTAAGAACTACCCAAGGGTCTTCGCCGTTTTCAGCGGCTTGATCACTGACATAAGCGCCGATGCGTGCTCTCGCTAGTGTATAGCTTGCGGCATAGGCACCGTACTGCTCAGAGAATGCGATGAGTTGATTCGGGCTTGGCACCAGTGCCTCGCGCTCGAGCCGAAAGGTGGCAGTGGCTTGAGGAATAGTGCGATCACTGAAGTCACGCAGGATAGGAATAGTAGCCAAAGCGATCTGGTCTAACAACACGCGTACATGATTATATTTCTCGATGTCTAACGACCCTAAACCTGCAATCGGAGCGAGCACTTCTCTTTCGAACTGTGTGCGCTCATCCTGCGGGAATAGCAAATCTACGGAGTAACTCGCGGCACCCTCGCGAAGCGCAGATTCGGGCGAGCGCAGCAGAGTCAGCGAATCCTCAACGAACATCTCTTCACCCGCCATTGCCTGCTCTAAGAACACATACTGAGCGTGATGCCCAGGGTAGCTCTCATGGCAGGCCACATCGAGAACCGAACTTAGATAGCCCATCGACAAAGGATTTATCATCAAGACGCTCTGACCATTGCCTTCGAATGAGTGCCATGGCTCATTGATATCTCGAGACCATTGTACAAGTAGATGCTCGCTCTCTGGCAACGTCCAGTGAGCCAGGCTACGAGCCTTACACTCTTCCAAGGCCCGTGCGAAAACTGCCTGGCGCTTATCGGCCGGCACTAGAAATTGATTGCGAAACTGTGCCAAACGATATGCAACCGCGCCGCTGCCAGGCAGCAATGCCTCTAGTTGCTCGCGATACACTGCGAGATCGGTCTCGTCGCTCCCCTTTAGATCGATGCCAAAAATATCCTTCGCTTCTTCCTCATAGCTAAACTGCTCAGGAGAGATGATGGATTCTAATACTAGTATTAAGCTCTTTACCTTCTTAGTAAGAGAGGCCTGACGCTGAGGAATCACGCTCAACTCTGGGTCTGCCAATTGATCTCGAAGGGATTGCGTGGAGGCCAATAGGGACTCTAGATCAGGACCATCGCTCGCCTCTCTTTTGTCGAGATTTTCAGGACCATAATAGATATCGACTTCGCCCTCTTGCAGACGGTCTAATGACATTACTAGCTCGATGTAGTCTTCGCCGTAGGAGGCAAGACGCTCCTGTGGCGAACTAGGTGCTAGTCCCAAGTACAGGCCTGCACCTAGAGCAACAACGCAGGCCACCGCAATTGGCAGTCGTAAGCGTTTGAATAACGAGCTAGGCTTATTCTGTATGGCATGCTGATCTGTCACAGTTCTTACTCTGTTCGCAACGCGTCGATCGGGTCTAACAACGATGCACGGCGTGCTGGGTAGATACCGAAGATTAAACCAACCAATGCCGCAATACCGATCGCCATGACTGTCGACGCAACGGAGATAGTCGCAGGCCAACCGAGGGACCAGCCTACCACCTGCGCAGAGAGTAAGCCGAGCACGAGCCCGATGAGCCCCCCTACTACGCTAAGGGTAATAGACTCGATTAGGAACAACATGGCCACGTCGCCAGAGCGAGCGCCGGTGGCCATGCGCAATCCGATCTCACGCGTTCGCTCGGTTATCGCCACCAGCATGATATTCATGATGCCGATGCCCCCGACAATGAGTGACACCGCAGCGATGCTGGCAAGAAGCGCCGTCATGGTGTTGCTTGCGCGATCCAGAGTGTCCGCCATCTCGTCCAGAGTGACCTCATCGAGTTTAGGCAGGTTCGCTAAAGCAAAAGCCGCGGCCGGAGTGTAAAGCCCCTTGGTAAGTGCCTGCGCGGCCTGAGTCTCCACGATAAAATCGTCTGGCTCCAACATGCCATCCACACCCAATTCTGTGCTTATATTATGTCGCGCTCGAAGAATCGACTTTACCTCTTCGCCGATGCGAGAGGTCTCCCCCGCCTTCTCTGCGGCAAGAGTAAGCGAGTCGATGTGACCCACTCCCATACTAGCTTGCAAAGATTGCCATGGGACGAACATAACTTCCGCATGATCTTCCGCCTGACCGTCGGTAACCCCTACCACGGTATAAACCGTGTCGCGTACCTGAATGACATTGCCGACTGGATTGCTGCTGCCATATAGCTTAGTCGCAAGTGTCTGACCCAACACCGCCTCTGCAGGACCGTTGTCTACTAACATTCGTCCTTGGCTAAAATTCCAGGTATAGATTGAGGAGAAGTTGCTTGCCACCCCTTGTACGCGTAGGAACTCCCTCGCGTCGCCAGCGGTCACGAATGTCCGTAGTGATACGCCCGGGCTAATAGCGGTGATGCCGGCCACTTGTTGCAAAATGGCGCTGCCGTCGTCGGGGATAAGCGTATTGGCGGCCCCGAGGCCCGAGGCGATGCCAACGGTCTTGCCTCCGCGGGTATAGTTACCCGAGCGTACGAATACGATATTGGTTCCCGCGGAACTCACCTCACTCTCGACGGATGCTCTTGCCCCTGTGCCCAAGGCCACCATCGTCAATACCGCTGCCACCCCTATGATGATGCCGAGCATCGTCAAGACGGTGCGCAGTGGGTTGCGACTAAGGGAGCGGATCGCTAATTTAATATTAACCGGCAACATTGCGGACATGCTTACTCCAAGAAGAAGAGATAATTAATCGATTTTAAGTGCGACAACGGGGTCCAGGCTTGCCGCACTGCGTGCAGGGCCGTACCCAAAAATAATGCCAGTGCTCGCCGCCAAGGCCACGGCAACAAACAACATGGTAGGTGACACAGAAGTCGCCCAGTTCATCCCATGATCGACGATATACAGCCCAATCGCGCCTAGACCAAGGCCCACTAAGCCACCCAATGCTGCAAGTGTTACCGCCTCGACAATGAACTGTACTAGAACGTCGTTCATGCGCGCACCAAGTGCCATACGCAGGCCAATCTCCCTGCGTCGTTGTGCCACCGAGACCAACATAATATTCATGACCCCTATGCCGCCCACTAGAAGTGAGACTGCTGCTGCCGCAGTGAGAAGAAGGGTAAAGGTACGGCCAGCTTGTCTTAAACTCTTCGCCATCTCTTCCCATGAGGCCTGCTCGAATTCCACCACATTGGAGTGAACGGCGCGTGAGAGACGCGGATCCGAACCTAGCCCCGGCATAGCCGATACACTCTGGGTCTCGACTCGGAAATCCTCTAGGGTGTCTTCGGGTAATTCCCGCAGCGCACGCATCGACTCGCGAATGCTTGCGGCAACGCGGGAGGTGGTCGCAACGGAGCGCGTGCGCACCGTGATCTCATCGAAGGTATCGCGATTCAGCAATTTCATGGCGAGTTGCAAGGGGATATAGATGGTCGGCACGATGATGGAACTTGTTTGATCTTCTTCGTCGGCAATGATGCCAACGACCGAGACATTCTGCCCGCCTAGGGAAAGGCTCTTCCCAATGGCGTCCTCCGCTGGCCAGATTCGCGCGGCAGTTGTCTCGCTTATCAACATCACAGGTGCACCAGAGTTTTGCTCGCGCTCGCTCACCGCGCGCCCCTCTAGCACTTTCCAGCTTTGCATCTCATGCCAGGAATTCTGGAATCCGAAAAGCCGTGCGATACGCACAGGACTCTCGTCTGCGCGATCTACCGAGAGATTGCCACTGAGGCTACCGGCAACTGCGCGCACATCTTCGATCTCGTTGCCGAGCATTTCGAGTTCTTCCATGCGCAGGGGCCAAGCAGGACTGCGCACCTTAGTAATCTTCACCTTACGCTGCTTGGTGCTGACGGCACCGGTGCCACCGGTCTCTCCGAGCATAGCCATCTCGGCATCCACGAGGCCTGACTCGGACACTTCGCCGCCCGAGCTATCCTGCCCCCCGTTTGCTTGTGCGAGTAGCTGAAAATTACCGGAGCGAATGCTAATCATGGTAGGACCGGCGCTTTCGATCTGGTTCTCGATCTGTTCTTGCGCGCCGCGCCCGAGACCTGAAACTACGACAACCATGGCGACACCAATACTCATGCCGCTAAGGGTTAAAAGAGCCTGCAAGCGATTCTGCAGCAAGGCCTTTAATGCCATCTTGAAACTAGTGTCCAGCATGTTCTGACTCTGCGATGACGGGCGTGGGGGCATCCATGAAGCGCGGCAATACCATCGCCGGGATGTCGAGAACGAACGGTTCACCTTGGAACAGGAAAGCGACACGCACGATGTCATCTATGTTGGTGACAGGAGTACTCTCCCCCATCCAATGATCGCCACTGGCGCTAATCATCATGGCGACCGGTTCAATGCTGTTACCACTTCTTTCGATCTCAACGCTCACATCTGCAACCACTGCGGCAGGCAGATCATTGCGCAGTGGATCGCTGTAGTAGAGCTGTATGCCGCCCTGCTCTGGTACTACCAACTCGAAATGCATATCCAGATACATCATTACGAAACCGCCATGTTTGGCGTCGTGATTACCGTGTTCCTCCTCGCCATGTCCAAGAGCTAGCGCGGGAATACTTAACAGTGCCGCACACAAAATGGCGCGAGCCCAAACTACAGGAAAACTATGCATTGCAATCACCCTCTTTACTCATGATTAAGAGCACCAATAGGATTAAGTTGAGAAGCACGATGGGCGGGGTAAACACTCGAGACTATACCGAGCACTGCCGCCACAATAATTGCGAATACCATCGAGATGACGGACACGTCTGTCGACCATTGAAAGACTTGCTCGAGACTCTCCGCTACCAACACGCCGCAGGCAGCGCCGATCAGTCCGCCAACTACGCTCAATACGATCGCCTCAAGCACGAACTGCGAGGCTATGTCACTGCCTCGCGCCCCCATCGCCATGCGTAGACCGACTTCGCGGGTGCGCTGCGTGACAGAGAGTAAAAGAAGATTCATGACGCCTATGCCACCCACAAGAAGCGACACCGTGGCAACCCCTGCAAGCAGAGCCAGCATAGTCCTGTTAGCACGTTGCAGCGATGCCGATAGCTGTTCTATGGTCAGGGCATCGATACTCTCGAGATTGCCTGCAACGATGCGTGCAACATCGGGCGATAGCCCTTTGCCAAGTAACTGCTGCGCCTGTGTCTTCACGGTGAAATCGTCGGGCATTTGCTCCGTAATTCCGTGACGCCGCCTAAGGATATCTTCGATCTGCTTGCTTATACGGGTCGTCTCACCTGCAGACTCGGTAGTAATGGTGATGGTGTTCAATTTACTAAGATTGAGCAGACTATGGACTGTAGTGACGGGAATATAGATTGCATCGAATTGATCGTCCCCTGCGCTGGGCTGCGCTGCCCAGCTAGTACTGTCTACAACACCAATGACTCTGAAATCCTGGTTCCATAGAACGATGGTCTCTCCTACGGGGTTGATGCCCTCCCCAAAGAGACGGGCGGCCACCACACGGCCAATTACCATTGTTTGTTCGGCATCTCGCACTTGCGATGCGCTTAGAAAGCGCCCATAGGGGAATATCCAACCACTGCGAATCACGGGCAAGTCTGACTCGGTACCATGCAGACGAGTGAACCATTGTTTCATTGGATCTGCCTTGAGGGAGATGCGCGCGTTCTCATGCACCCCAGAGGCGACAAAGTCGATACCCGGGATCTCATTGCGTATCGCCTCGGCATCGTCCAATGTCAAAGTAGCTGCGGCGCCAAGGCCCGCCATATTGTCACCCAAGCGTTCGCTGGCCAGAGGATGATCATGCTCAGCCATCGGGTCATCTTCGAAGTGGGCGTTGAGCAGACGAACATTGGGAAACCCAGGGATAGGGCCTTTAACTAGATAGGGAGTACGCTGCGGTTTAGGCGAGGGAATATACCCGTGGTCTGCCGGTGAACCCCCAGCCCCAGCACGCTCTGTCTGATAGTTGCCGGAGTTCACAATGATCATATTAGCGCCAGCGGCTAGAAGCTGATCTTTAATCGCCTCTTGCGCACCTCGGCCGAGAGCCATGCTTGTCACCAATGCCCCAACGCCGACAGTGACTCCTAGCATTGCCATAAGTGTCTGTGCTTTGTTGCGCATCAGCGCCTGCCATGCCAAAGCAATCAAGTGCGCGGCGAATCCCATGTTCTCTCCTAGTAACCGCTCGCGGCCGCAATAGGGGCAACCGCTGCTAAGTCTTCTTCCGGATTGCGGGGAGTGTTCTTCTCGTCACTGATAATCACGCCATCGCGCACGGAAATAATGCGAGTTCCATACGCCGCGATCTCCGGCTCGTGGGTAATCAAGACAATGGTGATGCCCTGCTTCTCACGAAGTTCCTGCAACAGTCGCATCACTTCGATGCTCGTCTTGGAGTCGAGGTTACCGGTAGGCTCATCGGCTAAGATCAACGCTGGCTTATTGACTAGCGCCCGAGCGATCGCCACGCGTTGCTGCTGACCACCAGAGAGTTGGCTAGGATGGTGATCCAGTCGATCGGCCAAGCCCATCGCAGTAAGCGCCTCAACTGCGCGCTTGTTACGTTCTGCATTGCTCATCACCGGTCGCGTATACAGCAATGGCAACTCGACGTTTTCGACCGCTGTGGTACGCGGCAGAAGATTAAAGCCTTGGAATACAAAACCGATCATGCGATTGCGAATATCGGCGAGCTCCTGGCGTGGCAGGTTCGATACATTCTTGCCATTGAGCAGGTAACTGCCCTCCGTCGGACTATCCAGACAACCGAGGATATGCATCATCGTCGACTTTCCCGAACCAGATGGCCCAGTAATGGCGACAAACTCGCCTTCCTCGATATCGAGCGAAACTCCACGAAGCGCATGAACGGTGTTATCGCCTAAGTGATAAATCTTTTTGATGCCTTGAAGTGAAATCACTGACATATCTTGCTTCCTATAAACAAAGTACTGATCGAGTCGGCAACCCGGCCGCCTAGAAAAACTAAGCGAACGGGCTGTGAACAGTTTGCGTATCGATTAATCCGACGACGCCGGCGCCTCGTTCAAGCCAGCGTAGTTGTATAGCACTGTCGCTACAGATTTTTCGCCACCGGCCATGCCATATGTGTTGCCAGCGCCCTCGATCACAAAGTACTCGTTAGCGGCGTGTGCGTTTCCACCTGAACCTACCTGACCACTCACAATAGGAATGTCCATCACGTCACCGGCAAACAGATACGCGGGCCAATAACCGCCCAACATCGATTCCATCTCTTTGATTGGATCGTTGTAAGCCACTCCAAAAGTGTCGAACATCGTCATCGCTGCACGGGCAATATCGTTGTCATATGACATCTTCGCCCATGGCACATCGCCCACTACATTGATCTCAACATCTTCGTAGCCGAACTTGTCTAGGTGTATGCGCAGCTTATTGACGATATCCATGCCGTCTTGAAAGGGCACGTAACGGAAGTTGTGCTTGGAGACGATACGGTTGGGCAGAATCGCGCCAGAGCCGCCTTCGAACATATTGCCGCCCCAGATACCGTCGAGGTTCATCGACTGCCCGTAACGCGCCATGGTGATAAAGGTAAGTGGGTCATCCGCAATAAAGCGTTCTACGCCGAGGTTGCGCGCAGCCACTTCGAGGTCGATGTTCTCGGCCATCTCGCGCAGCTTTGCTAGCTCAGGCTCGCTCAACTCCTCGATATTGTCGTAGAAGCCTTCGAACATCACACGGTTCCCAGTCTCATCCACGAGAGTGGATAACATCTGGATGTGACGCCAAGCCGGTGCATCTACCGAACGCTTATTGCCGCCGTGAATATTGCTGTAGTTCGGACCGCGTCCCCAGGACTCGCCGCTGGTGATTAGCTCTACGAAGACGCTGCCCTCGGAGCCGCCACCGAAACTGCCCTGACTACCGAAGCGGTACATCGCATCAGCTTTCGCAAACAACTCTGGATTCTCTCGGACGAATTTCCGATAACCGGTGGACATTCTCTCCTCGTCGCCTTCGGCCACAAAGATTAGGTTGACCGGTAACTTACCCGTGACCGCTTTAATGGACATCAGCGCATTGAGCTGTGTCATCTGCGGGCCCTTGGAGTTACTAGCGCCACGACCTAACAATACTTTTGCATAGGGCGCCTGCTCGATGAGATTGGCCGCGAAGGGAGGCGATTTCCACAAGTCTGGTTGGGTGATCGGCATGGTGTCGTACATCCAATAAATCACCAGTGTCTTCTCAGCGCCTTCGTCGCAATCGGCATAAACCACAGGATTACCCTGCTGTCCCCACTCCGTAATGCCGACGTCATATACGTTGGTAGTCTGACAACCGAGTTGGTCGAAGAAACCTTTAACCATGTATGCGGACTCTTGAATTCCCTCGCCTGTATTGGAGACGCTTGGCTGTTGTATCCAACGCTGCAGATTCTCGACATGCTCATCGATATTGCTATCGATGTAGTCAAAAATCTCCTTCAACTCGTCGTTATGGATAGTGCTCATGTCTATCGCAACGGTCTCGTCACCGGTCGGGCGAATGCCGAGCGCCGTGCTAGCGGGGCTTGGCGCCGGAGCCGCAGCAGCGGCTGGCATTGGCGCCGTTGAGCTCGTTGTTGACTCACCGCTGCAAGCAGCGAGCATGGCTATAGTGCTGATAAAAAACGGTAGTGCTAAAGGTCGAAATTTGAACTTAGTCATATTAGCCACGCTTTACTCCTGAGACAGGCGCCTTTGAAAATGGATATCGACCGCGAGGCAGTGCAGACTCTCTACCCTTTCGTAAACGGGTTGATAACTTGTTGATCCTTTCTCGCAGCCTTCTTGTCGCAAAGCGTGGTGCATTTTGCGTACCAGAAAGAATTTGGCGAAAATAAATTGCTCTTTTGCCTGCACCGCAAAACTCTAAAAGCATTGCTAAGGGACTGTTTAAGAAAGGCAATTTCTTCAGAGTACAGAGAATTTTTAGTTTTCTATCTAGCTTGAATAAAACGAAAAAAAACTCTACCCACTCTAAAACTTGAACCATTTTCGCTCATCCGATATCGGTCGCGCACTCTTTGGGAGCGCGCCCTAAACCGAAGCACTTCAGTACTTTCTGCACGCTTCTAGAGCGGAATTCAGAGCCCCGCTATTCTGGCGATCTAAGCGCTTTTTTGGCGTTGACACTTCGAACAAAACTATGGGAGATTGTTCGCCTTTCCTTTCCGGGTATCGCGCAAGGCATCGCGTTCAGCTCGCATAAAATTCAATTTATCGTCTAGAAACTTAAAGTGGGAGACTTGGATGTTTTACAAAAGCCTTAAGTTGGCGGAGTTCGACTCCGAGCTCAACGACAGCATGTTAGAAGAAACGCAGCGACAGGAAACACACATCGAATTGATAGCCTCGGAGAACTATACTAGTCCGCTAGTAATGGAAGCACAGGGCTCCGCACTCACCAATAAATATGCCGAAGGCTATCCTGGTAAACGTTACTACGGCGGCTGCGAATTCGTCGACAAAGTCGAACAACTCGCCATAGATCGCGCGAAGGCGCTATTCAAGGCTGACTACGCAAATGTGCAACCACACTCCGGTTCGCAAGCCAATGCGGCCGTCTATATGGCACTTATGAAACCGGGTGATACTATGCTCGGCATGAGCCTAGCCGATGGCGGGCACCTAACCCATGGCGCGTCTGTAAGCTTCTCTGGGCGCATCTACAAGTCGATACAGTATGGACTGGACCAGGCCACTGGCGAGATCGATTATGCTCAAGTGGAGGCGCTGGCGAAGGAGCACAAACCTAAGGTGATTGTGGCGGGCTTCTCTGCATATTCTAAGATCGTCGACTGGCAGCGCTTCCGCGAGATCGCCGATAGTGTAGGCGCATGGTTTGTGGTTGACATGGCACATGTCGCTGGCCTAGTAGCGGCCGGAGTTTACCCCAGCCCTGTCAATATCGCGGACATCACAACGACCACGACCCACAAGACATTGAGAGGACCAAGAGGCGGAATCATACTCGCTCGCGCAAACCCAGAGATCGAGAAAAAACTTAATTTTGCGGTATTTCCCGAGAGCCAAGGCGGCCCCCTCATGCATGTCATTGCAGCTAAAGCGGTCTGCTTTAAGGAGGCGATGTCAGAGGAGTTTAAGCGCTATCAAGAACAGGTGGTTAAAAATGCGCAGGCGATGGCGACGACCTTCATAGACAAGGGCTATGAAGTAGTCTCTGGCGGCACAGAAAACCATTTATTTCTACTAAGCCTGGTCAAGCAAGGCATAACGGGCAAAGACGCCGACGCAGCGTTGGGCCGAGCCAATATTACCGTGAACAAGAACGCAGTACCCAATGATCCTCGCCCCCCGTTTGTGACCAGCGGACTTAGAATCGGCTCGCCCGCTGTTACAACGCGCGGCATGAGGGAGAAGGAGGTGGTGATGCTCGTGGAGTGTATCTGCGAGGTGCTAGCGGATATCGAAAACGAGGCGACCATAGAGAGCGTGCGTAAGCGCATTAAGACGCTTTGCCTAGAATTCCCCGTGTACAAATGAGCAAAGGGCGGGGCTGGAGTGGTATCCAGCCTCGCCCTGCACTCTTATTCGCCCTTGGCTTTATGCTCGAAACGTAGCCCGACCGCGCGGCCGCGTCCGAAGCCTTTCCAGTAGGTATGTGTCGGCCCAGCCGTCTCGCCATTCATCGCATAGACGCCGTCATTGCCATTAGGAATCAGGTCTAGATAGGCAGCACGCTCGGACATGCCTTTTAAATGCATATCTAAGAATACCGTCGCGAAATGGTCGAGGATATTATTCGAACGCACCGCATCCCAAACGGGGTCTACATAATGTCCCGCTCCGTTGAGCTCCGGGTCATCTAGTATCTCCACAGGCATCGGGATAGGCGCGGCAACGCTATGTCCACCGTTGATAAAGGTTAGCAGATAGCGATCCGCGTTTACCGTGTTCTCGAAGATCGCCCGAGTGCCATTCTCATAGCCGGCAGTTACATCAACATCTCCTGCAACAAACAAAGTGGGCGTCTGCACGCCTTCTAGAGTCTGAGGCGTGAAGAAGTTACTGTTCATACCCCAAGGGGCGATAGCCACCGCGGCCTTGATGCGCGGGTCTAGATTGCGCCGATAGTTGCGATTCTGCAGCGTGTGGTCTGCGAGTAATTCGTTGGGCGGGGAGATCGCCGCATCGATCATCGCAGTGTTGAAAGAGGCCCCAACATTGTTTAGGAGCCCATAGCCACCCATAGAGAAACCGATCAGGCCCGTATTGTCTGCATCGACAATGCCAGAGAGAAAACTCCCACTGTCGTCGTTCATGTCCGCAATACTGTTTAACACGAAGCGTTGATCTAGTGGACGATTATAGAGTGTGCTGGCGATTGGTTCCTGCCGACGATATGTACTGTCCGTATGGTCGATAGAGGCAACGACATAGCCTTTACTGGCTAGGTTCTCGCCAATATGACTTAACAGGAATCGATTACCCGGATAGCCATGAGAGATGATGACCAGAGGGTAAGGCCCCTCCAACGTATTCGGCGCAGCATCTCGAACGGCCTTGCCATGCAGGGTCGCAATTATCTCGAGATTACGCGTTTCCGCGCTGTATTCACCGCCGGGACTCTGTCCTGCGTTGAGAGTAGCGGGATACCAAAGCTCAACCGTAAGGGGCCGGTCATAATAATTAGTGACCTCCCCCGCTACCGAGTTGATGACATCCACGCTCTGAGTTGCAACTAGGTCAAGGGTTCGCACGCCAATATCGAATGCACCGAACTGACTGAGCTCCGGCGCGTCATGGCGAATGATGTCGATTCGATTAGTCTGCGCAAAGGCGCTAGTTGAAACTGTCATCACGAGTAAAACCGTCTGTAGGAGTTTCATAAGGCTGCTCTTCTCTTATTCTTTCTGCTCGTAGTGTCCCATCAACATGCCAGTGCCCAATATGTGGCCGTCAATCGCCTCTAGCAGAGTCTCTTTGTTGAGGCCTTCAGGCAGATTTAGTGCGGCATCCAAGGCATAGATGCGGAAATGATAGGCGTGTAGCTTGCCGTCGACTGGGGGGCGCGGTCCGAAATAACCAGCCTGACGAATACCGTTCAAGCCATTCACCATGCCCTCTAGACCAGCAACCCCTGTCACCATAGGCTCTTTGCTAAGCGAACCTGGCAATTGGCCCGCTGCCGCAGGAATATTGTAAGCCACCCAATGCACGAAGGGCTGTGGCATTGGCACTACAGGGTCATCCATCACTAGGGCTAGTTGTACTGTACCTTCGGGAAGATCGCTCCAGGACAGCTGTGGCGACACGTTATCACCATAGGCAGAGTTCGCCAAAGGCACCATTGCATGCATATCGAATGCAGTGCTGCTAACAGTAATGGTGTCTTCCATGTCCGCGGCAAGCGCCCCGGCAGCAAGAGTTAGGCCTAGGCCAAGAGCAGTAAGCGTGCGAGCAAATACGTTCATAAAGGTCTCCGAAAGGAAGATATTGTAGTTGTTTTAGCCCGAAGCACTTCGTGAAAAGCACCCCTAAGATTGAGCTACTATAACGCCCTTAGCCGTAAATCAGAAGCTTGCTTCCGCGCCGCTAAAGACCGTTCTATCGTTTCTGCACTTGCATCTAACAAATGCTCGAACTATATTTGTAACCATTCGATTACATAATAAGGATTCGCAATGCGAAGAGACGTATTCCAAGCCATCGCGGACCCCACGCGCAGGGCCATCATTCACATGCTTGCCTCCAAGCCGATGAACCTCAATGCAATCGCCGAACAGTTCTCGATTAGCAGGCCGGCGATATCTAAGCATATTAAGATACTCGCCGAATGTGACATCTTGCACATACGCCAGCAGGGCCGCGAGCGCTTCTGCACCAGCAAGCTAGAGAATCTACAGCCAGTAAAAGATTGGCTAACGCAATATGAGATTTTCTGGAACCAGAAGCTAGACGCCCTAGCACAACACCTTGAGGCACCGCCCGGGAACGATAATAAGGAGAGTCAGTCATGAGCAAACCCGACGCACCGATCATACTAGAGCGCGTCTTTTCCACCTCCGCAGACGCTCTTTGGCGCGCCTTAACCGACAGGGACGAGATGACGAAATGGTACTTTGACCTGCCGGAGTTCAAGGCAGAAGTGGGTTTTAAGTTTACCTTCGCCGGCGGGCCTAGCCCGGAGAGGCAATATCTGCACTTGTGCGAAGTAAAAGAGGTCGTACCTGGCGAGAAATTGAGTTATAGCTGGCGCTATGAAGGCTATGTAGGCGATTCACTCGTGAGCTTCGAGCTTGTTCCACAAGGGGAAAAGACATTGCTGCGGCTTACCCACTCGGGGCTGCATACCTTCCCTAATGATAACCCTGATCTGGCGAAGCATAATTTCGAGGCTGGGTGGGATGGGATTATTAATCGGTCTTTGTTGGGGTATGTGGAGAAATAGGCAATGTACAAAGCAACGGAGGCTCAATGAAAATTCATCATGCTTTTCTTGCAGGTGTTCTGCTATTCCACAATGTGAATGCTGCTGAACCAGAGCCAGAAATCGATTTCTATACTCTCGGATTGCAGCACCTACAATCCTACGCGATCGTCGCAACGGGCAAGTTTGTGATCACCGAGGCTATGGAGCCTGATAATGGCATAGGCTTAGCTTCCGACTGGTGGGAACTCGAATTCTTGCCAAGCGAGATATTCGTCGATAATACGATTAGAGATCATAACGAGCCGATCCTTATACGGGTAGGTAACGACATGTTGCCCTTTTTGGACTGGGGTATAAGTCGTGGCGAAGCGACAAACTTCAGAGAGTCCTTACAAGTTGAGCGTAGGACGGCGTTGATGGCAGAGAGAGATGCTCTAATATTGGCGTTCGAAACGCAAACCTTAGACGCCCTAGAGTATGAAAGAAGACAACAAGAGCTCGAGCAGGCACTAGTCGCGACATTCGAGAAAAATTATTTACGCGTAGGTGTAGAACCTAATCATCAGTTTAGCGCTATAAAGGATGTATCGATTTTCCCTGATGAAGAGTACTTAGTTTTCCTAACTCTGAATCACGTCATTCCGGGTACCTTCAGTTTAGGCGGGTATAACCAGGGCTTGTTTCGAGGGGAGGAGAAATATCCGGTTTTAAGGTTTTTGGAGGGGATGGGAAATTTAGAGCGGTAGTTTGATTGAAGATGGCATTGCTGGGGGGGGATGCTTTAAGTTTGGGGATGGCACGCTGCTGCGGTGCTGATTACGTTGCCGTGCAAGGGAGATTACTTTTTACAGCCTTTGGGCTGTAAAAACCCTGCGGGCTGCGCGCTTTGCGCTTGGTGCCGAAAGCGACGCTTTCGGTCGAACTCTTAACGTTCGAATATCTCTCCCGCTGCTGAGCTGGGAAGATTCTATTGGATTTGGGGATGGCATTGCTGGGGGGAGATGCTTTGAATTTGGGAATAGCTCGCTGCTGCGGTGCTGAATACGTTGCCGTGCAGGAGAGATTACTTTTCACAGCCTTGGGGCTGTGAAAACCCTGCGGGCTGCGCGCTTTGCGCTTGGTGCCGAAAGCTTTGCTTTCGGTCGAACTCTTAACGTTCGAATATCTCTCCCGCTGCTGAGCTGGGAAG
>CAJXUA010000010.1 GCA_913060695.1 uncultured Gammaproteobacteria bacterium | reverse complement strand
CAGAGTAGATCGTCGGCAGCGTCAGATGTGTATAAGAGACAGTGTTTGATCAGAACATCCTAACCTTCAATCCCGGATGGGATGCTGATGGGAACAATATAGAGCCCTTCACAGACGTTCGACAACTGCAGAAACACCTCAAGGCTGAAGGCCTAGCACCGACAAAGGAGGCCGACGAGAATAGCAGTGGGCCAGAGTTTTTCACGTTAGTGGACCCAGATGGCAATCAGATATTGGTCGATCAGCATCGCTAGCACACGACGCAAAGTGGAGTAGACAAGTTCTATGAAGGACACGCTAAGAAAACTATTCGCCCCAATTCTTAATCTCTTCGAAGGCGGAGACGAGCCGTTTAATTATCGTCCATCCCATCGCAATATATTGCTGGCAGTGGGCTCTCTGTTTCTATTCCTGTGTATCATCTCCCTGTATTTCGGCAGTGTCGCGGGCGGTGCCGGTGCGTATATTCCGACAATAGTTTTTGCCTTGGTCAGTATCTTCTGCCTCGTGGTTGGAGTACTAGGTAGCGACCGAGCGGTGGCCAAAATTTGGGGCAGTAAATAGCCCTCACAAGTACTGAGTTTGAGAAAATCTATGAGTCAAAAATACGCCCAATTGCTAGAGAAACTACACACCATCAACGACGTGGAGAAATCCATTGCAGTTTTGGGCTGGGATCGCGAGACCTATATGCCGATTGAGGGCAATGCGGGGCGTACGGCGCAAGTGGCAACTCTCAGCGCGATCGCCCATGAGCTTTCCACTAGCGATGAGCTGGGTGACTTACTAGCCGCGGCCGAACAAGAGCAGGCGGGTGCGGACTATGACAGTACGCCCGCGAGCATGCTGCGTTCAGTGCGCCGTACATATGACGAGCAACGTCGCTTTAGCTCAGAGTTCGTGAAGCGTAGTAGTGCGATTACAGGGGCTGCCGGGGCGGCATGGGCGAAGTCTCGGCAAGACAATGACTTTGCGAGCTATCAGCCCCATCTAGAAGCGGCCGTGTCTTTGGCGCAAGAGTTCGCTGAGATTCTAGGTTACGAAGATGAAAAATACGACGCGCTATTGAGTCAGCATGAGCGCGGCTTGAAGACGGCGGATGTGCGCCGTGTATTCGCGACACTAAAGAGTGAGACAGTGCCCTTAGTAATGGCTATCGGTGAGAAACTCGATGCAGTCGATGATCGCATGCTGAAGCAAGATTTTCCCATCGAAGCGCAACGAGCTATGTGCCACTACGCAGCGGAGTCAGTGGGTTACGACTTTAAGCGCGGCCATTTAGGTGAAGTACATCACCCGTTCAGCACGAGTTTCGGTCGTAACGACGTGCGTATCACCACACGTTTCGCACCGGAGTTTGCGGTCTCCTCTATTTTCGCTGTGTTGCATGAAGCTGGTCATGCGATGTATGAACAAGGCGTCGCCGAAGACCTCGATCGCACGCCACTGGGGCGGGGTACTTCCTCGGGCATACACGAGAGTCAGTCGCGCCTTATTGAGAATCAAGTAGGTCGTAGCCTAGGTTATTGGCAGCTGCATTTTCCTGAGCTGACACGCCACTTTCCCAAGCAGCTAGCGGGCGCAAGCGTTGAGCAGTTCCACCGCGCCATCAACAAAGTTCAACCCTCTCTCATTCGCGTTGAGGCAGACGAGCTCACTTATAATATGCACATTATGCTGCGCTTCGAATTAGAGCAGTCCTTAATCAATGGCGAGCTAAGAGTAGCGGACCTGCCAGAGGCATGGCGCGCCAAGATGCAAGAGCTGCTAGGCGTGGCACCGAAAACCGACACAGAGGGCGTATTGCAAGACGTGCATTGGTCGCAGGCGGCATTTGGCTATTTCCCCACCTACACACTGGGCAATCTTTACTCGGCTCAGTTTGTCGCGGCCGCGAAGCAACAGGACTCCTCGATCGAGGCTGATCTCGCAAAGGGAGACAGCACGCGCCTATTAGCTTGGCTGCATAAGAACGTGCACCAACATGGCAGTAAGTTCGACCCCGCTGCGCTCTGCGAGCGCGCCACTGGCAGCACGCTGACGGCGCAACCGTTTGTAGACTATGTGCGGGAGAAATACGGCGCTATCTATTCTCTATAGCGCTCACGATTATGCCGACCACTCCCTTTCAAGCCTTGCGTTGCCCCATAGATGGCAGTGCCCTGACGCGTCACGATAAGAGTTGGCGTTGCGAAGCTGGGCATAGCTATGATGTGGCCCGCGAGGGCTACGTGCATTTACTACCAGTGCAGAACAAGCGCTCCAAGGACCCGGGCGATAGTAAAGAGATGGTCGCGGCAAGGCGCCGCTTTCTGCACGCGGGATACTATAGGCCCATCGCACATGCCTTGGGTCAGTCGTTACTGTGCCATGGCCAATCCTCTATGAGCTGTCTGGATGCGGGCTGCGGTGAGGGCTATTATCTGCGCGAACTACAAAGCATGGGAGTACCATTGTCCATCCTTGGGCTAGATATCTCGAAATGGGCAGTGCAGGCCGCGGCAAAGTTGGACAAATCATCTACTTGGGTGGTGGGCAGCAATGCGAACCTCCCGATAGTCTCTGCATCCGTCGATAGTGTGCTGTGTCTATTTGGCTTTCCGGTCTATACCGAGTTCGCACGTGTCTTAAAGCCAGGTGGACTGCTACTACAAGTGGATACAGGCGAGCAGCATCTGCGTGAACTGCGCGAAGTCATTTATCCTAGTCTAAAACCTCCTCGTGACTCAGAACCGCTAGTACCGGAGGGTTTTAGCCTGCTCGAACAGAGCACTGTGTGCTTCGCCATAGAGCTAGAGTCTCGCGAGGCGATAGCCGATTTGCTCGCGATGACGCCTCATCTCTACCGCGCAAGCCAGGCCGGCCGCGAAAATGCGGCAGCGCTAGAGCGACTCAGTCTTAGCATCGATGTGCGCATTAAGTGTTTGCGGCGCGCCTTAGACTAGGCTTAAGCTTTCATAAGCGGTATATCTGTGGCAGATTAAGCACAATGTATCGACAATAATAATTAGGAAAGCGTCATGTCTCTATCTACTCGTCATCCTCTAAGCGCTCTTTTCGCAACTGTCCTTTTTGCCTTGTTGGGTGCGCGATCCCTCGCGCAAGATCTGCCAGACCCAACTCGCTTCGAGCAAGCTATTTTGGCCTTCGAGGCGCAAGATAAAGCCTCGCCTGCGCCAAGTAATGGCATCGTTTTAACAGGCAGCTCCAGCATCATGTTATGGAATGAAGATGCCCCAAAGGATCTTGCGCCCCTTACAGTCATTCCGCGTGGCTTCGGCGGCAGTGTAATGAATGATGCATTGCATTACCTCGATCGTGTCGCACTGACCTATAAGCCCCGCGCTATACTGCTTTATGAGGGCGATAACGATACTGGCCGCAATAATATTCCTACGGCAACCATCATCAATCAGCTTGAAGAGATCATCGCGCGCGTTCATGGGCAGTTACCAGGCACCCGTATCTATTTGCTAGCGGTGAAGCCTAGCGTCGCAAGAGAGGCAACCTGGCCAGCGGCACTTGCTGTAAACAAGCGCTATCAAGAGGTAGCGGCAGCGGACCCTCTGATTCATTACATCGATGTTGCCACGCCATTCATGAAAGCCGATGGCACTGTGATGACCGACATATTTCGTGATGATGATTTGCATCTGAATGCGAAAGGTTACGAGATTTGGGCGGCGGCTATTAAAGAAGTATTGATGGAGCACGAGGCCCAATACGAACACGGCGCTCACTAGTCTACAAAAAAGCTAGGGATTCAGCGCAC
Source organism: uncultured Gammaproteobacteria bacterium (assembly GCA_913060695.1). GTDB lineage: Bacteria > Pseudomonadota > Gammaproteobacteria > Pseudomonadales > Pseudohongiellaceae > UBA5078. The sequence continues at coordinate 107,959 of CAJXUA010000010.1, read as the reverse complement.
GCTTCATCTGTTGGTAAGTCGAATCGTTGCGAAACATCTGATCTCGCACCGCGCTTGCACGAGCATCTCCAGAGGTATTTCTCTGCTGGGAGTTAACGTCAAACCCCTCGATGTAGCGATCTATATCGCTCTGTGACATTCCGGACTCGCGCAGACTATTGGCGACGCGCCGGTTCTTTGCCTGGCTTGCGGCAAAATCCGTAATCACAGGATTGGCGGCGAAAAACCCGCTGCCCGCATCGCTTAGAGCATTATCGAATGCGGTGGATGCCTCATCAGCGCAGAGCAACATAGGATTGAGTTTCTGTAGGGGTGTACATACTCGAATAACAGCTTGCTGCTCCTCCTCACTACGCAATCGCTCCACCATCTGCCGAACCGAAAGGCGTGTAGGGGCAGGTGAGTCCGGGGTGGGCAATGGCGCAGGGGTAGGGTCGACAGCGACGAGCGTCTCGGGCTGCAGAGGTAGATCGACAAGAGGCGGCGGGAGCGATGGCGGCTCAGGAGGTCGGGGTGCAGAGTTAATGGTTTCCCGCGCTCCTTCATTTACGGCCGGGACCGACGGGCTTGGCTCGGGACTGCGTGCCTGCGTCGGCGGCGAAAGCTGCATAGTGATCACGACACGCTCTGCGCTCGCCTGTTTCGGCTCCTCTATGCGGAACTCGACTAAGGCGTAGAGTCCGATAGCATGTAGTAATGCGCTCACTAGAATCGGGCCAGCCGCGTATCGACGCGATGAGGCCTGCGTGGACTCGCTCGACACCTCTGGAAAAATCATGTCTCCCATTAAGGGTAGTGAGCTGTCTGCTAAGTTTTCGGTGAAATCATCCATCTTTCACATCGATTCGAGTCTGCATTATTAGTTGTTGTGCTTTGACTGCGTATCGAGGTGTGGGTTCCCTAAAATCGTCTCACTAGGACTTGGTCCAAACCAATAGCTGATTGTTCGCGGGCATCGGGTTGTCTTCCAACAAACTCAGGCCTGCCTCTTCGGCCAGTAACTGCACTGTCTCAAAATCTCGTATTCCGCTTGCAGAGTTTCTTCCCTTTAACCAGTTATCAAACTCGGCATTACTTGAAGTAGTGAATTCGCCTTTGTATTTGAATGGTCCATACACACAGAGTACGCCGGAACTAGCAAGTAGGTAGCGCATGTGTCGAAAGAAATGGGTCACCGCATCCGTCGGCATAATATGCAGGCTGTTTGCACTAAAAATATAGTCCAGGGGGCTGTGGGCGAGCTTGTCTTGGGTAACATCGAAGGGTCGCGCGCTTGGCAGGTTAGACAGACCGGCGGCCTCTAAGCGTAGGTTGAGCGTCTCGACATTCTCAGGCACGTCCGTGCTCTGCCAATGCAAATGGGGCATGTGTTGGGCGAAATACTCAGCGTGTTGTCCTGTTCCGCCAGCTATCTCCAATACTCTTCCGAAAGGCTTGGTGAAGTGCCTGCGTAGCTGCGCCAGAATATAGTCTTTATTATTTTCACATGACTGGCTAAATGGCAGGGACATTAACTGGCTTCCTTACGTAAGAATACTGGTGCATGGGGTTTGGAGTCTTTCTCGCTGTATCGATAACCTTCTACATCGAAACTTAAGAGATCCTCCGCCTTCTTTAAGCGGTTCTTAATGATATAGGCGCTCATCAAGCCGCGCGCTTTCTTAGCAAAGAAGCTAACAATTTTGTACTGTCCGTTACTGAAGTCTTTGAATACGGGCGAGACTATCTGTGCGCGCAGCTGGGCCGGCTTCACTGCCTTAAAGTATTCGTTAGAGGCTAAGTTCACGAGTATGGGACTCTTCTGCGCAGACATCTCCCGGTTCAGCGCTTCCGTAATCCTATTGCCCCAGAATTGGTACAGAGATGCTCCTTTGTCATTCTTAAGAGAAGTGCCCATCTCGAGGCGATAGGGTTGCACTAGATCGAGTGGGCGTAGCAAGCCGTACAAGCCAGATAAGATGCGTAGATGATTCTGCGCGAAACTAATATCGGCACTCGACAGTGCATAGGCATCCAGACCTATATAGACATCGCCCTTAAAAGCAAACAGCGCTTGTCGCGCATTGTCCTTTGTAAAAGGGATGTGCCATTGGTTGAAACGCTCTTGATTAAGCTCGCCAAGATTTGGACTGATGGACATAAGAGAGGAGACTTGCGCGGGCGATAAGCCTTTGAGTTGGGAAATTAACTGCGCCGAGTCTTCAAGAAAGTCTGCTTGTGTGAACTTGCGAATTTTTACGGGCGTCTCATAGTCGAGAGACTTGGCTGGAGATATCACCACTAACATGTACATGCCTCAAAAAGGGATTCAATATCGGGTATTCACACTGGCCCAAGAAACTCTTGCCACCAGTCTAACGGAGTAACGCCATCGGCGGGATCGTATACGTTGCCATAGTACCAGAGGGTTCCGGCAAATTGTCCGCTGATACGATCTAGTAATATCTCTATTGCTTGAAAACCGATAGAGACATGGATGCTGTAAACCAGTAATCGCGGCGTCTCTATGTCTAGGATGCCGTCCAGTAACTCTATCTCCGGCGTCAGCGCTAGTAAGACATCGTCTATGTTACTCTTGCTTAACACTCGCAGGCACAGGTTTCCGCTGCGTTGAATCAGCTCATAACCCTCCTTTGTATCGGCGGGAAAGCGGATTTTGTCGCCAGCCGCTAAACCCCGCACAAAAGCGGGCGAGCGCACAAGGCGATACTGGGCAGCGAGAGTGTTGCTAGACTTGGATTTCTCGTCAGCGCCCAGTGCTGTTACCTCGACCTGCTCGACGATACCCTCGCCATCTGGCCGATAGCCAGCGATCAAGGGGATGTGGAGCTTAGGCGCATCGTTATCTGCAGCACTAGCGTGTGAGTCTTCGAATGGGGTCATGCTCATGCGCGTTTCCAGTCAATTTTTAGTTCAAGTATTTTAACCCGCAGCGCGGCTCAATGCGAAACGCAGAATACCTATGTTAGATAAGCTACAGAAAATCGCTCTCGCACTAAGGCCTCTTAGCCGAGTCTTTCTCATTGTGGCGCTATTGGCACTGGCCTACGGAATCTATGTTTTGCTCGTCTCTAGCTCACAGGCGGACGATCTGGGGCTAATTCCAGCCCTAATCCTGTTTACATGGGCTACGATGGCGCGCTCCTTCATAAGCCTGTTCGCCCACGTTCCAGTCCAAGCGCAGAGCGAGATGAAATTTGTGACGAGGATAAAAACGCGCTTGTCGCGATTCGTCTATTATTGTTTCTTACTCCTGTTCGTCATCGCTACGGGTTTTCTCCTGCTGACGAGCTGGCAGTTATCCAGCGCTTGGCGAATGATGTATTGATTTCAAGCAACTGTGCTAGTCTGTGCAATAGTGAATTCTACCGCGAGATTTTAAAGAGGACTGTGTAAATGGCATTGAAGAAGGACGACGTAGATCTCGAGCCTCAACCTGTGGGTGAACTGGCACTGCAAACTCTCGCGATGCCACGCGACACGAATGCCAATGGCGACATCTTTGGAGGTTGGCTGGTCTCGCAGATGGACCTTGCAGCAGGAATCGCAACGAAGCAAGTGACCCGAGGACGTAGTGCCACTGTCGCCATAAAAAACGTGTCCTTCCTTTTCCCGGTAAGTGTCGGTTCAATCGTTAGCTGCTACGCAGACATCGTTGAGATAGGGCGCAGCTCTATGCATATTAATATCGAGGTGTGGATTTCTAATTCTATTACCCAACATGGTCAACGCAAGGTTGCAGAGGGACACTTCGTCTTCGTCGCAATCGATGATAACGGGCGCACGCGTCGAATAGATCTTCCGAACAAATAGAAGACACTCAAATGCTCTATTCCGTTACCGAGCTGCGTAGCGCTTTGGTGCGGCCACGTTGCACCTTTTTATCGACGCGTTTTCGCTTTGCGGACTTACTTGGTTTGGTAGGCCTGCGCGTTTTGAGCACGACGGCAGCAGCGCGAATCAAATCCTTCAAACGCTTTAGCGCATCCTCGCGGTTCTGCTCTTGATTCCTAAATTGCTGGGCCTTAATGACTACTACGCCTTCCTTCGTGATCCGAGAGTCGCTCAGATTCAAAAGTCTATGCTTGTAAAAATAGGGTAGTGAAGAGGCTTTGATGTCGAAGCGTAAGTGGATGGCGGATGAGACCTTATTGACGTTCTGTCCGCCAGCACCTTGGGCACGAATCGCGCTCAGTTCGATCTCTTCATCGGGAATGGACACATTCAGCGATATTTCCAACATGTTCACTTCCTTCTAGAGCGCGTGCACAAATAGTATTGCAAACTCCTTTGCGCTTCTAGCCCTAGCGGTAGATAGGGAGGGTTTGTCGCTGCACGGTGAGCCTGAGCTAGCTCGCCTACAATACTTCGAGCTTCGCATAGGACAGCACTAGCCACTTACTGCCACAGTCGTAGAAATTCACCTGCACTCGGGCATTAGCGCCATGTCCCTCGCAATTGAGCACAACTCCTTCGCCAAACTTACCATGGCGAACTCGGGAGCCAAGCGCGATATTGGTATCGGGAATATCTTCTTGGACGAGGCTAGCTGCAGGGCGGCCATAGTAGGCGCTCGGGCGAGAAATGCTCGACTTAATGCGGACGTGTTCTATGAGCTCCGCGGGTATTTCCCGAATGAATCGAGAGGGTCGCGTAATATTGACTTCGCCATGCAAGCGTCGTGACTCCGCATGGGTGAGGTAGAGTTTCGTCATTGCACGGGTGATGCCGACGTAGCAAAGCCTGCGCTCCTCCTCTAAACCCGCCAGGCCATCCATCGACATCTTGTGGGGGAAAAGGCCTTCCTCCATGCCGGCTAGAAAAACCTGTTTGAACTCCAAGCCCTTGGCGGAATGTAGTGTCATCAACTGCACGGCATCATCGGATTCGCTCGCCTGTCCCTCACCCGCATCTAGAGACGCTTGATCTAGGAATGCAGCAAGGAACTCACGGGACTCCACATCCATGGCCTCGGCATCTGGGTCTAGTTCATCGAAGCTGCCAGCGGCATTGACGAGTTCCTGAAGGTTCTCGATGCGCGCTGCTGCCTTCTCGCCGCCTTCTTTCTCGTGATGGGGTACAAGGCCGCTATTGCTGATGATGTGTTCCACTTTCTTGGCTAAGGCCAGAGCCTCGCAGCCCTCGTCCAGAGTGTCGATGAGCTCCACGAAACGTGTCACGGCCGTGGCGGCCCTAGAGGCCATGAGCCCGTGGCTAAGGCATTTCTGCGCGGCGGCCCATAGGGAGATTTCCTCGGCGCGAGCAACGCCGCGCAAGATCTCAAGTGTCTGGTCGCCGATGCCACGGGTTGGCACATTGATTACGCGCTCAACTGCGGTGTCGTCGTTGCGGTTTAGCATCAAGCGCAAATAGGCCAAAGCGTTCTTGATCTCGAGGCGCTCGTAGAAACGGTGTCCACCATAGATGCGGTAGGGCAGGCCGACTCGCAATAAGGCATCTTCCATCTCACGGGATTGGGCGTTAGAGCGATAAAGGATCGCGGAATCGCTCAGGCGATTACCGGTGTTAAGCCAATTTTGTAGGCGCTCGACAATGAAACGTGCCTCGTCTTGTTCATTGAAGGCCTCATAGAGGGAGATCGCCTCGCCTTCGCTGTCCTGGGTCCATAACTCCTTGCCAAGTCTGCCTTGATTGTTTGAGATCAACTTATTGGCGGCCTTCAAGATGGTCGAGGTCGAGCGATAGTTTTGCTCGAGTTTCACCATGTCTGCGCCGGGGAAGTCTTGGTTGAAGCGTTGGATATTCTCGATCTTTGCCCCGCGCCAGCCATAGATAGACTGGTCGTCGTCGCCTACCACCATTAGGTGGTTATTGGGTCCGGCCAAGACTTGCAACCAGGCGTATTGCACGGTGTTGGTGTCTTGGAACTCGTCGACTAAGATGTGTTGGAAACGGCGTTGATAGTGATCGAGTATCTGCGGATTATTGAGCCATAGCTCGTGTGCCCGTAGCAGTATTTCACCGAAGTCGACCATGCCACCTCTGTTGCAGGCCTCTTCATAGGCGGTGTAGAGGCTGACCATATTGCGGGTATATTCGTCCCCGAAGTGTTCGATGTTGGCGGCGCGCAACCCCTCGTCCTTCTGAGAGTTGATATACCACTGACACTGTCTAGGTGGCCAACGCTCGTCATCTAGCCCTAGGTTCTTGCACAGCCGTTTGATAAGGCGCAGCTGATCGTCGCTGTCTAAGATGTGGAAGTTTTCCGGTAGATTCGCCTCGCGCCAATGGGTACGCAGTAGGCGATGTGCAAGTCCGTGAAAGGTGCCGACCCACATGCCGCCAATGGCCTGACCCAGCAAGTCCTCGATGCGATGCCGCATCTCGCGAGCAGCCTTGTTCGTAAAGGTTACGGCGAGGATGCTAAATGCCGATGCGCCTTCGCATTGCATAAGCCAGGCGATGCGGTGCACCAGCACGCGTGTCTTGCCACTACCGGCGCCGGCGAGCACGAGAACATTGTTAGCGGGTGCCGCAACGGCTTGGCGTTGTGGCTCATTGAGTGAATCGAGAAGATAAGAGACGTCCATGGCGCGGTATTCTAGCCTGAATAAATAACCAGTACACCCTTAAATCCGCGCTAATGCCTAGGCGGATAAACATAAACGCCGCTTTTTAAAAACACTGCATGTTGATAAGATGAGGCTACATACTGAACGATCGCTCTATGTGGCCCCTCCGTACCTCGTTTGTAGACGGCTGAGCACATGGAGTCCACCGCCGAAAAACCTAAGGAGTTCCCTATGTCTGCAAGTTCAGACTCTGCCAAATTCAGTTGGCAGGACCCGTTCCTCATGAATGAAATGTTGAGCGAAGAAGAGCGCCTCGTGCGCGACACCGCGCGGCAATATGCGCAAGAGAAACTCCTGCCACGAGTACGCGATGCCTATCGCCGGGAATATACCGATCCGGAGATATTCCGAGAGATGGGAGCACTTGGCCTGCTGGGTTCCACAATCGAAGGCTATGGCTGCGCTGGTGTGAACTACGTCTGCTATGGGCTAGCTGCCCGTGAAGTGGAGGCCGTGGACTCCGGTTATCGCTCCATGATGAGTGTGCAGTCTAGTCTCGTGATGCATCCTATCTATGCCTTCGGCACAGAGGAGCAAAGGCAAAAATATCTACCTAAGCTTGCTTCCGGCGAGTGGATCGGCTGCTTCGGCCTTACAGAGCCAGACCATGGCTCAGACCCCGGCGGCATGTTGACACGAGCTCGCTCTGTAGAGGGTGGCTTCAGCATTAGTGGCGCGAAGAACTGGATCAGCAACTCGCCCATCGCGGATGTTTTCGTAGTATGGGGTAAAGACGACGAAGGCTTGATTCGCGGCTTCATTCTCGAGAAGGGCATGAAGGGCCTAAGTGCTCCTAAGATCGAAGGCAAGTTAGCCTTGCGCGCCTCAATCACAGGCGAGATCGTAATGGACGAGGTGTTCGTGCCCGCCGAGAACATGCTACCGAACGTTCAGGGCTTGAAGGGACCGTTCAGCTGTCTAAACTCCGCCCGCCTAGGCATTGCCTGGGGTGCGCTAGGGGCAGCGGAAACCTGTTGGAAAGCGGCCTTGGATTACACCATGGATCGCAAACAGTTTGGCCGTCCGCTAGCGGCAAATCAGATTATTCAGAAGAAGCTGGCGATTATGCAGACGGATATTTCGATCGGCCTGCTTGGCTGTCTGCAAGGCTCACGCCTACGCGACGAGAACAAGTTAGCGCCACCGCTGATCTCATTGCTCAAGCGCAACTCCTGTCTCAAAGCCTTGGACACTGCGCGCGAGGCGCGAGACATGTTAGGAGGCAATGGCATCTCCGATGAGTATCCCGTAATGCGTCATTTGCAGAACTTAGAGGTGGTGAACACTTATGAGGGTACGCAAGATATTCACGCTCTTATCTTAGGTCGAGCGCAAACTGGTATTCAGGCGTTCAGTTAAGTAGAAAGTGCGTGAGGATGCCGGCGAACACCGCAGCACCAACCCGATGATTGTTGAGAAAGGCTTTAAAACAATCTTCGGGGCTGCGGGTCTTGGTAATCTGCCATTGCCAAACAAAAAGACCGAGCGCCACTGCTAGTCCTAGATAAACCCATACCCCTAGCTGAAACTGTGCAGCCGCCAGCAACATGGCGAGCAAGTACATTCCCTGTAGCGTCGCGATAATTACGCGGTCAGCGCTGCCAAATAGTATTGCGGTCGACTTGACCCCAATCCTCAAATCATACTCGCGATCCACCATCGCATACTGAGTATCATAGGCAACAGTCCACAAGCAGTTCGCAACGAAGAGCAGCCAGGCCTCGGCGGGTAACTCGCCACGCGCTGCCGTAAAAGCCATCAAAATTCCACAGGAAAACGCGATGCCCAACACCAGTTGAGGAAGATGTGTGTAGCGTTTCATGAAGGGATAAAGCGCCGCTACGAAAACAGCGAAGAAGGACATCTGAATAGTGAGCAGGTTCGTGAACAATAATAGAACGAAACCCAATGCACTCAGTAGCAGGAAAGTGAGCAAGGCCTCTTTGCGCGAGATTTTTCCTGTGACGATTGGCCTAGCCTCGGTACGCAGTACGTCGCCATCGAAATCTGCATCCGCATAGTCGTTGATTGCACAGCCCGCCGAACGCATTAGCCAAGTGCCGAGCAGGAAAATTATCAATAATTTGAAGCCGGGAAAGCCTTGCGCTGCTATCCACAACGCGCCGAGAGTTGGCCATAGCAACAAGAACACTCCGATCGGTTTATCGAGTCTTGTCAGTTGCACGAAAGCAGGGGCGCGTTGATGAAGCGTGGGTGTGTACTCACGCAAGTAGTTATCGCACTTACTAGTGATGTATCGCAGAAATCTCAAGACGACCTCAAGTTTTGAAGTTGGCTGCTATTTGTTTCAGCTCTTCGTCGGAGGCCACAATATTCTGCACCACCTCTAAAACTTCAATAGGGTTAAGATCGAGGCGTTGGTAGATCTCGATTGGCACTTCCACGGGTGGAGCATCGCCGATGCCGTGCTGGCGCAGTTCGCGCATTGCGATGAGTACCAAGTTCGCATACACGCTATGTTCGCCTTGGTAATTCGGCTCGTGCTGGAAGCGAATGCCAACGCAAACCTCTTTTGGCATATTCCAAAGCTGCAAGAGCCAAGCGCTGATCTGTTCACGCGTTACGCCGAGAAGGTGATGGTCGATAGCCACGTGACTGATGGCAGGATTCGCCTCAACGTGGCGGCAAATTGCTGAGAAGTGAGGCGGAAAGATATGGGCAAGCACCAAGTAACCAAAGTTGTGAAGCAGGCCGGCTAGGCAGGCCAAACCTTGGCTCGGTCTCTTCTCTGGGGGAATCAGTTTTACGATCGCTTCTACAACAGTAGAGCAGTACACTGATTGTAACCAGTAGGGCGTAAAACCATCCGGAAAATCCTTAGGCAGTGACAGGGTATTGCCTAGCGCCATTCCCACCGCCAAATTGCTTACCAACTCAAAACCTAACACTCGTGAGATGGCATCGTGAACGGAACGTATTTTCGCCGGGGCCGCGTAATAGGGTGAAGACGCCCAGCTCACTATCTGCGCGGCCAGACTCGCATCCATCTCCACGATCTCGGCAAGGTCTCCTACATTCGCGTTTGGATTAGAGCGAAGCGCTAGAATTTTCTGGGCGGTTTGCGGCAGCGGAGGGATCTCTAGGGTTTCTTCCAGTCTTTGCTTAATTCGTAGCGTAGTGAAATTGCGGATGGAGTTGAAGATCAAGTCTAGGTCAGCGCTATCGTTGGGCGAGCCTTGATAAAGCTTTTGGGCGGGGATTGTGCAGCTTATAGCTCGAACGCGGTAATTTGACTCGCGCAAGCTGGCGCGCAATTCAGCTAAGTCAATCTTCTCTAGTTCCATGCCATCGACATTCAGAATCTCGATGTAGCAATGCTGAGCGGATGCGATGTTCTCGTCGATGATAGTCGGCAACAGGAAGAAAGCGGGAGCCGACTCGATCTGCACTAGCTTGTTCTTGGCAGTAAGATCGGCGATCTCCGCTTGTGGGATTGGAACAAGATTACGCTCTACTAGAGAGTTAAGCGCCTTCAAATCTAACAAGGAATCGTTGGCAAGAAGAATCTGCCCTTTGCCTTTGCCATCTTGCAAGAGTACTACCCTAACTAGATCGTCTATTCCTGTGGCTGCTTGTACTGAGTCGACTCTTTGCATGATGTCCCTGCATTGCAATGCACTGCTTTTGTGCGCATGACGTGTTCTTTGAATAAACCCATTCGATGGGCCGTAGTATATCGGTTGTTGCTCGGTGGGACTATCTCCCAATTGGCTAGCCTAGCCTGTTAAACATTACCATAGAGTTCTCTGTCGCCCAGCCACCGCCGAATGAGCGGGTCTACGTGCGCCGGGTAGCGTGACTGAATCAGCTCCGCTTGTTCCTTAACTTGATCTAACATTCCCGCATCGCGACTTATGTCGGCGATACGAAAGCTCATCAGGCCGGTCTGCTCAGTGCCCAATACCTGCCCTGGCCCGCGAATGGCGAGATCTTGCTCCGCTATGAAGAAGCCATCATTACTATCGCGCATGATACCAAGGCGCTCTTGCGCCACTTTGCTAAGTGGCCCCTGATAGAGCAGCACGCAGTGGCTAGCGACGGCACCTCTGCCGACTCTACCTCGTAACTGATGGAGCTGCGCCAAGCCAAGGCGCTCTGGGTTTTCGATCACCATAAGACTTGCGTTGGGAACGTCGACGCCAACCTCGATCACGGTAGTTGCGACCAAAAGCTGAAGCTCCCCACGCTTGAACGCATCCATCACCTGTGATTTTTCGGCGGCCTTCATGCGGCCATGAATCAGGCCGATGGCGAGGTCCGGAAGCTGTGTGCGCAATGCCTCGGCGCTTACCTGCGCTGCCTGACATTGCAACGCCTCGGACTCTTCGATCAGAGTGCATACCCAATAGGCCTGGCTGCCTTTGTTACAGGCGTGATGGATACGCTCGATCACATCTGCGCGCCTACTATTGGAGATGATGAGGGTGCTGACAGCGGTGCGGCCAGGGGGCAGCTCGTCGATAATGCTGCAGTCTAAATCGGCATAGGCGCTCATCGCTAAGGTGCGTGGGATGGGGGTGGCAGTCATGACGAGTTGATGCGGAATATGCGCTGCTGTGGCGCCTTTTTCGCGCAGCGCGAGGCGTTGATGCACGCCGAAGCGGTGTTGCTCGTCGATTACGATGAGGCCAAGCTTGGAGAAATTGACACCGTCTTGAAACAGCGCGTGAGTGCCCACGATGACTTGCGCACTGCCGTCCAGAATGGTCTGCAATTGGGCTTCGCGCCTCTTGCCTTTTACCTTGCCGCTGAGCCAACCCACGCGCAAGCCTAAGGGTTCTAGCCACTTAGAAAAGTTCAAGAAATGTTGCTCGGCGAGGATCTCAGTCGGGGCCATAACGGCAGTCTGAAAACCGTTCTCCACTGCCTGCAGAGCCGCTAGCGCCGCGACGATTGTCTTGCCAGAGCCGACGTCGCCTTGCAGTAGGCGCAACATCGGTGATGCTTGCGCCAAGTCCTTCGCGATCTCCTGGCCAACGCGAGCCTGCGCCGCGGTTAACTGAAACGGGAGCTCATTAAGAAAGGCCGTGCGCAGCTTGCCCGTGGGCCGCAGGGCTGGGGCCCGCAATTGTTCCGCTTGCGCCCGCAGGCGTCGTAGGCAGAGGCGGTGACTGAGTAGTTCTTCGAAGGCTAGGCGCCTCTGGCTAGGGTGTTGACCGAGTGCAAGGGCCTGCAAATTGCTATACAAAGCCTCGCCCACCGGTGGCCGGTGTAGGTAACGTATCGATTCATTGAGAGGGCGGAAGCCGAGGGCCCTGCACATCGATTCAGGAAGCCAATCCGTGAGCATTAGCTGAGTGTCGAGCAGCTCCAAGGCCTGCGCGATCAGGCCTCTGAGCCGAGTTTGCTGCATACCTTCGGTGCTAGGGTAGATGGGAGTTAGTGTTGCGGCGAGGTCTTGGGGGTGCGCAGTATTCAGGAACTGATACTCGGGATGGTAGAGCTCGAGGCCGGTCTTGCCGCCTCGCACCTCCCCATAGCAACGAATATGGGTGCCGACTTGTAGGGCATTTTTCTGTGCAGCACTAAAGTGAAAGAAGCGCAGGCTAATGATGCCGCTATGATCTTTGATGCGGCATATAAGACTGCGGCGCCGACCGAATGCCACCTCCGTTGCCAAAACTTCGCCTTCGATCTGTAGCTCTGCACCGATGCGGCAAGAGGCAATAGGGCTGATTCGAGTTCTGTCTTGATAGCGCAGGGGCAAATGAAATAGCAGGTCTTGGACAGAGTTTAGCTGCATCGTCGCTAGGCGCGCAGCAACACTCGGGCCTACGCCTTTGAGCACCGTCAGTGGAGTTTGCTCAGGCAGCATTGGCCGACTCAGGCTTGTGGAGGGAGCGCGAGGGTCGCCTCAATCTCAATATTCGCACCCTTAGGGAGCGCGGATACCTGCACTGTGGAGCGTGCGGGGTAGGGGGCGTCGAAATACCGCTTCATGGTCTCGTTTACTATGCCGAAATCCGCGAGATCGGTAAGGAAGATGGTCAGCTTCACTGCATCTTGTAATTGCGCACCAGCGGCCTCCGCGACTGCGCGCATATTGTCTAATACGCGCACAGCTTGTGCCTCAATGCCACCGCTGACGATCTCCATAGTCTTAGGATCAAGCGGGATTTGGCCTGAGCAAAACACGAAGCTGCCGACTTGTACGGCTTGAGAGTAAGGACCGATTGCGGCCGGTGCGGCGGCAGTGCTGATAATTCTCTTATTAGTCACAAATGACATCCTCATGCTGCGAGGGCGGCGCGATGAGCAGGCCAACGCAGTTCGTTAATTTGATTTTATACTTTGAGCGTTTTGACGATCTTACGGCTCTTCACGCGCGTGACCTTGCTTACCGGCTTTATAAGCCTGATACGCTTCATCACTCTAGCCAAGTGTATGCGATTACGCACATTGAGGGAGAGGTTCACGATGCTGAAACGTGCGTCGCGCTCCACCGTGCTGATCTTCTCGATATTCGCTTCCGCACCGGTAATGGTGGTCGCTAGCTTGGCGATGATGCCGCGCTCGTTCTCTAGCTCTACACGGATCTCGACGGAGAACTCGCCCTCGACATTGGGGTCCCAGCGTACTGAAATACACTTGTCTGGATTGTCTCGAATCTCGGCGATGTTATTGCAACTCTCGGTATGGATAACCATGCCGCGGCCACTGCTGATATGGCCAATGATCGGGTCCCCTGGTATCGGGTGGCAGCAACGAGCGAAATTCATGACCATGCCCTCGGAGCCGCGAATCGCCAGCGACGAGCTCTTACTCTCTTTGCCTACCTCGGGCAATAGGTCCACATCGTCCTGGCCGGGCATCATCAGGCGGGCCACAACATGGGACATGCGATTGCCTAGGCCGATATCCTCGAGCACGTTGTCTAGCTCTGGGCTGTTCAGGTGCTGCAGGGTCTGTTGAATCTGCTCTGGCGTAATTTTCTCGAGCTGTGTGCCGAAACTGCCCAGTACTTTGTTGAGCAGGCGGCGGCCTAGCGCTACAGATTCTGAGTGGCGCTGATTCTTGAGGAAGTGACGAATATTGCTGCGTGCTTTACCGGTGACCGCGAAGCTGAGCCATGCCGGGTTGGGCTGGGTGCCCGGGGCGGTGATGATCTCTACGGTCTGACCACTCTCCAAGGTTTCGCTTAACGGCGCCAAGCGTCGACTAATTCGACAGGCCACACAGGAGTTGCCGACATCGGTGTGCACGGCATAGGCGAAGTCCACCGCGGTCGACCCTGCTGGCAGCTCCATGATGGTGCCCTTGGGCGTGAATACGTAGATCTCGTCTGGGAACAGGTCGATCTTCACGTTCTCGATGAACTCTAAAGAATTGCCGGCATGCTGCTGCATCTCGAGTAGGCCGTTGACCCATTGTCGTGCGCGGATGTGAGCGTTGCTGGGGGTGTCGTCGTGAGACTTATAGAGCCAGTGGGCGGCGATGCCGTTATTGGCCATCGCTTCCATCTCTTCGGTGCGGATCTGAATCTCGATGGGCACGCCGTGCATTCCGAATAGCGTGGTGTGTAGAGACTGATAACCATTGGCCTTCGGTATGGCGATATAATCTTTGAAGCGACCGGGAACAGGCTTATAAAGGTTGTGAACGGCGCCTAACACGCGGTAACAAGTGTCGACCTTGTCCACGACAATGCGGAAGGCGTACACGTCCATGATCTCGGAGAAGGATCTGCGTTTAGCGCGCATCTTCTCGTAGATACTGAATAGGTGCTTCTCGCGGCCGAAAATGCGGCCAGGCATGCCCTCGCGTTGCAGGCAGGCCTCGAGGGAGCCTTGAATCTGCTTTACGATCTCTTTGCGGTTGCCACGAATGCTCTTCACTGCCGCGTTGATGCGGCGCGCACGCATAGGATATAGCGCGTCGAAACCCAGTTCTTCGAACTCGATGCGAATGGCGTTCATGCCTAGGCGATTGGCGATAGGGGCGTAGATATCGAGAGTTTCGCGGGCTACGCGGCGGCGTTTCTCGGGGCTCAAAACGTCCAGCGTGCGCATATTGTGCAGGCGGTCCGCTAGCTTAACGAGGATCACGCGGATGTCTTTAGCCATGGCCAGGGCCATCTTCTGGAAATTCTCGGCCTGGGCTTCCGCGTGGCTGCTGAAGGTAATCTTGTTGAGTTTGCTGACCCCGTCCACCATCTCGGCGATCGCGTCGCCGAACTGACTCTTCACCGCGGCCTTACTGATGCCGGTGTCTTCGATCACGTCGTGCAACATGGCGGCCACCAGAGACTGGGGGTCCATATGCATTTCGCTAAGAATGCCGGCAACGGCGAGGGGATGTGTCACATAGGGGTCGCCGCTGCGTCGGAACTGGCCATCATGGGCCTGTTCCGCGTAGTAGTAGGCGCGTCGGACGAGATTAATCTGATCGCCTTCCAAGTAGCTTGAAAGGCTGGTGGCTAGAGAGTCGATTGTAGGCACAAGCCGACTCCTTCCTCTGCTAGAGGTCTTCGCCGAAAGATTCGTCGTCGTCCCCTTGGTTTGCGGGAGGAGGCGTCTTCAGTTCGTCACGGGACAGCATCACCACCGGATTGGCGCTGCGGGCTGTCAGGATGCTGGAATCCACAAGGCCAGCGGCGATTTCACGCAAGGCAATTACAGTGGGTTTATCGTTATCAGCAGGGACCAATGGGTCTTTGCCGCCAGTTTGAATTTGGCGAGCACGCTTGCTGGAGATCATCACCAACTGGAAGCGATTGTCTACTTTGTCTAGACAATCTTCGACGGTAATTCGGGCCATAAAAACACCTGTTTATAAAGCTGTACTGTTGAGGAGACCGGCGATTCTACTAAATACGCGCCCCAATGCCTAATTTATTCTCGCTTAAGCCTTTATTTATAGGCATTTAGGGTCTTTTTCAAGGGTTTTCCAGCAGCGCCTGCAACAAAGCCGTGTTGTTTTCGAATTGCTGGCGACGCTCAAGGCGTGAGGCACGAATGATCGCGCGCAGGTCCTCGAGTGCGGTATCGAAGTTATCGTTGATGACCAGATAGTCCGCAGCCTCGTAGTGAGATATCTCGTCCTTTGCCTCGCGCATGCGTCGCTTGATGGTGTCGACATCGTCTTGAGCGCGATTGGTCAGTCGCTCTAACAGGCACTGCAGAGAGGGAGGGAGTATGAAGATGCTCTTGTTGGGAGTTATACGGCCACGCACTTGCTCCGCACCCTGCCAGTCTATCTCTAGGATGACGTCGATGCCCTGATCTAGTTGGGTCTGCACCCAATCCTGAGAGGTCCCGTAGAGATTGCCGAACACCTCTGCCGATTCGAGGAACTTGTTCTGCGCTTGCATCGCCGTGAAGACATCTTTGCTCACAAAATGATAATTCACGCCATCGACCTCACCCGGGCGCCGAGGGCGCGTAGTATGAGATACGGATACGCAAAGCAAAGCGTCCTGCTTGTCTTTCAACAATGCGTGGACCAAGCTGGTCTTGCCCGCGCCCGATGGCGCGGAAATGGTGTAGAGGGTCCCTCTGGCCATAGTTCAAATTCCTAGTCGAAAACCGTGCTTACTATATCATTATCCCTCGCCTCTACGCTGCTTGAGGCTATGAGCTAGCTGCCTTTTTTCTTCGCCCGTGCGCTGGCCGGCGCGCTGAGAGGATCATCCGGCCAGGGGTGGCGCGGGTAGCGACCCTTTAGATCCTTGCGAACCTCGAAATAGGAGCCTTTCCAGAAGCCGGCGAGGTCCCGTGTGACCTGCACTGGGCGCCGTGCCGGAGACAGGAGATGGAGTAACACGGTTGCTTTGCCATCCACCACGGTAGGTGTGTGAGTCTGACCGAAGAGCTCTTGAAGTTTTACCGCTAAAACTGGCTCTTCTGCGCTGTAGTCGAGCCGAACCCTGCTTCCACTAGGCACATCCAAGTGAGTGGGCGCCAACTTCGATAGAGATTGTTGGAGCGACCAGTCCAGCGACTCCACAAAGATTTGTGCTAAAGAGAGGCGGTCGATCTGCTCAAGCCGATTGATGCCATCTAGTCTTGGAGCCAACCATTGTTCGAGGGACTCCATTAACGCTGGATCACTAACTTGAGGCCACGGCTGGCCGAGGCAGCGCTGCAGGAGGCGTAATCTACCGAGTATCTGCTGGTCCTCATCCGTCCAGCGAAACCCCCGCTGGCGAAGGCCCGCTATCATCCCAGTGCGTATCGCTTCGGCTGGCAGCTTCGCCATGGGCCGGCGCTCCAATACCACGGCTCCCAGTCCACGGGTTTCCTCTCCACTAAGCCGGCCTGTTGCCTCAATCCACCGAATCTCTTGACGCCATAGGCTCGTCTCGTCGAAGAGCTTTTCGAGAGTCACTTGGCTTATGGCCAGTGCCTTATAGACTCGCGCCCCTGTGTTAGCCCCGTCTAGATCGACGGCTACCAAGAAGTCCTTCTGGCTGAGAGCATCTTGTGCCGTCAGCAATGCCTGGCCTCCGCCGGGCAGCTTAAAGCGTGCCTGATTGCGGTCATTGGCTAGCCTCAGGTTTTGGGCAATCCGGTCGGGGAAGGCGGTTGCCATGAGCGCGGGGAGTTGCTCTAGGTCCACCGGCTCTAGTTTAACTCCTAGGCGCTTCGCCCATTGCTGCGCCCCATGCCACCAGCGGCCCTGAGTCTTGTCTGCGCGTTGAGGACGTTTGCTAAAGATCTTGGCGATATCAACTTCCGCATCTTGGGTCGCCTCTTCAAGCCATGCGAGGCACCAGCAGGCTAAAGTCTGGGTGTTGTCCTGCACTGCGCGGGCTAGCAAAGCCGCGAAGCGAGGGTGGGTGGGCCAGCGCGTGCAGCGTCGTCCTAGGTCCGTGAGCATGCCGGTGTCTTGAACAATGCCGAGTCGCTGCAGTAGCGCTACGCCTGCTGTGTAGGCCGCAACCGGCGGGGGTGTCACCCAACTAAGTTGGTCTGGGTCCTTGACGCCCCAGCGCAGCAGTTCGAAGGCGAGCACAGCTAGGTCCGATTGCAGGATCTCGGGCTCTCGGTGCGCGGCCAGCATCTGCTCCTCTGGCCATAGTCGATAGCAAAACCCGTCAGCCTCGCGTCCCGCACGGCCACGTCGTTGGTCTGCGCTAGCCCGATTAACGCGTCTAGTTTCAAGGCTGCTCATGCCGCTGCGGGCCTGAAAGATTGGGGTCCGCTCTAGTCCCGCATCTACCACGATGCGCACGCCTGGCACGGTGATGCTGGACTCCGCAATCGAAGTGGCCAGTATTACCCGTCGTCGCTGACTCTCGGGCATTCTTAACACAGCCTGTTGTTGTGCTAGGGGTAATTGCCCGTGCAGATCGCAAATCTCGATGTCGCTGGAGAGCAGGTCTTGCAACATCCCGTGAAGCCTTCGGATCTCGGCTTGGCCGGGCAGGAAGGCTAGGAGGTTACCTTCATGGGCGAGCAGGGCCTCGCGGATAACGCTGGCCTGATGGCGCTCCGCCCGTTCGCGCAGAGGTGCGCTGCGATAATAAGTTTGCACCGGCCAGGCTCGCCCCGGGCAGTCGATTACCGGGGTGTCCGAACCCAAGACTCCTAGCAGTGAATTGACGTCGAGAGTCGCGGACATCACTAATATGCGCAGGTCTTCCCGCAGACCTTTCTGGGCATCTAGGGCTAGGGCAAGACCAAGATCGGCATCCAAGCTGCGTTCATGAAATTCGTCGAAAATTATGCCTGCAACACCCTCTAGGGAGGGGTCGTCCTGCAACATGCGTGTCAATATGCCTTGAGTTACTACCTCTAGGCGAGTATTCGGGCCTATCTTGGATTCGCCGCGCACTCGAAAACCGACGGTTTGGCCTATGGATTCGCCGAGTGTTTGCGCCATGTAGGACGCAGCTAGGCGTGCCGCGACACGGCGAGGCTCCAGCAGCAGCCAACGACCAGCATGGGACGGGAAATGCTCAAGCAGTGCAAGCGGAGCTCGTGTGGTCTTGCCGGCGCCTGGTTGGGCGACTAATAAGGAGCGAGGTTGTTGTTTTAGCGTCTCCACAAGGAGTTCTAAGACGCTATCTATCGGGAGTGCGGTGGTTGATGTGGGGAGAAGTGTAGACAAAAGATAGTCTCGGCGATGTCGGCTAAAAGGTATTGCAATGGTGGAAAATGGGCATAAAGTTAACAAAAATTAATAGTTTTCCGAGGGAGGACATCGTAATGCCTCATTCGATCCAACGATTGTTTGCTCTCGTAAACATCGCAATATTCAGTCTTTCGGCCTGTACAGTATTTGAACAGGATACTCCCCAGCTCCCTATTGTTGCTCTAACTAGTCTTGTTAGCCCGTTTGGCCCCAAGCCAGTAATGGTCTCACCGCAAGACCTTCACTATATTAATCCCGCACAGGCACAGGATTTTCTGAATTATTTTGAGAGTCCAGCACACGCGCAAACACCGGATTATCTAAGGCTAGCGGACTATATTGTGCGGCGAGTAGAGAGTTTCGAGTATAACGCGGACACCTTAACCGCAGAACAGGTACTGCAAAGCAATAGCGGCAATTGTCTTTCCTTAGCCATCATGACAACCGCGCTCGCCCGCCTAGTTGGGGTAAGGATGAACTATCAGCTTATGGATGACGAGCCAGTCTTCGAGTTCAATGGTAGCACCGTAGTCAAAGGAGTACATGTTAGAAGCAAGCTGATGAACTCCGCGTGGAACCAAGCGAAAGCACCCATGAACTCACCTAGGGGCATATCGATAGACTACTTCCCAACCGGTCGTGCGCGCTTTATCTCTAACCTAGGGGAGCAGGACTACTATGCAATGTACTATCGCAATCTTGCTGTGGAATCTCTACAAGATAACGACTTCAACTCCGCTTATTGGCTGAGCATGGAATCTCTCAAATATGCACCAGAACACGCCGATGCCCTGAACATGTTAGCCGTAATACATAGGCGTATAGGACGGATCGAGGCAGCAGAGCAGGTCTACCTCTACGCAATAGCGCAAGCAGAGGACAAACTCGCTCTATTGAAGAATTATCGATTGCTGTTGCTTGGCCAGAACAGGCTAGAGGAAGCGCAGATCATTGCTTCACGCTTAGCATCAATGGAAGACCCGAGCCCCTTCAATTGGTATCATTTGGCTCGTGACTCTTATGAAGAGGGTGCCTATGAACGCGCCATCTCCTACTATAACAAAGCGCTTGAGCTGGCTCCGTACCTGCACGAGGCGAGGCTCGGCATAGCGCTGTGCCATTATGCAATGGGCAGAATTGACAAAGCGGATGCTGCACTACTAGCAGCGATTGAGAACGCCAACAACAACCGTTCAAGACAACGCTATAAAGAGAAGCTGTACGCGCTTAGAGATGAAGTAGTTAAAACAACTCACTGATGATTGGAGATAACTTTTGCGTTATATCATTGCGATTTTTCTGCCACCCTTGGCAGTGTTCTTGTGTGCGAAACCATTTCAAGCGTTGATTAATATATTGCTGACACTTTGTTTTTGGGTGCCAGGTGTTATTCATGCGCTTCTTGTTGTGCATAACCATCTTGCGGATAAGCGCACTGATCGCGTAGTGGATGCGATAAAAAGGAATAACAAATGAGACAAGTATTATTTTCTGCGTTCGTGATCCTACTTTTCACCGCGTGCGAATCTGCCTACTACGGCACGATGGAACAACTTGGCGTACACAAGCGCGAGATACTCGTAGATCGCATCGGCGAGGCGCAAAGTGCTCAGCAGGAAGGTCAGGAGCAGTTTCGGGATGCGTTAGAGCAGTTTCGTAGTGTAGTGAACTTCGATGGCGGTGAACTGCAACAAGTCTATGATCGCCTGAACGCCGAGTTCGAAGACACCGAGGATTCGGCAGAGCGTATACGAGATCGGATAAAAGCGGTGGAGTCTGTGGCCGATGCGCTGTTCGACGAATGGTCAGACGAGCTCGACTTATACACTAACCAATCGCTACGCCGTGACAGCGAACAACAACTGCGTGCAACTCGAACGCGCTACACACGGCTCATTGGCGCAATGCAGCGCGCAGAGGCTACGCTTGACCCGGTGCTGAATAGCTTGCGCGACAACGTGCTGTACCTGAAGCACAATCTTAACGCACGGGCAGTGGCATCATTGCGCGGTGAGCTCGATACCATCAATACCGACGTAGATCGTTTGATCGATGCAATGGAAGTAGCGATTGCAGAGTCGGACCGTTTCATCGCTGAAATGCAGCAACAGTAGTTCTCCCACTTCGAGGCGTGTTCCACGCCTCGCGTCCATAAAATTTCCTAAAGCGATTTCTAACTTCGATAAAATGTCGCAATGGCCTTGCTATGGAGTTTCTTTAGAGTTTGCGATAAGCATCACAGTTCTCCCCGACTAAGTAATCTCCTTGTTAACAATTTGCTGCAAGTTGTTTTTATCTGTGTGATAACAAAGCGCGTGATGGCTAGGACGAAATTTTCGTTAAGAAAACGTCAGCATTGGCTCTCAATAATTCGTAAGGCCAAATCACGTTCTAAACCCCCAAAACAAGAAGGAGTCAATGAAACCTGTTTAATCCACACTATGGAGATATTGCAATGAAAAAAGGACAATTCTTTAGAAAATCACTTCTCACCTGCGCGCTTGTAATGCCGCTTTCCGCCTACGCTGCCGAGGGAATAAGCTACTCCTTCATCGAGGCAGACTACCTAATTCAGAACATTGACTACTATGAAGATAATGATTTCTTTGACAATTTTGCTGAGGATTTCGACGACGGTGATGGCTACAATATTCGCGCTTCTTTCGACTTGAGCGATAGCCTGTTCACATTCGGTTCCTACGGCAGTACGGATTCAGAGTTTTCTTACTTCGATGACAATGGTGGATTCGTCAGCCAGAGTGACGATGTGAAGACCTTGAAGCTAGGCTTGGGTTTCCACACCCCATTGTCGGACTCATTCGATCTAGTGGTGTCGGGTGGTTACATTGACGTCGATCTAGGGGACTTCAGCCTCGGCAGAAATGAGAACGATGATCTCAATAGCGGCGACGATATTCAGAACGCGTTCGACGATCTGAACGAAGACGATAGCGATGGCTATTTTCTAGACTTGGGTGGCCGTGCCCAACTGACTTCGTGGCTTGAGTTCGGTGCCGGTGTGCGATACACGGACCTTGACTATGGCGACAATACCTCTTTGTTTGGCAACTTATTGTTTGAATTATCGGATAACTTAGGCGTCAATTTAGGCGGCGACTTCGGTGACGAACTCTCTACCTATTCGCTAGGTTTGCGCTACTCGTTCTAAGAAAGGCGCTGTAAGTAAATGTTCTCCATGTGGTATTAGCACTCGTATTTTGTTAGTGCCCCATGGAGGACATAATATAAATAAAGACTAAATTTTAGTTTACACAATTTTAAAATTACCCTGCACATGTTTCACATGCTCGCAGATAGCGTCCCACAAGGAAGTGGGTTTAATTACGGTCACCGCAATTGGCATTTGTACTAGCCAGCGCGCGAACCAATCTAAACTATCTGTACTCGTTTCCATAAGTAAACCCTCATCGCTTTTCTGCAGTATTCCCTCTAAGCCATGCAGATAATAAGAAGCCGACGCCATATCAGTATGTAATAAGACGCTGACAGGATGTTGACGTGGCACGTTCTGCATACTCTGATTGAGATAAGTCGCCGCATCGAACTGTGCGGGTCGCAAGAAGCTGTGCTTCAGAAGCTCCACCTTACCAAGCCGATCTAAGCGGAAGGTACGCAGCGTTTCACGTAGGTGACAATGCCCTACCAAATACCAATGACCACGCCGGAACACGATACCATAGGGGTCGACATCGCGAAGCTGCGCAACATTGTTCTCTGCCTCATATACGAAGCGCACGCGTTGCTGCCCATGGGCGGCATCGGTTAGCAACAGCAAATCTTCCTTATTCTCTGCGCCGTGGGCCTTGGGCAATATGAGGCTTGCGCTCTGGCTTATAGCCCGGACGCGGCGCTTTAGATTACTAGGCATAACTCGTTCAAGCTTCGCCTGGACGCTCGCGATGGAGGGCGTAGTTTCGGCGAGGCCGAGTTGATTGGCGGCGAGAAGACCGAGTGATATGGCCAGCGTTTCCTCATCCGTAAACATCATGGGCGGCAGCTTAAAGCCAGCCACTAAGCGATAGCCCCCATAACGCCCTTGTTCGGTCAGCACTGGAATCCCTAGCTCCTCTAATGCTGCGATATAGCGTCGCACCGTGCGAATATCTACCTCTAATCGGCTAGCGATCTGTGCGCCGGACAACAGGCCGTGTGTCTGTAGCAGCTCTAACAGTGATAATACACGGGTAAGTGGCTTCGACATGATGAGTTCCTAGTGGACCTTGATAGCGTTAGTGCGAGCGACAATACAATACTACAAAGCAAACAGGACATAAATTGACCTATATATTTTGTATTGTGCCTGCGTCGACAAAAACACACCACTAAGACTAAAAAAGAGCAAAGGACATGAACATGAAAACACTAACTTTGTATACGAACCCTCAATCGCGCGGTCGAATAGTTCGTTGGATGCTAGAAGAGATCGGCGTGGATTACCAGATAGAAGTCATGGAGTTTGGCGAGCACATTAAGTCTGAGCAGTTTCTGGCTATCAATCCCATGGGAAAGGTACCAGCGATTAAGCATCACGATACAGTTGTGACGGAAGTGGCCGCGATCTGTGCCTACCTTGCTGATCAGTTCCCTGATGAGAATCTTGCGCCGAGTCGCAATGATCCACTACGTGGCGATTACTATCGCTGGCTGTTCTTCTGCGCAGGCCCGCTAGAGATGGCGATGAGCGCTATAAGCAATAATTGGAAGGTCGACCAAGATAATGCGATGTCGCTGGGGTGTGGCAATATTGCAGACACCATAAACGTATTGGAGTCTGCTCTTAGGAAAGGACCCTATATTTGCGGTGAGCAATTCACTGCGGCCGATATACTACTCGCGAGTACTCTTGGATGGGCAATTTTCCAGAAGACCTTCGAAGCAAAGCCGGTGTTCATGGAATACGTGAACCGCTGCGAGGCCCGGCCCGCTGCTAAGCGAGCCAACGAGCTCGATGACGCGCTGATGAAAAAGAAAGCAGGTTGAGCGCAGTCTTAAACAAGGGGTCAAGAGTATTACTCTGACCCCTCTATTTAAGATAGTACTCTACCGTTACGACTACACGGACGTTTTTGATATGGGGATTGTTGCGGTCGCGGTCGCTAATACTAAATTGACCTTGAGAGGCCTTGCGGATATTGCCTAGTGTACTCTGTGAGTCTGTCGCAAATTTTTGCGCGGCTGTGCGAGCCTCACGCGTTGCCTCCTCTTGCATTGGGCATGAGAAAACTAGAGGAGCGAGATCAAGTAAATATCACTCGATATTCTGAATCTGCTCCCGCATCTGCTCGATCAACACCTTCAGGTCTAC
This sequence comes from uncultured Gammaproteobacteria bacterium, assembly GCA_913060695.1. Classification (GTDB taxonomy): domain Bacteria; phylum Pseudomonadota; class Gammaproteobacteria; order Pseudomonadales; family Pseudohongiellaceae; genus UBA5078. Next base: position 83,944 of record CAJXUA010000010.1, on the reverse strand, counting down.
CGCATTGTGGGTGGTTTCCGACACGATGGACTTGGAGGAGAGCGTGTTGGCCTCTCGGTTGAGCTCCTGCATCAGGAAGTCGAGACGACGCCCAGAGGGCTCATTCAATTCCAGCACGCGTTCCACTTCGTTCAGATGAGCCTCAAGGCGGTCTAACTCCTCGTCGATATCCCATTTCTGCGCATACATCACGATTTCTTGCTCTAGGCGCGTGCCGTCCAGTTCGATCTTGAGGGCTTCGAGACGGTCGCGCAGCGCCTGTTGTTGCGCGGCGATGATCTCGGGCATGCGTGTCTTAAGTGAGCTGACAATTTCGCGTATGCCGGCAAGGCGCTTGCTGACGAAACCGTATAGCTCCTCCCCTTCGCGTTTACGAGTATCGACGAGCTCTTTAAGAGTCTGCTTGAATAGGGCTAGTGCGTGAGTCTCTAAGTCCTCGGGTAAGGCTTGGCTTTCAAGTAGTACTCCAGGCCATTTGAGAATCTCATGCACCGTCAGTGCGTTGCCGCCACCGGTAAGATGCAGCACCTCACCGCTGGCGTTATTGAGCTTTACGACAAGTGCCTCGTCGATCTGCAAATTATTCTCTTGTGCGCCTTCGGTCTCGATGCGTAGCTGGCAATCTACTTTGCCGCGGGCAAGAGTCTTGCGCAGCGCATCGCGAACCGCAGGCTCCAAGGAGCGCAGTGCTTCGGGAAAGCGAAAGCCGGTTTCGAGGTAGCGGTGATTGACGGAACGAATCTCCCAAACGAGGAGTGTTTGCCCGATACTACTTTGCTTTCTTGCGAAAGCAGTCATGCTTAAGACCATAGTGTGCTCTGCTTAAAAACGTCAAGAATTTCAACAGCTTCACTTCTAAGCTGTTAGCTCGAACCCGTATCTTACTCCAATATTGCCCTTCTTACTCGCCATCAAAGAGCAGATCAAGGATAATCGCGGGTCAATTATCAGTGACCCTAAGAGAGGCAGTATGCAAGACACCATCCGACCCAGTAAGCGCCAGAGCGATCAACTCCGCGATATTCGTATCACCCGTCACTATACCAAACACGCTGAAGGCTCTGTGTTGGTGGAGTTTGGCGACACCAAAGTGATCTGCACCGCGAGTGTTGAGGAGTCTGTGCCGCGCTTTCTGAAGGGTTCCGGTAACGGTTGGGTCACCGCAGAGTATGGCATGTTGCCTCGTTCCACAGGGTCGCGGATGGATCGCGAATCTGTGCGTGGCAAGCAGGGCGGGCGCACCATGGAGATCTCGCGCCTTATTGGTCGTTCTCTGCGTGCAGCTCTGGACATGAAGCTGCTTGGTGAGAACACGATCAAGATCGACTGTGACGTTATCCAGGCCGACGGCGGCACTCGCACGGCATCCATTACAGGTGCCTGTGTGGCCCTGCACGATGCGATTGGCGTGTTGCTCAAGAGCGGTCGTGTGAAGAAGAACCCGATGAAGCAACTTATCGCCTCAGTGTCGGTTGGCATCTACAAGGGCGTGCCAGTACTCGACTTAGACTATGCCGAGGACTCCAATGCCGAGACCGATATGAACGTAGTGATGACTGAACAGCTGCGCTTCATCGAGCTGCAAGGCACCGGCGAGGAGAATGATTTCGACAACGCTGAGTTACAGTCGATGATCGCACTGGCAGAGAAGGGCATCGCGGAACTTCTAGAGAAACAGAAGCAAGCGCTAGAAATATAAATCTCAAGGACTTAGCTAAAGGGGAGTGATATGCAGAAGTTTCAGCAGGCGTTTATCGAATTTGTTATCGAACAAGAGATCTTGCGCTTTGGTAGTTTTAAGCTGAAATCTGGTCGTACCAGTCCCTACTTTTTCAATGCAGGACTGTTCAATACCGGGGCTGCGTTGGACTTTATCGCTGGCACCTATGCGGCCGCACTTGCTACAGCGGATATCGACTATGACCTATTGTTTGGTCCAGCCTATAAGGGCATCCCTCTAGTCTCGGTCACGGCAGCAGCTCTGCACAATCGTCATGGTATCAACAAGCCCTATTGTTTCAATCGTAAAGAAGCTAAAGATCATGGCGAGGGTGGCTTAACTGTTGGCGCGCCTCTGCAAGGGCGCGCGCTAATCGTCGATGATGTAATTACTGCGGGCACAGCGGTGCGTGAGGTTATGGACTTGTTCGAGCGCACCGGTACTAAGCCTGCGGGCATCATCGTTGCGCTGGATAGGCAGGAGCGTGGCACGGGCAGTAAGTCTGCCATTGAAGAGATCGAAGAGCAGTATCAAATACCTGTGCTCAGCATTATCTCCCTAGCTCAGATCATTGAGTACTTGTCTCGTCAAGATGATCCGAAATTGGCGTCGAATCTGGAGGCTGTAAAACGCTATAGAGACGAGTACGGCGTTAGCTCAGACTAGGCCGAGACAACGCCACTAAGTCGCTTTGTTAGTTCGATTCCTGACCGAATGGTAAGAGCATATCCCGTGATAGGAATTGCCACTGTTCTTCCCAATGTGCAGTGGGTAATTTCTTAAACTCACTACGCACGAATTGCATTAGTCGACCCTCTGCACTGGACATCAATAGATTCGATAGAATGCTGGGAGAGACTACGCAGCGCAGGTTCTCGCGTATCTGTGCTTCGCGCAATATCTGCTTTAACTGCGCCTCTAAGCGGTCGAAGAGTTGGCTGATGCGCACGCGTAGCCGCTCGGTCTCGCCTGCAAGCGCATCGCCGGTCATTAAGCGCGTCATGCCTGGGTTTTTCTCTGCGAAAGTTAGCACCAAGGTGAGGATTTTCTCGCAGCGCTTGTGTGCGGATGGCTCATCATCAAGGATACGGGTAATGCGTGAGAACAACGTCTCTTCGATGAATACGATAAGACCTTCAAACATCTTCGCCTTACTGGGGAAGTGTCTGTAGAGCGCGGCCTCGGACACGCCTACCTCCTTAGCAAGAGCGGCGGTCGTGATGCGCTCTCCGGGGCCAGTCTCGAGCATGCGCGCTAGACATTGTAGGATGTGTTCTTTACGGGAAATTTTTGCTTCTGACGGCATGCTGCAGTCTTCCTTTTCTATAAGCTTGGTTTTACTCGTCGTCTACGCTGCGAGTATTGCTAATGAGTGTGCCTACACCAGTGTTGGTAAAGATCTCTAGCAATACGGCATGCTCAACACGGCCATCGATGATGTGTGCACTGCGCACTCCGCTATTGACGGCGTCCAACGCGCACTCGATTTTCGGTAGCATGCCGCCGTGAATTGTTCCGTCGGCGATCATCGCGTCAACCTGGGCAGTGCTAAGGCCGGTAACTACTTTGCCCGACTTGTCCATCACACCTGCTATATTAGTCAACAGCATCAATTTCTCTGCATCTAGTACTTTCGCGATCTCGCCTGCGACTGTGTCGGCATTAATATTGTACGTGGCGCCTGTTCGATCCGTGCCGATAGGGGCGATGACAGGGATAAAATTACTATCCTTTAGAATATCGAGTACTTCGCGATTGATCTTCTCGATGCTGCCCACTTGGCCCATATCCATCATCTTGGCGCCAATGAGGCTCTTCTTGAGGAGCTTCTTCGCTTGAATCAAGTTGCCGTCTTTGCCGGTAATCCCGATCGCTTTGCCCTGGTTCTTGTTGAGAAGGCTTACGATCTCCTTATTAACTAGGCCGCCTAACACCATCTCGACTACGTCCATGGTCTTACTGTCGGTCACGCGTATGCCGTCAATGAACTCGGATTGAATGTTGAGTTGGGTAAGCAAGGACCCGATCTGGGGCCCGCCGCCATGCACGACTACGGGGTTCATGCCCACGAGCTTCATTAGTACGATATCGCGAGCAAAGCTATTCTTGAGCACTTCATCGGTCATGGCGTTACCGCCGTACTTGACGACGATGGTACTGCCGGTGAATTTCTGGATGTAGGGAAGAGCCTCGGTAAGTACGTTGGCGATATTCTTCGCAGCTGCAAAATCTAATGGCATAAGAAATCCGCTATGGTTAATTTGGGTTTGTAGCGCCAGCTGTAAATGACAAGCCGCGCAATGCTGGCGCAAAGTATACTCTGCTGGGCCGGGTTTTTCATAAATGCTCGCGCTTGACTGGCATCGCTTCTAGAGGTCGAAGACAAGGTGCTTGTCTACTTCCCGCAGTAGCTCGCTAAATAGCGCTTGGATTATCTGCAAAGACTCTTGGCTTTTGGCCTCAAACCGAAGCAATAAGGCGGGCGTGGTGTTGGACGCACGAATCAGCCCCCATCCATCTGGAAAATCCACCCTTATGCCGTCCAAGATGTTGATCTTGCCCTGGGGAAATCTCGCGAGAGTCTTTATGCGCTCCATGAGAGGGAACTTGCGCTCGTCATCCACATCGATACGTAGTTCGGGTGTTGCCACGCTCTGAGGTAGGTTCTGCACAAGGTCCTCGACGCTAGTAGATTGCTTGCTAAGCAACTCTAAGAAACGCGAGGCAGCATATATGCCATCGTCGTAGCCATACCAGCGATCCTTGATGAAGATGTGGGCGGAGAGTTCGGCGCCCACTACTGCGTCGCTACGCTGCATGGTCTCTTTCATGAAGGAGTGACCGCTGCGGCTCATAATCGGCTTGCCACCGTAATCTATTATGAGCTGGCTCAAGAGCGCGCTGCATTTGACATCGAATACGACATTGGGCTGCTCATAACGAGGCAAGATGTCTTTGATGAACAGCATTAGCAAGCGATCGGTGTCGATAATACTGCCCTTGTTAGTGACTATCACTACGCGGTCGCCATCGCCGTCGAAGGCGATGCCAAGGTCTGCTTCACTGGCATGAATCTGGGCGATTAGGGCCTGCAGATTCGAGGCGATAGTGGGGTCTGGCGGGTGGTGTGGGAAGCTCCCATCCAGTTCGCAGAATAATGGGATAACGGTGCAGCCTAATCTCTCGAATAGGGCGGGCGCGATTAATGCGGGTACGGCGTTAGCGCAATCGACCACGACTTTGAGGGGGCGCGCCAGTGCAATATCGTGTTGAAGGCGTGTGAGGTAGGCATCGCGAAAGTCTCTTTGGACTAAGCTGCCAGCACCCTGACGAAACTCACCGAGCTCTGCGCGTTGGCGAATCTGCTGAATCTGTTCCGGAGTAAGACAGGTACGTTGGCGCACGATCTTGATGCCGTTATAGCTGGCGGGGTTGTGGCTGGCGGTAAGCATAAGCCCCGAGCGCCACTCCGAGTTATAGGTCGCGAAGTACAATAATGGCGTTGGAATAGTGCCCATATCGACGACGTTCATGCCAGTTGAAAGTATGCCGCGCAAAAGGGGGGCGCGTAATACTGGGCTAGAAAGACGGGCATCGCAGCCGAACAAGACGGTACGCTCGCCGGCCTCTAAGGCTAAGCTCGCTAGGGCCTTGCCGATGAGCTCTATGCGCGGTTCATCCAACTGCTCGTCGACGATGCCGCGAATATCGTAGGCCCTGAATATGGCGGGCTCTAGCGCTAAGGGAGAGCAATTAATATTGTTATTGCTTACAGGGGTCATTATGCAGCTTCTGTCATATTTCCATGCGTTAGGAGTATCCAACACAAGCCTCAGTCTTGGCTATGCTTAAATTCTGCTTCGATGCGCAGCCCAGCTAGCTCTGCGGCTTAGGCTTGGCCGTTCTTCAGATCGTATTGTTGGCGCAACAGTTCCAACATCTGCACTGCGACGCGCCGTTTCGATGCCGGGCCTAGTGATAGGGAGCCTTGTGGCCACAGCGCTGTGGCGCTGGTGTTGTCGCTGCCCAGCGTCTCGTTTGCGTCGTTCGCGAATAACAGGTCTAGGCGCTTGCGTTGCAATTTATCTGCTCCGTGACGCTCTATATCGATGGTCTCGGCCGCAAAGCCCACTGTGAAAGGGCGCTTCTCCAGCGCTGCGATTGTGGCAATGATATCGGGATTTTTCACCAGTTCGAGCGTCATAGTCGCGGCGCCCTTCTTAATCTTCTGTGTTTCGATCTGCGCAGGGCGATAGTCGGCAACCGCGGCCACGCCGATGAAAATGTCACACTGCGCCGCTGCGTCGAGGCTGGCGGCTAGCATCTGCTGCGCGCTCACAACATCGATGCGCTTGACGCGTTCGGGAGTCGCGAGTGCTACGGGACCGCTGATAAGCGTAACCTGGGCGCCGGAAGCCGCGGCTTCGATAGCCAAGGCATAGGCCATTTTCCCAGAGCTGCGATTGCTGATATAGCGGACGGGATCGATAGTCTCTTGTGTAGGGCCGGCGGTGATGGCGATGCGCAGGCCCGCTAAAAGACCTGCATCGAACATATCAGCACTTAGTGCGGCGATCTCCGACGGTTCCAGCATTCGGCCAAGGCCGACGTCGCCACAGGCTTGCTCGCCAGAGGCCGGGCCGAAGATTTTCATGCCCCGAGCGGCGAGTATGCCAAGATTTTGTTGAGTCGCCGCGTTTGCCCACATCCCTTGGTTCATAGCCGGTGCAATAGCGATAGGGGCCTTAGTGGCTAGTACGAGAGTGCTGAGGATGTCGTCAGCTTTGCCATCGGCAAGTTTGGCAATGAAATTGGCACTGCTCGGGGCGATGAGGATGAGGTCCGGCCAGCGCGCTAGCTCGATATGCCCCATCCCAGCCTCTGCCTCGGCGTCCAACAACTCGGTGTGCACTCGGTTCCCCGACAGTGCTTGCAGCGTCAGTGCTGTGATGAACTGGGTGGCTGCATGGGTCATTACCACTCGGACTTCGGCACCTGCCTTAACTAGCAAACGAGTGAGCTCGGCACTTTTATAAGCGGCAATGCCACCGGTGATACCTAGAAGGACGCGTCGATTACTAAGGCTATTCATGTAGGGCCTAGACGCGTTAGCGTCAGCAAGGAATATAGGGGGCAAAGACTAGCAGCAAGCCCGCGGCGATTCAATTTGCGCACACCGAGCGCTTCCAAGATCCTTTGCTACTATCAATGCAGCCGCTGTCGCGGCGAAGATCATAGCAATGGGCCAAGGAGGGTGTATGCGAATCAAGGATTGGCCCGAGGGGGAGCGCCCTCGGGAGAAATTGCTACGCTTAGGGGCTAGTAAATTATCGGATGCGGAGCTGCTCGCGCTAATCGTGCGTGCCGGGGGCAAGGGGCGCTCTGCGTTAGATATCGCCAGGGGTTTGCTACTTAAGTTTGGTAACCTGAACCTGATACTCTCCGCGAGTGAAGAGGATTTCTGCAGTAGCGCAGGCTTAGGCCAAGTGAGTTTTGTCCAGCTACAAGCGATGCTAGAGTTATCGCAGCGGCATATGTATGAGCAGCTAGAGGAGCGCGATGCACTGACGAGCTCGGAGCTAACGCGGCAGTACCTGCGTGCTCGACTACGCCATTACGAGCACGAGGTGTTCGCCTGTCTCTACCTAGACAACCAGCATCGCGTGGTCAAGCTCGAGGAGCTGTTCAGCGGGACTATCGATGGCGCTGCCGTCTATCCTCGGGAAGTCGTCAAGCGTTGCCTGCACAATAACGCTGCGGCCGTAATCTTTGCCCATAACCACCCTTCGGGTATCGCGGAGCCTAGTCAGGCCGACATCGGCATCACTGTCCGGCTCAAGGCGGCCCTGAATACCATCGATGTACGAGTACTCGACCATATTGTAGTGGGTCGCTGTGAGGCGGTGAGTTTTGCGGAGAGAGGGCTTCTATAAGAGAAACGGGGCTAGAAGCACAGTACTTTTAGGTCGGCGCTGCTTTTTTGTTGCTATTGATTAGCCATTTTGGTATAAAACGCAGCTCTTTTTTTGGCAAGACAGCAGTGATATTCAGGTTAAAGCCCCAGCAGCGGTCTTTTGCCAAATAATCCGGGTTCTGTAACGAGGCAAGGCAATGGCTAACGTATGTATCGTAACCGGTAAAAAACCGATTACAGGCAATAATGTTTCTCACGCGAACAACAAAACCAGACGCCGTTTTTCACCGAACATCCATACCCATCGTTTTTGGGTGGAGTCTGAAAATCGGTTCGTGAAACTGAAGGTTTCTACGAAAGGTATGCGTATTATCGACAAGAACGGCATTGATGCCGTACTTTCTGATATCCGTGCCAATGGTGGTAAAGTCTAATATCTAAATCCTGATTCAGGTGGTGAGCAGCAATGCGCGATAAAATTAAATTAGTGTCCTCAGCAGCAACGGGCCATTTCTATACAACAGACAAGAACAAGCGAACGATGCCTGACAAAATGGAGATCAAGAAGTATGATCCCGTTGCCCGTAAGCACGTGATCTATAAAGAAGCCAAGATTAAGTAATTTGCTGAGCCTTAGGGCTCTGGCATGCCTCGATCTGCCGAATATAGCGAGTCGCTAAACGAAAACGCCGCCTCCTTCTTAGAAAGAGACGGCGTTTTTGGTTTTGGGCTTATTCTTGAGCTTCTATTTTTCCTTGCTAAGGGACTTCATTAGCTTATTGGTCGTACTGAGCAGTTTTGGATCTTCCAAGAACTCCTTCTTAAGCTTTCCTACCGTGGTGGACACCGTGCCGTAGCGCTTAAGCTTGAATAACTTGGCGATGGCCTGCAGTGTTACGGCGGAAAGCTCCTGACACAGGTACATCGCTACCCAGCGCGGCACATTCTTCGAGCCTGGCCCTCGCGCTGCCGTGTAAATGCTCTCCTCGCTAACCTTGAACTGTTTCGCGACCGCAGAGATGATGTCCTTGCAGGAAGGGCGCCATTTGGCGTGAGCGCCACGAGAGACGCCCCGCACCTTCGACGCGCTGCGCTTAGTTTTAGCGGCTTTCTTGAACTTTTCATCCCCCATGATAGAGGACAGGTTCTTCTTGCCATAGAAATGGGCTAGTTCTTCGTCTACCCCCGCGGCCACGTACTGCTTAATCTGCGCGGTGCGCTTGGCGCCCGTTAAGCCTGTTTGCTCGAAAACACCGTCTCGATTCAGCCAAGCGGGTGCTTTAGCTTTGTTGATATAGGCTGGGTAGCTTGACCACTGCCAAGTCTCCAGATCGGCCTTGCGAACCCCCAAATGGATATAGCGTGCTAAGGGGAGCAGGTATTTGTCAGCCTGCACCAGCACTGCCTTGTAACGTCCTTTGAACAAGGAGCCTTCAGACTTCTTGAGGCGCTGATAATGCTGTGTATAAAGGCCGTCTACCTGACGCATGAAACGACTTAGGTTCGCCTCTGGCGTCTTGATCAGAAGGTGATACTGATCCTTTTGCAGGCAATAGGCGTGAACCTGTACGTTGAGACGAAAACAAGTTTCTTCTAAACCGGCTAAAAAGGCTTCGTAATATTTGGGGGAGGGGAAGATCTTTTGCTTGTCTAAACCAACATTAGAAACGTGATAGAAGGCGTCTGGGTATTCTATGCGCAATGGTCTGGCCATTTTTTATTGTCCCGGTTTGTGTTTTTAGTTTTATTATACAACTGGTTATTGAGTTAGAGATGACCCTAAAACTGTTCTTATAGTGATAACTGAAATAGAAGTTGCAGTCAACCTAAAAGCTCAGACAGTTGGCGATTGGAGCTAGATCAAACAGGATTGTGCGCTGCAAAGCCGCAACATAAGGGCTAGGGCTACACCAACGCAGATAGGGTTTGTTATACAGCCTTGTTCTTTACTGCTTATTCCATTGGCCACTTAAAGCTAGCCGGGGCACCTTCGCCTCGCCGCTCCTAGCGTTTCGTGGCTACGAATACGGCTCGTTTGGGGGCTGGCAAGCCTTCAACGGTAAGTGTTTTGTCCGCCGGATCAAGGCTGTCGTTGAGAGACTGGAAGCGCATCCAATCCGTGCTACGCTGCTCGTCGGTAGAGGTAACGCTCACGTCAATGACGCGGCAGTCCACAAAGCCGCAACGCTCTAGCCAGCGCAGTGTAGTAGCGCAGGAGGGAATGAACCAAACGTTGGGCATACGACTATAACGGTCTTCGGGGGTTAAGCAAAAACCTTGATCTCCATCAACTATAAGTGTCTCTAACACTAACTCACCACCAGAGCGCAGGCAGTCCTGTAGTTGCAGCAGATGATCTATGGGGGAGCGGCGGTGATAGAGCACCCCCATTGAGAACACTGTATCGAATGCTTCGGGCTTATCCTCTAGCATCGACAGTGCGCTTTCAAAGGTATTAGGTAGCACGAATACCGGAGCCTGTGGGCAATAGCGCTTAATCGCCTGAAACTGCATCGAATAGGCAAGCTGCGCATCTATCCCAATTGCTAGGCGCGCGCCTTCACCTGCCATGCGGAAGCAGTGATAGCCATTACCGCAGCCAACGTCGAGGATTGTGCGGTCGCGCAGTGAACTGACCTGAGTGCGCAGTCGCTCCCATTTCCAATCGGACCGCCATTCCGTATCGATATCTATCCCGAATAGTGAAAACGGGCCCTTACGCCATGGGATCAATACCTGCAGTGCCTCCCGAAGTTGCGCCTGATTCGCGCCCGTGCAGTCTTGAGAAGTGCCTATGCGCACAGCTTCACTAAGGTCGATACTGCTCGGGCTTAACTCGGGCATGGCATCGAGTGCGCGGCGCCATTTTGCGTAGTCACCATTATTGCGGCTGTCGAACCATGCTCGTTCACTAAGGCGTAGCCATGGCTCGAGTACTGTTCCCTTGAGGAAGGCGGGAAAATTGGAATAAGGCATAGGGCTCACTACTTAAAGGCGATCATGGAGGCAAAATTAAAGCACTGGAACCACGAGTCTACGCTCGCAAAACCTGCATCCAAAAGTCGGGTTTTGTGCTGGGCAATAGTTTCGGGAATTAAGACGTTCTCTAAAGCTGAACGTTTCTGACTGATCTCCAGTTCTGAGTAGCCTTGAGCTTGCTTGAACTGATGGTACATGTCGATTAGCAGAGCGTTGAGATCTGCGTCGGCGAGTTTGATTTTCTCGGACAAGATTAGAATGCCGCCGGGTTTCATTCCTGAGTAGATTCTTCTCATCAATTGCTCACGGCGCTCCTGCGCAATGAACTGCAATGTGAAGTTCAGTACCACTACGGAGGCGTCACGAATCTCCACATCTGCAATGTCTGCGCAAAGGAGTTCGATCTGTTGTTTCTTTGCGCTACTCTCCAGAGATTTTTCGAAACGACTGATCATAGCCTCGGAGTTGTCGACCGCGACAATTTTGTAATCTTGCCGCTCGATGTGATGGGCCATAGACATGGTGGCTCCACCCAAGGAGCAGCCAAGATCATAGATTGTAGATCCCGGGGAGCAGTAGCGATTGGCAAGCACCCCAATCATCGAGATGATCGTCGCGTAGCCTGGCACTGACCGATTGATCATGTCTGTAAACACGTCGGCAACGCTCGCGTCGAATACAAAATCCTGACGGGGTCGCGTACTAGCGTATATCTTGTCCTGCTTGCTGTTATCCATATTATGGCTCTAGGGCTCTGCCACAAAATGGGAGCCTAGTGGGTAATGTTGATGGCGGAAGGAGGAATCCTTGCGAAGGTATCGGCCTGAACGGGTTTTGCGTATTATGCGTCAATTCATGACACATTCAAATAATACAGCCATCGCCCTTCAGGCACACCCCGACACGGCTAGTGCCAAAGTCGCTGCTATTGCCCCTCCATTCGAGTACGAGGTGTTGCGCAGCAAGCGTAAAACCATGGTGGTGCATGTGCGCCATCTGCAGGTACAGGTGCGCGCACCGAAATTTGTAAGCGATAAGGACATCCGTGAGTTTGTGGTCACTCACCAGAAATGGATTCTAGCCAAACTGGAGCAGAAGGCAGGACAAGATGCTCAGCGCTTAGACCTAAGCGACGGTGGCCGAATTTTCTACAAGGGTCGTTCGCTGCGGGTTAGCATCGTGCAATCCGCGGTAGAGTCGATTGTCGCAACGGACACAGAGTTTCGAATCTCCACACGCATCGCCAGTGAAGAAAGTGCAATAAAGACCTTGCAGCGATGGCTGATCACTCAAGCCAAGGCAGTCCTGCCAGCGCGCACCCATGCCTTGGCGGCGCACTTCAAAGTAGATTCGCGTCTAAAAGAGGTGGTGTTTCGTAAGACTAAGACTAAGTGGGGGCATTGTACGTCCTCAGGCCGTATTCAATATAACTGGCTGATCATGCTAGCCCCCGATGCAATTATTGATTACATGATCTGTCATGAAGTGAGCCATTTGCTGGTCATGAATCATTCTGCGAAGTTTTGGTCGCTAGTTGAAACAGTTTGTCCGGATTACCGTAGCTATGTGAAGTGGCTGCGCAAAAACGAACATCGATTATGGCTATAGGTTCATCATGAGGATGAGCCTTATCTGGAGAAAGGCTATGGGTCTGCGCCCCTTAATTCTAATGCTAAGCACTACTTTCACCGCTATACCTGCATTCGCGCAGGATTTTCCTCGAGTTAGCCCAGACAGCGTAGGGCTTTCTAGTGCTGGGCTCGCAGAGGTGACTCAGAACTTACAAAAGCATGTCGATGCAGGCCACATCGCTGGGGCAGTTGCTGCAGTACTGCGAGATGGCAAACTAGTGTACCTAGAGTCGGTCGGTATGCGCGATCTTGTGACGGATAGCCCGATGCAAGACGATGCCTTGTTTCGCATTTATTCGATGACGCGCCCGGTGACGAGTCTTGCAGCAATGATTCTATGGGAGGAGGGCAAATTCCAGCTCGATGATCCTATCTCCAAATATCTGCCTCAATTTGCGCAGCAGCGCGTATTTACCGACGGCTCCGCACCGGACATGGAGCAGACTAGAGAGCGTCGTGGCGATATCAAAGTAGCAGACCTCATGCGCCATACCTCTGGTCTCGGTAGTCGTAGCTCGCGAGTCTACGTCGAACAAGGCGTGCGCCTGCGCACGATTAGTCTAGAACAGCTCACCGATAATGCTGCACGGGTGCCATTGTTCGAAGACCCCGGTACGAATTTTCGTTATGGCCTATCGGCCACTATTCTTGGGCGCTTGATCGAGGTCTGGTCGGGGCAGCCCCTCGATGAGTTCATGGAGGAGCGAGTCTTCCAGCCATTGGGTATGGCGGACACGGTGTTTTGGGTCGACCCAAGCCGCCGCGCACGCTTGGCCACAGTCTATCGGCCCAGCGCAGATGGCAGCCTGCAAGAATTCGCGATGGAGGAGATCGACTTTACGGAGCAAGTCCCTCTGATAGAGGGGGGCGTTGGCTTGGTATCGTCTACGCTGGATTTCGCGCGTTTCTCCCAGCTCTATCTCAATGGCGGTGAGCTATTTGGGCAGCGTCTTCTGCAAGCGGACACCATTGCACTGATGCTGGAGAACAGTATCGCAGATGCATTAATGCCTATAGGAGGAGGCGGCTATATGGCGGCCTCGGGTTGGACTATCGGTGGATTTGCCTATGCCCTAAACCCTGCAGGCTATGACCACACCGTTAGTCCTGGCGAGGTGTGGTGGGATGGTTCTGCTGGTACTCGTTTCTGGATAGACCCGGAGCAAGGCATCGTCACTGTGATCATGGCGCAAATCTCCCCGTCCGGCGGACAGGGGTTTCGCGAAGAGTTTAAGAACGGCGTGTACTCCGCCATTACTGAACGTCGATAAGTTAAGTGAGCTCAGGCCAACGTCGGTTTGCGCCTGAGCATCACGCTAATGCCTATAGCACAAACGGCGATTAAGAAAGCCGAGAGTGCGAGCCACCATTGGTTCAAGCCGAGTATCCCGCCGCCAGGAATCGCGAACACTAAGCCTGCTATCACCAGTAGCGCCCTCACCAATAAGCCAGCCGCGCCACTTCCCAATAATCCAAAGCCGATCAAATAGCCCTGTAATGCTCCCGAAACTAGGGTGACCCCAATGACGGCGGTCACGAGCACTGGAGCTATTTCCATGAAGCTGCCTTGCAGCAGCATAGCGGGGTTGAAGACGAAGAAGAACGGAATGAAGTAAATGATAGCGCCCAAACGCATCGATTCAACGCCTACTCGCATAGGAGATGTCTGCGCGACTGTGGCTGCCGCGAACGCTGAAAGCGCAACCGGAGGCGTAATGAAACTGAGCATGCCCCAGTACATAATGAACATATGGGAGGCAAGTGGATCGAGCCCCGCATTTATCAAGGCGGGGGCCAGTATGATGGCGAGGAAGATATACGCGGCGGTGACCGTCATGCCGATACCGAGCACGAAGCTCGTAACAGCACCCATAATCAATAGGACCACGGTATTATCGCCGGCTATATATACTAGGTCATTCGCTAAGGTGCCCGCCATCCCAGTTACAGCAAGTGCGCCGACGATCAGCCCGATTGCCGCCAAAATCCCCGCCAGCTCCGCCATCAACTTGCCCGTCGAAGCGACTAATAGTAAAGCCTTGTCGAGGTTAAGCTTGTGTGGCGTAAACTGATTGATGATTAGTAATAAGGCAGTCGCATAAAACGGAGCCGTGGCCTCTTGTTGCAAGTACACCAGCATCCACAGCAATAAGAAGAATACCGCGAGGAAATACCAGCCCTCTCGAAACACCTGTCCAACTTTCGGCAACTCTTCCTTGGGTAGTCCTTTAAGTTCATGCTTTGCGGCATAGGCGTCGATCTGCACAAACAGGCCAAAGAAATACAATAAGGAGGGCACAATCGCGGCAACGGCGACGGTGACATAGCTGACCCCCAAGAAGCTGGCCATAACGAATGCAGTAGCGCCCATGATCGGAGGCATCAAGACCCCACCTGTGGATGCGCAGGCCTCTACGCCTGCCGCATAGTGCCGACTAAAACCTGTGCGGCGCATCGCGGGAATCGTTAAAGGGCCGGTGGTCAAAACATTGGTAACCGGGCCTCCGCTCATTGAGCCGAGTAGGCCGCTAGAGAAGATTGCGACCTTCGCCGGTCCGCCGCGCATGTGTCCAAGCAAGGCAAAGGCGAAGTTGATAAAGAAGGGGCCGCCACCGGTAAACTGCAGTGCCACACCGAACAGCAAGAAGCCAAACACGAGCATTGCGAAAGCCTGCATAGGCAGGCCGAAGAGACTCTCTTCGCCGAGGATATGGAAAATGGCGACGTCGTCGATTGGTAGGCCTATGCCGGCAACGACATCGGGCAGGAGATGGGAGTACATCGGGTAAAATGACAGGACCGTCACGATAATAAAGATCGGCCAGCCGCCTGCGCGGCGACCCGCTTCTAGGATAATCATCCAAGTAATGAGTGCCAGTGCAACCCCTATAGGCGGAGCTACAAACTCCCAGGCCTCTAGTACTATGCGCTCTGCATTCCAGGCGAAATAGCTGAAGATCACTACAATTACTAAGATAATTGCAATGTCGTACCAGGGCACAGTATCCCTATTGGAACGATTGGCAGGGAACGTGATGAAAACCATCGACAGCATGATGCCGGTAATGAGATAGAGATAGCGGCTATCGAGCATGACGCTGCCGACGAAGAAACCGAAGGCGAAGATCTGATTAATAGCTAGCAGTGTCGCAGCACCAGTCGATAGCGCCATGATGGTGCGCCAACGCGAGTTCAATTCTCTGTAGCGACCTATAATGGGTGCATCGTTTTGACTATCGGCTAACGGCTTACTTAGATCAACACTCATGTGGATTCTTCTTATTCAAGTTACGACGAGGCGCTAAGCCGGTTTAGATGTTCTCAGCTAGTGTCAGAAGGCCTTCATCCGCCAGCGCTTTAGCTCTTGCGGCAAGCCAGCCAGCCTCAAACTCTTGTGGGTCTTTTGGCGCTATTGTGCTGTACGCCTGCCAGGCATCGTGGAGGACTTTCTGTCGAAACAGGTTCGCCTGTTGGTTCACCTCGGCCGCGTCCGTCCACACCCCAATTTCCTTAAAATAGCGAATTGCTGCTGGGTGGTAGGGAATGAACGCAGACTCGAATTTCTGACGCGTGATAAGCCAGCCACCTGCACCCGGCGCTGCGTCCTTATAGTCATCGTATTGCTCATGCATGACCTTAACTAGGTTATAGACCAGAGTGTCGTCGGCGCTATCCATGCCTACGAGTAGCGGATAGGCAGAGGTGAACACTTCGATACCCTCAGGAGGAAGAGTAGGACCTTCGGTAGCGATGTGAGTGACATACCATGGCAATAGCGAACGAGTTCTCTGCACGGCTTCTAGGTCGGAGTGGGGGAAGGTGAGAAACTTTAAACCCCTCGGTGAGGCTTCGAGACGCAAGAAGGGGGGCGAGTTACAGGCTCCTCCCACGACGTCGGCACGGTTATTGATGACCGCCTCGATGGAGGCATTGTAGCCGCCAACTTCCACTCGCTCCACGTCGTCCCATGTTAGGTTGCCGTAGGCTAGTAAAGCAGTCAGTGCATTGTTCAGTGAGGGGGAGCCTTGCACCCAAGTGACGCGCTTGCCGCGGATGTCCGCAATTATATCGATATTGGCGTCGGCTGCAGTTGCTAGTGTGAAGGAGCAACTCTCGGAAAAATTAGAAAGCAGCGCTCGTAAAGGCTGTGGCCCCCAGATGCGCGAGGAAAAATTAAGGACCGCTTCTTGGGCATAAACCGCTTCAGAGCCGCCGGCGGAGAAGTGTACTCGTCCAGTTAGAAGTGTGGCGAGGCGCGAAACGTCGTTGCGACCAGGTATTACACGAAGATTGACGCCATATTCGCGGCGCATGATGCTACCGATGGCAACGGCCTGGCTATAGCCACCAGTACCAGTGGGGTAGGCGGACCAAGCGATAGTGCGGGGCAGACCGGGATTTTCGGCTGCGGTTAATGAAACGCCAATGCCCACAGCCAAGCTCAGTGCTAGTGCAGTCTTACTTAGCGTTCGGCCCAAGGCCAGCGCTCTCGAAATCATCCTATCCCCCCGGACTCTGAAGTGAGTCTGAAGAGCATACCCCAGCTATCTAGCCATTGCTATCCAGACTCGGAACGCTCGTTCGGTAGGAGTGCAGTGCTTTAGGATTCGCGCATGAAGATCAAATCGTTCACTACATGGCCTAGGCGCTGACCACGTTTTTCAAACTTAGTGAGGGGGCGCTCATTGGCGCTGCTATATTGACCCGGGCCGGCTGCGTTGCGAAATCTTGGGGCGGCGCTCATGACTTCCATCATGTGCTCGGCGTAGGGCACCCAGTCGGTAGCCATGTGTAAGGTACCGCCTATCTTTAGCTTCGGTCGCAGCTGTTCAACGAATTCACTTTGCACGAGGCGGCGCTTATTGTGGCGCTTCTTATGCCAGGGATCTGGGAAAAAAATCTGGATGCAGTCGAGCGCGCCATCAGCGATACAGTCGCGCAGGATCTCTTTAGCATCGTGGCGATAGATGCGTAGATTGCTCAGCTCCTTCTCCGCGATCTCGTGCAGAAGGCGCCCGACACCGGGCTTGTGTACCTCGACTCCTATGAAGTCACGCTCCGCGTTATCGCTTGCCATAGTGAGCAAGGAGTCGCCCATTCCGAAGCCAATTTCCATGACCAAGGGGGCGTGTCTACCAAATACCTTTACTGGGTCGAGTAGCCCATCTTCTGCATCCAAACCGAAATGAGGCCATTGCGTTGCGAGTGCATTCTCTTGGGAGCTGGTAAGCCTGCCGCCGCGAATCACATAACTGCGAATATTGCGTGGGTGCTCCGTCGTTTCCTTATCGGAAGGCGCGGGTGTCGTTTTATTCTCGGGCATAGGGGTGCAATCGCTTTGTTAGATTAGAAAAAGGTGCCATCGATAGGGGAAGAGGCACTGGCATAGAGGCGTCGTGGCATGCGGCCAGCGAGGAAGGCCTCGCGGCCGCTCTGCACTGCCTTCTTCATGGCGGAGGCCATGAGAATAGGATTCTTGGCCTCGGCGATCGCCGTGTTCATCAATACGCCATCGCAACCTAACTCCATTGCAATAGCAGCATCCGAAGCTGTGCCGACACCAGCGTCCACGATGATGGGGACCTTGGCGTTCTGTAGAATCATGCGAATATTGTAGGGATTGCGGATTCCTAAGCCAGAGCCGATGGGCGCACCCAAGGGCATCACAGCCACACAGCCCATCTCTTCGAGTCGCTTCGCAATCAGTGGATCGTCGCTGGTGTAGACCATCACATCGAAACCGTCGTTGACGAGCTCCTGAGCGGCAATCAAAGTCTCGGTAACGTTGGGATAAAGGGTCTTCTGATCACCCAGGACCTCCAGCTTTACGAGCTTGTGGCCATCGAGTAACTCTCTGGCCATTCGACAAGTACGGACTGCGTCAGCGGCGTTATAGCAGCCCGCCGTGTTCGGTAGGATGGTGTATTGCTGTGGAGAGATCACTTCGAGAAGGCTCGGCTCGCCTTTGTTCTGACCCAGATTAACGCGGCGAATGGCCACGGTTATCATCTCGGCACCACTGGCGACTAAGGCCTCACGGTTCTGTTCAAAGCTCTGGTATTTGCCGCTGCCTACTATTAGGCGAGACTGGTATTGTTTGCCCGCAATAGTAAGCGGTGTTTCCGTAGCTGTCATAACATACCTGTTTGAGTTATTTGCGGTGAATAAGGGAGTGTAGTTGGCACAAACTAACCGCCGCCGATAGCGTGTACGATTTCGACCTGATCCTGCTCGGCTAGGGCTTGTTGTGCATGCTGGCTGCGCGGAATGATACTTTGGTTCAGTTCAATAGCGACTTTAGCCTCTCGTAGTGACAAGTGTTCCAAGAGGTCTATTAGTGTGGCGCCTTCTTTAAGCTCGACAGAATCGCCATTCACGAATATTTGCATATTAGCCTCACGCGCGCAGCATCGACCAAGCTAGGAGTGCCCACGCAGCTAGAAAAGCGACACCGCCAAGGGGAGTTATGGCGCCTAGCCATCGAATTCCGCTGAGAGCCAAAACGTAGAGGCTGCCAGAGAACAGGACGATCCCGAGTAAGAAAAGATAGCCCGCTGTCTTAAGTAAGGTTTGATTGGGAAATTGGAGTGTTAAAAGGCCAATGCCAAATAGCGCTAGGGCGTGATACATATGATATTGCACGCCTGTTTGAAAAGTCTGCAGCAAGTCTGCGCTGAGTATGTTCTTAAGGCCGTGCGCCGCGAATGCGCCTAGTGCCACCGCGATAAAGCCATTGATGCCAGCGGCTACCAGAAACAAATTTTGCATGGGGTTCTCTCCTGCCAGCGAATGGCGAATGCTAAGTCCTGGCCGGCAAGGTGTTTGTAAGTTTTGCTGGCCCAAATAAAAAAGCCGCCAAAGTGATTCACTTAGCGGCTTCTTCGAACGCGACGCGTTTACGCCTGAATCATGCCTTTTACTTTTTCCATGGCATTCTTCTCGAGTTGACGAATACGCTCTGCCGATACCTGATACTTAGCGGCTAACTCATGCAGCGTTGCCTTCTCGTCGCTGAGCCAGCGGCTCTTGATGATGTCCTTGCTGCGCTCATCAAGGCCGTCCATTGCAAGGTAAAGGCTATCGTTCTTGCTCTCTTCCCACTCTTCGGCTTCGATCGATGCTGCCATATCTGAAGAGGCGTCTTGTAAATAATACGCAGGAGAGCGGTAGGCGACATCGTCGTCCGCATCGGTATCTGCATCGAAGGCCATATCATAATTGCTCATGCGGCCTTCCATCTGTCGGACGACCTTAGCGTCTACGCCCAAGTCTACGGCCATCGCCTCGGCCTCGTCGTTGCTTAGCCAGCCGAGCGACTTCTTGGAGCTGCGCAGATTAAAGAACAGCTTGCGCTGGGCCTTAGTGGTCGCGATCTTCACGATGCGCCAGTTGCGCAGGATGAACTCGTGCATCTCGGCTTTAATCCAATGCACGGCAAAAGAGACTAGGCGCACACCCACTTCTGGATTGAAGCGCTTAACGGCTTTCATGAGGCCGACATTGCCTTCTTGGATAAGATCGGCTTGAGACAGGCCGTAGCCTGAATAGCTTTTTGCTAGGTGCACGACGAAACGTAGGTGCGCGAGTACTAATTGGCGCGCGGCGTCCACGTTATCTTCGTAGTAATACTGATTGGCTAATTCCTTTTCTTGCTCTGGCGTTAACACAGCGATGCTGTTGACCGAGGCAATGTAAGCCGTCAAATCACGACCCGGAACTATGGGGCCATTAACTTGTAAACTTGTTCCGATACTCATAATCAGCCTTTAAAACTCTTTATCTTGCTTGTTGATAGGTATTCGATAATCGCGCTAAGGCACTAATTAATCACCCTTTCAATCTAGACAGCACCATTCTAACACTGCTCATTTCATCATGCTACGGATCGCAAGCGCCGTATCGCTGTAGGTTCGGAGTGTAATTGAGGCGCAATATTGCTATTTCAAGGGTTAATGTGCGCTTTTTTTGTATATGCCTCCATTTGTTTCTTTAAATGGATGTCATGCACAAAAACAATGGCGATGGAGGGCTTCTTAACGTGGCTCTATCGCCGCCAAATGCTGGCGCACAGAGATAAACGCCCCGAGCCAACCCAGAAGGCTGCCAAGGACAAATAGGACGAGGCTATTGGCGGTGCCCAGACCCTGCAATTGGTAATCGCTGCTGTACAGCGCCAGCAATTCGTTGGCGGGCCCGCGTAAGCTAAGCAAGATTATCGACAGCAACAACCAGGCTAATATGCTGCCCCCCAAGCCATAGAGGGCGCCAGCATAGAGGAATGGCCTCGCGACATAGCTATTGGTGCCTCCGACGAGCTTTATGACCACTATTTCGGCCCTCCTGCCCTCGATAGCTAAACGAATCGTATTGCCCACCACGAACAGCACAGCGAGGGCCAATATCAGCATCAAGCCGGTGGAGGCGCGCTGCGCAAGCTGCAGGAATGCCTGCAGGCGCTCTACCCACTGCAGGTCTAACTGAGCCGATTGTACCTCGGGCAGGCTACCGAGCTCCTCGAGCAGCGCGCTGGCCGCGGTGCTGTCGATGCTGCTGGGGCTAAGCACTATAACGCCAGGTAGTGGATTGCTCTCGAGCGCATCTATGACGTCTCCAAGACCAGAATGGGCGTTGAACTCTGCCGCCGCCTGTGTGGGTGAAATGTACTCGGCAGAGACTATCTGGTCGCGTTGAAGTAGTTGTTCGCTAACCTGAAAAGCTTCTTCATACGTGACATCTTCGTTCAAGTATAGGCTGATCTGGCTTCCGACATTGATACCGCCACTCAGTGCTTGAAGATTATTCATACTGACATAAAGAGCGCTTGGTAGGAGTAAGGCGATGCCAATTACGGCAATGGTCATCAGCGTTGCGGCCGGAGTGCTCAGCAGACGAAAAAGGCTCTCGCGAGCGGTCTTCAGGTGCTGTTGCCAGTGTGATTGCAGTGCCCCGCGAGCAGTCCTTTGACTCTGCTTCGCTCCGGACGCGCGCTTGCGCGTATTCATCGGCTCACTCCCGGTTGTGGTGGCATTGCGGTGTGATAGGCGTCTTGAATTAGGCGACCCTTGTCTAGGGTCAATATGCGGTGCTTGAGCCGAGTGATAAGGGAAAGGTCGTGGCTGGCAATCAGCATGCTCACGCCAACTTGATTGAACTGCTCGAACAGATGCATGATTTCCGCGGCTAACTCTGGGTCGAGATTTCCCGTAGGCTCGTCGGCAAGAAGAATTTTAGGGCGATTGACTACGGCTCTGGCGATGCCAATGCGCTGCTGCTCTCCACCCGATAGCGTGATGGGCAGCATTTTTTCCTTCTTTAGGAGGCCGACTTTGTCTAGTGCAGCACGCACCCGACGGTCCGCCTCGTGCTTGGGATAGCCCTCAATCTGCAGTGGTAAGGCGACATTGTCGAAGACATTACGATCGAATAACAGTTGGTGGTCTTGAAACACTACCCCTATGCGGCGACGGTAGAAAGGGATCTGCGCGGCATCCATGCGATTGAGATTCTTACCATTGACGAAGACTTGCCCCTGCTGCGCTTTCTCCATCAGCATAATGAGCTTCAGCAGCGTGCTTTTGCCTGCGCCAGACCTGCCAGTGAGAAATGCCATCTCGCCATCAACTAACTCGAAATTGACTTGGCTAAGTGCTTGGTGACCACCTGGATAGCGCTTGCTGACGTTGTCGAATTTAATCATCGCGAGACCTTAATGAGTGTGTCGCGCTCTAGCCCTGAGCGAACAGGGCGTCGACGAATTGCTGCGCGGCGAAAGGTCGTAGGTCATCGACCTGCTCGCCTACGCCGATGAAGCGGATAGGCAGGCCTAACTCCTTCGCCATCGCGAACACCATGCCTCCTTTCGCGGTGCCATCTAATTTTGTAAGTGCGACGCCGGTAACTTGCACAGACTTGTGGAAGCTGCGCGCCTGATTGAGCGAATTCTGGCCGGTCGTTGAATCCAGCACCAATAGAGTCTCTTGGGGCACCGCCGGGTTGAGCTTCTTGAGTACACGAACGATCTTTTCCAGTTCCTGCATTAGATTGTCTTTGTTATGCAGTCGTCCTGCGGTATCGGCAATCAACACGTCGATGCCTTTAGCTTGCGCGGATTGGTAGGCATCGAAAATGACCGAGGCGCTATCGGAGCCAGTGGGCTGTGCCACAACCGGCACCGAGTTGCGCTCACCCCATACCTGCAGTTGCTCAACGGCCGCGGCGCGGAAGGTATCTCCAGCAGCAAGCATGATCTTATGACCGTCCTGCTGCAGCCGTTTCGCCAGCTTGCCGATAGTGGTGGTCTTGCCGGCTCCGTTCACACCGACTACAAGAATGACATAGGGTTTGCTGCTGGTATCGATCACCAAGGGCACATCGCAGGGCTCCAGCAAGGCAATTAGCTCGGCCTTTAGGCTTTCCAACAACGCCTGTGGGTCTGCCAATTGCTTGCGCCCCAACTTCTTGGTGAGTGCTTGGATAATATGGTCTGTCGCCTCGATGCCTACATCGGAAGTTAGTAGTTGGGTCTCGATGTCGTCTAGTAAGCCTTGATCGATAATCTTGCGGCCGAGGATTAGTGTGCTGAGAGAATCCGAAAGAGCGGTGCGGGTCTTGCTCAGGCTCTGCTTCAGCCGTGCAAACAGGCCAGCACCGGCGGAGTTCTCGGCATTGTCTTCGGCGACAATAGCTGGCTGCTCTTCAGGCGCAACTGCTGGCTCGACGGGGGCGGTCTCTTTTGGCTTTTTCTTGATGAAACTGAACATGAATGGGAATCTTCCGAGGCACTGTCTAAGCTCGCTATGCTAACATTTCCCGCGTCCGTAAGACATCAACCCTGCGTCCACAACGACAACGCGCATCCTCGGTAGTCCATAATGAAACAAGCTAAGGGCAAGTCAACGAATAGCCTACGCATTATTGCGGGTAAATGGCGTAGCCGGAAACTTAGCTTTCCCGACCTAGACGGCCTGCGACCCACGGCGGATCGGGTTCGCGAGACTCTTTTCAATTGGCTGCAAGAACGAAACGTAAGGGCGGACTGTCTGGATCTATTCGCTGGCAGTGGAGCCTGTGGCATCGAGGCTCTTTCCCGCGGCGCTCGACACGTAACATTTGTCGACCTATCGCCGCTCGCAATAGGGGCGATAAGAAGCAATCTAGCGCTGCTCCAGGCCAGTGAGTTTGAACTAGTATGCAAGGACTCGCTAACTTGGATTGGCGCTAGTGCAAGGCCTGATGAGCCGCGTTTTGACATTGTGTTCATCGACCCTCCATTCGCCTCTGATTTATTAGTGCGCGCCGTTACGATGCTAGAGCGCAGCGGCTTACTGCGCGAAGATGCCTTGATCTATCTCGAGTCTGCTCAAGAGGTCGCAACGGCATCCGTGCCTGAGAATTGGCAGCTACGCAAATCCAAACGCGCTGGCGCGGTGCACTACTATCTCTATCAACGCCAAGCCCAGCTAAGTGAAGCGCAATGACAAGGCAAGACCCTAAAATTGGCTCCTATCGATCGCCTTGGTGGCTGCCCGAAGGGCATTCACAGACCCTTTGGCGCCGTTTCGCTCCTCCAGCCCCAGTTCGGCAGCGCCGTCAGAGGGTCGAATTGAGTGATGGCGACTTCGTCGATGTAGACTGGGTAGATGTCGCAGAGGCTGACGCCAAGCCAGAGCAGCCGATTGTATTGCTACTACACGGCCTGTGCGGCAGTGCTCTCTCTCCCTATATTCAATCCTTACAAAGACTGCTCCAGCGGCGCGGCATCACAAGTGCCGCCATGAACTTCAGAGGGTGCAGCGGTGAGATAAACCGCAGGGCGCGCGCCTATCACTCCGGGTGTACGGAGGATGTGGAGGAGGTGTTTCAGTGCCTGCGCGCGGAACACCCAAAGCGCAATTTCGTATTCGCTGGATACTCTCTTGGAGGCAATGTATTGCTTAAGTGGCTCGCCGAGATCGGTAGGCGCGAGGGCGTGCTTGGGGGCGTGGCTGTGTCTACGCCTTTCTCCTTGAGCTACTGTTCGCAGGCTTTGAATTCAGGCATGAGCAAGCTCTATGGGCACTATTTTCGGCGCCGCCTTATAGAGGATGTCGAGCGCAAGCGGACATTTTTCCGCGAACAAGCCCGCCACACAGGCTGGCAAGACGATTTGGATAGGCTCGAAGCGCTAGGAGACTTGCGTCGCCTTAAGACACTTTGGGAGTTTGACGACCAGGTCACGGCGCCCCTGCATGGTTTCTGCGATGCCGAAGATTACTATGGTCGCTGTAGTAGCGGGCCGCTTCTGCAGGACATTCAGAGTCAGGTAGCGCTAATTCAGAGTGCGAACGATCCAATAATTCCTGTGGCTTCGCTGCCCAATATGGCCACCTTGCCACCTCATATTAGCCTGAACCTAG
The DNA here is from genome assembly GCA_913060695.1 of uncultured Gammaproteobacteria bacterium. Lineage (GTDB taxonomy): Bacteria > Pseudomonadota > Gammaproteobacteria > Pseudomonadales > Pseudohongiellaceae > UBA5078. The sequence continues at coordinate 59,305 of CAJXUA010000010.1, read as the reverse complement.
AGGCAGCAGGGGGGCACGTGGGTTTTACTTGTGCCGGCGACCCCAACTGGCTCGAAGAGCGCGTTTTCACAGCTTTGAGCAAGATGAATGAGCCGACACATGCTTCGTAGATTGAGGTGCGCAGGCGCTTTGATTAGAATGGCCGCGACTCCAGCGATTCGCGGCATTATTCGCGCCACTGGCGACACGTCACGACAACGCTAATAACCCAGGCCGATGGCCATGCGGGAGAGTACATGAGAACCGCTGTTTATCCAGGCACTTTCAACCCCATTACCAATGGGCATACCGACCTTGTGGAAAGAGCCTCGCGCCTATTCGACCACATCATCGTCGCAGTAGGGGTAAATCGACAGAAGTCGACAGACCTATCGGCGCAAGTTCGCGTTGATCTTGCCTCTGAGGTGTTAGGACATTTGCCAAATGTTGAGGTCTGTTCGTTTGACACACTATTGACCGAGTACGTGAAAGAACGCGGCGCCAACATCATTCTACGCGGGCTGCGCACCGTCGCCGACTTCGAGTATGAGTTCCAATTGGTAGGCATGAACCGCGTATTAGAGCCCAGTATCGAGACGGTATTCCTAGCACCGGCAGAACACCTTTCCTATATCTCCTCTACCTTAGTGCGTGAGATCGCCTCTTACGGCGGAGATATCTCAAAGTTTGTCCATCCAGTGGTGGCGAAAGCGATGATGAAGGATGGTGGTAGGGGTTTGTAAGTCGACGCCGCTATTTCTGACATTGCACACAATAGACACTGCTGCGCTGCGCTAGGCGCAGCTCCCGTAGGGGCTTGCCACAGGCAAGGCAAGGCTCGCCAGCTCGCCCATACACCAATAGCGACTGCTTGAAATAGCCGGGCTTACCGTCGCCCCCCACAAAATCGCGCAAGGTGGTACCGCCTTGCGTAATGGCACGCTGTAAGATCTCTTTGGTGCACTCCACTAACTTTTCATAACGCTTAGCTGAGATTGTGCCCGCTGCGCGATCCGGCTTGATCCCCGCCATATATAAGGCTTCGTTCGCGTAGATGTTGCCGACCCCAACGACCACATGACTGTCCATGATAAAGGTCTTGATAGGTACCCTTCGCCCGCGCGACAAGGCATGCAATGCTCGACCGCTAAAGTGCTCAGTCAGTGGTTCGGGTCCGAGTTGCTTGAGAAGAGGGTGTAGCAGGGGAGACTCTTTAAGCCACAGCATGCAGCCGAAGCGACGAGGGTCGGAGTAGCGCAATATCGGCCCATTTTCGAACTCGATATCGATGTGGTCGTGTTTAAGAATTGGATCGTCGGTAGTGGTGATGCGAAGGCTGCCGGACATGCCAAGGTGGATAAGAACGCAGCTATCGCCCGCGAACACGAGCAGATATTTGCCGCGCCGCTCAACGCGATCGATTTGCCTAGCGGGCAGCTCTTGCGCCAAAGATTCAGGAACAGGCCAACGCAATTGGCCGTTGCGTACCCGCACCTTTTTGACTTTCTGGCCTACGATGTGACTTTGAATTCCTAGTCGGGTCGTTTCTACTTCTGGCAATTCGGGCATTCAGACACTCTCTTAGAACGGGAAAAATAGCGTAATCATTGAGCTCGCACTGTGATGGGCCGTGTTTACAGCACGCTTGGCCGGGTGTATAAGAGTTGATGTGCCTCATAAGAATGAGTGCCTTGTCGCCCGGGATTGTAAGTCCAAAATTGTAAGGCATAGTAAGCGTTAGCGCCCGACGTTTCGTTCAAGCCCTGAAAGCTGTTGTGCATTCGCAGGTCTACTCTTAGGTGACCATAAAAACCGCGTAGTAAAACCACTCGCCCAACGAGGGCGTATATTGGGAAGTAAGATTATCGAGAACCAGCAAATACTCCATTGAAACTTCGGGATCGACTCGTGAAACTTTCAGCTAAAGAGAAAGCGTTATTCATCGTCAGCCTGATGTGTGTGTTTCATCTGACTTATGCGCAGAGCGCCGACACCACATCCTCAGAAGAAGCGGCAATAGCCGAAGACGTCAACACTCAAGACGAACGCGCAGATGAGACTGAGTATCAGTACACGCGCATTTTGTACATCGAACCGCCGATCCCCCTTGCTGCGATAGAGAATGCAGTGGCCGTGGACTTCAGCGCGCAGTTTACCTCCGCCGAGCAGCAAGCCACAGAGCCCGAAGAGAGCGTTTTCTCTGACCTGAGCCCTGCGCAACAGGACTATCTGCAAAGGCTCGAAGAGATAGGCGATTTCGATCAAATCCTAGAAGAGCTCGAGATCGAGGGCGGCGCGTGGAGTGTGCAGATCGCACAGGAGCTCGCGGACCTTGGTGAATTATTACAGGCGCAAGGAAAGTTTGCAGAATCCATAGACGTGCTCGATCGTGCAGTCCATATCAATCGTGTCAACAGCGGGCTATTCAGCCCCAATCAGGTGCCTCTGATCAGCAAAGTTGTAGATGCGCACGTTGCTCTCGGGCAATGGAGTGAGGCTGATGATCGGCAGCAGTATGCGTTCTATGTGCAGACCAGAGCCTACAGTATTAGCGACCCACGCATGATCGACGTTTTCGATAATTTGGCGCGCTGGAATATTACGACTTTCTATCGTGGTATCGATGAAGACCCGAATCCGCGGCTAGTTCAAACCTATATGTTGTATCGCGCCGCTACCGAATCGGTAGCTACCCATTTTGGTACGCAAGACCCTCGCTATTTGCCATTGCTGCACAAAGTAGCGGGAGCTGCTGATTTGATGGGGCGCTATTCGCTGCCTGGTGAGTCGATTGGTTCTAATATCAATCCAAACCTGCGTATGACGACCCAGTTTGCGGGTGGCTCAATGCGGCCGCAGGGCCGTAGCGACAGCGGTATCGACGCGTTAGAGGCCATCGTTGCCTATTACAACGATCCTAAATTGCCTAAAACCGAAGAGAATCTAGTGGCGAGAGCCCGCGCGATTGCGGAGCTTGGCGATTGGTATTTGCTACGCGACCGACGGCAAGCGGCAGCGCGCACGTATGAAGAAGCATACGAGCAACTCCTGAGTGTGGAAAATAGTGCCGAACTACTGTCACAAGTCTTTGGTGAAATAGTCTTTTTGCCTACCTTTAGCGCATTCGATGAGCAGCGTAAGGAGGCCTTTGGGATTGGGCCGGACTCCGGGGCGCGTATGGGTTACGTAGATTTAGCTTTCGATGTTAATCAGTACGGTAGGCTCAGCAACTTTGAGGTGCTCGCAATACACCCAGAGGATATGACCCGCGCCGACATTCAAGTCATCTCCTCTATGCGCTCTAAACTTGTGCGGCCTAGGATTGGTGAGAATGGCGCGCAGAGCTCGGAGTTAGAGCGTTATCGATTTAATTTCTGGTATTAATAAATCTTTCGATTCTACGGTCTAACAGACATACTAATCGACCGCATCTTTATCGAGGTCGACGCAAGACCTAGCACCAAAATAGTGCGATTTTAAGTAAGAGGATGAAGCCAAAATGAAAAAGTCACCAGTCACAAATATGCTCCTGATAGGTGCGGCATCTTTGCTTTTGGCAGCCTGTGAGTCTACTAGCCAACAATCTTCGCAGAGCTCTATGCCCTCGATGCCGTCTAGCTCTACATCATCTTCGAGTTCTAGTTCGCCTTCTAGTCCTAGTTCATCTTCGAGCTCACCCTCATCTCCGAGCCCATCTAATCCTTCTAGCTCGTCCTCTTCTAGTTCCTCGCCTAGATCTTCGTCGAGCTCCTCTAGTTCGAGCAGTGGGGATAGTAGCTCTACGACGTCTGCTTCGAGTGGTTCTAGATCGTCATCGTCCCCTAGCGCCCCGGCGCCGCAGGCTGGCCGAGATAGCGCGAGCGGCACTCAGAGCGGTCAGACACAAAGCAGCTCCGCAGGGTCGCAGTCAGCAAGCGGAGCCTCTGCCAGCGGCACTGGACAAGATGCTGGCACGAGTGGCACCAGTGCCGCACAGGGCAGTGGCACGCGCAGCTCAAGTACCGGCACAGCACAAGCTGGCAGCAGCCAAGCCGGAGGCGCATCCGGATCGGGTAATTACAGTCTCGATAATCTCCCTGGAGGTCTAGGCGATGGCGGCACGGGCCCGCAAACTACAGCCGAACGTACGGCTGTTCTCAATGGCGCCCTGACGCGGGGATATGAAGATTTCGATGGCGTAATTCTGGCCGAACGCGCACGAGCTCAGGCTCAAGCGAATGCGGCGCGTAATACAGAGATTCCTGGTGATTCCGGCGGTGGCGCGTCTTCGGGCAGCGGCAACGGCGGGCAGCCAATTATTATTTCTAGCCGTGCCAACGGCCCAGCTGGAGCGCAGCAAGGCTCTCCTGGCGTAGGCGGCGGGGCTTCATCCAGACAAGAAGAACAAACATTTCCACCACCTGAGGACATCCCTAGCGGCCGAGACGACGACATTGTTGCCCGTCAGTTACGCGAAGCCGCTATGCGTGAGCCGGACCCAGAGCTGCGCGAGGCGCTTTGGGATGAATATCGCAAATATACAGGTACAGGCAATTAATTATGTTTCTTAAAGCAGTGAAAATAGCGCTAGTTTCAGGGCTGAGTATCACCATGCTGGCCTGCGCGACAACTTCCGTTAAGTCGACTGAGTATGTGCAGATCGTGCAAGATACAACGCCAATCTCCGAAGATCTCTTGATGGACTTGGGCGTCACTGTATTCGATCCGGGTATCGATGAGATCGGCCGCAAAGAAGAGGAGCGTGTAAGTCCAGAGATCCGTAACGCTGAGGCGCGGTATGCGCCCTTTATGCTCGCCGAGACTCTGCAGCGATCGGGCAATTGGGGAGTGGTGCGGGTGCTGCCAAACGAGACCAGCACGATGGATGTCTACTTGCATGGGCAGATACTGCAGTCTGACGGCGAAGGCATGATCATCAAGGTCACGGTGCGCGACTCAACTGGTTTGCTCTGGTACACAAAAGAGTACGAGGAGCACATCAGCAAGTTCAGCTATGAGGCGACACAGCGACAAGCCAACGACCCATTCCAGGTCATCTACAACAATATTGCGAACGATTTGTTGGCATGGCGTAAGGCCAATCTGTCCGATCAGAGAATTGCGCGTATCCGTGCAATCTCCGAGCTGCAGTTCGCGCGAAATTTTGCCCCAGAGATATTCAATGAATATTTACGCGTCAATAATCGAGGTATCACCGAGATTGTAAGATTACCTGCGGATAATGACCCTTCTCTAACGCGTATACGCGAGATACGGCAGCGCGATAATCTGTTCGTGGATACCGTGCAGGAGTACTACGCCAACTACGCTCGCCAGATGCGGGTGCCCTACGACTCGTGGCGTGAGCAAAGCTATGAGGCCACTATGGAGTTGGACCAACTCGAAGCCTCAGCGCGTCGCCGCATGTTAGCGGGTACTATGGCTATCGTTGGTGGCATCGCTGCAGCGACCAGTAACAATGGCGCAGTGCGTGCAGGCAGTCTGGTTGGGGTAGGCGCCGGTGCCTATATGATAAAGAGTGGTTTTGATAAGCGCGCTGAAGCCGAGATCCACATCGCGGCCCTTCAGGAACTTGGCGAATCGCTAGAATCCGAAGTTGCACCCAAAATGATCGACCTTGACGACCGTACCGTTATGCTTACGGGAACGGTTGAGGAGCAATACAGCCAATGGCGTGAGATTCTCGTCGAATTGTATGAGGAAGAAACTGGCGGCATCTGATTGAGGGTAGGGGGGGCAAGCTCGCGCGGCCCTTTAGTAGAAACCTTCGATGCTGAGGTAGGAGTTATGGACGAGAACGAATTGAAACGAAAGGACCAGTCTCCATTAGAGTCTTGGTCATCGCAAACTAATCCTAGTAATAATGCGGTAGCGGCCCGCACCGGTCCTTCACCGGTGGTATGGCTCATGCTTGGGGTTTTAGGCCTCATTGCCCTCGCGGTGATTTTCGTGCTCCCCGGCGTTGTCGAGGACTACGAATTACCCTTTACTCCTCGCACAGAAATTATCGAAACCAATACCCCAAATTCGGGAAGACTTCCTACAACAGCTGCAATCTCCCCTTTCGAAGAGGCACAACGTGCGAAGCAACGCCAAGATGCACAAGCCGTGTTGTCAAGCTTGCTGGAGCGACAGGCGGCGCTAGAAGAGTTGGAAGTTGCAGCGTGGGCAGAGCAGGAATATGCCGAGGCTTTGGAGTACGCAAAGCTAGGCGACGAATCCTATCGCGGCCAAGCCTTCCTTGAGGCGACAGCGCAGTATGAGAATGCCGATCGCTCACTCGAGCAGCTTCAGGCAATGGCACCGGAGGTTTTTGCAACTGCGCTTGCACAAGGGCAACAAGCGCTAGTCGATGGCGACGCTGAGCTCGCAACAGAACGATTTACTTTGGCGCTTATACTAGAGCCTGAGGATGCTGGCGCGCGCACCGGCCTGCGCCGTGCAGGAAACTTGGAAGAGGTGGAGCGCCTGCTGAGCGAGACCGAAGACTTAAGAGACGCGAACCGTCTCGATGAGGCTCTGGCAAGTGCACAGCGTGCGGTAGCGCTCGATGGCGCACATGAACAGGCACGCTCAGTGGTGAGTAGTATCCGCACACAAATTGCTGACAATGCCTTCACGCGCGTAATGTCGGAAGGCTTCAGTGCTTTGCAAGCAGGCGAGTCCGAGTCCGCGATTGCCGCCTTCGAACGCGCTTTGGCGATGCGCCCTAATTCTACGCAGGCGCAAGAGGCCATTACCCAAACTAAGGATCAACTGGCAGTCACGCAGATCAATCTGCATCGCGGTGCCGCAGAGCGCTATGAGGCACAGGAACAATGGGTCGCAGCGGTCAATGAATATGAGCAAGCGCTAAGCATCGACGGCAATCTCGTCTTCGCCATCGAAGGTAAAGACTACGCGCAGAAACGTGCGCAATTGGACAGCCTCTTGAGCAGTGCGATTGAGCAACCCGAGCGATTAGCGGATACCGCAGTGTATGAGCAGGTCGTGCAGGTCTATTACACCGGCCGCAATCTAGGTGTAGAGGGTGCGCGACTCGAAGAGCAATTGAATGAGCTGGAAGCGTTGCTGGACAAGGCACAGGTGCCAGTGCAGGTGCAATTAGTCTCTGATAACCAAACTATCGTAACGCTCTATCAAGTCGGGGAGCTCGGCAAATTCACTCAGCAGGTGCTTAGTCTTAAGCCGGGCAAGTATGTAGCTGTAGGCACGCGGCCTGGTTATCGCGACGTGCGAGAAGAGTTTGAAGTAGGGTTCGGTAATAGCAGCGCTCCCGTCACGGTCGCGTGTACGGACGAAATTATTGCAGTGAACAGGCGCTGAGCTCATGCAGGAAAAAAAGTCAGAGAATACCCCGGAACATGGCGAGACTATCTCCGCCAGCACACAGTTCGACCCGATAATTCCTATCGATTTCTCGCCCCCAGACGCGCAGCAGAAAAGGGCAGGGTTTAAACCGCGCTGGCCGCACTTCCTAATCGCGGCCTTCTTGCTAGTAGCAGGCATGTCTGGCTGGTTCGTCCTAACAGCCAAGTCGGTGTCAATCCAAGCGAGTCCGATTAGCGCCACTATCGAGGTGCTCTCAGGGTTTCACGTTCGGCTGGGCCAGCGCTATCTTATGCGTCCCGGCGAGTTCGAAATTCGCGTCAGTCAAGAAGGGTACTATGACGACGCCCGCTCTCTGTTGGTCACTGACGTCCAGGCTCAGGACTTTCCCATCGAATTGCAGGAATTGCCCGGCATAGTGAGCTTCTCCATCACGGGTGCTGCGGGCGAGTTGAGCGGTGCCATGGTGAGCTTGGGCGATGTCGCGCTCGGGCGCACACCACTGAGGGATATCGAGATAGAACCGGGTGAGTACGTGCTCAACGTATCGGCCGACCGCTATCAACCCAGCTCCCAGAACATTAGCGTTGCGGGCCGACAAGTCGAAAGCGAGTTCGAGGTCAACCTTGCGCCAGCATGGGCGCAGATTAGCTTTAATAGCACGCCACCGGGCGCTGAAATTATAGTCGATGGGCAGGTGCTAGGGCTAACCCCTTATACTGCAGAAGTGCTTGAAGGTGAGCACGAACTAACCTTGAAGCTTGCCTCCCATAAGGCATGGCAGGATGATCTTCTTGTAGTGGCCGGGCGCGACATGCAGATCCCATCGGTAGTCCTAGAGCGAGCAGACGGACTTGTGTTCATTCGCTCGCAGCCCAGTGGCGCCAATGTCACCATTAATGGAGAGTTTCGCGGGCAGACTCCTGTCGAGGTGGCATTGCCCCCAGGGCGTGCCCACGAGCTAAGCTTATTCCGTAGTGGCTATAACGCGGCTAGTCGTAGCATCGAGACACGCCCGAACGAGGAGCAGGATATTACGGTGCCGCTGGTTCCGATTACGTCCACGGTGAGGATCATCGCCTCTCCCAGTGATGCACAGCTCTATGTCGACGGCGAGTTCAAGGGTGTTGCTAACCAAACCCTGGAATTGATAGCGGCTAGCCAAATCATCGAGATTCGGCAAGAGGGCTACGTGCCCTATACCGGCAGCTTCACCTCGAGGCCAGGCTTGGAGCAGGAGCTTCGTATCGATCTGCAGTCATTAGAAGCGGCGCGCTTAGAGGCGATACAGCCTGTGATCACGACGGTGGCGGGTCAGTCCCTCACGTTACTTTATCCTGGCCAGTTCACTATGGGCGCCTCGCGACGTGAACCTGGACGTCGTGCAAACGAAGATCTGCGAGAAGTGCGTTTAGAGCGTCCCTTCTACCTCTCTGCAAATGAAGTTACTAACGCCCAATTCAAGCGCTTCCGTCCCGATCACTCCTCCGGCGTTCTACAGGGACGGACCTTAGATCTAGATAATCAGCCGGTCATTCAAGTGACCTGGACCGATGCGGCGCTGTACAGCAATTGGTTGAGTGCACAGGAAGGGCTGCCACTGTTCTATGAGTTTGAAGGTGACGAGGTGGTGGGCTTTAACCCCGAGTCCACGGGTTACCGCATGCCGACCGAGGCGGAATGGGAGTGGGCTGCGCGCACCGACGGCAATGGCAATACTTTGCGTTATCCATGGGGCGAGCAGATGCCACCTCCTGCAGGCGCCGGTAATTTCGCTGACAACTCTGTGCGTGGCTTCATGGGGGCGTTTATTTCAGGATACGACGACACCTTTATGGGAACGGCTCCAGTGGGCCAGTTCCCCGTGAACAGTCATGGCATGTACGACATGGCGGGCAATGTTTCGGAGTGGGTGCATGACTATTACGGCACAATGATTACACTTGGCACTTCGGTAGAGATAGATCCTATGGGAACTGAGTCGGGTGCCTATCACACCATTAAGGGCTCTAGTTGGGCCCATAGCGGAATAACGGAGCTGCGACTCTCTTATCGTGACTTCGGTGATACCGCTCGCAACGATCTCGGCTTCCGCATTGCGCGTTACCTCGAGGAATAACACGATGAACAAACTACTAACTGCACTCTGTGCAACACTTATGCTTTCGATCTTCAGCACATTAGCCATCGCGCAGTCGACCAACGACGCTGCCCAGGGGCAAGGCGCCGTCAACGAGGCCGATTCCGGTGCAGAGCAAGAGGAACTCGCAGACGCTGCGCAGGCGCAACAGGACTCTTCAAGCCAAGATGTTGCGCAAGTCGAGGCAGAAGAGGAAGACTCAACAGGTCGCTTTATCCCTACCGAGCAATTGTCGCAAGATTTAGGGGCATCGTTTCCAGTTGATATTTGAACGTGCCGCGTACACCTATTTAGAAAAAAATAAGGGCCAATGAATGAAGCAGAACTACCTCACCGAAGTCATTTATCAGATTTTTGCCTTGATCGTAGTCGTGATTCTAGTGCACGCGACCTACGTCGCCGTCATTAGGCCGAATGCCGATTTCATTCAGCAGCAACAAACGGCGTTGCAGGAGGTGGATGAGAGCTATGTCGCCGAGCGCTCTATGTACATTATTCTGCGAGATATAGAACAAGAGACCTGTATTATTCTGATGTTATGGGCACTGACGCTGATCGGCATGAAGACGCGGCGCACTCTACAAGAGCGTAGACTACTGGACCGCGAGTTGCTGCAGGTGTCCGACGGCATTAGTATTCTGCCTGATGATGCTCGGCATTTCGCGAGGCCGGTGCAAGCCCTACCCGACAACGAGAGATACTATCTTCTACCGCGCGCCTTACTGGCCGGGCTGCACCGTTTCGGCAGCACCCGCAGCATTCAGGATGCCTCCGATACCATCAAGGATATCTGCAACGGTGAGTCGGATCGGCTCGACAGTGAGTTGAGCATCGTGCGCTACATCGCTTGGGCGATTCCCTCGATTGGCTTCATCGGCACTGTGCGTGGTATCGGTGCTGCACTTAGCCAAGCACACCAAGCCGTGAGTGGCGATATTCTCGGCGTCACAGTGAGCCTAGGTGTCGCCTTCAACTCGACCTTCGTGGCGCTTGTTACCAGTATTCTCTTAATGTTCTTGTTGCATCAATTGTTGTTATTGCAAGACCGCTTAGTATTGGACACGCAGGCTTATTGCGATGAGCACCTGCTGCGCTACCTACAAGTCCCAGAGAAGGATGCGCTGGAATGAGCTTGCACGTTCTCGAATTCAACGATGCTGGGCTACGTCTCAGTGACGCGAGTGGCATACTCTTAAGTAGCCCAGGTTATGCCTATGTGAATGCGAAAGAGATCGAGTTCGGTGAGAGCGCGCGCAAGCGCAGTAAGGTTAATCCTCTTAGTAGCTACAATCAGTTTTGGCATAAGCTGAGTCTTGACCCTTTTTCCAAGCCTGTCGGGAATTTTCGCCACAATGCGGATATCGCTTTCTCCCATCTACAGGATATTGCCCGCAGCGCGGAGCTAGAAGGCGAGGTCGTGCTAGCGGTCCCAGGTAGTTTTAGTCGCGAGCAGATGGCCATACTCCTAGGACTATTAAAACAAAGTCCAATGCGCCCAGTTGGGCTCGTCGATGCAGCCCTTATGGCGAGCATTGATCACGCACATCATGAGTCAGTGATTCACATCGACCTGCAACTACACCAAGTGGTGCTATCGAAGATGCAGCGTGTGGGCTCAGAGTTTAAACGCGAAAGCGTAGTACTGGTGCCGGGTGCAGGTTGGATGAATATTAGCGATAACCTGATGCATCTGTTCACGAGTGCGTTCATCCAGCAGTGTCGTTTCAACCCACAGCACAACGCAGCTTCAGAGCAGATGCTCTTGGATAATTTACCGCAGTGGTTAAGTGAGGAGGGCATCGAGGATTCAACTGACGATGCTAACCTGCAGGAGAATCGCAGCAGCTTGCAAGTTAGGCTGACTCAGAACAACACCGTGCATCAAGCGAGTCTGCCGCGCAGCGCTTTGCATAGTCGATTGCTGCCCTTCTTCCATAAGATTTTGGAACAGCTCGCAGTCATCGATCCACAAGGCAATTGCCCTATTTTAGTTTCCGACTATATGCAGTGTTTGCCAGGCTTCGATACGGTGCTAAGCAGTTCGCTAGAGGGTGACTCGCGCTCAGCACTGCTGTTGAACGAGCGCAGCGTGGCACAGGCCTGTTTTGATTATCGGGACGCGTTGCTAGGCGCTTCAGAGGCACTTCACTTCGTTAGCAAGGTCAGCGCTAGGCAAAGTGAAGCACCAGCTAGTGCGGCTAGCGAAGCTCAAGCTCAAGTGGCGCCAACCCACCTTCTTATGCGCCATCAAGCGCGACGACTCTGCGATGGAATATTGATCTGCGTGGGAACGCAAGACGGGCAGCGGGGTGTGCACTTATTGCAAGCCAAGCAGGTAGCAGGCCTTGCCGACATGCAGGTAGTAGGAGAGATCATAGCCAAAAACGGCGAGTTTATTTTGCAGAGTAAGAGTTTGTTGATCAATGCTAATGCGCTAGACGGTCCGCAAGTACTTAAGCTTGGTGACACGCTTAGTTCGGCAGAGCTCGATTTAAAAACTATCGAATTAATTTGCGTGCAGGAAAGTAATGAGTAGGAAACGTCGAGGAGCATTCAATCCGATGAGTCTAGCCTTTCTGGACGTAATGTCCTGTGGCTTCGGCGCCGTCGTGCTCATTTTCTTGATTCTCGACCACCAGGTTTCGGTACGCAACGAGGTTGGAGACCCCAATCTGCAGGCCGAGGCGCGTTTGCTCGAAGAGGAGATTCTAGAGGGCGAAGACAATCTCGTGCGCATTCGCAATACACGCGACGAGGTGAGCCTCGAGGTCGTGGAGGCGCAGGGCTTAGCCTCCCGAATAGAGGAACAGATTAATAGCTTCCTGCAACAACTCGCAGCACTGGAGAACACCACCGTTGCGAGCGACGAGAGCCTCGAGCAATTGCGCGCGGATATACAATCACTCGAAGAAGAATTACTGCGCTTGCAATCCAGTGCTATCGAACAAACCGGGTCCAATGCGCGCGCCTTTGTTGGCGAAGGGGATCGGCAATACCTCACGGGCATGTTCTTGGGTGGCAATCGCGTTTTGATTCTAGTCGACACCTCGGCGAGTATGCTGGACGAGACACTGGTCAACATCATTCGCACCCGGAATATGTCTGACCCGAATAAACGCGTTGCGCAGAAATGGCAGCGCGCGGTGCGCACTGTCGAGTGGATTAGCAGTCAACTCCCGGTGGCTAGTCAGTATCAGATTTACGGTTTCAATAGTGGCGTCACAGCCGCGCTCGAAGGGAGTGATGGGGATTGGTTAGAAGTGGCGGATCGTGATCAACTCAATGCGGCAGTTGCGAGTGTGAAGCAGATGATTCCTCAGAACGGCACCAACTTAGCGCGGGTGTTTCAGGCGGCGGCACAACTTTCGCCACCCCCAGACAATATCTATCTGATCACTGACGGCTTGCCGACACTCTCCTCAGTGGCCTCGAATGCTAGGCTTATCACACCTGCGAAAAGGCTTGAACTTTTCGATGACGCGGTGGAGTATCTGCCTAATCGGACACCCGTCAATATTATACTTTTTCCTTTGGAGGGCGACCCCAACGCCTCGGCTGCATACTGGCAGTTGGCGCAAATTACACGGGGCTCCTTCTTAAGCCCAGCGAAGGATTGGCCATAATGCGTAAACGACGTGGCGACTCAGAATCCTCTAGCATTGCGTTTCTCGACGTAATCTCCTGCGGCTTTGGCGCTATGATTCTATTGCTGTTGATTACGGAGAGTTCGCCACCAATTACTTTGGAGGCCTCCGCGGTACAGCTACAGATGCCCATTACGGATCTTCAGGAGCAGTTGTTCGAGATTCGTGGTGAGACGCGTATCGTTAATGCCGATTTGAATGCGAAGCGTGAACAGCTCTCCGCGTTCCAACAGCGCATAGCCAATTTGCGTAGCCAGTTGTTCTCTGTGCAAGGTCGCTTCAATAGCTCGAATAGCATCGCCGACGAACGCATCATTGAGGCACAGAATCTAGCTAGCTCAAAGCAGTCTTTAACCGAAGAGATGGAGCGATTGTTAGGACAAGACTTTGAGCGTCGCAACAATCTGGTGGGCGGCATACCGGTGGATAGCGAGTACATAATCTTCGTGATCGATACCTCCGGCAGTATGTTTCAGAATGCCTGGCCTCGCCTGATCGACGTGATCGTCGATACACTAGACGTCTATCCGAACGTCAAGGGCATCCAAATCATGAATGATATGGGCGACTATATGTTCGACTCCTTCCGCGGCCAGTGGATTCCAGACACACCCGCACGGCGTACAACGATCATTAACACGCTGCGTAACTGGAGTCCCTATAGTAATAGTAGCCCGGTGGAGGGCGTAACGGCCGCGATTAACACTTATTACGCGCCAGACAAGAAGATCAGCATTTATGTGATGGGCGATGATTTCCAGCCCGGTGGGTCGATTACCCAAGTGCTTCGCACTATAGATAGGCTTAACGCGAAGGATGCCAACGGCAATCCGATGGTAAGAATCCATGCCGTCGGTTTTCCCGTAATCTTTGCATTAGAGCCTCGCTATAGACAGAGCGCCTATCGATTTGCGAACTTAATGCGGGAATTGACACAAAGAAATGGCGGGACTTTTGTAGGACTCAACAGTTTTGAATGAAAAAGGTGTATTGTTTATAGATAGAGGGCTGCATAGGCCAGCCTGAAACCATTGACCCTAAGGCGGAGAGAAGATTGGTGGGATATCGAAAAACGCTTAAACGACTCGCACTGCCGTGCTTAGCGCTCTTACTTAGCGCCTGTGGCGCCAGTTCACTCGTAGTTCAGGGCAGCTACCCAAGTCCTAATGTTCGCCAGATACCGCTTACCTTGGGTGTTTACTATGATGCGGAACTGCGGGATTTTCTTTATGTCGAATATAGTGAGACAGGTAAGGAAGAATACCGAATCGCCAGCGGTCAGACTCATATGCAGCTATTCGGCTCCGTTTTGCCTGCTATGTTCGAAAAGGTGGTAATACTCGATAGCCTAGAGTCCGCTACTGCCCAAGGGGTTGATGCAGTCTTCGCCCCAAGCATTGAGGAGTTCCAACTCGCTTTGCCGCAGAAGACCCGGCTCGACTCCTACGAAGTATGGATAAAATACAATATGCGTCTGCTTGGCCCCGGTGGCGAGTACATCGCCGACTGGGTGGTAACCTCCTATGGGAAAACCCCGCAAGAGACTTTGCGCTCGGTCGACGCGGGCATCAACGATGCCACTGTAGGGGCGCTCAGAGACCTAGGGTCCAATTTCACGCTAAGCTTCAGCTCAGTGCCCGAGGTACGTGATTGGTTAGCGAGCAAGCAATAGTGGCGAAATACGTAACACAGTCCCTGTACTAGGGCAGAAGTATCAACACGAGGCACTTATGAGTTCCGTAAATAGAAGCATGAAAGGAACAGGTCGAGTCGCCATACACGCGTGCATGGTCATAATGTGTGGCTTAGTCATGGCTTCCTGCACCACCACAACCGTAGATGAGTTTCGCCAAGGCGCTACCGGTATTGAGTCCCACGAATCCATCGTTATTCTCGGGCGACGACAAGGCAGCAACTACGAGACTCGCGAAGAGTTCGTCGATTGCGTCGGCGATAGAGTGGCTCGCGGGTCCCGTGCTATTCGTGTGATTCCCGAGAAAGAATTCATCGACTCTCTGTTTCCTTGGTTTGAGCCCCGCACAGCGCCACTGCGCACCTCTGACCTGCAGGCCCTTATGGAGGAGAGCCTAGTGTCGGATAAGATCGCGGAATACGGCATTCGCTATATCGTCTGGCTCGACGGCCAGACCGAGACTACTAGCCGCAGTGGCTCCATATCCTGCGCGGTAGGCCCAGGTGGTGGTGGCTGTTTCGGTTTCGGCTCTTGGGAAGATGATTCCAATTTCGATGCGCGAGTCTGGGATGTCTCCTCCTTTGTCAATGTCGGCACTATCAGCACCGACGCGACAGGTCAGTCCTATGTCCCCGCAGTCGTTGTGCCAATCCCCTTACTCGCTCGCGTTGAAGCCAACGCCTGTAACAGCTTAGCTAGCCAGCTACAGCAGTTTGTGAACGGCGACTAGAGAGACCTGAATACTATGAGTAGCTTGTTGCCCTCGCGTCATCTTCCACTAATTAGCTTATTGTTAGGCTGTGCCTTGGGGCTTAGTGCCTGTGCCATTAACCCGGCCACCGGGCAGGCCAATATCGTCACGATGAGTGAAAAGCGTGAGCTAGAGATTGGCGCAGAGGAACATGCCAAGGTTATGCAGTCTATGGCGCTGCTGACAGACGACGAACTTAATGCCTATGTCAATGAAGTGGGGCAGCGCTTAGCGGCCGTCAGTGATCGACCCGATCTAGATTTTAAATTCACCATCATCGATAGCCCCGAAATTAACGCCTTCGCCTTGCCCGGCGGCTATGTCTATATAAACCGGGGCCTGCTCGCCTACCTCAATTCCGAGGCGGAGCTAGCAGCGGTACTCGGTCATGAAATCGGTCATATTACCGCCCGTCACGCGGTGCAGCAGCAGTCTCGCGGCAGCCTTGCAAGAGTGGCCTCTGGCGTGGGGGGAGTCGTGGCGGCTGTCGCCACAGGAAGTGGCTATATCGGTTCTCAGATCATGGATGTGGGTTCGCTATGGGCGCAGGCGGGTTTGAGCGGTTTTGGGCGTGAACATGAATTGGAGGCGGATACGCTAGGCGCCGAATATCTGCTACGTGCGGGCTATAATCCGCAGGCTGTCATCACTGTCGTTACGGTGCTGAAGAACCAAGAAGATTTCAATACCAAGGTCGCCAATCAGCAGCCGAGCTACCATGGACTATTCGCAACACACCCGCGCAATGACACACGACTTCAGCAGGCTATCTCCAGCGTCGGGGCCTTGCCGGCTAGTCAGGCAACCCTAGTCGACAATCAGAAGTTTCGCGATGAAATTGAAGGCTTGGTAGTGGGCGAGAGTCAACGTACTACGGGTACGGCGGCACGCAATCGTTATTATCAGACTCTTCTAGGCTATACGATGGTGTTTCCAGATAACTGGACGGTTAACGAAACACCCACCACTGTCTCTGCTAGTAATCCTACCGGGGATGTTGGCTTGAAGGTCGAGGTGCAGCGCATGCAAGAGGCCATAGAGCCGCGCTTGTTTATACGCGATAAGCTCGGCATTCAGAACCTTCAGAAATCCGAGGCCTTGGAACAGTTTCGTCTGATTGGCTATACAGGCACTACTGTTAGCGCTGGCAAGTCGCAACGCATCGCCGTCATCTATTTGGGGCCGCGTGTCTTTATATTTACTGGTGACATCAAGGAAGGTGAAGGCGCGGGCGATTCAGACCAGATGCTTCTTGCCTCCATCCGTACCTTCCGCGCGATTCAGTCGAACGAGCGTTTCTCAGGAAACGAGAGCCGCATTCATTACGTTCAAGTTGCTGAAGGCTTCACTTTCTCGGAGCTGGCCCGCATAAGTCCCGTAGGAAACTATCCCGAAGAGACCCTGCGGTTGATCAATGGCTACTATCCAACTGGCACGCCAAACCCAGGCGACTGGATCAAGATAGTCGAGTAATTATTCCAACAAACTTTCCCAGCGAGCATAAAGAGCCTCGAGCTCTTTCTGTTGCTTAGCAAGCTGCGCCAGTGCCGTGTCGATCTCCGGTTGGGCCTGCTTATAGAAGTCCGCGTCCGCGATCTTTAGAGCTAGTTCCGCTATTTTGGTCTCGTAAGTTTCTATTTGTTTGGGCAGTTGGTCTAGTTCGCGCTGCTCTTTGTAGGAGAGTTTTGTTGCGGGCGCCTTTGCAGGTTCAGCGTTTTTCTGTGTCTGCGTACTGCTCGGCTTCGCGTTTGCCTTACTCTGTTTTTCCTTCTCTTGATCGGCGAAGGAAATCAATTTTCCGCCCTGGGCGATCCAATCCTGATAGCCGCCGACATACTCACGTACTTGCCCATCGCCCTCGAACACGATGCTGCTCGTCACGACATTGTCGAGGAAGCGTCGATCGTGACTCACTAGCAGGATAGTGCCATTGAACTCCAATAGGATTTCTTCGAGTAGCTCGAGAGTCTCCATATCCAGATCGTTGGTCGGTTCGTCGAGAACGATGAGATTAGCAGGCTTGCTAAACAGCTTGGCTAGGATCAGTCTATTCTGCTCGCCACCGGAGAGAGACTTCACCGGTTGCCGCGTGCGTGCTGGAGCAAAGAGGAAATCCTGCAGATAGCTGATCACGTGGCGCTGTTTGCCATTGATCTCGATGAACTCGCGTCCTTCGCAAAGATTGTCGATTACGGTCTTATCTAGCTCCAACTGATTGCGCAATTGGTCGAAGTAAAGCAGTTCGAGATTGGTGCCAATCTTCACCTCGCCGGAGTCAGGCTGGAGGCTACCGAGTAAGATCTTGAGCAGGGTGGTCTTGCCGCTGCCGTTGACGCCGATAAAACCGATACGATCGCCGCGCATAACGCGCGTGGAGAAATTGCTGATCAGTTGCGTGCCACCATAGCCGTGACTGATGTTGCTCGCCTCGATGACGATCTTCCCAGAGGCATTAGCCGACTCTAGTTCGAAACGAGCTTTGCCAGTGAGTTCGCGTCTTTGCTGGCGCTCTTCACGCATCTTTTCCAGAGCGCGTACGCGCCCCTCGTTACGAGTGCGGCGGGCCTTGATGCCTTGCCGGATCCATGTCTCTTCCTCGGCAAGACGTTTGTCAAATTCGCTATTGAACTTATCCTCGGCGTCTAGCTGCTGTTCGCGGAAAATAAGGAAACTCTCGTAGTCGTAGTCCCAGCAGCGTAACTTGCCGCGATCGACCTCGATGATGCGATTGGTAATGCGTTGCAAGAATTGCCTGTCGTGGCTAATGACTAAGACCGCACCATTGAAAGTGTTGAGAAATTTCTCTAACCACTCGATGGTGGGAATATCAAGGTGGTTGGTGGGCTCGTCCAGAAGGAGCATATCCGGCTGCGAGACCAATGCGCGGCCAAGTGCCGCGCGGCGGCGGCTACCCCCCGAAAGATGGCGCATCAGGGAGTCCGCGGGTAATTTAAGGCTATCGATAATGCTATCGATACGGTGCTGAAAGGCCCAGCCATCGCGGGCCTCGATCTCTTTCTGCAGTCGCCCCATTTCCTCTAGCTGACGTGGGTCCTCCCAGTCGATCTCGTCTGCCTCGCTATGGGTCATGGCGTGGTAGCGTCGCAACAGCTCACCTAGCTTCTCTAAGCCGCCTGCTACGTAGTCGTAGACGGTCTCATCACTTAACTCCGGTAGGCTCTGATCTAGGTAAGCGACCTTTAAGTCAGCCTCCCGCCATAGCTCACCGCCGTCCTGCAGGGCCTGGCCGCAGAGCAGTTTCATGAAACTGGACTTGCCGGCGCCGTTTTGCCCGAGAATACCGATGCGTTCGCCCTTGTGAATGGTCAGATCTACGCCATCGAGTAGTGGCTTGTCACCATAGGCTAGTGAAACATTGGACAATCGGTAAAGCAGCATAGAGTTTCCATCAGTTGATTCAGGTGCAGAATTGGCATTCGGGGCGCTAAGCTACCCTAAGGCGGCCTAAGTCGTTGTAATTGGTGGCGCGCAGTATAAACTTGTTGGCAATCATAGGACAGCGTTGGACCGCCCACAGGAGATTTCGGATGAGCTTGGCTAAAGGCTCGACTATACAGAATGGCGCGACGGGAAAGCCGATAGAACTGGCTAGTTTCGTGCGCGCGCTTCTCGAGGCAGGACGCCTAAGCGAGCAAGACGCAGATGCCGTGTTAGCACTGCGACGCGATAGAGATGATGTCAAGAAACCTCTGTTGGCATGGCTAGCGGAACGCGATCTGGTGGATCAGGGGCCAGGCAATCGCGCACTCGACATCGAAGCGCTTACTAAATTTCTAGCGGAACAGTCCGGCCAAGAATATTTCCGTATCGACCCCCTCAAGATAGACGTAGCGCAAGTGACACAGGTCATGTCCTATGCCTTCACTCAGCGACATAACATTCTTGCTGTGGAGGTGCGCCCTCTAGAGGTTCTAATCGCCAGTACCGAGCCCTTTATAAACTCTTGGGAGGTGGACTTAGAGCATGTCTTGCAAAAGCGTATTCGCCGAGTAGTCGCCAACCCAATTGAGCTCAAACGTCTGACTACTGAGTTTTATAGCCTCGCTAACTCTATCAGCCATGCGACTAAAAGTTCGACACGCAACATTAATGGTTTGAGCAATCTAGAGCAAATGCTTGAGCTGGGCAATATCAAAGACCCCGAGGCCAACGATCAGCACATCGTCAGCATCGTCGATTGGCTACTGCAGTATGCCTTCGATCAACGAGCAAGTGATATTCACATCGAGCCGCGCCGAGAGAAAGGCAATGTGCGTTTTAGAATAGACGGTGTTCTATATACGGTCTATGCGTTACCCATGCAGGTAATGAATGCCGTAACCAGTCGCATCAAGATTCTCGGGCGTATGAACGTAGCTGAGAAGCGTCGACCTCAAGATGGAAGATTGAAGACCAAGAGCCCTAGTGGCGAAGAAATAGAACTGCGCCTCTCTACGCTGCCCACCGCCTTCGGCGAGAAATTGGTAATGCGTATCTTCGACCCTGAGGTATTGCTGCGGCCATTCGAGAGTCTCGGCCTAGTAGGCGAAGACTTGCAGCGCTGGAAGACTATTATTGGGCATAATCATGGCATCGTTATCATCACCGGACCAACGGGAAGTGGTAAGACGACAACGCTGTATTCGACGCTCAAGATGTTAGCCACCGATGAGGTCAATGTCTGCACCATCGAAGACCCTATCGAGATGGTGGAGCCGCGCTTCAATCAGATGCAAGTGCAAGATAATATCGATCTCGATTTCGCCAGTGGGGTAAAGGCGCTGCTAAGACAAGACCCCGATATCATCATGATAGGCGAGGTGCGCGATCTCGACACAGCCGAGATGGCAATTCAGGCGGCTCTCACAGGCCACCTCGTTTTTACCACTCTACACACTAATGATGCGCCGTCCGCGATTACGCGGCTCTTGGAGCTCGGCGTGCCTTCCTACTTAATCAAAGCCACGGTAGTTGGCGTTGTGGCGCAACGACTCGTGCGCGTGCTGTGCCCACACTGCAAAACCGAGACGACCATCTCCGAGGCGGAATGGAAGATCATCACTAATCCTTTCAAGATGCGTGTACCCAAGGCCGTGGCTCAGAGCGTCGGTTGTCTCGAGTGTCGCGAGACCGGTTTCAAAGGCAGGCAGGGTATTTACGAAGTAATGCCGATGAGCGAAGCGCTGCAACTCTTTGTGGACGATAAGTCAGATCTTCCTAAGCTGCGTCAAGAGGCCTACAAAGAGGGTATGCATAGCCTACGCTTAAGTGGCGCCTTAAAGGTTGCCTCAGGAATTACTACAATCAATGAAGTGCTAAGAGTGACTCCCGAACAAAGTAAATAGAGATGGTAGAGTCGCGTTGCCGATTCGACACTCATAAGAATTAAACAAAAGAGAAAGAGAAACAGACTGTATGTTGGAAACCCAAGATCTTCCCTGCGCCGTTCGTGAAATTGTCGAGCGGTACTGGCTGCGCCTTGTACAGAGCGAGCAAGATAATGCCATAGCCGATGCAGATAAACTGACGACACTTGTTACTGACAATGCGCAGTTCGCGCAGGAACTCTGTGCGGTGTGGAGCGCTAGCGACTATGTGGCGCAACTGTGCATAAAGCGCCCGGGACTTTTGGTCGATCTAGTGCGCAGTGGCGAGCTCGAGCGTAGCAATAAACAAGACTACAAGGGCGAATTGACTCAAGCGCTGGATGAATTGAAGCCTCTTGGCGAGGCGGAACAAGAGGCTGGCCTAAAGAGGGTGTTGCGGCGCTTTCATCAGAAACAGATGCTGCGGATAATCTGGCGAGATGTCTGCAATAAAGCGCAAGTCTTGGAGATTTGCGCAGATATCTCAGCGCTTGCGGATGCTGCACTGGATTGCGCCTTGAATGTGCTACATGCCACCTTGGTTAGCAAATGGGGAGAACCGATAGGCGAGCGATCTGGAAAGAGCCTGCAGATGGTAGTCATAGGGATGGGTAAGCTAGGTGCAAATGAGCTCAATCTATCCTCCGATATCGACCTCATGTTTGCCTATCCAGAGAGTGGCGAAACGCGACCCGCGCAGGGCGAGCCTATCGCCAATCAGCAGTTCTTTACCCGCTTAGGTCAAGCCCTTATCGATGCCCTAGATACTGTGACACCCGATGGCTTCGTGTTCAGAGTGGATATGCGACTACGACCCTATGGTAGCGAAGGAGCTCTCGTATGCAGTTTCGACTCGATGGAAACCTATTATCAGAATCAGGGGCGAGACTGGGAACGCTATGCCTTAATCAAAGGGCGCATAGTAGCTGGAGATTTGAAAGAAGGGCGGGGCTTGCTCGCTCAGCTTCGACCCTTCGTCTATAGGCGTTACTTAGATTTTTCAGCCTTCGACGCCCTGCGTAGCATGAAGATGCAGATTAATAAGCAGGTGCGACGCAAGGGTTTGAATAGGGATATTAAGCTAGGCTCCGGTGGAATTCGCGAAGTTGAGTTTATCGTGCAAGCATTGCAATTAGTACATGGTGGTCGTGACAAGCGCTTGCAAGAACCCTCTCTCTACAAGGCCATGGCGGTATTGCAGACGAATGATTATTTGCCGGAGGAAACGGTCAATGAGCTGCGCGAGGCCTATGCGTTTCTGCGTAGCCTAGAGCACAAACTGCAGGGCTTGGCGAATAAACAAACGCAGACTCTGGTATCCGATGCAATCGACCAGCAGCGTGTTGCATTGGCGATGCGCTACACAGACTGGGATGCATTGATCGTTGCGCTTGAGCAACATCGCTATAGGGTTGCCCAGCACTTCTCCGATGTCATTCGCACCGACGAAGATGATACTCAGGCGGTAAGCGATGCGCAGGAACGAGAGTGGAGCCAGCTGTGGCGACAAGAGATGACAGAGAGCGCAGCGCAGAGTTTTCTCGAAGAGAAGGGCTTCGAGGATGCGCCCGCAAGTACGAAACTAATTCACGATTTCCGCAAGGATCGTAACTTCGTGGTATTAGAGGGCGAGAGCAGATTACGTTTCCAGCGTTTCATGCCTGTGCTGCTCGATGCGGTGTCCCAGGTGGAGACGCCGAGCCTCGCCCTAGCCCGCGTGATGATGCTGATAAGTGCAGTTAGTCGGCGCACCGCCTATCTCGTGTTGATGCTCGAGAATCGCAATGTGTTGAGCGCAGTGGTGCGGCTGTGCACCGCCAGCCCTTTCGTCAGCGAGTTCCTCAGTCAGCACCCTGTGTTATTGGATGAATTGCTCGGCGGTATCGATGAGCCGCCGGGCAAGGTGGTGTTGCAGGAAGAGTTGGCGCAGCAATTGTTGCGAATCGATCCTGAGAATTTCGAAGACCAGATGGAGACGCTACGCTATTTCAAGCAATCCCATACTTTGCAGGTGGCGGCCGCACAAATAACGGGTCGCCTTACCGTGATGAAGGTGAGTGACTATTTGAGCTTTACCGCCGAGGCGGTGCTGGAGCAGGTCCTCGCCCTAAGCTGGGATTATCTCACTCGCAAATTTGGTTATCCGGTTAACAGCGCCGGTGAGCACGGCGAGATGGACTTCGTAGTGCTTGGCTTCGGCAAGCTTGGCGGTATCGAGCTTAGTTATGTTTCCGATCTCGACCTCGTGTTTCTGCACAACGGCGCGTTGGTGGAAGATACCGTAGTGACCGATGGTCAACGCAGTATCAATAGCCGCGAACTCTACACACGTTTGGCGCAGCGTGTGATTATGATGTTGGGTACTCA
Organism: uncultured Gammaproteobacteria bacterium; assembly: GCA_913060695.1. Lineage (GTDB taxonomy): Bacteria > Pseudomonadota > Gammaproteobacteria > Pseudomonadales > Pseudohongiellaceae > UBA5078. Next base: position 36,036 of record CAJXUA010000010.1, on the reverse strand, counting down.
GACCCTGTCGGGAAGACTCTATGAGATCGATATGCGTCTGCGCCCGTCAGGAGAGTCCGGATTGCTGGTCAGCTCGATGGAGGCGTTCGAAAGCTATGAGCGCAAAGACGCTTGGACTTGGGAGCATCAGGCACTAGTGAGGGCCCGGGCTGTTGCCGGTAGCGCTAAGCTGCAAGGGGAGTTCGACACGCTGCGCGCCAATATACTGAGCACCCCGCGCGACCCCGCTGAGTTAATCGAGGATGTCTGCAGCATGCGCAAGCGGATGCGCAGTGAGTTCGCTAAGAAACCATCGAGCGAGCGCAGCAAGCTCTCATTCATCATTAAGCATTCCCTCGGTGGCATCGTCGACATAGAGTTCATGGTGCAATACTTAGTCTTAGCCAATTGCGCTGCTCACCCGGAGCTACTCAGTTATCCGGATAACGTGCGCATTCTCGAGGCCGCGCGGGCCGCCGGGCTACTCGATGCAGAGGAGCACGATCTATTGACTGAAGCCTATCTGGGTCTGCGCTCGGCCTTGCATCGATTCGCATTGGCGCAGATGGAGCAGGGAGAACTGCCCGAGGAGCTCGCGCAGCTACAAGCGGGCGTCGAACGGGTGTGGCAACGCCTCTTCCCAAGCACGGAAACATCGTGATGCGGAAGATTCTTATTGTTGGCCCTTCCTGGGTGGGAGACATGGTGATGGCCCAGGCTTTATTCATAAGCCTGCAGGACGACGCCCGTGCACTAGGTCAAACCCTGACTATCGACGTTCTAGCCCCTGTGTGGAGTCGACCATTACTGGAGCGTATGCCAGAGGTGAACAGCGCCATCGACCTACCGTTTCAACATGGCGAGCTGAACCTGCGTGGGCGCTTTCGTCTCGGTCGTTCTCTACGTAAGGAGGGGTACGATCAGGTTATCGTGTTGCCAAACTCCTTCAAATCGGCGCTTCTGCCTATGTTCGCACGAGTGCCACAGCGCACCGGCTGGCGCGGAGAGGCACGGGGACTGCTGCTGAACGACGTGCGGGACCTAGACAAAGAGGCTCTACCACTGATGGTGCAGCGTTTTGTCGCTTTGGGGCGAGCAGACGGCGAGGCCCTGCCTAGTACCCTGCCACGACCACGCCTAGTGACAAACGCACAGTCAGTAGAGAGTGCCGTCCAAGCCCTACAGCTGCAGGTCGAACGACCAATCCTCGCGATCTGTCCAGGAGCCGAGTTTGGGGATGCCAAGCAATGGCCGGCACAGCACTACGCCAGTGTTAGCTCCCAGTTGATCGGGAAAGGCTGGCAGGTCTGGATCATGGGTTCTGGGAAAGACAATGATGTTGCGAGCCATATTCTGCGGGAGCTTGTGGAGTCCGAACGCGAACACTGCCATGACCTCACGGGGAAGACCTCGCTGGCCCAAGCGATCGATTTAATGTCGATGGCCAAAGCGGTGGTAAGCAATGACTCTGGTCTGATGCATGTCGCAGCGGCGCTAGGCCGTCCCGTCGTCGCAATGTATGGCTCAAGCTCGGCAGATTTTACTCCTCCGCTGACAGATCAAGTACAATTGCTGTCTATCGATATCGACTGCCGCCCCTGTTTCGAGCGCGTCTGTCCCCTCGGGCACAAGCGCTGCCTAGTGGACTTAAGCCCCGAGCTGGCACTTAGCGCATTGGCGCGGCTGGTGAGCATCGAACAATTAACACATGAGGGCTCGTCCGCGGCGGATGAATCCTCGGCAGGGGAGCACGGCACGTTTTGCGAGTCTTAATAGTGAAGGTCTCTTCGCTCGGGGATGTGATACACACACTCCCTGCAGTGACGGATGCGAAGAGAGCGAATCGCCGCCTGCAATTCGATTGGGTCGTCGAGGAGAATTTCGTCGAGATTCCCTCTTGGCATCCAGCGGTGGATAGGGTGATTCCGGTGGCGTTTAGGCGCTGGCGTAAAGATATTATAGGCACTCTTCGCAACGGCGAGTTTGCCGCCTTTAAGAAAGACCTCAAGCGGGATCATTACGATCTCGTTATAGATGCACAAGGCCTTATCAAGAGTGGCTTCATTAGTCGTCTATCCAAGGGGCTCACCATCGGCTTGAGCGATAGCACCATCAAGGAGCCAATGGCGACCCTGTTCTATAATAAGGTGTTCTCGGTGCCTAAGAACGAGCATGCGGTGCAAAGGGTGCGCGAATTATTCTCGCGGGCGCTGAATTACTCGCTCTCGGAAGAAGAGATCGCGCATATAGATTACGGTCTCGACTACGAACGCATTGGGCTTACACAGAAGACCTCGACCAACTCAACCCTCTTGTTCTTGCACGGCACCACTTGGCAGAGTAAACATTGGCCAGTGCCCTATTGGCGAGAACTGGCGTTACTCGCCACGGCACGTGGCTATAGCGTGCGCCTACCTTGGGGCAGCGAAGAAGAGCACGTGCGTGCCCAAGCTATCGCCGAGCATATTCCCGGAGTGACGGTATTGGAGCGACACAATCTCACCGGCATGGCGCGCCAAATTGCCTCTGCCGATGGCGTCGTATCAGTCGATACCGGCCTCGGCCATTTAGCCGCCGCGCTCGCTGTCCCCGCAGTGTCACTCTATGGTCCAACCAATCCCGGGCTCTCGGGCACATTTGGTCAAAATCAGCTGCAGCTGTCATCGTCCATCGCCTGCGCGCCGTGCATGAGCAAGACATGCCACTATCAAGGCGAGCCAGTGCAGGCGGTTTCAGAAGGACAGCCCTTCATAGTCGATCCGCCCTGCTATAGCAGTCACGCGCCTTCGCAAGTGCTGGCGACCCTCGAGGGTTTGATCGCCGCGCGCGAGCGCACTGCGGAGCTATCATGACTCTGGCCTTCCTCATCTATAGCTATTTCCCCTACGGTGGGCAGCAACGCGACTTCTTAAAGGTTGCTAATGCCTGTTTAGCGCGCGGCCATAAAGTCGTGGTGTATACCATGAAGTGGCAAGGAGATATGCCGGAAGATTTGGAGGTCGTGTTAGTCGAAGTTAAAGCTTGGAGCCGGCATGCACTTTATCAGCGGTTCACGACTCAAGTCACGGAGGCCTTGCAGGCAAACCCCGTCGATGCCGTCATCGGCTTCAATAAAATGCCCGGCTTAGATCTCTACTTTGCCGCCGACCCCTGTTTCGCCGAGCGTGCCCATAAACAGCGCGGTTTCTACTATCGATTCACCCCGCGCTACCGCCACTTCATGGACTATGAAGATGCAGTATTCGGAGCCGATGCCAAAACTACCGTTTTGCTATTGTCTCCGTTGCAAAGGGGCCAGTTCGAACAATATTACCCGCATAGCGTGCAGCGCTTCCACGATATCCCGCCAGGTATTTCTCGGGATCGACAATTGCCGGAGAATGCAGACGAGATTCGAGCACGCTTTCGCCAGCAATTTCGCATTGCGGAGCACGAGTTGGCGATCGTGCAAATCGGTTCCGGTTTTGTCGTAAAGGGAGTCGACCGCTCTTTACGTGCGATTGCGTCGCTTCCCGCTAGCCTGCGTCACAATGTCCGTTATTTCGTCGTGGGGCAGGATAAATCGGATCGTTTCCGCCGGCTTGCGAAACGGCTCGGTATCGCGGAGCGCTGTGAGTTTCTTGGTGGTCGTGATGACGTGCCACGCTTTTTATTAGGCGCCGACTTAATGTTGCATCCGGCCTATAGTGAGAGCGCAGGCTACACATTACTCGAGGCCACTATCGCGGGCCTTCCGGTCCTGACTACCGCCACTTGCGGCTACGCCTTTCATATCGAACGCGCCGGGGTAGGCATAGTCTCTGCCTCGCCATTCGATCAACAGCTCTTGAATAAACAGCTCTTGGAGATGTTAACCTCCCCGGAGCGCGAGCAATGGCGAGCGAACGGCATTGCCTATGGCCGAACTCAGTACCTCTATAGCATGCCCGAGACGGTAGCGAGTTTGATTGAGGATTTCGTCAAGGAAAATGCGCAGGGGAGTAGTGCATGATTGTGAATCTGCGTGACGATTTCGCAAATGCATGGGCAGGGCAAGACCCTTTCAGCAAGGTGTCGGAACTGCATGGAGACGTTTACCGTGATGTGAAGGGAAGGCGCACTCTGCGCTTCGAGTTCGAACAACGGCGTTTCTTCGTGAAGAATCACATGGGCGTCGGGTGGGGCGAGATTATAAAGAACCTGCTGACCTTTAAAATGCCGGTACTAGGTGCAGAGAACGAGTGGTGCGCGATTGCGAAACTGCGTAGCCTCGGCCTAGCGACGATGACAGCCGTTGGTTTCGGTAGCCGAGGTTGGAATCCAGCAACTCGTCAGTCTTTCATTATGACTGAGGCTTTAGAAGACACCATTAGTCTCGAGGACTACTGCGCGAGATGGCCACAGCTTGCACCCTCTCTTGCGGTCAAGCTGCGTTTGATCGCGGAGCTCGCCCGCATCAGCAAAGTGATGCATGGTAATGGCGTCTGTCATCGCGACTATTACCTATGTCATTTCCTGCTGCATGACGAGGCATCATTTAGCGCAGGGCAGATCACTACACCGCAGCTGTCTTTGATTGACCTGCATCGGGCATTGATTCGACGCAAGCTGCCAATCCGATGGGTAGTCAAGGACGTGGCGGGCTTATATTTCTCCGCCTTGCATATCGGTTTAAATCGACAGGATTTCCTACGCTTTGTACGCCTGTATTCGGGCAAGAGCCTGCGTGAGTGCTTTAGTGAAGACGCGCAATTCTGGCAACAAGTTCAGCACCGGGCACTGCAACTGGATAAGAAGATTAACTCAGCATGATGTATAAAGATGCAAGCCATTAACACTTCGACATTGCTCTTAGGCGGACGCCGACTCGAGTTCCCTGCGAGTGTAGAGTTGCGCCTAGATAATAGTGTCGGCGAAGGCACTCAGACTCTTGAACTAGTCGAATTATTTCGTGTGTTGCCGAAGAAACGAATAGTGGCCTTAGCACGCTGGCAGGGATCCTTAGTGGTGGCGAAACTGTTCTTTGCGCGAGGGCGTTGGGAGCAACATCTGCAGCGAGAGATTCAAGGTGTCAACGCACTCGACAGCGCAGGGATCAAGACGGCTGAACTGCTGGGAAGCGGCACACTCGTCGATGGTCGCTGCGGGTTCCTGCTGCTGCGCTATATCGAAGATGGAGAAAGCCTTGGTCAGAATTGGGGCAGAGCCGCAACACAAGAGCGCGTGACCTTGTTGCAAAGGGTGGTGTCTCTCATCGCCGATTGCCACGAACGCGGGCTACTGCAGAATGATATCCATCTTGACAATTTTCTCCTAAAGGACGGTACTGTATACCTGCTCGATGCGGGTGACCTAGAGCGTTACCCCCATAATCCCGACGGCGTCGATGGCGTGAACTCATTGCGCAATCTCGCATTGTTCCTCGCCCAGTTTCCAGTGAGCAATGACAGTTTGGCAGCAGGCTTGTATGAGTATTATCGCCAGCAGCGACCTAGCGCCGACTTAAGTGAAGATATCGCGGTATTTGCCGCCTTGTTGAGAAAGAAGCGGGCCCTACGTCTTAAGCTCGTGTTGAAGAAGTTGTACCGCGAAACCAGCGCGAACGCATATCGGCGTGACTGGAATCACTACATTGTCTACGAGCGCAGCTTAGAGTCGGCACAACTACAAGATTTCCTTCGCGCGCCAGACGCCTACATCGAGCGCGGTAAGATTATCAAAGCGGGGCGTAGTGCAACGGTTGCGATTGTCGAAATAGACGCCAAGCAGTACGTTCTAAAACGCTACAATATTAAAAGCTTGTGGCACCGAATCAGGCGCCAGTTTAGACCGAGCCGAGCATGGGTGTGTTGGCGCAATGCCCATATGCTGGAGATGTTGGGAGTCACCACTGCCAAACCATTGCTGATGATGGAGTGGCGTTTCGGCTCATTGCGCCGAGAGGCCTATTTCCTTTGCGAATACCTACCGGGTGAGGATGCCTTGCATTTGCTGAAAAAAGAGCCTATAAACTCGCCCGCCTGGAGCCGCGCGCTTAATCAATTCAAGGCGCTTTTTGCCACCATGCGTGACTACAGCATAGTACACGGCGACATGAAGGCGACGAATTTTCTAGTCACTGAAAAAGGGCTGGCTGTGCTTGATCTAGATGGCATGTATCAAGAGTTTGACACGGGTCATTTCGCAAAAGCCCGTGCGAAAGATTTACAGCGTTTCGCTAAAAACTGGGAAGATGAACCGGCACAAGCGCAGATGGTGCAGACCATGCTTACGCAACTGCAGGAAGAATCCGATTACTTTACGAAAGGGTCATAATGTCACTTATCACGCTGGGGCTATCCGGTGCACTTGGGCATGATGCGGCCGCCGCATTATTTGTCGATGGCGATCTCGTCGCTGCCGTTGAGGAAGAGCGCTTAGTCAGGCGCAAGCACGCTAAAGGCTGCATGCCACGAGAGGCAGCTAAGTTCTGTATTCGCTCGGCGAAGATCAAGCCGCGAGACATCAACACAGTTGCGGTCTCCTACGCCCCGATCTCTATCTTTAGTCGTGCGCGCTGGCATTACGCGCGGCGCTACTGGTATGCGCCAGAGCGCGGCGTAGACGCCCTGTTCAATGGCAACCGGCGCTATCGTCGCTATATGCACGAAGTAAAACAGCTGCTCGACGAGTTGAAGATACCTTGGCATAAGGTACGCTTCGTTCCAGTTCAGCATCAGTTGTCCCATGCGAGTAGCGCCTACCATATGAGTGGCTTTGCTGAGAAGACCGCCATCTTAACTATCGATATGAAGGGCGAGTATGCCTCTATGTTCCTCGGCTATGGTGAGCATGGGCGTATTCATCGCATCAAAGAATTTTATGACCCCGATTCACTGTCAGGTATGTTCGGAGCGATCACTGATTATCTGGGCTTTGACATGCTCGACGGCGACGCCAAGGTAATGGGCATGGCGACTTACGGAGACCCGAATAAGTATGATCTCTCCGCGCTGGCTAATTTTGACGGCAAGCATTTTAAGGTCAATACCAAGTTGATTAGTACGGTGGGCCTGCGGCGTTTTAAGGATAAATCGAGGGGCCACTTTTTCAGCAAAAAACTCGTAGACCTACTCGGACCACGCCGTGCCGGGGAGTTATTCCAAGACCCCTATGTGCACTATGCCGCGAGCATTCAGAAACTCTATGAGGATGCGGCGGTGGCATTGGTTGAGCATTACTTGGGGCCAGTGCTTAAGGAGACCGGCAAGCTGGCGTTTGCAGGCACCGGCGCGCTCAATGTGAAACTAAATCAGCGCCTAGCCGCCATGCCTTTAGTGAAAGAGTTATTCGTGCCACCCGCAGCAGGCGATGCCGGCACCGCTATCGGCGCGGCTGCATATACGCTTTCGACTCAGAATGTGCCCATTAAAGGAATCAGTGATGCGTTCCTCGGGCCCCGTTATACGACCGAGCGCTGTCTACGGGCCTGTGAACAACATCGCGATAAACCGATCTTCGAAGTTTTGGAGAATCCCCCGGCTCGTGCTGCTCAGCTGCTTGGGCAGGGCCATCTTGTAGGGTGGTTCCAGAGCCGCATGGAGTTTGGCTCTCGTGCCTTGGGTAATCGCTGTATCTTGGCCAATCCTATGCAGGCCGCCGCGGTAGATTCCGTTAATAAGAAGATTAAGTTCCGTGAGAGTTGGCGCTCATTCTCGCCGAGCATCATCGATACTCTGGCCGAGGAAGTGCTCGGCTCCAAGCATCCCGCAGACTATATGACCATGAGTTTCGATGTGGCGCCGCAGTGGCGTGAGAAGCTTCCAGGCTTGGTCTATAAGGACGGTACGTCCCGCGCTCACGTGGTGAAGAAAGAGGCGAATCCGCGTTTCTATCGATTGCTCAAAGAGTTCGAAGCCGTTAGTGGATTCGGAGTATTGTTGAACTCCTCCCTCAATCGTCCGGGAGAGGCGATGGTCTGTTCGCCAGAGGATGCGCTGAACCTATTTTTCGGTTCAGACCTAGAGTACTTGATAATGCAGGATCTGTTGGTGACTAAGCGGCCCGAGCCGGACTGGGACAACTAGATGCGTCGAAAGATCACGATATCCGGATCGTCTTGATCAGGGTAGGCCGCGAGTAATTCGATCTGCTGGAGCGCGGTGCTGCGCTCTATCTCGGCATTGATGCTGCGGCTTGTCGTGAGTATCACGATTGTGCCGACGGAGGTGTTGCTGATGTCCTCGGCACTGATGTAGCGATTGATCAGATCGTAGTCTTGAACACTTCCACTGTAGTAGGCCACGTAATTACTATTGGTGAAGACATTATCTGTTTGCGTAGAGTTGTCGCTCAACCACTGCACTGCCTCGTCTAAAGAACGGCCCGAGTCGCCGAAACTAATATGCGCGTCGACCGCGGAGAACAGCACAAGGGCGGCGAGCACTCCCTGCAATAATGTTCGTCTCGCACTTTGCTGCATTGGGTCAATAAACCTATCGACGGTTAACACCAGCAGCGGCAGTGTGGCGAGGCAAAACATGAGCGTATAGCGTGTTGCGATGAAACGCGTTAGTGCGAGGAAGGCGAGTAAGATGATGAATGCGATGATCATATAGGCGATCGTAATTCGCAGGGCCGGATCGCGAAACGCTAAGGCCTCCTTCTTATAACCGTACAGGAAGAGCACCAGGCTTGGCACCCCGAAGCCTGTGATCAATTTAATTAAAAGTATGGTGCTCAGCCCCGCCAGCATAAATGCCCACAGATACTGCCCAGAGAAGTTCGCTGCATACTCCCCAAAGATGGCGATGCCCAAAGGCGAATTCTGTGCGCTCAATGCCTCGATAGCTTCAGTTAGGAACGGCATATACACTGTCACTATCCTCTGCAAAGCCTCTAAGACCTCTGCGCCTGCGGCAGTCAATGCTGCGAACGCTAGAAGCGCCAATGCTAGTAAAGTGGCCTCGATCTTCAGCAAGGCACGCAGATCATAAGCCCGGTTATTCGCACGAAGACTTAGCAATGCTAGCGGCGCTAAAGGTAAATAGATAAGGGCTTCGGTGCGAAATAACGCAGCCAATATGGTCCATACGATGAAGCCGAGCCCGTGCCTAGTCGCCTGGTGTTTCTGATAACGAGTAAGCTCAATAGCGCCAAGTAGCATTAATGCGAGAAAGCCGATATCGCGAATGAGATAGTAGCGATACTCGTTCACGCTCGGAAAGGCCAGTATCACGATCGCAGCGATCAGGGCAACGCGTGGGGTCTTGCGCAGTTCCAGGGCGAGCGTAATAAATGCGTAGACGAGCACGGCAAACAGAGCAGCGTTGATCAATTGCCCTGCGAGTATCAGGTCTACCCCTGTCAATTGGTTCAACATGCCGATCAAGACTGGGTAGCTCGCGGATGGATACCATTGGAATGCCGCTGCGATGCCCTGATCCAGATAGACATGGGCAGTGCGCACGTAAACGAAAGCGTCGGTGTTGGGGACGGGATTGACGAGAATATGCCAAACCGAGAGCACTAGGCTAATGAGGATCGCCGCATTGCGGATATCGATGTCACGCCATTGTCTACTCATTGCATCTCTCATTGGGCTGGTCGTTTCTGCTTGTTTTTCTTGTAGGGGCTCAACAGGCCCTCTGGCTGTGTCTTGAAGCGCTTGTGAAGCCATAGGTATTGTTCGGGGTGCTTGCGAATGGCAGTCTCAATCACATCGTTAATGCGCTGAGCGTCGATAGTCTCGTCGCCGCACGGATAATTCTCTAAGGCTGGGCTGAAGTCTAAATGATAGCCCGAGTCATCCGCATTACGGTAATGACTAAAAAATATGACTGACGAGTCGTTGAAAGAGGCAAAGCGACTGGTGGCAGTAATGCTAGCGGCCTCGACGCCAAAGAACTTTGCGAATACTGAGTGCTTGCGGCCGTAGTCTTGGTCGGGCGCATACCAGAGTGTGTGTCCGTGTTGCAGGCTACGCAGTGCCGCCCGCACATCGCCACGCTCGATGACTGCGCCATACCAACGCTGGCGAGCTCGGAACATCAAGGACTCAAACAAGGGATTCTTGTGAGGGCGGTAGGTTACATCCATCTCATGGAACAGGCTGAGTAAACTTCCTGCGAACTCTAAAGTCGTGAAGTGAGCGCAGACGAGCAACACCCCCTTGCCGTCTGCGGCGGCACGCTGCAGATTCTCCAAGCCGGTAACGCTAACGCGCTCGCGGAACGATTGTGGTTTGCGGCACCAGGCCAGTCCAACCTCCATGACGCCGATCCCGTTCGAGGTAAAGGTTTCACGAACAAGACGCGCTTGTTGCTCCCGGGATAATTCGGGAAAACAGAGAGCGATATTGGTCTCACAGATATGGCGGCGTTCGCGCGCTAAATAGAAGCTAAGCCAGCCCAAGGCTTTGCCTATCTGCATCTGCGCCGGGAAGGGTAGTTGTGCAGCCAGCCAGATCACACCATAGCCAAGCCAGGTCGGCCAATAGCGGGGGCTGAGGAAGTCACTAAGACGCTCGGATTTTAAGGATTTCTTACTCACAGGGTTCCGGTTGGTAGCGGCCGTATGCGGCGAAGGTGGGGATTGTAGCAAGGTTCACTCATCCGCATCGTCCTCCTCGTCCCTGCGCACCTTATTTAAGGCAGAGGCAAGTAGACCGGCGGGGATCGCGACAATACCTATGCCGATGATCAAAATGATGAAGGTAAAGATTCGGCCGCCTACGGTAATGGGGTACATATCCCCGTAGCCTACGGTGGTTAATGTAACCACGGCCCACCACATGCTATGGAATATGCTGGCGAATAATTCCGGCTGGGCTTCGTGCTCGAAGTAGTAGATGCCGGTAGCGGAGAGGTACAACATGATTATGGTGACCATCGCAAAGATGATGATCTCTTCCCGCGCAATGGTGAAGGCGTTCACGAACCTGTCGATAGCTCGATTATAGCGTGCCAGTTTGAATAGCCGAAACAAACGCAATAGGCGCAGAGCCCGCAGGGTGCGCATGTCTACGCCTAGGGCGAGATAGAAGGGCAGGATGGCGAGGAGGTCCACAATGCCGTAGAAGCTGAAGATATACCCGGTCTTACGGTCGGCAACGTAAACACGCAATGCGTATTCGATGGTAAACAAGAAGACGATGATCACCTCGGCGATATTTAAGAGGGTCTGGGACCTTTCGCTAAGATTGGGTAGGGTCTCGAGGGAGAACGTAAACAGGGAGATGATGATCAGGACTTGAATAACAGAGTCGAAAATCTTCCCCTCTGGCGTATCGTGTTCTTCCACCAGCGATTTAAGGTCCATATTGACACTTCTCTTTGCGAGCCATAGCGAGATCAGCTGCGCGGGCGGCGATCGGTCTCGGCCAAGCCTAAATCACAACTACGCCATCAATCAACTTCAATGAGCCCTTGTGCTAAGATTGCCGCCTCTTTAAAGACTTTAGGACGCAGTAATGAAGCTCGATATGCCCCCTTTTCAGCAGGCGCGTGTTCTCGTGGTTGGCGATGTAATGCTCGACCGCTATTGGCATGGTAAGGCGACGCGAATCTCTCCCGAGGCTCCGGTACCCGTGGTACGGGTCGGCAATCAGGAAGATCGGCCAGGCGGCGCGGGTAATGTCGCATTGAACATTGCGGCCCTTGGTGCGGCAGCGTCATTGGTTGGTATAGTCGGCGCCGACGAGGCGGGCACTGAACTGCGCAGTCGCCTAGAAGCCGCGGGCGTCTATTGTGACTTCGCAACCTGCCAAGAGGCTCCGACTATCACCAAGCTACGCGTGATCAGCCAACATCAACAGCTACTACGGGTGGATTTCGAACAAGACTTTACGTCCAATGCTGTCGCCTCTTTCCAGAGTCAGGCGCTGGCCTTACTCGAACAGACTCAGGTCTTGGTCTTATCCGACTATAGCAAAGGGGCGCTGCAGCAGACGCAGGCGCTTATTCAGGCTGCCAAGAAATTGGGGGTACCGGTCGTGGTCGATCCCAAGGGCAATGATTTCAGCAAGTATAGGGGCGCGACCGTGATCACCCCTAACTTGAGCGAGTTTGAAAGCATAGTCGGACACTGTGCCTCGGAAGAAGAGCTCGCTAGCAAGGGGCTGCAATTACTAGAGGATCTAGACCTCCAAGCCCTTCTTATTACCCGTGGCGAGAATGGCATGACGCTGCTGCGTCCCGACCTCCCGGAGCTGCATATGCCCACCCGCGCCCAAGAGGTCTTCGATGTGACCGGGGCCGGAGATACCGTGGTAGCAGTCCTCGCCGCCGCGCTAGCCGCTGGTAGTGCTTTAGACATTGGCACTGCGCTCGCGAACCTCGCGGCTGGCCTTGCCGTGGGCAAACTGGGTACTGCGGCGATTAGTGGTCCAGAGCTGCGTCGCGCCATTGCGCGCGAGGAAGGCACAGGTCGTGGTGTGATGAGTGCCGATCAGTTGGCATTGGCCGTACTCGATGCCCGCGCCCATGGTGAGAAGGTGGTCTTCACCAATGGCTGTTTCGATATTATTCACGCCGGGCACGTCGGCTATCTCGCGGAGGCCCGCAAGCTAGGTCAGCGCCTTATCGTTGCCATCAATGACGACGCGTCGGTGAAGCGGCTCAAGGGCTCTGGGCGACCCATCAATCCAGTCGAGCGACGCATGACCGTACTCGCGGGCTTGGAGGCAGTAGATTGGGTGGTGTCTTTCCCCGAGGACACGCCAGAAGCGCTCTTAGAGATGTTAAAGCCCGACATCGTAGTGAAGGGTGGCGACTATAGCGTCGACGAGGTAGTCGGTGGAGAATATGTATTGAGCTATGGAGGGCAGGTCAAGGTGCTCGCTTTCCTAGACAATTGCTCTACGTCCGCGATCGTCGAAAAGCTCAAAGGCTAGAGAGATGCAAGAGGCCCCTGTAGCTAAGGCAGTCAGCTTCCGCGAGGCGCTCGCAGTGTGGTGGCAGATCGGCATATTGAGCTTCGGGGGGCCAGCGGGACAGATTGCCCTAATGCACCGTATCATCGTAGACGAGAAGCGCTGGCTCGATGAGTCCCGTTTTCTACACGCACTAAACTACTGCATGTTACTGCCCGGACCAGAGGCTCAACAATTGGCTACCTATGTAGGCTGGCTGCTGCATGGTGTACGTGGCGGTCTTGTAGCGGGTTTGTTGTTTATTCTGCCCGGCGCCTTGGCGATCTTGGCACTATCTTGGATATACGTCCTCTTCGGCGATGTGAGTCTGGTTACAGGGCTGTTCTTCGGGATGAAGGCCGCAGTGTTGGCGATCGTATGTCAGGCTATGGCAAGAATCGCCCAGCGGGCATTGAAGGGCAGATTCCACATAGCGCTCGCGCTGGCCGGTTTCGTCGGCTTATTCGTCTTCGCGCTGCCCTTCCCACTAGTTATTTTCTGTGCAGGATTGCTTGCCTATCTAAAAGCTAGCGTCGAGCCGACGCAAAGTGCTGTTCCGCAAGTTCAGCCCCTACTGTTGCATGTACGCCCCGGTACTGGTCTCGCAGCTCTGACTTGCCTAGGCCTATGGCTAGGCACTGTGTTGCTGTTGCATCTCGCGCTTGGTAGCGACAACGCCTTCACTCAGATCGCAGATTTCTTCTCGCGTATGGCGGTTGTGACTTTCGGCGGTGCCTATGCCGTACTCAGCTACGTCGCGCAGCAGGCAGTAGAGCAGTATCAGTGGCTGGCTCCGGGCGAGATGCTCGATGGCTTAGGCTTGGCAGAAACGACCCCTGGGCCGCTCATTCTGGTAACTCAGTTTGTCGGCTTCTTAGGCGCATGGCGCGAGGCGGGGCAAGGCTCTTCGCTACTACTAGCAAGCGCGGGGGCATTGCTCACCACCTGGGTAACTTTCCTGCCATGCTTTCTGTGGATTTTCGCCGGTGCCCCCTATGTAGAGAAACTGCGTAGTCATAAAGCCCTTGCTGCAGCGCTAAGTGCAATTACGGCGGTTGTAGTAGGCGTGATCGCAAATTTGGCTCTCTGGTTCGGGTTCAACTTTTTGTTTACACATACCGAGAGGGTGCAGTCCTTCGGGATGGACATGTTGCTGCCGACATTGAGCAGTATTGCATTGCCTAATCTATTCCTGACCCTGACCGCTTTCGCGATGTTGTTCGTATTACGACTACACATGCTGGTGATTCTGGGATCCTGTGCTTTACTTGGGATGCTTAGCGCACTTTCTAATTCAATTTAAGGCGATGGTTGCTATATGTCACAAGGCTCTTTTTTAGGACGTTTTTTCCGCTTCCTCGGCAGAAGCATCGATGCGCTTAGAGTATTTCTAGGGCGCCTAATCTTCCTCGTCATCCTCCTCTTGCTGGCCATTTTTATATTCAGCGGCCCGGAGCAGATCAATGTGCCTGACAACTCCCTCGTAGTGCTCGCGCCCGTAGGAAATATTGTAGAGCAGCCGAGCATGCTCGACGCCTCGAGTCTATTGTTAGGGGCTCAGGAAATCGTCGACACTCCATTGAGAGAGGTATTAGATACCCTAGCGCGTGCTAGGCAAGACGACCGCGTGCGCGGCGTGGTCCTCGATCTACGCGAGATGGGAAATGTAAGTCCGGCCAATCTCGAGCGCATAGGCAGCGCATTGGAAGACTTCAAAGGACAGGGCAAAGCCCTAGTTGCCCACGGCGACTTCTTTACGCAAGCGCAATATTTCTTGGCCTCTTATGCCGAGACAATATACCTCCACCCGATGGGTCAGCTGGTGCTACAGGGCTATGGTGGCAATCAGCTTTACTATGTGGAGCTTCTCGAAAAGTTAGGGGTAAAGGTGCACGTGTTTAGGGTCGGTACTCATAAGGCCGCAGTCGAACCGTATCTCCTAACTGGCATGTCGGACCTTTCGCGCGAGAACAATCAATCTGTTGTCGATGAGCTTTGGCAGCGCTTTGTTAATCAAGTGGCCACCAATCGTGCCTTAAGCGCCGAAGAGGTTCGTGACTACGCCAATAACTATCCCCAACATTTACTCGAAGTGAACGGCGACATGGCGCAACTCGCCATGCGATTTGATCTAGTCGACGAACTTGTCACTCCCGCACAATTACAAGCACGGCTTAGTGTACTTGCCGCTAGCGCATCGGGTCGGCCTCGGACAATCGACTACAGGCGCTACTTAGCTGCTACAAATTCATCGCCAGAATACCGCGAAAATCAAATTGGCGTAATAGTGGCACAAGGCACTATTGATATAGGCGAACAGCCACGGGGTACCATCGGCGCTCAGTCCTTGAACGAATTGATTCGTGAGGCACGCCGCGATGACGCGATAAAGGCGGTAGTGCTGCGGGTAGATTCTCCCGGTGGCTCGGCATTTGCCTCGGAGCTCATACGGCAGGAATTAGTAGAGCTGCAACGCGCGGGCAAACCACTGATCGTCTCAATGGGTGGAACTGCGGCATCAGGAGGATATTGGATCGCGACAGCTGCGGATGAAATATGGGCGTCTCCTGCTACCGTTACGGGCTCTATTGGAGTCTTCAGCATCGTACCAACATTCGAAACTAGTCTTGAGAAAATCGGCGTCTATACCGATGGGGTTGGCACCACGCCACTTAGTCGCTCGGACGTGTTAAGCCCATTGAACGAGGCGATGTCTACCGTGTTGCAGAGCAGTGTAGAGAATCAGTATCGCAATTTCTTGCAACTCGTGGCGGATGCCCGTGGCATGGATATAGAGGAGGTTGATCTCGTTGCGCAAGGTCAGGTGTGGACGGGAACTCAGGCGATCAATCGAGGCTTGATCGACAATCTCGGAACTATGGATGATGCCATTGAGGCGGCAGCACGCCTAGCCAGCATGGATAATTACACATGGCGCTATATAGAGAAGCCACTAAGTCCCGGCGAGCAGGTCTTGCAAGGCATGATTGAGAATTTCGGCATGGCCGCAAGTATGTCGCAGCTTGCTGAATCGGCCGGGCTTAGCGCTTCGGTTCGCGCGCCGCTGGCGCTTTGGGGCTCGATGTTAAAGACAGTTGCACCCCCTATGAATCTTAATGATCCAGGCGATCTGTACACCTTGTGCGAGTTTTGCGTTTTGCTGCGCTAGGAGGCCGCGCGTATTGCGCAGTCTATATTGTGTTGCAGGTGTTGGGGTGTAATGCTGCCGATAATGACTGCTCCGACACCGGCGTTGGCGAAGATGAAATCTAGAGAGTTCTGCACTGGATCTTGGGCTTGCTGCTCCGCCTTACCGAGCTCGGCCACGACATGACCACTGTTAAGTGCCTTCTTGATTAGAACGCCCTTGCCTTGTTTATTAGCGGCCTCGACCACCACACGATCATCAGTGGCACCCGGGTTGAGTGTCACCATCACTATGTCGGCATGAACAACTGTTAGCAGGCCGCCCGCGACAGTCTTAGTAGACATACCGTAGGCCCGAATCAAACCTTCTTCGCGCGCTCTTTGCAGCGCTTCCAGACAATCGCTGTGATGAATGATTGCCTCATCGCTGCCGTCCGAGTGTACTAGCACAATGTCTAGGTAGTCGGTGCGCAGGCGCTTCAGGCTACGCTCAATACTCTTGCGGGTATGGTTTGCGCTGAAATCGAAATGGGATGCTCCCTTATCAAACTCCTCGCCCACCTTCGAACAAATTACCCATTGCTGTCTATTCTCGAGTAACTGCCCTAGGCGTTTCTCGCTATTGCCATAGGCGGGAGCGGTATCAATAAGATTCATTCCGCGTTCGGCGCATTGCTGCAAGATGTTCTGGACACTGCGATCATCTGGCAGGTCAAAATTCCGAGGATATTTAACGCCTTCATTGCGTCCAATTTTTACGGTGCCAAGACCAAGACAGGACACATCGATGCCCGTGCTACCTAGGGTGCGTTTCGGTAGAAGAGTTGTTGCGTTCATCGCAGTAGATCCTCCCAACGTGGTGTCGCAATCGGAGGTGTTGCAAAGTGTTTTGATAGCTTATCGCTTACTCCAGAACTCTCCTCAGTGGGCAAGGGCTGTAATCCTTGCTCCTTGAATAGGTTCACGACACTTTTGCCGAGTTCGGGAGTCAGGGTTAGCTTGGTTGGCCATGCCACTACAGTGTTGGCGACGCTATGAATATAGGCCGTATCGGGCCTCTGCAAATTAGCCAGCTTGGGTTCCGCACGATTGATAAAGAAGCTTGCCCATTGCGAACCCGAGAAGTCTACCCAGGGGAACATTTGCTGTAGCTGAGTTTTACCTTCCTCGATCTGCTCCTGCGCGCTGCGCTTCGTTCCCGCCTCAGCAATCTCGCCGCCGATATACCAATCCCAGCAACCATCTGGGCCTGGATGTGAGGTGATGGTCAGGCGAGGCGTCATGCCAAAACTGTCCCCTATGCAGTGCAGGTATACGGGATGTGGATGACGACTGCGCACGGCCAACATATGCAGCGGACGGGTCTGCATCTGCGGATTATCCATGCCCAGCTGGGCTAGCAAGTCGCCGTTGCCCTCTCCGGCCCCCAGAACTAGCCGCTGAGCTTGAAGAGTTAGCGAGCCATCCGCCGTGTCCAATTGCAGCGATGTCATCCCTTGCTCGGCATTGCCACGCAGGTGCAGTTGCTCGGGAGCAATCTGAAAAATGCGATCTCGATGAGGAGCGGCAAGTACTTCCACTAGAGAAGGGGTGTCGACTACGAAATCCGTGAGCTGATAGAGCATGCCCGAGAGGGTCTGTGCCCTTAGAAAGTCTGGATAGGCGGAGGGACTAAGCGCGTCGATACGACCGCGAAGTGCCTTGCTGCCCAGAAAAGTCTTTAGCCTCGATCGGTAACCGCCACTAGACCACATGAAGTAATTGGGTGAGAGTACCTTGCAGGCGCGCAGATCGACGTCGCCTTGGCCGCGCAGGCAGCGACGCCAGAGCTCTGGCATAGCGGCAATGGCACTACTGGCAGGGCTCAGCACGCCGCTAAGAGCATACTTCAGTCCGCCATGAATGATGCCCTGTGAGGCCAAGGTTTGCCCTGCACCTAGGGCCGATTTCTCGATAAGAACAACGTCATAGCCTTCTTGGCGAAGGCGATTGAGAAGCCAGAGTCCGGCGATACCACCGCCTAGAATGACTATGTCGGTCTGTAGTGCTTGTGTCATACGTGCTCACTTGGGATCGTGTGGCCAGTATCTTGCTGCGGCCTTACTAACTGTGTCCGATGAAAATTTGTTAAAGTGCGGCAACATCGAGTGCCGTTACGCAAATGGGCGCCAATGGTAGCATGCAACCGCCGTGGAGCAGACTAACCGTTTTGAATAGACTCACCTATAACATCTTATTTACGCTGATTCTGCCATTGATCATCGTGCGCCTTCTGTGGCGCTCCCTCAAAGCCCCTGCCTACGCTAAACGCTGGGCGGAGCGCTTTGGTCTGCCTACACTCGACAAGACGCAGCGCGACCAGAAGGGGCGCTGGCTGTGGATCCACGCTGTCTCCGTTGGGGAGTCCATCGCCGCCGCGCCTTTGATACGCAAACTGCGCGCAGAGCATCCCGAGTTGCCTATCGTCGTAACGACAATGACGCCTACCGGTTCGGAGCGTGTGCGTGAGATGTTCGGCAGTGACGTCTGTCACGTCTATGCGCCCTACGATCATCCCCTCGCCGTGACTAATTTTCTGCGTCGCTTCCAGCCCCATACATTAGTGATAATGGAGACGGAGTTGTGGCCCAATATTATCCACTATACGAAGGCAGCGGGTGGTCGAGTGATAGTAGCCAATGCTCGACTGTCCGAGAAATCGGCGCGTGGCTATGAGAAATTCCCTAAACTCGGCAAGCCCATGCTGCAGCAAATCGACTGCATCGCCGCGCAGGCCGAGAACGATGCGCTGCGCTTCCAGCGTCTGGGTGTGGGGCAGGAGCAACTGCGGGTTACTGGCAGTATTAAATTCGAAATAGATGTGCCAGGAGAGCTTCAGAATCAACGCGCTGTGTTGGCCGATCTCATAGAGGGCGAGCGACCTGTCTTAATAGCGGCGAGTACACGGGAGGGTGAGGAAGAGAATGTCCTCCTCGCCTATAAGGCCTGTCTGCGTAAGATGCCCGATTTACTACTAGTATTAGTGCCACGTCACCCTGAACGATTTCGCGCTGTCGCAAAACTAGTGCAGGAGCTTGGCTTGACCTTGGTAAAGCGGAGCGAGAACGCGGCCGTGTCGGAGCTTTGCAATGTATTCCTCGGCGACTCAATGGGAGAGATGCTCAGCTATTTTAGTATCAGCGATGTTGCCTTTGTGGGGGGCAGCCTAGTCCCCACTGGTTGCCACAACGTGTTGGAGCCTGCTGCGCTCGGATTGCCAGTATTGGTAGGGCCTTCGCAGTTCAATTTTCAGACGATTTGTGAGCAGTTAGAGGAGGCCGGTGCCTTGCGCAGTGTGGCCGATGCCGATGGCTTGGCCAGCGCTGTCTTGCAATTGTTCGACGACGCGAGTTTGCGGCAAGAAATGGGCGAAGCAGGGCGAACAGTAATTCAAGAGAATCGCGGGGCATTGCAGCGCAGCTATGAGATCGTATGGCATTATTGCGAAAGTGCATTAGCCGCGTTTGCGCATAATAATTTTGATGCAAAAAAATAGCAGAGAGAATGATATGAAAATGACACAGACGATGAATACAAAATTGCTGAAGGGTTTGATTCTTTGCGTCAGCCTAGGTTTTGCCGGCTTGGCTAGTGCTAGTGTCGATAGTGAGCAAGCTCAAGCTATTGTCTCTGGGCTGAGGGATTCTGAGCCGGTGAGCTTCATTGATTTCTTGAGCGATGTGCAAGCGCTGTCGGCCCTACAAGGGGCTGGGGTCTCCGCGTTGCACGAAGCCTATCAAAGTGGCGCAGAACTCGACGCGGAACAAGACGCGATGCTACTGCGTCTTCTGGGGCTCTATGCGCGGGTTAAATACACCGATGCTGCGCTACAAACCTTGCGGGAACTCGTGGCGATCCCAACCTTTAATGTTGAGGGTGTTGCACAACACGAGAACCCAGAATTCTTACGTTTCGCCGTTAAGCTGCAAAGTGTAGCCGAGAGCTTCGGGCTGAGTTTCCGCAATATCGGCGATCGAATCTATGAAATATCCCTAGGTGACGAGATTGGGGAGCGCATCGGCGTGCATGCGCACGCGGATGTTGTGCCAGTGAATCCAGCCCTGTGGGTGTTGGAGGACGGCAAGCAGCTAGACCCCTTCGTAGTGACTCAGGTCGGCGATCGCATGTATGGCCGCGGCACTCAAGACGATAAGAATGGCATCGTAGTGTCGATGTATGCGATGCGTGTCGTGCAAGACGAAAAACTACCGCTGCTAAGACACTTTAAATTACTGGTGGATACACGCGAGGAGACCGGTGGCGATGCGATGCCCTATTACTTCGAGCGTAATCCAATTCCCGATTACAACATAGCGCTGGACGGCAGCTACCCGGTAATCATCGCGGAGAAGGGGTATGGCACTGTGATGGCGAGTTTCCCATCCCGTGTTGCCACGGGAGAGGGCGCGCAGATCGTTGAACTTACAGGCGGGCTCGCAACGAATCAGATTCCCGCAAGCTCTACAGTGTTTATTCGCAGCGAGCGTCCCGAAGCGCTGGTCAGTGCATTGAACGAAGAGGGTGCTATTTTCGCCGCTCGCAATGGGAGTAACTTCGCGATACGGGCAGTGCAAGATGGTGCTCGGGTTCGACTTGATGTATTGGGTGTTTCTGCACATTCCTCCGAGCCCGAGTCTGGCGTCAATCCGGTCTCGCGTATGTTCGCGTTCATTGATCAGTTGGCTAATCAGGGCGTGTTCCAGAGCAATCATTTTACCGACGCAGCACGTTACGCGACGGCTAATTGGGGCATGGACTATCTGGGGACTAATTTGCAGATCGGTTACGAAGATTCCTTCATGGGTCCACTGACTGCCGCCCAAACTTTCGTAGCCATCGATGCTAGTCAACTACGCACAGCGGTGAATCTGCGCCTGCCCGTGGGGCGTGAGCCTGCAGCCTTGGTTGAGCAGCTGCGCAGCACACTCAATGCGTGGGCAAGCGAGAATGAAATTACGATGCAACTCGATATCAGTGCTAGTGATCCGATGTATCGTAATCCCGAGGGGGCGTGGGTAAATGCCCTATTAGATATCGCGGTCGAGAATCTTGATATTCCGCGGGAGTTCGGCTCTTCTGCCGGCGGCACCTCGATTCACGACTTGCCCAATGGGGTGCAATTTGGATTGGCGCTGGCGACCGAGAAGTACACCGGGCACAACGCCAACGAGTTTAAAACCGTTGAGCAATTCCTATTGGATCTGCAGATAGCGACGGAGATGTTTGCCAAGCTCGGAACCATGCCGGCTTTGCAATGAGTTATGGGGTCTGGCGCGCGTTAGATCGAAACGCGCGTTAGGTTCTCTACACCCGTGTCCGTCACCAACACATTGTCCTCGATCCGTATGCCGCCAAGAGGGCTGAGTGTGTCCACAAGTTCCCAGTTAATGAGCTTGCCGCGCGCCGAGCCGCGTTCTGGGTTCAGCAGCACAGGAATGAAATACAAGCCTGGCTCGATCGTAAAGACCTGCCCGACCTCCGTCATACGGGTGGTGCGCAGGCTCGGATAGTCACTATGTGGCGCTAGCGTCTCTCCTGCAATATTCTTCATGCGCCCACCCACATCATGTACTTGTATGCCAAGCAGATGCCCGACACCATGGGGCATGAACAGCGTGCTGACTTTCTGTGCCAATAAAGAATCGCGACTACCGTTGCAAATGCCCGAGCCGAGCAAGATATTCGTAATGCCCTCGTGTGCAGCACTATGAATATCGGGATAGGGGATGCCGCTTCTTACGCTGCGTACTAGATGGGTCTGCAAGGCCTCCATTGCCTCTACGAGATCGCAGAACAGTGGCAGGGTATGCTCTCGGGTCGAAGTTCTCGTGATGTCCGAGCAATAGGAGTTCACTCTGCAGCCCGCATCGATCAACAGAACCTGACTGTGTTCACCGGAACTGCGCCTTTTATTCTGGTAATGGAGTATCGCCGCCTTTTCGTCCAGTGCCACGATATTGGTATAGGGAGTTTCCTCCTCTAATATCTCGCAGGCTTGTAAATAGGCCATGTGAATCTCGTATTCGCTGCCACCAGCTTCGAAGGCTTTGCGTGCAGCCGTGTGCCCGATCATCGCGAGCCGGTTGGCCTTACGAATACTTGCGACTTCGTAGTCGGTCTTACAGGCTCTGTGGAAGTCTAAATGACTAACTAGTTGGTTCGGGTTCTGCGCCTCTTGCGCAATGCCGATCGCGCTGGCGAATGTGCAGTTCTCGCCGATGAATGCGATGCGTGAAAGATTTAAACCCTTGCGTACCTGCAAGGCCGCGAGCTGATCGCTTACTTCTCTGCTACTTGTAAGTGCTTCTAATTGAAATTGCTCAAGCACCCAGTCAGGTAGTGAAATATGCTGTTCATACCAAAAGTCAGGAGGAATAACCTGAAAATACACTGGCCTCTCACCCGGTATTACTAGCACCATTTGCTCGGGTCGGTTCATGGGCAACCAATGATTGAAATGCCCATTGGCGCGAAACGGTGGATGTTGATCATCCGCGAAATAGACATGCTCAGAGCCGCTGTGCAGCAGCACGGCATCGAAGGCTCCGCTAGCGCTTAGCGCAGTTTCGTAAATTGATTCTAAATGAGCGATATGCTCGGCATAGTGTTGCGCGAAGGGCATGAGTTCTACCTCGTTTGGAAAGCGTAAGTGCCCAAGCACAATAGCATAATTGCGTCATTTCAGCCTATGTTCACATAAGGACTGGCATTAGGCCCTTGGCTTTGTTGAAGTTACTTAGCCCTTGGCGATATGATGAGAGTTCACTTTCACACAAACATAGAGACTAAGTACGGAACGACGTGCGGAACGACTTTGGTGCGGAACGAACTTGGAAATATGTTGAAAATAGAACGTGCCACCTGCCACAAACTAGTAAGTATTTGCGTTGTTGCAGGCGAAGTGCGAGCCTCGATAAAACCACTAACAATAAAACGTGAGGATCACCATGAGTCGCGCAACCGGCCCCCATAATATCGCCACAACCTATGCCCGGCTTAAACCCGATGCCTCTGCCGAGGCGATACCGGTAAGTGAATCGTTTTGGCAGGATCTCGGTGCCGGTAAGTTTGGAAGTTTCGAGAACGAGTTTTTAGTGACCACGCAGAGTTTCGCGCAGAACTGGCCGGTATGGGAAATGCACCCCAAGGGTGAGGAGATCATCATCCTACTAACGGGGGATATGGATTTGATCTTAGAGAAAAAAACCGGCAACAAAATCGTGCATTTGCAACAGCAAGGCGATTGGCTAATGGTACCCAAGGGGCAGTGGCACACAGCTCGGGTCAATGCTCCAAGTACCGTCATATTTATTACCGCCGGCGAGGGTACGCTGCACCGCCAAGTGGATCTATAAGGGAGCTGCATCTTGTTAATACTGTACATCGCAAATAAAAATTATTCGTCTTGGTCCTTGCGTCCCTGGGTGTTGATGCGTGCGCTGGATATTCCTTTCGAAGAAAGACTCGTGCCCTTCATTCCAGGCTCCAATTGGGAGGCGTTTCGCAGTTTCTCCCCTAGCGGAACGGTGCCTGCCTTGATCACCGACCAAGGCAGCGTATGGGATTCGTTAGCGATTATCGAATTTCTAGCCGAGCAGTATAATTCTGTTTGGCCCGTTGATCAGGAGGCGCGAACATGGTCGCGCTGTGCGGCGGCGGAGATGCATTCTGGTTTCGCTGCACTGCGCGACGTCTGTTCGATGAGTTGTGGCGTGCGTATAAAGTTGCGCGAGTCCAATCCCGCCTTGCAGAAGAATATCGCTCGTATCGACGAGCTTTGGAGTGAGGGCTTGGATCGGTTCGGCGGTCCATTTCTGGCTGGCGAAAGCTTCAGTGCGGTCGACGCGTTTTATGCGCCCGTGGTCTTTCGCATGCAGACTTACGGGCTCACATTAAGCAAGAAGGCCCAAGCTTATGCCGAAATGATGCTCGAATTCCCCGCAATGAAGAGCTGGTACGAGCAGGCCTTACAGGAAGTATGGCGCGACGTGCCTCACGAAGAAATGTGTCTCGAACTTGGGGATGTTGTCGAAGACTATCGCGCTTGATCTTCTCGCGCTATGGCTTCGGTTCGCGCATACGAATCAGGCCTTCTTGGGCAACCGATACTAATAGCTCACCCGTGCGGCTGAATATGCTGCCTCGGCTAAAGCCGCGTGCAGCGGAGCTCGATGGGCTATCTTGCACATACAGCAACCATTCATCCATGCGCGTAGGGCGATGAAACCACATTGAGTGATCAAGGCTAGCTATCTGTAGGTTCGGGGTAAACATACTCACGCCGTGCGGACGCAAGCTGGTTTCCAATAGTGTCATGTCCGAGGCGTAGGCGAGCATGTGGATATGCCATGGATAGTCCTTAGGCAAGGTCTCATTCACGCGTATCCATACCATCCTGTTGGGTGCACGCTTTTCAGCCTGCATGAAATTCTCAGGCTCTACGGGACGCATGTCGATCGCGAAGGGGCGTGCTGCGCGCTTAAGCATCTCGGCGGGCATGGAGTCTTTGTATTTCTCTGCCAACTGCGCGCGAGTCAAACAATCCTCTGGTGCCTGCACCTCGGGCATAGCGATCTGATGACTCAAGCCTGGCTCGCTTACTTGGAACGAGGTCGCGAGATTCAGAATAGCGGCTCCATGCTGCATTGCCGTAACGCGACGAGTGCTAAAGCTCTTGCCATCGCGTAGTCGATCCACCTGGAAGCTGATCTTTTCCTTCATGTCCCCGGGTCGCAAGAAGTAGGCATGCAGGGAGTGCGGTTGGCGTTCGCTAGGCACTGTTCGGCTGGCGGCAAGTAGCGCTTGCGCGAGCACTTGGCCGCCGAAGATCTGACGCCAGCCTTCGTTCTGGTGTTTGGTCTCAAAGGTATTCTCGTCTATCGTTGCCAGATCGAGATGGTTGTGCAGTTGCTGCAATTGTTCGTTCATACCTGTTCCTGAATATCACCGCAGTGATTTGTCGTACGTTGGCCGCAATTGTATCAGCTTGCATGTTACTCCACATAACACAGTGCTAAGCCTCTTGCTTTACCCGTTCTGGGTGCCCGCGTATGATCATCAGACGTTGGCCTGTGCCATTTTAGTTTCCACCGTTGTTCCATTCTCTAGGTCAAAGTTTGTAAATCGTGATCGAAGAAGCCTAAAGGTCATGCAAACAGTACAAAAGCATGTGGAACAATTATGATTAATAGTTCTACAAAGTGAGCATTCATGCGTAATTTAGTCCGCTTTGCCAGTGTTTTATTCGTGTTCTCGTCGGCTATCTTATGGGTCGTCATAAATAATAGGAATGCCGATACTAATGGTCTAGATACCGTAGAGCTACGGTTCGCTGGAAATTACGAGCTGCATAGTTTCGTCTCCTTCCCCCCAGAGGGCGGGGAGGTCCTGAATAATTATGCTGGCCGAATCACCTATGATGGCCACGGTCATATGTCGGCGATTGGCGTGCCTGCACGCGCCGTTGGCCTCGCTGCTAATGGGAGCTCAGGGTTCAGCTACTTCGGCAACGTTAGCTGGGATGTCGAGAAACAAACCGTCACGCACCACGTGACTGGCTCGCCAATTAACGGCGCGATGGTTGGGGTGGATATGGTTCGGTATTACGAGTGGGTCGATGGTCTACTTGTACTCGCTACGAAAGACTCCGAGGGGCGTGTTATCGCCAAATTTTCCTGGCGCAAGTTTGAGTAAGCCGTTGGCGCGCACAGTCCTGCTAAAGGACTGCGGACATGCTAGGCGATAGGGTATTATCCTTATAACAAACATGTCGTGCTCTTCCACTCACCCTAGAGAGGGCTGACGTTCTTGCAGGCAAGGGAAACAGTTTGATAAATCGCACTACAGCAGCCTCGCGCTTCGAAGCGCTATGGCTTGCAGAGACCATTCGCTTGCAGGAGCTGGAGAGTCATTCCGGTCAGTATCCGCGCTCTGTCTCTGAGCAACTGCCCGCTTCATTGCAAGACGCGGACCTTGAGCAATGGCTCTTAGACAGGGCACAGCAGCAAACCCAGGCGCAGGGCTTGCGTGAGCGAATGCAGGCTTGGACCCACAGCGCTCGTCTCCTGTTATTCATCCTGCTGACTATCTCTATCATTAGTGGCGCTGGCGCAGCGTTTGGTTTCTTCGGAAGTGATATTCGCTCCGTAAATGTAATCTGGACCCTCATTGGCTTGATTGGTGTGCATTTCTTGGCACTGCTGCTGTGGTTATTTGGGGGGCGGCTCAGCGGCGGCATTCTGGGGCGCCTGTGGTTCTGGGGGATCGCGCATTGGCCGCGTGGCCGGCAGCAGCGTGATTTCGGTATCGAGGGTAAGCTCGCTAAGACCTTGGCGAAGATGATGCAAGCTAATGGCCTTGGGCAATGGACTCTCAGTAGCATTACCCATAGCGCTTGGCTACTGGCATTGTTGGCCTCTCTTGGCACTATGCTTTTGGCGCTTAGCCTGCGCAGCTATAGCTTCGTTCTTGAAACTACGATATTGAGCGAGGCTGTGTTCAGCGATTTCGTTGTGGGTTTCGGTTATCTGCCCTCATTACTTGGCTTCGCTATACCGGACCCCGCGATGATCGCCTCGGCTCTATCCGGGGACGCACTTGCTCAGCCTGAGTTAGCGCGACGGGCCTGGGCGTCTTGGCTCAGTGGCGGTCTGATCGTCTATGCCATCCTGCCCCGTTTCCTCGTTTGGGCAATATCACTACTACGTTTCTTCCTGCTGCGTGCTCGACTACATCTCGACCTCAGCGAGCCCGGTTTTGCCGAATACGCCCGCAGCGATGCCCATTCTCGTGGCGTTGTCGATGCGGCTAACACGCCGCCTCCGATTCTGCAGATCGCCGCGCGACATCAGGTGCAGGGTCAGGGCAGTGCATTGTTGGGTTTGGAATTAGGCACTCCTCTGCAATGGCCGCCGCAAGGCTTGGTTCCGGGTTCTGTAGAGCAGCTATTCACAGAGGTAGTCGAGAGCCGCGAACAGCGTCGAGCCGCGCTGCAAGCGCTACGTGAACGCCCACCGCGAGCCTTGTTAGTGGCTTGCGATGCGCGCCTGTCACCCGATCGCGGGAGCCTGCATTACCTTGTCGAGCTATCCAATTGCGCCGGCGAGCTGCGCATCTGGCTACTGCGAGTGAAGGGACAAGAGGCTTCGGTGCGTTTAGCGCTCTGGCAAGAGAGCCTCGCAAGAATTGGTCTGCCTCCCACTGGAGTAATGACAGAGGAGGCCGATGCGTTGGCATGGGTGACTCAAAATGCCTAAGGCAGATATAAAGCGTGCATTGCAGGTCGCGATCGTTGGGCATACCAACACGGGCAAGACATCCTTACTACGCACCTTAACCCGCAACAAACACTTCGGTGAGGTATCGGCTGCGCCCAGCACCACCCGCCACGTCGAGGCCGCGAGCCTTGGGCTCGGGCGCGATACAGTGCTAGAGCTCTATGACACGCCTGGGCTGGAGGACGCGATTGCATTACTGGAGACAATCGACGCGCAGGCCGATAGTGCTCGTGCCGATGGTCCAGCGCGTATTAATGCCTTTCTGCAGTCTAGGCCTGCTTCGCAGCGTTTCGAGCAAGAGGCCAAAGTGCTTCGGCAAATGTTGCAGTGCGATGCTGCCTGCTACGTCATCGATGCCCGTGATCCGGTCTTGGCTAAACATCGCGACGAGTTAGCCATACTGAATAGTTGTGGCATCCCTCTGCTGCCTCTGCTGAATTTTGTCAGCGCACCACAGGCTCAAGAGAATGCATGGCGCGATGCTCTAGCGAGATTGGGCCTCCATGTGGTGGTGAGTTTCGATACGGTGGCGCCGGAGCGCGATGGCGAGCGGGTCTTCTATGCAAAGTTGGCTACGCTATTGGACGCGCGCGGTACAGTGCTCGAAAAACTCTCCTCCAGTCACGAGCAAGACTCTCTAAGTAGGCGCAATGCAGGTGTCGAACTGCTGGCACAGCTATTCATCGACGTTGCCTCTTATCGTGCACAGGTTCAAAGTTCGGAGTCCGGCAATATCGATAAGAAGGACCTCGCACAGTTCAATCGAGTGGTGCGTGAAAGGGAACAGGCCTGTGTCGACGGGCTTCTAAACCTCTATCGCTTCACCAGAGAAGATGTCGAAGCCAGCAATCTCCCCTTCAGCGAAGGGCGATGGCAAAATGACCTCTTCGACCCGGAAACCCTGACCGCCATGGGCATTAATCTAGGTGGCGGTGCGGCCGCTGGTGCCGCAGCAGGTCTCGGAGTCGATATGATGTTAGGGGGCGCGTCTTTAGGTGCCGGTGCAGCCATTGGCGCTTTGCTTGGTGGCGGTGCGCAAACCCTGCGTCGCTACGGTCGTCGTATCGGTCAGAGCTTGCTAGGTAGCTTAACCGGCAGCCGTTATCTGCGCATCGACGACACGGTGCTACAGGTACTGGTCACGCGTCAGCTGGTATTGCTGCAGGCGTTGGAGGGGCGAGGCCATGCCGCTATAGAGCAGATTCGTCTCGGCGACACAGCGTTAGCGGCGCTTTGGGAGGAGGGCTTATCTCGGTATTTGCTTGAGATCAGAGAGCATCCGGCATGGTCTTCGATGAGCCAGTCACAATCTTGGGATGGCGAGCGTCAGGCTATGCTAGAGCGCATCGCTGCCAAATTGCAGGAATTACTGAAACGCGAGTCCGCAACTAGGGGTGCTAAGCAGCGTTAGCCAATTGATTCTTCTTAGCAGGTAGTTTACTTTCCCGACACCGTATTCCTATTTGACTCAAACGCCGCGCATCCTCGCGCCCCTCAATTCGCTTTGAAGGTAAACACCTATGTCTGTTGCCAATAATAATAAGAAGCACCTCAACAATCGTGTAGTCGATCTTCTATCGGCTCTCCCTCAACTATGCTTGGTCCTAGTTCTGACCTTGGCGAGCATTGGCACAGTGCAAGGGCAGAGTGCCGCTGGGCTCAATTGGGTTAGCACCTGGTCGGCGAGTCCTAGTTCCTTGCCGCCGGGCTTGCTGCCGCCGGATCAGGTCACTGACGCATTCACTAATCAGACGCTGCGAATGATCGCCCATACCAGCATTGGCGGCGATGTGGTGCGTATTCGCATCTCCAATACGCATGGCAATAAGCGGCTAGTGATTGGCGCGGCGAGCATCGCACTACAGGCACAGGGCAGTGAGATCATACCTGCGACTATGACCAAGCTCACTTTCGGGGGGCAAGACAGTATTACAATTTCCCGCGGGGGACTAGTGTTCAGTGACCCCGTTGCGTTTACAGCTCCTGCTTTAAGTAATCTGAGTGTGAGTCTCTACTTGCCCGAGCCAAGCGGCACCGTCACGACACACTTGGCAGCGGCGCAAACGAATTATGTTTCCGAGCCAGGGGATTTCTCGGCTAGTTCCAGTTTCGGCAGCGCGCAGGAGATTCCCGTATGGAATTACCTCACCGCGATCGACGTGGGTCGGCGCGACGCGATCACCGCGATAGTCACTCTGGGAGATTCCATTACAGACGGAGTGGGTTCGACCGCGAACAGCAATAATCGCTGGCCGAATTATCTAGCTAGGCGTCTATTGAATGATCCGAATGAGCCCGATTTTGCCGTCGTCAACGCCGGTATCAGCGGTAATCGAGTGTTGCAGGAGAATTCCCCACGTTTCGGTGAGAACTTGCAGATGCGTTTCGAACGCGATGTCTTGGCCCTTAGTGGCGTGAGCCATATCGTCCTGCTCGAGGGTATTAATGATATCGGCATGGCACGGATGTTTGCAGGCGAAGACGTGAGTCCAGAGGAAATCATTTCGGGCTATCGACAGATCATCACACGGGCCCATGCGCGCGGCATCAAAATTATTGGCGCCACATTAACTCCTTTCGAAGACGCAGCTTACTACTCCGAAGATGGCGAGCAGAAACGCCTAGCGGTGAATGCCTGGATTCGAGAAAGTGGCGAGTTCGATGGCATCATCGATTTCGAGATTCCGGTTCGTGACCCAAGCAATAGCAATCACTTAATCCCAGATTTTACAGCAGACAATCTGCATCCTAACGATGCGGGCTATAAAGCGATGGCCGAAGCAATAGATCTCAATCTATTTCGTTAAATCGCGACTTGAGAGATCCGCTATGGCGTCCAACGACGTACTGTGTGGGTCTCGATTATCAATTGAAGGAATGACATGAAATACCAAGGTAGTCCCGAATTTTCCCATCAGCAGGCGGATAAGATCGGGATATTGATCACCAATCTAGGCACGCCAGACGCCCCCACTCCTAAAGCGCTCCATCGCTATCTGAAAGAGTTTCTATGGGATCCACGGGTGGTCGAGGTGCCAAGACTCATTTGGTGGTTCGCATTGAATGGAGTAATCCTGCGCATTCGCCCGCGACGCTCGGCTAAGTCTTATGCCACGGTGTTCACAGATGAGGGTTCGCCACTGCTATTCCACACCAAGGCGCAGGCGGAGTCTTTAGAGTCTCACTTGCAAGGCCTAGGTCATGACAACTTGGTAGTCGACTTCGCGATGCGCTATGGCAATCCTTCCATATCGAGCGTGTTGGAATCTATGTTCAAGAAGGGTGTGCGCAAACTCTTAGTGCTGCCACTATATCCACAATACTCTGGCTCTACTGCCGCTTCGACATTCGATGCAATATCGCTAGACTTTGGCAAGCGTCGCTGGCTGCCGGATTTTCGCTTCGTATCTCACTACCACGATTTCAACCCATTCATCGAGGCGGCGGCGAAACGCATTGAGACCTATTGGGCTGAGCATGAGCGTGCCGATAAGTTGATGTTCTCTTTTCACGGAGTGCCGAAGAGTTATCTTGATAAAGGGGATCCCTACCATTGCGAGTGCCATAAGACTTCGCGATTGATTGCGCAGAAATTGGGACTAAGAGATGACGAATATGTAACGACGTTTCAATCGCGCTTTGGGCGCGAGGAATGGTTGAAGCCCTATACGGACGCAACGCTTAAAGCATTTCCAGGGCAGGGCGTCAAGTCGGTGCAAGTCTTCTGCCCGGGTTTCTCAGCTGACTGCCTTGAAACAATCGAGGAGATAGGCGAGGAGAATAAGCATTATTTCTTAGAGGCCGGCGGTGAGCGCTATGAATACATAAGCGCGTTAAACGCGCGGCCCGAACACATAGAGGCATTAGCGGCCCTAGTTCTAGAGAACCTACAAGGCTGGAGCATCACCCCGGAGCCCCAACGCCAAGCCCGAGCGACCGCAATCGGCGCGAAACTGTAGTTTGGGAGGTTTCGAAAAAATCAGTCATTAGCTGCGAATGGAACCTATTGATGAAGAACTGTAGAAGATTTAAACCCTTGCCTACAGGCACCCTCTTAGGAGGGCATAGGCTTCCACATTCAGCAACCTAGCCCAATTTGGTGTTAGAACCACTGACTTTAGGAGCGCTTGCCCTAGCATGGGGGGCTTGCCCGCGAATGGGGCCGATTGATGACAATCCATAAAAAAGGCGCCTACTCGAACAAATGGGCGCCTTTTTTGTGCGTGAAACGCTAGCTTATTGGGCTGTAGCAGACTCGGTCTCTAGCCACTCGTTCAGCTCGAGGATGTCCTGAGGTGTCAGCAGACCAGTGATCTGCTTCAGCGTCAGCGTATCCACTACATAGTTGTAACGCGCATCGGAATAGTTACGTAGCGCCACGAATAGCTGCTGTCTCGCCTGAAGTACGTCTACGATATTGCGCGTGCCCACCTCGTAGCCAACCTCGATCGCCTCTAATGCACTGCGAGCAGAAGTGATTGCCTGTTGACGCTGCGCGATCACGAGTGCGTCTGTATTGACTCGACGGAATGCATTGCGCACATTCTGTGTGGTCTGACGACGCGTTAGGCTTACCGCTTCCTGCTGCGCCATAAGGTCATATTCAGCGGCTCGACGACGTGCAGAAGTGCCACCGCCTGCGAACAGGGGGATATTAATGCTCATAGACAAAGACGTGCCGTCGATGGCGCCAACGCCACGCACAGAGCCGTCAGCGGATTGGCTGCCGGCGGTCACATTGTGGATGAAGGCGGCGCTCGCGGCTATGGTAGGCAAATGGTCCGCTTTACGTGCCTTCAGGTTCTCCTGCTGAGCTTCAAGATTATAGCGCGCTGCGATGAGGGCCAGGTTGCTATTCAAGGCCTGTTGAGTCCATGACTCCACCGTGCCATCGACACTAACGACTGGGAAGTCTTCACGCAGGACGTCGATGTTCGGATGGGGCTGCCCGGTAATTGCTTCCAGAGCCTCGTAAGCAGTCGCTAGGGTGTCCTCGGCGATAATAGTGTTGTTGCGAGAAAGGTCATAAGCGGCCTGACTCTCGTATACCTCTGTTATGGCGATAAGGCCAACCTCTTCGCGTTGTTGAGTCTGCTCGAACTGACGCTGGGAAGACTCCTCTTCTTGGCGGCGGGTCTCTAGGTCGTCCAGCGCGCGCAGCACATTGAAATAGCTGCTGGCCACACGAATAATCAGGTCTTGTTCTTGCGCGGCGTAGCCAATTTCGGCCGCCTTGTCCTGCAGTTTCGCGCTCTCGTAGGTATACCAAGCCGTTAGATTGAACAGGGCCTGAGTGAGGTTGAGGCGATAGCCATGGGAATTCTGTCCGGGCTTATAACTCATTTCGCCAGCAGGGCCAGCAGTCTGGCGCGTAGTAGAGCCTTGCAATGCCAAGGTAGGCAGGAGTGCGGCTCGGCCTTGATCGAGCAGCGTATGGCGAGATTCATACTGTGCTTCTGCTTGGCGCAGCGTTGGGTCGTTGCGCATAGCAAGATCGAGGATGGACACTAGATCGTCTGCCATGACTGGAGTAGCACCGATAGACACGCAGATAGCGAGCCCAAGACTTTGCGTAATTCGTCCCATAATGAAAAACCTTCGCTGAAAACAATATCAATATAGATGAGGATAGGTTCTGCTGCATTCTTGATTAGAAGAGGCAGCTTTCCCTCGAGTGCCGAGGCAGCGCTATCGTGTGTGGTTCTTCGGCTACGCGGCATTCTACACAGTGTCACTATTGGTGACAAACCAAGCAACCCGCCGGTACCTCATTTGGTCTTTTTACGAACGGGATTCAGCTTATACGCTTAAGTCGTGGTATTCGGTTTCAATCTGCTTAATTTCTTCGCACTGCGTGGTCTGGGGCTTGTGACACTCTTGCTCGATTGAGGCATAATGCAGGCCAGCCCGAAAACCCTCAGCGCCCGGCCCGCGCCTAGAGCCCTTGGCGTCATTCTCAGCAGCCTGGCACAGGTAATATAGGAAGTTTCAATGAGCACTAATTCAGAACAATTTCTCGACAAGATCACCCGTCTGGATGACAGCACCAAGTACCAGTTCACCAATTCCAGCAAGGTCTATGTGCAGGGAAGCCGTTCGGATCTGCTCGTCCCTATGCGGGAAATCAAGCTTTCCGACACCTTAACCGACAAGGGTAATGAGCCCAACGCCCCATTACGAGTCTATGATACCTCTGGCCTTTATTCGGATAAATCCACCAAGGTGGACCTGCGCGCGGGGCTTCCGGCGATCCGAGCCGCTTGGATCGAGGAGCGAGATGACACCGAAGTGCTGCCCGGTGTGAGTTCTACCTTCGGCAAGCAGCGTCAGGCCGATCTGCGCACCGAGCATCTGCGGTTCGAGCATCTGCGCGCGCCGCGCCGTGCCAAGGCAGGTCGCAATGTCACTCAACTGCATTATGCGCGTCAGGGCATCATTACCCCTGAAATGGAATACATCGCCATCCGCGAGAACATGAGCTATATGCAGGCCCGCGAACAGGCTGAGCTGAGTGGTCAGCACCCGGGCGAATCTTTCGGTGCCTCCCTTCCTAAGGAGATCACCCCCGAGTTTGTGCGCTCAGAAGTTGCGCGTGGGCGAGCCATTATTCCCATGAATATCAACCACCCCGAGATCGAACCGATGATCATCGGTCGTAATTTCTTGGTGAAGATCAATGCCAATATCGGCAATTCTGCTCTCACATCATCTATAGACGAGGAAGTTGAGAAGCTGACTTGGTCAGCTCATTGGGGCGCTGACACGGTTATGGATCTATCCACGGGCAAGAATATTCATGAGACCCGTGAGTGGATCATTCGTAACTCCATGCTGCCGATCGGGACGGTACCAATCTATCAGGCGCTCGAGAAGGTCGATGGCGTAGCGGAGGATCTCACTTGGGAGATATTTCGTGACACTTTGATCGAGCAGGCCGAGCAGGGCGTGGATTATTTCACGATACATGCCGGCGTGTTGCTGCGTTACGTGCCCATGACCGCGAAGCGCGTTACGGGCATCGTTTCGCGTGGTGGTTCCATCATGGCGAAATGGTGTCTAGCACACCACAAAGAGAACTTCCTCTATACCCATTTCGAAGATATTTGCGAGATCATGAAAGCCTATGACGTGTCTTTCTCTCTCGGCGATGGTCTGCGCCCAGGCTCGATTGCGGATGCCAACGATGCGGCTCAGTTCGGCGAGCTCGAAACCCTAGGTGAGCTAACTAAGATCGCATGGAAGCACGATGTGCAATGCATGATCGAAGGGCCTGGTCACGTGCCTATGCATATGATCAAAGAGAACATGGACCTTCAGCTAGAAGTGTGTGGTGAGGCGCCATTCTACACCCTAGGGCCTTTGACCACGGACATCGCGCCTGGTTACGACCACATCACTTCCGGTATCGGCGCTGCAATGATCGGCTGGTTCGGTTGTGCAATGCTGTGCTATGTAACGCCGAAGGAACACTTGGGTCTGCCCAATAAACAAGATGTTAAAGATGGCCTCATCGCCTATAAGATCGCCGCGCATGCAGCGGATCTTGCGAAAGGGCATCCCGGTGCGCAGCTGCGTGATAATGCGCTCTCGAAGGCTCGTTTCGAGTTCCGTTGGGACGACCAGTTCAATCTTGCCTTGGACCCAGATACAGCGCGCAGTTTCCATGACGAAACTCTGCCTAAGCAATCTGGCAAGGTCGCGCACTTCTGCTCAATGTGCGGGCCTAAGTTCTGCTCGATGAAAATTAGTCAGGAAGTGCGCGAGTATGCGGCTGCGAAAGAGATCGCCGACATCGATACAGCGCTGACCTCGGGCATGGAAGAGATGGCGGACACGTATAATAAAACCGGTCGAGAATTGTATCGAAAAGTTTAACTTCGCGATTCGAAGGTCCCTAGGGCCCGTTCACAGTAACGAGAGAAAATGATGTCGAACACTAGCATAGATGATTTAAACATCGCCTCCATTGAGGCCTTGATGACGCCGGAACAGTTAAAGAAGCAATTGCCTCTAGAGGGAGCAGCCTTAGAGTCGGTTCAAGATGCGCGGCAGACTATCTTCAATATTCTCGACCGCAAGGACACGCGTCTTTTCGTCGTGATTGGGCCCTGTTCAATCCACGATGTGGATGCAGCGATGGAATATGCGGGTAGGCTCAAGAAACTCGCAGAGAAAGTACAAGACACGCTGTACTTAGTTATGCGGGTGTATTTTGAGAAGCCACGTACATCAGTAGGTTGGAAGGGCTTGATCAATGATCCCTATATGGACGATACGTTCAAAATAGAAGAGGGTCTGTTCAAAGGGCGTAAGCTATTGTTAGATATCGCATCCATGGGCTTGCCAACTTCTACAGAAGCGCTGGATCCTATTTCTCCGCAGTATCTACAGGATATAATCGCTTGGTCGGCAATCGGTGCGCGTACTACTGAATCACAGACTCACCGTGAGATGTCGAGTGGCCTATCGTCTGCGGTAGGTTTCAAGAACGGCACGGATGGCGGTTTAACTGTAGCGATTAATGCGATGCAATCAGTGACTAGCCCGCACAGATTCTTGGGCATCAATGGCCAGGGGCAGGTGTCTGTAGTCACGACGAAGGGCAATCCTTACGCGCACGTGGTATTACGTGGTGGGTCTTCTGGTCCAAACTACGATTCAGTGCATGTGGCTCAGTGTGAGGCCTGTCTCTTATACACATCTGACGCTGCCGACGATCTACTCTGT
>CAJXUA010000009.1 GCA_913060695.1 uncultured Gammaproteobacteria bacterium | reverse complement strand
CCAACGCAAGTAGTTGACAGGTTAATCCATATCAGGAGCCTGCCCTGCAGGCGATAGATTCGACGTGGCACATACCTGATTCGAATAGTCATGTGCCATATTTTGGCCAATCGCCTACAGGGCAGGTTCCTACAGGGGGTATCTCAGTAATAGGACCTTCCCTGAATTCTTTGATATACTCCCCGGCCTTCTTTATGTTGCTTTTTTCCAACCACCTCAATCAAGGATTTAGAGACCGATATGAAATCTCCCGTACGAGTTGCTGTCACCGGTGCAGCAGGCCAGATTAGTTATTCTTTGCTATTTCGCATTGCCGCTGGCGATATGTTGGGTAAAGACCAGCCAGTTATCCTGCAATTGCTCGAAATCACCCCGGCTTTAGGCGCGCTACAAGGCGTGGTCATGGAGCTGGAAGACTGCGCATTCCCATTAGTGCAGGACATCGTACAGACCGATAAGCCAGAAGTAGCCTTCAAAGACGCAGACATCTGCCTATTGGTTGGCGCACGCCCACGTGGCCCAGGCATGGAGCGCAAGGATCTGTTGGAAGCGAACGCGGCGATCTTCTCTGTACAGGGCAAGGCGATCAATGATCACGCCAGCCGTGACGTCAAAGTGCTGGTAGTTGGCAACCCTGCCAACACCAATGCGCTGATCGCGTTCCGCAATGCGCCAGACCTCAAGCCTGGTCAGTTCACGGCAATGACCCGTCTTGACCACAACCGTGCAGTAGCGCAGTTGGCGGCGAAGACAGGCAAGCACAGCACCGATGTCGATGGCTTGTTCATCTGGGGTAACCATTCCTCTACGCAGTATCCAGACGTGCATCACACGACTGTCGACGGCAAGAAGGCGACTGATCTGATCGATCAAAACTGGCTAGTGTCTGACTTCATCCCAACCGTGCAACAGCGCGGCGCGGCTATCATCAAGGCGCGTGGTCTCTCTAGTGCGGCCTCTGCAGCGAACGCTGCAATCGATCACATCCATGATTGGGTATTGGGCAGCAATGGCAAGATCGTAAGCATGGGTATCCATAGTGAAGGCGCCTACGGTATCGCCAAAGGCTTGATCTACTCCTTCCCTGTGACTTGCGAGAATGGTAAGTACACTATCGTTGAAGGCTTGGCTGTGAACGATTTCAGCCGTGACCTGATGGAGAAGACAGAGAAAGAGCTTTCCGAAGAAAGAGACGCGGTTAGCGCCCTGCTACCATAGGCGTTGCTAGCGGCAGCCCAAAGTGTGCTGCCGCTATTCCTTATCCTGATCCCGTTCTAAGAAGGGTTGCCTCATGAGTGTCAGCACGCTGCGACCTCTGTTAAGTGCTCAGTTCTGGATCTTTCAGCTATTTGGCTGGAGCACCTGGGTCGCGTTATTAGTATTGCGCGACCTTAGTTTTGTGCCCGCCGAGTACATGACTGCCCGCGCTGGCATCTTCATGATCGATGCGGGGGTGGGCATGTTTCTCACCACGATGCTACGTTATTGTTATCGCTATGTATGGGAGTTCAGCATTCCCGTGCGCGTTGTCACCGCCTTGTTTGGCTCCCTTCTGGCATCCTTCATTTGGTTGGCGGCCAAAGCGATTATCGGCTCGACGGAGGTGGGTAGCGCGGTAGACCTCACCGACTATGGTCTGGTGTCCATCACCATCTTCTTCCCCTTTACCTATGCCTTCATCTTGATGTGGAGCGTGCTGTACTTCTGCTTCAAGTACTATCAGTTGTTTCAGCTGGAGAAGACCAAGAGCCTACGCTCCGAGGCACTGGCCCACGAGGCGCAACTGCGCATGCTGCGCTATCAGCTGAACCCGCACTTCTTGTTCAACACGCTCAATGCCATATCGACACTGGTGCTAGAGAAGAACACCCAGTCGGCTAATTCGATGCTGACTAAGCTCAGTCAGTTCCTGCGCTACTCATTAGATAATGACCCGCTAGATCAAGTGGCGTTAAGCTATGAGCTAAGTTCGGTGCGGCTGTATCTGGATATAGAGAAGGTGCGCTTTGAGGAGCGCATGCAGGTAGAGGTCGACATCGCGCCAGAGGCCGAGCAGGCCTTGGTGCCTAGCATGCTACTCCAGCCCTTGATCGAGAACTCTATCAAGCATGCGATAGCCCGCAGCGAAGAGGGTGGGCGTATCCGCATCGCGGCGTGCAAGAAGGGTGATAAACTCGTCATCGAGGTAGAGGATGATGGGCCGGGTATCGAAGACATTAGCGCGCTCAACGGCAGCTCTCGAGGTTCCGGGGGCGTTGGGCTGCAAAATATACGAAACCGTCTTAAAGAGGTTTACGGCACGGCACATTCTCTGACATTTTCTTCCAGTTCACCGCAGGGCTGCCTGGTAACGGTCGTAATTCCTTATGAAACGAAGTGACTCCTTATGAAATCAAGTGATAGCGAAGTGAAAATTCGCGCCATAGTCGTGGACGATGAGTCCCTCGCTCGCAAGGGCCTGACCATGCGTCTTGCGCAATTCCCTCAAGTGGAAGTGGTGCAGCTGTGTAAGAACGGCAAAGAGGCGCTGGCCGCCATCGCCGAAGAGGCGCCAGATCTCGTTTTTCTCGATATTCAGATGCCGGGCATGACGGGGCTGCAAGTGGTCGAGAATCTTCAGCAAGATAATATGCCGATGATCATCTTTGTAACGGCCTACGATGCCTTCGCCATTGACGCGTTCAGTGCCAATGCCGTGGACTATCTGCTCAAGCCTATCGAGGACGAGCGCTTGGCTAAGGCCGTGGCCAAAGTCACCCTGCAGGTCGAGCGCAAGCAGTCGGCCATAGAGAAGCAGCGTCTACTGGAGATCGTGATCGGTCTTACCGGCAAGTCTAAGCTCGCCATCAACGAGTGGCTGCAAAACCCCGACGAAGCCTCGGAATATTCTGATCGCTTGGCCATCAAAGATGGCTCGTCTACTACCTTCGTGCCCGTGCGGGATATCGATTGGGTGGATGCCGCTGGCGACTATATGTGTGTGCATGTGCAGGGCCAGACCCACATCATGCGTACGACCATGAAGGAGCTAGAAGCACAGCTGGATCCAAATATCTTCCAGCGCGTGCATCGCTCTACTATCGTCAATCTGCAGCGCGTTGAGAAAGTATCTTCCCATATCAATGGTGAGTTCCACCTGACCCTTAGTTGCGGTTCGTCCTTAAAGATGAGCCGCTCCTACAAAGACAAAGTTAAACACTTCTTCTAAGCACGACCTGTCTCTGGAATATAGTCCAGAGGCAGGGCAGTGTTCTCGATGACGCGGCGCATGATGAAGCTCGAGTGTACATCCGCAACACCCTCTATGCGCGTAATCTTGTTGAGCAAGAAATCGTGATAGTGTTCCATATCCGGCAACACCAGTTTCAATAAATAATCCGCAGATTGCCCAGTGATCAACAACAGCTCGATCACCTCTGGGTGCTTTCTTACTTCCGACTCGAAGTGCTCGAAGCGGTCCGGCGTGTGTTTGTCCATGCTGATCTGCACCAGTGCGTGCAGTTTGAGCCCGAGTTTGGAGGCATTGAGCAGCACCACGCGGCGCGCAATCACGCCTTCCTCCTCCAATTGTTTCACCCTGCGGGCGCAGGGCGTGGCGGATAGCCCGACTCGCTCGGCTAGCTCTGCGTTGGTGAGTGTGCCGTCTGCTTGCAGCTCGCTAAGAATGCGTTTATCCAGTCTATCCATCGTGACTCCGTGAGGCGATAACTCATGTTTTGACCTTGCATGGCTATAATACCTAATAATTAGACATTAAATAGAGTTAAAACCTAATAATTACCTAAATTACTAGAAAATAAGCAGAGAAAAACTAATGAAGTTTGTTTAATCTAGTCAACATTGAAAAGCGGCCAGGGATTGTCCGGCCTCAGGAGCGAAAACATGTACGACCACAGCAAATACAAGCCATTCCAGCCTATCGCGATCAAAAATCGTACATGGCCGGACAACGTCATCGAGCGGGCACCCCGCTGGTGTAGCGTTGACTTGCGCGACGGCAACCAGGCTCTGATCGAGCCGATGTCAGTAGTGCAGAAAAAGGCGATGTTCGATTTGTTGGTAGAGGTGGGCTTTAAGGAGATCGAAATAGGTTTCCCAGCCGCCTCGCAACCGGACTTCGATTTCGTGCGCAGCTTGGTCACGGAAGACCGCATTCCCGATGACGTGACGGTGCAGGTTTTGACACAGGCGCGGCCTGAGTTGATCCAGCGTACCTTCGAGTCACTGAAGGGTGTCAAGAAGGCCATCCTGCATGTGTATAACTCCACCTCTACAGTGCAGCGCCAGAAGGTCTTTAAGCTAGACAAGGCGGGCATACTTAACATCGCCGTCAATGGCGCGAAGGAAGTTAAACGCTGCGCCGAGCTGGCGCCAGAGACCGAATGGACCTTCCAATACTCTCCCGAGAGTTTTACTGGTACGGAGTCCGACTACGCGGTAGAGGTTTGCAATGCCGTCTCTGCGGTATGGCAGCCAACGCCCGCGAAGCCCATCATCTTCAATCTGCCCTCCACGGTAGAGATGGCAACCCCGAATATATATGCAGATCAAATAGAAATGTTCTGCCGCAATATCAATAACCGCGACTCCATCGTGGTGAGTTTGCACACGCACAATGACCGTGGCTGCGCAGTAGCTGCGGCCGAGTTAGCCGTGATGGCGGGTGCCCAACGTGTCGAAGGCACGCTATTAGGTAATGGCGAGCGCACCGGCAACATGGACATCGTGGTCATGGCAATGAACATGTACAGCCAGGGTATTGATCCCGAGCTGGACCTACGGGATATGGATAAAATCGTCAGTGTGGTCAAAAGCTGCACAGCGATCGATGTACACCCAAGACAGCCTTACTCGGGCGACTTGGTGTTCACCGCCTTCTCCGGCAGTCACCAGGACGCGATCAAGAAGTGTCTGGACATGTACACAGAGGGGGAGACCTGGGAGATCGCGTATCTGCCTATCGACCCTCGAGATCTGGGACGCACCTATCAGGATGTGATCCGTGTGAACAGCCAGTCAGGCAAGGGGGGCGTGGCTTATGTTTTGGCCAGCAAGTTCGGCTTCCAGTTGCCGCGCTGGCTGCAGATCGAATTCTCACGAGTAGTGCAAAAGCAGGCCGAAGACACGGGGCAGGAGATCTCCCCCGATGCGATATGGGGCCTGTTCAAGGAACATTACTTAGACGATTCGCACCCAGTACGTTTGGACAGCTTCAGCATGCAGCGCGCTAATGCGGCGGGCCGTGAGTCCTTCACTGCGGGCATCAATTGCTTCGATGACTATCTAAAGGTTGAGGGTGAGGGCGATGGCGTATTAGACGCGTTCGTTGAGGCTCTGAAGAAGCAGACAGATGTCGATTTCGAGATCATGGAATACGGGGAGCACGCACTGGGCCAAGGCGCAGATGCCGAGGCAGTCACCTATATTCAGCTCAAAGACGGCAACAAGCGTTATACCGGCGTGGCAATCAGCCGCGACATCGTCTCCTCGTCCCTAAACGCGCTATTGCGAGCGGCCAGCGCGCTGCTGAGCAAGAACCGCGAGAAGAGGGTGGCTTAGGAGCGCTTGCCCTAGCATGGGGGCTTGCCCGCGAAGGCCAGATCTGTATCAATCGAACTCAATCGCTTGCAGGGCAAGCTCCTACAGTCAGAGCCACATCCAAGATCTGGAGAGTATCCACAACCTGTAGGAGCCTGCCCTGCAGGCGATCGGCTGAAAACTCCCCTAGATCCATAGCAAACGAACCGAATCGCTTGCAGGGCAAGCTCCTACCAAACACTGGTAGCTGCAATTTAATTCCCCCAAATCAAAACTAAAAATCCCCTTCTTGCGACTATTCACTTAAACACCTTATCCTTGTGGCACTTTTCACTGCGGCGTGCCTAACGGGCGTGCCGCGTCCCGAAATGTTCCCGAGGCCACCGCATGAGTTTCACAGATCAAGACGAGGCGTTAATAAGCGCTGCCCTCGACGGATCTGCGCGGGCGTGGGAGAGGCTGGTCAAACGCTATGAAGCGCGCGTTTATAACTTCAGCCTTCGCCTAACCGGTAATCAGACCGACGCCCTCGACCTCATGCAAGAAGTGTTTCTTGGCGTATATCGAAACCTGCATCGCTTTCGCGGTGATGCCCAGTTCACCACTTGGCTGTTTCGGATCGCCCACAACAAAGCCGTCGACATGAGTCGGCGCAAGTATATGGTGACCTCGCTCTCCTCAGTCGCTGGGCAGGATCAGAGCGATGAGGAAGTCTTAGACCATATTGCTAACGACAACGGAGAGCACGACCCTGAGCGTCTGCTTAGTGCCTCGCAGGGTAATGCTGAGATTCTCGGCTATCTCGATATCTTGAACTGGGAGCAACGGCTAGTGGTCGAGCTTAAAGTGTTTCAATCACACACCTTCGACGAGATTGCCGAGATGCAGGATATTTCCGCCAACACCGCTAAAACGCGCTTCTACACTGCATTGAAATTACTGAAGGCCCATATGGAGCAAAGCCATGAGTTGTCATGAATCCTCAAAATTAGTTCCGGATTACTTCGACGAGACCCTGTCGCTGCAGCAGCGCAAGGCGATGGAGACGCATCTGCAAAACTGTGCCGATTGCCAAGAGGCCTTGGCGGAGGCCAAGAGCATCAATGTGCACCTTCGGCAGTGGCAGGATGAGCCGGTGCCGCAGTGGCAGCGCATACCGAAACAGTTGCATGTTAAGAGTGAGCCCGCGCGGCCGCGCTTCTCCTTCTGGGGACAATGGGCGCCTCTGGCCGGTGCGTTCGTGATGGCCGTAGCCGTGATGTTTAACGTGCAGTTACAGGTGCAAGACTATGGTTTTAGTATCGCCTTTGGCGGTGGGTCTGGAATCGATCAGGGTGTCATCGCCGCGCAGCTCGAGGAGTTCGAGAACGAGCAGCGCGCGGCACAGCAGCAGACTCTACAATTGTTGACCGCTCAGCTCGAAGAGCGCCAGGCAGGTAACAATGCTCGTCTGCTCGAGACGGTGATCGAGCAATTTGGCGACAGCACTACACGTAGCCTAGAGCAGGTGATGGCCTATTTCGAGGCGCAGCGACAGCAAGACTTGCAGCTGATGCAGACCAGTTATCAGCGCTTGGCAGATAGCGATTTCCAAACCATTCGTTCGATGCAGCAATTAGCGAATTACGTGCAGTATCAGGGTAATTAATCGCAATGAATGCGGCGTTAAGGAGTGAGAAAATGAAGGTAGCACAACGACGAATTTGGGCGCGTCCCGCCAGCATAGTGTGCATGGCGCTGTTCAGCATGGGGGCGACAAGCCTAAGTAGCGCCCAAGAAGTTGCGCTGGACGATATGCAGCGCAATATCGAAATTTTCTCTGGAGTATTGCGCGAGGGCCTAGGTCTGAATAGCCGTGCGGGGATATTTAGCCCGCTCAATGGCTCCGTGCGTGGCAGTTATCTCCTCGAGCAGGGCATCGTGCTGGAAATAGTCAGCCCCCTAGCAAGCAGCCGAAGCTCGTTCAATTGGCAAACATTAGAGGGCTCCTTACAACAACTCTCTGGGCAAATATCTAGCTTTGTGAACAATCAGGTGTCGCGGGTAAACCCGCCCGACTTGGAGGCAATGCGCGAGTCCATGGCGCTATCGCTGCGGGCCGAGAATGCGCGTGGGGCCTACGCTGAATTATTAGAACAACTGCGCAGTATCGATTTCTCTTCGGAGATCGAGAGCGCGCTTGCCAGTGCATCGGAGTCCGCGCGCTCACTCCATCAAATGGGGAAGATAGACGATGCTAGGCTCAATGCGCTGATGGCCGAGATAAGCGAGCAGCGTGCGCGGGTCAATGAACGTATTGCGGCGTTGCAGTCTCTGCGCTCGGACGTGAATGCGGCTGCGAGCAATGACAACACGAACACCGTAAGCAGCGCAGATCAGTTCCAGGCTACGCTCGATCAGATCGTGGCGGCCGTCACCCCAGTGCGCGAGGCAGCAGCAAGCCGTGCCCAGGAATTACACGCCTTGGCTGAAGAGGCTAAGCGTGAGCGTGAGCTGCAGTGGCAACAAGAGCTGGAGGCATTCGAGGAGAACCTGTTCGCGCTAGTGTGTAATTACGCGGCCGGCCTACGCACATTGCCAGACGACGAACACCTCACTCTGGTGCTCAAGGGCTTGGGCGATGAGAGTGAGAGTCGCCGCGAGGATCGCATTCATGTGCTCAGTAAAACCGATATGCAGCGTTGCCTACAGGGCGATCAGGCGCAGGGGCAATTGCGCGAAAGTGCACGCACTTATAGCTTCTAAAACAGCCGGCCCTACCAAGCAGGGCCGGTGATGTTGGAGTCGGCAGGTACGAATTGTC
Organism: uncultured Gammaproteobacteria bacterium; assembly: GCA_913060695.1. GTDB lineage: Bacteria > Pseudomonadota > Gammaproteobacteria > Pseudomonadales > Pseudohongiellaceae > UBA5078. Next base: position 104,913 of record CAJXUA010000009.1, on the reverse strand, counting down.
GTGCGCTGTCCTCGGCTTGGTACAGGCGGGTGATCAACAGCAACACACCTGCAACATCCAATAAGTCGCTGTCGCTCAAGGCGAGTTTGCGACGAATCCTTTCGCGGGTGATGTAGGGATTGCCGCGGCTGTCGAAGTTCAGGAAATTGAAGTCTTCGTCGTCGTAACCCCAGTTACTGGAGATCACCTCTTGGCCTATTCTCCCGTCCAATCGTGGGAATGGGTAGAACCAACGTCCCCCTCGAATACCCGCCTCATAGGTGATGATCTGCCCGGCTGGGTAGTACCATGTCTCATTCGTATAGCGCAGTCGGAAGGTGGCTACCTGACCGTTCGGCCAAAATACCGCCTCCCCGCCGTGTGTCCAGTGATAGCTCATGATGCGGCCATTCGGGTAGAAGATGTTGGTATCGCGACCTGCTTGTGCCATGAACAGTTGTCCATTGGGGAAGTACCAGGCGGCGTTGTAGAGGTCTTTCGAGATGCGAACCCCACTGCTATAGCGCGATTCATAGCGGGTATCTTGGGTCAGTATCACCGACTGGCAGACGCGACGATTCAGCTCCTGCAGAGCGTTCTGCATATTGTTAAGCTCGGCAACGCTGTCGTGGTCTGCGGGTATTAGAATATTCACGGCGACCATTTTGGCCATGAACTCTACGGTTGCGCAGGCGGTGCTGAAATTATCTGAGCCGGTGGACTCGGCCATAGACTGCTGGCTGAGCATTAGCCATAACATAATTGTTGAAAAACGCTTCATCGCTTTGATCTCCTTAGGGCTTTCGAGTGCCTTTAGGTGCATCATGGGCTGTGTTAGGTTAATGCGAACTGAATAAGTGCTGGAATTTGGCTTGAGCACGCAGCACTGTTGGTATCCTTGGCGTTTATCTTATAAAATGCCCGAGTACCTTTGGTGCCGCTTTCGGAACTTCTCTTGAGTTCCATGTAGGTTTAAAATGGCACTGCGCCTAAAGCCGAGAGTCCCAATAACAATATATGCAGTTGTAGAAGGAGATAAAGATGGACTGTCCTAAATGTAATGCCAAGATGACAGAGCGCAAAGTTGAGGTTCTTCACGGAACAGTAATAGTCGACCAGTGCACAAGTTGTCAGGGGCTGTGGTTCGACAATGGCGAAGCAGAGCAGTTGAAAAAGTCCTGGATGTCAGACTTCTTGGACAACGGTGATCCACGCATTGGCAAAACCTATAATCGCGTGCGGGATATCCAGTGCCCACGCTGCGGTAAGGCAATGACTAAACTGAACGACAAGAATCAATCTCACTTGGAATTCGAGGCCTGTGAAGAGCACGGTATGTTCATGGATGCCGGCGAATTTACAGACTACAAGCACGAGACGCTCATGGACGTATTCAGGGGGCTCATTGCCTCGGTGAAGCGCCGCTAGGGGCTGATCGATACACTGTGTCCCGGCCAACCGGGATGCAGCCATATCGCCCGTTGTGCGCAAAGCGCGGGCAAATGCCGAAACCTTCCTACATCCATCCACTGATACTTAGGGTCATGAAAGTCCGACCCCGTGGATGCCCATAGATCGTTCGCCTCGCATAGACTTGCCATATAGCTCATCTTATCGGGGGCTATGTTCGAAAAACTTACCTCCATGCCTTCCCCTTGCCAGAGTGCGAACTCGCTGACCAAGCGGCGCAGCTTGATGTTGCTCAGCCCATAACGATTCGGGTGGGCTAGGATCGCGATGCCGCCTGCGCCCCGCAATGCCTGTACTGCGACCGGGATTGGACACCACTGCGCCTCTGCGCTGTATTTGCCGCGCTGACCTAGAAAGCGTTTGAAGGCGTCATCTTTGCTCTTGGCAATGCCGCGGTCCATTAGGAACTGCGCGACGTGATTACGGCTTATGGCCTCGCAGGGCAGTTCATCGAGATAGCGCATCAGGCCCGTGTGGCCGGCTTTCTGCAAGCGCATGTCAATGGCCTCTGCGCGCTCTCTGCGCAGCGCCTGTTGTCCGCTTAGTAGGGTTTGCAAGGCCACATTGTCTATGTCGATCCCGATGCCAACGACATGAATCTCAATTCCTTCCCATAGACAGGAGACCTCCACGCCAGGGACGAGGTGGAAGTTTTCGGGCAGGCTCTCTAGGTCGATGGTGCGTAGCGCGGCGGTGGTGTCGTGGTCCGTAATCGCCAGAAAATCTACCTGATTGGCTAGTGCTCGGGCGACTAGGTCCGCTGGCGCGAGGGCGCCATCCGAGAAATAAGTATGTGAGTGCAGATCGGCCAGCATGGGCTTGGGCTCCTTATGGGTCGGCAAGAGTAAACCTTGGGGCGGTGGGAGTAAACGGGGGGAAGCCGCCTATAGTTGACTAAATCACTTAGGTATTTCATACTTTCGCGCACTGAACGCCCACTAAGAGATTGGCCCATGCGCTTGACCACCAAAGGCAGATACGCTGTTACCGCGTTGCTCGATCTAGCCATCCACGGGGACAATGGCCCTGTGAATCTGGCTGATATCTCTCAGCGCCAAGGCATTTCGCTGTCTTATTTGGAACAGTTATTTGCGAAACTGCGCCGTAGCGAATTGGTGTGCAGCATTCGCGGGCCGGGCGGTGGCTATCGCCTTGGCAAGAAGGCCCATGCCATCCGCATAGCCCATATCATCGATGCTGTGAACGAATCTGTAGACGCCACCAAGTGTCAAGGCAAGGGTGATTGTCAGCAAGGTGAGACCTGTCTGACCCATCATCTATGGCAGGATCTTAGCGAGCAGATACACGATTTTCTCTCTGGAATCAGCCTTGCAGACCTCATCGCTCGTAGCGATATTAAGCGCATCGCCCTGCAACAGGATCAACGCCAAGAGATGCTCTCGCATCCGGAGTTGGACGGCGCGCGCATTGCGGCCACCTTCCTGCAGTAGGCTAGGCACCCGTGCCTCAGGGTCGTTCCAACGCTTTTGTGCCCAGGAGTACACATGCACAACCCAATCTATTTAGACTATGCCGCGACAACGCCAATGGACCCATTGGTGGCCGAACGTATGGCGGCGTGTCTTACGCTAGATGGTAATTTCGGCAACCCTGCATCGCGCTCGCATTTGATTGGCTGGAAGGCGGAAGAAGCAGTGGAAGAGGCTCGTCGAGACGTGGCCGATCTCATCCATTGCGACCCGCGCGAGATAGTCTGGACCTCTGGTGCGACCGAGTCGGATAATCTTGCAATCAAGGGTGCTGCACATAGCCAGCGCGCGCGTGGCATGCATCTGATCACCTCTTGTATCGAGCACAAGGCAGTACTCGATACCTTCGCGCACTTGCAAGGCGAAGGCTTCGAAGTTACTTATCTAGCCCCCGATGCAACGGGTGTGATAAGCCCTGCTAGCGTCGAAGCGGCGCTGCGCCCAGATACCACCTTAGTGTCGTTGATGCACGTCAATAATGAGTTGGGCAGCGTGAATGATATTGCTGCAATCGGCGGGTTTACGCGGCCCCGAGAGATTCTCTTGCATGTCGATGCCGCGCAGAGTGCTGGCAAAATCGCCATCGACCTGTCTGCGTTGCAAGTCGATTTAATGTCGTTTTCCGCACACAAGGTCTATGGTCCTAAAGGCATGGGCGCGCTATATGTGTGTCGCAATCCGCGCGCAGTGATCGAGGCGCAGATTCATGGTGGCGGCCACGAGCGCGGCATGCGCTCGGGCACACTTGCCACGCATCAGATCGTCGGCATGGGCAGCGCCTTCGCGCTTGCTGCGCAGCAGATGGTGGAAGAGTCCCAGCGCCTGTGGGCATTGCGTAAGCGTCTGCTCGATGGCCTCACTCCTCTTGGTGGCGTTACGCTTAACGGGCACCCAACAAGTACCGCGGCGGGTATCGTGAATCTCGCCTTCGCGGGTGTCGACGGCGAGTCCTTGCTCCTGTCTCTGCGTGAGATAGCGGTGACTTCGGGCTCGGCTTGCACCTCCGCAACGATGGAGCCTTCCTATGTGTTGCGGGGTATCGGTCTTGCCGACGAGCTCGCGCAGAGTTCGCTGCGTATCTCGATGGGGCGCTTCAGTACCGAGCAGGATATCGATACCGCCATCGCGAGCCTTAGTAAGGCTGTGCTCGCTTTGCGCGCCCACGCTACCGCCTGAGAGCCTCGTTTGCAGCAGTTTCGCGCCCACTGCTTATGCGCGGTCTAAGCTGCAGGCGCAAATTGGCCCGAACTTCTGCACGATAACTAAGTCTAAGGCTCCATATCGCGCTAAGTCTAAGTTCCTAAAAACCCGTATAATTAAGCGCTATTAACACGTATAATGCGCGGTTTTCTGAACTCGTAACCGGTATGGAGCTAAACGCAATGCCAATTGAAAGAACTTTGTCCATTATTAAGCCCGATGCAGTCGCCAAGAACGTCATTGGTGAGATCTATTCACGCTTCGAAAAAGCGGGTCTGAACATCGTAGCTGCGAAGATGATGCGTCTAACTGATGAGACTGCTGGCGGTTTCTATGCAGAGCACAAAGAGCGCGGCTTTTTCCCTGATCTGATCGCTTTTATGACCTCCGGTCCAGTCATCGTGCAAGTGCTAGAAGGCGAGAACGCAGTATCTGTGCACCGCGAGCTAATGGGTGCAACTAACCCAGCCGAAGCAGCACCGGGCACAATCCGTGCGGATTTCGCCGTGTCTATCGACGCGAATGCGGTTCACGGTTCCGATTCTGCTACTTCTGCAGCACGTGAAATCTCCTATTTCTTCAGCGCTACAGATCTCTGCGCCCGCGTTTAAGCGGACGTAGAATACTTAAGCGGAGCCTGTCATGAGCACGAGCGAAGAGAAAATCAACCTACTCGGTTTAAGCCTGCCAAAGATGCAGGCTTTCTTTGCTGAGCTGGGGGAGAAGCCTTTTCGCGCGAGCCAGACTCTGAAGTGGATACACCAGCGCGGTGTGGTGGAAATCGATCAGATGACCGACATCAGCAAGGTGTTGCGCGAGAAGATCAAAGCGGTGGCCGAGATTCGACTGCCGCTGATCACGCAGGAATTACTGTCCAAAGACGGGAGCTGCAAGTGGATCGTTCAGGTCGCTAGCGGCAGCAGTGTGGAGATGGTCTATATCCCAGAGGCCGGGCGGGGCACGCTTTGTGTTTCCTCCCAAGCCGGCTGTATCCTAGATTGCAGCTTCTGCGCCACGGGTAAGCAAGGTTTTAATAGTAATTTGACGGTTGCCGAGATCATCGGGCAGCTGTGGTGGGCTAATCAGAAACTCGCGGGCTTCGGCGTTCAGCCTGCACCGGAGTGGAATGAGGAAGGCCGGGCACCGCAGAACCCGCGACCTGTGAGCAATATCGTGATGATGGGCATGGGCGAGCCGCTACTCAACTTCGATAATGTCATGGATGCCTTGAGTCTCATGATGGAAGATCAGGCCTACGGACTGTCTAAGCGCCGTGTGACCATCAGCACCTCGGGTGTAGTGCCCGCAATCGATCGTCTCAAAGACTTTACCGATGCGTCTCTAGCGATCTCGCTACACGCACCCAATGATGAGCTGCGTACTCAGCTCGTCCCGATCAATAAGAAATACCCTATTAAAGAGCTTCTGCGCAGCGCCGCAGGCTATATGAGCACCTTGGGTGAGCGCCGCGTGTGTGTAATCGAGTACACGTTGATCGCTGGGGTCAACGATCACCGTCAGCATGCGCGCGAATTAGCCGCGTTGTTGAAGAATTTTCCTTGTAAAATCAACATAATACCTTTTAACCCTTTCGATCAATCGGATTATCGTCGCCCGAGCGATTCGTCCATCGGTAATTTTCGGCAGATATTGCATGAGGCGGGTTATACCGTCACTGTGCGCACTACTCGCGCCGATGATATTGGGGCCGCTTGCGGTCAGTTAGTGGGCGAGGTGGGGGACAATACCCGTCGCAGCCAACGCTATGCCGAGGCAGCCTCAAAGCGCCTACAGGGCGAGGCCGAGAGCGCCGGCACGGGCAGAGAATTTACACGGGCAGATAATCTCGCAGTATCTGCCGATAGGCATGGGGCCTAATGTCAACGGCTCCGCAAATGCAGGCGATGTTTCTAGTAATTGGGAAGACAATGGCGGTGATTCGCTCAGTACTGATTACAATCGCATGCGCCTTTCTACTGTCGGCGTGTGTGACTACAACGACGGGAGGCTTCAATACGGAGCCCTCGGCGGAACGTGCGGAGCGAGATTTCGTTCAGCTTGCGATCGGCTATTACGAAGCCGGCGACATGGGCGCGGCGCGGCGCAATATAAACAACGCCTTGGCGCTCAATAGCCGCAGTTCGGCTGCCTATAATGTATTGGCGCTGGTACTGCAGCGCGAAGGCGATGGACAACTTGCCCGGGACACATTCCTGCGCGCCTTGGAGCTAGACGCAAAGAACTCCCGTGCACGCAATAACTACGCGGCTCTGTTGTTCGATATCGGCGAGTTCGAGCAGTCCTATCGGCAGCTCGAAATAGTCGCCAATGACACCACGTATGAGTCGCGCGATTTAGCTTTCCAGAATTTAGGGCTAAGCGCCCAACGCACGGATCGACCCGAGCGGGCAGAGTATGCGTTCGAGCGCGCTCTGCAACTAAATAGTAATGCGCTGCGCTCTTTGTTAGAGCTTGCGCAGATCAAGTTTGACAAGGGTGAGTTCGCAGTGGCTATGAACTATTACAGCCGCTTCGTCACCAGTAGCCAGTTTATGAATGTTGTGCAGACCCCTCGCAGTCTGCTGCTGGGAATCCAGCTGGAGCGTCGCTTCGACAACGAAGAGGGGGCAGCCGTCTATGCAGTATTGCTAGAGCGGATGTACGCAGATTCACCTGAATATCGCCAGTACTTGAACCTAAGCCAATGAATAGTGAAGAGCAGCAAGAAGAATTGAACGAAGAGCAGACACCGGAACAGCCCATTGAAAATGGACCTGGACACCTGCTCGTCAAGAAGCGCGAAGCCTTAGGCATGAGCGTGCAGGAAGTGGCCGATGCCCTTCATATCACCATGCATTACGTTCGTGCGTTAGAGACTGACGCCCACGATAAACTGCCTGGTGATGTGTTTATTAAGGGCTATCTGCGCTCCTATGCGGGCCTGTTACAACTCGATCCGACCGTCATCATCAATGTTTACTCCGAGTACAATAGCGAGCGGGCAAATGCGGAAGAGTACGGTGCACGTCGACGTAGTAGCGTTAAACGCAGGATTCCGTGGTTAGTAGTCTCAGGCGTTGCCTTCGTTGGCATGGCCATCGCGCTGTGGTATTTCAACTCGGGCAGTTCTAGCTCCGCTGGCGCCGCTGCGGCACCGGCACCGGCTGCTGGGAACGTCGGCTCGCGCACCATTCGTCCAGGGGGTGGGGCTACTTTAGACCAAGTGGCTACCTCTGTAGTGGTGCCATCGGTTCCCGAACAGCTTGCAGCGCCCGATCCTAGCCCGCAGCCAGTTAGTACTGAGCTAGAAGAGCAGGCAATGCCAGAGATTGTGCCAAGCCAAGATGTGCCCATGCCCGTTCAGCTCACGCCGGATGCCGAGCAAATTGAGGAGCAGGCGGATACACCCGTGGCTAGCGAAACTTCGGAGCAGCGCCTGATCTCTGTCGATGGCGATGGTGAAGACCTAGTGCAGTTCACCTTTACCGGTGAGAGCATGGTGCAGGTCACCGACGCCAACGATGAGCAGCTTTATAGAGACGTGCGCGTGGCCGGCGATTTGCTGCGCATCAGCGGCACTGCGCCTTTTAATATACTTCTAGGCGATGCGTCTAATTCGGAGCTTAGCTTCAATGGCGCTGAGGTCGACTTTAGCTCCAGTATTCGCATCGACAATTCGGCAAGACTGACTATCGGATTATGAGAAGATCATGAGTGCACACACAGTTATTCCGCGACGTAAAACTCGGCAAATAATGGTAGGCAACGTGCCCGTTGGGGGCGATGCGCCTATTTCCGTCCAAAGCATGACCAACACAGAGACCTGTAATGTTGCCGAGACAGTGGCACAGATTCAGCGTCTGGAGCGAGCCGGTGCCGATATCGTGCGTGTCTCCGTCCCCTCCATGGAAGCGGCCGATGCCTTCCGCGAGATTCGCCGGCAGGTCAACGTGCCACTCGTAGCGGATATTCATTTCGATTATAAGATCGCCTTGAAAGTGGCCGAGTACGGCGTGGATTGTCTGCGGATTAATCCCGGCAATATCGGCAGCGAGAAGAAGACCCGTGCCGTGATCGACATCGCCAAAGACAAGGGTATCCCGCTGCGCATAGGCGTGAATGCCGGCTCCTTGGGCAAGGTAATTCTGCGTAAATACCCAGAGCCGACGGCCGAGGCCATGGTCGAGTCCGCGCTCACGCAGATCGATATTCTCGATAAGCTCGATTTTCAGAATTTTAAGATCAGCCTCAAGGCCTCCGAGATCTTCATGACGCTAGCGGCCTATCGCAAACTGGCGACGCAGATCGACCAGCCACTGCATCTGGGTATCACCGAGGCCGGTGGCCTGCGCTCTGGCACCGTGAAGTCCGCAATCGGGCTCGGCGCACTATTGATGGAGGGCATCGGTGACACGATCCGGATCTCCTTAGCGGCGGACCCGGTGGAAGAGATTAAAGTTGGCTTCGATATTCTTAAGAGCCTCGGTATTCGCAGCAAGGGCGTCAATCTAGTGGCCTGCCCAAGTTGTTCCCGACAGAATTTCGATGTCATTAGCGTGGTCAATCAGTTGGAGGCCCGCTTAGAGGACATCATCACGCCAGTGGACGTAGCAGTCATCGGCTGTATCGTGAACGGCCCAGGCGAGGCCAAGGTCGCCGAGATCGGCTTGACCGGTGCCAGCCCGAGTAATTTGGTCTATGTGGAGGGCAAGCCTCATCACAAGATCGAGAATGCCACGCTGGTAGATGAATTAGAGGCGATGGTGCGTGCCCGTGTGGCAGCTAAGCTCCAAGCCGAGGCAGAGCGCGTAGCGAGACGACATCCGGACATCATCGCCACGGATTAGACGCCCCGCCCTTAAACGCGACACAGTGACAAACCTTTTATGAATAAGATTCAAGCAATACGGGGGATGAATGACATTCTCCCTAATGAGACGCCGCTTTGGCTGTACTTCGAGAGCACCGTGCAGCGCGTGGTGGGCAGCTACGGCTACCGCGAGATTCGTTTTCCGGTTCTTGAGCAGACGCAGTTATTCAAACGCTCCATCGGCGAGGTCACAGACATCGTCGAGAAGGAGATGTATAGCTTCGACGACCGTAACGGCGAGAATTTGAGCCTACGTCCCGAAGGCACGGCCTGCTGCGTACGCGCGGCAGACGAACACGGCCTGCTTTATAATCAGCAGCAGCGACTCTGGTACAAAGGCCCGATGTTCCGTTACGAGCGTCCCCAGAAAGGGCGTTACCGGCAGTTTCACCAATTCGGTGTTGAAGCCTTTGGGATGAATGGCCCAGATATCGACGTAGAGCTCATTATGCTCACGGCGCGACTCTGGCAAGAATTAGGGCTCACTGCTCATGTACGTTTAGAGATTAACAACATCGGCACATCTGCGGACCGCAAAGAGTTTGGCGCCGCACTAGTGAGTTTCCTGCAAGCACATGAAGAGGCATTGGATGCCGACAGCAAGCGTCGCCTAGGTAGTAACCCGCTGCGCATTCTCGACAGTAAGGTGCCTAGTACTCAGGCTATCTTAGCCGACGCGCCGGTGCTTGCAGAGTATGTAAGTGCGCAGACTAAAGCCCATTTTGCGGAACTGACTGACTTGCTCGATGCTGCTGGCATCGCCTATATCGTTAATCCGAAGCTCGTACGCGGGCTCGATTATTACAATAATATGGTGTTCGAATGGATCACCGATACGCTGGGCGCGCAAGGTACTGTCTGTGCGGGCGGTCGTTATGATGGCCTGGTCGAACAGTTGGGTGGTAGAGCTACCCCCGGCGTCGGCTTCGCGATGGGTATCGAACGCCTAGTGTTGATGTTGCAGGAGCTAGATTTAGTGCCCGCAGCCCTGACTCAGGTGATCGATGTTTACGTCGCGATAGGCGAGGGCATGGGTGCGAAGGCTATCGCTCTGGCAGAGACAATGCGCAGTGCGCTGCCTGCATTGCGAGTGCAGCTAAACTGCGGCGGCGGCAAGATGAATAATCAGCTCAAGAAGGCCTTTAATAGTGGTGCGACCCATGCACTTGTAATAGAGGCGGACGAGCAAGGACAGCTAAGTCAGGTTAAGTTACGCCAATTGGGTGATGAACCCACGACTGAGCAGGTCCCAGTGAACGAATTGCTGAGTAAGTTAAAGCAGCACTTCCCCAATGCTTGACAGCGCACAGCGGCTAATTCAGGATGCCCTACCCGGCGCACCAGAGGCGCAGGCAGGGCTGGCAAGAACACCGAAAACAAGTAAAAGTAGACTGAAACAGGAGTGATCCGTGGCATTTAGTACCGAAGAAGAAGAAACCCTAGACACCATCAAGCGCTGGTGGAACGAGAGCGGCAAGTCGCTAGCACTCGGGATCATCGTGTTTGGCGTTGGCTACCTGGGCTGGATGCAATGGCAGAACATGCAAACGGCGGAATCGGCAGCAGCCTCTGACATCTATGAAGAGCTCGGCGTTACCGTGGTGCTTGGTCCTGGCGTGCAGCTGACTGATGAAACTGTCGCTAACGCTAAACGCTTGATTGCACAGCTGAAAGAAGATCATAGCGGTTCCGTCTATGCGCTGTATGGCGCCTTGTTCGGCGCGCGTATCGCTGTGGACGATCGTGATCTGGAGACTGCTGAGGCAGAGCTGCAGTGGCTATTAGATAACGCTAATACGGGTTTAATAGCGCCTACCGATGAGTCACTCATCATTACCGCGAAATTGCGTTTGGCTCGTGTCATTCTTGCAAAGGGCGAGGCACAGCGTGCGCTCGACCTGTTGAGCACTGTCTCCCCTGGTGCCTTCGAGGCAGAGTATGGCGAGATAAGAGGCGATGTATTCGTCGCACTCGAGCGATTCAGCGAGGCACGTGCCTCCTATGAAGAAGCACGCGAGGCCGGCTCTACCAGCGACACCTTGCAAATGAAACTCGATGATATTGAGCTAGACAGTTAAGGATTTAAGTATGAACACAGCAGTCTCGACTTTGCCCTCGTCTCAGCCAGAGTATTCCGCGCTGCGAAGTCGATGCGGCCGTGCCCTTAAGTTAGGTCTAGGCGTTTGCTTTGCAATGTCTCTGAGTGCCTGCACTATTCTTCAGCCTATCGCTGATCTGTTTAGTGACGATGAAACAGAGCAACCCGCCGAGTTGACTGACCTGAATGAAGAAGTAAACCTGAACCGTCGCTGGAGTGTGAATGTAGGCGACGGGCAGGGCGACTACTATAGTCAACTGCATCCCGCTATCGACCGCGACATGATCTTCGCGGCCAGTGCCAATGGCAACGTGGTGGCGGTCAATCGTGCCACTGGTAACGTTGCATGGCGCGTGCGCAGCGATCGCACCATATCCGGCGCTGTAGGCGCATCTAATGGCCTAGTATTGTTCGGAACTCGGGAGGCCGAAGTGGTCGCCTTGGATCAATTCTCCGGTCGCGAGCTGTGGCGTGCCTCTGTTTCTAGCGAAGTACTTTCGGCCCCACAGACTAACGGGACCATCGTGGCGTTGCAGACTGTAGACGGCAAGCTCATTGGTCTCGATGCAGTGACTGGTAAGCAAAATTGGATCTACGAGTCTACTGTTCCTGCCTTGACGTTGCGTGGCAGTAGCAGTCCCGTAATTTCTGGCAATGTTGTGATTTCGGGCTTCTCCAACGGCATGGTCGCCGCCGTCAACGCGAGCAACGGCTTCTTGCTTTGGGAAGAGCGCGTCGCAGTGCCGCAGGGACGTTACGATATCGAGCGCGTTATCGATGTGGATGGCGATCTATTGCTCGCCGGCAACACCGTATTCGCCTCTAGCTATCAGGGCAATCTGATGGCGTTTGACGTACAGACTGGTCGTATTGTGTGGGGTACAGAGGCCTCTAGCTACCACGGTATGGCACAGGGTTTTGGTAATACTTATTACGTGGATGACAAGAGCCAAGTCTTTGCCATTCGCAATAATTCCGAAGACGTAGTTTGGGAAAACAAGGGCTTACGCCTGCGTCGCATCACCGCACCACGCACCATTGGCAACTATGTTGCGGTCGCAGACTTTGAGGGCTATTTGCATTTGCTCTCACAGATCGATGGCCATTTCGTTGGGCGCACGCGCGTCGACAACGATGGCGTTCGTGGCAATATGGTAGCGGACAACGACACTATTTATGTCTTCGGCAATAGCGGTCGTTTGGCCGCCTACTCTTTCCGTTAGATCGCTTTTGCTCTCTCTTAGGAGAGGGCATTTGCGGTCGCGAATCACTTTATCTATGGAATCCGTATGAGGCCAGTCCTAGCCCTTGTTGGTCGACCCAACGTTGGCAAATCCACACTGTTCAATCGCCTGACCCGCAGTCGCGATGCACTCGTTGCGAACTTGCCTGGTCTTACCCGCGATCGTCAGTATGGCGAAGGTCGCATTGCGGATCGTCCGTTTATCGTAATCGATACCGGTGGTCTAGCGGGCGAGGAGGAGGGCATCGATTTCGAGATGGCTTCCCAGTCCCTATTGGCTATCGATGAGGCAGACTGTGTGTTGTTGCTGGTGGATGGCCGTGCCGGTCTAACTCCAGGTGACACTGCGATCGTCGAGCATCTACGCAAGAACGAGAAAAATGTCGTACTGGTGGTGAACAAGGTCGATGGTATAGATGAGGATGTCGCCATGGGCGACTTCTATGGTCTCGGTATCTCCCGTGTCTTCCCAGTGACTGCAAGTCAGGGGCGTGGCGTACGCAAGCTGATCGACGACGTGCTAGCCACTTTCCCAGAGGAAGAAGAGCTGACCCCCGCCACGCAGAACGGTATTAAGATTGCCGTCTCAGGTCGTCCGAATGTGGGTAAATCCACTCTGGTCAATCGCATGCTGGGCGAGGAGCGAGTCGTGGTCTACGACATGCCCGGCACTACGCGGGACAGTGTCTATATTCCCTTCGAGCGGCATGGCGAGCGTTACACACTTATCGATACCGCCGGTATTCGCCGTCGCGGCAAGACGACCGAAACGGTAGAGAAATTCTCCGTCGTTAAGGCCCTGCAAGCGATCGAAGACGCCAACGTAGTGATCTTAATCGTGGATGCCCGCACCGGCATCGTCGAGCAAGACCTGCATCTGCTAGGCTATGTCTTGGACGCAGGGCGTGCATTGGTTATCGCCATCAATAAATGGGATGGCATGGACTTCGAGGAAAAGGATAAAGTTAAATCTGATATCAAGCGCCGTTTCGCGTTTGTGGATTTCGCTAAGATCCATTTTATCTCTGCCCGACATGGCACCGGAGTTGGAGATCTGTACGAATCGATCCACGCTGCTTATGCCGCCGCACAGAAAACACTAACAACCAGTATATTGACGCAGGTTCTGCAGGCTGCCGTGGAAGAACACGCGCCTCCTATGATTGACGGGCGACGGATCAAGTTGCGTTATGCGCACGCTGGAGGACATAATCCTCCCATCATTGTGATTCATGGCAAGCAGACAGATAAGGTTCCAGATAGCTATAGCCGCTATCTAGAGAAGACGTTCCGGAAGATTCTGAAGCTCGAGGGCACGCCCGTGCGCATCCAGTATCGTAGCGATGACAACCCCTATGTTCGTCATGAGCAAGACCTGACACCACAGCTAGTTGCACGAAAGCGACAAATTAAAAAGAATCGCAAGTTCTCGAAAGACTAAGGGTTTTTTTCCCGAAACGGTCTTCGCAGCAAAGGCACTAAGTGAGGGAAGATGTTTCGCAGTCGTTTGAGAAAATTCGCGGTAGTTGCATTGCTAGCAACTCACGCACACTTGTTGTTAGCGGCAGACTCAGTTCTGCATACGCCCTCAGGGCTCGAAGCTATTGTTCCGAGCCCCGACCTCCCGTTTCAAGAATACGTCGATCAGAATAGTGCCCGCATTCGCCAGGTACTCGCCCGCGATTACTATGCGCTGCGCGATGAACCCTTTGGGTCAAATTATGAGATCGACAAAGCCGTTGCCATGCGTGCTCCCTTTCAGTGGCAACCCTCAGAAGCAGCGTGCGCCGATGCGCAACCCCGCACGGGTTTCCTACTGATCCATGGCCTTACAGACTCTCCTTATCTATTGAGCGATGTCGCCGCATCATTGCGTGAGCGTTACCCATGCGCGCTGCAGCGCGGACTGCTGCTACCTGGTCACAGCACAGTGCCGGGCGATACGCTAGATATGCGTTTCGAAGACTGGATGGCAGTGACCGAGTATGGAGTCAACAGCTTTCGCGCAGAGGTCGATACCCTGTTCATGGTGGGTTTCTCCACAGGCACTTCCTTGTCAGTACGCTATGTCGATGCGAATCGCGACGATGAATTGATCAAGGGGCTCATCATGCTCTCACCTGCGATCGCCGCACGCAGCCGGCTAGCGTTCTTATCGCCCTACGTGCGTTGGTTTAGCGACTGGCTTTCGGAGAATGCCGAACGCGATGCGGGCCGATACGAATCCTTCTCGATGAATGCCGGTGCAGAATTTTATGAGTTAACGAGCGAGCTGAGTAGCGCATCGTTTAGCCCAATCTCTGTGCCTGTCTTCATGGCGGGCAGTAGTGCCGATGCGACGGTCAATATGGAGGCAGCTAGAGAGTTTTTCTGCACGAAGACGCCTCGCGGTGCGCGGTCTATGCTCTGGTTTCAGGCCGCCAACTTAGACGAGCCACCTCAGGAACAATGTGACGGGCTACTGGTCTTACCGGCGCAGTCCGCTGAGCACCGTGTGGTCAATCTATCCCACACTAGCATCTCAATGGCGCCAGACAACCCTCATTATGGTCTAGATGGTGATTACAGCATTTGCTTGCAATACGGCGATGGCTCGCCCGACTACACTCAGTGCGTGAACGATGATGGGCAAACCGTCTATGGCGAGAGTGGCCTTGGTAGCGATGGTCGATATGAAGGCAAGTTGATTCGCCGTGGCAGTTTTAATCCTCATTATGCGCAGATGGTCGAGCACATCGAGCGCTTTATAGAGAGCATTAATTGATGGAGGCGTTCTATTTTTCTCCGATGCTCTTGGGCATCAATCTAATCTTCGCTCTTGCTATAGCCGCTACAGCGCTATGGAGAATGTCGCGTCCCATGCCTGCGCCTGTTTTCTGGATGGTAGGGGCATGGTCCTTAGTATTTGGGGTGGTGCTCTTTGGCGTCTTCGTACTGACGCGCAATCCTATTGTTAACATCGTCAGCAATATGCTGCAACTGTGTGGCGAAGCCCTTTTCATTCTCGGCATATTCCGTTTTATCGGTCGTCCAATTCCCTACTGGATACTACCAGTGAGTGTCGCGATCGTCGGTGGCGTGAATGTGCATTATTGGGTGACCAGCGGCAACTCCGATCTTCTCATGACAGTTTACTCTCTAGTGGCGGCCTTGCTCCCCGTCCAAGCCGTGATCCTATTATTACGTTTACGCGACGATCCAAGCACGCGGCCGGCGCGCGTGTTGGTGGGGTTTTGTCTTGCTATCTACAGTGCGGTCACTTTCGCGCGCGCATGGTTTTCTTGGAGCGCTTATGCATCGGGTCAGCCCTATGTGCAGCCCTACGAGTCGTTTAGCTATTTACTGCCCTATAACTTCGCCCTCCCGGCACTAGTCATGGGCTTCATTGGTATGACGCTGATGACGATGCAGCGGATTCTAGCGGAAAGTCACATTAACGCCGAACGTGCCAAAGAGAACACCTTGCGTTTTGAGCGTCTCCTCAATGTTTCCAGCGCAGGGGTCGCGGTGCTTCGCGATGGAAGAATCTGCGATTCGAATCTGCAGTTGGAATCCCTCTTGGGGCAGTCGAGGACGCAAATTCTGGATAGTGAGTTTGCACTCTATTTCAAGAAGCGTGAGCGCGACTTGCTGGCTAAATCAATTCGGGATGCCGACGGCGCGCTAGTCGATATCGATGTTCGGCGCAACGATGGAAGTATTCTCAATACGGAGTTGCGGGTGCTGCCTTTACTTGGCGATAGTGGCGACTATATTGCGGAGATACGTGACGTAAGTCATCGCCGCACACTCGAGGACGAGCTCAAACGCCTGGCGACAACCGATCCACTTACCGGTGTGTTGAACCGACGTTCCTTTGATGGTCTGTTCTCGCGAGCCCTGCAGCGAGCAGTGCGCCACAAGGTGCCGATGTGTCTAGCCATGCTCGATCTTGATCATTTTAAAAGCGTCAATGATCTACACGGCCATCAGGCCGGGGACGCAGCCTTGCGACTGTTCTCACAATACTGCGAGCGCGAGGCGCGTGGCACGGATGAGTTTGCACGCATCGGCGGCGAAGAATTTGTGTTGCTAATGACGGACACAAACATAGAGGGCGCTATGACTATTCTGCAGCGTCTCTTGCGCGGCGTTTCGAATTTGCGGCTAGAGGGTAGCAAAGGCTATTTCACTATTGAGTTAAGTGCTGGGCTTGCCGAGTTTGTCGAGGGTGATACCGCCGATTCATTGATGGAGCGGGCCGATCGTGCTCTCTATAATGCCAAAGCAGAAGGGCGTAATCGGATCTCTACTAGCTTTTGATGCCTAGAGAGGTTTGTCTGTTTCGGGAGCTGCCGTCGCCTGTTGCTCGCGCAACACCATGTGTGGCTTCCCCGCTATATAGCGGCGCCGAAACACTTCGAAATAGGCGTTCAGAGACTCTGCAGCCAGTACATCTCCCCCGAGTGCTAGAACCATACCGGCGACCTCTGCGGTGCATAGCTGATGCTTGTGTGCGGCTTCGCGTAATTGATACAAAGAGCCATGCTCGGGTTCTATGCCGAGGACCGGGATCTGTGCAAGGTAAGGGCTCTTGAACATCTTCTTGGCTTCGCGCCAAGTGCCATCCAGCATGATGTACAGCGGTGTCTTGCTACTAGTATCTGTCTTTATGTCGGCTAAGGTGTCGATGCAGCGTTCGGGCTCCGCGTACTGATGAGGGAACACAATAACAGGGGTATATTGCGGGTCTGCCAACAATTCCAATAAGGCTGGGTCGACCTTGGTTCGCTCCCAAAGGAAGGCGTGATTGTCGTGAATAACATCGGCGATCAAGCGGCCGGTATTGCTAGGCTTGAAGGCCTCGCCCCAATACATGATGAAGCAGAAGGCGCTGCCACGCACTGGCGCTGGCCTCTCCGCACAAATGCAGCCCGTCAGTGGCAGCAGGCACAACGCACAGCGCTTTACCTTGCTCCCGCGCGCCATGAATGGTTTCCTAGTCTTCAGCAGTTCTCGGGCACGCAGTGCCATGATCGAGTTGATGTGTGGCGCAGATGGCAATGAGGCTTCCTTAAAGTTGTCAAAGCGCTAGTGATGCTAGCGGAGCGGGATTATAGCCTGATTTGCCAAGTTAGCCGTGTTTCACGAGGCATTGTGTATGCGAATTAACCGAATGCTCAAGCAGATGTTAGGCCTAGTGGCGCTTACGGGGGCGCTATGGCTAGTGTTCCTGTATGGGCGTGTACTAACTAGCCCCATGTTATTCGCGGCCTGGTTCATCGCCAGTATGCTCTTAGGCATGGGCTTGTGGCAACGCGCCAAGATACGGCGACGCGTGTGGTTAGCGGCCTATCTGCAACCTGAGAGTAGCGCTTTTCGTCTGCTGCGCGGCGGTGTGCTGATGGCCCTAGGGCAGGGGCTTGTCGCGATTGTCATGTCCCTCTATCTACTGTTGGCTGTTCTGCGCCTAGAGGCCAATTGGCAGTGGTCTGCGCTGCTCTGCGCGGCTGTGGCCTTGCCAATTGGCGCGCTAATCCTCGCCCGCCTTCTGCAGGCGCAGGTGCAAGCGGGTTTTCGTGAGGAGCTAGGCCTGCGGCTGGCGCTCAATCTGCTTTCTGGAGTGCTGCTACTCTTTTTCGTGTGGCAGGCTCTGGGAGCCCAGTATTCTGATTTCCGAGAGGCGAGTTTAGATCAGGCAGTATGGTATGCCGTCTCTGGGGAGCAGGCCCGCAGTCCCGTCTTGTTGATGCTGCTCGAGATGGCGGCGGCGAGCGATGCTTTGCAGGCCTGGCTAGCTCAGCGCTTACTGCCTACACCTGGAAGTTCGGTATGGCAGGCTGCTGGCTGGTGCATCGTCCTTGCACGGGAAGCGCTGTTTGTCTGGTCTTATCTGCTATTGTGTCGAGGTGCGCTCGCGCTGCCCTTACTTCTACAGCGCAGTCCCGCTACGAGTACCGAGGAGCCTCATGGCTTACGTTGAACCCGCTATAGTCCAATCGAGCACGCAGCACTCGCGCGTGCGGCAAGCCTTTCTAGCGCTATTCGTAGTGCTGGCTTGCACGCTATTGCTCTTGCAATTCATGAGTCAGATGCCGCGCCAATGGGCTGGCGATCCTGTGCAGACTGTGGCCTTGGAGGAGCAGTACTACCAGCTGAATCAAACTCAATTGGCGTCGCTTGCGAGTTTCACCGTGGAGCATTTCAGTGCTGCGCAGCTAAGCAGCAGGCAAGGTCTCGAGCAGCAAATCGATGCTCAGCTAGATAGCTTGTTTGCACGAGTCAACGAACGCCTCCCTCTATTCGCTGATTGGTATTATTCGCTCTCTGGCGAGTATAGCCGTATGGCGATGGCGGTCCTTAGCAGCAGTAAGTTAGTCGAAGGGGACTTTGTGGCGCGCAAGGCAGCGGAGGTGCTGTTCCCGGAGCCAGTATGGCAGGGTGGTTTGGCCCGACTCGAGAACGATAGCAATGGGTTAATACTTGCGCAGCAGGCGCAGACTCGCGCGGCTTGGCTGACTGGGGTGCAGGGGCTGCTGGCCGCCCAGCGAGTGCCAGCACCAATCGCTGGATTAGAGGATCCACGGCAGAGCGCCCAGCTCAAACCACTAGACCCCCTATTGATTGAGTTAGACGAATTGGACGCCTTGTCGCCGTTGCGCAATCGTGTGGCCGTGAGCAGTCTTGGTGCCGCCGGATTAGCCGGCCCTGCATTGTGGCGAGCAGTCGCCGCTCGCAATGCGCTAGCTTCGGCAAGAGTGGTTGCGGTGGGCAGTGCGCGAGGCGGTTCACGGCTTGGCGGCGCAGCAGCGGGTGCCATGCTGTGCGCACCAGGTGGACCGTTGGCAGTGGCCTGCGCGGCGGGTGCTGGCGTAGTGACCTGGTTGGCGACCGACTGGTTGCTTCTACAATTGGATGAGGCGTGGAACAGAGAAGAGTTATTGCGGCACATGGAGGCCGCGTTGCTGGACTTGCGCGAAGGCTTGGAGGCCGAATTATTGACGGCCTATGAGGCGCGTTTAGCGGCGATCCAGAGTGCCTCGCAAGCAGTCATTAGCCAGACCTTTAGTCCACGCTCTAGCCAATGATCGAGTGCACTTATTGCTCGAATTGAACGCTCAGCCACTCGGTGCTGCCATTGAAGTTGAGCGACTGGATTTGGCCATTGCGTTCTATATTCACCAGATTATTCTGCTCCGGCCAGATGTCCCGCAATGCGTTATCAATTACCCCTAAGCCCTTGAGGGACTCCGGTAGAGCCATCTCCTGATAGACCCAGAGGAAGGCGCTGTCGATCTCTTGCCCAACATACTGTAATTCTAAGGGAGCGCCGTCATCCCCTAAAAGCGCGAAGCGCTCCACGGCATACTTGGCGAAGGTCTCGCGAGTCTGCTCAGAGGCAATCAAGTCCGCTTGCGGATCGACAAGCTGCCGTACCGCATGCTCCGCATCGTGGATGAGGTAACGGTGCATCACTTCGAGATTGCCGCTGCGCGAGTTAAAGAGAATCTCGGTCAGTGCCTCTTTCTTCTGATGCGCGAAGGCACCGAGGTTGCCCGCTACGAGCAGGCTCCCCAGTACTAAAACGCGCAAGAGTCCAGAGACTAGCCTCACTCGTCATCCTCTTCGTCTTCATCATCTTCGCTCTTGAGCTCGGTCTTGATGTCTTGCATCAAGTCGCGGGAAGAGAAGCCATTGCGCGGCTCGGACTTATAAGACTCCACGCGTGAAGGGATAAGGCGACGCGGATAGTAGTTGTTCTCGATGTCCACATCGGCAGTTTCCCAATGGGGGTCTAGTACAATCTCGCTCACGTCTTTGTCGGTCACGATTAATTTACGCACTACCCTAGAGTCGCGACGCCAGATCTCGGCGGGCAGACGCATCTCTTCACTGCTGCCATCGGCATAGCTAATGCCAAGAATGATAGGCATCACTAGTCCGCCCAGATTGGAGAACTCCAAGACGTAGTAGTTTTTGTCCTCGGCGATGGCACGATCGAGTGCCTTGCGCTCCCAGTCGTCCAAGCCTTCCAAGAAGGAGTTATAGGAATTGCGTTCCTTATTGGTGACCGTGAACATGTCGTTGTCATCGTGGAAGTCGCGAACATCGGGGTTGCGCTCAACCCACGTGCGGCGACCCTCGGCGGCATTGCGCTCGACGAACAAGGAGTTAGGCTTGTCTAACCACTCCTCCCTAGAACGGGCGTTATCGATGTCGGGGTTCTCGGTGTCCAGTCGCATTTCATAGATGCGGTCTAGGGAGATATCGACGTGATCTGTTGTGTAGAACCAGCCGCGCCAGAACCAGTCTAGGTCGACACCGGAGGCCTCCTCCATAGTGCGGAAGAAGTCAGCAGGCGTGGGGCGTTTGAACATCCACAGGTTCGCATATTGCTTGAAGGCGAAATCGAATAGTTCGCGACCCATGATGGTCTCGCGCAGGATGTTGAGCGCGACCGCAGGCTTGGAGTAGGCATTGGGGCCAAGGTTCAAGACGCTGTCGGACTGGGTCATGATCGGCACTTGGTTCTGTGAGCGCATATAGGAAGTGATGTCCGCAGGCTCGACGCCCCAAGGCATTTCCGGGTCCCATTCGCGTCCGGCAACTCCGTCCATATAGCTGTTCAGGCCCTCGTCCATCCAGGTCCATTGGCGCTCGTCGGAGTTGATGATCATAGGAAAATAGTTATGACCGACTTCGTGGATTACCACGCCGATTAGGCCTTGCTTCACCGCTAGAGAATAGGTGCGCGAGCCATCGTCTTGCAAAGTAGTACGAGGGCCGTTGAAGCTTATCATGGGGTATTCCATGCCGCCTACTGGGCCATTCACCGATTGCGCGGTGGGGTATGGGTAGTCGAAGGAGACGCGTGAGTACACCTCTAGTGTATGAATCACTGACTCGGTGGAATAGGTCGACCAAAGTGGCTCGCCTTCCTTCGGATAGAAAGACTGTGCCATAACGAAGGGGCGCACTTCGCCGCCTTGCTGATAACCCTTGGCGTCCCAGATGAACTTACGTGAAGAGGCCCAGGCAAAGTCACGGACGTTCTCGGCAGTGAAGCGCCAGGTCTTCGTCTCTGTCGTGCCTTCCTTCTCATTCTCTAAGGCTTCTTCGGCGGTGACGATAAAAACAGGACGCTGCGCATTCTCGGCTTCGCGTAGACGCGAACGCTGCTCAGAGGTAAGCACCTGTGCGGGGTTCTGCAACACGCCTGTAGAAGAGACGATGTGGTCCGCTGGCACCGTCATTTCGACTTCGTAGTCGCCGAACTCTAGAGTGAACTCGCCACGGCCAAGGAACTCCTTGTTCGTCCAGCCCTCGTAGTCGGTATAGGCGGCAAGGCGCGGAAACCACTGTGCCATCAAGAAGATGTCATTGCCCCCTTCGCGCTCGTCGTCGGGGAAGTGCTCATAGCCGCTGCGACCGGACACGGCATCGTCATCGGTGATATTGAAAGCGAAGTCGATACTGAACTCCGTGCTCTGACCGCTGCGCAGGGGGGAGGGTAGATCCACCCGCATGAGCGTGCCGACGATGGTGTAACTCAAGGCATTGCCACGGCTATCTTCAACGGAGCTGATTTCATAGCCAAATTCGATGTCGGCCATAGCCTGCTGGCGGCGCAATTCTCCTAGGCTCAAGCGAGCGGGGCTGTCACCGTTGCCTGCCTGTACCGCGGGACCGCGTCGGCCTGCGCCACCGAAGTCCTCACTCAGCTCGGACATCGAATCCTTGCGGAATATGTTCTGATCGAGTTGTAGCCAGAGATAACTCAGCGTATCGGGGGAGTTATTCTGATATCGAATACTTTCCTGTCCCGTTAGGCGTCGGTTGGTCTCATCTAATACTGCGGATATCTCGTAGTCGACTTTCTGCTGCCAGTACTCATGCCCAGGCATGCCCCCCGCATTGCGCCAAGTATTGGGAGTAGGCAGTGCCTCGTCTAATTGGCGGAACTTGTCTTCGAAATCGCCCTTAGTTTGTTTAACGGTATCGCCGATAACGCTTGCTGGGGTAAGGATGGCGACTAAAAACGCGACAGATAACTTTCGCGATGACAATAGCGTTCGCATTGCAGGGCTCCTGAGTGGGGGTCGTATTCTGGAATGGCGCCATGATAGCGTGAACAAAGTAATGCCCCAACTGTTTTTACGCTAAACAGGCGTTTTCTTGGGACCTGTATCGGGTTAGTATCAGGCGCTATTCGTCGCTATGGCGCCGGCACTAATATTAAGAGCGGAGAGTGAGCATGCATGAGAATGTGACACAGGACCTTGAGCCAGGTCCGCTAGAGACGCCTGAGCATGCAGATCGCTCCTTGCTTTTAGCCCTAGTGCCACTATTTGCTTTGTTTGCTTTACTTGGACTGAATGTCGCCTTGTATGGCGATGACTCACTCTCCGGTGCGAATCAGACGGCCTTGATAATTGCCGCTGCACTGGCCGCCGGCATCAGCCTCTTTCTCGGAGTGCCTTGGGTCGATATTCAAGAGAAGATGCTGGAGAACATTCGTGCGGCTACCCCTGCAATTCTAATCCTGCTGATGGTCGGCGCACTCGTTGGCACTTGGTTGATCGGTGGCATCGTGCCTACGATGATCTACTACGGCCTACAGATATTTAACCCCTCAATCTTCATCGTTAGTTGCTGCATCCTAACGGCGATCGCCTCTATCGTGATCGGTAGCTCATGGTCTACTTCCGCTACCCTTGGGGTTGCGATGATGAGCATTGGCTATACGCTCGGGTTCAATCCCGGTTTAGTGGCAGGTGCGATTGTCTCGGGTGCCTATTTTGGTGACAAAATGTCGCCACTGTCCGACACCACGAACCTCGCCTCGGGTGTTACCGGAGTGGACCTATTTACCCATATTCGATACTTGAGTATGACCAGCGTGCCTTCCTTTTTGCTAACACTGGTCTTGTATCTGTGCATTGGTTTCTATTTCGGCACCCCCAGTGTCGAGGACACCACCACCTCGCAGACTCAAGCCGTGCTTGCACAGCGCTTTAATCTCAGCCCATTGCTGTTATTCGTGCCGGCGGTGGTCATCTTCCTAATCGTGAAACGCGTGGCGGCATTGCCAGCACTTTTCGTCGGAACGGTCTTAGGTGCTATTGCGGCGGTTGTCTTGCAGTATCCATTGCTGATCGAGTTGAGCGAACAGTACGGCGGTTCCTATCAGGTCATCATGCAGGCCATCTATGGCGACATCGCTCTGCCGACGGATAATGTTGTGCTTGATGAGTTGCTGCAGTCTGGCGGTATGGCGGGCATGTTGAATACGATATGGTTGATCATCGCCGCGATGACCTTCGGCGGCGTGATGGAGGCCTCTGGGTTCCTACAAAAGATTACCCATGTTTTGATTAGCCGCGTTCGCAGCATCGGGGGCTTGATAACTGCTACAGGTGGCACGTGTCTGCTAACGAATGTCTCTGCCTCAGATCAATACCTTTCAGTTGTAGTGCCCGGACGCATGTTTATAAGTGCCTACCGTGACCGCGGCTTGGCACCGCAGAATCTGAGTAGAACTCTAGAGGACTGCGGCACGGTTACATCGGTGCTGGTGCCTTGGAATACCTGTGGTGCTTTCCACGCCGGTGTACTCGGCGTGGCAACTCTGTCTTATGCGCCTTGGGCCTTGTTCTGCCTGATTAGCCCATTTATGACGATGTTGTTTGCGTGGGCACAGATTCGCATCGCGAAAATAGAAGACTGATCGGGATTTAGCGCTTGCCTAGCCACATTGAGTCTAGGCTAATAGGTCCGGCGCCTTTTGCGAAAATCGCAAAATAAACCAGGAAATACATGGTGGCAAGTTCGCCGTTGTTGAGTGTGGGGAACCACGCTGGATGCGCAGTGAGATAAGCCATGACCATGAGAGTCGCCGCGAAGAAGGCGGAGATGCGTGTGAACAGGCCGAGCAGTATTAAAGCGCCACCGAACAGTTCAATAACGCCAGCCACCCACAACATATTGATGCCTAAATCGATACCGAAAAAATCCGCTCCTCCCAAGAATGGTTGTGCGCGGTCTCCCAGTATTTTGCCATAGCCATGGGTCATAAACATCGCGGAGCTCAGAACTCGCAGCAAGGTCCAGGACAGTGTGTGGCATTTAGAGGCGATCGCGTTGATTAGATTGTTGATAGCATTCATGCTGTTGCTCCGGGGGGGATAAATAATTTTAGGACTAAACTGATGGGATCATACTATTAATACATCAGTTTTAGGCAAGAGAGATCGAGGAATAAAATTACGATGAAACCGTTGTTGATTGTGAAGACCGGTCAGACACTGCCCGCATTGCGTGAGTCCGGGGAAGACTTCGAGGATTGGATAATGCGTGGCTTGGCCCTCGATAGAGGGCGTGTATTCGTCGTGAATGCCTATGCCAATGAAGCACTTCCAGAACTTGATGCTATCGCGGGCATGGTTGTCACTGGCTCTCCGGCCATGGTCACCGATCGTGAGCCATGGAGCGAACGCTGCGCCGCGTATATGGGAGAGGCGGTTGCGTTGTCGGTGCCAATACTGGGGATTTGCTATGGGCATCAACTCCTCGCCCACGCCTGTGGAGGAGCGGTCGATTATCATCCACAGGGCCGGGAGATGGGGACAGTTGCGATTGACAATACTGCGGCGGCGCAACAAGACTCCTTGTTCGGTGCCATGCCTGAGCGTTTTCTAGGCCATACCACCCACTCTCAGTCTGTGTTGCGCTTGCCTGAAGGCGCGGTGCTTCTGGCGAGGAGTGCGCATGATGGCCATCAGGCCTTTCGCATCGGTGCTAATGCCTGGGGTGTGCAGTTTCATCCGGAGTTCGACGCCCAGATCATGAAGGGTTACGTGGGGGAGCGTCGGGAGGTATTAATTGCAGAAGGCTATGACATCGATGCGCTCATAGAGGGTGTCTTCGAAACGCCTGAAGCCACCCATCTACTACGCGAGTTTGCGTTGCTTACGGGCGTGACCTAGTCGGCCGCCGCCTCGTTGATCATGGTGACCAGTTCTACCGCAGTGCGCGGAGTGGGCACTATGCGTCCATCAAGAAACATGGTTGGAGTCGAGCGTACACCAGCACGAGTGCCGCTACGCTGATCGTTGCGTATCTTCTGAATGAGCTCATCCGACTCGATATCGCGATGGGCCTGTTCTACATCCAGACCCAGCTGAGTCAGGTAGCCATCGAACTCGGGCTCGATAGAGCTCATGCCTGCCCAATAGGCTTGATTGATAAACAGTAGATCGTACATCTCCCAGAACTTGCCTTGACGCCCTGCGGCCTCTGCATAGGTCGCCGCTTCCCAAGCATGGGGATGGGTGCCTGTCAGGGGATAGTGGCGGAAGACCATTTGAGTGCGATTGCTGATGGCGTTCCACGCTTGGGCAACCACCGAGTGCTCAGTACCACAGGCGGGGCATTGGAAATCTGCATAGATCACCATTTTCACGCCATCGGGGTTGCCCCGAACATGGTCTACATCGGCTATCTCGTCGGGTGCGTAAACAGGGCCTTGGCCCAAAAGAGCATAGACGATAGTAATGAGTAGTAGCGGCACCAACAGAATGGTGGCGACTTTGGCGATCAGTTTCTGTCTGGTTTTTCGATTTTGTGCAGCTTTTTGCTTTTCTTCGCGGATTTTACGCTGTTCTTCACGCTTGTTCATTGCCAGGAGCCTCGGCGCAGACGCTAGGGGTTGCTCAGCGCCTTTCTAAAGATGTAAGTGACCCAACACTATAAAAGAAAACTCGTAGTAAACCAATGTGGAAAGGGCTATACGGCGAATACGTAGCCGATCTTGAAGCCGACATGTAGGGCTTGGTCTGTATTCATACCGATCTTGCCTTCGCACTTGCAGAAGTCGATAACGCAATGTGATGCTGTTTCAATGAGACCAAGCAATAGACTGTTGGTGATCAAGTACACGATGCCACCGTGTACAAGGGAGTGCGCGGCGAGCCAATAATACCAACCGGGAAAAGTGCTGGCCTTGTTGTGGTGGATATCGCTGTGACGATTCTTACCGCGCCCCATCGCCTCTGATTGCAGCACGAAGTCTGCTAAGGCATGGCCAACTAGTAGTTGGAAGAATAATTCGAAACCTGGCATCAGTAATCCCTCTGAATGACAATGCCGCGCTTTAAGCGCATGGCACCTGATCATCTATAGCATTATTCTTCATCGATTGGACGCTTTTTGGCCTAGCGGAACTGATTTTTATGAGCGTTTTGCGCATAGTTTCACAGTTCTGCGCTATGCTGCGAATTGCCGTATTACGCCATTCGTAAACAAGCTAAGCAGTAAGTAATGTACGGCAGGATTGACTAGAACAACAGCCAAAGTAGGGGATGTTTCGGGGCAAGTTTAGTCCTGAATGAATAGGGCCGGGTCGACGCGGACATTGTTGAGATTAATGCTCCAGTGTAAGTGTGGACCGGTGACGCGACCTGTCTGGCCAACCTTGCCGATCTGCTCTCCTGCCTCTACGCGGGTGCCGGGGGCAACGTCGATAGTATTCATATGGCAATACAAGCTAATTAGGCCATGGCCGTGATCCAGAATGATCGTATTGCCATTGAAGAAGTATTCTCCAGTAGAGCGCACAACTCCGGGGGCAGGGGCGTAGATAGGCGTGCCCTCGGGCGCCGCGATGTCCATTCCCGAATGCGGAGCGCGGGGCTGCTCGTTGAAGAAACGTTTGAGGCCGAAAGAGCTGCTGCGCACTCCATCAACTGGCGCACGCATAGCAAATACGGGCTGCAGAGTCTCATCCCAGCTGGAGAAGGCCTCGTTCATTTCCGCGCTTTCGCGATTGATGCGCACCATATCATCGTTGTTTGGATTCACCTGACGTTCATTCGTAATTGTGAGTCGCTGCTCGACATAGAGTTTGTCCTGAACAGTGAATAAGCGTGTGACTTTTGTGCCATCGGCAGACTCGAGCGTTAGTGAGTGTTCTCCGATTGCGGCATTCAAGGGGATGCCAATGATGGCATATTGAGTGCCCTCGAAGTCTACGAGCATGATTTTATCGTTGCGGTAATGGCCTTCGGTGGCTGTCATTGCTGTTTCGACGATGGCGACACCACCTGGGACGTTCGAAGCAACAGGAAGACTCGTTACTTCGACGGCATGCACAAAGAATGGGCAGAGCAAAGCCGCACAGCATAATA
The DNA here is from genome assembly GCA_913060695.1 of uncultured Gammaproteobacteria bacterium. GTDB lineage: Bacteria > Pseudomonadota > Gammaproteobacteria > Pseudomonadales > Pseudohongiellaceae > UBA5078. The sequence continues at coordinate 77,399 of CAJXUA010000009.1, read as the reverse complement.
ATATTCTTCGCATAAACTTAATTCCTATTCGTTAATGCCACTACCGATTTTGCCCGGAGTCTGGCCCGTGACCACACTGCTGATTGAGCCGTCCGCCAAGCGTGTTGTCAAGCTGTCGCCGACTTGCACGGACTGCAGATCACGGACCACGTGGCCTTTGGCATCGAAACTAATGCTATAGCCACGCTGCAATGTATTGAGCGGGCTCACACCATCAAGGCTGCGAGCAAGCTGCGCGAGTTGTGCTTTCTGGCTTGCCAGTCTTTGCAAGGCTCCTCTATGCAGGCGTTGCAGGGTAGCCTCGAGGTGATCGCCCTGTTGCCGCAGTGTGTGCACTGGTGAGCGAGTTTGCAGTCGTCTTTGCAGTTCCAGCACATCTCGACTAGCGCCGCTGAGGTGCTGACGTGTGGCCCGTATCATGCGCCCTTCCAACATATCGAGGGTCTGAGCATGCTCCTGTAGGCGCCGGCCGGGGTGTTTGAGCTGCTTTAGCAGCCAGAGTAACTGCTGGGAAGAGCGTTGCAGGCGTTCCTTGATTATTTTGCTAAAGAGCTGCTGATAGCCTTCGAATAGCGAGAGCATCTCGTCTTGATCCGGGCTAAGCAATTCAGCTGCGGCAGAAGGGGTCGGTGCGCGCAAGTCCGCCACGAGATCGGCAATGGTGAAATCGGTCTCGTGACCTACCGCGCTGACGATGGGCAATTGGCTTTCGAAAATAGCCCTCGCCACGGCCTCCTCGTTGAAAGCCTGCAGATCCTCTAGCGAGCCGCCACCGCGCCCAACAATCAGTACGTCTATAGCGAGTTCGTTTGCGCGCTTATTGGCTAGAGCGATGGCTTTGACGATGGCGGGGATGGCCTCGACGCCCTGCACAGGCACTGGCAACAAGGTGATCTTAATGGCGGGGAAACGACGCCCGAGAACGCTGACGATATCTCTTATCACGGCGCCTGTGGCGGAGGTCACTACGCCGATATGGCGCACGTGTTCTGGCATGGCACGCTTGCGTTCACTGGCGAATAGACCCTCTTCGGACAGTTTCTGCTTGAGCATCTCGAAGCGCCGGCGCAGGGCGCCATCGCCCGCTTCCTCGAGGCTACTGGCTATTAGCTGATAGTCGCCGCGGCCTTCGTAGATGCTGAGGCGGCCGCGCACGATGATCTGCATGCCATCGCGGGGTCGGAAACGCACGCTCATATTGCTATTGCGAAACATCGCGCAGCGAATCTGCGAGCCCTCGTCCTTGAGCGTGAAATACCAATGCCCGGAGCCAGGAGTCGACAGATTCGAGATCTCGCCCTCCACCGTGACATTGCCGAAATGGTTCTCCAGCAACGAGCGCGCCATGCGATTGAGGCTGGTGACGGAGATCACGTCACGAGGGGTAGGAGCTGAGGGTGAATAAGACATGGCGCCATGATAGAGCAGCGACCGTGGGCACACAAACCCTTGGTTTAAGCAAACCCTAGAAGACTGTGAATATTCGCCGCTCAAAAGCTAAAACCTTGAATTATCCGTGATAGTACTTAGATGGGGATGTGGTAAAAAATAGCCATGCAAAGCACACCGTCTAGCCATAGAGAGAAAATACAAAGTGAAAGAGTTAAATCATGAGCAAGAGAAGGCATCACAAGTAGATCAAGAGGGCAGCTTGAAGCACTATTACGTATGGGATCGTGGTGTGCGCTGGTTTCATTGGATCAACGTGATTGCAGTGCTGGGCTTGATCGCAGTGGGTACTGTTATTCTGAATGCCACAAGTCTAGGTGTGAGTAGTGAGGGCAAGGTAGATCTCAAGATACTCCACGCATGGATTGGCTATGTCTTTGCTCTGAATCTGCTATGGCGAATAATCTGGGGCTTCATTGGTAGTCCATATGCACGTTGGAGTGCCATATTGCCTGGTGGAAGTGGCTATGGTGGGCGGTTGAAAGAATGGTTGCTTGGGGTAAAAGCAGGCAAGGTCCCCAGTTATAGGGGGCACAACCCCGCTGCTAGATTGATGTTAGCGCTATTGTTCTTTGTTCTTGCCACCCAAATGGTGACTGGCCTCGTGTTGGCAGGAACTGATCTGTACTTTCCACCATTTGGGCACGAATTCGCCGAATGGGCCACCGCAGCTGGCGAGGACCATAGCAAGCTTGAAGGTCTGGTTCCCGGAGCTAAAGAGATGCTAGATCCGGAAGGCTATGCCGCAATGCGCCGCTTTAGAGCCCCCTTTATAGAAATACATGAGATTGGGTTCTGGGTAATGTTGTTGGCTATTTTTGGACACATTGCCGCCGTTGTGATCAGCGAAGTTAAAGAGCGTGACGGCCTTATCTCTGCAATGTTTAGTGGCTATAAAGTTTTTCGAGACAAACCTAAAGATTAATCGCGAATCTAGGCTTTCTTAATATTGAATTAAGATTAGAGCGCTAGGGTAGCGACATGTACCAGACCTTCGGAGTCCATCATGTCCGCTACTCTTTGTGCGAGCAGTCCAAATACTGCTAATCAACTGCTTTGTCTTCACGATGCAAATGCGCCAGCTCGCAACGAGTTAGAAGCGTTCATTCATGCTCGATACGCCTCCATTTACCAAGCGAATATTCAACACTTTCTGCCCTTCATTCTTGCCAGCTGGCAAGGTCCACAATTACAGGGCGCGCTTGGTTTGCGGCCGGGAGCGACGGGTGCCTTCTTCGTTGAAAACTATCTAGACACTAGTATCGAGAATATCGTTGCCCTCCAGCACGGCGAATACGTGCCACGCGAACAGATCATCGAAACTGGCAATCTTGCAGGTAGTCGCGGGAGCAGCCAATTATTGTTTGTAGTGTTGACTGAGGTTCTCTATAAGGCGGGGTTTCGTTGGATCACCTTTACCGCTACTCCTATGGTAATAAATCTTCTGCACCGTTTAGGTTTTGCTCCGCAAGTTGTGTGTGAGGCCGACGTGACACGCTTAGGAGTGAATGCGAAAGACTGGGGCTGTTACTACGACAGCAAACCATCAGTGGTGATCGGCAATGTCGAACAAGCCCATCAGACATTGCAGCGCAATGAGTTAGCGCTGAAGATGCTTGAAGATTATCGCGAGCGAGTAGATGCCATAGTATCTACGCTGAGCATTACGCCAAAAGGTAATAGTGATGAATAAGCTTTGGTCGAGTATTTGTCAGCACAGCCAAAGCAAGCCGAATGAAGTGGCAATTCTGACTTTTAACAAGCAACTGGACAGTGCGCTTACTTGGCGGCAATTACACGATCAGGCTCAGGAATTGGCGACACGCCTGCGCACTGACAAGATCAAACTATTAGCAATACAGGCGCAGAACTCGCCCGCTTGGATAGTCGCCGATATTGCATGCTCCTATTTGGGCATAGTGGCCTTGCCCTTACCTAGTTTCTTCTCATCTGGCCAGATCGAACACGCCTTGAGTAGTTTGCGTGTCGATGCCGTATTGAGCGATCAGCCAGAGTCTTTGCTAAGCAGTACTGGCGAGCAATTTTGTGCAGAAGAGCAGCTAGCTGGTTTGCACTATTTAATTGCGAAGGACAAGGCGGACATCGGCAATGTCGCACTGATACCGCCTTATACGCAGAAGATTACTTTTACATCTGGCTCTACCGGCACGCCTAAGGGTGTGTGCCTCAGCGCTGACAATCAACAAGCGGTGACCAACTCACTACTCGACGTAACCCAGTCCTGCGCTATAGAGCGCCACCTATGTGTATTGCCGCTGGCAACGCTGTTGGAGAATATAGCTGGCGTTCATGCGCCACTGCGGCGCGGAGCGCAGATAGTCGTCGCCGACGAGGAGAGTTTGGGTTTCAACGGCGTATCTGGTTTCGCCCTGCACGCATTTCTTGATGTGCTCTCGCGCTGTCGTCCCAATAGCATGATTCTCATTCCACAATTGCTTGAAGCCTTAGTGATGAGTTGCGATGCCGGCTGGCAGCTACCTGAGAGTTTGCAGTTCATCGCGGTGGGTGGGGCAACCGTCAGCCCTAGCCTGTTGGAGCGTGCTTGGGCCCATGGGTTACCAGTCTACGAAGGTTATGGGTTGTCTGAATGTGCCTCCGTTGTGACCTTGAACTCACCACTCGGTCGCAAGAACGGGAGTCTGGGGCAAGTGCTCAAGCACACCCGTGTAGAGATTGAAGATGGCGAGATTATCGTCAATGGCCCTGGCTTTCTTGGCTATGTGGGAGATGCGGCGTCGTGGTCTCACGATGGCATTAGCAGGCGCATCCCGACTGGCGACCTAGGCTATTTCGATGAGGTAGGCTTCCTGCATTATCAAGGCCGCCGCAAGAACGTTCTCGTGTCCAGTTTCGGTCGCAATATCTCACCGGAATGGGTAGAAGCGGAGCTAGGAGCAGAGGCCGAGATTGGCCAGTGTTTTGTGTTCGGCGATTCGCGTCCCTATTGCGTGGCCTTAATCGCACCAAGTACTCCTGCGCTAAACGATGCAATGATCGACGCAGCTTTGGCGCGTGTGAACGCTAAATTGCCGAGCTATGCCAGGGTTAAACAATGGCATCGCTTAGAACGACCTTTGTCCCGAGGTACGGGGCTAGAGTCAGATTTAATGACAAGTAATGGCAGGGCGCGCCGCGCCCAGATCGAAGCGCATTATCAGGGCGAATTGGCACTGTTGTATAGCGTTATTCCTAGCAACGAAGCATCGATAGCAGTGAAATAGACGGAGGCGTGAGCAATGTTTTATGAGCAATTGAAGGCAGCAACTGAGTCTGATCGTCAGCAACTTATTAACAGTGAGATCATCGTGCGCTGCATGGCGCGTAATGTGACCTTGCCGGAGTACATCGACTATTTAACACAGGCCTATCACCATGTGAAATTTACAGTGCCACTGTTGATGGCAGTAGGCGCTAGGCTGCCAGAGAGTTATGAGTGGCTGCGTAGCGCTGTAGCAGAATATATTGAGGAAGAATTAGGGCATCAGGAATGGGTGTTGAACGATATCGCCGCCTGCGGGGGCGATAAAGAGGCTGTTCGTAATAGCAAGCCTGCGATAGAGACTGAACTGATGATCGCCTATGCCTGGGACATGGTGAGCCGTGTGGACCCGATAGGCTTCTTCGGCATGGTACACGTATTGGAAGGTACCAGCGTCAATCTAGCCGACTATGCTGCCGACCAGATACAAGCGACATTGCAATTGCCAGAACAGGCGTTCAGCTATTTGCGCTCTCACGGCAGTATTGATCAATCCCATATACAACATCTGGAACAGTTGATGAACCGCTTCACAGAGCCTGCCCAGCAGGAGTTAATCGTCCACAGCACTAAGATGTTCTATAGGCTATATAAAGGCGTCTTTGACAGCGTGCTACGCGGCAAACAAGACGATTCCATGCAAGATGCAGCGTAGGCGAACGCAGACATGAATTTACTCGGCAAAACCGTAGTATTGACTGGCGCGTGTGGAGGGATCGGTGCATGCCTTGCCGAGGAACTCGCAAAGGCGGGCGCGCGACTATTATTAGTTGGTCGTGATCAGCGGGCGCTCGAGCGCCTGCGCTCAATTCTTCCTGGTGGTCCACTACCCCATATGATCTATGTTGCAAACTTATGTGTTGAGGAGGACCGAGCTGGTTTGAAGCTCGCTTGTTCCGACGCACAGGTGGACATCCTGATCAATAACGCGGGGGTAGGGGAGTTTAATCTACTTGAACAAAGTAGTAGCGATGCTATCGCTAGCCTGCTCGATCTCAATCTCAATGTGCCCATACAACTCACGCGACTTTTATTGCCGACTTTGAAATCACGGCCTACGGCAGCAATCATCAATATTGGTTCTGCTTTAGGCAGCATTGGCTACCCAGCTTACAGCGTCTATAGCGCGAGTAAGTTCGGCCTGCGCGGTTTCAGCGAAGCGCTGCGGCGAGAGCTTACCGACAGTGGGGTACGGGTCATGCATTTCGCTCCGCGTGCGACGCGCACCCCACTCAATGATTCGAAGGTGCAAGCCATGAATGCCGCGCTCGGCACCGCAACGGATGCCCCCGAGTTGGTTGCGCAGGCTTTGCTGAAACGCATCCGCACTAATCGTTGGCAGGCTTCCGTATTCGGCTGGCCGGAACGCTTCTACGCCTTGCTCAATGCTATGAACCCTGCCTTTACCGATGGCGCTATTGAGAAACAATTACCCGAAATAAAGCGTTTTGCGGCTGACAAGTCGCTGCCCGAGTAAACCGAATCCCTAACCCACATAGGACACAGATCATGAAACGACAAACCCTGATTATCGTAATAGGCTTTTTATGCAGTATGTTTGCAGCCGCTACATTGCAAGCGCAGATGACGCCCGAGGTCGAGGCGCTGCAGCAACGCTGGGCCGAGGTGAACTATCTGCTCAAAGGCAAGAGCCAGGTGGAGGCCTTCAATACCCTGATAGAGGACGCGCGCAAGGTGACGGACACTAATGCAGAGAATGCCGAGGCGTGGATTTGGAGCGGGATCATTAGATCAAGCTATGCCGGCGCTAAAGGTGGGCTAGGTGCCTTATCCGCCGCTAAGGCCGCGAAAGCTGATCTCGAGAAGGGTATGACACTAAATGCCGATGCCCTCGAAGGCTCTGCCTATACGAGCCTAGGCGTGTTATATCTAAATGTTCCCGGTTGGCCTGTTGGCTTTGGCGATGAAGAAAAAGGCGTCGAATATCTCAAAAAAGGCCTAGAATTGTCGCCTGCCGGTATCGACTCGAACTATTTTTATGCAGAATACCTTTTTAAAGAAGATGCTTATGCAGAGTCTGCGCGCTATTTGAACCGTGCACTTAATGCCCCTGCACGCCCGGGGCGTGAGTTGGCCGACGAAGGCCGTCATGGCGAGATCGAAGCGATGCTGCAGGAGATCGAGCTCAAGAGCTAACTGGAGAAGCCTTAATGCAGGTGTTGCTGGTCGAAGATAATACGCTTTTGGCGAATGCTATCGTTCGTGCGCTGAAGAGTGCCGGCTTTAGCATTAATCATGTGGATCGAGGTGACCAGGCGCTCAGTGCTATCAAGACATCCCAGCCCGATATCGTCGTGTTAGATCTGGGCCTGCCCGACACCGATGGTCTGGAGGTACTCAAGTCTGCGCGCAAATTCGGATTTAGCAACCCGGTGTTGATACTAACGGCGCGAGATGCCACCTCAGATAAAGTGCTTGGGCTAGACGCTGGCGCAGACGATTATCTGGCCAAGCCTTTCGAGATCGATGAGCTGCTAGCACGGCTACGTGCACTAGAGCGGCGCCTGAGCAATGTTAAAAGTCATTCCATCGAAATTGGGGAAGTCGAGATCGATACCAATAGCCATGAGGTAACGATTGCGGGGCAGGGTATTAGCATGTCGCGCCGTGAATATATGCTGTTGAAGGCGCTGATGGAGAGCGCTAATAAGATACAGACTAGAGACGTGCTCGATAGCAAGCTCTACAGCTGGGGAGAAGAGGTCAGTAGCAATACCGTAGAGGTACATATTCACAATCTACGCAAGAAACTCCCGTCCGGCTTTATTCAGACTGTCCGGGGCGTAGGTTATGTGGTCAGAAAACAGTCGGGCACTGGTTAAGGATTCATGGCTTCGATTCGGCTTTTCTTAACATTGACTCTGATTGCCATTATCGTCTTGGTGAGCTTCCTGTCATCGCTGCGCGGCTATCGGGAAAGCATGTCCGAGGCAGAAACCTTGTTCGACATGCAGTTGCAAGAGCATGCCAAATTATTGAGCCTTATCAGTCCGAGCACCAACACCTCCGGCGCGGCAAAGCTTTTGGAAGAATTAGTGCTGCCCAAGCAGGGTGATCTAGAGTTGAGCGCTGAGAGTCTGATTGCCTACCAGGTATTTGATGATCAGGGCGTGCTCGTAATGCGCTCTGTTATGGCGCCTTCTGTCGCAATGAGCCCGCTCGAAGTCGGTTACTCAGATCGCAATTTTAGTGGTTATCGATGGCGTGTCCTTGTTATTCACAACCCCGACGAGCAACGCTGGGTAATGGCGGCGCAGCGTCTAGATGTGCGCTATGAGCTAGCGGAGAGCGTCATTCTGGAGGCGGTAATACCGACAGTGCTAAGCATTCCCTTAGCTGCTGTGTTGATTTGGTTTATCGTGGGCTATGGCCTGCGCCCGATCGGTCAATTGGCCCAGGCAGTACGCAGTCGAGAGGTTTCGGATTTAAGCGCCGTGCGTCTAGACAACGTGCCAGGTGAGCTGACGCCCTTAACGCTATCCACAAACGATTTGCTAAGGCGCCTACAGTCCTCTTTCAATCGGGAGAAACGCTTCGCGGCGGATGCTGCACACGAATTACGCACTCCGATTAGCATTCTGAAGGTGCAGATACACAATCTATTAGAGGAGATGGCGGCGCCCAGTGCGACCCTACAAGAATTGCAACTGAGTATCGATGCTATGGGACATCTTGTGGAGCAGATTCTGGTACTCAATCGCACAGCACCAGACCAGTACATGGTGCAGTTTCTGCCTATTGATCTCTATAAACTCGCTCAAGAGGTCATCAGCAGCGAGTACGAAGCTATACTAGAGCGCGAGCAGCACTTCGATTTAGAAGGTTCGAGTGCCATTATTCGCGGTGACGCCACGGCGCTGCGCTCTCTGGTCTCGAACCTGATTGCGAATGCGTCGAAATACTCGCCAAACCATGCGCGGATACGCATGCGCATCGCACAGCGAGGCACCCGTGTAAGCATGTTAGTGGAGGACTCTGGACCCGGCATACCGGCAGGGTACCGAGAGCGAGTTTTCGATCGCTTTTACAGATTAGATGGCGACAGGCACGCCTCTGGTGTTAGTGGCTCAGGCTTAGGCCTTGCCATAGTGAAACACATTGTGGAGATGCATAGCGCCGATATCGAGCTATCAAGCTCGAAAGAATTGGGAGGTCTATGCGTGAGTATTCAATTTGACGCGGCCGAGACGAAACAAGAACACAAGGGCATTCTTACATGAAATTTGCTAATGTTTTGAAGACGTTGCGGCACTCACTTGTCCGCGCGAGTTGCCTCCTTTTGCTATTTGCTCTGGCCTCTACAGCGTCGGCACAGACGCCTGTCTTTGAGATCGAGATTCGCGAGCATTTGTTTTTCCCAGCCGAGTTCGAGATTCCCGCGAATCAGAAGGTGAAGCTCATCATTTATAACCGTGATCCTACGCCTGAGGAGTTTGAAAGCTACGAGTTGAATCGTGAGAAGGTCATCGTCGGTAATAGCCAGGGAGTAGTGTTTATTGGCCCGCTAAAACCGGGCGAGTATCCCTTCTTTGGCGAGTTCAATCTTAAAACCGCATTGGGGAAAATCATTGTTAAATAGGCGCGTTGTTAAGGGAGTTCGGCGGACATGACCGATGCCGTAGTAATCGTATTGCGCGAAGTCTTAGAGGCGATGCTGCTGATCTGCATGCTGATGGCCTCCTCTACCGCTATGGGGTATCGATTTCGGTGGATGGCACTCGCCTTGCTACTCGGTGTCTGCGGCGCAACCGCTTATGCCCTGCGTCTGGAACAGATTTCGATGGCATTCGAAGGCTTTGGCCAAGAGATTGTAAACTCTACTCTCCTCATCGCTATCGCAGTGTTGCTCGCTGCGCATAATTTCTTGGCGGTTAAACAACTCAAGGACTCGAAATATCGAATACCCTATGGTCTCTTGCTTCTCGTGTTCGCTGGCACGGTTAGTATGGCGATGACACGAGAGGGGGCGGAGATCTATTTGTATGGATACTCCTACGGGGTGCTGGCGGATAATATGTCCTCGGTATTTTCCGGTGGCGCGATCGGCATGGGAATTGGCCTGAGCATAGGTACCTTTTTCTACTACGCGCTGAAATCTCTTCCGCGCAACAAGCGACTCATTACATGCTGCGTAGTCTCTCTTGTACTTGCCGCGGGAATGATGGGGCAAGCGGCCCTGTATCTGTCTCAAGCAGACTTGTTGCCATCGCAAGGAGCCCTGTGGGATACCAGCAATGTGTTTTCTGAATCCTCACTAGTAGGGGAGTTACTACATGCCGCGATCGGCTATGAGGCCAGTCCTTCTCTGACCCAAGTACTACTCTATCTCGGGTCAATTCTCACATCTCTTTTAGCTATGTTTGCTGCCTGGTTTCTTTATAGGAAGCCAGGCAGTGGCGACGCCGGGGATGCTAGATGAGGAGTGCATGCTATAAGTTTTTCAGTTTAACGCTAGTGCTCAATATTGGAATGGGTAGCGCGCTCGCGGATAACCCGGTGCATCACAACGGTGTTAGTAGCGTGAACGATCCCTATGTGCAGGCTATGGAGCGTGAGGTAGAGATACGCACTATTTTCCAAACCGATGAAAGGCCCACGGAGGACAATATCCTCCGGCAACGCATCAGTTACGGATTCTCGCTCAATGACCGAGTGTTCTTAGAGGCCTATGTGATTGGCACTCGTCTGCCAGATCAATCTTTCGAATTGGAAGGCTACGAGATCGAATCAAAGATTCAGCTTACCGAGCAGGGTGAATACAACACTGACTGGGGCGTGATCTTTGAATACGAACGCCAGATCAGTGAGAGCATTGCAGAGTTAGCGACTGTTCTGGTGGCCAGCAGGCAGTGGGGCGATTGGGTGGGTACACTTAATCTCGGTCTGGAGTATGAGTTTGGCTCTAATATCGAAGATGAGCTCGACCGCTTCGCCTCCGCACAATGGCGTTATCGATTTCGAGAGGCTTTCGAGCCCGGCATCGAGTTTTACGCTGATGAATTTACGCGCGGCATTGGGCCGGTTCTAACCGGCGTTATTCGTGGTAACGGAAAGAATAAATGGCATTGGGAGGCCGGCCTGATTGCGCCATTGAATGACACTACACCCGACCAAAGCTTTCGCTTTTTGCTGGAGTGGGAGTTCTAGTTAGAAGACTTAAGATTAGCTTAAGTTACAGTCTCTAAGATGTGACAAAACTACTACAGTCATTGTTAGAACTTGGAGATTGCATGCCGAATATCACTGCGTTTAGAACTGTCCTTCTGACCTTCTATGCGGTTTTCATTTCTAGCTTATTTTTGGCCTGGCAGCCGATAATGGGCTTATCTGCTGACATATTTCTGCTTGCTGCGGCATTCGTGCAATCTCTAATACTGAGCTCTCCCGTACTGATTCTCTACGGGATACAGCAGCATTTTGAGAGGCGTGGGAAGCGCACACATTGGCTTATCTACGTGATGCAGGCGCTGTGTATCGCTATTATCGTATTTATGTTCGCAAACTATAAATTGCGCGACATGTATGGCTTCTATGTGAATTTCTTCGTGGTCAACCTTCTTGTTACACCAGGCGGTGTGGAAGCGATGGGGGTGTCGGCCTCTACAAACCGAACCTTATTGTTCGCCGTTATTGTCTTGGCGGTATTTGTGATTGCGGCGCTGCGCTTTATTCCCTTTGAACGACTTTATCCGCGCTGGCTAAAGCGGCGTTATCTGTGGTCTGCAGCGGTACTATTGCTGCTCTTTCAATCGGGTTGGTACGCGCTTTCAGAGTATAACTACAACCGTGTAATTCTCGGCACCGCCGGTCGCATTGTTTGGTATATACCCGTGACGGCCCGCGGTACTTTCGAGGGTCTAGGTGTTGCGATCAATCGGCCCGATGGCGCAGAGTTCGATGTGTCCGAGTCCGGCGGCAGTATCAACTATCCCGAGACTCCTGATGTGAAGTTCGATAAGCCATACAATATCGTGTGGCTAGTGTCCGAGTCGTTGCGTGCGGATATGTTGACTCCAGAGTTCATGCCCAATACGTGGAAATTTGCCGAAAAATCGCAGCGTTTCCTTAATCACTATAGTGGTGGTAATGGCACGCGCATGGGCATGTTCTCGCAGTTCTATGGCTTATATGGAGGTTACTGGTTCGATTTCCTCTATGCGCACCGCGCGCCAATGCTAGTGGACCTGATACAGAAAAACGATTACTCGATGATGGCGTATACCAGCTCGCGCTTCTCGTATCCTGAATTCGATAAGACCATTTTCGCGAGCCTTCAAGAAGAGCAACTTCAATCCTATACCGAAGGGGCAGGCTGGGAGCGAGACAGGAAAAATGTAACGGATATGCTGCAGTTTGTTGAGAACACACAGCAACCTTTTTTCAGTTTCATGTTTTTCGAATCGGCCCATGCTAATTATTATTTTCCGGAAGAGAGCATAATTCGTGAAGATTACATCGATGATTTCAATTACCTGACCGTCGATATCGAAGAGAACATAGAGCGTATTCGCAATCGCTATATTAACGCGACCCATCATCTAGATAGTCAGCTTGGGCGCGTCTACGACATGCTAGAGGAGCAGGGCTTGCTCGATAATACAATCGTGGTGGTCACTGGCGATCACGGCGAGGAATTCATGGAGAAGGGGCGCTGGGGACATAACTCAACGTTTAGTCAGGAACAGATTAGAGTGCCAATGCTCATTCATATCCCCGGGCGCGAGCCAGGTGAAACGAGCATTATGACTAGTCATCTGGATATGCCTGCGACTATCATGGCAGCATTAGGTGTGAACTTAGATCCAACAACTTATAGTTATGGAAGTGATCTTTTTGCCCCGGAATATCGACGGGATTACACGGTGGTAAGCGACTGGCACGGCAATACCTTGATTACGCCAGAGCTGAAGATGGTGTTTAGTAAGAAAGGCGCCGCCTATGACGATGTGACGACATTGTTGAACGATTCGCCAGTTGATCTGAGCAAAACCAAGTCGGACTATCGGACGCCTTTGGGCAAGTTCGCGCGTGAACTTTCGCGCTTTTATCACTAAGTTGAACACGTATTAGAAGGTTTAATCGTTGCTGCAAAATAAATTGAATGATCTAACTGTGATGTGCGATACCAACGCGCAGCAGCTGTCGAAGGCAGGTTACGCAAGCTTTGATGATCTATGGGATCTTCCTCAAGATTTCGTAGAGCCCGCTAATATTCGTCGTAATGGCTGGAGTGGCGTCTCTACTCTACAAGTGGCGGATTCGCAGGGCAAAGAGGAAACATTCTATTTAAAGCGTCAAGAGAACCAATCACGCTACTCGCTACGTTATCTCACTGGCGCGCTCACGTTCCGATACGAGGCCGATGCCCTGACTATGGCCCAGCAGAGAAATTGGCCTAGCGTGGAGATGGTGGCCTATGGGTTTCGAGTTCAAGCCGAGACCGGTGCCTCGCAAGGCCTATTGTTGACCCGCGCGTTAACGCTGCCAACCCTTGCGGATTATGAGGATAAGATATCGGACTGGAGCCTGTACTTGCCCCAATTGCGGCGAGTGGGGGAGCAGCTGCTTGCCATGCATATGACGGGCTGGCAGCACGGGGCCTTGTTTCCAGTGCACATTTTTATCGAGCTGAGCTCTGGCGATATCTGCCTCATCGATTTTGAGCGTGCCCGTAAACGTTTGAGCCCTCAGTGGGCAGCCTATGCCGACTGGGTACAGTTTATTCGGCGCAGCGACTGGTTGCCTGATGAGGCGCTCAACGCTATTGTGCAAAGTCATCAATTAAAAATGCCGCGTATGTTGGACCGCCTACGCAAACGCTTCCCGAAGCGTATTTTCTAATAATAACCTGGAGCCTTCCTCTATGACTGATGAGATCAGTTACGCCCGTGTAAAATCCGATGTCGAATCCGCGCAGTCTTATAGCCAACGCAAACAAGACAAGCACGAACAAGAAATGGCCATGCTAGCGAAGGCTTTCGCGAAGACCAAGGATGTTCATAAGGTGCTCGATGCGCCATGTGGAGTAGGGCGGGCCAGCATCTGGTTGGCGCAGCAGGGCAAGCAAGTTACGGGGATTGACCTGGGTGAGGCCGCCTTAGCGCTGGCTGCAGAGCTGGCACAGAAGGCTGGCGTCAACGCGCAATTCGAGTCACAGGACATCTTTGCCCTGACTTATGCAGACAAGGCCTTCGATGCCACGCTGTGTTTCCGTCTTCTGCACCATTTCGAGAGTGAGGCACTGCAGGCGCGCCTGATCGCCGAAATATGCCGTGTCAGCGATCGCTATGTGGTGATGTCGCGAATCTCCCCTAGCTCTTTCACTTCCCTGCGCCGGCGTCTGCGTCGTGTGCTCTCTGGCAAGGCGATCAAACAATACCCGGTTAGCGCTGCGCAGCTCGATGCCGAGTTCGCTAAGCACGGTTTTACACCCTTGGGCAAGGTTGCTCGCTCAGAATTACTGCACTCACTGCAGCTGCATGTGTACATGAGGAAATGAGGTCTGTATAATCGCGTTTTTGTTGATACGTGGAAATCTTATGTTGCGCATTGCTGAAGAAGCTTTGACATTCGATGACGTTCTACTCGTGCCTGCACACTCAACCGTGCTCCCCAAGTCGGTTAACTTGAAGACTCAGTTAACCGCGTCAATCTCCTTGAATATCCCAATGATCTCTTCCGCTATGGATACCGTTACCGAGGCTCGTCTCGCTATCGCCATGGCACAAGAAGGCGGTCTCGGTGTTATTCATAAGAGCATGAGTGTGGAGCAACAGGCCCGTGAAGTCCGGATGGTGAAGAAATATGAGAGTGGGGTTGTAAAAGATCCTATTACTATCGCTCCTACCGCTACCATCAGCGAGCTTATAGCGCTGATGCGAGAGAATGACATCTCTGGCATGCCCGTGGTCGAGGGTCCCAATCTGGTTGGTATAGTAACGAGCCGCGACGTTCGTTTCGAGACTAACTACGATTCGGCTGTCTCTACCATCATGACGCCTAAGCAAGCGCTTGTGACGGTGAAAGAGAATGCTAGTCATAAAGAGGTGAAGGACCTACTTCATCGACATCGTATCGAGAAGATTCTCGTAGTTAACGATGACTTCGAGCTGCGGGGTCTGGTTACCCTGAAAGATATCCGCAAATCCGAAGATTACCCTAATGCCTGTAAAGACCAGTTCGGCCGCCTTCGCGTGGCCGCTGCAGTGGGTACGGGCGCTGACACGCCAGAGCGCGTTGCCGCAATCGTCGAGGCTGGTGTCGATGTGATCGTGGTCGATACTGCCCATGGTCACTCACAAGGCGTTATCGATCAGGTGCGTCGCATCAAGGGTCTTTACCCGGATATTCCGGTGATCGGTGGCAATATCGCAACTGCTGAGGCGGCTAAAGATCTTGCTGCGGCAGGGGCAGATGCAGTGAAAGTAGGCATCGGTCCAGGTTCGATCTGTACCACTCGCATCGTTACCGGCGTAGGCGTGCCGCAAATCAGCGCCGTGTCGAATGTGGCTGAAGCCCTAAAGGGCACCGGTGTCTGCGTGATCTCCGATGGTGGTATTCGCTTCTCCGGTGATATCGCTAAGGTGATTGCTGCTGGCGCTCACGTGGTCATGATCGGTAGTCTTTTGGCTGGCTCTGAAGAGGCGCCAGGTGAGGTTGAGCTCTTTCAAGGGCGCAGCTATAAGGCCTATCGAGGCATGGGCTCACTTGGCGCGATGTCTCACAGCCAAGGCTCTAGCGATCGCTACTTCCAAGATATTGGTTCGGGCACTGAGAAATTGGTTCCCGAGGGTATCGAAGGGCGTGTTCCTTACAAAGGACCAATGTCGGCAATCGTGCATCAACTCATGGGCGGGCTACGCTCGAGCATGGGCTACACCGGTTGTGAAGACATGGAGCAGATGCGCACTAAGCCGCAGTTCGTGAAGATCACCGCCTCTGGCATGAGTGAGAGCCACGTACACGACGTCAGTATCACCAAAGAAGCCCCGAATTATCGGATGAGCTGAACCCAAAAGCAGGCAAGATCACCTTGAATATTCATAGCCAGAAAATTCTCATTCTGGATTTCGGGTCTCAATACACTCAACTCATCGCGCGTCGCGTGCGTGAGTTGGGCGTGTATTGTGAGATCTGGGATTACCAGTCTACGCAGGAAGAAATCGAAGCGTTTGCGCCGCAAGGCGTGATCTTCTCAGGAGGGCCCGAGACGGCAACTCTTGCTGATTCCCCAAGGGCCCCCGAGTTCCTCTTGCAAGGTGGATTGCCGTTATTGGGCATCTGCTACGGCATGCAGACCATGGCGGAGCAGTTAGGGGGCAAGGTTGAGGCTTCCAGTAAGTCCGAGTTTGGCTATGCCAAGGTCGGTCTGTGCAAGTCTAGTGCGCTTTTCGATGGCATAGAGGACAGGATAACTGCAGACGGTCTTGCCGAGCTCGACGTGTGGATGAGTCATGGTGACAAGGTAGTTAAAGTCCCCGAGGGCTTTGCGACCATAGCGGCCACCGAGAGCGCTCCTATTGCCGCGATGTCCGATGAATCACGCCGCTTCTATGGCATACAGTTTCACCCCGAAGTGACTCACACAGCCCAAGGCTTACGCATCCTAGAGCGTTTCGTACGCGAGATCTGCGACTGCGCCGCCCTATGGACTTCTGCCAATATTATCGAAGATGCAATCGCAAAGGTGCGTGCACAAGTGGGCACCGATCATGTACTGCTCGGTCTCTCCGGCGGCGTCGACTCCTCCGTTGTGGCCGCCTTACTGCACAAGGCGATCGGCGATCAATTGACCTGTGTGTTTGTCGATAATGGCTTGCTGCGCCTGAATGAGGGCGAACAAGTCATGGCCACCTTCGCCAAGAATATGGGCGTGAAGGTCATCCGTGCCGATGCCGAAGACCAGTTCCTCGGCGCGCTCAAAGGCGTCAGCGATCCAGAGCTTAAGCGTAAGGCGATTGGCAACACCTTTATCGAGATCTTCGATGCCGAGGCGAGCAAGATCGACAATGTTAAGTGGCTAGCGCAAGGCACTATCTACCCGGATGTTATCGAGTCGGCCGGTTCCAAGACTGGCAAGGCCCATGTCATCAAGTCGCACCACAACGTGGGCGGCTTGCCCGAAGATATGAAGTTAGGCTTAGTAGAGCCTTTACGCGAATTGTTCAAAGACGAAGTGCGCAAGATCGGTCTCGAACTGGGTCTGCCTTACGACATGGTCTACCGGCATCCATTCCCTGGCCCCGGCCTTGGTGTGCGCATTCTGGGTGAAGTGAAGAAAGAGTACTGCGACATATTGCGCCGTGCCGATGCGATTTTCATCGAGGAGTTGCACCGTGCCGATTACTACCACAAGACTAGTCAAGCCTTTGCCGTATTCCTGCCCGTACGTTCGGTGGGCGTGGTGGGCGATGCGCGACGTTACTCTTGGGTCATTACTATCCGTGCAGTTGAGACCATCGATTTCATGACCGCACGCTGGGCGCACCTGCCCTATGAGTTACTTGAGACCGTGAGTAATCGCATCATCAATGAGATTGCGGATGTGTCCCGAGTGGCCTACGACATCTCATCGAAACCCCCTGCCACTATCGAGTGGGAGTGATAGAAAACTCTTTGGGTGGTCATGACTTCTCGTGAAGTCGTGACCACCGACGCAAACACCTCGCTAGCTCAACACCTTCCTGAACTACTCACCAATTCCGTTTTGCAGCGTTTTCGCTTCGACATCATGAGACGCCTGCGCACCCAACAAGCCCATCTTTCTATACCACAGCTCTAACGGAAACGTCACTAATGGCGGGATTGACGCCAACACGGCCAGCAATGTTGCCCACCAGGGCCAACGCAGGCGCAGCCCTGCGAAGATGGCGACGAAGAAGTAAACGATAAAAGCGAAGCCGTGCACGCGTCCGAACAGCCAGACACCTAGCTCGGTGGTCTCTGTTACGTACTTTAGGAACATGCCAATCAGCAATCCAAGCCAGGTGAACGCTTCTATCCTAGCGACTACGGTAAAGATCATTCGGGTATTCATTGAGTTTCCTCTTTTTGCGACTGCGGCATGTTTACAGAATTTTGCGAAGGTCGCCAGTGCTCTTTCCGATTCGGGCATAGGCTATGCTTGCTGACAAAATCCTGTAATCTACGAGGTGAAACAACACGCTCGAATTACCAAGAGACGGAGAACAATAATGAGAATAACAACCCTGATCTGCGTTGCACTCGTGCTAATCCCATCGATTGCCCAGGCACAACGCCCCATCCGCCCGCTGCTCCCATTGCGTGCCTATACGCTGCAAGACTACCAAGCAGTGGATTTTAAAGAGGCACTGGCCTTGCCGGACTCTATGGAGGCAGCCTCCTATGCCGGCGTGGCGATGAGCCCGCAGGGTAATCTCATTGTGCTGAGTCGTAGCGCACCCCCTTTCCTAGAATTCGACCCAGAGGGTCGCTTCGTACGTGGCTTCGGCGCGGACGATCTATTGCGTCGCGCCCATGGCATGTCCATCGACGCCAGCGGCAATATGTGGGTGACCGATGTGGCGGATCACCTGGTGATGAAGTTGGATAGCGACGCGAATGTACTGATGACGCTGGGTACTAAAGGAGAGGCGGGGGAGTGGGACGAGGGCTCAGGCCTGCACGTGTTGAACGAGCCTAACGATGTGGCACTGGACTCTCTGGGCAACATCTATGTTGCACAGGGGCATGGTGGTGATACTCCGCGAGTGATGAAGTTCAACTCGGCCGGGGAGTTCCTTGCGCAGTGGGGGAGTCGGGGCTACAGGCCGGGTGAATTCGTGGCGGCCCATGCTATAGAGATTGATAGCAACGATGTGCTCCATGTGGCAGACCGCGAGAACATGCGCATTCAACGTTTCGACACCAGCGGCAATCTGCTGCGTGAGTGGAAGTTTGATGCGATGGTCTGTGCCATCTATCTACATGAAGATGGCTATATGTACATTACTACCGGATTCGATGGCGAGCTAGCCAAGGTGGATATGGAGGGCAATGTACTTGGCGCTATCGGCAGCCCGGGCACCGGCAACGGCCAGTTCGGTGAAGCCCATGCCTTGACCGTCGACGCGCAAGGCAATGCCTATATCGCCGATGTGATCAATCGGCGTGTGCAGAAGTTCGCGAAGAAACAAAACCCATAATGCAAAATGGCTCCATCTCAATGTCGATACAGATATAGGTTTTTTATAGTTATCGAGAGGCGTGAGTTGCTGATAAGCTAGTGGTTTTCCATTCACCAGAAACACGGAGAGTAGGACGATGTCACTCAGAATAAATGATGTAGCGCCGAATTTTACGACAGACTCAACTGCAGGGCAGATTACCCTGCACGACTGGATTGGCGATTCCTATGCCATCTTGTTTTCTCACCCGAAAGATTTCACGCCCGTGTGTACGACTGAGTTCGGCGCGGTTGCACAATTGGCAGGGGAGTTCGAGAAGCGCAATACGAAAGTAATGGGTGTTTCCGTGGACAGCGTGGAGGAGCATAAGAAGTGGAAGCGTGACATCGAGGCATTCGCTGGCGCGCCTGCGAACTTCCCCATCATCGACGACACCTCTTTGCAGGTGGCTAAGCTCTACGACATGTTACCCGCCGATGCCTACTTGCCCGATGGTCGCACGCCAGCCCACAGTGCAACGGTCCGTACGGTGTTTATTATCGGTCCGGACAAGAAGGTTCGCTTGATGATCTCCTATCCAATGTCCGTGGGCCGCAACTTCGCGGAGATACTGCGCGCGCTTGATGCGATACAGATGACCGATGGTGCGCCTATTGCGACCCCAGCTAACTGGGTTCCAGGCGCAGATGTCATAGTTGCTCTTAGTCTTGATGACGCTGCGGCCAAGGCTAAATTCGGCGAACTCGACATTAAACTGCCGTATTTACGCTACGCCAAATCCCCTAAATAAAGAGTTCATGGGCAATAGTGCCGATGTAGTGAATATTGATTAAGCGGGCGAGCGTCAGTTTTGAAAACTGAGGCCGCCCGTTTGTTACGAAAGGACACCTTCTTTGGTGGCGAGTTTTACAAAAAAAACAAGAAGATAAGTAAGAATCCTTGACAAGATTCTACTCAAATCAATAGAATCGGGTCCACGCTACATTTCGTTCTGTTTGCACAGGGTCGGATTCGCACCGCAACTAATCCGCTGCACGCAGGTCAGATAACAAAAATACCGTATCTTGTAGGATGGCCGACATGCCCAAAATCGCCCTCATCGTTCTGACATCTATTATTACCCTATCTTCAGGTGTCGCTCAGGCGCAAACACTGAAAGGCTCTCGAAATTCGATGGAGCGTCAGTATCAGGTAGCCCTTCAGAACGGCTACGGCTTCGCGCAAACCGCTTCTTACGTTAATGAATTTGTGAGCACCGGCGATCTAGTTCGCGTCAACGCCAACCGCCATTTCGAACTGCACGATGTCTCCTTCCCCTACGCTAGACCCCCAGTTAAGAATTTCATCGAACAAATCAGCTCGCAATACTTCGCAAATTGCGGCGAGAAACTCACCGTTACTAGCCTTACCCGCCCTATAGATAAACAGCCTAATAATGCCGCAAGCGATTCTGTACATCCTACTGGCATGGCCGTGGATTTGCGCATTCCTCCATTGGGCAAATGCCGCTCTTGGCTCGAGCGCACATTGCTTTCCATGGAGTCGGCAGACGTATTAGATGTAACCCGTGAGCGCAACCCCCCGCATTACCATGTAGCCGTATTCCCAGAAGTCGTGCACGCCTTAGCCGACAATAGCTCTACCAGCGATCATGAATATGTCGTGCGTCGTGGCGATTCTCTCTCTCGCATCTCTACTATCACTGGCGTATCCGTCGCGCAGTTGAAGGCCAGCAATGGTCTGCGCAATGACATGATCATCGCCGGCCAGAAACTCCAAATACCTGCCCCGGCAAGCAAGCCAATTAACACTTCTCGTGCAAACGAGGTCGCTTCCTATGCGGAGATTTCTCATCGCGTAAGTCGCGGTGACACATTGTGGCGTCTTGCCAAGCGTTATGGCACAACTGTGGATGCGATCAGTAAGGACAATGACCTTGCAGGCGACGCGCTGCAGATCGGTCAGGTATTGAAAGTCACTAGCAATCGCAACTCCCTTTAAGTTTTAGCCTACAGCGGTGGGGCATGCCCCGGCCAAACCTCGAGCTCGCGCATGTCCGGCACACAATCCCATGAGTACTGGATGGAGCAGGCCATAGCCTTGGCGGAACAGGCTGCCTTAGTGGGCGAGGTGCCCGTCGGCGCTATTGTAGTCTCCCCCCAAGGCGAATTGCTCGGCTCCGGTTTTAATCAACCCATTCGTAGTCATGATCCTAGCGCCCACGCCGAAGTAATGGCGCTGCGAGACGCCGCAGCACGCATGGCCAATTATCGACTTCCCGGTTGCCAACTCTATGTCACGATCGAGCCCTGCACTATGTGTGTGGGTGCTATGGTGCATGCGCGAATCGAGCGCGTGATTTATGGTGCGGCAGAGCCACGTTTCGGAGCCGTTGAAAGTGGTCGACGTCTCTTGGATGAAGGGGGGTTCAATCATCGCCTTCAGTATCTTGGAGGCATACTCGCTCCGCGATGTTCCCAGTTGATGCGTGACTTCTTCAAAGGCCGCCGCTAGTAAGGCTGGGGCGGAACTAAAGGTTGAGTTTCGGCTCTAATGGCAGTAACGTTGCTGGATTCACGAAAGCGGCTGCAGCCGTATTCTGGTCCCTCTCAAAACCACCTGTTTGGCTGCCATTAGCAAGATAATCAATGCGGAACAGACTTATTAAAATCCCATTCAATTCGCCACAGTTTCAAGGCCACATGGTGCTCCGCGCAATGGCTTACATTGTAGCTGCTGTTCTGCTGACTTCCTGTGTGGTGGTGGAAACCCCCTATCGAGCCTATGACGGTGATGAGCGGCCTACATCTGAGCTTGCTCTCGTGCGTGGCGACTACTTCTATCGCAAGGATTGGCTGAACAGCTATGTGGATGCAGTACGCTTTCAGAGCGTTGACGGCCACGTAATTGAGAACTCGCGTGCGTGGGACGAGGTATTGGTAAGCCCGGGCGAGGTCGAGGTCGAGGTGTACTATTACTGGGATATGGGTGCCCGCATGGGGCTCGCCCCTGCGATTGCTAATTACGCCTCCTCACGGGATACGGTGAGCCGCACACTCACCTTCAATGCCGAGCGCGGCAAAATCTATAAAGTGAAGGCCGCACCCAAACTTAGCGGCAGCCCGGGCGATATCACCTCGCTCGACTATGTGGATTTCTGGGTCGAAGATAGCGAAGGGCGTATCGTCCTAAGTCGAGCCGAAGGGCGCTTCCAGGCGGCCCCTTAAGCCATTCTCGGCTAAATTAGGCCTGACTTTTTTGCCTCGTATCAAGTATCATTGCCAGCCTTAAGAACCCGCACTTAACCCTACTCAAGGCCCTTGCTAACGATGCTAGTTTTGCCCGGTGTATCGGCACTCTCTGCCTTTAAAAATGCCAAACTCCTCGCCACTATCCAGTCCCGCATACCCGCGGTGGATGCCCTTAACGCGCGCTTTATTCATTTTGCCGATTGCGATGAAGCCCTCGAACCGGCGGAATTGGATCTTATCAACGCCTTGCTCGATTATGGTTCGACCACTCAGTCGAGCATCGACACTAGCGCCTTGGATGCACAGCTGCGTGTTGTGGTGCCGCGCCCTGGGACGATCTCTCCTTGGTCGAGTAAGGCTACTGACATCATGCATAACTGTGGCCTCAAGAAGGTGCGCCGTATTGAGAGGGGCATCGCTTACCGAATTGAATCCAAGCAGCGGCTCGATATTACGCAGATCGCCATTCTCGATACCCTACTGCATGACCGCATGACACAAGCGGTCTTGCCAGACTTCGATGCCGCGTTGAGCCTGTTCGAACGCGCGCAGCCACGGCCAATGAAGGAAGTCGATATATTGGGTCGAGGGGAGATCGCCTTGTCCGAGGCCAACAAGAGTTTGGGTTTGGCGTTGGCACAAGACGAGATCGAGTATTTGTACGAAAGCTTCAATCATCTCAACCGCAATCCGAACGACATCGAATTGATGATGTTCGCTCAGGCCAACTCCGAGCACTGCCGACACAAGATATTCAACGCGACGTGGACACTGGACGGTGAGCCACAGGAGCACTCCCTGTTCGGAATGATCCGCAATACTCATGCGAAGTCTCCCAGTAATGTGCTCTCGGCCTATAGCGACAACGCGGCGGTGATGACCGGCAGCGTAGCGGGGCGCTTCTTTCCTGATCCGCAGACCAAGCAGTACGGCTACACTCAGGAGCCGATCCATATATTGATGAAGGTGGAGACCCACAACCACCCGACGGCGATAGCGCCATTCCCCGGCGCTGCTACAGGCAGTGGTGGTGAGATACGCGACGAAGGTGCCACCGGGCGTGGCTCTAAGCCTAAGGCTGGCCTGGCCGGATTTAGTGTCTCGAACCTGCGCATCCCAAGCCTGCCACAGCCTTGGGAAGAAGAGGACTTCGGTCGCCCTGCGCATATCGCCTCGGCTCTGGACATCATGATCGAGGGGCCAGTTGGCGCCGCGGCATTTAATAACGAGTTCGGCCGCCCAAATCTGTGCGGCTATTTCCGCACCTATGAAGAGCGCGTCGACAGTGGTAACGGCAATGAACTGCGTGGCTACCATAAGCCCATCATGATCGCTGGCGGTCTGGGCAATATCCGCGAGCCCCATATCGACAAGGGTGAGATACCCGTAGGCGCCAAGCTCATCGTACTTGGTGGGCCGGCGATGCTGATTGGTCTAGGCGGTGGCGCTGCCTCCTCCATGGCGGCGGGTGCAAGCAGTTCGGACTTGGATTTCGCCTCGGTACAGCGTGAGAACCCTGAGATGGAACGCCGCTGTCAGGAAGTTATCGATCAGTGTTGGCAGCTGGGCGAGCGTAACCCGATCGTTTTCATACATGACGTTGGCGCCGGTGGGCTTTCCAACGCACTGCCAGAACTCGTCAAAGACGGAGGCAGAGGCGGGCGTTTCTCGCTGCGGGATATTCTCAACTTAGAGCCGCAGATGTCGCCATTAGAGATCTGGTGTAACGAGGCGCAGGAGCGCTATGTGCTCGCAGTAAGCCCCGAGGATCTTGCGCTATTTAAGAGCCTGTGTGCGCGGGAGCGTTGTCCCTTTGCAGTAGTCGGTGAGACTACGAAAGAGGACCACATCGAATTGATAGATACCCATTTCAATAATAAGCCTATCGATCTGCCAATGAGTGTGCTGTTCGGTAAGCCACCGCGCATGCACCGCGAGGCCATCTCTATTAGCGGTGCGGCAGTGGAGTTGGCCACCGAAGAGATCGAGTTAGCGGAGGCGGTGAACAGAGTGCTGAGTCTGCCCGCTGTGGCGAGTAAGAGCTTTCTGATTACCATAGGCGACCGTTCCATCACCGGAATGGTGAGCCGAGACCAGATGGTAGGCCCCTGGCAGGTGCCCGTTGCCGATGCGGCGGTTACTGCTGCCTCCTTAGAGGGTTACTGTGGCGAAGCCATGGCCATGGGGGAGCGTACGCCAGTGGCATTGCTCGACGCCCCAGCCTCGGCTCGTATGGCCATAGCGGAAGCGGTCACCAATATTGCCAGCGCCTCGATTGCCAATATCGCAGAGATCAAACTATCCGCGAACTGGATGGTTGCGGCAGGGCATCCCGGTGAGGATGCGAAGCTCTACAATGCGGTTAAGGCCGTAGGCATGGAGCTGTGTCCGGCCCTAGGCATTTGCGTACCAGTGGGTAAAGACTCGATGTCGATGCGCATGGTGTGGGACGAGGCTCAAGAGAGCAAGAGTATTACGGCCCCCATGTCCTTGGTGATCTCCGCCTTTGCTCCGGTTACGGATATTCGCAAGACGGTGACGCCACAATTGCGGACCGATCAAGGCGAGTCAGATCTACTCTTGATCGACCTAGGACATGGCAAAGATCGTATCGGCGGTTCTGCGCTGGCGCAGGTGTATCGCGAGATCGGCTGCACACCTGCGGACCTAGACAATCCTCAAGACCTTAAGAATTTCTTCGCTCTTGTTCAACAATTGAACAAAGAGTCTATGTTGTTGGCCTACCACGACCGCTCCGATGGTGGCGTGTTTACGACCTTGGCCGAAATGGCCTTCAGTGGCCACACTGGTATCGATATTCAGGTTGCAGAGCTGTTAGACGATAGCGACAAAGATCCTGTGCGAGCACTGTTCAGCGAGGAAGTGGGCGCCGTCATTCAGGTACGCCGCGATCAGCTTAATACTGTGTTGCAACTCGTAGAGCAACACGGCCTGTCTGACTGTACGCGCCTGATCGGTAGCCCGAATAAGCGCGATGAAGTGCGTGTACTCAACGGTGGCAAATTGATATTCGAAGCTAGCCGAGTGCAGTTGCAACGACTCTGGAGCGAGACGAGCTATCAGATTCAAGCGATGCGAGATAACTCCGATTGCGCGAAGCAGGAATTCGACAATCTATTAGACGTCGAGGATCCAGGGCTAAGCGTGGCACTGAGTTTCGACTTGAACGAAGACATCACTGCGCCCTTTATCAATGTAGGTGCGAAGCCCCGTGTCGCAGTGTTGCGAGAGCAGGGCGTGAATGGTCAGGTTGAGATGGCTGCGGCCTTCGATCGGGCGCGCTTCGAGGCAGTGGATGTCCATATGACAGACCTGCTCTCAGGGCGGGTATCGCTAGAAGAGTTTAACGTGTTGGTAGCCTGTGGTGGCTTCTCCTATGGAGACGTACTAGGCGCCGGCGGCGGTTGGGCCAAGACGATTCTGCACAACGACAAGATGCGTGCTGCCTTCGCAGACTATTTTGCGCGTGAGAGCACTTTGTCTCTTGGCGTCTGTAATGGCTGCCAGATGTTCTCGCTCTTACACGAGTTGATTCCCGGCGCACAGAATTGGCCGCGTTTTGTGCGCAATCAATCCGAGCAGTTCGAGGGCCGTACGACATTAGTTCAAGTCGGTGAGTCGGCGTCCGCCTTCCTCGTGGGCATGGCGGGTTCGCGCTTCCCGATAGCGGTGGCCCATGGTGAAGGTAAAGCGGAATTCGCAGTATCTGGCCAGATGAATGCGTTTGCGGGCAGTGGCAATATTGCCCTCAACTATGTCGATAATTATGGCAAAGTCACAGAGCAATACCCACAAAACCCTAACGGTTCTCCCATGGGTATCGCGGGCGTGTGTAGTAGCGATGGTCGCGTCACAATCATGATGCCGCACCCCGAGCGCGTAATACGCGCAGTGCAGAACTCCTATCGACCGGATGATTGGCGCGAAGATGCGCCAAGCTTGCGTCTGTTCCGCAATGCGCGTCACTGGCTGGGCTAAAGTCCATGTTTAAACTGTGCTGCTACATCCCCGAAAGTCATGTAGAGGCAGTCAAGGCAGCCTTGTTCGACGCGGGTGCAGGTCGAATTGGGAATTATGAACACTGCGCCTGGCAGGTGTTAGGACAGGGCCAGTTTCGCCCATTAACGGGTAGCAAGCCCTTCATCGGCGCGCAAGATGCGCTAGAGACTGTTGCTGAGTATCGCGTAGAGATGGTCTGTGCAGATGAAGTCATTGCAGATGTGATTGACGCACTAAGGCAGGCTCACCCTTATGAGGAGCCTGCCTTTGACGTCATTCGAGTCGAGGACTTTTAAGTCTCGTCGTCCAAGCGCACTTTCATCTCACCGACACCCACACTCAGTTCCACACGATGATGGCCGTTGCCAAAGCCATAACTCTCCTCAGAGACCATAGCCCGTTTGCTGACGGTGTCATTAGCGCCATGTAGTTCAGCGCTTCCGACGCCTGCAGAGGCCTCTACGCGACCTACATAACTACGTGCTAAGGTAATATCCCCGGCGCCTACACCGACCTCAACTTCCAACTCAGTATCGGCAAACTCCGCAGTGATTTGCCCAACTCCTAGCTCAATATGAGTGCGCGCAACACTCGGCATCTCTACTCGCCAATGCGCTTTTACATGATCGAGATCGTCCTCATTGAGTCGTAAGCTGAGGCGGCCACCGCGTACTCGGTCTTCGATCTCTATGTCTTCTACGCTGCGTTTGTTGAAAACGAAATAACGGCGCGTGCCTTCCAGCTCTAGCTCCACGCGCAATTCATTGCCGTCGGTGTGTAGCACTTCCATGGTGCCAATGCCGCCCTCTATATAGATCTCGTTGATATCGGTGAGGGAATAGCTATAGGAATGGATGACTTCATCTTCTGAGGCCAATGCCGTAATGCTTAGAGAGGTGGCCGCTAAAGCCACTATCGCGAATGCTTTCTTATTCATTATGAGTTTCCTTTGTAAGAGACACAGTGAATATAGCAATGCGTGTGCCAATAATTAATTTTATTTAATTACAGTAACTTACGGCTTTTTTAGGCGTGGTGGTGCGGAAAATTAGTGTTTCTCACCACTCGTTTTGGTGACTATGACTAACTAGCTGTGTAGATAGCTGTCTTTCGGCCGAGTATTCCAAATTGAACATTCGCACTGGGAATAGTGCGCTTTTGCGGTCTTCGAAATATTGCTGCAGGGTGATCTTCACAACAGCAAAGGCAAGTTCGTCCCAAGGTATCTCGTGTTCGTCGAATAGGGCTACTTCAAGGCTCTCTGCGCCTGCTGCGAATTTCGGTTCTTGTAACTCAGTAAGGAAGAATAAGTAGACCTGATTTATATAGGGGAGGTTAAACAGTGTATAGAGTCGGCAATCTTGCTCTCGCACTGTCGCTTTAGCCTCTTCGGCTGTTTCTCGAATCGCCCCCGCCAAGGTCGTTTCGCCATTTTCCATGAAGCCAGCGGGTAGGGTCCATTTGCCTAGTCGAGGTTCGATTGCCCGTTTACATAGCAATACTTTATCGCCATAGACCGGCAAGGTTCCCACAATGTTATTAGGGTTCTGATAGAACACGACATCGCACTGCAGGCAGCAAAAGCGAGGCTTGTCGTCACCGGTTGGAACGTGGTGAGTAATAGGTCCTGCGCAGTGCTGACAAAACTTCATAGGGCTTCACTTCGAGAGCTCAGCAAACATTGTATGCAGCCTCTGATAGGAGGCTGCAGTGCTAGATTGCTGCTTGTAATTACTGCGCTTGGGAGGCTTCCCAATCTTGTCGTCTGGCCCCAGCCAGAATGCCGGGCATGGCGTAGTTGCCTTCGTGACAAGCATACTCATACACGGAGCCATCGGTGGCATGGTAGCTCAATTCCGCAGTCCATGCTTGGCTATAAAGATTGTCGTCCTCGACGGTGAAGCGATACACAATCTCGGTATCTGAATAGCGTGAGAAGCGCTCGGTAAACTTGCCGTCTGCAGTAATTGGTATTGAGCTCTGCGCCATCTGCTCGGGATTAATATTAATTGTCTCGACTACCAGTTCGCCGTTTTCATACCAGCCGCGAGAATCGCCTAGCCACTGTTGCAGTACAGCAGGACGTGCGTTGGCGCGGGCTTCGGCGGCGGAAGCGAAGAGGGGAATGATGCGTGCGTCGTGGACCATCTCGATGAGTATCATTACATAGTCATCGGTCTGCACGAATTGATAGGTGCTGTTGTATAGCGTGCCCATCATGCCGGGGCCGGACGTATTGCCGAAACCGAGTAGGCAGCGCTCGGCCAATGGCAGCGCTTCTGGACCAGTGGTATCCCCTACGCCTGTCAAATAGCGTGAGCCGAAACTACGACGCTCAAGACCGACAGGGTTATCTACTCGCGGTATCTGGCCATTCTCTGGGTTAATGATGTAGGAGCTGCGGTACTCACCTTTGACCAACGCAAGGGTGGAACCAGGGTCGACCCAGAAATCGTTATAGGCGCGCAGTCCGAAGTCTATGGAGCCGGCTGCGGGCGCAGCCCCGGGGGTGCTTGCCTCTGGGGCTTCGAACTCGCCGACAGGGAGGCCGGCGATAGAGGTATTGGCTGCTATCTCTTGCGCCTCTTCGGCGGTGACGATCAGTTTTTCCACGTCGCGAGGACGGGTCAGTCCGGTAAGAGAGGCGTTGGTCCAGATGCCTTCGAGATCAGGTATCGCGGCGTCTTGCGCCATACTTAAGGAGGAGGCGAGGCTGACAGCCGCGCCTATTAACGTGGATCGAGCGACGAGCGATCGTGCATTGAACATAGTGACTCTCCTGTTCGTAGCTCGTACCGCTCACCTCGGCTACATTTTTATTCAGAGCTTTCGTCTAAAAGGTATCCCTGTCTGCAGCATTAGTAAAGCCCTAGGGAACGAGTAGGCGGATGATGCCGTCGTGCTTGTTCAAAAGGTAGACTTGGTTGTCCGGGCCATAGCCGAAACGCAGGTCTGCACGGCCAGCAACATCGGCATTCTCCGCGGCGTTCTTTTCTTGAATGACCTGTAGGAAAGTCTTAGTGCTACCGCCGTCATTGAGGAGGATGCGGCGAATAGACGCTTGGCCGCCAGTGTGTTGAGAATCTGCTTCGACATAGAATAATTCGCCACTAGGGTTGTCGCCGAAGATTACTTTATTCTGCAATGCCGGGATCGCGTCGCTGCGGTAGATGACGATGCCCGTTACTGCGACTTGGCGCTGGAATAGTGGGTCTGTGTGGTCGTACTCCGCGATTGGCCATGTCAGGCCCGCCTCACTTTGCGGGTTCTCCATATCCACTTTGCCACTGACGTATTTATAGCTGCCCTCCCAAGTGTTCCAACCAAGATTGGCACCTGCGGATACAGGGCTGATCTCTTCGATTTGATTCTGGCCGATCTCGGCTAAGAGAATTCCGCCTGTTCGGGCATCCCAGTTGAAGCGTTGCGGGTTACGCACGCCGTAGGCGTAGATCTCGCCTAGGGTGCTGTCATTGCCGTCAATGACGAAGGGGTTGCTGCTGGGGATGCCATAGCGCCCGTTGTCACTGTTTGTTCCGAGCGGATCGATGCGCAGGATCTTGCCGAAACGATTGGTAAGATCCTGACCCACATTCATTGGATCGCCGCCGCTGCCGCCATCTGCGAGTCCAACGTAGAGTAGCCCGAAGTCCTCGTCGCCTGGCATTGCCAATGGGTTGAACGCGATCTGACTGCCGTTGTGGTTCGGGAAGGGCTGGGCGGCGCGGAAGATCTCGCGGGGAGCACTGCCATCATACTGCGCGGAGGAGGCATCGTTCGCACTCCACTCTAGTAAGACTGTGTCCTGTGAACGGCGCGTGCCACCAGAGACGAAATCTGGTTTTACGTCGGTATTCGAGGTATCGGCATAGGTATAGAACTTGCCATAACCCGGCGTGCCCATCTGGTTAAATTGAGGGTGGAAGGCGAAACTCTGCACGCCGCGCTCGCTGCCCGCGGAGATCACCTGTACCTGCCACTGTGGCGCGTTAATATTGACGTAGAGTGTCACATTGCTGCCATCGGCGTTCATGCCATACAGCTCACCTGTCATGGCGCTAACAAAGCGGCGGCCGCTGCCGGGTTCTGTCAGCATGTGCATCAGGCGCGGTGCGAAACCGGCATCGTCGTTGGGGATGCGAGCGTATTCGATGAAGTTTACGGCGATAACGTCGGAAGTGGTCTCGATGGGAGTAGGAAACGGATCGGTGCTGAGAGTTTGCGCGAGCGCGGCGCTAGTGCTCAATGCCATAAGGCCGGTGATGAGGTGTCGAATCATGATGAATCTCCGCAAGTGTTATCTGGATATTGGCGCGAGCGCAAAAGCAAGGTATGCCGAAGCGGCTATTGTACAACAGGGCATCTTTGCTCGCCTCGGGCTGGGGAGGGCATCTGTCGCGGCTTAACAGCTGGTGGTAGGTTTTGCTTCTAAGACTAGGGCCAGAGCTGGCGGTGTGGTCTCGTTTGGCGCACAGATCAAGCTAGGAGAGTTTGCAAGGGCAGTAGCCTCGATCTCGGGTGCTTGCAATTGTAGGTGCGCGAACAGAGCGCGGCCGTTGTCGGCAATTGGGCGCATGGGGCTGTCTGCATCTTTCGTGGCGGGCATAATCTTCATGCGCACTGTTGCGCGCACATTGCCGCCGATGACAGTTATTTGCTCATTGCGCTCATCCACACTGACTACGATATCGCAATGGGTTCTTGCGCCAACACCGAGTTGAGCGCGGCGCTCTTCGATGCTGCGATAGGCAGGACGGCTGCCGCGGCATAATAGATCGCCGGGCACTATGGTCTGAACCCCAAGGGGGAAGGCACGATAGGCCGCTACAGGATCTTGCGTGTCACTCGCGACGATCGCTTGGTCGATATAGCTGTGGTGCGCTATGGCGCGTTTGAACTGATCACTGTCTGCTAGCCCGCCCTCACACATAACCCATGAGATGAACGCGGCGGACCAAGCGTCCCGCCAACGCGCCCCCATTCCAGATTCTGACCATGCGGCGTTCTGACGTTGCACAATCCAGTCGCTATTCGGGGTAGCGGCCCAATAGCCTGCGATAGAGGTGGCGAGGCGTTCGCCTTCTGCGGGTGTCATGCGAGGATAGACGAAGGGGCGTCTTGGCCCTGTTTCCTGCTGCGCGATCTCTCTTGCTTGCAAATCTGTGCTGTAGCCGAAATACGCCCACTCCTGCACGGCCGTGTCTACTATGCGACGCCTGACTTGGTCTAGGGGTAGTGCGCGACATGATCGGTCGATGACGCGCAGCGCGCCGGGATTACCTTGCACTCGCTCGGATGGAGGGCGAACGTCTAGAATTGAACGTGGAAGTCGCTCGGGGGATTCATTGTTCTGCGCGTGCAAAACGGGAGTGATAGCGCAAAAAAAGGCGCAAGTGAGTAAATATTTTGAAGCGAAATTCAAGTCATTGCCCCTAGGCTCGGCGTTCTTTCACTGATGTTGCTCTAGGGCCGCGGCTGCGACCCTACGCAAGTAATGCGACCGGGATTAGATACGATTGATTTCGCAGTGTAACCGGAATTTCTTGGAAGTGATAAATGCTTCTACGTCGCGAAGACGCGTTTCTGTCCTTTTGAATACCTCTGAGCATTCCTGCATCGACATTGCGATGCTTGCTTCGGTCTCTTTGCTACTCTTGGAGCGACTTTGCTGAGTCATCTCGGCCATTTCGTCCGCCATATCCGCCATGTCGGACTCGTCTGAGTAGCCGGCTTTATCTGCACGGCCCTTACGGCGCGCCTTGCGACCACGCTTGTAGCCACGACTTGGGGTCTCGGGGTTGCGCTCTAGGACGATCCAGCACACGCAGTAGGCGAAGAAGGTGAATGGGCCGAATATAAAGAAAGACAGTAGCGTGAGCAGGCGGACGGAGAAGGTGCCGACCTCTAGATAGTCGGCAATGCCGCTACACACACCTGCAATGCGTGAATTATAGGGGTTGCGATAAATCGGCTTGCGATAGTCGACGTTGCGGAAATGCTCCGCGGTTTTCGAGTCTGTGACGAAGTTGTGCATCTTGCCATCTTGGTTGTCCTGCTTGAGCCACCAGTACGCGACGAAGTAGACCAGAATCAGGGTTGGCCAGGTAAGGCAGGCCAGCAGGGCGATGATGCGTATCACCACTGTAGGAACCTCTAGGTAGTCGGCCAGACCAGCGCAGACACCGAGGAAGCGCTTATTCTCACGGTTGAGCGTGAAACGATTACTCTTGGCGCTCATGTTGCTCCCTCCAATCTGGCACTTCAGAGTCGAGAATAGACTCGAGCGTGTCGATGCGGTTGCTCAATGACTTGGCCATCGTCGACAGCTCACGGATGTCATACTCAGTATCGGTAGAGAGCTTGACCTTCTTCTCTCGGCGCTGATAGAGGATAAACATCCACAGTGTTATGAAGCCTCCTATTATAGAGATGAGAGAAATTGCGAATGTAAAGAAGTCCATTGGCAGTGCCCTTTAACGATGCTGGTTTTACTTGCTTAGTTTGTTTTTGATGTCTTGCAGTTCTTGGTCAATCTTCTCACTGCGGGCCAGTTCGTCAAACTCGCTGTGCAAATTCTTGCTCTCATTGTTCATGATCTCGACCTGGCCTTCCATGAGGTCGATCTTTTTTTCATAGTATTCGAACTTGTTCATCGCACTGTCGATATTGTAGTTGTGCAACTGGCGATTGACGTCGACACGAGACTGAGTGGCGGTTGTGCGCATCACAATCGTCTTCTGACGAGCGCGGGCATCGTTGAGCTTAGCCTGCAACTGATCGATCTCATTGCTGAGTTTATCTAAAGTCTCGTCCAATTTGTGCATTTCATTGTCGAGCATCTCGATTGTGACGTTAACACTGGCGCGTTCCACCAATGCCGCCTTGGCCAGATCTTCTCGATCCTTGCTCATGGCGAGCTCAGCTTTCTTCTGCCAATCGTCTGATTGCTTGCGC
The DNA here is from genome assembly GCA_913060695.1 of uncultured Gammaproteobacteria bacterium. Taxonomy (GTDB): domain Bacteria; phylum Pseudomonadota; class Gammaproteobacteria; order Pseudomonadales; family Pseudohongiellaceae; genus UBA5078. The sequence continues at coordinate 44,277 of CAJXUA010000009.1, read as the reverse complement.
AGTTGCTCGGCACGGCGATGAAGAGTTTTCTTCTCGGCTATCACTTTGGCCGTACCACTGCGTACTTCGACAAGGGTTTCTTCCATTTCCTGAATCACCATGCGGATCATCTTTTCGGGGTTTTCGGCCTTGTCGAGCAAGGAACTGATGTTGGAGTTGATGATGTCTGACAAGCGTGAAAATATGCTCATTTGCCTTATATCCTCTATTTGAACCGAACTTAGTGAAATTAAATCGAGTTTTCCTGCGTATGGCAGAGTAAAAGCAGAATGCGTGCCAAAACTAAAAATATTTTTAACTTACTGAATATATTGAATTTAAAGTTTTATCTAGATTTAACAAAGCCGCTGGAATGGTGAAATTGTCCAACTAGTGGTATTTTTCGCAGATCATAAATTTCGGCCACATCTGCAAGACAAGGGATCACGCTATGCCACCAGAGATGTCTGCTCCACGGATGATAGGCGAATCCGCTGTTTTTCTTGAGATGCAGGAGCATGTATCGCAAGTGGCGCCGCTGAACAAGCCCGTCTTAATAGTCGGGGAGCGCGGCACTGGCAAGGAACTCATCGCCGCTAGGCTGCACTATCTTTCCAAGCGTTGGGAACAGAATTTCCTCAAGATCAATTGTGCCGCATTCAGCGACTCTCTATTAGAGGCTCAGCTATTCGGACATGAGGCGGGGGCGTTCACTGGCGCCACCGGCCAGAAGAAAGGCTATTTCGAGCGCGCCGACGGTGGCACCTTATTTCTCGATGAATTGGCCAACACGCCTATGGCCGTGCAAGAGAAAATTCTGCGTATTATCGAATACGGGGAATTCGAGCGCTTGGGCGGTAATCAGCCTCTAAAAGTGGAAGTGCGCATCGTTGCAGCGACCAATGAGGACCTGCCAAGTCTTGCACGCAAGGGTAAGTTTCGCGAAGACCTGTTAGACCGCCTAGCCTTCGATGTTATTACGCTGCCGCCGCTACGCGCGCGGGCCGAAGACGTCATGATCTTGGCTCAGCATTTCGCAGTGGGCATGGTCAAAGAGATGGGAGGCGACTATTTCCACGGCTTCAACGGCAATATGGAACGGATGTTGTTAACCCATACTTGGCCTGGCAATGTACGCGAATTGAAGAACGTAGTGGAGAGGGCGGTCTATCAATGTCCCGATCGACAAATCTCACGCCTCGTGTTCAATCCCTTCGAATCTCCTTTCCGGCTCGCGCAGAGTGGGCCGATCCCGAGTTCCACGTCCCCTTCAAGTGAGGACGGCGGCGCCTTGAATGGTTCTGCCATACCCGATATCAGTGATGCCCAGACGCTGGATTTCATAAAGCATATCCAGAGCTATGAGATCGATATTCTTAAGCAGGCGATGAAACGCTCGCAGTTCAATCAGCGCAAGGCGGCAGAGTTTCTGCAAATGAGTTATCACCAGTTGCGAGGTTATTTGCGCAAATACGACCTATTGGGCTAAGCCAGAGGCTGTGCAAACTTAGCGTGTGCAACACGGAGGCTACGCCCGAACATGGAGTTTCAGTTCCCCGCAATCAACTACCTGTACTTACTCGCAGGCACACTCGCCTTGGTGCTGAGAGTCATCAGCCATGGTCAGGGTGACGATCGTAGCAGCCGTTATTGGAATGCTGTGCTGTTGAGTTTTGCAATCTGGACCACGGGGGAACTCCTCGCCAATATTGGGACTACCTTGCAATGGCAGTTAGCCTTTCAGCGCCTCGTCTATCTGGGGGTGGTTACTGGCGTTGTTAGTTGGCTATTGTTCGCGATTCATTTCTCTGGCAATCAAAGTTGGCTGACCCCGCTCAGTGTGACGGTCATGCTTATAGTGCCCGTCGCAAGCTTGCTATTAGTGAGTACAGTGGAGTGGCATCAGTTATTTTATTCCGATGTTAGGCTGATTAATCGCAACGATTATTACGTACTCGATTTCGACTACGGCGTCGCGTTCTGGGTGCAGATATTCTTGTGCAGTTATTTGTATACGTTGGCAGGATCAATGCTATTGATTGCCACTAGTCTGCGCCAACCCAGTCTCTACCGAAGCCAAAGCCTACTCATCGTAATTGCCGCGGCCATCCCTTTGGTGGTGAATATTCTCTATGTGTTCGGGGCCGACTTCTCGGGAGGTTTCGACCCGACTTCTTTGTTCTTCGTGTTTAGTGCGATTTTGATCACTATCGCCACTCGTCATTACTACTTCCTGCGCGTAGCGCCCATGGCGCGAGACCTCGTATTCAGAAATATTAATAGCGGCGTTATCGTCGTCAATCAAGCACAGAAGGTGACCGATATTAATCCTGCGTTCGCCGATATTGCTAAGTTAAGTTCCGATGATCTGATTGGTATGCCGCTCGAGCAACTATTGGATGTAACCTTCGATACGAGAGGCTTGCATCGAACGGAGCTTGGCTACTCTGGGCGCGTAAAATCACGTCATCGTGGGCGGCAGTTCGAGATCGATAGTATGTCGATCAAGGGCTATAGAGATGAGTTTCTTGGTCAGCTATTATTGTTAACGGACGTCACACAGATTCAACGCGCTTTAGATGAGATAGGGCGGCTAGCCCATACGGACTTGCTTACCCAGTTGCCGAATCGGCGCGCAATGATTGAATGGGTAGATGCTATTGCCGCGCGCGATACTATGCTGCACCCGGTGTTGATTGCGATGGCGGATTTGGACCATTTCAAGGCGCTAAATGATACCTACGGGCATCATTGTGGCGACTATATACTCAAAGAAGTTGCGCGATTAATTGAAACCCATCTCGACAGCAATGGCATCGTCGCTCGATGGGGTGGTGAGGAATTCTGTATGGTCTTGACAGGGCTAGACTGGACAAGCGGCGAGAGTTTCCTAGAATCTTTGCGGCAGTCTATTGAGGATTATCCGTTCAAGTATGAAGAGCAGGAGCTACGAGTCACCATTACCCTTGGCATGGTCCAAAAGTTGGCGGGTGAAGAGCTAGATTCCGCTATTCATCGAGCAGACCTGATGATGTATGACGGCAAGCGACATGGACGTAATCTAGTCTCCTCGCGTAGTACTCAAGTTGCGGTGCAGTGAGTCAATGAATCCACCTACGTCAGGAAAAATTCATTTGTGGCGTGTCGACGATCTTGCGCCAAAAGATGGTCAAAATAATATTCTCAGCGTCTCTGAACGAGACCGTTACGAAAGCATCCGTGCGCCACGTATTAAGCAGCAGTACTGGCAGGCTCGATGGGCTGTGCGCCATGCCTTGAGTTGTTATGCTCCGCAAGTGACTGCCCAGCAGTGGCAGTTCTCACGCAATGACTATGGACGCCCCTCTGTGCTGGGGCCGCAATTAGCGTTCCCTCTAGATTTCAATATTTCCCATACCCGCGGAGCGCTGGTGATGGCGTTTACAGCGCGCGGAGCGGTGGGTGTGGACGTTGAATATATTCAGCGCGAGTGTAGGGCTTTAGCAGTTGCGCAGCGTTATTTCTCAGCCTCAGAGCTTGCGGACTTACGCGCCTTACCTGAGTCTTTGCAACGAGCACGCTTCTTCGATCTATGGACTCTTAAGGAAGCCTATATCAAGGCCTGCGGTATGGGGCTGGCGATACCCCTGGGCAGTTTCAGTTTTGATTTCGCAGCGCCTGAGATTGGGATTGCATTCGATGAGCGCAGGAAAGACAAACCGGAGCGATGGCGGTTTTGGAGCATGCCCCTGAGCCGGTCTCATCAACTCGCAATCGCCCTAGGCTGCGATGACGCGACACAAGATGTTGCCATAGAAGGAATTAGGCTGCACGCAGACGGGCAACTCTCCCCACTCGCCTTGGATGGTTTGTACGAGTCAGAAGGGGCTAGTTGAGGATATATTCCAGCACGATCTTAGAGCCGTAGAAGCCTAGGATTAGGAACACGAATCCGGTCAGCGTGAAGCGAATGGCCGTAGTGCCGCGCCAGCCTAGTTTGTGGCGTCCCCAGAGAAGCACGGCGAAAACGATCCATGCCAGCATAGAGAACACTGTCTTGTGAGGCAGACCCTGCGCCCACATGTCGTCTACGAAAATGAAACCCAGAATGATGCCAAGCGTGAGCAGTACTTGGCCTACCCAAACAAGCTCGAAGAGGAAGCTCTCCATGTCTTGCAGGGGAGGAAAGCGCCTGATGACACTTGCAGCATGACGATGCTTGAGTTGGTAGTTTTGGAAGGCAAGAAAGCCTGCCTGTAATGCGGCGATCGTCAGCAAGCTATAGGCAAGAATCGACAAGATTATGTGGCTCGCTAATCCGACTGCTAAGGCGCGCGGTGGATAGGTGCTCTCGATAGTGAGCGAGGCTATAATAGAAACGATGGCCAGAGGGAAAAAGCCGAGCACGAGAATGCCTAAGGGCTTGCGCAGGCTACTCAGTAGCACCATTAGTGAGATAGACGCGCAAATCAAAGTGCTGATCTGTACGATACCGAAGTGATAACCCTCGCTATTGCGTAATACGCCGCCAGCACTTACGCCGTGGGCCAAGACTGCCAGCAAGCCCAAAACGAACACCCAGCCACCAGGGTTGGGTTCCTTGGCCTTCATGTTCAGGTGTTTGCCCTGATAGACGAAGCTGATCAGATAAAACAAGATTGCGATCAGTCCTGAGAGGGTGGTAAGCGACATCGACGGTCTCTGGGGTTGGGGCGAGATTTACGGTAGGGCCTACTAAGCCCAGTTGTTGCGAAAGTTTCTCATATGTAGGCAGGGGGTTGAAGCGATATTTTCGCCCCAAAGCCTTATTACACGAGGCTCACTAGAAGGCAGTGAACATAGCGCCGCATTTGGCTATAATCGCGCCCAATCTTTATTTCCTGACAGCAACACCTTGGAAGACCACTATGTTTGAAAGCTTAACCGATCGCTTATCTGGGGCACTTCGCAAGATCAGCGGCAAAGGCACGCTGACCGATAACAATATTCAGGACGCCCTGCGTGAAGTGCGTCGGGCGCTTTTAGAGGCAGACGTTGCGCTGCCGGTAGTAAAAGGCTTCATAGAGAGCGTACGCCAACGAGCGGTAGGTCAGGAGGTTAAGCAGAGCCTTAGTCCCACACAGACCTTCATTAAGATCGTACAGGCCGAGCTAGAAGCGGTGATGGGCGTTGCCAACGAAGAGTTGAACCTACGTGCTCAGCCTCCCGCTATCGTGCTGATGGCCGGCCTACAGGGTGCTGGTAAGACGACTACAGTCGCCAAGCTGTCCCATTGGTTGAAGAACAAGCCTAAGAAGAGCGTGATGGTGGTCAGTGCCGACGTGTACCGACCCGCCGCGATCAAGCAGTTGGAGACGCTAGCGGCAGAGGTAGGGGTGGAATTCTTCCCTAGCGACCTGAGTCAATCGCCCGAAGCGATCGTGACCGCTGCGCTGAAAGAGGCCAAGAAGAAGTTTATTGATGTACTGATTGTCGATACCGCGGGCCGCTTGGCTGTGGATGAAGAAATGATGGCCGAGATTAGCCGTCTGCACCAAGTGCTAAACCCGGTAGAGACACTGTTCGTGGTAGATGCCATGACCGGTCAGGATGCCGCCAATACGGCGAAGGCCTTTAATGACGCGCTGCCCTTAACGGGGGTCATCCTCACTAAGGCCGATGGCGACGCGCGGGGCGGGGCAGCCCTGTCGGTACGTCAGATCACCGGCAAGCCGATCAAATTCATCGGCATGGGCGAGAAGATCGACGCGTTGGAGCCCTTCTATCCCGACCGTGTGGCGAGCCGTATTCTGGGCATGGGCGACCTGTTGTCCCTCATCGAAGAGGTTGAGCGCAAGGTCGATAAGGAGAAAGCGGAACGTATTGCGTCCAAGATTAAGAAGGGCAAGGGCTTCGACCTGGAAGACTTCAAAGAACAGATCAAGCAGATGCAGAATATGGGTGGCATGGCCAGCATAATGGATAAGATGCCAGGCATGGGCGGCCTGCCAGCGGGTGCTAGCAAGATGATAGACGACTCGCTGTTTAGCAAGATGGAGGCGATTATCAACTCCATGACCATGAAGGAGCGCGTCAATCCGGATATTCTCAACGGGTCTCGCAAGCGCCGCATCACGGTCGGGTCGGGCACCCAGCTACAGGATTTGAATCGTCTGCTCAAGCAACACAAGCAGATGCAGAAGGTCATGAAGAAGATGAAGGGCGGCGGCATGGCAAACATGATGCGCGGCCTCGGCGGTATGGGTGGCATGGGCGGTCCTGGTGGTTTTCCGGGGGCAGGTGGCCCGCCGCGGTTATAGCACCTTTAATATGTCTGAACTACCCGAATGGCGGGGCTTCTCCGCCGCTTCGTGGGTTTTGCAGCGCTGGGGGAAAAACTTTAAAGATTCCTTCCATCTGCTGATTATTTCCCTTAGAATACCCGCCTTTTTCCAGCCTCGGATTGTTCCGCAAGCATAGTGGGTTCTCGGCATCGCCGATAACATATTGAGGTTGGGGCAGTTTTCGGTCTATCGCACAAACAGGAATCATAAGTTTATGGTCATTATCAGACTGGCTCGCGCTGGTGCAAAAAAGAAGCCGTTTTACTACATCACAGTGACTGATCAGCGTAATCCACGCGATGGTCGCTTCATCGAGCGTCTTGGTTTCTTTAACCCAGTCGCACGCGGTCAAGAAGAGCGTCTGCGCATCAACCTAGAGCGCGTTGCACACTGGACAAGTAAAGGCGCACAGCCAAGCCAGCGCGTTGCTGCTCTGATGAAAGATGCTTCTAAGGCAGCTACTACAGCAGCTTAATTGTTCCGTTCCGCCAGCGTTCGCGCTGCGCGGTACAAGACAATCGAAGTGAATGAGCTAGTGTATGGGGTTGTCGCAGATGGTGTTTGATCAGCAAGAAATGGTGACCATGGGCCGCATAGGCAAACTCTATGGCATCAAAGGCTGGTTAAAGCTTATCTCCTACACGGACCCGCAAGACAATATCCTCGACTTCCGAGTGTTGTTCGCCAAGATTGGCGGCCGCTGGCAGGAGATCGAGATGGATCAGAGTAAGATCCATGGCAAGGGGCTGATCGCGCATTTTGCAGGCTACGACGACCCGGATGAGGCGAAATTGCTCACCGGTGTCGAGTTAGCGATCCGCACCGCAGATTTACCGGCCTTAGATCCGGAAGATTTTTACTGGCATGAATTAGAAGGCATGCAAGTTAAGACAGTCAGCGGCCAGTTGCTAGGCACTGTTGAGAAGATGCTAGAGACCGGCGCGAACGATGTGCTGGTGGTGCAAGCAAGCGAAGGCAGTATAGATACGCGGGAACGCTTAATTCCCTATTTGCCTGATCGCGTAGTGATGAAAGTATCAAGAACGCAGCGCTGTATCAGCGTCGATTGGGATCCAGATTATCTGGCCTAAGGTTTTAAAAAGGGGAGCAAGGTGCTGATTGGCATAGTCACACTGTTTCCTGAGATGTTCACGGCAGTGACGGATTACGGGATAACCGGCCGCGCGAGTCGCGAAGGAATTACCTCGGTGCAATGCTGGAATCCTCGGGATTTCACCATCGATAAACATCGCACAGTCGACGATCGCCCCTTCGGTGGCGGGCCCGGCATGCTGATGAAGACAGAGCCATTACAAGCGGCGATAACGGCTGCGAAGACGGCTCTAACTCAGCAGGACGATGAGCAAGCTTTAGTGATCTACCTATCGCCACAAGGGCGCAGGCTAGATCAAGCCGGCGTAGAGACGCTGGCGAAACGTAAGAAGCTCATACTGGTATGTGGACGCTACCAGGGCATCGACGAGCGGGTGCTGCGACGCGAGATCGACGAAGAATGGTCGATCGGGGACTACGTCCTCAGCGGCGGTGAGTTAGCGGCAATGGTGATGGTAGATGCGTTAACGCGCTATCAGCCGCAGGCCTTAGGCCACGAAGACTCTGCAGCAGCAGACTCTTTCGCGGACGGCCTGTTGGACAGCCCGCAGTATACGCGGCCGCAAGAATACGAAGGCGAGACAGTTCCCGAGGTGTTATTGGGCGGGAACCACGAGCAGATTCGCGTGTGGCGCTTGCAACAGAGCCTCGGCAATACGTGGCTTAAAAGGCCGGATTTGTTGGAAAAGATGTCGCTAAACGCGGAACAAACGATTTTATTAGAACAATTTATTGATGATTACGAGGCGCGGCGCAATCGCACTGAGTCTTGAACCCGGGAGTAAGGCAATGAGCAAGAGCAAGATCATTCAGATGGTTGAACAGGCACAAATGGGCAAGGAAATCCCTGATTTCGGTCCAGGCGACACGGTAGTTGTGCAAGTTAAAATTCGTGAAGGCGATCGTGAGCGTCTACAGGCATTCGAAGGCGTAGTAATCGGCATTCGTAGTCGTGCTCTTAACTCTGCTTTCACAGTTCGCAAGATCTCCCACGGTGTGGGCGTTGAGCGTACTTTCCAGACTTACAGCCCACTCGTTGACAGCATCACGCTGAAGCGTCGCGGCGATGTACGTCAGGCAAAACTATACTACTTGCGTGATCTGTCCGGTAAAGCGGCTCGAATCACTGAGAAGCTCGAGAAGAAACCAGTCTAAATCCAGCACTGAAGAGCTAGGCCCCAAGCCGACCTCTAAGCAGTACTCGATAGACTCGAAAGGGAGGCATTTATGTCTCCCTTTTTTATTGCTCTGAATTACTAATATTGGATGCTGTTAAACCCCGGGTTTTCACTCCGTTGCCCGGACCGCGCTGCGAGGTACTGCCGTGCTGGACACGCCGCAAGTACATCCGTGTAGGCTCTACGCCGGCATCCATGCCGTCGAAGGTCCAGCACGACAGCACCACACACCACGTTCCTCTTTCATTTGGGTGGCGCCGCAATTTTGGCTTTGTTCTCGTAATGGCACAGGGTTTCAAATAGTGAAACCTTCACTAGATCTAAAATACTTATCTTTTAGGCTTACTACAAAGTCAGAGCCGAGTTTCGGGTGACGAGTTTCAGGACCTTCGACGGCATGGATGCCGGCGTAGAGCCTACATGGACGTACTTGCCGCGTGTCCAGAAAATCGTTACCCGGAGCTCGGATCGGCCTACGGAGTGAATCTAAGAGGTTCAGGACCTTCGACGGCATGGTCGATGAATTGCTCCTGCATTCTCGACACTCCCTGGCGGCATGGATGCCGGCGTAGAGCCTACATGGATGTACTCGCCGCGTGTCCAGCACGGCAGTACCTCGCAGCGCGAGCCGAGCAACGGAGTGAGAGCCTACTAAACAACTAAACGCAGCGCGGTCCGGGCACCGGAGTGCCAATCCACCGCGCTCGAAAAACTAGTACAAACCTAGCGACGTAGTAAGGGACCAAAACTAAACAAAAAGGACACAGCAAAACCACCCGCAAGCCAATAAATTCGTGGTTCAGGGAGGCGGCGCTGTGGTAAGTTATGTTTATTGTTTGGGATTTTGGTGGCTTGTGGATGCTTTTCGCCGAATTACCGGTCTCCCGCTCTATGCCGAATCGAATTATTGCCTTTGAGGACCCTAAGTTCATGAATACTCTATTCCGTGCCTTTGCTGCCGTCGCCGTCTGCGCTTTCGGCTTTCTGCCTCTTGCTAACGCCCAAGATGTTAGTAATGAAGCTTGGGCCAAGACCCTTAAGACTAATCTTGCTGGCACACTCACTGCCGCCACCAATGCCAGTATTGAGATTGTTGCCGTTAAGCAGACCCCATTTGACGGCCTCATTGAAGTTGAGCTCTCTACCGGCGAAAGGCTTTTTACTGATCGTAAAGGCGAGTATCTCGTTACTGGCGACCTCTTTAAGGCCCAGAGCGATGGTCTTGTGAACCTTTCTGCCATTACCCGCCAGCAGAATGTTGCCGAATGGATTGCCGCAGTGCCAGAGTCCGAGATGGTTATATTCGAGCCCGCTAATACTCGCGCCACTATTACCGTGTTTACGGATGTCGACTGTGCCTATTGTCGACGCCTGCACGGAGATCTCGAGCAGAACCTAGCGCAAGGTATTCGCATTCGTTATGTTGCCTACCCCCGTGGCGGCGAAGCCTCCGAAGCCTATCCCAAGATGATCAATGTCTGGTGTTCAGACGATCGTAATAAGTCTCTTACCCAAGCCAAGCACGGACAAAATCTTCCCGCGCAAGATTGTGTTAACCCGGTTCTCAAGCATTACGCCCTCGGCAATAAGATTGGTATTTCCGGTACACCTGCCATCGTTCTCCAAGATGGTACAGTCATTCCCGGATACCTAGAGCCCGCACAACTTGCCGCCACGGTCTTCGGCCAATAAGCCCAACAAGCCCGCATAAATAAAAAGCTTCAAAGGCGTTCTAATATGGACGCCTTTGATGCTTTTTATTTCCCAATTTTAGTACAATGTTCGCCACTACAACTGGCGTCGAGGGTATGTCTTGAAACAGGATTCAGCACAAGTGCACAAAGAAAAATTTAACATCGGTATTTGCGGTATGGGCACTGTCGGGGGTGGCACCTTCACCCTTCTGCAATCCAATCAAGTCGAGATTACCCGTCGCCTCGGTAAAACCCTCTGTGTCTCTCATGTTGCCTCTCGTCGTGAAAATCCTTTATTCGATACCGATGGCATACGTTTTAGTAAAGACGTATTTGCAGTCGCTGACGACCCCGAGGTCGACATCCTCGTGGAAGTGCTCGGGGGCATGGAGCCAGCCTTGCCGCTGATCATGCGTGCTATCGAGAACGGCAAGCATGTTGTGACCGCCAATAAAGCCTTGATCGCGGTGCACGGCAACGAGATCTTCGCTGCCGCGAAGCGCAAGGGTGTAACAGTCGCTTATGAGAGCGCCGTCGCAGGCGGTATTCCTATCATCAAGGCATTGCGCGAAGGCCTCGCGGCTAACTCTATTCATTGGCTGGCCGGCATCATCAATGGCACGGGCAATTTCATTCTGACCGAGATGGCGCAGAAGGGGCGTAGCTTCAATGACGTGCTGGCCGAAGCGCAGGCCTTAGGGTATGCCGAGGCTGATCCAACTTTCGACGTCGAGGGTATCGACGCCGCCCATAAGCTCACTATCCTCGCCGCTAATGCCTTTGGCATCGCATTGCAGTTCGACAAGGTCTACACAGAGGGTATTAGTAAGATCACCATTGATGACGTGAACTACGCCGAAGAGCTCGGCTATCGCATTAAGCATCTGGGCATCACCCGCATGACTGACAAGGGCATCGAGATACGCGTGCACCCCACGATGATCTCGGACCAGCGTCTGATTGCCAATGTGAACGGTGTGATGAACGCAGTGGTAGTGAAGGGAGACTCCGTAGGGTCTACCTTGTACTACGGCGCAGGCGCAGGCGCAAAGGCGACCGCATCTTCAGTGGTGGCCGATATTATCGACATCGTGCGCAGTTCCGGCGATGAGTCTAGAGGTAACCCTGGCAATGTACCGTCCCTAGCGTTCGATTCATTGCGTACCGATATCCCGATCTTAAATATCGAAGACATTCATTGCGAGTTCTATATTCGCCTGTCTGTATACGACAAGATTGGTGTAATGGCGCAGATCTCACAGATTCTGACGGATCATGGCATTAATATCGAAGCCCTGATTCAGAAAGAGCCAGACTCGACTATCGTTGGCGACGTGTTTGTGCCCATAGTGATACTAACTGGCACGGTAGAGGAGCGCCAAATGAACAAGGCGATCGCCGCTATTGAGTCTTTGGAACAAGTGGTTGAGAAAATTACCCGTATTCGAATCGAGCAGTTTGACGGTGAAGATAACTAACCGCGCACAAAGGAATAGGCATTAGCATGAAATACATCAGCACTCGCGGCCAAGCGCCAGCGCAGTCTTTCGAGCAAGTCTTGTTAACCGGTCTAGCGCCCGATGGTGGGCTCTATGTGCCTGAAGAATTGCCTAAGTTTAGCAAAGAAGAGATCGCGCAGATGGCTGGGCTGAATTATCCGCAGCTTGCCCAGAAAATCATTACTCCGTTCATCGACGGTGCGATTCCTGATGACGACCTAGAAGAGATTATTCACAGAAGTTATAAGAGTTTTGCGAACAAGGCGGTGGCTCCCCTTAGAATGATTGGAGCGAATGAATGGGTGCTGGAATTATATTGCGGCCCAACCTTAGCGTTCAAAGACTTTGCATTGCAACTGCTCGGAAATCTGCTGGATTACGTGTTGAAGCGCAACAATCAGAAAGTGGTCATTCTTGGGGCGACATCCGGTGATACCGGTTCCGCCGCCCTCGAAGGCTGTCGTCATAGTGACAACGTCGATATCTATATTCTGCATCCGCACCAACGCGTGTCGGAGGTGCAGCGTCGCCAGATGACGACTGTGCTGGGAGACAATGTCCACAATATCGCGGTGAAGGGCAATTTCGACGACTGTCAGCGCATAGTCAAAGCCGCATTCGGCGATCAATCTTTCCTGCCAGAAGGTCGCCAACTCGTTGCGGTAAACTCGATAAACTGGGCCCGCATCATGGCACAGATCGTCTATTATTTTTACGCGTCCTTGCAGCTAGGCGGGCCACACCGCCAGGTATCCTTCTCGGTGCCAACTGGTAATTTCGGCGACATTTATGCCGGTTATCTGGCCATGCAAATGGGCTTGCCAATCAAGCAGCTGATCATCGCGACCAATAGCAATGACATATTGCACCGCTTCATGAGCCGCAATGACTACGCGCAAGGGGAGCTCAAGCACACTCTATCCCCTAGCATGGATATTATGGTGTCGAGCAATTTTGAGCGCTATCTGTTCGACCTGTTTGGTCGTGACGGCAAAGCGCTTGCGGCCTTCATGACGGACACGGGCGAGGGCAGTCATAGCATAGATTCGGAGCGCTGGAAGCAAGCGCAAAAAGTGTTCGCTAGCGCTAGCGTAGATGACGAGACAACCTGCGATGTCATCCGCGAAGTCTTCGCCGAGAATGAATTCCTGATAGACCCTCATACCGCCATCGGTGTGAAAGCTGCGCGTGAGTGTAATACAGACAAGAGTGTTCCTATGGTTTGTCTGGCCACTGCCCATCCTGTGAAGTTTGCGGATGCGGTGAAGAAGGCAGGCTTAGACACCCCGCAGCTGCCGGAGCATCTAAGCGATCTTTTCGAGCGCGAAGAGCAATACGCCATCGTGGATAACAGCCTCAGCGCGGTCACTGACTTAATTCGCAGCACACTGTGAAGCCGTTGATCCGCCGCAGACCGGTGCCTAGCACGCATCAGTTTAGTGCGGCGATCGCGCCGGTTGTGCAAAGAGTTCTTGCTGCGCGCTCCGTTCTCGATGACGCCGCGCTGCAGCTCGATTTCAAAGCCCTATATCCCCCCCAAATGCTCACCGGCATCGATGCCGCTGTAGCGTTGTTGTATGCCCAGCTGCAAAGGCAGGGGCGCGTCCTAATCGTGTCCGACTTCGATGCCGATGGTGCCACTAGCTGTGCTCTCGCAATTAGGGCCTTGCGTGCCTTCGGATTTCAGCATGTCGATTATATCGTTCCCAATCGTTTCGAATACGGTTATGGGCTTACGCCCGAGATCGTGGAGCTAGCACGCGGAAAGTCACCTGACCTCCTGATTACTGTAGACAATGGTATCTCGAGCATCGAGGGTGTGGCGTCTGCGCAGCGTCTAGGCATGCAGGTCATTATCACCGATCACCATTTGCCCGGGCGCGAATTGCCCACTGCCGATGCCATCGTGAATCCGAATCAAGTGGGTTGCGACTTTCCGAGCAAATCCCTCGCGGGAGTAGGGGTGGTGTTCTATGTGATGGCGGCATTGCGCAGCCTCCTGCGTGAGCGAGACTGGTTTACCTCGCAGAAACTCTCTGAGCCTAATCTCGCTGACTTCCTCGATCTAGTGGCACTTGGCACGGTGGCCGATGTGGTCAGCCTAGATCGCAATAACCGCATTCTCGTAAACGAAGGGCTCAAGCGCATTCGCGCAGGTCGAGCCTGTGAAGGAATTCTGGCGCTGCTGACCCTAGGCAAGCGCAATAGAATTAATCTAGTAGCAAGCGATCTCGGCTTTGCCGTAGGGCCACGTCTCAATGCGGCTGGGCGACTCGATGACATGGCACTGGGTATCGAATGTCTAATGACTGACAATCCAGATCGAGCGATGGCGATGGCGCAAGAGCTCGACAGCATGAATCAGCAACGCAAGGGCATCGAGACGGACATGAAAGACCAGGCCGTGGCGAGCCTAGACCTCATGGCCTTCGACGAGGAAGAGGTGCCAGCTGGCCTTTGTCTCTACGACAGTGGTTGGCATCAGGGCGTCATCGGCATTCTTGCAGCGCGCATCAAAGAGCGACTGCACCGCCCGGTGATCGCATTTGCCGATGCGGGGCTCGACGCGAACGGGAAGGAAGAGTTGAAGGGTTCGGCACGCTCGATCGCGGGCCTGCATATCCGAGACGTGCTCGATCAAGTGGCGACGCAGAATCCTGGTTTGGTGAGCCGCTTCGGCGGACATGCAATGGCGGCGGGTTTAAGTCTGTACAAGGCCGACTATGAGCGCTTCAGTGCTGCATTCGCTGCCGCGGTGGCGCAGCAGATCAGCGCGGAGGACTTACAGGCGCGCATCCTCACCGATGGCCCACTGCTTACGTCAGAGCTCACCATGAACAATGCGCAGTTGCTGCGGGACTTTGGTCCTTGGGGGCAGCATTTCCCGGAGCCGAGCTTCGATGGCGAGTTTCGCATCGTGCACCACCGTTTACTGGGAGGTAAACACTTGAAACTAGTGCTGAGCCCAATAGACGATGCGCAATGCGTGCTCGATGCGATTGCCTTCAATATCGAGGCTGCGCAATGGACCGACTGTAATGAAAAACGCGTTAATGTGGTTTATCGACTCGACATCAACGAGTTTCGCGGACAGCGGAATCTGCAATTATTGATCGAATACCTCGAGCCCTGTCTCTAAGCAAAAACTCGATAGCCCCAATTCCCACTCTCCTGCCAAAAAATCAGGGTTTTACCTGACTATTTCGATCGAATTATCTCGTAGATTGTACTCGTCACTATTCAATTCACTGATGAGGTTACGAATATGTCTAAGGCAAAGAAAGTATTGCTGGGAATTGCTATTAGCTTGGCATGCGCCAGTGGGGCGAATGCTGCGGAATTTACTATCAAGAATGAGTGTTCGGCTAGTGGTAAATCGATAACAGCGCTCGTATACGACGAGAAAGATATCGTAGTTGCAGTTCCTATCGCGAGTGTAAGGAATTTACCGAAGGGACGCACGTTGCCTCTGGATGGACTCGTCTCCGGCAGTGAATACAAAATCCATTTCACGGGTAACTGTGAGGCAAAAGCGAAATTAAAATTGTTTGCCACGAATATGGCAGTGGAATTGGGGAATTTTACTTGTCCGAACTCCGGAACTATGGATTACTGGGTGCACAATAAGAAACCAGGCATGCATATCGAGTGCGGTAGCTGATGCGCTTCTCTCTCTCGGTCTTCGTCTTGTTGACTTTGAACGGCTGCGCAAACCACGCGTTCACGCAGTCGTTCTCAAATCAGGTACGCGTACTGGATGGGATCGACATTTATTCCGAGGATGGCGAGCGCGGCCTGATGTTCATCATGGCTGCCAGCACGACGGAGAAATATTGCCTTGCCCCGAGCCCCGATGCAGTCGTTTCGGGTGCCGAGGGCGTCGGCCTCACCGTGGCAGGCAAAGACACGAGCACATCTCTATCGAATGAGGGGCAGATTGGAACCCTAGGCTTAGGCGGCAGAGCGCCTTCAATTCTTATTGCTCGCGAGATTCTCTACCGTACTTGCGAATTTAGCCTCAACTACCGGCTTGATAAAGACGAAGCCTTAGCGTTTTATCGAGAGAACCTCGAGGCGCTACAGGGTCTTGTTTCCACACAGACTGAGACAGGCGATGCTAGCGATAGCAGTTCCGACGCCTCGAGTGTTACTGCAAACAATGCCAATGATGCAGGGGCCAATGACTAGTCGCATTTAGAACGACTAGCTAGCCCGTGCTCGACTGCCTCATGGTCTCCTCCTCTAGATCCAACGAAGTACGCCGTCGACGACTCATTTCATACGCTTTAAGTGTGCCACCGTGCATCCCTTGGGCTATTTGTAACAATTCGCCTAAAAAGTTGGTCTTACCCTCGCAATCGAAGACGTTTGCGGCAAGAATGCCTGTGTTCTAATAGGATATAGCCAGCCATGTAAGAAGCTTGTAGTGTTACTTAAAGTCACAATTGAGCGAGGTCTCTAGGCTGGCTTAGCGCTACAATCGGGATCAAAGCAATATAAGTGGGAGAGTTGTGAATGAGGAAGTTAGCCAGCGTAATAGTGATCTTTGCATCACTGCTAGCAATGCCCTTGGCTGCACAGGCCGAAGTACTCAAAGGTGAAGAGATCGAGGTAGAACTCGTCTCGGCGAGCGCGAATGCTGTAGCCGGCGAAACGCTAACACTAGCCGTACGCCTCGATCCAACCGAACACTGGCATACATATTCACGTTGGCAGGGCGATAGTGGTGACGCGACAGCCCTTATGGACTGGGAGCTTCCCGCAGGCGCAGTGGCCGGCGAACTACAGTTTCCTACCCCAACTTGGCTACCATTCCCCGGTTCCGACCTCGTTACCTTCGCCTATGAGGAAGAGATTTTCCTGCCCGTCACCGTGACAGTGCCGGAAGACTATAGCGCGGAGAGCTTTGCGGCCTCAGTGTATGTGCAATGGCAGGTCTGCGACGATATTTGTATTCTGGGAGAGGGACGTGTCGGCATAGAGTTACCCGTAGGGGGCCTCAGCCTTGAGACAGAGCCAAAGTGGGAGCAGGCCTTCACGAAGACTTTCGCTAGTCTGCCCCTTGCACAGGAAGAGCACGATATTCAGTCGCTGTTTGCCGTTGGCGGCGAACGCATCAGCCTTTCTTTCCAGTCCGATGAAACCGTTTTCGAAGGTGCGCGCGATGTCTGGTTCTTCCCAGAGAGTAAGCGCATTCTCAAGCCCGCCCCATTGCGTGATGTCACGCTTAGTCCCGGTATGGTACAGATCACCCATGAACAGGCGCGTCGTTTCCGCGTAGAGAACGACAGTATTCCGGGTGTGCTAGCCGTGACGGGTGCCAATGGCGACACGCAGGGCTATCTAGTCTCAGCCATTCCAGCTAGCGCCGCGAACTTGTCCTCTGTTACTGCATTCGCAGCCAATGGCTCCGCTAGCGGCGATGGCACTGGTGGTCCAGGCTTACTGAGCGTCATCTTCTTTGCCTTGGCCGGTGGCCTGATTCTCAATCTAATGCCCTGTGTTTTCCCAGTGCTTTCGCTGAAAGTATTGAGCCTTGCCTCTAAGGGGCAGTCCGCGGCCAGCGAGCAGCGTCTGCACGGCGTCGCTTATACGGCCGGTATCATCGTGACCTTCATGTTACTAGCCTCGATCCTGATCGCCTTGCGCGCAGGTGGCGAGGCGGTGGGTTGGGCCTTCCAGTTACAGTCACCTTGGTTCGTGTCGCTGCTGATCTTCCTGTTCTTCAGCTTCGGCCTAAGCCTGTCCGGTGTCTTCGAGTTCGGCACTAGCTTCATGGGACTTGGCAATAATCTAGCCTCTAAGTCTGGTTATAAGGGCTCTTTCTTCACGGGTGTGCTCGCGACCGCCGTGGCTAGCCCTTGTACTGCGCCATTCATGGGTGCCGCGCTGGGCTTCGCCTTGTCGCAATCTTGGTTAGTGGCGATGCTGGTGTTCTTCTTCCTCGGCCTAGGCATGGCCTTACCGTTCTTGGTGCTCTCGTTTAGCCCAGCGTTAATGAAGTTCATGCCCAAGCCAGGCGCCTGGATGAACACTTTTAAGGAGTTCATGGCCTTCCCAATGTATGCCACTGTTCTTTGGCTTTTGTGGGTCCTTGGCAATCAGGTAGGTGTGAACGGCATGGCGATAGTAGTCGGTGCCTGTATTCTCTTGGCCTTCGGCCTATGGCTTCTGCAGAAGCGTACCGTGGTGGGGCCTTTCTGGCGTAACGCCAATGCGGTCATGGCGACGATTGCGATAGTGGTAGCCTTCTATTCTTTGCAGTCGCCAATGCTAGAGTCACGCCCAATGACACAGTCCTATGCGGGCGGTGGCGATGACGAATATATGGTGGCCAATTACGAAGCCTTTGGTACTGCTCGATTCGAGGAGCTACAGGCGGAAGGAAAGCCAGTCTTCATCAATATGACGGCGGCTTGGTGCATTACCTGTCTCGCCAACGAGCAGACCACATTGAGCTCTGAGCGCGTCATTCAAGCCATGGCAGATCAAGGAATTACCTATCTAAAGGGGGATTGGACTAATCAAGATCCAGAGATTAGCCGTGTGCTCGACGCCTTCAATCGCCCTAGTGTACCGCTCTATGTCTACTACCCAGGTGCAGGAAAGGAGCCGGTGATCTTGCCGCAAATCCTGACGCCCTCGATCGTAGTGGACACCTTTACCAATCTCTAGTCCTTCAATCTCTAGGCAAGGCTTGCACACATGTGCCAAGCCTTGTCTGTGTTCCCATATTTGTGTGTTATTCTGCCGCTAGGCTTCGAAAAGCTTGCCATTGCGGCTGCTTGACTAAACCTTAACCCGAATGGACTCTGCTAGAGACGGGCAGAAATGAGAGCCTAGGCCAGATGAAAATATTGAAGTTTGCCATGGCAATGCTGATCACCGCCTTGGTGTTCACACTGCTGATTGTCGCGCAAGATTTGCTACTGCCACTGGTAATCGCCATCGCGATTTGGTATCTCATCAACCTACTTGCCAGTGGGTTCATGCGTATCCATATCGGCCGCTTTCGAATTCCGCGTTTCCTGTGCTTCCTTGCATCGATACTGACCTTTATCTTCACGATCTCTGCCCTAGTGCAATTCGTGGGGGGTAGCTTGAATGATCTGGGTAGTGTGGCCACGACCTACGAGGCCAATCTGCGCTCTTTGTGGAATCGCCTGCCATTCTCCGAGTATCTGCCTATCGAAGGCTTCTTCGAGACCCTGTCTTCGCGGCTAGATTTATCTGCAATCGTGGCATCGGTCGCGGTGTCATTTACCAGCATCGCCCGCGATAGTTTCCTAATTCTAATTTATGTGATGTTCCTATTATTCGAGCAAGGCAACTTCAACCGCAAGCTGGCGGCACTGATAGGGGACCCGAAGCAAGAGAAACGCATGTTGAGCATACTCGCTCAAATAAAGGGAGACGTGCAGAAATACCTCAGCATCAAGATGTTCACCAGCTCGCTGACGGGCATCCTGAGTTATCTATTGCTCAATGCTTTAGGCATCAATTTCGCAGAAATTTGGGGCTTGCTGATTTTCCTGCTCAACTTCATTCCGACCATTGGCTCGATAATCGCCACAATCTTCCCATCCCTGATGGCCTTGGCGCAGACTAATGACGATTTTGGCCTGTTCTTCACCGTACTTTTTGGTATATCGGCACTACAGGTCTTGATCGGCAATATTTTGGAACCACGTATTACTGGGAAGTCCTTGAATCTTAGCCCAGTGGTGATCTTGTTCAATCTTGCTCTATGGGGCGCGATTTGGGGTGTGCCGGGCATGTTCCTGTGTGTGCCACTGCTGATTATTACCACTATTGTGATGTCCCACTTCCCTAAAACTAGGCCCATTGCCATCCTCTTATCCAGTGATGGTCACGTGATTGCCTCGGAAGATTGACCTGCAAATTGCCGTAGTTAACGGTATAATTGCGCGCCTTTTTACACTGTAACTTATACAGCAAACCTGTTATTGGAAACGTAGATGAAAATTGCTGACATTCGCCAAAAGTTTTTAAACTATTTTAAATCTCAAGGTCATGAAATCGTGGCTAGCAGTTCTTTGGTGCCAGCGAACGACCCAACTCTGCTATTCACTAATGCGGGTATGGTGCAGTTCAAGGACTTGTTCCTCGGCAATGAGGTGCGTTCTTATTCGCGTGCCACTAGCTCGCAGCGCTGCGTGCGCGCAGGCGGCAAGCACAATGACCTGGAAAACGTCGGCTATACCGCACGTCACCACACTTTTTTCGAGATGCTGGGCAACTTCAGTTTCGGCGATTATTTCAAGCGCGACGCGATTCGCTTTGCCTGGGATTTCCTCACCAAGGAATTAGGCCTGCCGGCGGACAAGCTTTGGGTTACCGTCTTCCATGAGGATCAAGAGGCAGAGGATATCTGGCTGCAGGAGATCGGCGTGCCAAAGGAGCGTTTCTCACGCTTAGGCGAGAAAGACAATTTCTGGGCGATGGGCGATACCGGTCCCTGTGGTCCCTGTTCCGAAATATTCTATGACCACGGGCCCGATGTGGCCGGCGGGCCACCCGGCAGCCCCAATGATGACGGCGACCGCTATATCGAGATCTGGAATCTCGTATTCATGCAGTTCGACCGCCAGCCTGATGGCACGCTAGTGCCACTGCCCAAGCCTTCGGTGGATACTGGTATGGGTTTAGAGCGACTAGCCGCAGTGCTGCAGCATGTGCACAGCAACTACGAGATCGACCTGTTCGAGGCGCTGCTCAAGTCTGCCGCGCAGATCACGGGTACCGATGACATAAGCAACACCTCACTGCGAGTGATCGCGGACCATATTCGCTCCTGTTCCTTCCTCATCGTAGATGGGGTGCTGCCATCGAATGAAGGTCGTGGCTATGTGCTGCGTCGCATCGTGCGTCGCGCTGTGCGTCATGGTTATCAATTAGGCGTGAAGGATATTTTCTTCTACCGTCTGGTCGATTCTCTCGTGAAACAAATGGGCGAAGCCTATCCAGAGTTGAAGGCCCGTCAGAGCACCGTCGAGAAAGTGCTGCAGGAAGAGGAGCAGCAGTTTGCGCGTACCCTAGAAAATGGCATGACCATTCTCAAGGGCGCCATAGCAGACTTGAAAGGTAAGGTCTTGTCCGGTGACACAGTCTTTAAGCTATACGACACCTTTGGCTTTCCGGTCGACCTTACTAATGATGTAGCTCGAGAGCATGGCCTGACACTTGATCATGAGGGTTTCGATCGTGCCATGGCTGTGCAGAAGCAACAGGCCCGTGCCGCAGGCAAGTTCAATGCAGTTGAGAAACTCGTCATCGACGTAAAACAGGCCACAGAGTTTACTGGCTACGAGCATCTAGCAGGCCCTTCCACTATTTTGGCGATCTACCGCGATGGTCAAGCGGTTGATGCGATTGCGGGGGAGGGCGAGGCGCTATTGATTCTTGATAGCAGTCCTTTCTACGCCGAGTCCGGTGGTCAGGTTGGCGACAAGGGCGTACTGAACAGCCGCGCTGGTGCTAGCAATGCTGCAATGTTTGAGGTGATAGACACGCAGAAGCAGGGCGAACACTTCATCCACAAAGGCTTCCTACGCTCTGGCTCTTTGAAGAAGGGCGAAAAGATTGAAGCTGCCGTAGAGAAGGACAACCGTGCCGCGATTGCCTTAAACCATTCTGCGACTCATCTATTGCATGCCGCGCTGCGTACAGTCTTGGGCGAGCACGTGACCCAGAAGGGTTCCTTGGTTAACGCTGAGCGTCTGCGGTTTGACTTCTCTCATCAATCCGCTATGAGTGCTGCGGAGTTGTCGCAAGTTGAAGCCTTGGTGAATGCGCAAATTTTAAAGAATACCGCAGTGTCTAAACAGGTCATGGGGATCGACGAGGCAATGAATGCCGGTGCGATGGCGCTGTTCGGTGAGAAATACGGCGATCAGGTGCGAGTAGTGAGCATGGGCGAGTTTTCTACAGAGCTTTGTGGTGGTACTCACGTCGAGCGAACTGGCGATATCGGCCTGTTCAAGTTCATCGGCGAGTCGGGCATTGCCGCAGGTGTACGTCGAGTAGAGGCAGTGACTGGGCAGGGTGCTCTGGCGATCGTGGCGCAGCAAGAGCAGATGCTCAAGCAACTGTCGGATGTCGTAAAGACTAATGCCGATAGCCTAGTAGAGAAAGTACAGCAGATCATGCTTAGCAATCGCAGTTTAGAGAAAGAACTCGAACAGCTAAAAGTTAAACTCGCCAGCGCGGCGGGTAGCGATATTGCGGCAGAGGCAGTCAGTGTTGGCGAAGTTAAATTGCTAGCGAAGGCAGTCAGTGGTTTCAATGCGAAAACCTTGCGTGATACCGTAGATCAATTGAAGAACAAGCTCGGAACTTCGGTCGTAGTGCTGGCAAGTGTCGAGGACGGCAAGGTCAGCATTGTGGCAGGAGTCAGCAAAGATCTAGTGACGCGTGTCAAAGCAGGCGACTTGGTTAATATGGTTGCCTCTCAGGTAGGCGGCAAAGGCGGCGGTAGGCCAGACATGGCCATGGCCGGCGGCACAGAGCCCGATGCGCTACCGCAAGCTTTAGGCAGCGTACAAGCTTGGCTGGAAACCCAACTATAAAATTCATGACAAAGGCAGTGCGTCGCGATAGGGAGAGGAAACGGACTCTCCATATGCGCTTGCAAAGCAAACTGCAATTTTGTTTAATTTGCACCCGTTTAAAACTATGAAAAAAAAATGGCACTATACGTTCAAAAATTTGGTGGTACTTCTGTAGGAACAACCGAGCGCATCGAGGCGGTCGCGGATCGCGTCATTGCCACGAGAAAGGCGGGTCACGACGTCGTCGTAGTCGTCTCGGCTATGAGTGGCGAGACTAATCGATTACTAGACCTTGCCAATGCGCTTGACGAACAACCCTCTGCACGCGAGATGGATGTGCTGCTCTCCACTGGTGAGCAAGTGACTATCGCGTTGCTCAGCATCGCCCTCCAAAAACGTGGGTGCAAGGCGCGCTCGTTTACGGGTGGCCAGGTCCGTATCCTGACGGACGAGTCGCACACCCGCGCACGCATCAAAGAGATCGACGACAAGAATATTCGTCGCGAACTTGCGGAAGGTAATGTCGTAGTGGTGGCCGGTTTCCAGGGTATTGATGAGGCTGGCAACATCACCACGCTAGGCCGTGGCGGCTCGGATACCTCTGCAGTGGCTCTTGCAGCCGCACTCAAGGCAGACGAGTGCCAGATCTATACCGACGTGAAGGGTGTGTACACCACCGACCCGCGAGTGGTTGAGGATGCACGCTTACTGCGTACGATTACGTTCGAAGAAATGCTGGAATTGGCGAGTCTTGGCGCAAAGATTTTGCAGATTCGCTCTGTGGAGTTTGCCGGGAAATATAAGGTTCCCTTGCGCGTACTTTCCAGCTTTGAAGACGACCCAGGTACATTAATCAGTTTAGAGGATGAAAACGAAATGGAAGCTCCCATTATCTCGGGTATTGCATTCACGAGAGACGAGGCAAAAGTGACTGTCTCTGGAGTGCCAGATGTCCCCGGAATCGCATACCGCGTAATTGGCCCTGTCAGCGACGCTGGCATCGAAGTCGATGTGATCGTGCAGAACGTTTCTGCCGATGGCACTACCGATATTACTTTCACGGTGAAGCGTGCGGACAGCGAACAAGTTCGCCAAATTATCGGTCGTATTGGTGAGGACGTGAAAGCCCGCGATGTTGCCCTAGATAAGAAGATCGCTAAGATTTCTTTGGTAGGGGTAGGAATGCGCTCTCACGCCGGCATCGCGAGTAAGATGTTCCAGACTCTGGCTAATGAGTCGATTAATATCCAGATTATTACCACGTCAGAGATTAAGATATCGGTAGTGATCGACGAGAAGTACCTCGAACTTGCTGTGCGAGCACTGCACAGTGCATTTGAGCTAGGAGACGAGGAAAAGAGCTGAATCTAGGCTCAGTTTTCTCTAGTTTGCCGTTAGTGCTTGATGTACAGAGCTTGTCTGTTTGCGCCAGGGGTGGGAACGTATCGATATAAGAGAATTTCTCTATTTTCGTTACAAGGCAAATAGACGTAAGCTAATGCTACATCTGAGTGTGAAATTCCAGCGTATACTCAATTAGAGTACAGCGGGATATACAAGGACACAGAAGCAGGAAAGGAGAAGCAACATGTTGATTTTAACTAGGCGTATTGGTGAGACTTTGATGGTTGGTGACGAAGTTACCGTGACTGTACTAGGCGTCAAAGGCAATCAAGTGCGAATAGGTGTAAACGCCCCGAAGGATATCGCAGTGCACCGCGAAGAGATATATCAACGCATTCAGAAAGAGCGAGATTCAGAGACAACCGAACCCACTGAAAAGGAGTGAGGAAATAACGCCCGATTCCACTGCCATTTAAGATGATGTGTGGTATGATTTGCGCGCATTTTTGGAGAGATGGCCGAGTGGCTGAAGGCGCACCCCTGCTAAGGGTGTATAGGCTAATCCCCTATCGAGGGTTCGAATCCCTCTCTCTCCGCCATATAAGAAATCCCCTGCAGCGCGACGCAACGCTGCCCTCGAAAAGATCTACTTTAGGTCAACAAGAGAGAGGGGTTCGAACCCGTCAGAGGGTTTGATCGATTGCGCCAGCAATCGAAGACAAACGCAAAGCGCGCAGCCCGAAGGGTTGCAACAGCCCAAAGGCTGTTGCAATCAATCCCTCCCCCAACACCACACCAATCGAAAACAAAGCCCACCACAAAACCCGATCAAGCCCCAAAACTATCAATCCCCCAACCAATCCCCAAAGAAAAACCAAACTCCGCAAGAAAACAAAAACCTCCCCAACCACTCCCCAAAACCGGGATTGATAACCAGCAATGCCCGCAGGGCGAGCGGGCAGAACGCACTAAAGCCACAATCAAGCGCCCTCGCCAAACCAGCAATGCCCGCAGGGCGAGCGAGACGCGGCACTAAAGCCTCCAGCTAAACGCTCCAACCATTCAACCCACCCCCCAAACCCACCTTGTCTCCCATCCAACTCCTATGACACCATACCCACGCACTTCATAATCACAAGAAGCCCCGTCCTAGAGGTCAGTCCATGAGACACTTGATTCCAAAGCTCCCTGTCGCCCTTTGCCTACTACTGTCTATCACAACGAGTCCCGTTATGGCCCAGACACAAACCGATACCGCTATCGTCCCCTTCGAGATCCACATCCCGGATGCCGACATCGCCGACCTCAAGGCACGTCTCGCCAATGCTCGCCTACCTGCCCAAATCCCGGGCACGGGCTGGGAATACGGTACGAACGCCACTTATTTAAAAGAACTTGTCGATTACTGGCTCAATGATTTCGACTGGCGTGCGCAGGAAGCCGAGTTAAATGAGTTTGCGCAGTTCAAGACCAATATCGATGGCCTGCCAATTCACTTCATCCATGTACGCGCGGAAAACCCAGATGCTATGCCGCTGCTGATTACCCATGGCTGGCCCGGCTCTTTCGTCGAGTTTCGCAAGATCATCGGCCCGTTAACCCATCCTGAACTCTATGGTGGCAACGCCGAGGATGCATTTCATGTAGTGATCCCGTCCTTGCCTGGTTTTGGCTTCTCGGGTGAACCACAAGAGCGTGGTTATAATCCGGAGCGCATGGCCCATGTGTTGGCTGCTCTAATGCAACGTCTTGGCTATGATCACTATGGTGCGCAAGGTGGCGACTGGGGTGCGATTATCAATCGTGTACACGCAGCGCGTTACCCCGAGCGCATGATTGGGCTGCACTCCAATTTCGTGTTGGCCAGTCCACCCGAAGACCCCGCTATTCGTGCCGCAGTTCCCGTAGAGGAGACGCAGGCCCGCGACGCTAGGGCTGCGTTTATGCTCAATGAGGTTGGCTATCAACAGATTCAAGGCACCAAGCCGCAGTCCCTAGGGGTGGCCTTGAATGATTCGCCGGCAGGCCTAGCCGCCTGGATAGTGGAGAAATTCCATGGTTGGAGCGACATAGATCAACAGAGCGTGAATGGCTTAGATGCGAAGTTCACGAAGGATGAGATCCTCACCGACATCAGTGTGTACTGGTTCACTGCTAGCATCACCGCCTCGACGCGGATCTATTATGAGAGCCGAAATTTTCCAGCCAGCGAGCCGACTGGCTATGTCACGGTGCCTACTGCCGGTGCAATCTTCCCTGCAGAGATCTATATCACCCCCAGATTATGGGCCGAGGCATCGTATAATATTGTGCGTTGGACGCCCATGCCCCGTGGCGGCCACTTTGCTGCGATGGAAGAACCCGAGCTCCTGCTAGAGGATGTCCGAGCCTTCTTTAGAAGCCTTCGCTAAAGGTCCTACACAAGCCTATGTTTTTAGTCTGCTCCAACCGTGTGGAGGTGCTGCATGCCCAATTGGCGCAGCTACTCCACGACACGCCACTGCGCGACCCATTTCAAGCCGAGGTGATCTTAGTGCCCGGCAGTGCAATGGAGCGTTGGGTCAACTTGCACCTAGGCATGGCTCACGGTGTGGCGGCGAACATCGACTATCCACTTCCCGCGGCGTGGATATGGAGCCTCGCCGCTGCGGTTAACACGCAGAGCAAGCAGGGCGGCGAAGATCCGCTCTCGCGGGATCGCGCTGCATGGCGCTTGTTTGCACTTCTACCCGATTTGCTCGACCAGCCCGAGTTTGTTCAGCTACAACACTATTTGCGCGACGATGCGCAGGGCGTGAAGCGTTGGCAGTTGGCTCAGCGCTTGGCCGACGTCTATGATCGCTATCAATACTATCGCCCAGATTGGATTCGGGCTTGGAGTGAGGGGCGCAGCACCGATTCGATGCGCAGTGCCGAGCTAGCGGCTTGGCAGGGGCCCTTGTGGCGCGCGCTGATACGCGACTGCCCCGACAGCCATCGCGTCGCCCTGATCGACAAACTGCTCGCGGCATTACAATCGCGGAGCGAACAGGCTCGAGTCTTGGCAAGGCTCCCCGAGCGGATTATTTGCTTCGCGCTGTCCAGTCTGCCGCCTCTGTTTGTGCAGGTGTTGCAGGCACTCTCCGCGCACTTGAACATCTATCTGTTTCAGCATAGCCCGACCGATCAGTATTGGGCGGATTTGCGTAGCAAGAAGGCGCTCGCGCGCACGCGCCTGACGAATCCCGAAGAGGCAAATTACTACGAGACCGGTAACGAACTACTGGCTTCGTGGGGGCGCCAAGGGCAGGCCTTCCAAGATCTGTTGCTCAGTGAGGACAGCCTCAATGCTGTGCACTTGGAGGAGTATGCCGACCCAGGTTCGGCGCTGCTATTGCACCGGGTGCAGCGGGATATCCTTAGCTTGAACGACGAGCCCGAGACTGTCCTTAGCGATGACTCCATCGAACTCAGTGTGTGCCATAGCGCGATGCGCGAATGTCAGGTCTTGCATGATCGTATCCTCGCAGCTTTGGATAGCGACACCAGCCTGAAGCCCGAAGATATTCTCGTAATGATCCCAGAGATTAGCCGTTATGCTCCTTATATAGAAGCGGTTTTCCGCTACGACGAAGACTCGGGTCGACCGTTTCTGCCGTGGAACTTATCGGACATCACGATAGCCGATGAGCATCCGTTGATTCGCGTATTCCTGCGCCTACTGTCGCTGCCAAGTTCGCGTTTCACCTTCTCCGAACTGGCCTCCTATCTTGAGGTCCCACAGATCGCCGCGCAGTTCTCACTCGAGGGCAAGGTACAGGAAGATGTATTGACGATGCTACGTGAGAGTGAGGTGCGTTGGGGTTTAGATGGCGCGCATAAAAGCGCATTGGATTTGCCGGATACGGAACAGAATACTTGGGCACACGGCATCGATCGTCTTCTCGCAGGCTATGCGATGGGGAGCTCGCTCTACTGGGAAGGGGTGGCGCCATTAGAAGGGGCGAGTGGCGGCAATGCTGCGGCTCTCGGTCGTTTCTGCGGCTTCTTGGAGGTCTTGAAATATTGGCACCTACATCTGCGTCAGTCGCGGCCTATGTCACAGTGGCAAGATGCTCTCAATGCGATGATCGACGCGCTATTCGGCGCGGTGCGCGACGAGGACGATAAGCTACAACAGATTCGCGATGCCCTCGATACGCTGACCGAACAAGCCGAGGAACAGACGCTGAGTATCGAGCTGTTAGGGCTGTGTCTGGAGCAAAGTCTGGGCACTCGCACACAACACAATCGCTTCTTTAGTGGTGGTGTTAGCATTTGTGGCATGCGTCCGATGCGCAGCCTGCCGTTCAAAATGATTTGTGTCTTGGGCATGAATGACGCCGCCTTCCCGCGCCGCGAGCAGGCGCAATCTTTCGATGGTATGGTAGCGCAGTGGCGACCGGGTGACCCGCGCAAGGCCGACGAGGATCGTTACCTGTTGCTTGAGACATTATTGTGCGCACGCGAAAGACTCTATCTCAGCTATACCGGTAAGAGCCTAAAAGATAATAGTGAACAGCAGCCCTCGGTGCTGTTACGGGAGTTTCTCGACTTCGTTGACCTACACTATCCACTGCCATTCGAGAAAGACGAGAAGGGAGATAAAACACCACCTTTGATGAGCGGCTGTTTGACGACGGAGTATCCGATGCAGCCCTTCAGTGCTCGCCAGTTCGGCACGGCAATGGGGGAGCGCAAGCACAGCTACGATACGTGGTGGTGTGCGATTGCGCAGAGTTTGGAGGACCGCGCACATGCGCCAATTGCAGCGGGCGAGTCCGCTTGGCCTGCACAGAACCTTGCAGCCACAGAAGGCGTCTTCGATCAACTAGAGTTGCATCGTCTGATTCGCTTTCTGCAGCATCCTAGCAAGACCTTTTTCAACACCCGGCTCGGCATTTATCTGCAGGAAGAGCAGCCGAATGAAGATGAGGAGAATTTCAATCTCAACGGCTTGCAGACTTGGCAAATGCAAAGCGATTATCTAGCGCGTTTGTTGTCAGGCCAGCAGCAGGACGTCGACTCACTGCTAACCCTGTATGAGGCACAAGGCGCCTTGCCCCACGGCGCAATGGCAACACAGGCCTATGAGCAGGTTGAAGAAGGAGCCGCTAGCCTGCTCGAGCGTTTGGAACCCTATCAAGGGCTTGCGAGTACTCCGGTTTCGATCGCGTTGCCATGCGAAGTAGCCGATACAGGGCAGGGCACGAATGAGGTTCTGCTCAGCGGACAAGTCACTGGCTATAGGTCGGGCATAGGATTACTACATTACTCACCATCTAAGTTAAAGCCTAAACATCAACTAGCGCTCTGGATTGAGCACCTCGCCCTTTGTGCTGCAGGCGTACTCGAGGCGGGACAGCAAAGCATGTTGATCGCCAAAGACGCAGAGCGCATCTTCCAAATACTGGAGCCTACCGAGGCGCTGTCGATCTTAAGCGGCTATGTCGCACTCTATCGAGAGGGCATTTCGCGGCCCTTGCCTCTATTCCCCAGTGCGAGTTATGAGTTGGCCTTGGATAACGATGAGATAGCATTGAAAAAGGCGCGCAAGCTCTGGGCGGGCAGCGAGTGGGATATAACGACTCCTGATAGTCGCGACCCCTATGTTGCACTCGCGCATCGCGGTTGCGTCGAGGATCCGCTCGAACTCGAGGAACACCTAAGACTTTCACAGTTGGTATATGGCCCGCTGCGACAGATGGGGGAGCCGACATGAGTGGCAAGCCTCTTATCCTAGACGCCGAGCAGACCCTGCGCCTACCATTGGCCGGTGTGAAGCTCATCGAGGCGAGCGCCGGTACGGGCAAGACCTATGCCATCAGCAATCTCTATCTGCGTTATGTCCTAGCCGGCTTTAAAGTAAGCCAAATTCTTGTAGTGACCTTCACCAACGCCGCAACAGAGGAGTTGCGAGGGCGCATTCGCAAGCGCTTGCATGAAGCGCAGCGCGCTCTGGAGCAGGCACAAGCTGAAAACAAACTTCCTGAGGATGATTTCCTGGCAGCCTGGCTGAAAGCCTTAGCTGCGGGAGATCGAGCACAAAGCGAGGCGGCATTGTCGCGCCTGCGCTATGCGGTGCGCAGCATGGAAGAGGCCACCATCTTCACGATCAACGGCTTCTGCCAGCGCGCATTGACCGAGCATGCCTTTAGCAGCGGGCAGGCGTTTCAGCTGGAACTGACTCGAGATGACGACACGCTCTGGCAAGACGCGCTCAAGGATTGGTGGCGCCGCGCAGTCTACCCACTGCAGGCAGAGCGCCTCGCATTATTTACTAGTGTATTCCCATCTCTGAGTAAGTTTATGGAGGCGCAAGTCGTCCTGCGCCACGCACAGGATAAGCGTCTGCTTCCGAAGTCTACAGTCGGCCTCGATGACATCTATGCGCAATGGCAGGGCGTGCAGGGGGCATTGCATGCGTTGGGCGAGCAATGGGCCGCAGATAGAGATCGCTACTGTGAAATACTGAACACTTCGAAAGTCTTGGCTCGCAATGCGAAGTCGGGTTATCGGCTTGCCGAGTTGACGCTATCGGTTCAGCGACTCGATACATACTTCGCGTCCGGTCCATGGTTCGCGATTCCTCCAGCCCTTGAGTTGTTGAGTGCACAGTATCTTCAGCAGAACTCTAAGCCCTCGCAGATAGGCAAGGACAAGGCGCTCGAAGATCCTTTCTTCACCGATTGTGAGCGCGTTTGGAACATGGTATTGCAAGTGCGGGCACTGCTGAGGATGAGCGCCTTGCAAAGGGCTACAGAGCAGGCGCGTGTGCAGATGGAGGAGCAGAAGGCGCTAAGTCGCACACTCACTTACCACGATCAGCTCTCGCGCCTGCGTGATGCGTTAGCGGCGCCTACCGGTGAAAACTTGGCGCAAGTGCTACGCACGAACTTCCCCGTAGCGATGATCGATGAGTTCCAAGATACCGACGATCTGCAATACGAAATATTCAGGCGCCTCTACCTGCCGGAACAGTTCGGAATCGAACTCACCGAGGCGCTGGAGGACACGTTAGCCATGATTATGATCGGCGATCCGAAACAGGCGATCTATAGTTTCCGCGGTGGCGATATCTTTGCCTATGCTAAGGCGCGTAACGATGTGGGCGAGCATCGTTATACCTTGGCTACGAACTGGCGATCTGTGCCGCAGCTGATCGATGCTGTGAATCAGGTATTTATGTGTCGTGAGGCGCCTTTCGTCTATGACGACATCATTGAATTCCAGCCAGTACAAGCGGCCGATAAAGAGCACAAACCACTTCTGATCGATGGCCAGCAGGCCCCCGCGTTTAGTTTCTGGCAGTTCGGATTAGAGGAAAGTACACAGGGCGCCAATAAGAACACATTGGAACAGAGAATCTGCGACGCCGTTGCCGATGAGATCGCCAGCCTTATTGTGGGAGGGCGCGGTGGCAAGACCCTACTGGGGGACAAGCCGGTAGTATCGGGTGATATCGCCGTGCTGGTGCGCAACGGCTTTGAGGGCGTTCGTGTGCGTCAGGCGCTACAGGTGCGTGGCGTTGACGCAGTGACAGTCGGGCGGGACACGGTGTTCGAAAGTGTCGAGGCAAGCGCGCTATTCATGCTTCTTGAGGCGGTTGTACACTATCAAGACCGCAGTGTGCTGCGCGCGGCATTGAGCAGCGATCTGCTTGGCTTAGACTACACAGCCATCGCGGCAATAGTGGATACCCCCAACGCTTGGTTGGAATGGGCGCAGCAGATGCGCAGCCTCAATTCTCAGTGGGGCCAGCGCGGCTTCATGGCGATGTTTTACTCGCTCTTACAACGCCTCGAGTTAGCGCAGCGACTTGCGGAGCAGGCAGATTCGGAGCGGCGCCTGACAAACCTATTGCATCTAGGCGAACTGCTGCAACAGACTTCCCGATGCCTGCCTGGCTTCGAGTCTTTACTCAGCTGGTTTCATGAGCAGTTGCAGGACAGTGAGGACGACGAGACACAGTTGCGTCTTGAGAGCGATGAGGCACTAGTGAAAATCGTGACGATTCACGCAAGTAAGGGGCTGGAATACCCCATCGCGTTCGTACCCTTCCTGTGGGCAAGCAAGCCTCGACAGGCAGATCAGAAACTGCGGCATGGGCTTGGTTTTCACAACGACGCAGGTGAGTCTTGTCTGGCCCTAGATGCGGAGGCTATCGCGAGCAATCTCTATGCGGCAGAGAAGGAGAGGCTTGCCGAGGATGTGCGTCTGGTCTATGTGGCCCTCACTCGCGCGCGCGCCAAGCTCTATTGTGTGTGGGGCGCTGCGGAGGGGAGAAGCAATCCCGCGAGCTCTGCGCTCGCCTGGTTGTTAAACCCGCTACAGTCTCCCGCGCAATTGACTACATCGCTACCCAATGCACCTCTAGATGTCGATATCGTCAGCAGCGCGCTAGAATCATTAGCAAGCCAAGCCGGCGGGAATATCCAGTGTCAGCCCCTGCCTATTTCTTTAGTGCCCGTGCAGGCGAGAATGTCGAGCGACGTAGCGGCACAACTACGGGCCCGGAGTTTTAACGGCAGTATCGCCAACGATTGGCGCATAAGTAGTTTCAGTAGCCTAACTCGCGAAGTTCACCAGCCCCCCATCGCGCGCAGTGTCGCCCAGAGTGATGACGCCATTCTGCAATTCACTGCGGGCGCGCAGGTTGGTCTGTTTCTTCACGACATGCTTGAACATATGGATTTTAGTGCAGATGTAAGCGAACAGGCCGTGGTCTTGAATAAGCGTTTTGCGAAGAAGTACGGTTTTGTTCCGGAGCAGCAAGAGCAGCTGATCGCTATGTGGATGCATAACATCGTGACTACGCCGCTGAACGACACGGGATTAAACCTAGCCTCATTAAGAGCAAGCAAGCGTTTGAGCGAACTAGAGTTCGATCTAGGGATAAACCGCGTGGAAGTAGCGGAGCTAAATCGGGTGATCGGCACATGGGCAGGCAGGCCGCTAGAGGCACTCTCAATCGATGACTTCCGCGGCATGATTACTGGCTTCATCGATCTCGTGTTCGAGCACGAAGGACGTTTCTTTATTGCCGACTACAAGAGTAATCTGCTTGGGCTGCGTCTCTCCGATTACGCGCCAGAGGCATTGAAGAGGTCGATGTTCGACCGGCGCTACGACCTGCAGTATCTACTCTATATCTTGGCCCTGCATCGCTATTTGCAGCAGCGCTTGCCGCATTATCATTATGATCAACATATGGGGGGTGCCTACTATCTGTTCTTGCGGGGCATGCGTCCGGAGCACGGACCGCGCTTCGGAGTGTTTTTCGATCTGCCGCCTTACTCTTTAATCGACGAACTGGATCAGCGTATCTTCGGAGCCTATCCTCAGGCGGAGTCATCGCGATGAGCCTTCTGAGTGAATTGCTAAAGTCTGGAGCCCTGAGCCCACTTAGTGTCGCGTTCGCGCGTTTCGTCGCGCGCCATGGCGCTCATGGTGAAGACGATCTGTGTACGTTGAGCGCTGCGCTGCTGAGCGAATGCAATCAACGCGGCGATGTCTGCATCGATCTCGCGCAGTGGGCTGGTCATGCCTTATTTGCGCCCCAAGCCGGCATAAGAGTCGATCTTGCTCCAGACCTGAACACGTGGCGCCAGGCGCTGCTAGCGAGTGTCTGCGTGAGCGAACCGGGTGAGCTCGGGCCGATGCTGCTCGATGGCAACTTATTATACCTGCACCGCTTCTGGCACTATGAGGTGGCGGTCTTCGACTCCATCGCTGCGCGGCTTGGGCCTGTTCAGGGTCTGGATTTACCGCAGCTACAGTCGGGTTTGCGCAGACTATTTCCCACAGCACTAGGTGCTGGCGTGGATTGGCAGAAACTCGCCTCGGCATTGGCGCTGAGTCGACGCTTTGCCGTGATCTCTGGCGGTCCCGGAACTGGTAAGACCACGACTGCGGTGAAGGTGTTGGCGCTATTGTTAGAACAATCCCCAGAGCTTCGCATACGACTGGCCGCACCTACGGGCAAGGCCGCGGCGCGCATGGTGGAGTCGATTCGTGGCGCTCGGCAGAGGTTGGATTTAGACCCGCAGATCGTGGCACGGCTTCCCGATGAGGCCAGCACTCTGCATCGCCTGCTCGGCTATCAGGGCGGTCATGGCGCGCGCGGTTTTCGTCACAATGCGCACAACCCCTTACACGTCGACTGCCTATTGATCGACGAGGCGTCGATGATCGATCTACCGCTAATGTGGGCGCTTCTACAAGCTTGCCGTGCGGATACCCGGATTATTCTATTGGGCGACCGTGATCAACTTGCCTCGGTAGAGGCAGGCAATGTGCTTGGCGATATCACCGGTCACGGGCAGGCGCTACAATACACGCCTTCTATGGCTGAATGGCTGCAACAGCTCGGTGTTTGCGCCGCCGCCGACATCGATAGCTCCGAGCAAGCACCTGATGTGGCGGACTCGCTTGCGCTACTGCGCACCAGTCATCGATTTGCGGCCGATAGTGGCATCGGGTCTTTTGCGGCTGCTGTGAACGGGGGCGACGCGGTAACCGCGTTGCGCCTATTGAGTCAGGGCGACAAGGCGATGGGGGAGTTAGTGCTGAGTGAATTGCTCTGGCTGCAGCCGCGGGAACATGCTTGGCAACCGCTGCACGGCGATGTGCTTGGCTGGGCGGTCGCACGCTACCGGCCCTATCTGCAGTGTGATGATGTCGCTCAGGCCTTGGCCGCCTTCGCTGACACGCGTATTCTGTGCGCCGCTCACGAAGGGCCACTAGGGGAGCGTGAGCTCAATCGACAGGTAGGGGAACGCTTACGCCTTGCGGGCCTAATGAATATGGGTGAGGCGGAACATGGAACGCCGGTCATGGTGACGGTGAATGACTATGAGATGGGACTTTATAACGGCGATATCGGTCTACTATGGAGTAATGACGAAGGAGGCTTGGATGCCTGCTTCCCCGAACTAGATGGGCAAGTACGGCGCCTGCCCGCCGGCATGCTGCCAGAGCACGTGACCGCGTGGGCGATGACTGTGCACAAGGCACAGGGTTCGGAGTTCGATGAGGTGCTATTGATATTGCCTAGTGAGGCCGGCAGCGCGCTGCTCCTGCGCGAATTGGTCTACACAGGCATTACTCGAGCGCGGTCGCGTTTGTTGCTACATAGCAGCGCTGAGGCGCTTACAAAGGCCTGCCAGACACCCGTGCAGCGTAGCTCGGGGCTAGCCGCACGGCTTGGTTGGCGCAATACTATGCGCGATTGAACTTGCTGCCTAGGCGCTGGTCAGAATGGTGTGTGCCATCTGCAGGTGTTCGGCGGCCTCGCGGCCCAAGTTGGTGAGATAGCCACCATCGGCTTGCGTGACGAGTCCTTTCTCGTGCAGCCGACGCGCGGCGTCGATTCGAGATTGTTCTGCGTCCTTATGGACTTTGATTCCTTCTTGGGGATTGGTGACGTTGTAAAGCATCAAGGTATTTAGTTCGGCGACGATCTCAGAGCTCATGGACATAGTGCTACCTCGGAAATTATTGTTGTTCGGGTGTAGTATAGGCTCCCAGTTTACAGACACGAAGTAGCAAGTGGCGCATTTTTTCAATTTAGCTGTATAGACGCACAAGGTAAGACCTTTTTTCGACACAGGGAGCCCATGAAAGTACCGACAAGATTACAGCCGTTGCTAGACGACGGACTTATAGATGAAGTGCTCAGTCAATTGATGAGTGGCAAAGAGGCCCAGGTCTATGTGGTGCGCTGCGGCGATAAGATCCGTTGTGCCAAGGTTTATAAAGAGGCCGGCAAGCGTAGCTTCAAGCAGGCGGTGCAGTACCAAGAAGGTCGTAAGGTTAAGAACAGCCGCAGTGCGCGGGCGATCGGCAAGCGTAGCCGCTATGGCCAAAAGGAGCAGGAACAGGCTTGGTTGACTGCTGAGGTCGATGCCCTTCGTCGCCTAGCGACTGCGGGCGTTACCGTGCCTGCGACCCATGGCTTCGTCGATGGCGTGCTCTTGATGGATATGATCTGCGATGCCGATGGCGACCCTGCGCCACGCTTGAACGATGTGGTGCTCAGTGCAGAGCAGGCGCGGGAGTATCATGCCCGTGTAATGACCGATGTGGTCAAGATGCTTTGCGCCGGCCTAATTCATGGCGACTTATCAGAGTTCAATGTGCTGTTGGCCACCGATGGCCCCGTGATCATCGACCTGCCGCAGGCAGTGAATGCCTCGGGCAATAACAGCGCTGCGGCGATGTTATTGCGCGATGTCGAGAATATGGCGAATTATTTCGGTCGTTTTGCTCCCGAGCTACGCACCACGAACTATGGTGCGGAGATTTGGAGCCTTTACGAGCGTGGCACACTGAAACCCAATAGCCAGCTGACTGGCCACTTCGAGGGCAAGCTGATTAGTGCGGATGTCGAAGAGGTGTTGCGCGTGATTGAACACGCGCGGGCAGAGGCAGAGGAGGCGGCCGAGCGTAAGCAAGCGGCCTTAGAAGGTTAGCCTTCGTTACCTAGTCGTTCGGCGACATCGGCGGGCTCGACTTCGACTCCGCTAAGGTCGGCGTTCCAGTTTGCGCCTACCATTACCTCGTCTTCATGCATGCCAGGCAGCCAGTTCACTACGAAGTCTTCCAGCGCAATAGTGGCGGGAGTGTAGATATCCCAATCCTCGGAGCAATGTACCTTTGCATCTGACTCTTCTGACCAGAATGGGAAGACGTCGGTCTTTTCGAATTCCAGTGATGGGCAAACTGCCCAGCCATCTTCGGCTTTTAGGCCCCAGACCAGTCCTGTCTCTTGGATACGGCTGATAAACAGATCGTAATTGGCTTCTTCGTCGTCCGTCAGCGTAGTCGTGATGTTTTCGGGGGATTGTGGGGGCATAATAACCTCAATAATGTGTAGAGCGATGCGGATTTTGCGAGTGCAGCCCCTTAGTGCTGCCGCGGGCATATGTTAACTCAGCCGCGCTGCGGAACACAGTCAAAATACAAACGGTGACAGGCAAAATCTAAGCGACTGCGCCAATAATTGCGAGAACAGAGGTAGGCATGACGAAAGTAAAGGAAGCCATAGATACATTGGAAATGGACACAAGTAATTGCGTAGGCACGATCGACGCGTCTATTAGTCCGCGGGGCACCTTAGAGATGTTGTCGCAGTGGGAGGTAGACCGGCTGCGCAATATGGGTGGCTCTAGCCTATATGAGCTATTCCGGCGCTGCGCATTAGCTGTGCTCAATTGCGACGACACCACTGATGACGCCTCCGAAGTCTATGCGCTATACGCGGACTTCAGCATCGAGATCGAGCAGCGTGCGCGGGGTATTAAACTAATCCTTAAGAATGCGCCGGCCTGTGCCTTCGTAGACGGCGTGATCATGAACGGTGTTAGGGACCACCTATTCGCCGTATTGCGCGATATCGTATTCATGTCCGGCGAGCCCTATGCGCTAGCGGACCGGGCCCTAACGCCGCAGACCGATGCGACTGGCCACGCACTAGGTGAAGGCGATAGCGCTAGCCGTCCAGAGGCCAATCTGGTGTTCAATATGCTGCGCAACGCCAAGCTGTTGCGGCCCCGTGCCGTGCCCCGCTTGGTGGTGTGTTGGGGAGGCCACTCCATCGATAGAGAAGAGTATTTGTATTGTAAATCAGTGGGTTACCAGCTTGGTCTGCGTGGCCTAGATATCTGTACCGGCTGTGGGCCAGGGGCTATGAAGGGGCCAATGAAAGGCGCCACGATCGGGCATGCGAAGCAGCGCAACCGCGATGGACGCTATATAGGCATCTCCGAGCCGGGCATCATCGCGGCGGAGTCACCTAACCCTATCGTCAACCAGTTGGTCATCATGCCGGATATCGAGAAACGCCTTGAGGCCTTCGTGCGTGTGGGGCACGGCATTATCGTGTTCCCAGGCGGTGTGGGCACCCTAGAGGAGATCTTGTTTCTCATGGGCACGCTGATGGACCCGGAGAACCGCGATATGGAGATGCCGGTGATCTTCACTGGCGGCGGTGCTAGTAAACAGTATTTTCAAGAAATCGATAATTTCCTTGTCCACACGCTGGGGGAGGGGGTGCGCCATTACTATCGAATCATCGAGGATGATCCTGTGGCGGTTGCTACCGCGATGCGCGAGGGCATGCATAGGGTAACCGTCAACCGGCGCAAGGGCCGCGATGCCTATTACTATAACTGGCTGCTGCGTATTCCTGCGGAGATGAAACGACACTTTGTTGTCAATCATGAGAGCATGGCAGCACTCACGTTAAGCCGTGCTATCAGTCCCTCGGAGCTGGCGATCAACCTGCGCCGCGCCTTCTCTGGCATCGTGGCGGGCAACGTCAAGGACTATGGAATTCAGCAGATTCGTAAGCATGGTCCCTTCCAGCTGAAGGGTGAACCAGAAATCGTGCAAGCCATGGATAAGTTGCTGCGGGATTTCGTGGCCCATGGCCGCATGAAATTGGGAGGCAAGACCTATAGTCCTTGCTATGAGATAAAGAGTTGAGGCAGTTTTACAGGGCGCGCAATACTTGACTGAAATACTCGGATATCCGATAATCTCGCCCTCAAACTGGTTTCCAAATCGCCTATGTCAGGCACCACGCTAGCGCGAAGCGCGCCGGCACCGCGTGATTTGCGCGCGGGCTAAACACCACGCCGCCCGTGTGTCGATTGCACGCCACGGCACGGTAGCAGAGGTAAGCAAATGACAGAACAAGTCGAAAGCTTGATCCGCAAGGACTATGCAGCGGGATTTCATAGCAAAATTGAGTCCGATACGCTCGCGCCAGGGCTTGACGAAGACGTAGTGCGTTTCATCTCCGCGAAGAAGGAAGAGCCGCAGTGGATGCTCGATTGGCGTCTCAAGGCTTTTCGCGCTTGGCAAGAGATGGAAGAGCCAACTTGGGCACATGTGCATTATCCCGAGATCGACTTCAAAGCCCTGTCTTATTACAGCGCGCCCAAGAGTATGGCCGATAAGCCCCAGAGCCTGGACGAAGTAGACCCAGAGCTGCTAGCCACCTATGAGAAGCTGGGCATCCCCTTGCATGAACAGGCCACCCTTGCGGGCGTCGCCGTAGACGCAGTGTTCGACTCGGTCTCCGTGGTCACCACTTATCGCGCTAAGCTAGAAGAGGCCGGCGTCATCTTCTGCCCGATCTCCGAGGCCATCAAACGCTTCCCTGAGCTAGTGAAAAAATACCTAGGCTCCGTGGTGCCACAGAAAGATAACTTCTATGCGGCCCTTAACTCGGCCGTGTTCTCCGATGGCTCCTTCGTCTACATTCCTAAGGGCGTGCGCTGCCCCATGGAGTTGTCGACCTATTTCCGCATCAATGAGATGAACACCGGGCAGTTCGAGCGCACGCTAATCGTGGCCGAAGAGGGCTCCTATGTGAGCTATCTCGAGGGCTGTACCGCGCCCATGCGCGACGAGAATCAATTGCACGCCGCAGTGGTGGAGTTGGTCGCGCTGGACGATGCGCAGATTAAATACTCGACAGTACAGAACTGGTACCCAGGCGATAAAGACGGCAAGGGCGGCATCTATAACTTCGTGACTAAGCGCGGCATCTGTCACAAGAATGCGCGCATTTCTTGGACGCAAGTTGAGACCGGCTCGGCCGTAACATGGAAATACCCGAGCTGCATCCTCAAGGGTGACAACAGCGTAGGGGAATTCTATTCCGTGGCGCTGACTAATAATTTTCAGCAGGCCGACACGGGCACCAAGATGATTCACTTGGGCAAGAATACTAGCTCAACTATCATCGCCAAGGGCATCTCCGCAGGGCGCAGTAATAGTGCGTATCGCGGCTTAGTGCGCATCAATGCGGGGGCCAGTGGCGCGCGCAATTTCACGCAGTGCGATTCTCTGTTAATCGGCGATCGCTGTGGCGCCCATACCTTCCCGTATATTGAGAGCAAGAACCCCACCGCGGTGATCGAGCACGAGGCTACCACCTCGAAGGTCAGCGACGATCAGATGTTCCTCTGCCAGCAGCGCGGGCTAGATGCCGAGAAGGCGGTCTCCATGATCGTCAACGGCTTCTGCCGTGAAGTCTTCAAAGAGTTGCCGATGGAGTTTGCCGTGGAAGCGGGCAAGCTGCTCGAGGTTAGCCTCGAAGGCTCTGTAGGCTGATAGGGCAATTCATATTTAATTTCAGAAATAGAACACAGAATCAGGAAACAGATCGTATGTTGGATATCCGTAATCTCAATGCTCGCGTAGAAGAGACAGAAATTCTGCGCAATCTCAGCCTCAATATTAAGCCCGGCGAAATACACGCCATCATGGGGCCTAACGGTGCGGGCAAGAGTACTTTAGGCAACATATTGTCTGGGCGCCCCGGCTACGAGGCGACCTCCGGCGAGATCGAGTTCAACGGCAAGAATTTATTGGAAATGGATATCGAAGAGCGCGCGCGCGAAGGGCTGTTCCTGGCCTTTCAATATCCGGTGGAGATACCCGGCGTGAGCAATATGGAATTCCTTAAGGCCTCGGTAGATGCGCGCCGCAAACATCTCGGTCAACCCGAGCTGTCCTCCTTCGACTTCATGAAGATTGCCCGTGAGACTTCCAAGCGCGTAAGCCTCGATGCGGCTTTCCTAAAGCGCGGTGTCAACGAGGGTTTCTCCGGCGGCGAGAAGAAGCGCAACGAGATAATGCAGATGATGCTGCTTGAGCCAAGCCTATGCATCCTCGATGAAACCGACTCTGGCCTCGACATCGATGCCTTGCAAGTCGTAGCGGCAGGCGTGAACTCTATGCGCAGCCCAGAGCGCAGCTTCATCGTCGTGACACATTACCAGCGTTTGCTGGACTTCATCGTCCCCGACTATGTGCACGTCTTAGCGGGCGGGCGCATCGTGAAATCCGGCGGCAAGGAACTCGCGCTAGAGCTAGAAGCGAAAGGCTATAGCTGGTTGGAAGACGAGGTTGCCTGAGCTAATGAGCGAGACTAGTCCACAAGATTTTAAACACCTAGCCCTGACCTTGGCCGGCGCGCAAGAAAGTGCGCCTTGGCTCGATACTTTGCGTTTCGAAGGCACCGAGCAGTGGCTTGAGGCACAGTGGCCGGGCCGACGCACGGAGCTGTGGAAATACACTCCGCTGTCTTCGCTGCAGCGCGGTCAATTTACCAGTTGGGGTAGCGCGCAGGCTTACACGCTTGCCGACGAGGCCTTGCTAACGCTAGACGCGATCCGCCTAGTCTTCGTCAACGGCGAGTTTGATGCCCAGGCCTCTAGTGGGGATGCTGCCGGCGTCGTTCGCTTCAGTCAGGCTGACAGCACTCAACAAGCCTTGATCGAGGCAAATCTGGGCAAGATCGTCGATACCAAGCGCCACCTATTCGCTTCGTTGAGTAATGCCTGGACGCAAGACGGTGTGCTGGTGCATGTGCCTAAGAACACTAAGCTAGAGTTGCCTATCTACATCGTGCATATCTCCACACCAGAGGCCGCGGCTGCGACCGCCAATCATCGTGTATTGGTCCTACTCGAGGAGTCTGCGCAGGCCGAGGTCATCGAGCATTTCGTCTCCGATGAGCAGCAGCAA
Source organism: uncultured Gammaproteobacteria bacterium (assembly GCA_913060695.1). Lineage (GTDB taxonomy): Bacteria > Pseudomonadota > Gammaproteobacteria > Pseudomonadales > Pseudohongiellaceae > UBA5078. Next base: position 3,035 of record CAJXUA010000009.1, on the reverse strand, counting down.
AATGGCTTTGTGAATAGCCTGACCGAGATTCAGGTAGGGGCCAACGCGCACCTGTCGCACTACCGCATGAATCTGGAAGAAGAGCACCTGATTCATATCGGCGGCGTGCATATCAATCTAGCCAGCGATGCGCAGTACCTAGGTTTCACGCTTTCAGAAGGCAGCCAGCTCAAGCGCATCGACTATCAGATTTGCCACAAGGGCAAGGGTGCTCATGCCGGTCTGAACGGTGTCTACTTACCTCGTAACAAGCATCTGTTGGATTATCATACTAATGTGGAGCATGAGGCGCCTCATTGCACCACGAGCGAAGTATTCCGCGGCATTATCGCCGACAGCGCCAGGGCAGTGTTCAATGGCCGTATTCATATTCACCCCGATGCGCAGAAGACTCTAGCCGAGTTGAGCAATAAGAATCTGCTCACATCCGATCAGGCCGAGATCGACACCAAGCCGGAACTCGAGATCTATGCCGACGACGTGAAGTGTGCCCACGGCGCCACCGTCAGCCAGCTGGACCAGACCTCGATGTTCTATCTGAGAAGTCGCGGCCTTACCGAGAAGCAGGCCCGCACGATGCTGAGCTTCGGTTTCATTAATGAGTTGCTGCAGGACTTGCCTCAGCAGGCAGTGCGCGAACATCTGCACCGACACCTGACGCAACTGTTCGACAAGGATCAATTCGTGTCATGAGTGAGGCAGCCGTAGTGGACACGCAGGACAAGACTAACGAAGCCGACTTCGATGTTGAGAAGGTGCGCAAGGACTTTCCTATTCTGCACCAGCAGGTCAATGGTCAGCCCCTAGTCTACCTAGACAACGCCGCGACCACGCAGAAGCCCGAGAGTGTGATTCAGGCGATCAGCGATTATTACCGCTTCGATAACAGCAATGTGCATCGCGGTGCTCATGCCCTCGCAGATCGCGCTACTACCTCTTTCGAGGGCGCTCGCAAGAAACTCGCCGCGTTTATCAATGCCGAGGACTCTGCACAGATTATCTGGACCCGTGGCACTACCGAGGGCATTAATCTTGTGGCCGCGAGTTGGGGCCGCACGAACTTACAAGCGGGCGATCGCATCCTAGTCTCGGCTATGGAGCATCACTCCAATATTGTGCCTTGGCAGATGATCGCCGCACAAATGGGCGCCACAGTTGAGGCGATACCGGTAGATAGCACGGGCACCATAGACCTGAGTGCGCTGCAGCAGATGTTGGACGAGCACGTTAAGATGGTTGCGGTCGGCCACGTCTCCAACGCGCTTGGCACTGTAAACCCAGTCATTGAGATCACTCGTCTGGCACATGCGGCTGGCGCCCTGGTCTTGATCGATGGTGCGCAAGCGGTAGGGCATTGGCCCGTGGACATGCCGTCGCTGGATTGCGACTTCTATGTGTTCTCTGCGCATAAACTGTTCGGCCCAACCGGAGTTGGTGCCCTGTATGGCAAGCGCGAGCTGTTAGAGGCGATGCCTCCCTATCAGGGCGGCGGCGAGATGATCGAGTCTGTGAGCTTCGCCGGCACAACTTATAATCAATTGCCCTATAAATTCGAGGCAGGCACCCCCAATATAGCTGGTGTGATCGGTTTCGGCGCAGCCATCGACTATCTGAGTGCTTTAGACCGGGCCGGCGCAGCGCGACACGAGCATGCCTTGTTGGAATATGCACGGGGCAAGGCTCAGAAAGTGTCTGGTCTACGCTTGATTGGCACGGCAGACCATAAGGTGAGTGTATTGAGTTTCGTATTGGACGGTATACACCCGGCCGACCTAGGCACGCTGCTAGACCAGCAGGGCGTTGCGGTGCGCACGGGCAACCACTGTGCACAACCGATCATGGATCAATACGGCATACCTGGCACGGTACGCGCCAGTTTTAGTTTCTATAATAATTTTGACGATGTGGACCGCCTCTTCGCGGCCATCGAGAAAGCCAAACAGTTTCTCGTTTAACAATCGAATTAGAGGATATCCCGATGAGCGTAGAGTCTTTCGACCCCGTTCAATCAACTAAGAACAGTACGGTCAATGTTACCGCCGCGGCGGTAGAGCATTTCCGTGCTCAGCTGCGCAAGAGTGCAGAGGCAAGCGCCATTCGGCTGAGCGTAAAGCAGAGTGGCTGCACTGGTTTCATGTATGTGATCGACCTAGTACCTGCGGGCAAGCCCGACGACCTACATTTAGTACTAGACGAAGGTGTAGAGTTACTAGTCGACAAAGACAGCCTCGCGATCGTCAATGGCACACAGATTGACTACGTGACAGAGGGCGTTAACCGTCAGCTGAGTTTCCTAAATCCTAACGCCAAGGACCATTGCGGTTGTGGCGAAAGCTTCAACGTGAATTAATATGGAAAGACGCATGGTGGTGGCGCAGACAGATTGTCCTGCGCGCAGAGTTCCAGACGGAACGCCCTTAACAATCCCGAAAGACACGTTCGTTGCGATCACTCAGGCACTGGGCGGCAACTACACGGTAGTCTACAACGGACAGATGGTCCGAGTAGACGGTACCGATGCGGGCGCGCTAGGCCTAGAAACTGAGAAGCTAAGCTTCCCTGCGCCAACGGACGAAGAAATTAAAGTTGCGCAAGTATGGGAGGCGTTGGGCACAGTTTTCGACCCAGAGATTCCCGTGGACCTAGTCAACCTAGGCTTGATCTACGATGTACAGGTAAACCAAGAAGATAAGAGCGTCGCTATCGAGATGACACTTACAGCCCCAAGCTGCGGCATGGGTCCTGTCTTAGTGGGCGACGTGGAGTACCGAGTAAGGCGCGTGCCGAACGTTAAGAAAGTCGATGTGGAACTTGTGTTCGATCCGGCTTGGAGTCGGGACATGATGAGCGAGGAAGCGCAGCTCGAGACTGGGATGTTCTTTTAGGGTTCTGTGGTATTTGGTTTTGTGCGGTCCGCTGGCTGCCGGGTATACCCCGTCAGAACACGCCGTGAACCCATCCATGGGGGCTCTACAACAGAATCCGACCGCCATGGATGGCGGGAGTGTCGAGAATGCAGGAGCAATTCATCGACC
>CAJXUA010000008.1 GCA_913060695.1 uncultured Gammaproteobacteria bacterium | reverse complement strand
ACCTCGGCAAGCACCCACCTCTATTACTTAATCTCTACTTTTTAAAGAACTTTTTCCTGAACCTTCGTGGTTAGGAGGAGGCGTATTATACGCACTCTGTGTGACTTGGCAAGGCATGAAAGCGGATATTTTCGTTTCATTTGAACTCTCCGAGGAGTGTTCGTTTGCTTTGCTTGTACATCTCGTCACAAGGGCGCGCATTATGCCACACAGATTAGATCTGGCAACAAGTAATTGCCCAAATCGCTCACTAATTTGTCATTAAGCCGTAAAGCCCAAGTGGAACAGCTTTTTCCCGCGCTTTAACACAAAGTACTTGCCAAACAGCGCTTGCCCTGAGCTCAACGACATTTCGCTAGATTCCACTCTCTGACCATTAACGCTCACCGCGTTATTCGCAATAAACTCGCGCGCCATCTTATTAGAGGTAGCAAGACCAGTCTCTACTAACACCTCTACTATGCCTTTCGGCAACACATCCAATTGAGTGGAGGGCAATCCGTCCAGGCGCAGCTGCTCGCAATCTTCAGGACTAAGCGCCCCTAGGTCACCAGAGAACAGCGCGGCACTAATGCGCTCGGCCGCAAGCAAACCCTCTTCGCCGTGCACTAGCCGGGTTACCTCTTTAGCGAGGATTCCCTGAGCCTCGGGTTTGCCTTGTGCAGTCTTGTCTGCCTCTTCTATATCCTTGATCACGCTTGGCGACAAGAAGGTGAAGTAACGCAGAAAGGTATAGGCGTCGGCGTCGGCCGCATTCAGCCAGAACTGATAGAAGGCATAAGGAGATGTCTTCTTAGCATCCAGCCACACCGTGCCTGTCTCCGTCTTGCCAAACTTCTGCCCATCCGCCTTCGTTACAAGAGGAATCGTCAAACCATAGACTTGAGCGCGGTGCATTCTGCGCGTCAGATCGATGCCGCCGGTAATATTGCCCCACTGATCGCTGCCACCGATCTGCAAACTGCAGCCATGGCGCTTATAAAGTTCCGCGAAGTCGTAGGACTGCAGAATCATATAGGTAAACTCAGTGAAGGAGATGCCCGACCCTTCGCGCTCGATACGCTGCTTAACCGAATCCTTTTGAATCATGGTATTCACGGAGAAGTGCTTGCCTACGTCGCGAAGAAAGTCCAAGACGCCTACATTTTTAGTCCAATCTAGGTTGTTTACCAGCATTGCGGCATTACTGCCTGACTCGAAATCAAGGAACTGCTCCAGCTGCCCCTTGATCCGACTAACCCAAAGCTCCACGATATCGTTAGAGTTGAGTTGGCGCTCCGAAGCCTTGAAACTCGGGTCTCCGATTAGACCAGTCGCCCCGCCAACCAACGCAATAGGTCGGTGGCCTGCTTGTTGGAAACGACGTAAAGCCAACAAGGGCACTAAGTTGCCTATATGAAGACTCTCCGCTGTCGGGTCGAAGCCACTATATAAGGTGGTACTTTGCTTCAACACTGACTTCAACTCATCGCCAGAAGTCATCTGGGAAACCAAGCCCCTACTCTCGAGGTCCTTTATAATGTCTATAGATGTAGCACTCATAACGAATTCCTAAACCAAATTTAATGCTTACAGTGTTGCCCGATCAGCCTCTAGACTGCGAGGGTACTATATATAGGAGCAACGCAGTCTCGCGAAGCGGTCGCAGATTTTACACTACTAATCTGAATAAGACTTGACCTGCCTCCTAAAAGTCATAAGAATCGCCCTTTTGGGCTGCGTTCTGCAGTCCGCCAATATATTCAAAAGAAGAGATTTAACATTAGAATTTTCATGGGCATCTGGGATTCCATCAAACACACCCTAAGCAAGCACTATCCGCGTAATCACCTTATGCTGGCTAGCGTTTTGAGCTTAGTGCTTACTGTCACTATGGTGTTTGCACCTGACGAATCCGCACACGGCGCGCGTATCGGTGCCACTCCAACACTACCATTCCCACCAAATTTAAGTGATAACTCCGCAAAAGCCTTAGCAGAGGCGGAGAACATGCTACCTGTTCTCGTTATCCCTAATAATGAGCCGTCACAGCACAATTCAGAATGGACCGACCTCGAGGTGCAGCCTGGGGACAATCTCTCCGCGATATTCACGAAAGTAGGCCTTAGCGCACAAGAGATGTACAAAGTGCTCAATAGCACCGAAGACGCAAAAGTTCTTAATCGACTATATCCAGGCTACCAACTCAGCTTCCACATCCCAGAGGCTGGCAAGCTCGCGCAGCTGAAAGTATTGAAATCGCCGCTAGAAGGCTATCTATTTACACTGAATGACAGCGGCTACCAAGTGGAACCAATCCTGCGTACCGCTGAGGTTCGCCCAGTATTTAAGGAAGGCGTCATCAACGACAGCCTATTCATGGCGGCAAAGCGCGCCGATATTCCCGCAGTTTCGATTATGGAGATGGCAGACATCTTCGGCGGCGTGATCGACTTCATTCTCGATCCGCGCGATGGCGACGACTTCAGCCTCTTCTACGAACAGAAATTCCTTGATGGTCAGTTTATTGGCAATGGCGACATCATCGCAGCCCAGTTTACCAACCAAGGCAAACAGTATATCGCCGTACGCTATATCAATGAGGACGGCGAAGTAGGCTATTACAGCCCAGAGGGAGAGAGCATGCGCAAGGCCTTCCTGCGCACGCCACTAGATGTTTTCCGCATTAGTTCCAATTTCAGTCTTAGCCGCAAGCATCCTATCCTCAACACCATCCGCGCCCACAAGGGTACCGATTATGCCGCACCAAAGGGCACACCGGTCCGCGCGACTAGTGACGGCGTTGTAACCTGGGCAGCTCGCAATGGCTCTTTCGGCAAGCTAGTGGTACTGCAACATCGCGGTCAGTTCGAGACTAAATACGCTCACCTTAACGACTATGCCTCAGGCATCAAGAAAGGCTCACGCGTACGGCAAGGTGACATCATCGGCTACGTGGGTCAGACCGGCGGAGCAACAGGCCCCCACCTACATTACGAATTCTTGATTGGCGGCGTGCATAAAGACCCACGCACTATCGTAGGCCAACTCCCCCAGGCAATTTCGCTTGAGCCGGAGGAAATTCCGCGCTTCAAAGCACAGACTCAGGACCTACTACAACGCTTCCAAAAGGAGAGCATTGACGCTCGCCTTCTTAGTGCAAATATGAGCTCGGAGACACAGGCTCTTTAAACTAAGCTCAAAATTCGCCCTCTCGATGCAGGATGCCCTAAGATGTCTGCACACGAATACTTTATCGGCGTACTCTCTGGCACCAGTATTGATGGTGTGGATTGCGCGCTAGTTGATTTTGCTCAATCTCCGCCGACATTAGTGGCGACCCATTCCCTTGCGATCCCTGCCCCCCTGCGAGAATCCATCCTTACGCTATCTACCGACGAGAAGGTTTCGCTGATAGAGCTAGGGGAGACTGACATCGCACTAGGCCGCCTATTTGCCAACGCAGTTAACCAGCTACTCGCTAAATGCGACGTATCCAATCAAGAAATCCTGGCCATTGGCAGTCATGGTCAAACCATCAAGCATTACCCCTTTGGAGAGAATCGCTTTACTCAGCAGATTGGCGACCCCAATACCATCGCGCTGCTGACTGGCATCTGTACGATTACCGACTTCCGCCGCAAAGACATGGCGGCAGGTGGCCAAGGCGCCCCGCTCGCCCCGCTATTCCATCAGAGTTTCTTCGCGGATCTCGATGGCCGAAGGGCTATATTGAATCTAGGGGGTATCGCGAATATCTCATTGCTAAGCCATGGCGAGCTGCCGCTGGTAGGTTTCGACACAGGCCCTAGCAATGTCTTGATGGACTCATGGATTGATGCAAAACAAGACCTTCCCTTCGATAGCGACGGTGAATGGGCTAGGTCCGGCACGGTTAACGAAGACTTACTAACGCTGCTAATGGCGGAACCCTACCTACACCAAGCCTCCCCGAAGAGCACAGGGCGCGAATTATTCAACGCACACTGGCTAGGCGAGAAACTCTCCCACTTCGAATTGCTGGCCGATGTGGACGTGCAAGCAACTCTATTGGAGTTCACCGCGCGCAGCATCGCCGAAAGTGTGGATTGGCAGGGCGAGCAGGTAGTAGCACTCTACGCCTGTGGGGGCGGTGCCAATAACGTCTATCTCATGGAAAGATTGCAGAGTCTAATTGCGCCCGTGCCGGTGGCCAGCAGTTCAGAGGCGAAACTCGACCCTCAGTGGGTAGAGAGCATGACTTTCGCCTGGTTCGCCCGCAACGCATGGTATGGCGATCCAGTCGACACAAGGTCGGTTACTGGCGCGCAACAGATATGCATACACGGTGCTATATACGAGGCTTTATCTGACTAGGGGTCAGATTGAGAAAGAAGAGCCGCAACCGCAAGTGGTGCTAGCCAAAGGATTGTTGACGACAAACTTGGCGCCCTGCAAACCCTCCACATAGTCCACCTTAGCGCCCGCTAGGTACTGATAGCTTAGCGGGTCAACGACCAGTGCAGCGCCGTGATTCTGCACAATAGTGTCGTCATCACTGAGTTCTGGGTCGAAGCTAAAACCATACTGAAACCCAGAACAACCCCCACCGGTTACGAACACCCGCAATTTAAGCGCAGGATTGCCCTCTTCGCTGATCAGGGTTTTAACCTTCTCGGCGGCGTTCTCGGTCATTGAAATGATCGTAGGATCATGAGATTGCACTGCAGACATTGGAATACCATCGCTTTATTGGCTGCGCGAAGAATGAATCGTGATACGCGGCGCAGCAGCGCGATTATGGCTAAGTCCGACTAATTCAGTCAACTATTGTTTCGTCATTCGCATCTCGCGAACGTCGCTCGGACTCTCCACCAAAGCCCGATGCCTCGTAAGCGAGGGACTTCGCTTGCGACCCCGACAGGCGCTTCGCATCTTGTTGAGCACGGGCAATCTGCATGAGGCTGCCATTTACCTCTGAGCCCATCACCATCTCGATTAAATTGTAGAAGACATTGCCAATCACGACTGACTTGGCTGCCAACTCCAAGTGCTTGGAGGAGTGTAGATCCCCTTTCACCAAACCATTGACCACCGCAGAGGGCACCCAAATCTCGCCTTCAACCACCCCGGTTTCCGCGATACGAATCAAAGCACCGGAATCATCGTCGGCGTAGACATTGCCTTTGATCTTGCCCTCAACGATGAGTTCGCCGTTAAAACGCAAATCGCCGATGATCTCCGTCTGGCGCGAGATCAGCGTATGCGCGGGGCCAGTTACGGCAGCTGTCTTATTGCTCGATCCGAACATCCTTATACCTCCACTACACTCCAGCTGAATATTTTCTCAACCTTGATTGCTGTTGGCTTACTAGATTCCGCCTTCACCTCTACTTGGTCGGGCACAAAACCCTCGGGCAGTATGAACTCGCCTTCCAAGTTCTGGAAGTATCTGAAATTGAGCGCCGGATCGAATGTCCTATTTTCAGGAAGGATGTCCGTAAGCGGAAGCGCCTGACGCTGCCCATCGATTCGGCCTGCAATAGCGATCTGCACTTTGCCCTCCAAGACTCGGTCACCGGCGCCGGCCTGTCTGAACACAGCCTTGTAATGGAAACGGCCAACACCCTCTAAAGGCGTGACATCGAACTCGGCGATGATTAGCCCCAACTCATCACTGTCCGGCGACATTACCTGGCGATAGAAGGATACATCCTGCTCTAGCTGGGAAATGCGCAGGCGTAGTGCGCTCACAGTGCTCTGCACTTCCTCGGTTGCCCTTTGATCCACGAGATTGCTGCGCCCGGCGATGGTCAATTCTGAGCGCAGCGTATTGAGCTCGTTCTGCGCCTCCCGCAAAGAGGCGCTGAGCCGCTCGTTGTCTGCGCTGGTGACCAGGTACTCGCTGCCAGCCTCGAAGCGACCGTAGAAATACCCGCCTAGCGCAACCACTAGCAAGGCGATGACGATTGAGATCGACACGAAGGTGCGATACCAGCGCCGATAGGGCACCACCATCATTGCTTGTTGCTTGCTACCTTTTACGACATTGGGCATAACACTTGGGTCTCAAGAATCTAAGGAAGCATGGCGATGTTGCGCAGGCCTTCACTCTCATCCAAACCAAACATGATATTCATGTTCTGTATTGCCTGCCCGGATGCACCTTTGACGAGATTGTCGATCACCGACAGCACCACTACCATATTGTTGGCCGGCAGATGGCACACTCCGATCTGGCAGCGATTGCCACCACGCACATTGCGCGTGGCCGGATACTGCCCGTTGGGCAATACATCGACAAATGGCTCGTCTTTGTAGCGGCTCTCAAACAACTGCTGAATACCAGATGGGTCTTGACCCGCCTTCAAGGGCGCATAAAGAGTGGCATGGATGCCGCGGATCATCGGAGTGAGGTGAGGAATGAAGGTCAGTTTCACATCCTTGCCCGCATAGGCATTCAGGCCCTGAGAAATCTCGGGCAGATGTCGATGCCCCGAGACACCATAGGCGCTAAGAGACTCAGAGGCCTCCGTCAACAGACTGCCCACTGCCGCCTTTCGGCCCGCGCCACTTACCCCGGATTTCGCATCGGCGATCAACATATTGGTATCGACCATGCCCGCTTCGAGCAGTGGCAGAAAGCCAAGCTGAATCGCAGTGGGGTAACAGCCGGGCACTGCGAGAAGCTGTGCATCGACAATCTTGCTGCGGTTTACCTCTGGCAGGCCGTAGACTGCCTGCGCTGCATACTCGGGGCTCTCGTGCGTCACCTTGTACCACTTCTCCCATAGCGCAATATCGCGCAGGCGGAAGTCGGCGGACAAATCGATCACGCGTACGCCACGCTTAAGTAGAGTCGGCACCGTCTTCATCGCCACGGCATGAGGAGTTGCATAGAAAACCACGTCGCACTCGTACAGTGCTTCCGAGTCTGGCGCTGTGAATTCTAGGTCGACGAAACCCCGTAGATTGGGGAATAGATCGGCGACTGGCGTACCTTGCAGTTCGCGGGACGTAATGACCTCTAGGCTCACATCCTGGCGTGGCGCGAGCAGACGCAATAACTCTACTCCGGTGTAACCTGTTGCTCCGACTATTCCGACCTTGATCACGGGGTCCTCCTACGTTTGACTATTGGGCTTAAAGCCGTGTTTTTCGAACCCGGCATGATACCCCTGTTTTCCGACTGTATCCATTTTAACAGCTGTGCTAGTGTAGCCGGTCTTGGCATTGCGCCTGTTGATTTACACAGGCACTAAGGGGGAATAATGCTCTGGGTTAAGGCTTTTCATATCATCGCGGTGATCTGCTGGTTCGCGGCCATCTTTTATCTACCCCGCCTGTTTGTCTATCACGCAGCGGCGCAAGATCAGCTCAGCAAGGAACGCTTCGTCATCATGGAGCGCAAACTTTTCAACGGCATCGGCACCCCATCGGCGATCGCGACAATCGTGCTGGGCTTCTGGCTCATCAGCTTCAATGCCTCCTACTATATGAGCTCCCCGTGGATGCACGCCAAGCTCGGCTTAGTGGCACTGCTGATCGTCTATCACATATTCTGCTGGCGCTTCCTGAAACAGTTTCGCGACGATAAGAACACTAGAGGCCATGTGTTCTATCGTTATTTCAATGAAATCCCGGTATTCATGCTAATCGGCATCGTCATATTAGTAGTCGTTAGGCCGTTCTAAACACAATTTCTCGTCAACCTCCACAGGTCACTGCGCGTGAACAGTTCAACCGCAAGCAAGCCTAACGTTCTGTGCTTCTCCGGTCTCGACTCTTCCGGAGGCGCCGGCATACAGGCAGACATCGAAGCGCTGTTCAGCGCCGGCTGCCACTGCCTACCCGTCGTTACATCCCTTACCGTGCAAGACACCCGCAACGTCATGTCTGCGCAGGCCGTCTCGTCTGCCTTGCTGATTCAGCAGGCCCGAGCCGTGTTGGAAGACGTGCCCGTGCACGCGGTAAAGATCGGCCTGCTAGGTAGCATCGGCACAATCGAGGTCATCCACACAATTCTTACGGACTATCCCAAACTACCGGTCGTTTTAGACCCGATTCTTTGGGCGGGCGGGGGTTACCAGTTCTCAGAGGAGGACATCGTCTCTGCCTTGAAGACTCTGTTAATACCAATGAGCACCGTACTGACCCCGAACACCCACGAGTTGCGCGCTCTCACCAGTGGCGCAGACACCCTCGACGCCGGTGCCAGCGCCTTAATGGACATGGGCTGCGATCACGTCTTGCTCACTGGCACACACGCCGAGAGCAGCAATGTCGTGAACACCCTCTATACCCCGCACCAAGACCCACTAAATTTCGAGTGGCCACGCCTGCCCAACGAGTATCACGGCTCTGGCTGCACCCTCGCGTCCAGCCTCGCTGCATATTTGGCCCATGGTTGCGATATCTCCGAGGCCGCCCGTCGTGCCCAGCAATACACTTGGGAATCCCTGAACGCCGGCAACCGCCCTGGCTTCGGGCAGTGGCTACCCAATCGCAGTTATTGGAATAAGTAGCAACGATGCCCCACCCTCTACGCGGCGTTTACGCCATTACCGACGAAAACCTACTAGCCGGCCCAGCCCTTTTCTCAGCCGTAGAAGAGGCACTACGCGCCGGACTCGCACTGCTGCAATACCGCAATAAGAGCGCAGACTGGCAGAGCAAGTGTGCAGAGGCAGCGCAGTTACTGCGCCTATGTTGCCACTACGACACCCCTCTTCTGATCAACGACGATGTAGAGCTCTGCCTCGAGATCGGCGCCGCCGGCGTCCATCTTGGCCAAGCGGACACCAAATTGGTGGAGGCCCGCCAGAGACTGGGAGAGGAAGCGATCATCGGCATAACATGCCACAGCAACCTGAGCCTCGCGCTGCGCGCCCAAGCCGCTGGTGCCGACTATGTCGCCTTCGGACGCTTCTTCCCCTCACACACTAAACCGAACGCGCCACCCGCCTCTATCCAGGTGCTGCAGCAGGCCAAGGCCCAGCTCAACATCCCGATTGTTGCAATTGGTGGCATCAACACCGAAAATGGCCAAGCTCTAGTGACGGCGGGCGCGGACATGCTAGCGGTCATTCACACTCTTTTTGCTAGCCCCGATGTCGAAGCCGAGGCTAAGGCATTGAACGCCCTATTTCGCACTACCCCAAACACTCGCTAATTAGTTTTAGAGGAATCCAAGTCTGTGACAGTATCCAAGCCAGAGAACATTACTAGCCGCTCCGCCGCACTATTCGAAGAAGCCAAGCGTTATATCCCAGGCGGCGTAAACTCGCCCGTCCGCGCCTTCCGTGGCGTCGGTGGTAACCCCTTATTCTTTCAAGGTGGCGAAGGCGCTTGGCTAACTGATGAGGACAGCAACCGTTACATCGACTATGTCGGTGCTTGGGGCCCCTTAATTCTCGGCCATAGACACCCCGATGTTATCGAGGCACTGCAAGCGCAGCTGACCCATGGCCTCGGCTACGGCGCCTCCACAGAGGCGGAAGTCACCATCGCCAAGACTATCTGCAAGCTCGTGCCGTCTATCGAGCGTGTGCGCCTCGTGACCTCTGGAACCGAGGCGACGATGAGTGCCATTCGAGTTGCCCGCGGCTACACGCGACGCGACAAGGTCGTAAAATTTGAGGGTTGCTACCACGGCCATGTCGATGGACTTCTCGTGAAGGCCGGCTCCGGAGCACTGACTCTTGGCGAGCCTGACTCCCTCGGCGTGCCTAAGGCCTATACCGACCTAACCTATGTATTGCCCTATAACGACGCGGCCGCCCTAGAGAAATTATTCGAGACTAATGGCGACGAGATTGCCTGCATTATCGTCGAGCCAGTCGCCGGCAATATGAATCTCGTGCCACCTGTGCCCGGTTACCTCGAGACGATGCGCGAGTTATGCACCCACTACGGCAGCGTGCTGATCTTCGACGAGGTGATGACCGGTTTCCGCGTAGCACTCGGTGGCGCCCAAGCTCACTACAACGTAACCCCCGACCTCACAGCTCTGGGCAAGGTGATTGGCGGCGGCCTCCCAGTTGGCGCGTTCGGCGGCAAACGCGAGATCATGGAGATGATCGCACCAATGGGCCCCGTATATCAGGCGGGCACTCTGGCCGGCAGCCCCTTAGCGGTAGCCGCGGGAATGGCAATGCTCAATGCTATTCAGAAGCCCGGCTTCCACGATGAATTGAACCGACGCAGCAAGGCCTTGATGAACGGGTTGCAAGCGCGCGCCGACGCGGCCAACATCCCCTTCACCACCCATCAGCTGGGCGGCATGTTCGGTTGCTTCTTCAGTGAAGAGGAGTCCATCAGCACCTTCGAACAAGTCATGGCCTGCGATGTCGAGCGCTTCCGTCGTTACTTCCACCTCATGCTGAACAATGGCGTTTACCTGGCACCTTCCGCATTCGAGGCAGGTTTCGTTTCTGCCGCGCACGGCGATGAGGAAATCAATAAGACACTAGATGCTGCCGAAATCGCCTTCGCCGCACTCTAATTAACTGAACTAAAAATAGGCTGCGCAATTAAGTGCGCGGCCCTTAAAGGATTCACGCGCATGAAAAAATACGATGTATATGGAATTGGTAACGCCCTGGTCGATAGCGAGTTCGAGGTAGACGATCGCTTCTTTATCGACTCCGGTATCGAGAAGGGCTTTATGACCCTGATCGACGAGGACAAGCAGCAGAAGGTGTTCGATCTTCTGACCGATCGATACGGCTTGATTAAACGCGCCGGCGGCGGCTCCGCAGCCAACTCCATCTACGCCATGAGCCAGTTCGGCGCTAAGACTTTCTTCTCCTGCAAGGTCGCCAACGACGAGGGCGGGCACTTCTATGTGAATGAGTTGGGCCAGCACAACGTAGAGACCAACCTCTCTGCCGAGCGCGAGGCAGGCACCACTGGCCGCTGCCTAGTTATGGTGACGCCGGATGCCGAACGCACCATGTTGACCTCGTTAGGAATCTCTCAGTTAGTGTCTACAGACGAGCTTCACTACGACGCAATTAGCGCCTCCACTTACGCCTATACCGAAGGCTATCTCGTGACTTCCCCCAGCGCCAAGACTGCCGTTCTGGAGCTCAAGAAGCACGCCAAAGCGGCGGGCGTTAAGTTCGCGATGACCTTCTCGGATCCCGCCATGGTCGAGTATTTCTCAGAGGGCATTAACGAGTTCATAGGCGATGGCGTCGACCTGCTGTTCTGCAACGAGCAAGAGGCGAAGCTATGGTCGGGTGCGGATAATCTCGATGATGCCTGCAAGGCACTAGAGGGCAAGGCGCAGCAATTCGTGGTGACCTTGGGTGCTGCCGGCGCGCGCCTTTTCGACGGTCAGCAGTACAGCAATGTTGCCGCCCACAAAGTGAAAGCGGTCGACACCAATGGCGCTGGAGATATGTTCTCAGGAGCGTTTATGTACGGTCTATCGAAGGGCTATGACTTCAAGACTGCCGGAGAGATCGCCAGCCTTGCATCGTCAATAGTAGTAGCGCAATTTGGGCCCCGCCTCACGCCAGAACAACACGGGGAAATTCTGGCGCGATTAGGGCTTTAAGCTCAGGCTCGCAGCTCGTCGACGAACTTCTTCACGCCATCGAACCATGAAGTTTTCTTCGGCGACTGCGCCCCTTCGGTTTCCGCGATGTCGTGGAACTCTCCGAGCAATTCCTTCTGGCGCTTAGTCAAATTCACTGGCGTCTCGACCACCACGCGGCACAATAGATCACCAGTGATGCCACCGCGCACGGGAGTTACACCCTTATTGCGCAGGCGGAACAACTTACCTGTTTGTGTCTCTGCCGGAATCTTCAGCTTCACGCGTCCATCTAGCGTTGGCACTTCTAGCTCGCCGCCTAGCGCTGCATCCACAAAACTAATCGGAATCTCGCAATGCAGGTCGATGCCATCGCGCTCGAATAGCTTGTGCTCGCGCACGGAGACTTGCACATAGAGGTCGCCATTGGGACCGCCGTGACTGCCCGCTTGGCCTTCGCCAGTAAGACGAATGCGATCGCCAGTGTCTACGCCAGGCGGCACTTTCACGGAGAGCGTCTTCTGCTCTTCGACACTGCCGCGACCATGACAGCTGCCACATGGGTCTTTGATCTGCTTGCCGGCGCCTTGGCAGCGCGGACAGGTCTGTTGAACGGAGAAGAAACCCTGCTGCATGCGCACTTGGCCCATGCCATTACAGGTGCTACAAGTTACTGGTGCACTGCCCTTCTTGGCGCCACTACCGTCACATACCTTGCAGCGCACGGCGCTGGGAATGCGAATCTTAGAGGTCGTACCGCGCACGGCCTCTTCGAGATCGAGTTCGAGTGTATAGCGCAGGTCGCCGCCTTTGCGCACATGGCTGCGGCCACCGCCGCCACGCTGACCACCGAATATATCGCCGAAGATGTCACCGAATATATCGCCGAAATCACCTGCACCACCACCGCCACCGCCTTGCTGATTAACACCCGCATGGCCGTACTGGTCGTAACGCGCACGTTTGTTCGCGTCGGAGAGCACCTCGAACGCTTCGTTAGCTTCTTTGAATTTATCCTCGGAGGTAGCGTCATCCGGGTTGCGATCGGGGTGGTGCTTCATCGCCACGCGTCGATAGGCTTTCTTCAATTCTGCTTCGGAGGCATCGCGGGAGACTCCCAGCACCTCGTAATAATCTCGTTTGGACATAGTCTTATTCTGTCTCGTTTAGCGAAAAGGGGACCGCTCAATGCGCAGGTCGTACAACGCAAAAAAACCAGACGAGGAGCGCTCGTCCGGTTTTGTGCATTGACTCGTACAGCTAGAGGCGCCCTGGCGCTGCGCCTCCTGCAACTTACTTGTCGTCTTTAACTTCTTCGAACTCCGCGTCAACCGCATCATCGTTGTCAGTGGACTGTGCCGAGTCGGGGCCTGCAGCATTCGCCTCAGCCTGCTTCTCTGCATACATCTTCTCGGCAAGACCAGAGGAGACGTCGGTCAACTCTTTCGTCTTCGCTTCGATCTGCTCGATGTCGCCAGACTTGATCGCCTCTTCCACTGCCACTACAGCAGCTTCTATCTTCTCTTTCTCGGCTGCATCTACCTTGTCGCCAGCCTCTTCAAGAGTCTTGCGAGTGGCGTGTACTAGGCCGTCTGCAGTATTGCGCACGGTTACCAACTGCTCGAACTTCTTGTCGTCGGCCGCATGAGCCTCGGCGTCTTTCACCATCTTCTCGATCTCTTCGTCGGACAAACCGCTAGAGGCCTTGATGATGATCGACTGCTCTTTACCCGTCGCCTTGTCTTTCGCAGACACGTTCAGGATACCATTGGAGTCTAGGTCAAACGCTACTTCGATTTGCGGCATACCACGTGGTGCTGGTGGAATGTCGGACAGATCGAATCGGCCCAGTGACTTGTTCTGTGCCGCTTGCTTACGCTCGCCCTGCACAACGTGAATAGTCACAGCAGTCTGGTTGTCGTCGGCAGTAGAGAACACCTGCGTCTTCTTGGTTGGGATAGTGGTGTTCTTCTCGATCAGAACACTCGCAACTCCGCCCATTGTCTCGATGCCCAAGGAAAGAGGCGTTACGTCTAGCAGCAATACGTCGTTCACTTCACCGGAAAGCACGGCCGCTTGAATCGCAGCGCCCATTGCCACGGCTTCATCAGGGTTCACGTCACGACGTGCTTCCTTACCGAAGAAGTCGGCCACTTTCTTCTGAACTAATGGCATGCGAGTTTGACCGCCCACCAGGATTACGTCGTCGATCTTGGAAACGTCTAGGCCAGCATCTTGCAATGCCATCTTCAGCGGCGCCATGGTGCGATCCACTAGGCTCTCAACCAATGATTCGAACTTCGCACGGGTCAGCTTCTGCACCAAGTGCTTAGGGCCGCTCGCATCTGCCGTGATGTAGGGCAGGTTGATCTCAGTTTGCTGAGAAGAGGACAGCTCGATCTTCGCCTTCTCTGCCGCTTCTTTCAGACGCTGCAGTGCCAAAGGATCGCTGTGCAGGTCCATGCCTGATTCTTTCTTGAACTCGGCCGCTAAATACTCGATCAGCTTAAGGTCGAAGTCCTCGCCACCTAGGAAGGTGTCGCCGTTAGTAGAGAGCACCTCGAAAGTGTGCTCACCATCGGTCTCAGCGATCTCGATTATGGAGATATCGAAGGTACCGCCACCGAGGTCGAAAACGGCGATCGTAGAGTCGCCACCTTTCTTGTCCATGCCGTAGGCAAGGGCAGCAGCTGTTGGCTCGTTGATGATGCGCTTAACTTCTAGGCCGGCAATCTTGCCCGCATCCTTAGTCGCTTGACGCTGTGAGTCGTTGAAATAAGCAGGCACTGTTACTACCGCTTCGGTCACTGGCTCGCCGAGATAGTCCTCTGCCGTCTTCTTCATCTTCTTCAATACTTGAGCGGAGATCTGTGGAGGCGACATATTCTCGCCATTGACTCTTACCCACGCATCGCCATTGTCTGCCTTAACGATCTCGTAAGGCACCATCTTGATGTCTTTCTGCACGACGTCGTCGGCGAACTGGCGGCCGATCAGGCGCTTAATTGCGAACAATGTGTTCTTCGGGTTCGTCACCGATTGACGCTTAGCAGGCTGGCCTACTAGCGTTTCGCCGTCCTTTGAGAACGCGATAATCGATGGCGTGGTACGGTCACCCTCTGCGTTCTCAATGACTTTAGCTTTGCCGCCGTCCATGATTGCCACACAAGAGTTCGTGGTCCCTAAGTCTATTCCGATGATTCTACCCATTTCGTTTCTCCACCTTGCTAGTCCAACGCGCGATTTACGCTTGGATGAGCTGTTTCTCTAAATTCGATTGACTGTGCTTGGTTTTGCCTTCGCGCATCGTGGCGCGAAGATTTTTCTAACTATGGCCATCTATATTGGCCCGAAGCCGATGATTTCAAGTCTGAGCTTGCTTTCACCTAGACTTTTTCATCAACGCCGCCCTCGGGCGCTTTAGATACCATGACCATGGCGGGTCTAATCACGCGGCCATGCAGGGTATAGCCCTTCTGCATAACTGCTGTGACCGTATCGGGCTCCACGTTAGGGTTCTCCTGCATCGTCATCGCCTGATGAAGCTGCGGATCGAAGGGCTCGCCGAGCGGGTCGATCTGCTCGATGCCGAACTTACGGAAGCAGTCCACGAAGCTCTTCAGAGTCAGCTCGACACCCTGCAGCAGCGCTTTGACCGACTCGTCTTCGCGGTCCATGTCGACCTGCAGCGCACGCTCTAGGTTATCCATCACCGCCAGCAACTCATTGCTCAGGCGTTCCTGGCCAAACTTATGGGCCTTCTCGATGTCTTGCTCGGTGCGGCGGCGCAGGTTCTGCATCTCCGCTTGCACGCGCAATACCTCGTCTTTCTGATGGGCAATCACGCCCTCGGCCTGAACCAGTTTCTGCATCGTCTCGATCAGCTGGGATTGCTCGTCCGCCGGCTCTACCTCTTCGACAGAGTCCTGATTGTTCTCCATGTTCTCTTCCATGTCTTGCTCCGCTTCGGGGTCTAGTTTCTTATCGTCACTACTATCGCTCATCTTTCCACCTGTTCTATGTTGTGCTGCGCTGCGCGCAAGCTTCGCAACTTACAAAGGGACTATTTTCAAAAGGACTAACACAATCCAAGTGAGGGCGAATATTGGGGCAAAGCCGGGCAGTTCAAGGCGAAAACCCGCAAAAGCGCTAAAATTGCTTAACATAGTGGGGACACTGACAAAATGACCAAGGATGCGCTATATTCAGCAGCGCGCCCAGCCGCTCACGGCCCCACGTTCGCCCTTATAGATTACAAGAGAATCACCGCCCCACCATGCTGACCCAGCTCTCAATTCGCCACTACGCTATCGTCGACTTCCTAGAGATAGACTTTACGCCCGGCATGACCGTCATTTCTGGCGAAACCGGCGCCGGCAAGTCCATCATCCTAGGCGCGCTCGGCCTCAGCCTTGGGGACCGCGCAGACAAAGGTGTGATCAGCAATAACGCCACCCGCACCGATATCAGCGCCCATTTCGATACCCGCGACCAAGTGCTAGCCAGGCAATGGCTGCAAGAGAATGAACTGCTTAGTGAGGACGAGCCGGAGCTATGCCTACTGCGCCGCGTGGTCTCCGACGATGGGCGCTCCAAGGCCTGGGTCAATGGCTACCCCGTGACCCTGCAGATCCTCAAGACCGTAGGCGAGATGTTGATCGACATCCATAGTCAGCACGAACACCAGTCATTGCTCAATCGCGGCACCCACCTGCGCCTGCTCGATGCCTATATCGGCGAGCCCAAGTTGGTGGAGCAAGTGCGGCAAACTAGCCGCGAGTGGCGTAAGAATTTCGAGGCCATGACGGAATTGCGCGAGCAATCCGAAGCCGCCTCTGCACAGCAGCAGCTACTACGCTATCAGCTTACCGAACTTGACGAACTGGCACTACAAGAGGGCGAGTTGGAGGCTCTGGACGAGGAATACCGCCTGCTCAATAGCATGGACACCAGCCTAGCCACCGCACAGCAACTCCTGGCCCTATGCAGCGAGAACGAAGAGATGACGCTGCAAGAGGGGCTCAACCAAGCCTTGGCTTTGCTGCACGAGCTGCAAGTCAAATCCCCCACTCTAGATGCAGTGAGCGAGATGCTCAGCACCGCGGCGATTCAAGTGGAAGAGGCCACGCGGGAGCTGCGTCGCAGCATCGACGATTTCGATGCCAACCCCCAACGCCTAGAAGATATCAATCAACGCCTTGCCGATATCCATCAGCTCGCGCGTAAACACAAGACCAAGCCCGAGGATCTGCTAGCCCTGCAGGCGAGCATGCTGGCCGAACTTCAGGCCATGGAGAGCAGCAGCGAAGAGCTGGACAAGCGCGGCGCCCAAGACGCCATTCTGCGCGCAGACTATCGCAAGCAGGCAGAGCAATTGAGCAAGTGCCGCGCCAAGGGCGCCAAGACACTAGGCGAACAAATCAACGAACAGATCGCCGAGCTGGGCATGAGCCAGGCACGTCTCACCGTGGAGCTAAGCCCCCTGAACAAGGACCAGCCCAGCGCCACGGGGCAAGAGACTGTGGAATTCCTCGTCAGCACCAACCCCGGCCAGCCGCCGCGCCCGCTCATCAAGATTGCCTCCGGTGGCGAGCTCTCGCGAATCAGCCTCGCCATTCAGGTGATCACAGCCCAGACATCGAGCACGCCAACTCTCGTATTCGACGAGGTAGACGTGGGCATCGGTGGCGGAGTCGCACGCGCTGTTGGCGTGTTGCTAAAACAACTCGGCGAGCGCGGTCAGGTGCTGTGCGTAACCCATCAGGCCCAAGTGGCCAGTCAAGGCCATACCCACCTATTCGTGAGCAAATCTTCTAGCGATACCACTAATAGCGGCACACGCATTCGTGCCCTAGAGGGCAAGGAGAAGGTGGAGGAGATAGCGCGGATGCTAGGGGGCGAGTCGACGACTCAGGGCTTCACGCCAGAGTCTCTTGCGCATGCGCAAGAGATGCTCAAGGCCTGATTAGACTTTCTGGCAGGTGCCGCAGATACCGTATAGATAGAGGCTGTGATCGGTGATCTCGAAGCCGAACTTCTTGGCGATCTTCTCTTGCTGTGTCTCGATCACTTCGTCGTAGAACTCTTCTACTAAGCCGCATTTGCTGCATACAAGATGGTCGTGGTGCTCCATGGTGCTGAGTTCGAATACCGAGTGCCCACCCTCGAAATGGTGACGCATCACCAGCCCAGCAGACTCGAATTGAGTTAGAACGCGATAAACCGTGGCAAGGCCCACATCCTCATCGGCCTCGATCAAGGCCTTGTACACATCCTCAGCGCTCAGGTGGCGTGTCTCGGAGTTCTCCAGTAGCTGCAGAATCTTGACTCGTGGCAGCGTGACCTTGAGGCCAGCCTTACGTAGTTCGTGGTTTTCAGATGACATGGTTCTCTCTTTTCGCACTGACACTGCGACATAATACGGTCGACGGAATCCGGAAGGGTTCGCTTTCATACACGCTAGTGCATTGACCCGTGGAGCAAGTGAGGTATTATGCCCCGTAACGAATGCAGATGAAAGTTGACCCGCGTGTCACGCTCTGCCAGCTAAATATCGAGACCTCCTATGTTTTCGCAACAAACGAACAGCTCCAAGGCCCTCTTAGTCCGCAAGACCCTGCAATGCCTCATCGTACTGGCCAGCGCCTTAAGCATCAGTGCCTGCGCTATACCTCGCCTGCAGTTTCCCGGCGTGTACAAAGTCGATATTCAGCAAGGCAATATCATTACCCAAGAGATGATCGACCAGCTGCGCCCGGGCATGACCAAGCGCCAAGTCATCTTCGTGATGGGCACGCCACTGGTGCGCGACCCCTTCGATCAGGACCGTTGGGACTACATCTACAGCTATCAGCCCGGCGGCGGCATTCGCGGCCAGGAAGGCGTAACCATGTTCTTCGAGAATGACCTGCTGACCCACTTCACCGGCGACTTCAAGCCCACCGAAGAGAGCACCGCCGAGGCCGCCTCAAGCGCCCCGGCTGCCTCTAACTCCTAATCCAAAACGCAGAACCAACTCGAAGAGGTAGGAGCGGGCTTGCCCGCGAAGGACCTGCCTTTATTACAAGACCGAGTCAATCGCACCCCATTCGCGAGCTAGCTCGCTCCTACCTATTTTTTCATACAATGAGCCTGCCTTTAGGCTCCCCCGCTAAAACTCAAACCGCATCCCCAACACGAGGTTGCGCCCGGCCTCCGGCGCCACATCCTTGAGAATTGATGCGTGATTGCGCACCTCCTCGTCGAGCAGATTATTGGCCTTGCCGAACAACGTAAGCTCATTGCCTAGCAGATTCGCATGGTAGTCCACCGAGGCGTTGACCAGCGTGTAGCCATTGGTGGGCCGCTCGTTGAGTGCCATGTCCGACTGCTTGGCCACACGCGTGAGACGCAGCTTGTACTGCCAGTCCGAGTGGGTGTGTACCAGACCTACGCCAAAACGAAGCGGCGGAATACGCGGCACATTGCCGTTGGACTCCAGCCTTGCCCGCACATAATCTCCAAACACCGACAGCTCTGTAAAATGCCGATCGCCCTGGCTAACAGGCATAGTCAGCTCCGCCTCTACCCCCGTGAACAGCGCATCGTCTTGGGTCATGCGCGCAATCTGCACGCCGTCCACATACTCCCCGGTATCGCGCATATACAGATAGTCTGCGATGTTGTTGTAGAACACATTCAAGTCTCCGGTCACGGTGCCCATGTGGCGGCGCAGGCCGATCTCGATGTTCGTAGACTGCTCTTTCTTGGCGCGCGGGTCTCCCAGCTCGAAGCGCTGTGTCGCCGCGTGGGCAATGAAGTCCTCGGGGTCTGCCGACTCGGCACAGCTGCCATTGTCGATATTGGAGTAGCGCTCTTCCACACTGGCTGCGCGCTGCGAGTGAGCTAGCGCTAACATCAGATTGGTATCTTCCCGGAAACGCCACAGGGCCGAGGCACTGCCACTGAGGCTGTTGGTGCTGTCGTCGCAGGCCGAGCCGGCCTGATCCCAGCTCTGCCGCTCCGCACGCATGCCGAACTCATAGATGAAGTCCCCCACCTCCAGACTCTGCACGGTAAACAGGCCGAAGGACTCGATGTCCGTCTCCGAGATATAGGCTTCCTCGCCTCTGGCGCTGAAGGTCTTGCTGCCCACCTGAAAGCCCGTAACACCCGTGAGGCTACCGATGGGACTATGGGTAAGTGTGAAGCGCCCCTCGCTGCCCTCGTTGGAATAGACCGTTCCGACCTCACCATTGCCCTCTATTTCTGCGTGCTGATAGTCCACTACGCTGAACTTGCCCTGCGCCTGACTGAAGAAACCATCTAGCTCCCGCAGCCCCTCGAAATCATAGCGATCCTGCTGCATCGCTATGCGGATTCCCCCTTCCTCCTCATGCGCTAGCTCGTCCTCGTCATGATCGTCGTGCTCGTCATGGTAATCGCCTTCATGATGCGCATGGGCCGCCGAGGGCAGTCCATAATTACTGCGCGAATGCCCAACGGAGGCGCCGATATAACCCCCATCGAAACTCCATGAGAAGCCGGCGGTATTGGCGTGGGCACGGGCAGAGGAATTGTCGATGCGCCCCTCACTGTCGAGTAGCTGCTCTAAGGCCTCCTCGTCACCGATATCGACAGTACGCGGATTGATGGCAAAGCCATTGATGCTGGTGTCGTTACTCTCGCGGTAGGTGCCATCTAGATGGAACGCGAAGTCGCCCGCCCCAGCCTCCAGCTTCAACACCGTAGTCTGTTGGTCCGAGACGCTGTCATTGCGGGTCTCCATCAGGCCCGTGAATTGCTCCGGCACCGAGGTAGGAATGCGATTATCGATGACGTTAACTACACCGCCAATGGCGCCATTGCCATACAGCAGAGTCGCCGGGCCGCGAATGACCTCGATGCGCTCGGCGAGGATAGCCTCCACACTATTGGCGTGGTCTGGGCTAATGGCGGAGGCATCCATATTGCTCACCCCGCCCTGCAATACCTGCACCCGATTACCGGTTTGCCCGCGGATGATCGGCAGGCCAACCCCAGTGCCGAAGGAGGCGCTATTCACCCCTACTAATTCCTTCAGGGTTTCCCCGAGTGTGGCGGCCGCCTTCTCTCGCAGCGCCTCGCCGCTGAGTACGTTGACCGGCAACGCCGTTTCGGCGCGCGAGCGCTGCAGGCTTGAGGTGACGATGATCTCGTCGACTATTTCATCGGTGTGGGCGTCTTGGCCATAGGTGAGCGGTGCACAGGCAGCCGCGATCGCGGCACATAGCACGCGTGTTTTGAATAAATTCATTGCATTGAACCTCTATACGCAAATCTTGATAGGCATACAACATGACCCACGCGTCCTAGGCACTAAACTCTAGGGGCATACGGGCACAAGCCGAGTTAGAACCGCAAGGCGCGGCTCAAAAGATTCAGACGATAGAAGAAGGGGGAGAGCGAGATTTTGCAGGGACCTGCGCCACCACGATGGCGCTTGCACGCACCGGGTCGAAATGATGGCGAAGGGTAGGAATAACGAAATTAACAGTGCTGCTAGGCAGTGCGTCGTGGCTTGAGCCAATCTTCAGACACAGCGTACAGTCGATGTGTTTATTGAGATCGCCGCTATGGGAGTGCAGCAGGGTGCTGCTCTGTATCGCCAAGAAAAACAGGGCGAAGAACAACACAAGGTACTTACTAGCACCTCTTGTTAAGAGTTCTCTTGGCCGTTTGACGCAGCTCATTTTGACTGGGTTTGCTCGATTACATAGAGATTAAGATTAAGAAATAATAGCGCAAACTATCAATAATAAAACCCCCGTAACATTGCTCTATGCCTAGCACACAGGGCAATGTTCCGGAGGTTATCTTGCGGGTACATTAGATTGACCGTGCGCCTTAGCAAAAGTTTCCAGCCCTCTCACAAATAAATGCGCTTAGACCAAAGTTTTCGCGAAGCGCTCTAGAGCCTCTAGCCCCACCACATCGTGCGCCACTAGGGTTAGGTCTTTGCGAGGCAGGTGCGGCAATGCATCGGCGAGGGTTGCCAAGTGAATCTCCTCCTGCGTGCGCCGCTCCGTGAGGAACTCGCCTAGGCCATCGGGCAGGCGCTTGTTCACGATCAGCGCCCCAACCTTCACGCCGCTACGCTGGAGTTGGCCGTTCAACTGAATAGTCTCCAGCACCGGCAGGCGCTCGGCCGCCAACACGATGACAAAAGAGGTGCGGCCGGCATCGCCAAGGGCCGTGCGCAAGTCACCAAAGCGGCGGCGACGCCTGTTGAGCAGAATACGAATCTTATTCTCGCGGCTATCCATGGGATTATCGTCGTCGCTGCCGCCGAAGATGGCGTTGCCGACGGACTTATCGTTGCCCAGGTTACGCAGCACCGCACTAAAACGCTCCGCCTTCTCGCGGCGCTGAATCAAGCCATCGGTCCAGGCCGACATCATCTCCGGCAACGCGATCAGGCGCGCCGTGTGTCCGGAAGGGGCCGTGTCGAACACTAACAGGTCATACTCTTTAGCAGCCTGCTCTACTACCTCGGCGATGCGCTCCATGATGGCAGCCTCCTGCATGCCCGGCGCGTCTCTGGACAGCTCGATATGCTTGTCGACCTCGCCCGCCAGCTGCGGCGCCATGAGCTTGCGCAGCGAGTCTGACACCTCGGCCAGATGCTCGTTAACCGTCTGCTCCGGGTCTAGTTCCATGCCGTCGAGATTGGTGGCGAGCTTCACAGGCTTGGGGCCAATCTCGCGATTGAATAGGTGGCCAAGATTGTGGGCCGGGTCGGTAGAGACCAACAACACGCGGCGCCCCTCCTTTGCCATCGCCAAGGCCGTGGCTGCAGACACGGTGGTCTTGCCCACCCCGCCCTTGCCGCCGAAGAATAGAATGCTTTTTGCGCGTGCGAGTTCTAACAGCATGACACGTGATCCAGTGGGGAGCGTTCCATTCCCATGCGTCGATGCCAGTCGTGGAAGCGGTCGTACACTACCGGCAGCAGCTCCATCGTGTAATAGGTGGCCGGGTTGGGGATGCCGAGGCTCTCTGAGAACACCAGCATCATGAACAGGTCGTCCTCGTCGCGCTGGGCGCGGGCGAACTCGCGGCGGTAAGGCGCCACATAGTATTCGCGCAGCCCCGCCTCTAAGCGGGCGAAAAAGCTCTTACTCTTATCGCTACCGGGGATGTCTTTGTCTTCCATATCTTACTCCTTACAATTCGTTCTAGGCCTTCTTAGCCTTAGCCGCGCGGCGCAGACGCGCCTGCATCGGGTCTATCAATAGTGGCCTGTAGATCTCTACCCTGTCCCGCGGCTGCAGCACATATTCGGCGGCGGTAGGATTGCCCCGGCCATCGAGCAGTTTTGAGAATATACCAAAGCTTGCCTTCTCGATGTCGATCTCGGGGAACTCCTGCAGGATGCCGGAGCGCTGCACCGCCTCTAGAGCAGTTGCGCCAAGTGGCACCCTTAGTCCAATCAAGCGCTGCCGATCCGGAGAGGCATACACTACCTCCACCTCTAGCAGCCCGTTCTCTGAATTGCTATTGGCTGTCATGCTATTGCTTGTCATTTAAAGTCCGCCTGACCATACACCTGGTTGGCGCGGTTTACTAATGCCTCGACTAGATTATTCGCCGAGTGATTGAAGAGTTTCTCGAGTGCGAAGCCCATTATGCCCCCCGCGAAATCGAATTCCATCTGCAGGGACACCTTGCAGGCCTCCGGGCTCAGGGCCTTAAAGTGCCATGACGCCCCAAATTCCCGGAAGGGCCCTTCCACCAGATGCATCTGCATCTCCTGGCCCGGCACTAGCGTGTTGCGAGTAGTAAAAGTATGGCTAAGGCCGGCGGCCCCAAGCGTGAGCTCACCCACTACCTCTTCTTCCGTTCTGCTAATCACCCGCGCCTTCTGGCAGCCTTGCATAAACTGCGGGTAATCCTCTATATCGTTCACCAGCTCATACATCTGCTGGGCAGAATGCATCACCAGCGCGCTGCGATCTATCCGGGTCATAACAAGCTCAGAAGGTCGAACGCGAAGTACTTCTGTGCAACCGAATTCAGGAACACGAACATCAACACGACGGGAATGAAGGTGCGCAGCGAGAAGTTTACATAGCGCTCCATCCACGTGCCCGAGTAGTGCTCGTCGCCGCGGTTAAGCTCTGCCGACAGGCCACCATTGCGCCAGCGATAGGCACACAGAATACAGGCGAGGAAGCCGACGAAGGGCAGGATCACCTCACTGAAGGTATCCGCTATCAAGTCGAAGAAAGACTTATTGCCGCCGCCATAAGGGATAAAGTCTGTTAGGAAATCCGACATGCCGAAGGACATCGCCGCGAAAAGCGCGAAGAAGCTAACCAGTGCCGCCTGAATCAACACCGCCTTAGTACGGGGGATCTCCCACTCGTCGATCATATAGGAGATCGGAATCTCGAGGATCGACACTAAGGAGGTGACCGCAGCGAAGAACACCAGCGCGAAGAACACACTGGCCACGATGCTAGCGCCCACATAGCCCACCGCCCCCTGCATCGACAGGAATATCTGCGGCAGATAGGTGAAGATCAAGCCAACGCTGCTGCTAGAAAGATCGTCTGGGTTGGTAGCAGGATTGAACGCGAAGATGGCCGGCAGAATCAGCAGACCAGCGAAGAACGCCACCGAGGTATCCGCCAATGCCACTAAGCGCGTGGAGCCCGGAATGCTATCGGTCTCGCTGAAATAGGAGCCATAGGTAATCATGATGCCCATGCCCAGAGACAGGGAGAAGAACGCCTGATTGAGCGCCGCGTTGATCACCGTGCTATCGAACTGGCTGAAGTCCGGCACTAGGTAATAACGCACCCCGGCCGACGCGCCGTCTAGCGTCATCACAAATATGATCAGGCCCAGCAGCATTATCGCCAGTGTCGGCATCAACACCTTCGCCTGCCGCTCGATGCCCTTCTTCACGCCGCTGATCAACACCGCGAAGACCAACACCTGCAGGCCAATGAAGTAGGTGAAAATGGAGGGCGAACCGATGATCTCGCCGAAGGTATTGGGCTGCGCTAATTCCTCCAAGTCGCCAGTGGCGGCCTGCAGGAAGTAGATGATGAGCCACACGGTGACGATGGTGTAGAACACCGCAATCATGAATGGCGTGATGATGGCCAACTTGCCCGCCCAGCGCCAGGCATTGCTGCCACCAGATAATAGCGTGAATGCCCCCACCGGATTGCGCTGCGAGGCCCGCCCCATCGCGATCTCCGCCATCATCACCGGCAGGCAGATCAGCGCCACGAACAGCACATAGGCCAGCAGAAACACCGCCCCGCCATTTTTAGACGCCATCACAGGGAATGCGACGAGATTACCAAGGCCGACCGCGGAGCCCGCTGCTGCCAGAATAAAGCCAAGTTTGGAGCTAAAGTGACCGCGCTCTATCGCCATGGAAAACCCTTTTATGTCAATTGCTTAGATTTGTTATGAGAAAGCTTCTGGCGGATTCTAACAGCGCCCGCGAACGCTCGCCAGAACTTTGCGGTAGAGGCAAAGCTCACATCGCACTTCTTCAGGCGATTACGCATGCACCCTATGCAGGACAGGGATTGCGGTTATAATGACCGGCTATGGCTAAACACGGTAAAGCGAAAACTACAGACAACACCATCGCCCGCAACAAGAAGGCTATTCATGATTATTTCATGGAAGAGAACTTCGAGGCAGGCATGGTCCTTCTCGGCTGGGAAGTCAAAAGCATGCGCGAGAAGAAAGTGCAGCTGACCGACAGCTATGTGATTATCAAGAACGGCGAGGCCTTCCTGCTCGGCTGCAACGTGGTGCCACTGAACACCGCCAGCACACACGTGATATGCGAGCCCGACCGCACCAAGAAGCTATTGCTGCACCGCAAGGAGCTAGCGCGCATCTTCGCCAGCACGGCACAGAAGGGCCACACCTGTGTTGCCACCAAGATCTACTGGAAGGGCCACACCATAAAGTGTCAGGTATCTCTTGCTAAGGGCAAGCAGGATCACGACAAGCGTAATGTGGAGAAAGACCGCGAGTGGGCAATCGAGAAGCAGCGCGTAGTGCGCCACGCCAACCGCTAAGACTCCCGAGCCCCCCTATTCTGATACTCCGCGATCGCAAGGCCCGCCGCCACACTGGTGAACGGGTCGTGCTCCACCACCTTGCTAGGAAACACGCGATCTAGGCTGCGGCGCACAGCTGGTATCAGAGAAGAACCCCCGGTACTCACCACCACATCGATAGACTCCGCCGGCAAGCCCGCTTGGGTCAAAGTATCCGTCACCGCCTGCTCGAACTGCGCCAACTGCCCCGCGATGATCTCCTCGAACTGTGCCCGCGTGACCGTGATCTCCACATCGATCTCCGGAATATCCAGCACCGCCTCTGTCTGCTCCGACAGCTTCGCCTTCATGTCTTTGATGCACTGGAACACCAGATAGCTCTGGTTCTGCTTGATCAACTCGTACAGCCGCTGAAACTTAGGCAAGGCCTCACCGCCCATCTCCAGGCACTGCTGCACCGGCGTGGTGTACTGATTCTGGTTGAGCAGATAACTCACCGCCCAATTCAAGATTAAGTCTTCATATAGCTCGAACGGGAACAGCGTTTCTATCTGCCTGTCCTCCCCCTTGCGCCGCCACATCTCCCCCTTGCCCAAAAGAGGAAACAACAGAGCGCGGAACAGAGCCTGATCCACATGATCGCCCCCCAGCCCAACCCCATGAATAGCAATCACATCGAAGCTCAAGCCATCCCGGCGCAGCACACACAAGTCCAGCGTGCCCCCGCCGAAGTCCACCGCCAATAGATGCTTAGCGCTAGAGTGTGGGTTCGCCTGCATATAGCTAAGCGCCGCCGCCAGAGGCTCTGGGTAGAACTGCCTATCGACGAAGCCAGCGTGCTGACAAGCCTCTGACAGCCGCTCTAACGCCACCTCATTATGGTGCGCATCCTTACCCTCGAAATTAACCGGATGCCCGATACAAGCATGATCCGCCTGCGCCCCCGGTGACTGAGCACTCACCAACGCCTGCGCTCCTTGTTGAATGCGCACCAGAATAGGCGTGATCAAAGCCACCAGCCGAAACGCCTTCTCGAACACCATCAGCCGCGGCACATCCGCCCGGCCCAGCATCCGCTTAACACCCCGAAACAGCCGTCCCTTCTCACCCGAATCCACAAACGCCTGCCCATAAATAAGATCCGTGCTCGCACTCTCTGGCAGCCCATCGCCCCCGGTCTGCCCTGTGCTAGTACGCCCCTCACCCAGCACCTCCACACCCAGCTCTACCTTGCGGCCCATATTGTTGCGGATGTAGGAATCGATAGCCTCTTGCCCTGTACACACCTGAAACTGCCGGTCGATATAGGAAGCCGAAGGCATCGTGACGTTATTGCGCTCCAGCTGCACAAGCTGAATACGCTCCCCGTCAAAGATTGCCACCGCACTATTACTGGTACCAAAATCCACCCCAATACCCAGCCGCTTGGGCCCAGCAGCTGGAGCCGCATCGGGAACTGAAGAAAATAAATCGCGCTGAGAATTCGGGCTAGGCATATCGAGGAGAAACCGTGCGTTTAAAAGTGGGCAACCGTTATAGCCCCTTCAAGCCAAAAGGTCAAAGCCAACCCAAAGCCTAGATTGACCACTGACTGTAGGAGCCTGCCCTGCAGGCGATTAGATCAAGATTGAAGTTAAAAACTCACCACGCAACCCACACCCATTGAAAAATGACCACAAGCCCCCACATAAGCTAGTGTGCTAGAATGCACAAACACAAAGGGGGCGCTTTGGATTCGACGCCGGTATCAAACCCTAAGGTGCATGTCGAGAGAGTATAGGCTCTCGTAAATCAATCTATGCAACTTTTTAGTTGCCAACGACGATAGCTACGCTCTAGCAGCTTAGTGCTGCTAGCGATCGCCCCGGGATGCCTGTAAACCGGTGTTTTGCGATTGTCATATAGAACAGGATCGCCAGCCTAGCGCGCCCAGCGCGAAGCAGCTAAAAGTACTGGGCTCGCCCGAACTACCCTGCCCGTCGGGCCGGTAAGGGTTAACTTAATAGACGACGCTAAACATGTAGATCCAAAGGCAGCGGACTGACGGACGGGGGTTCAAATCCCCCCGCCTCCACCAATCACGAAAAAGGCCCTAGTTGCGCAAGCGACTAGGGCCTTTTTCGTGATTGGCCGAAACCTGGCGGTTTCGGACTTGCATAGTCGGGGTGAGCGCCGCGCCCCAGGCGCGGCGTGAATGCCGGAAATGCGCAAGCATTGTCCGGCGCAAATCAGGCGTCGTAAGACGCCCCGAATCGGCGTTCAACTAGCTAGAACACTAGGGATGTTTCGCTCATGGCTTGCCGGTATTCAATCTCAGCATCAGCGTCATCGGATGCAAAGGCGACGACTGAAAACCATAGTGTCCGTAGAACTCCTTGGCTCGGTCGTGAAGCGCATGCACCAGCAATGCTCTGACACCAGCGTTCTGAGAAACCACCACCGCCCGGTTGACGGCGTCTTGCAGGAGGGATGCGCCAAGCTTGATACCCTGCGCTCGATGATCAACCGCCAGCCGAGCCAGCACCATTACCGGAACTGGATCAGGCATATTCCTACGCACCGAGCTGGTTGCTAACTGGTGCGAGACAGCACCTGCAGCCATGGCGTAGTAGCCGTAAACATGGCTGTCCTGATCCGTCACTACAAAAGTGCGGCTGGCACCGCTCATTTGGTTGGTCATAGCGCGGCGCTTGAGCCACTCGTCGAGAACGGCCTCGCGGCACTCAAATCCAGCCAAAATGTGAGTGGCCGCAAGTGGCTGAGGTGCGTTGAGTTGCAAGCTCATCCCTTGGATGTGGTCCAAGGAGCCGTCACGGCCATGAGGCGCTCGAGTCCTGGATTGTGGCTGGGCGGGGCGTCGAGCAATGCCGTGAACTGCTGGAACTTGTCGGCATTCAGGCTGAAGAACACCTGGTCAAGTATTACCGCCTGCGCTTTGTCGCAGGCAGCCTCGAGCATGAAGTCTGAACGGTTCTTGCCCAGCAAAGTTGCAGCGTGATCAATCAAGTCTCGCTGCTCGGGCAATGCCCGTAGGTTAATGGCGGCGTCGCGCATAGTTTTTCCCTTTGAATGCATACACAATAGATACACGAAACATAGCCGAGCGTGTAGCTGTTGTCAACACGCGTCGCACCTTGTTCGGCAACGTGGTTTGCTCCAATCATAATTATCCTTCACATTGCGCATACTTAGATTCCAAACAGCGTGTATATATTTCTAGTCTTTTTATACATATCGCCGTAATATGTATAAAATATTCACTTTTCTATACATATTGAAGGTGATGTGTATAAAAATGATGCCTTACCTATCAATAAGGACCATGGCTCATGGAAACCAAACTAAGCCATCTGCCGCTGCCCAACATCGCAAGCTGGGAAACCCGCGCAGTACTAAAGAGCTGTGCCGAAGCCCACCGACACCTAGCGGAGTTAAAAGGCAAGACTGCCCGCATCCCCAATGAGGAAATCCTGATCAACACCTTGGCATTACAAGAGGCCAAGGATAGCTCAGCGATAGAAAACATCATCACCACGCAAGACGAACTCTACAAAGAAGCACTGGCCATCGAATCTTATGGCAATGCCGCCGCCAAAGCGGTGCGCAACTACGTTGCCGCCCTGAAACACGGCTTTGCTCTGGTACGGCAAAGCAAGCTGATTCGTCTGGACGATCTCATTCAAATGCAGCAAATCATCGAATCCAATCGCGCAGGGGTGCGAAAACTGCCGGGCACAGTTCTTAGAAATCAAACGACGGGCGAAGTCGTCCACACGCCTCCTCAGCATCACGACGAAATACTGTCACTACTCAACAATCTAACCGCCTACATCAACGACAGCACGCTGTGCGACGCCGATCCATTAGTGAAAATGGCACTGATTCACCATCAATTTGAAAGCATTCACCCCTTCTACGACGGCAATGGCCGCACAGGACGAATACTCAATATTCTGTATTTAGTGGCTCACGATCTATTGGATTTGCCCGTACTTTATCTCAGCCGGTATATCACCCAAAACAAAGCCATCTATTACCAAGAGTTGCAGAATGCGCGCAGAACGGGCCAATGGGAACCCTGGTTGCTTTACATGGTGAAGGGTGTTTCCGTGACCGCGCAGCACACGATGCAATTGGTGGAACAAATCAACACTCTGATGGAAAGCTTCAAACACACCGTTCGTACCGAACAACCGAAAATGTACCGCCATGAACTGATCAATAATCTGTTCAATCACCCCTACACCAAAATCGAGTTTGTCATGCAAGACCTTGAAGTAAGCCGCCTGACGGCCAGCAAATATCTTGATCAGCTCGTCAACATGAAGCTGCTCAAAAAAGAAAAATTGGGCCGCACCAACTATTACATCAACCATGCACTATTCAATCTATTCACCGGATAAACCACTCAAGAACCCACCACGACATCCTACAAAAACTCTGGAACTTCTGTGACGTGCTGCGTGACGACGTGTAATTACTAGCTTCGCAACAATGGAAACAGGAAACTCATGATCAAGAATGAATAGCAATCCTTTATGACTCTTGTACTCTTTCCAAAGTAATCTACAATTTTAACTAAAATGCTCTAGACCACCCAAAACAAGCTAGCAAACAAAACTTAAACGGGATTGGGAAAACCAAAAAAATCCAACGTCGGAAGAATTCTTAAAAAAATGTAAATACAAGACCTGGATTTAACTTAAAACCCTGGTACTCTTAATCAGCAAAAAACAGAGTAGTATCTAAATGCAAAGTAAAATTGACGTAATTGATCTTTTCGCAGGCCCTGGCGGGCTAGGTGAAGGGTTTAGCAATTGCAAGAAGAATTCTCCATTCGAAATACGAATGTCAGTCGAGTTTGAAAAACATGCTCATAAAACTCTTACTTTAAGAGCGTTCTATCGAAAGCTAAACAGCAAAGAAAAAGTGGAATATTTCGATTACATTGAGAGTGTTACTGAACGCGAGAAAACTCTAAATTTCGAAAAAATGATTAAAAAGCATCCTAAGAAATGGGAACAAGCTCAAAGTGAGACATTATTTGAGCCTCATGCTCTCGGCAACCCGGGGAAATGGGAGAAAATCAAAAAAGGTTTACCAATTGAGAAAGAAGACGAGTTAGAGACAGAGAATGAAAAGTCTATCTTCGAAAAAATTCGAGAGATTAAAAAAAATAATAGAAAACCCATAATTGTGATCGGAGGCCCGCCCTGCCAAGCCTATTCTGTGAATGGACGAAATAGAATTCAAGCCGAAACCGGGTATACTCCTGAAAATGATGAACGCTTCTTTCTTTACCAAGAGTATTTAAAGGTGTTGGACGCAGCACAGCCAGATCTATTTATAATGGAAAATGTAGAAGGAATTACCTCTGCAAAGCTGGCGTCAGGAGAGAGAATTTTCGAAAGAATTAAACGCGAACTCCAGAGGCCACAGAATAAAC
Source organism: uncultured Gammaproteobacteria bacterium (assembly GCA_913060695.1). Lineage (GTDB taxonomy): Bacteria > Pseudomonadota > Gammaproteobacteria > Pseudomonadales > Pseudohongiellaceae > UBA5078. Next base: position 84,041 of record CAJXUA010000008.1, on the reverse strand, counting down.
CGGATGAAAGATATGACTTATACTCACTAGTCACATCACCAATATCATGGAACGAAAATGGCCCACAGTATTCCAAAGACAGCGACTTTTCTATAAAAGCAAGTGACTTTGGAGTTCCTCAGCAACGAAAGCGTATAATTATTTTAGGAATACTTCGAAAATATGGTCGCATAAATTCCATTATGCGACCAATTAGCAAAGACTCTCCTCCGACAATCAAGGAACTTATAGGCAATCTTCCCCCTATACGTAGTGGAATTAGCAACAGACTAGGTTGCAGCACACCAAACACGTATGAAGCATGGCTTAATAACTGGAAACTAAACGTAACTGAGCTAAAGTCTATTTTGACCAACCAGCAGGAAATTGAATATGTTACAAAAAGACAAATTGAAATCGAATCAAAGAAAAGAACGAGAAACGGAGAAAGCTCTCTGTCTACAAAAGAAAGAAAAGAGCTCTACATCAAACATCAAAAATTGATCGAAAACTCGTTTAAAGCCACTTACGAAGAATTGACAAAATTGGGGACTTCGCATTTCCCTAATAACATTAGTGACGATATAGGAAACCACTATTGTATACAGAACTCGAAATATAAGCCTTTTAGCATCGAATTCTCCAATAGTTACAAAGCTCTACAAAATTGGATACAAAGTCCACAAAATCTAGTCTTGAACCATGGAACACGTCTTCATATGAAAACGGATTTGCTTAGATATTTGTTCTGCGCGCTTTGGGCTGCTGCACACAAGCAAGAGAAGAGCCCTTCTCCAAACAGCAAATATTTCCCAAAGGCTTTAGCACCGAAACACGGCAACTGGAAAACTGGCAACCATGCTGACAGATTTAGGGTAATTGAGTCCGGTCAAGTTCCGCTTACCATTACTAGCCATCTTCGAAAAGATGGGCACGCACAGATTCACTACGATCCAATTCAGAATCGCTCATTAACCGTTAGAGAAGCCGCTCGTATCCAAACATTTCCGGATGATTACTTTTTCGAAGGGAAACAAGGATGGCAATTTCAACAAGTTGGAAACGCAGTGCCTAGCTTTTTAGCAAAACAAATTGCGCTATTTGTTTTAGATGTTATAAAAAATAATATTCGTTCAGATTAGATCAACACAACATTTTTCAAATAGTATACTTTTCTAAAATTGATTTTGATGCAAAGGTGCTCATGAACTCTTCCAGTTCAACACTTTTTTTAATTGACGACCATAACTCCTCTTTCTTAGCATACTCTCCATAGTCTTCACTGGCGGAATATTTTTTTACCAAATTATTAACTAGAATCAACAATGATTTAGAGTATTCTTCAAGGTCTTCTTGTAAGCCTCCATTTTTCCAAATTAAAGACAGGTTGAAATTGCCATTTTCTGAAGAACCGTCTGAATAATTGTAAAGCACTGATAAAGAGTAGGGTATAACGGCCGAACGAAGCTGCCCCATAGAATATTTTCCTTGACCATATATTTTCTCGTATCTTCTAAAAATAATTATTAGTGAAACTAATTTTTCATAGAAATTTCTATCAATCTCTAAAAACCTTCGACCAGTCTCTAGGGAAATAGATTCGATAAAGAGTCTAAATACTTTTTCTCCACCTTTCTTAACTAAATGAGGAGTGTCTCCCCAGGCAGTATAGTATTTCGCCAATTGCTCTTTAGTAAAACGCCTTTCTATTGGGTATTCTCTTTTCAATCTAGCTGAATTAGAGCCTGCAATTCGAACCTTAGTATTAAATTCTCCCTTCGCTCTCTCAAAAAACCATTTATCTCCTTTAGGCGTTGTAACGCTTTCACTTAAAGCTTTGAGCTTTACTAGCTCCGGACTTCTAGAGCGAAGATCAACATCAGAAACTCTAGTTTGGGTATTTGAATACTTACTAATCTTAGAAGTAAGGTCATCAATCGAATCAGCTTCATCAACAATATTAATTTTTGCCATGACTCTAACTTTACTTACGTCAAAACCATCTTTCCTAGAGAAATAAATAGAAGCTGTGGTTTGACCTCCGTTCACAATTTGAAGATCCGATAAAGACTCTATGTACAATACACGACGATGCTCAACTATTTTCGACTTTGACGCGGTAATTGTTAACCCGTTATTGTAGGCTATAAATCTTTCAGGCTCATTCTTAATAGTATCCCTTATACCTTTGTTTGTTCCCTTGAACTGTAGAAACGAACGCACGTTCTTCTCTAGCAACCGACTACTGTAACGTTTGTAAAGATCTGCGAGAGTATCAGCACTCAACACACTCAAATAGGATCTAAATTTGTCTTCTTCAGCTGCTTTAAGCACCTCAAGATTATAACCGAATGTTTTCTTGAAATTTATCTCTAATGGCTCACGATTTCCTCTTGAAGAAACGACGCTATATAGAAAATTCAAATCGACGACTTCTCTTAAAAGCAATATTTCCTTTTGTATAGTTTCACCATTACTTTCAAAGGTTACAGAAATACTGTCTTCTTCATACCTAATACTCCTAGGTTGCGGTTCAACTCCTTTAAAAGACACCGTTGCAGATAAAGTCACTAAAAATATTTCTATTACATCAAACTGGCTAAGCCCCTCCGGAAATGCAAAATGTGCAGCCAACGCTTTAGTGTTGTCCGAGTCCTGAATTACAAGCTTCTTACTAATCGACATTTTGACAAAACGTACCGCTCGCTTAAACTGTTTTTCGTAATCAGCGCGTTGTGAAACTAATAGTTCTTCGTTTTCTAGAGTTTCATCGATAAACTGTTCATCCACCAAGAATATTTGAATGCGCTCTCCAGACTCATTGACCGAATAGGAGTTTACCTTTACATCTCCTTGTTCTGCCAAAAAGTAAGATTCACTAGTATCCTCAGAGTCAACGCGCTTAGAGTCCAGCATCAATGGAAGGACATCTCTGAGTATATCTTGCTCTTGAACAAAACCGTTCTCATCTTTAGATTCATCTAGCATTTCCCTACGAAAGGCTAGCAAATCAGAAATCCCTGTTTCCATCTATAATCTTTCCTCTGAGACAATAAAATCACTTAACTTAGTAAGATTAAGCTCGTAGCTTACATGAGAGATACTTTTATCCAGTTTCGACCTTACAATCCTTGGAAAACCTTCTTTCATACAATCGTATGCCTGACTTTCAATGAATACGTAACGTAAGTTATCGTACTCGTGAATATTCGAAAAAGTAAGATTCTTTTGTTTAAGAGCAAGTAGAAATATCGAAATATCAACCAATTGAGCACTTGCAATATCTCGAATATGAAATGCTAAGTCTTTTATAGACTGACCAGTTATTACGTCTTTTCGAACTGAGATCACAAGAAGCTGATGCTCCTTACCTAACTCTCCGTCAAGTTGAAATTCACTTGAAATAGACACGCCCACTTTTCCCAATACTTTAGTTTTAACTTCAATGTTCTTACTGTCAAAAACAAAATCATGCCCCCTATCAAATGGGCCCTGCCATGATCTCAAACCCGCTAATAGTTCATTTTCCATCTCTGAAAGCAATATACTTCTTAGATAGTAAAGCTCACCAAAAAGGCCTTGAACTTGATCACTAGAAAGACGTATTTTAGAAGTATCTTCGAAAAATTGAATCCACTTACTTAAGGTTTTGAAAAACTCTCGCAAGTATACATTCACTTCAGGAATTCTTTCGATCGAGGTATGCAATGACATTATTAGTTCGTCAAAAAGCTCAAAATATGCACTATCATGAAGCATTAAGACTATGTAGTTTTTTTCTGAAAAATACGCCAAGGATATTTTTTCTTTGTCAAAGACATTGCAATTCACTTTAAATTCATTAGGAATTTTCAAAATCAAGCAACGCATTCCTTGATCATTTAGACCAATATAAAATTCTGGGAAACAAGTAGGATCTAAAATTATAGATCGATACCCACTTACTAAATCAGTATTCTCGATAACTTCCCATTTTTCTTTGAGCGCTTCTATTTTCATTCCTCTATTACCGGTAGAATTGAATCTTCATTATTCATCTCTTCAGTTATCTCGTCATTAATATCATAATCTCCCTGAACATAGACCCCACCAGGATCATCTTCTATTGGTGGAAAACCTAGAGCGAAACCGATTAAAGGTATCGACAAATCGTGATTGTGAACGGATACAAACTCTGAAAAATCTGCGAACTCCGCTCCTTTTTCTTGATTAAAGGAATAGTAAGAATCGAACAAATAGATTACCAATAGACCTTGATTTTCCTTCATCCTTTCCCGATAAATTCTTTCTGGAAATGTCTTTGTAATTTTCTTTTCAATTTCATCATCTGAAAGCGTGGGATTTTTATGCTTTAGTTCCTTGATTTTTTCTAACCTAAACTGCCACTCTGCACTCTCAATATCAGGTTCGCTAAGAAGCAGACTCATATCTCTATTTGAGGACAGAATATTTGCAGATTTCCCAGTAGCTCTAAACATCATTCTCTCTAAAAATTCTTTCTTATCTGCCGCTGGCGCGTTATGAGACGGCCCTCGTCTCACAGCCATACCTACATCGTCGCGAAGCCCAGAATGGGAACTCTTTATTACACCTTGACCTTTAGAAGGACTTGCCTGACCTTTTGTACGAAGCGCCACTAACCAAGATGTCAACAATTCTTTTTCTTTGCACAATTTTATAAATTGAATCATTGAGCGGGCTACATCTTTTGGATAATTTGTTTCGGATTCCAATATATCAATAATGCCTAAAGCATCTGTATTGAATGTCAGAAAATCACCCACTTTTCTACCAGAATTGAACTTAGGGACTAAAGTCGACTTAAAGCTATTCCAAACATTACTAATGTGATCTTTTCTAACGTCAAATTGAGTAGTCATCTCGAGCTGATCTTGAAACGACCATTTAACATCAATTGTATTCTTCAAAATTGAGGGTCTAGTTATCTTTAGCACACCAGGATGCTTCTTAACTCTTACGACAAAGTTTTCGGGGCTCTTATTTAATTTTTCCATTTTCTTGAACTCAAACTCTAACTCTTCAATACAACGAGTAGTTAAGTTGAACTTGTCTATAGACTCTAAAGTCGTAAAAAGCTTGCAGCAATCTAAAAAACCTGGCCTATAACCAAACCATCTGCCCATTTGAAGCAAAGTGTCTGAATAATTTGTCGTTCTAATGAAGTAATTAATTGATAGCCCTTCTAGTGTAAACCCTCTAGAAAGGCGATTACCGCCAATCGCAATTACATTTTTGGGGGATTTTCTTTTATATATTAGTTTGTCTCCAGTAGAACTGTTTATTGCTTTAACCTCTAAACTTCTAAGTACATCAGGGAGGTAGCTCTTGAGAGATTCAAACGTAATAGGCACCATAAAATCGTCTGTATAACCGTTTGGCAGATAACCACCTATAGACTCGATAATTTCTGCATAGTATTGGTACCATTTGTTCTCTAACGACGAAAAAATAGAGTTTGGATTGCTCAAAGCATCGTTATCAACTCTGTACTTTATCTCTCTTAAATATTCTTCGATACTTAGTTTTGTAGCGTTCTGCCAGGCTGTAAATCTTGAAATGTGAATTAACATTGTATTATGAGGTTGATATAGTACGGACTTAATCATCGCTGGCTTTCTGCTTTCTCTTACAGAAACTGCAAGTATGAAACACAGCAATGCATCTATAAGCGAATCTGGCAAGCTTCGAGGAAACGGATCATCTTTTCTACTAGAGCGGGTTTCACGCCTATATTCTCGAAAGTCAGCAAAATGTAGATATGAAGAGTATGGACCGATAGCTTCATCCCACTCTTCTTTTGTTTGATAGTTCTCGACACCGATTGGATTTCCATCTAAATCTTCAAATACACGAGATGGGAACTCTAAAATATGATCGTCTACTGGAATGACTAAAGGCAATTTTTCGCCAATTGAATTATTGATTGGAGTGATCGTTTCAAAAATCTGTTTAGCACCAACATAGTTAGTTGGGGAACTAAGTAGAATTATAAAGTCGTCAGGAAAAATGTTAGATACCTGCGAAAGCCTTTTTTCCTTATCCACTCCTTCGTCTCTATATCTTATAGTTTGATAGTTCTCAGAAGCTTCATTTCTATCTTGCAACACATTTGCAAATGGAGTTGCTGTATAACCCAAATAGGATTTCCTATGGAACAATTGAAGTAATACCCTTATATACCCGTTTGTTCGTGATGCATATTCCACCCCTTTATGACCTTCATTGTTTAGAGAGGCATTGTCCGCCTCATCGTCTAAGATTAAGAATGGAATATTGTGCTGCTCAGCTCCCGGATCTAGGTGATCATGGAGCCAGACAATTAAATTCTTAAGCACCCCGATATTCTTTTTACATACCAACACATTAGTATGATTCAACGAAAAATTGGCGTCTGCGAGGCCTTTTTTGAAATCCGATTTTGACGAAGTAATAGATACGACTTGCTCGATGTCTGAACCACCCATCGGGCCGAATCTATTTATCTTTCCCACACCTTGAACGCCGATTGCGTCGGTTTCTATGTCCAAACCTTCACCAATCACATCGCTCTCTATTCTTTGCTGAGTCTGAATCCTCAAATCCTCCATGATCCCAGAAAGAACAATAATAAGCTTATATCCGCAGTCAATCGCCCTGTTCAGGACACCATTGAAATTTGCGGTTTTCCCTGATTGCACTTCACCAACCACTAGCCCTCTTACATAAAATTCATCAGTTGATTTTGGGTCCCCCAACTTCCCCATTATGCCCAAACTAGAGTTTTTAGTATCCTTAATGACCGTATCCGATCGTCCGGACTCTTCTATTGCTTGTAAATATCTTTGAGTATAGTGCCACTTAATTTCACTTTCTCTTTTTTCAGTTAACCATGTAGGCTTACTATCTTTAGTTAGTACGTTGGATGTTTCTATATCTACAGGATTTACAGACAAATATTCTTTCTTTGCTACTTCAAAATAGGAAAATAGTGTCTCATCATCTACCTCCGGGTAGTTGAGAATTACTGCAATTGATCGAATTTGCGTCGAAATTTTTGGAAACAAGTCGTTAAAGAATTCAATGCTGAGTATTTCGGAGTTCTCAAACTCCTTTACCTTCCCTATAATTACTTCTTTAAATAGTTTTACATATCTATTTTCCTGCATTCTTAACCTCCAACATATCCTGAATATCTGGAGGAAAAGAATCCTCAGAGAACCCAAGCTCGCTTATAATTTTCCTTCGTATGATCGAACTAGTCAGCCCTAGATCCAAAAATCCTTGTACACAATTTCTCACATCGTAAATCGATAATCCGTCGCTCTCTTGAACTCCAATAAACTCTTTCTCTTCATGAACTCTTCTAATTTTGTTAACATTTGTGTTGATCATTTTTAGCAAGAAATTGAACTTAGAGAGTGACTCGCCCTCTAACTCGCTTTTCAAACTACTGATTATGGGAAACTCATTATTTAACTCCAAAATCACTCCACGACTTGAAGATTTTTTAAAGAATATTTGCTCTTTTGGTGGCTTTAAATTTTTTGAAAACTCGCTTCTACCTCGGTTATAAAACTCTTTTTCTGCTTCACCCTTTAGCTTAAGCGCATAACTTTCAAATCCTTTCTTCAATTCATACGGAATTTTTAGCTGTGATTTCGCGACATTGAGATTTATAAGGTCATCAACTCCATTTCCTATATCTAATCTCAATCGGGCTAATTGCAACCTTGGGCCTTTCTTGATCAAGCTGCTCCACCCACCAAATAGTATTATTCGATTGCACCTATACACATACAGGCCTTCTAAGCCCATTAAACTTCGATTTCTATTTGTCCAGATTGAAGCACCCTGTTGCACCTCGTCAATACTTCTCGATGGTAAAATAAAACCTTCTGCCGCGACGGATTTTTCTCCGAACTTTCTTCTCAGTGGTTCAATAGATCTAAAATCTTTTTCTTTAGTTGGAAATGGGTTAAATGGGGCGAGCAACTGATTATTGATTCTTACTTGAAGTGGCAACTTCTTGCGCTCCATAAATCTATGGAATACGATTTCTATATGCTCTGCTGTTACCTCTGTAAGCTCTTTTTTTAATGCTTCTTTTCTATTCTCCTTCTCTATATAGTCTTCATATTTATAGAGCCCTTGCCATATGATAACTGTATTTACATCGAAACAAGTGAATTGGTTTATATGATTTTTGGAAAGATTCCTATATTTACTAAGAACATCTTCAATCTCGTTATTGGAATTTACTAAAAGGTTCCATTTCCCATTTTTAAGATATTTAATATCCCAAGTTCGCCCAGAAAACTCATTTGTTCCTTTCTTTCTTGAAAGTATTGTGAACCTCCTTGTTTGAGAAAAAGATGCGGTTTTCAAACCTAGTCCAAACCTTCCTAAGTCAGATTTTTCTCTAAAAAGTTCCGGCGAACTACTAGGAAATTTCATGGCTTGCTTTAAGGTTTCAACGTCCATGCCATTGCCATTATCAGCAAGGTATAAAGCGAAAGGTTCGCAATCAGTATCGGCGAGTATCTCAATTTTGTCTGCGTCAGCGGAAATAGAATTATCCATCAAATCTGCTAGTGCAGATTCTAAGCTATAACCTTGTTCCGAGATTGACTTGATCAAATATTCAGGATTTGGCGGTACATCTTCGAATTCATCATTATCTTTAGGATTCATTGCCTCTCACTTTCGAAAATTTTGACGCCGACTAAACCGACACCTACTGTGACTCCAATTATTGGTATCCATGTATCTATTTCGCAATTCCAACAAGAGAAAGTGTAGATTTAGCTAAAAAATAGAGTCATTTACCTTTGAATAAATTGAGTAAAAGAACTTCCCCCAGAGACATTGGTTTTCCTAAAAGAATTGCTTGAATGTCAAGAAATATTTTGCGAAAAAATATGCTGCGCCTACTCTTTCCCGTCAAACTGATTGGAATTCAACCCCATATCTGAATTGAAATCAAGCCATAAGACCGGAACTACTGATTACTCTATACCCGCAACTATCGGCGTGTAATCAAAAAAACCATTGCTCATGACTCAGAAACAAATCCTGCATCACCTACTAGCCACTACCGACACCTCAATCTTCACCCCCCGAGGCAACCCAGCAACCCCAACCGTAGCCCGCGCCGGAGGCTGTTCCGAAAAATACTCCCCATAAACCCCATTCATTGCAGCAAACTCAGCCAAATCCGTCATATAAACCGTAGACATCACCACATTCGCCAAAGTCATGCCCTGCGCCTCAAGCATTGCCGAAATATAGCGCAGCACCTTATGGGTTTGCTCCTCAATACTCTCTCCCTGTATTGCACTACCGCTTATGTCTAACGGAATCACGCCCGATAGGTAATAGGTGTCCCCCGCCTGAACCATCTGCGAGTAAGGCCCCACAGCCGGATAGACTGCATCCGTCGAATGGATCTCCTTATTCGCATCAGCAGCAAGGGTGTAGAAAGTTATCGGTACCAAAGCAATTAGTAAGCCGGCTCTTAATAGGTTCTTTTTCATCATATTTGCAATCCAAGTTTATATTCAATCTATCGTGATTCTTGATACTGAAGTTCATCAACATTCGCGTCAAACTGTTCTGCCAAAATCTCTTGCTTGCGGTTGCCGACACTAATCGGCTTAGCGCGCCTGTAATACTGCCATCAAGCGGTCGGGATAATTGGTGATAATGCCGTCTACGCCCATGTCTACCAAGTATTGCAGCGTGGCGGTATCGTCAATTGTCCAAGGAATTACTTTTAGTCCAAGCCCATGCGCCTGCTCCACCATCGCGGGCGTGACGAACGGGGTGTAGTCCGCGTCTGTAATGCGACCCTCTTGCGGTGAGCCATGCACCGGCGATATCGCATCCGCACCGAAAGAGGCAGCCGCCGCTGGCAGATTGCAATCGAAGTCATCCATGTCGATGCCGCCAGTCCAAGGCGAGACTCCCTCCATACCGCATTGCAGGAATGACTGCGCGTTAGAAAGCGCGACGATGGGTAGCGTGGGTTCTAGTTCGCGAACCAGCATCAAGGCGCCCCAGTCAAAACTCTGAATTGTGACTTGCTCAAGCATGTTATGCGCACGAATTTCTGTAAGTACCGCCCGCACAAATTGCTCACGCTCCACGGTCTCCTGCGGCGCACCGGCCTCAACCTTCGTCTCAATGTTGAGCATGACATCGTCAGCCTGGCTGCGTTTAACAAGCTCAAAGACCTCGGCAAGCTGCAGCAATTGCGCGCCGGGCACCTTCTTCTGATTGGGATGGGCTTCTGCGCGTTGCGAGCCACAATCAAGCGTTTGCACCTGAGCTAAGGAAAGCTCCTTGATGTATTTCCCCACATAGGGAAACTCTGGGTCGTTAGTAAAGGCAGCCGCAGTGTCACGACAACGATGCGCCAGCACTTGTCTGTCATGGGTCACAACGACAAAGCCGTCCTCAGTCACCTGCGTATCCAACTCCAGCGTGCTAACGCCAAGCGCTAGGGCATTGGCAAAAGCCTCCAATGTGCTCTCAGTGATCAAGCCCATGCCGCCACGGTGGGCTTGTACGTCGAACGCTTGCCCATGGGCGAACGTGACAACACTGGGAAGCAAGCACAAAGCGAGAATCGAATTTTTATTCATAAGACGCATAGAAATAGTCATAAAGATAAATGATCGAGAAAATCAACGAGCATTGGGTAACCCATAAACAACTACCCTACCACCCCCTTCAATCTCATCCCCAGTCCGAAACGTCATCATCGCATTGCCAGAGCTGGTGGCGATAAACTGCTTACCGTCCACCTCGTAAGTCACGATGCCTCCCCCTACAGGGGCGCCAGTAGGAATACTATTGAGCACCTCCCCAGAGTTTGCATTGAGTATCAGCAAATTCCCGCTTAGCTCACCCGTCATCACCAATCCACCAGCGGTAGTGGTTACGCCGGCCACCATAGGTCTAAGTGAATGGTAGCGCCAACTTACCTCGCCGCTCTCAACCTCTATGGCCGTTAACCAACCAGTCTGCTCATCGGCGGGGCGCACCCGGCCGCCCATATACATCCGCCCTGGCGTGAAGCTTATTTCTTCGCTGGCGGTAAACTGCGCGCAATAATCAATAGACGGCGTGATAAGCAGCTTCTGGGCAGGGTAATAAGAGGGACCGCTCCACAATACGCCGCCGTATACCCCGGGGCAGGCAAAAACCCCTTCTTGAGTAACCGGCACTTCGGCATTCAAAATAGTGGTGACGGGGGTTTCGTACACAATAGCGTGAGTGTTCTTATCGAGGGTACGCAGAATGCCGTCTTTACCAACGGTCGCTATCATGTCGCGAGACACATTATTGATGCCTGCTTTCAACACCGGGCTCACCTGTGTGAGATCCCAGTCGTGATCGTCGTTAGGCACTATAGATTTGTGCCAATTCAGCTCGCCGCTACGCACATCCAGCGCCACGATGTTATTGCTATACAGGTTCTCACCCGGCCGCAGATAGGCAGGCAGATCTGGCGCCGGATTCGTTACTGCGGCGTAGACCTCGCCTAGCGCCAAATCCATGCTCAAGGGCGTCCACACCGCGCCCCCCCCCAGCAGAATATTATTCGGGTTGCCCCAGGTCGCCCCGCCACCGGCTGCAGCCTCTGGAACTGTCATAAACTTCCAGATCAAGTCCCCATCATGCAAGGAAAACGCCGCAAGCCATCCGGAAATAGCATTCTCACTGCCCGCCGGCCCAATCAATACCGTGTCTTCAAAGATCATCGGCGGCATAGAAAAAGTTTCACCCAACCAAGGGTCCGCCACTTGCCTGGCCCACAATAGATTGCCATTCGCCGAATCCAGGGCCAGCAAATAACCATCGGGAGAGCCACGTACCACATAGCCATCCTTAATCGCCACGCCACGATTATTGCCCCACACCATGCGATCTCTTGGCGCCCAATCGTAGGACCAAATTACCTCGCAGTTTGCCGCATCAATTGCTGCAGTATGGGTTGAGTTGGTGACATACATGGTGCCCTGATAAATAATCGGGCCGGTCTGCATGGTGGCGTTGGTGGGCAATTCATAGACGCAGACTTGCTGCAGCTCATCCGCATTACTGATGTTGATTTCATCTAAGGCCGAGTAGCGCGTGCCTTGATAATTTTGATTGTGATACAGCCAATCCTTAGAGTTATCCGCCGCTGCCATCAACTCATCGAAGCTTGGCCCGCTCCCAGTTGGTACAAGGCCATTTACTCCTTCGATAAAATTCGCGGCGATATCCAACACCTCGTCGCCCCGCGCAAAGGGAATGGCACTCAAATAAGGATAATCGTTTCTAAGCGCCTCGCTGCCCGGCAACACATTATTGCGGCCCAGCACATAGGCCAGCAGGTCGAGATACTCACTCTCTTGCAAGTCTCCACCCTGCCTCGGTGGCATGGTGGTGCTAATGCGATCGTACAACTCGGCCACGTTCGCCCCCATCAGCGCCCAAGTCTTTCTGAACGTCGGGCCTATTAATGCCGGTGCCGCCGCGCTCTCTAATTCAGCACCATGACACTGCGCGCATTGCAGACTATACAATGCCTCGCCACGCTCGAATTGTTCGTCAGTATAAGTACCGGACGCAGGCGTGTCGGCACCAAAAACCGATATCGAAAAAACTAGTACCAGTAAGCTTGAGGCTGTTTTTGAAGCTGCTACTACTTTGATAGTGAGGTTCATTAGTGGCCTTCTTATTTTATGTTCAATGGGGGGTGCTACAGCAGCTCCTAAACTAGCACCTATGGTTGATATCGCTGATTAGTCAAAAAAGGAACGGTCGGCCGCGCAATCACAATAAACCCATACTCATGATTCTGATGGCAAACATTACAGCTCTGGGTCAACCCATCATAAGCCTGCACAAACCGCGCACTATCCTTCGCCGCAACCGCCTCCTCAAGATCCTGCATAGGCTTAGCAGTCAGCCCATCCAACATCTCCACGATAGACTCGCCCTTGTAGCGCGGGCGCAGCACCTTCATGTCTGCAATACCCTCTTTAATCGCATCCACCGAATAGGCTGCCAGCGGCCAGTTCATCGCATCGCCCGCAAACCACAGCTTGTTATGCTGCACTAGTAGAGACCCCATCAGATCACCCAAACCCGGCACATACTTATTAGGGTCCTTGGGCGGCGGCTGTGCAGTGACCGAACCCACCGGCCCCAAGCTTAGTAATATCATTGCCAGCACCGCGGTGGTGCTAATCTTTCGCTTCTGTTTATGCATACGCCTATATCTCTTTACGCCCCACCAGTAAGTAATCGCCGAAGGCACTCTGCTCGCGATCATAAAAGCGCAAGCGCCCAAGACGTTCCGGAATCCAAACGATAATGCCAGTTATCAAAAATCCCAACAAGGGCGGCCGAAACGATCACCGCAGGCATGATGACTGCATTGATCAATCAACTGTACTCGCTTGCACGCCAAAGAACCCAAAACCGCCTATCTTCCTAATTCAATTATGGTTTATCCTTGATTGAACATGAGCGGTAATGAACTGCCCGACAGCAATGGCGCGTCTGGCCGCTACAATAATAAAGGGGTACAAAATCGATGAGCGCCACTTCCCATGCAGGCTCAAACAATCGTCGCACGGCCATAACACTCGCCCTCGCATTTGCAGTGTTAGCCGCGATTGCTGGTTTTATCTATTGGTCTTTAAATTGCCCATGCGAGCGCATTCCCGGCGGGTATCTGGTGGGTGAGCAGTCAGACGAGGTAATCACTGACTGGTCATTTGTTAACGAAGTGCCTCTATGTCAGCTGCAGACTAGCGCCTTTTTTATTCCCTACTCCATCAACATGAACTGCTCATCGATAGAGAAAGAACTTTTCGTTGGCTGTATGGACTGCGAAACAAAACGCTGGGGTGCCGCCCTAGCCGCGCAAGGTACCGCGCGATTCCGCATAAACGGCACTGTCTACCCAGTTGCAGCTAGACGAATTCAAGAACCCTCTGCAATGGATCACGCTTGGTTATCGAGCAGCATAAAAGCCGCAAGACCCCTGGATACTCCGCGACCACCAGACAACTTTTGGTGGACATTCCAACTCACCAGCGCTTTGTAATTACAGTAAAGCCGGCAGTTGGGGGAGTGGGGCTCCCTGCTCAAACCAAGCCCCTTGATCACTCCGATCAAGTGGACCTGACTCCTTGCCACTGGCTTACTCCAGAGCCTGATAGACCAGAGTCGGGAGCTTCACTCGGATATCCGTGCTGTTGGGCAACTGGTTGATCATCAACAGGATGCTGAGACCTGCCTCCGGATCTACTCGATAGACGGACCCGTAAGCGCCACCCCAGCCGAAAGAGCCCACCGAGTCCATGCCATTGGCCCCATAACGATCGGTAGTTTCAAAGCCCAAGCCGAAACCCAGACCAGTGTTCGAATGCAGGGTACCGACCTGATTGCTGGTCATCAGCGCGACCGTGCGTGGCGCCAGAATCCGCACCCCGTCGAGCTCGCCTCCTTGACGAATCATTTCAAGGAATCGACTGTAGTCCCGTGCCGAGGAAACCAGCCCCGCTCCGCCAGCAAAATTGCGTCGCGGTCCGTCCACGTAGTGTCCCTGGCCCTTTGATCCTTCGACGGCCCGCACTGCCTTGCCGCTGTCATCACTGGAATACACTGTGACCAAGCGCTGCCCTTGCGCAGCCGTCAGAAAGAATTGGGTATCCTGCATTCCCAGCGGTCCGGTAATGCGGCTGCGGATAAGCTCATCCAGCGGCATATCAGAGGCACGTTCCGCCACACAGCCCAGCACATCCGTGTTATAGCCATAGACCCATTGCTCTCCGGGCTGAGCGACAAAGGGCAGGGAAGCGAGGCGTTCCATGGTGCTGCAAACAGGCTCTTCCTTGTCTGCCGTGTACCATCCCATACCCGCATCGGGGCCGAGACCTTTCTGGGCGTACAGATCCGCAATATGTGGCTGGGTGCCATAGGAAATGCCAGCGGTATGCGTCAGCAGATCTCGCAGTGTGATCTGGCGCCGCGCCGGCACGATGTTCATGCCGGTGTCAGTCACCTCGGCGACCGTCGTGGATGCCCACTCTGGAATGAAACGACTTACCGGATCATTCAGATTCAGTTTGCCTTCCTCCAGCAAAGACAGAATCACCACACTGGTCAACGCCTTGGTCTGCGAAGCGATGCGAAACAGACTCGCCGTGGTCATGGCCTCACCGGCCTCCCGGTCGCTAAAGCCAACTGCTTTTTCGTAGACCGTTTCGCCATGTTGCAGCACCAGCGCGACAGCGCCGGCCAGTTCGCCCTTGTCCACATAGGACTGCAGGACACCATCGATCCGTGCCAAGCGTTCGGCATTGATGCCGGAGACAACTTGCGCGCTGGCTGCAATCGGCTGCAGTAAGATAGCCAGTAACAGAAGGGATGCAGACAGCGCTGTGCGTTTTTCAAAATATGAGCGGGACATGGGCGTCTCCTTGGTTTTATTGTGCTGCTATTTTTCGGTCAGCACGCGGAATTGGAATCCGATCTCTCAACCGAAGAAAGGGTTCGCGAGTTTAAACATCTGTAGGTCATCACAGGCTCATGCCCAGTATTAAATAAATCACCAAACAAATCCCCGCCACCACCAGCGCATAGGGCATCTGCGTCTTTATATGGTCAATATGATCCGAGGCCGCACCAGTGGACGCAAGAATCGACGTATCCGACAAGGGTGAGCAATGATCCCCAAACACCCCGCCGCCGGCCACGGCCGCCAAGGTCGCATACACCACCGGCGCCAACTCCCCACCCGAGAAGCTAAACGCCAAAGGCACGCTAATAGGAATCATGATCGCGTAGGTGCCCCAAGACGTTCCGGTGGAGAAGGCGATGATGCCCGTGATCAAGAACACCAGCATCGGCAACAGGCCCGGTGTTAGCCAAGACTCTGAGATAGACACAATATAGTCCGCAGTGTTCAAGGCAGCGGACAGGTCATTGAGCGCATAGGCGAAGGCCAGGATGATCACCGCAGGCATAATGCCCTTGATGCCCGACATTGCCGTAGAAGTGATCTCGTTAAGTGGCACGCCCTGAATGCGCATGATGATGCCCAAGGCGAACACCGCCAGCATGAACGCCTCCATCGGCTTAGCCGCCCCCGTAAAATACACCGCGCCCAAAGCGAAGCCGATGACCAATAACACAGGGAACACGAAATTCCAGAACAGGCTAGTGCGGATGCCCTCGAAAGGTTCGATGGCCGTCAGCTCCTCCGCCATCAGCGGCTGGCCCCCGTCGCGAACCAGCTTGCCCTCGTTCATCGCGCGCTCTTCCGCTTTCTTCATCGGCCCGAAGTCCGGCAACAGTCCAGAGGCAATCAGGCCCACCATCGCCACAGCCAATATAGGGTAAATATTGTAGGGAATGGCCACGATAAACACCCAGATCGCGTCGTTGGCATTCTCGATCGGGCCCATGCCTATAGTCAGCCCCGCCACGAACACCGCCCACCCAGTGAAGGGCACCAAGATGCTCACGGGTGCCGAGGTCGAGTCGCAGATATAGGCCAGTTTCTCGCGGGAGATCTTGAAGCGGTCAGACAAGGACCGCATGGTAGAGCCCACAAACAAGGGGCTGAAGTAGTCGCTGAAATACACGAACATGCCCATGAACCAAGAGATCAACTGCACACGCTTGCGCGTCATGCGCCGCTGCGCGATATAGGCAGAGAAGTTGAGGATAGCGCCGGTGCGCTGGAAGAAGGCGATGAGGATGCCGATGAAGAACTCTAGGAGCAGAATCCAAGAGAAGCCCTCGTTACCAAGCGCCCCCACTAGCAAGTTGGGGAAGCCCATCAGCCCCTCGCCCGCCACCAATACCCCCACTATGCAGGCCGCGGCAAGAGAGAACACAGTATTGCGGGTTACGAATGCCAGCACGATCGCGATGCTGGCAGGTAAGAGGGACAGAGGTCCCATATAGTCTGTTACTTCCATTGTCCCGTCCCGTTTTTGTTTTTATAAGTGAGCGGTCACCATCATTACAGTTCTTGCCTACCCTGCCAACTCTCCAGCTGCGAGACCGCATGGAAGCCAATACCCCGAAAAGGCTCCGGCGGCATCCAAGAGGCCGAACCAAACAGCGAGGCGATATCCGGCACCTCGTGCCCTAGCGCTAACTCCGCAAGAAGCCCGCCTAGTAATGTACCCTTCACCGTGCCCCCGCCGTTGCAGCCAGAGGACGCAAACAGCCCCGGCTCTATCTCGCCCCACACCGGCGCGCCGTTATGAGTAATGCCCACAGCCCCGCCCCACATGTGTTCGAAGCCCGTGCCCGCCAGCTGCGGAAAGCGCCGCCACAGCCGGTCTTGCAACGCTAGCCTCAGCTTATCGCCACCCCGCTCCCGCCCGTAGTCATGAACAGAGCGCACCAGCAAACGACCATCTGCAGTGCGGCGCAGCGTGCTGCCCAGACGATGGGTCGGCAGTATCCCCCAATTGTGATTGCTGCCCAGGCTATCCAACACTTTATCACTCAGCCGCGCGGTCAAACCCGCATAGGTATACACCGTGGCAAGGCGCGAGCGCGCCACCCCAAGATTGCGAGTGAATGCATTATTGGCCAGCACCAAGTGCGGGCTGTGCAGCCCCCCATTGGGAGTGCGCACCTGCCACTTGCCCGCCGCCCGTTTGATGCTCAGCGCCGGCGTGTTCTCATACAGCTGCACGCTGCCGGGCAGGTGTGAGACCAGCGCCCGCATCACCTGCGCAGGCTGGGCCAGATAACAGTGTGGCGAGTACAGGCCAGCCGAATAGAATTCCGTGCCCAGCTCGAGCTTCAGCTCCGCCCTGTCTAGCTGCCGGAAGGGCAGGTCCGCCCCCTCGAGAAAGGCCTTGTAGTTGTGTAGCGACTTTAAGCCCACCGGCCCAACCGCCGCACGATAGGTGCCCGCCCGCTCAAGGTCCACAGGATGTCCATAGGCCTTCACGTCCGCCGCGATGGACTGCATCGCCTCTTGTATCATCCTATTGCACTCGTGCATGCGCGAGATATTGGCCGGGTCCGCATCCTCGGCCAGCGCGACCTCTAACAAGAAACCCGAGTTGCGGCCTGGGTTGCCCTCGCCGATCTCGCTCGCATCGATCACCACCACCCGCGCATCTGGGGCTAACTCCTGCCAGCGCCTGGCACAGGCCAGCCCGGTCCAACCCGCGCCGATGATGATCACGTCCGCCGGGTGTTCCCCCAGCAGGCTCGGCTGGGGCTTACGCTCTGGCAGCAGTGCATTCCAGCCACAGGCTAGTTGATAGTCCGGATAGGGTTTGCTCATTACAGTTGGTCTCTGGCTGGTCTTTCTAAAACCTTAGGGTGTGCGTAAATGTACTCGCTCTGCGCGCCCCTGTAAGCCCCTAAAATTAGAAGCGATCGATCCGGTAAGGCCCTAGGTCGAGTGGCAGCGGCTTAGCATCCGCCAGCAGCGCCAGAAGCGCCCCGGTCACCGCCCCTTGGGTTAGCCCCAGATGGCCATGACCGAAGCCGAAGTAGACATTGTCATAGTGCGGCGAGGCCGAGATCACCGGCACCGTGTCCGGCATGCTCGGGCGATAGCCCATCCAGGGCTTGCCCTGCTCCGTGTTCAGGCCCGGAAACAAGTCCCGCGCCTGCTCCCCCAGCACCTGAGCCCGCCGCTGCGAGGGTGGCGCCTTCAGGCCCGCAAACTCCACCGTGCCCGCCAGCCGCAGACCATCCTGCATAGACGTGGCCGCGAAGGCCCGGCCGCCAAACAGCAATGGCCGCACTAACTCAACACCAGGCGCGGCGCAGTGCAGGTGATAGCCCCTCTCCGTATCCAGCGGCACCGCGCTGCCCAACGGCTTACTCAATGCGCCTGAGTAGGCGCCAGCAGTGACGAAGACCTCCCTGCATGGCAACTCAGTAGCGCTGCGCACCGCGCGCACACGCCCGCCCTCGCTAACAAAGCCCGTAACCTCCTCCTGTCTAAACTCTCCGCCCTGTGCAATGAACAAGGCAAACAGCTTCTGCGACAAGGCCAGCGGCGAAAGTGTATGAGCCGCAGAGCGAATCAACACCCCGCCGGCTAGGCCCGGACGCAAGGCAGGCTCCTGCTGCGCCAGTGCCGCGCTGTCGAGTAACTCATAGTCCACGCCGCGGCGCTCATAGTAGGCACAGTCTAATTTGGCCCTCGCAAACTGCGCCGGGGTCTCATGCACATAGATCACGCCACTCTGGCGCAGCAGGTCTTGCGCCCCGGCCTTGTCTACAAGCGGTTGCAGATACTCCAGCGCGCGAGACGCCAGTGCATTAATAGCCACAGAGGACGCATCGGCGCGGCGTGTGCTGCTACTCGCGAGGAAACGGATGAACCAAGGCAGCAGGCGCGGCATATAGGCCGGGCGCACGCTGATGGGCGCCAAGCGCTGCAGCAGCATGTGGGGGATCTCTTTCCAGATGCCCGGCATGGCCTCGGGGTGCACCGAGCCGGTGGAGATGATGCCCGCGTTGCCCAGGCTTGTGCCCTCGCCCGGCGGCAGGCGGTCGATCAGGGTCACGGCCCGTCCGGCCTCTTGCAGATACAGGGCCGTACAAAGGCCGACAATGCCGGCGCCGATCACTATGCTTGGGGGGTTCTCGTTCATGGGCTTATGGTAGCGCGGAAATGCTCATGGACACAGTCTTAGCACCCATAAAAAAAGCCCTAGCGGCGCAAACCGGTAGGGCTTTCTTAGGCAAAAAAACTACGCTATTAGCAATTATCGCCCGTCACGTCTTCACACGCATCTTCGATAGCATTGCCAACATCCGTGGCTGCATTATCAATATCTCTTCCCATCTCCTCGGCAGGACCCTCATCGCAAGCAGTCAAGCCTAGTGTGCCGACCAACATCAAAAACGCTAAAATTTTCATAGTGACCTTTTATTCAAAATAGTGAGTGAGTTAAGGGCTATAAGCAATGCCTAAAGCCCTTAATAGAACATGGTGATTTGTGTCGCCTTACTTCACGACTAAGCTGTTTCTAACAGAGACCACGCCCGCAACGCCACGCGCAACCACGGCTGCCCTAGGTACGTCTGAACGGTCGCTTACGAAGCCGCTAAGCTGTACAACGCCTTTGAAAGTCTCAACGTTGATTTCACTCGCGCTCAACTCTTCGTCTTGGAAGATTGCCGCTTTCACTTTGGTAGTAATTACCGTGTCATCGATCATCTCGCCAGTGCTTGACTCTGTGGCGCTAGAAGCACAGCCAATCACCACTAGCATCGATACGGTTAGTAGAAATGTTGAACAGATTTTTAGATATTTCATAGCTAATCTCCTTGATTAATGAATGCCCGTCCATCGGGACTTTGTACTACACACTAAGTGCCGCAAGATTCAGGTAGGACCACTTTACAAGAGCATGCACCTTGAGTTCTGTGCGCCAATGCACACAAGGAGGCAGCTTTCGCCATTAATAGAAACGCCTCCTTTTTCTGCCTACTAACAATATCTGTGTTAGGTCGTACAAAGATCAAGCAACTAGCATCTTGTAGAGCTCATCCTTTAGATGAACTCGTCGTTTCTTAGCCTCTTCTTCCGTGTGCGTTGCAACCGCTGTTGCCTCTGTCTCCATTTGTTCAATACTATTTGTCAGCTCATGATACTCGTCAAATAGTTTGCGAAAATGCTCGTTGCCCACTTTCAATTCATGGATGCGATCGCGAAGCGCTGGAAACTCGTGTACTAGGTCATGGTGTTCAATCGTCATTGCAAACTCCTTCGTTGGTTTAATCTCTAACTACACGCTAACACCATCAACTGCGGGGTCGTTATGATCTATGTCATGGTATTGCTCAATAGCAGTTAAGAGATTGGCTTGCCAATACATAAGGAGTAAAAAAGGCCCTGCACGGTCGATCTAAGAAACCGTGCAGGGCCAAGTTGCCTCCAGTTTGAGGACATGCGGCGCCTTGTGGAAAGGGAATTAACACTAAGACGCACGGAGGCAGAACCATTAAGCACTTGTCACTTTCTCTGCGTTACAGTCCTTCAGGCTCTTTTCCACCGTATCCTTGTTGTCTTTAGTGTGTTCCACACCCACTAAGACAGAGCCTTTGTCTAACGCATCCTCACAATACTTTACCTCGTGCTCTGGCACTGCAGCACCGATCAGGCCGCCGATGATGCCGCCACCGGCTGCACCAGCACCGGCGCCAGCGAGGGCCGCTACGGCAGGGCCGGAAACGAGCAGTGACGCGCCGCCTGTGGCTACCGCACCAACGGCTGTTAAGCCCGCCACCGCCGCGGTTACTGCAGCGCCAGTGGTAGCGCCTAGGGCAACGCCCTCAGGCAGCTTTGAATGAGAGTCGAGCGTGAAACTATCTTTGTTGACGCCATCACTGGCCACCAGATTGATACTGCTAGCCGGTACGCCGCGCATCTCCATTGTGTGAATGGCTGCCGCT
Organism: uncultured Gammaproteobacteria bacterium; assembly: GCA_913060695.1. Taxonomy (GTDB): domain Bacteria; phylum Pseudomonadota; class Gammaproteobacteria; order Pseudomonadales; family Pseudohongiellaceae; genus UBA5078. The sequence continues at coordinate 62,603 of CAJXUA010000008.1, read as the reverse complement.
GCGTCACCAGGGGTTTTGAAAATACCGACTGTTAAATTACTCATCTGTTACTCCTTTCTTATCCATAAGAATGTGTGTCTTGCAGATAGGAACAAACAAGATGCATGCCAGAAACGATGGCCACGTTCCATAATCTACGCTTCTCGCCTCCTCCGGCCTTACTAAGAGCGCGCTATATTCTGGCCCTCAGCTGAATCAGATCATCACAGCTTTCTTCTAACTTCTTCATCGTTCGGTTGCGGCAATCCCATAACACTCTGCAAAACTGCCGAGTTCGCCGCCGAGTACCGGCCACTTTTACAAGGCGAATGTAATACTTACTTAAAACGATACCCCAAACCCGTCACCTGCCTTCGAGCGCGGCATACATCACAAAATCAGGATCGAACTACGCGCTAGACTGACGCGTCAATCGCTCTCGTGTATAGTCACCAACTCTCCACAACCAACAAACAATAAACTTGGTCAACTTTCTTCATGACGACTGCCGAGCTCTCGCCTTTCCAGACTTTTACCTCTTCCGTTGAACGCTTTCTATCCCGCTATTTTTGGGTTCTGCCCTGCGCCGGGTTCGGTTTGGGCTGGGCGAGCTTCCTCCTGGTGCAACGCGGCGAAGGCCTTGCCAGGGGCATAGCCCTATTGGCGCTGCTTGGCTGGCTGTGGATACTCGCCGAGCCCTTCATCATGAATCGCCTGCTCGCACGCGAGCATCCCAAGCTGAGCAGGAACATCTCCAATTTCTTCAGCCAATCCATCCAACAGGAGATCTACTTCTTCTCTTTGCCCTTCCTGTTTGCCGCGACGCAGCCTGAAGACTTCGGGCAGATGCTGTTTACTGGAATTTTTGTGCTCGCAGCTTTAGTCAGTACCGTGGACCCTTGGTACAACCGCTACATCTCCACGCATCGCATTGTCGCCCTAGCCTTCCATGCGCTGTGCTGCTTCGTCTCGGCCCTAGTCATACTGCCGGTGGTAGTCAAGCTGCCCACAGGCCGCACCCTAGTGTTCGCATTGGGCTTTCTAGTCGTATGGTTATTGTTAGTGATACCCGGCCTATTGTTCCGCCTTGATACTTGGAAGCATCGCTTGCTGGCACTAGTCGGCCTGTGTGCCATTCCATTACTCATTTGGACGTTCAGGGCCAGCATCCCCGCCGCGGGACTATCAGCGAACAACGCCACGATCAGCTCGGGAGTGGTCGATCACGAGCCCATCGACTCCATTAGTCGCATCGACGCCGCGCAACTATCCCAAGGGGTATATGCCTTTGTAGCGGTGAAGGCGCCATGGGGCCTAGAGCAGGAAATTGGTTTCAAGTGGCAACATGGTGACTATTCCGAGACCATCACGGCCGTCATCAACGGTGGGCGCGAAGACGGCTACCGCACCTATTCTATGAAGAGTAATTTCCCCGAGCCTGCGGGCGGCAACTGGACCGTCGATGTACTCACGGCACAGGGGCAATTACTAAGGCGCCTTGAGTTCGTCGTTAGCGGGCAGGAGACAGTCTCGCCCCTAGAAGCTGATACTGTAATTTCACAAGAGCCAACGCTGGAGCCACAAACAGCCCCAGAGTTGCCAAGCGAAATAGAGCTTATTGTGGAGCCTGAGCAAGAAGTGAAACTCGATCCAAGCAGTGCGGCACAATAACCCCACTGCTCGATCTATTGCTTGCTACTGACCTGGCCCTAGAATGACCTCTAGCACTAGTTCAGTGACGTCTGCTAGCAACAAGATATCTTCGTCGATCATGCCATAGTGTTCACCCGCTGGCGGTTTCCCTAGCAGCCTCAGCACTTCTTGAGGAACTGATTGATAGGGAGTATTTGCCTGCAGAGCATGGCCTAACTGCCACTTCTTCGCCTGCCCTGGCGGCAAACAGCCATTGCCTTTTTTCGCCAACCCTGGCGGGCACCCCTTAGGCCCCTGCTTAGTTTTGTAATAACTGCCAACTAGTTCCCTGCGCTCATCATCGAAATGGCTTGGGCCACTCTTATTGAGGGAACTATTGTGCTTGTGTTTATCTTCGTCTTTTTCGGCAGCATTTCCGGCACTGGCCGCTAGTGCCACGCCAGAGCCCGTCGCTACACAGATTGCGAATGCGAAGATCGATTTACTAAAGATCGATTTAAAAGCCATTTGAATTCCCTTGTTGAATTAGATAATTAGAATCGATGCTGACGCCATCATTTCCGATGCCAGCATCGAGCCTCACTAAGGTTTAATTCACCGACATTACAGGTGCGATAATGACCTCTACCCGGCGGTTCTGTTGACGCCCTGTGGCCGTAGCATTGTTGGAGATTGGCGAACCCTCTCCAAGCCCCATAGCGCTTAGACGACTACCGGCAATGCCTTCGCGAACCAGATAATTCTTTACGGAATCTGCACGGCTCTGCGAGAGGCTCATGTTCGAGTTCTCTGCGCCAACGCTATCGGTATGCCCTTCTATCGTCACAGTGCGGTCCTCATACTCATTGAGGAACACAGCTAATCTAGAAAGATTGCTGTTGTTGGCCCCTACTATAGTGGATTCGCCAGTGGCAAATAGCACATCGCCAAGGGTGACTACGAGACCGCGGTCTGTATTGCGCGCGTTGAGCTCGGTGATTAGTCGGGCCAGCTGCTCGGTTTCCATCCTTGCCTCGTCCGCATCGCGCTGCGCACTACTAGCTTGGTCGCGCGCTACTACCGCAGCGCCTTGAGCACGTGTTGCATCATTGCGTGCCACGGCCGCATCGTTGCGGGCGGCACTCGCTTGGTTCCTCGCTATAGCAGTGTCGTTCTGCGCGCTTCGAGTCTGCTGACGTGCGAGTTCAGCCTCTTGCGTACGAGCATCAAGGCGTGCTTGCTCACTGTCTCTATTCAATTCCTCTCGCTGCTGCTCAAAATAGCGACTTTGCGCCCACAGTCTTGCGGTCTCTACCTTACGATCGGCGATCAGCACAAGATGATTACTAAGCACTTGGTCACGCTCCGGCTGCTCCGCCGCAACGACAGCCAACTCCGCCGCCTGAATTTCAACAGGAGCGAGGCCGGTAAGCTGAGCATCTCCCTTAAGTTGGGTCAAATTCTGACGTGCGGCAACCGCCCCCTCTGGGATTCTCGCGGAAGTAGCGCAAGCAGCTAGTAACAAAGTAGCAGTCGCAAGCACGCCTAATTTCTTCATACTATTCATTGTCATATTCACTGGCTTGCTCCTGAAGTACGTTGTAGTTCCATTTTTAAGGTGTCGATACTCTTCTGCATTTCTTCATTCACTGCCTGGGCCTTCAACATCTGTGTGCGCGCAGAAGCTAGTTGTGCATTAGCTGCAGACTCGGTTGCGAGATACGTTGCCAGCACCATGTCTTCATTGCTTACTGCTACGCGTGCCGCATCAAGATTCTTTCGCGCATCATTGAGTTCCGGCAAAGCATAGTCTGCTACCTGATCTTGTTCCGCACTAGCAATGGCAAGCTCTGCGGCCTGTAACTCGTTGGTTGGTGGCACGGGTGCCGAGGCGCAGGCGGCAAGACCGGCAATAGCGATCAGCAAGAGAAAGCCTTGCTGCAATCCTTTTATATGCATATTCATGTGAGTTTCCTAGGTGGGTACTTCGGTGGGCCACGAGAAATCGACCATAATGCCGGCCTAATCGTGCATGGATTATTCTAATTCGTTTCAATTGACCGAGGAGTCAATATGAAGAAGAACAAAAGTACACTTCTTCACAATGTAGTTCGGTACGCTGCCACACTTAGGGAAAAGCTAGCCTAAACACTTTTCTCATTATTTATTTTTCTTGTGTGCGCAAGCGAACAGTTGGCGCGCACAAGCCTTGCTATTGTTGCGTCACTCTCCTCATTTTTAGGGATCTAGACCGAACAACAGTGACGACCTAGAACCCAAACTGTCTTTTTAGCCCGCGCTCTTGCAAGGACACGCGGGCTTTTTTATCAAGAAAGCACCCACTACTCCTAAAGTGGGTGTTTTTACACTCGCAGTGTAATTGTTACCCATTGCGCTCCGGCATTTTCTACAGGAACCCAACAGAACCCCCAAGAAACAAGCATTCATGCGGCTGGCATAGAGTTTGCTGTATCTATTTAGTCACACAAAATTAGGCATTACTTAAGGAGAGGACAGGCACATGGAATACGGACTATTAGGATTTATCGTTTTGGTTTTCGATATCTTCGCGATCCTGAAGATTGTTGAGAGCCGTGCAAGCACCTTGAAGAAACTCGTTTGGATTCTTGTCATCTTATTCTTGCCAGTCATTGGCTTGATCGTATGGTGGCTAGCCGGTCCGAAGTGACGAAGGACTTTTACGTGAACCCGCAGCCGCTCGGATAGAGCTAAACTCATGCCAAAGGGACTTATGTCGATATGAAACTCAGGGATCAAGCGATATTTTGGCTAGCCATTGCGGCTGCACTTTTTCTATTCGTATGGCTATTCAGCGGCGTGCTCCTGCCGTTTATCGTCGGCATCACAATCGCCTATCTACTCAACCCGCTCATGGTACGCATGGGCAAACACAGTATTCCACGCACGCCAGCGGCCTTAATTATTCTTGTTCTTTTCGGCGTGCTAATCACCGTATTAGCAATCCTGACCATTCCCCCACTCTACAAAGAAACCATGGACTTGGCGGAAACGGCCCCTCGCTACATCGACTCGCTCTGGGACCGCATGCAACCCTATGTCGAGATAGTAGAGCGCAATGTCGACGAAGAGAATCTAGATGAAAATATACGTGACGCCATTAAAGACAACATCAGCGGCGCGCTCGGAGCAAGCTCTGCGCTGCTCGAGAGTATACTCAATGGTGGCATCGCATTAATCAGCTTCTTCACCTTCTTGGTAGTGACGCCTCTAGTCGCATTTTTCATGCTGATCGAGTGGCAGAACCTAACACAGTGGGTCTATGGCCTTCTACCTCGGCATAACTATGACGCGACCAAAGAGCTGTGCGATAGAATCGACTATAAGATCGCAGGGTTTATACGCGGCCAGCTTCTGGTAGCGCTAATACTGGGCATTGTGTATGCCATTGCCCTCTCTGTCGCAGGTTTGCGCTATGGCTTCCTCATCGGCGTTGTGGCTGGGCTGCTCTCCATCATTCCCCTTTTCGGCTCCATCGTCGGTTTGCTAGTGGGCGTAATAGTGGCGTGGTTGCAAACGGGGGAGTTTACTTATGTGGCACTAATCGCCGCAATCTTCATGTTCGGCCAGTTCCTCGAAGGCAACTTCATCAGCCCCAAGGTGATCGGCGACAGCGTAGGGCTGCACCCACTGTGGATATTGTTTGCACTATTGGCAGGCGGTAGCCTGTTTGGAATAGTGGGCATGCTGCTAGCCGTGCCCGTGACAGCGGCAATAGGTGTGTTAGGCGCCGCTGCAATTGCTCAGTACAAGACTAGTCGCTATTACGAATAGTAAGAAGACAAGCGTGAGTAAAAGGGATTTGGAGAAGGCGCTGCTAGTCGTTGCCCTTGAGTTGAGTGAAAAGACTTACTAAGCCCAGAACCTGTGACAGTGGGAAGCGTCTTAGACTAAGGGCTTTACCACCATGCTTAACGGTGAGGCTAGCGGCACAGCCCGCGACAAAGCTTATCAGCAAGCCCTCGCCAGTACCCAAGCCACGCATCGTTTCCTGCTTCAACGCCGCTTGTTCCGCCTTGATAATGCACCAAGTCCTAGCGCGCTTGTTCTCAAGCTCAGCGAGATTGGCATGCTCTTTCTTCAATAGGAATTTGTGTAGCATTACACGCCTCCAGGCGCAGTGGGCAAGGGCGCGTCGCCCGCTTGTGTTTGCTCAGCATCAATATTGCCGAACACAGCAAGGCTTCTACTAAACCCAACTTCTTTAAACAAGCCGCGAATGGTTCGAATGAGCACCACGATTGCGAGTATGTGCAGCACTAGGATCGCCAGGATGATGCCCCAGATTGGCGTAGCTAAGAGGAACAAGCCATAGGCCAGCAAGGCATTAATACCCAGCCATGTGACCACTACGACACTCATGAAGACGATGATGAACACTAGGGCAAGCCACAGGCTCTTGAGAGTTAACTCCCACTCGACCCCCAGCATCTGTTTACTGGTATCCCATTGCTCGCGATAGCGCCCAAGAATGCGCGACACAGACGCGGAGAGAGCAGCTACTACACTGCTCCCCACATCTTCGTCCGCTGCGCTATTTTGCTCTTCCTGCTCTTGGCCCATAGCCAAAATTACCGTCTGCCAAACAAAGAGGTAATCAACAAGCCTGCGGTAAACGCAATACCGGCGGCAGCTAGGGGATTCTCGACGATGTACTTGCGCGCCTGATCTGCGGCGGTCGTCATCTCCAATTCCAACGCGGCCTTCTTGTCGGCGATATTGTCGCCAGAGTTTTCTACCGCTTCGCGAAGATGCTCTTCCGCTGCGCTGGCTTTTGCAGCGGCCTTGTCGATAGTGTCGTGGGCAGCAGCCTGCGCTTTCTCAGTAAAGGGGGCCTTTTTTGTTTCCGCTTCAGCTTTCTTTGCAGTTGGCATAGTAATTTCCTTATAAAAATGGTGGATAAGAGTCGGCTTTCTGCCGCGCTCAAGATAGAGAGAGCAAGTGGTGTGCCAGCGCGGCAATAGAAAATGATTTTGGCTTTCTATTCAGCTACTTAGTACCACATTACCGGAAAAAATGCCATGTAAACCGCATTCGCTTAGAATCTAATTTGTGTAGTTTTTGCAAACTATGGGTAAGAGTTACGCGAGATGCGTATAGGCGTTGACGCGAGGAGTGCGGAGGTAATCTTAGCTGAATAGCACCACTGCTTACGGCAGCGACTATTGGCCATGCTCTTCCTTGAGCGCAGCCACTGTTACTTGTAAAAACATGTCCCTGAGTCGTGAGTGCGCTGGATTAGCGCTGCAGCTTGCCGCCCGGTGCCGCGACAATAAGTTCCAAGATCCGCTGCGTTACCTCTGGCTCCAAGCCCTCTGTGTGTCCCTTGTCGATGCGGACTACGTCTGCCACTACCCGGGCGTCGTCACAGCTAGGGTATTGATAGATCTGCGCGGTGCCAGGCCGTGCCGCCATGCCCCACACAGGGTAGCCCGAGCGCCCACTGTCGGAAACCCAGCCCGCCTTAACATCCACAACGGCAGTCGTTGTGCGCGCCTCACAATGGTATTTTTCAGCCCAAGGACTGTCGCTCGGTAGCTCGACGATCTCGTGTTCGCCTATGGCGAAGATGTGGGAAATATCACAGCTTGGCAGCGTCTCCTGCGCACTGGATCGATCACGCGCTGGGGGTGGCGAGCCATCGGCGAGTGGTGGGCCGAAGCGCGGTACCACTGGGGCCTGGCCGATGCGGCCACCTGAGAGGCTTAACATGCCGTCTACCTTGCTACCGAAGAAATCGTTGCACACCAGCCGGCGCGAGGTCATGCCGCCCTGACTGTGCCCCGCTAACCAGAAGGACTTAATGCGCTGCGGCCCTACTGCAGCGATAACCTCGTTGGTCACGTTTTGCAGATAGGTATCGTCATTATCTGGCATCCACATCCGCACGCCGGGTCCGCTGCCCATAGAGGCAGAACCATTCGCGGTGGGCGTGGCAATTACGAGGCGGTATTTCTCTTTGTAGTCCATCGCAGGGAAGTAGTGACGCTGCCAATTACCGATAGAGCCTGCGCCGTGTAGATTCAGGATTAAGATCACCTGCTCGTCTGGCTGCAAGTCGCATGGATAATCGAGGAAAAATTGACGCCCGCTAACGGTTTCTGTGGCATTGCCACTGGCCGCTACTTTTGCCGCGCAGTCTCCAGCCTCACAGTGCATCGGCGGCGGCGATTCGCAGGCCACGCCAAGCAGGTCTGCGGCGAAGCTGGAATGTGCAGCTACGGTGAACACGAGAAACGTTAAGGATTTATTGAATAGTGAGTTTAAACCTGATTTTTGCATGAAGAGCCCCTCCCATTAAATGCAGCTAGCAAGCTAACCCATCTTTACTGGGGCTTAAACATATTTGAGACAAACAGAGTTGGAACCGCGGTAACTTTAGAGTGTGCTAAGCCCACCCGAATTGAAGTTGATGTGATGTTCATCAACCTAGGCGCAACTTAGTTTGTTAATAGCTCGCAGCACTGTTTCTAGCGAGGAAGATTCTTCGGGTACCTATTTAAGCTTTCTATCGTTCGAACAAGGATCGTGTCCGAACGATAGCAGCTTAATCTTTACTTACATTACCTTGACTCTCTTAAGAGATCGTCAAAGAAGCACCACCGATCATTGTGGTGAGCGTGGTGATACCAGTCAACTGAATCAGTTGATCGTCCGCATTACCGATGGCTATACCTGCGTAGTAGACATAGGTGTTGCCACCATCGACAAACATCGCGACCGAGCCAGCAGCATCAAGCTGAAGATCCGCCTGAATGGCGGCGACTTTCAGGTTAAAGGTATTATCTGACGCGTGGAAACTGATCAGTCCGCCGGCAGCGGTGTTGACGTTAGTGCCCGCAACGAGTGCTGTGAGATCTGCCGTCAGCAGTACCGAGGTACCCGCACCAAATTTTATGACATCCGCACCGGAGGTGTTGAAGTCGGTGATAATATCCATCGCGGCTACGAGCGAGCCATCGGTGCCGAACTGGAATGTGTCAACACCGCCACCACCAGTGATAGTGTCAGTACCGGTTCCGGGAGTGATCAGGTCGCTGCCTAGGCCGGAGATAATCGTGTCATTACCTGCGCCTGTGCTGATAGTCGCGCTCTGTCCAACGGCACCAGTTGTTGTTACTTTGTCATTACCACCCGCAGTCGTAATCGTCTGCGCGCCGTCTGCCGCATTCGCCACAATGGTGACATTACTGTTACTGGTGCTCTTAATCGTCTGAGCACCTGTACCGAGAATTGTGGCAGTTACCGACGTCAGGTTGCCACTGTTCGTTGTCCCGATCGTTTGATCGCCGGCAGCGTTAACGTTGGCAGTAACTGTTTGGAGCCCCACCCCGTCGATAGTCTGCGCACCGGCAGCTTTAGCTATCGCGTTGACAGTACTAACACCAGAGCCAGTTGTAATCGTGTGGGCCCCTGCGCCAATAGTAGTCGTCGTAATATTCGCGGTGCCGGTAAATGTCGTCATGGTAATGTCAATTGCACCCAGAAGGGTTTGGACACTCAGATCCACCCCATTGGTCGCGAAAGCGGCTTCAAATGCAGCGCCAGTCGTGACGACTTGTGCGCCATTGCCGATGGAGTTCAAGAATACCTTTTCGAAGTTCGTCTTCGACAACCAGAGGTTGTCTGGTGGAGTACTAGCCTCTGCACCCGTAGTGATATACAGCGTATCCCCAGTCCCACCTAAGCCATTCAGGATATCGCCTGTATGGAACGTATAGGGGCCAGCGCCGTTACCGTAAGTACCGATGAAAATATCGTTCGCGGCAGTACCACTCAAGGTCTCATTTATAGTGGCAGTCAATGATATCAATTGCCCTTGGTAATCAACCGCCAAAGTAGGGTTGGCAGCACTCACAGATTGATTACCTGACGAGTCAATCAATGTCACAGTTGCGACGCCGCCGGCGGCAACGGCCGCCTGCAATGCGGCGTTGTCAGCGGTACTGAGGTCGAAGCTTACGCTAGTATCCCCGATTAAAATCGTGGCATCGGTCTTGATAGTAGTAGAACCAATTTTCAACACCGCACTGCCGCCAGTTGCCTGCCCCGCAGTGATTGTGGCAACCGCCGTGAGATTGGTGTTAGTGCTATTCAATGTATTGGGGATCACTGTGCCCCCCACCGTAGTCAATGTCAGTCCTGTAGGGGCTGAAGGACTCGTATAAGCTACAGCCAAGGTCGGATTGCCAACCGCGCTAACCGAAGTATTGCCCGCCTTATCGCTCAACGTCACAGTCACTACGCCGCCGGCCGTAACAGCAGCTTGCAGCGCAGCGCTGGTAGTCTTGCCAAGAGTAAAGGTCACTGACGTGTCGCCAGCCAAAATCGAAGAGTCGGTAGCGATTGTAGTGGCACCAACTTTCAATACCGCGCTGCCTCCAGTGGCTTGACCCGCTGTGATGGTGGCTGTCGCCGTCATATTAGTATTCGTTCCATTCAGCGTATTAGCCACAACATTGCCGCCGACTGGCGCCAGTGTCACAGCTGTTGGTACGCTTGGAGCAGTATTGTCGACCGCGAATACGGCATTGTTAGGTGCGGCAGAGATCGTATTACTGGTGGCATCCTTAGCGCCGCCGATGGTGACGGTTGCAGCAGCAATATCTCCAGCGGGAACGTTAAGGTCATAGAAATAATGCGTAGAGTCGGTTTTAGTCATCGCAGTGACAGCTACTAGAATGCCGTTATTGATAGTAATGGTAGGAGTGCCATCGCTCACAGCCTTGTCGAATGTGGCAACAATGCGCAAAGTATTGGCATCTCGAACACTCGCGGTGGTCGAGGAAGCTCCGCTATCAATTGAATAAGTCAAGGTAGCAATTGGGGCTGCGAGCGCAGCCGCTGCTGCTCCCGCTGCAGCTGTATCTGCTGCCGTGTTCTGAGCTGCCGTAGGCGGCAGCAACACCCCAGGGGCGATACTGCCAACTGTCGCAGCATCGATCGCAGTCGTTAAGCTGGAGCCGCTGAAGCCAGAGTCGGCGCTGCCGAAATTGTTACTGTTCGCGCCAGCAATCAACGCGTTTGTAGCACTACCCTGCGCTACGTCGGCAGCTTGGGCTAGTTGCGTGATACTAGTAGCGGCTGCCGCGGCAGCATTGTTCGCAGCCGTTACATGGGCAATTTGTGAAATTTGCGCCGAAGTTATTGTCGCGCCCGTTTCATTAAATGCAGCTTGCATGATCTGCTCTACGGTAGTGCTAGCAGCAAGATTGATAGTGCCGCCAGTGCTGTGTGAGGCATCTATAACGGCCTTAGCGAGCGCGACAGTTACCGCAGCAGCGGCGCTCTGGAGCGTGGCACCCGGGCTTACGATGTCAGCAACATTGGCGCCATGAATAATAACTGTGCTGATCTGCTCCGAGGCAACCTGTACCTTAAGCGCAGCGGATTTCTCTGCCGCAGTAGCAGAGCCATTGGCGAGTACGGTCAATGGGTTGTAGGACATCAGGTTGATAGTCGCCGGCAGGCTAAAGGCGCTCTTTATCGCATTCGTCGCATCTAGCACAGTGCCAGCCAAGCCGCTATTGACCATGGACTGGATTAACGTGGTGAACGGGTTCACAACGGTAGAGCCTGCAGAGGCACTTAACTGACCCTGGAAGGCATTGCCCGTCATGAGATCGTTACCACCATAGACAATGACATTCTTGGCTGTAACGGAATTAGGCAGAACGAATGTCCCGTTGCTAGCAGTGAGGCTTGTCCACTCACCAGGGGAGACCATCCCGTCGTTGTTAGTATCCGCGAACACAATCGACCCAGACAGGAAGTGATCTACTGTCCCGGTAATTCCTGTAGCGCTAAGATTGGCAGAAAGTGCATTGAAACCGCTGTTAGCGTTGGCTAGGCTGGCGCTAGTACCGTCAATATTCTGCAGCATATTGCGCACCGCTGTGGTGACCGCGGCGCCCGTGAAATTAGCGGATTTATCGCTAGCACTCAAAGTGTCTAGAAAACTTGATGCGGCTTCGGCACGGTTGTTCAACGTGCCACCATAATTACCATCCAGTGTGCTTAGATAATCGAGCAACTTGTACCCGGAATCGATACCCGCACCTGTCAAATCGGTAATGGTTTGCTGGGCCTCTGCGTTCGTGAGAGTCACTCCAAACCCGTTCTTCGCGATAGCTTGTATGGTGCTTACCACACCCTGGGTCGCCACTAAGGAGTTTATGTACTGATTCACAGCATTCGCTATGGAAACCGACCCACCGCTCGCAGACACCATGCTGTTGAATGAGGCCATTTCTGTAGAGTTTGCAGCAGAACCTGTGCCTAGGATATAGAGTTTCTGTAAGTTTAAGTCTTGCTGAGCAGAAGTAACCGGCATATAAATTCTCTCTTTACTGAACATTGAGTTAAATTAATTAGGTCCGCCCGCGATACTTAATTATTGCTAGAGTATTGGGAGTAGAGGCTAGAATTTGGAGTATCCGCTTGCTTGCAACAGCTCACCGTCTGCTAGCGCACATAAGGAAAAGAGAGGATTTTTAGCTAGAGAAATAGAGAAAACCTGATCGCAGGAAAGAAACCTAGGCAGCCTAAAGATCAATTTTCCCTTTTAGATTCAAAAGCTTGTAATTTATATCCGTTTTCGAAGAACTACAGGAAAAATAGGTTCCCACAAAAAAGGCCTAGGCTTCCAATTGAATGCCTAGGCCTTTCTAAATTCTGAATTCCGACTATTCTCCTACTTAATGGTGTAGTGAGAATCTATAAAATTCTCTAGCTTCTGCAACTTTTTAGTCTATGCCTTAAACAAATATTCACACTACTTCTTCGCCTCATTCAACCTCGCGACTTTCTGCGCACTAAGCCGCCAATGGTTTCTCACATCTGCCCCTTGCCACCAAAAATGATCATGGTGCCAAGACATAGTTTAAAGACGAAAACTCCGGTGTCTGCCATTACTCGGTATCCCATTGTACGAACACCTTATTCTTGAATTGATACATGCTAGAACGTGAAGGTCGCCGCGGCATAGGCATAGAGCGTGTTCTCGTCTGCCAAGTTTTCGGTGTGAAGCCAGGCACCACCAGTTTCGATGCGCAGATTCCCTGGTATAGCATCCCAGCGCACTCGCGCCTCTAGGTGCTGCCCGATATAGTTATCTGTTTTACCAGTGGCATCTTGACGACCGGTTCGACCGAGGCTGTCGCGGGACTCCGCAAGCCAAAAATGACGATAAGATATCATGACATCCACGCCAGTCTTGGGGTAGGTGACCACCCGAACACCCGGAGTACTAATGTTATGACGGTCGATCACGCCGTATATTCCCGTAGGACCGAACTCGAACGTCGTTACACCAAACAGGGAATCGAAACTCTCGCTATTGGTGTCGAAGGGATTCTTATCACCGCTTGCGTAACTGTATTCAAACATTACCCGGGTTCGCGAAAGTCCGGGCAAGCTGTAGCCAAACATCAAGTACTGGTAGAACGCCTCATGATCTAAGTCGATGCGATCGAAAACGGAGGTACTGCCACGGCGCGTTCCATTCTGATAGGCAGACTCCACTTCAAAATCCACACGTTGGACTGCAGGCGCACGTAGCAAACGGAAACCAACTGTATCGTGGTCACGATTGCGCGTGTTTACGCTGGCCGTGTCTTTCTCGCGCATGGAGTAGGCAAAAAGGTTTACGGTAATATCTTCACGTAACTCAGGAAGCGCTAGGTAGGCCGCATAGAACTGTTGGCCACTTCCAGATTTATCATTCTCGCGTTCGTTGTCGAGAATGTCTGCGCGGCTATTAGGGAGTCGGCGAACTGGCTGCGTAGCCATGAGCCGCAGATCGTAGCCAGACTCGCCACGATGCTGAAACTCCAAGCCATCAAATGCATTCGGTGCATTACCAAAACGGTGGCGCGCAACCAAGCGACGACTACCATAGTCTGCACTGAATCTGCCTATTTTGACGCTAGTATTTCGCGACTCGCCAAAGCGATAGCTAACATTGGCTTGCTGGATATCCAAGATATTGATGGTAGAGCTATCGAGAATGCTATCGACGTCGGCGAGCGCTTGGCGCACGTCTATGAGTTCAAGTTGCGCCCCAAAACCATCTTTCTCATACCGTGTGTTGAGAAAGGTTTGCAAGGTAAGAATCTCGTCATTCTTGCTAGTGCCTAAGCGCACATTATTACTGAGTGATTCAAAGCGTGCGCGCTGAGAACCATTAATACTAAACCCATCGGGTAGATCCAAGACATCATTCAATCGCCACGGGGCATCCGCCGCGAAGCTTGGAGTGACGATTCCCATCATCGAGGCGAGAATAGCAAGCTGAATATTCCCTTTTAGCATTGTGTGCACTCCCTTGAGTTCTGTTCATGGCAAAAAAGCAAAGACCGGATTGTAACGGATCAAACTCTCTTTTTGGCGACTAGAACAGACACAAAATGTAATCCAACGATTCTTGCGGCCAATATTGCTAGGGTTGACCCTGCGGCAAGGCACACTAAACGGTGTAAACTTAGCAGCTTGCATACACTTGAGAATGAACGCCTAATGCTAAAAGTACTTACGACTGGCCGCCTCGCCGCGAAGTTCTACGCGGCCGTTCAAGCAAACGAATTGCCCGTACAGCTCAGGTTGGTCGAACATCCGCAGCAAAGCGATTTCGACTGGGCGGACTGCCTAGCCTGCTTTCCTGTTTCAGCGGATTTTGCCCTGCACAGGATTCCGTGGATTCACAGCTTCGGCGCGGGCATCGACGGTTTCGTGACGCGCAAAGACCTGCATCCACGGCTGCGCCTATCGCGCACCACCGGCGACCTAGGTCAGAAGATGGGAGAGTTCTGCCTCTGCCATCTGCTCAACTTTCTGCAGAACTGCCATGCCGTTGCTCAGGACAATGCAGCGAGCAATTGGCAACAGAGGCCCAGCAAGAGTATTCGCGGCCAAACAATTATGCTCCTTGGTACCGGCAAGATGGCCCAGGGCATAGCGCAGACACTTCAGTCGCTAGGCGCAAACATCATCGGGGTCAACAATAGCGGCCACGCGGATAAGCCATACTTCCAGCGTTGCGTGACGATGGCGGCAGTGCCCGCTCTCGCCGCTCAAGTGAACTGCATCATCAACACCCTGCCCCTGCACGAGAGCACGCGGCGGTTGATCGACCTGCCGTGGCTTAGCCATTTCAGAGAGGCGCTGCTGATCAATGTTGGCCGCGGGGCAACGCTCGTGACCGATGACCTGCAGCCGGCCTTCGCCAAGCGCTACCTCGACTACGCCGTACTAGATGTCTTCGACGTAGAGCCACTCCCGCAGGACTCATGGCTTTGGCAGCACCCCCAGGTATTCGTCTCGCCCCACCAAGCCGCCATCACGGATGTTCACGACGTGATGAAGAGCTTCACCCAGGCCTTGCATGCCTATGAGCTCAATCTCCAGAGCGAGGTCTTCGCAGATATTAGCCGAGGATATTAAGACTTTTTAGCAGCACCTATTGCGTAGCCAAATAACTTCACATATAGTGAAGCCAAATGACTACAGATTACTATGGGCTCTACTATGAAACTACGTCGCGACCCCTTCCAAGCAGTAGCGGACCCCACGCGCCGTGCGATTCTTATTCTGCTAGCCTCCCAGACCATGACCGCTGGCGCCATCGCCAGCAATTTCGACGTGGCACGCCCCACGATCTCTAAACACATTCAAATACTAAGCGAATGCGAGTTGATTCAGTCGACACGGCAGGGCCGCGAGATCATCTACGAACTACAGATCGAAAACCTGAATGAGATAGACCGTTGGATAGAGCAATGCAGAAACAACTGGGCAAACCGCTTCGAACAACTAGACACTTTACTTGCCACTTTGGAGGGCCAAGATAAATGAGCAATGCACTTAGATTCGACTTCATCGTCGACAAAGACACCCACAGCCTGCACATAAAAAGAGAGTTCGCGGCCAAGCGCCAAACCGTTTGGGACTGCTACACCAAGCAGGAACTTCTCGATCGCTGGTATGCCCCTAAGCCACTTCGTACAGTCACCAAGAGCATGGATTTTCGCGAAGGCGGACACTGGGTGTTCGCCATGATAGAGCCGAGCGGAACGGAACACTGGAGCCGCACGGATTATCTTTCGATCAAACCTATCGATTCCTTCACTGGAATGGATGGTTTCTGTAACAACAAGGGAGAGCTGAACCCGCATCTGCCACGCTCAAAAATGGAGGTGAGCTTCAGCGATTTGAACGAGCACACGCTGATGGAGACAGTCGTCACCTATGGTTCCGCCGAAGCATTGCAGACGGTTATCGAAATGGGCTTGGAAGGAGGGCTAAAATCTACCCTCGAATGCCTGGACGAACTGCTATTGAAGCTGTGAGTTCGAGCACTCAAACGGTAAGCGATAGGCATGAGGCGTCACCATCCAAAAACCGACTTATTGCAGCAGGTTTTTGCAAGGTGCCACCTCGCCTATATAATCTTAAAGCGAGAAGCTATAGCCAACGGTAAGCAGATCTTCCTGCAAGTAGACATCTGCTTCGCCGCCCCCAAAAGGCATTGGGATGGAGCCCTGCCCCTGCACTGTCTCTTTGAACGCATGCGCGAAACTAATGCTCCACTCGCCGCGCTCACTGGTCTTCCAGCTTGCCCCCAGAGTAAGGTGATCCCGTACGGTGCCTGGCGCCAGAATATTCAGGAAGGTTTCCGAACGAGGAATGGGCTGATCACTTCGGCTTACGCCCGCGCGTAGCGTTACGCTCTCGCTGAATTGATAAACAGCGCCCAACTTGAGAATGTCGATATCCTTCCAGCCGAAACCGCCACCATTAGCGCTACCCAAGGCGTTACCTTCGAGCAGATTCTGCAAGGGATTGCCCACGGAGTTTACGTCACTGTAGTTGATGCGCTGCAAGTCTAGCGCCAAGGTCAGTGCAGGAGCGGCCTGCCAAGCTACACCGAGCAGGATGGTTTCAGGGATATCGAAGTCGCCCTTCTCGGCAAACAGACCGCGGTAGTCACTAAACTCCTGCATATCGAGCTCAGATGACCAGCTGGCACCCAATTTTACTGTAGGCGTTATCTGCCCTATCCAACCTAGCTTAAGCCCCCAGCCATTGGCAGAGTCCGAGCCCTTATTGCTGACATAACCCGGCGCGGCCGAGAAGAAGGGATTATCGAAGGCCGTGACACCCTTCATCTCGAAGCGTTGGTAGGCATAGGTGACCGCTACACCAAACGCATGGTCGGGGTGGGGCTTATAGGCGATAGAGGGAGTGATGAAAAGCTGCTCTAGGTTGACGCCCGCGCTGCCGGTGGAACCAAACGCTGCGAAAGGATTCACCCCATAGTCTGTGTTCATGCCGCCGTTGCCATAGATAGCGAGACCGGCGGATAGTTGCTCGGAAAGCTGACGCACATAGCCGAGCTCTGGAATAAAGAAGTCTTCCGTGTCATTGCCATCGTAACGGCCATTGGCTCCGGCGAAGTTGCCGCTGATCTGCGCGCCTCGGTCGGGGCGGAACCAACTGACTCCTAGGTCTAAACGAGAACCTAGAAGCGCTGTGCCTGCGGGATTCAGCGCTGCGGCTAGGCCGTCTTGGGGTAATGCCGCACCAACACCAGCCACCGCTAGTGAGCGCACGCCAACACCATGAGTGAAATAACCATTGGTGGCCGAAGCATCGACCGACAGCGTCAGCGCTGCAATCGCGGCAGCTAGAATTCTGGATTTCTTCATGTCTTGGCTCTCCTGGTAAGTGGCAGGCCTCGGCCCTTGCTGGAATCCGAGACCTAAAAATTCCGAGGCACGATACACTGTCACAGAAGAATCACAAAAGAATAATAGACACTTTACTTAGACTAAATAGTTATAAGATTTGGCAAATAGAAGTTATTCAACTGGGCATACCGCTCGCCGACCGACATCGCCATGGGATGAAAGAGGGGGCAGAAGTCTACCCTCGAATGCTTGGATGAACTGATATAACTGATGTGCATATTCGACTAGCGGACCCTATAGCGCCGCACAACGTCAATCCCCCAGCGCATTCGGGTCACGCCAGGAGCGCTCGAACGGCAGGCGCCAAGCGTGTGGCGCCACCAGCTGGTGAATCGCATTAGGGCCCCACGAGCCCGGGCTATAGATACGCACGGGGGGTGGCGCCTCCAGAAGTGGGGTCGAAACCTCCCAGAGTCGCTCTATGCCCTCGGCGGTGGTGAACAAGGTGCGGTCGCCGCGCATAGCGTCCAGAATCAGGCGCTCGTAGGCCTCAAGAACCTCGCCCACCAGGCCAGTGTCGTCCATGGCAAACTGCAGGCTCAGCTTGTCGAGTTTCATGCCGGGACCCGGGCGTTTACCATAGAACGATAGTGACATCTTCGACGCATCGGCCAAGTCGAAGGTCAGGTGATCGGGTCCTTGCGCGCCCACGCCGGAGTCGGCGGGGAACATGCTCTTAGGCGGCTCGCGAAAGGCGATAGAGATGATGCGTTGCCCCTCCGCAAGGCATTTGCCCGTACGCAGATAGAAAGGCACCCCAGCCCAGCGCCAGTTGTCGATGGAGCATCTAAGCGCGATGAAGGTCTCGGTATCGGACTCGGGCTCAACCCCTGCCAAGTCGCGATAGCCTGCAAACTGGCCACGCACCACGTCGGTGGGCTTGATCGGAAGCATGCTGCGGAACACCTTGTTCTTCTCCTCCCCTATCGACTTCGGGTCCAGCGAGGCGGGCGGCTCCATAGCCATGAAGGCAAGAATCTGAAACAGATGAGTGACTACCATGTCCCGGTAGGCGCCGGTCTGCTCATAGAAGTTGGCGCGACTCCCTAGCCCGATAGTTTCCGGCACGTCGATCTGCACGTGGTCGATGAAATTGCGATTCCAGATCGGCTCGAACAGGCCGTTGGCGAAACGAAAGGCGAGAATATTCTGCGCAGGCTCCTTGCCCAGGAAGTGATCGATACGGAACACCTGGTCTTCGGCGAACACCTCGTGCACCTTGGAGTTGAGCTCCACGGCGCTCGCCAGATCGGTACCGAAGGGCTTCTCCATCACTACGCGAGAACGCTCCACCAAGCCGGCATCCCCCAGCATCTTCACCGCAGACAAGGCCGCATTAGGGGGTACACTCAAATAGTGCAGGCGACGATTCTCCTCGCCTAATGACTCCTCGGCCTTCTCGACCGCAGCCTTCAATGCCGCCGGCCCTGCGCCGATGGGCAGGTAGTCCAAACAGGCAGCAAAGCGCTCCCAGTCCGACTCCTTAATCTTACGCGTGGCCAACTCATCCAAGGCCTTACGCACGAATGTTTTGAAGTCTTCGGTGCTCATCTCGTCCAGCGATACACCGATAATCCGGCACTTGGGGATAAAGCCCACATTCGCCAGATGGAAGAGCCCAGGCAGGAGCTTACGCCGGGAAAGATCGCCGGTGGCCCCAACCAGCACCACTACTTGGGGAAATTTCGGGCCTACGCCTGGTGGAATCTTTGCCATGCTGTGCTCCTCGAGGAGTTTGAGTTAATCTCTTTTGCAAACATCTTTCTATTCTGTGGCTTATCCATGCAAGTTAAACACCAAGCAAAGAATCCTCGCCACAGTGACCACCGTCCGTCGCCCCACACAGCAAACTGTAACCCAAAGTGGTGCATCGCGCGCTAGATTAGCGCAGACCATTAAAGCGCAGGAGCATGAAATGCCTATTACAGCAGAACAGTTTCGCGACATCGCCACGTCATTCGAGGCAGTAACTCAAAAACCCCATTTCGACCGCATCGCCTTCAGCGTCCACCGCAGCTTCGCCACCATCGCCGCAGACCAAAAGACCGCCAACCTCCTCCTCACCCCCCAGCAACAAGAAGCCCGCTGCGCCATCGAACCCACCATCTTCACCCCAGTCCCAAACAAGTGGGGCGCACAAGGCTGGACCGTCATCACCCTCGCCAACGCCGACGAACTCACCGCCCGAGCCGCCCTAAAAGACGCCTGGAACAACAGCCACAAGAACAAAAAATAAACCAACCCATGGCTGCCCCACTTACATTATGAAAATATTGCGTTGAGATCATTGTTGTCTGCACTCTCGGCACTCCCGCCATCCCTAGCGGTCGGACTCTGGCGTCAAGCTCATAGGTATACAACACGGCGTGTCACGAAAGGCGGTATTGAGCCCATGTCCTACCACTGATTCAAAATCCCAAAATTGCCCCACCGCGCCTCAAAGGTTACAATCGCGCCCCCCGCAAAAGGGAGTCTGACCCATTGCCGGCCCACTTAATCTGAGGACGTGGGTTTGGTGTTCGCTTCGATGCACCGTCGCCAGCATGGATGCTGGCGTCGAGCCCCCATGGATGGGTTCACGGCGTGTCAGCGAAGCGAATACCGAACTCATGTCCATCGCTGAACCAGTCGTTCGAATTTACTAGAAGAACGATTAATTACGCACTTTTATCGGCATTAAGTGGAACAACAATTATTTCGCAGCTTTTTGTCTTTAGGCTCGGCGGCATCCTGCCCCTGCCTCGCATTGCTCAAACATAACGGAACTTACGTGAAAAATACGATACGACAGGACTGGCTCTCCAACGTCCGCAATGACTTACTCGCCGGCCTAGTAGTGGCCCTAGCACTGATACCAGAAGCAATCGCCTTCTCCATCATCGCCGGAGTAGACCCCAAGGTCGGCCTCTATGCCTCCTTCTGCATCGCCGTGGTAATCGCCTTCGTCGGCGGCCGGCCCGGCATGATCTCCGCCGCCACTGGCGCCATGGCCCTAGTGATGGTCACGCTCGTGAAGGACCACGGCCTGCAATATCTTCTCGCCGCTACTGTGCTGACCGGCGTGTTACAGATCATCGCCGGCTGGATCAATCTCGCCGTGCTGATGCGCTTCGTCTCCCGCTCCGTCGTCACCGGCTTCGTCAACGCCTTGGCGATCCTGATCTTCATGGCCCAGCTGCCCGAGCTCACGAATGTCACATGGCACGTCTATGCGATGACCGCGGCAGGCCTAGGGATCATCTATGGCTTTCCCTATATCACCAAGGCCGTGCCCTCCCCCTTGATCACTATTGTGGTGCTCTCTGCCGTGGCCATGTTGCTCCAGCTCGATATACGTACCGTCGGCGACATGGGTGAGCTGCCCGACGCACTGCCGGTGTTCCTGATTCCGGACATCCCGCTGAACTGGGAAACCCTCGCCATCATCTTTCCTTTCTCCCTCACCTTGATGGTGGTTGGCTTGTTGGAGTCCATGATGACCGCCACCATCGTCGATGATCTCACCGACACCAAGAGCGACAAGAATCGCGAGTGCGTGGGTCAGGGCGTAGCGAATATCTTCAGCGGCTTCATTGGCGGCATGGCGGGTTGTGCGATGATCGGTCAGTCGGTCATCAACATTAAGTCCGGCGGGCGTGGTCGCCTATCCACCCTCTCGGCGGGTATTTTCCTATTGCTGATGGTGGTGTTCTTAGGCGACTGGGTTAGCCGCATCCCGATGGCGGCTCTGGTGGCCGTGATGATCATGGTGTCGATCGGCACCTTCAACTGGGCCTCCATCAAGAACTTGCGCGAGCATCCCAAGAGCTCCAGCGTCGTGATGATCTCCACCGTCGTAGTCACAGTGGCAACCCACGACTTGGCGATGGGTGTGCTCACCGGAGTGCTCGCCTCGGGCTTCTTCTTTGCGCACAAGGTCGGCAGCATCCTCACCATTCGCTCCTTGGCCGAGGACGAGGGCCGTGCACGCACCTATACCATTTTAGGCCAGGTGTTCTTCGCAAGCGCGGACCGTTTTACCAATGCCTTCGACTATAAGGAAGTGATCGACAAGGTACGCATCGACGTGAGCCGCGCGCACTTCTGGGACATCACGGCGGTCAGCGCGCTAGACAAGGTCGTACTGAAGTTTCGCCGCGAGGGTACCGAGGTCGAGGTGATCGGGCTCAATGCCGCCAGTGCGACGATGGTCGATAGATTCGCCGTGCACGACAAGGCCGGCGCAGACGACATACTGTTGGGCCACTAGGGGAAGCAGATGAAGATTGAGAAGAAAGTACTGGCCTGTGTAGACCAATCGCAATACGCCGAGTATGTAACGGACTTCGCGGCATGGACAGCGCAGCGCATGAGCGCGCCGCTGGAATTGCTGCACGTAATCGACCGCCACCCGGAGACCTCCAGCAGCAAGGACCACAGCGGCGCTATCGGCATCGACGCGCAGGAACATTTGCTGGAAGCGCTGACCGAGGAGGACGAGTCCCGCAGCCGTGAGGCACGCGAGAAGGGTCGCCTATTCCTCAACGGATTGAGACAGCGTGCGGTCGCAGCGGGGGTGGCCGAGCCAGACGTGAAACAACGCTATGGGCAATTGGAAGAGACACTGACAGAGCAGGAGCAAGACGTGCGCCTATTCGTCGTCGGTCGCCGCGGCGAGTCTGCGGAGCATACCCATCGCGACCTAGGGCGCCATGTAGAACGCATTGTGCGCAATCTGCATAAACCCGTATTGACGATCACGGAAGAGTTTACGCAGCCCAAGCGGGTGATGATCGCCTTCGACGGCGGCATCGTGACGCGTGATGGCGTGAAGATGGTCGCGAAGAGCCCCCTATTCAAGGGCCTGCCGATTCATCTTCTGATGTCGGGAAAGGACCGAGCGGATGCGGCCAAGCAGTTGAAGTGGGCACGCAAGACACTAGAGGGAGCAGGCTTCGAGACCAGTACTGCGCACACCCCCGGCGATGCCGAGACGGTGATTGCCAAGACGATTAAGGACGAGGCCATCGACATGTTGATCATGGGCGCCTACTCGCACTCGCCACTGCGCAGCCTGCTATTCGGCTCTAAGACCTCCGACCTGTTACGTTCCACGAAGATCCCGACACTGCTGCTGCGCAGCTAGTCCTTCGCCTTGGCCTGCCGCACCAGCGCGATGAGCTGGCCGCGGTTCTTCACGAAGGTCTTCTGATATATCCGCGAACTATGATCCTTCACCGTCTGTAATGAGATGAACAGCTGGTTCGCGATCTCTTGATTCGTGTTGCCCGCATAGATGCCCAACACGATGTCCGCCTCCCGCTTGCTAATGCCATACTGCTTGAGAAATGCGGCGTAGCCCTCGGTATCCTGCGGCTGCGAATGCGGCGCGCGGTACACATAGAACA
This sequence comes from uncultured Gammaproteobacteria bacterium, assembly GCA_913060695.1. Lineage (GTDB taxonomy): Bacteria > Pseudomonadota > Gammaproteobacteria > Pseudomonadales > Pseudohongiellaceae > UBA5078. Next base: position 39,820 of record CAJXUA010000008.1, on the reverse strand, counting down.
CCACCAGCGCCGCATTGAACAGATAGAAGAGAATCACGAAGCCAATCTCATACAGGGGCGAGAGAGCCAGCAGCGTGAAATAACTCACGTGAATCAAGCCAGCCCCCGCCACCAAGGCTTGGAGGGGCAGCTCGCTGCCGCGCTGAACATAGCTAGGCTTACCCATGGCCAGGACTACCAGCACGGCAACATAGGCGACCAAACCATAGAAGGACCACGCCCCGCGCACCACATCATTAGTGGGCAGACCCGTAAGCCAGATCACGTAGGCTCCGAGAACGCTGAGCGAGATAACCCCCGCTAGCACCCAGCGCATTGCGCGTTGTTGCATCTTGCAGGCCCACATCACCAACATGAGGGCGCCCAACAAGAAGAAGGGCAAGCCCATATAGGCGACGACACGCGCCACGGTCTCGGCATTGTCGATAGAGAAGAAACCGCCTAGCAGAATCTTACTCCACAGGGTGTAGTAACCGAATACTGTAATGAGGATGAAGAAGAACTGCAGGTATTGCAGCGAAGGCCCCAAGGCGCTCTGGCGAAACCGGAACAGTATGAGGATGCCCCCCGCCGTCATGGAGAGGCAGAATGCGAGGCTAAGCCAGAGAAAGAGTGTGGCTACAGAGATCATATGATTTGGTCGGGGCGTTTGTTCATGAAGCGAAATATAGCACCGCGACCTAGGTAGTGTTCCCTACCAAAGTAGTTAATTACAAATCACTACCTTAGTCGCTATGCACTTTTAGCGCACTGCGGCACATTAGGCCCATCTGGCAAGCTCGACCGCAACAATAGCGACGCGGCGAAATCCAAAGGCCAGCCAAGGAGTATCGAGATGCAAACTGAAGCGAATACTGTGGACTTCGAACCGGGCACGGGACGTGCCTTGGCCTACGGATGGCAACGGATGAAGGCGAATGCCCTGCTGTTCTTGCTCGCCGCGTTTGTCGCCATCGTGATAGATATCCCCATGCAGGGGAACACAATGGAGTTTGGTGGCGAGGGAATCGATGCGCTCTACGCGCTGTTGTTTTTCGCTTACGCGCTTCTATTCCATCCGGTGGTCGACTACGGGATTAGTTTTATCTTCTTAAAAGGGGTGCGCGGCGATCAGGTGCAAATCCGCAGCGTCTTCGATGGCTTTAAAAACTATGTCAACATCATCTTGGCCAGCCTATTAGTCTTTGGGCTCGTCATCATTGGCTTGATTGTGTTCATCGTGCCAGGCATCTATGTCGCTTGCCGTCTCGCCTTCGTTTCCTACTTAGTAATGGACGAAGGCCTAGACCCAGTGGCCGCGGTCGAGGCGAGCTGGCGCCTCACTAAGGGGCATGCCTTTAAGATATTCCTACTAGGCGTGACCTGCATCTTCCTGTTCTTCGGTGGCTTAATACTACTATTAGTCGGCGTATTGCCCGCCATCATGTGGGCATGCTCATCGTTCGCGGCCTTGTATCTGTCCATATCACACGACAGTGAACCTATGGGTGAACACCCAAGCGTAACGGAAGACCTAGTAGAGGAAGCCTAAGTTCTCACACTCTAGGGCAGGCGGCTTGCATCAGCGCGTGCCCTAGAACGTGCCTCGCACCTTGAACGCCAGCTGCACCCCATTCTGGCTGCAGGAGCGTTCAATCTCTGTCAGGACATTGTTGCGCAGATAACCCGCATAGCGACGTCGCTCACGGCAGCTCTCATGGTCCAGTAGGTTTATCGCCTCGAAGCGATAGCTTAGGCCGGCAAAACCAACCTTCTCTGCAAAGACGGTCAGATTGCTGGACGAGCCGATGTACAAGACATTGTCGATATCCCAGAAGGGTCGGTTGCCGTCGATGCCGTCGCGGTAATTGAAACCATAATTCATGGACAATGCCGGCAGGTCGTGGCGGAAACCGAGGCGGAAGTTGCCGCGATCATAGGGGACCACCTTGCGTTCACGAGCGATCAGCGGGTCGTCGATATAGGAGTCCTGTACTAACACACCCGCGGTTAACAGGCCCTGAGGCAGGCCGATCATGCCGAGGCGAATGCTGGCGTCTAGGTTTAGCCCTATCACTTTGCCATTGCCCACATTGCCATTGGTGCTGGCAACACCCTTGCCCGGAGCCGTGATATCGATCTTGCCGATGGTATTGTCGATGTCGTAGTAGAACAGGCGTGAGTTCAACACGCCGCCATCGTTTGGCAGGCGATAGTCGAGGTTCACGGTGTAGCGCCACCACTCCTCCTGCTCGAGCGAAGGGTTGCCCGCAACGGTGTCTTGGTCGTCGTCGCGGTTATTCACGTTGGCGGAGAAATCCGCAAAACTAAGTTGCGACACGAACTTATCGATGGTGCCGCGCAACTGAAAGGAATTACTGAGGTTGTAACGCAGGTCCCACTTAGGCTTAAGAAACTGGAAGTCCCGCGTGTTGCTCACGTCACCACTCTGAGATATCTCGGAGAACTCGGCTACGAGGCTTGTCTCCAACGACAGGCGCGTATTGATTTGCCAGTTGTGCACACCGAATACTTCGTAACGTTGTTCCTCAACTGTCGAGACGGCATTGGGCTGGAAGATGGGCACTAGACCACCGTACTCATCGGAACGCGTGCCGGGAACATTCAAACCACGTTTGAGTGCAGAGTCTTGTATTGTTTGCGCACTCTCCACACCTATTTCCATGCCCTGGTTCGGCGCGAGACTCCAAGTAAAAGAGCTGCGTGCGATGCGTTCACGGTAACGGCTCTTCGTATCGAGATACAGATTTTTCGTCTCTGCCCCACCGGGCGAACTGGAGACATAGCGCTCGCGCGTAGTCGCCTCGTTCTTCTCGTTCACAATAAACAGCGCCTTGAACTTAGCGCCTCCTGCGAAGCCATGTTCGTAGTCGCCCCCTATCTCCCAGTTGTCAGAGGTGGACGGCAGATCCTCGCGCTCATAGCTGATGGTGGGCGGATTGCGATTGAAATTGGTCGTGCTACGGAAAAGCTCCGCGGGCGGGTCGGACTCGTTATAGAGCATATTCAAGGCGAGGCGGTCTGCGGCGCTCAGCTGATAGGTGAGATTGCTATTGAGGGTATAGGTGGTTTGCTCGCGTTCGCGCTCGAAGGCGATCGCGTCGTTATAGTCTAGGCCCGGGTGCAGGCTCAGCTCGAAACTCTCTAACATCTCGTAACCAGTCTTCACGCCAGCAGAGAGACGATACTCGAGGTCCCCGCGCTGCCCACTATAGGCCAGCAGCCCCTCGGGCCTCATCTCGCCATCATGAAAATGCACCATGGCGAGCTCGCCGGACAGGCTAGAGCGCGAGGCACTCTGCAACAGTACGATATTCACTAGCTGCCCACTGCTGCGCACATCGAGCTCGCTGGAGGTGCCGCGAATGATTTCGATGTAGTCGACCTGCCCTGCTGCGATGCGGCTAAGCTGTTCACTAGCCTCATTGGCCTTGCCCGCCAGACGTTTGCCATCGATTAATATCTGCGAGCTGGCCCCGAGACCGCGATTGGCGGCATTATTCAGACTGGAGCCACCCGCGTTGGCATCCAACGCGAGGCCGATGCCTGGTATCTGATTGAGCATGTCGTTCACCGAGACGGGCTCGAACTCAGCGAAATACGCGGCAGGGTAGGTGACAGTTGAGTCCGCGCTTTGGCTTGGGTCGGTAGGTGTTTGCGCAAGGCTCGATGGCGTTGCGGCGACAAAGAAAGCGAACAATAGGATCGGAGTTTCCAGCAGTTTACGGCATGAATAGGTTTTCATACGCGACCTCCCGTCTGTCATTTTTATTATGGGTACTCGTCTTAAAGCGAGTATTTCGAAGGAGTCTATCACCAGCGGGGAGAATACCACTACTGTCGTGGGCTCCATCACGCCAGCAGTACAACCCCCTAGTGTTATCATGAGCGCAGGCATCCCCTTTTAGAAACAGGAATTACCGTATGAAAAAACTACTCATCACCCTAGCAGTGCTCATCATAGGCGGCGGGGTATTCGCCTATCTGTACTACGAAACTGGCATTCGTCGCGCCATCGAGATCGCCGGCAGTAATGCGCTAGGCGTGCCGGTCACCGTTACCGGAGTGAGCATCTCCCCATTTACTGGCGAGGGCAGCATCCGCGGCTTGAACATCGCCAACCCCGAGGGCTTCGACGCACCCTATGCCATAGAGTTGGGCGGGCTCGACCTCAAAGTCAACGTGGGCAGTCTTGTATCCGACGTCATAGAGGTCAATAGCATCGTGATAAGCGACGCCAAGATTACTTATGAGACCAAGTTGGTGACGGATAATATTCGCAGCCTCCTGAATAATCTCCCTAACGACGACGCCGCCCCCGTGATCGAGGCAAACCCCGACGCAGCAGCCAGTAAGCAAGTGATCATCCGCGACCTGCGCATTCTGAATCCACAGATCAACCTGCACACCGCTGTTGCGAGTGCACCAGTTCTCCTACCCGATATCCAATTACAGAATATCGGCGAGCAGAACAACGCGGTCACAGTGGCAGAGGCTGCAAGGCAAATCCTTGTGGCGATCAACCGCGCGGTGATCTCCGGCGGCATCCCCAATATGGACGTGTTGATCGACGGGGCAAGGCAGCAATTACAGGAAGGCGCGCGTAAGGTGGGCGACGCAGTGGAAGAGCTTGGCAAAGGCATCCGTTCCCTCTTCGACGGTCAGTAAAAAAAACCTCCGTAGCGCGTGGAGACCGCCACTACGGAGGTAAAGCACTGTCAATTTTGGTTCGGCTTATTGGGCGGAGAGTTCCCAACCGCCGCCTAAGGCCTTGTATAAGGTGATCACGTTCAAGGCCGCATCGATCTCGCTCAAGGCCAATTGATCCTCCGCGACAAGTTGGGTGCGCTGCGCATCTAGCAAATCAAGAAAGCTATCCGAACCCGCCTCGAAGCGCTGCAAAGCGAAACCCGATGACTGAGCACTCGCTTGGGCAGCAGCGCGAAGGCTCGCCTGGCGCTCTAGCTCTGCAGTCAGTGAGTACATCGCGTTATCCACCTCTTCGAAGGAGGTCAGCAAGGTCTTCTCGAAGTAGGCCAACTGTAAGGCGATCTGCGCATCGGCGGCGTCGATGCGATTGCGCACACGACCGAGGTCGAAGGCGTCCCAGCTGATCTGCGGCCCGATGACATGAGTCAGCGTGCCGCCACTGCCAAGATCCGCGAATGCCGTTGCCAGAAAGCCAATACTCCCCGAGATACTCACCCGCGGATACATGTCCGCTACGCTGACGTTATAGCCAGCAATAGCGCTGGCCAACTGACGGTCGGCACGGCGAATGTCCGGTCGCCGCTTGAGCAGATCCATCGGCTCACCTATAGCGATGCTCGGCGGTATCGAGGGAAGCCCCTGTGCCCGCTCTAGGTCTCTGCGCAGAGTCGCAGGCATGTTGCCCGTGAGTACGCTCAATCGATTGATGCTCAATGCGATCTGCTCGCGCAGAGCCGGTAAGTTAGCGCGAGCTAACTCGAGCTGTACTGTGGCCCGCTGCACGTCGAGGTTGTCGCCGAGGCCACCATCCAATAGCTGTTGGGTCATCTGCGCGGACTGGCTGAGGATGTCCACATTGCGCTCGGCTACTTGCAGGCGCAGCTGCGCGCCGCGCAGTTCTATGTAGCTGCGTGCAACCTCCGCCGCCACCGTCACATAGGCCTGATCCAGTTCCGCTTCTGTCGCCTCAAACTGCGCGCGGGATGCAAACTCTTGCTGCTCTAGGCGACCGAATAGATCGAGCTCCCAGCTGGCATCGAAGCCGGCCTGATACTGACTAACACGATTGTCGGTCGCGCCCAATGTAGCGGCGTCTGCGAGTCGCTGCTCGCTAGCACTGATAGAGCTACCAATGCTCGGCAGGCGATCCAAGGATGCGCCGCGCAAATCGGTGCGCGCGCGCCTCAAGTTTGCCACCGCAATCGCGATGTCTTTGTTGTGTAGCAAGGCCTCATCCACCAAGGCGCTAAGTTGCGGGTCCTCGAGGGAGTTCCACCAGTGTGCAACTACTCGTTGGTCCGCACTCAACAGCTGCGACTGGGCGGGGACTTGATAGGCAGGACTCTGCGCGGCCGGTACCTGCATAGATTCGTATGGCCCTCCTACTGCACATGCGGAGAGAAGAAGCGCCAGTGACAGGGTCGCCAGATATCTAGGTTTTCGTTGTAGGAATCTCATTACACACCCCCTATGGAGTTCTCTAGGCCGAGCGGTTCATCTTTCTTGCTACGCACTCTCTCCTCGAGACTACGTAGCAGCACATAGAACACCGGTGTGAGGAACAAACCAAATAGCGTCACCCCAATCATGCCTGAGAACACCGCTACCCCCATGATGTTGCGCATCTCGGCGCCAGCACCACTGGAGAGCACCATCGGGGTTACACCCATAATAAAGGCCAGCGAGGTCATTAGGATGGGACGAAGACGTAGGCGAGACGCCTCGATCGCGGCCTCGCGAATTGCCATGCCTTTGTGCTCCAACTCCCGCGCAAACTCCACGATAAGAATCGCGTTCTTACTCGCGAGCCCTATCAAGACGAACAGCGATATCTGCGTGAAGATGTCGATGTTGCCTCCAGTCAACCAAACCCCAGTTAAGGCCGCCAACACACTCATCGGCACGATCATGATCACCGCCAGCGGCAGTGTCAGGCTCTCGTATTGCGCGGCGAGCACCAAGTAGACGAGGAAGATACACAGGGGAAATACCAGCAGCGCAGTGTTGCCCGCAAGAATTTCCTGATAGGTCATATCGGTCCACTCATAACTCACACCCTCTGGCAGTGTCTCGTCTAGAATATCGACCATGACGGCCTGTGCTTCTCCGCTGGAATAGCCTGGCGCCGGGCCAGCATTGATGTCGCCCGAGCGGAAACCGTTGTAGCGCTGCGCATTAGTCGGCCCATAGCTCTGCTCAATATTCATCACGCTGCCAAGGGGCACCATCTCGCCGTCGCGGTTACGCACTTGTAATTGCGCGATGTCATCGGGCGAATCGCGATACTGCGAGTCAGCCTGCGCGATCACCTGATAGGTGCGCCCGAACATATTCACATCGTTCACATAGGCGGAGCCGAGATATACCTGCATGGCATCGAAAATTTCGGGAATCGATAAACCCAGCTGCACTGCCTTATCGCGATCGAGGTCCGCGAAAAGCTGTGGCGAATTGATCTGATAGCTGGAGAACACGCCCGCGAGCTCCGGCGCCTGTCGCGCCTTCTGCAAGACCTGGCCGATCACCTCATTGAGCGCGTCGTAGCCTTGGTTTGCCCTATCTTCGATCTGCAGTTTGAAGCCGCCTGTAGCACCGAGCCCCTGCACAGGAGGGGGTGTGAAGACCGAGACGAACGCCTCCTCTATGCCGTTGAACTTCGCCTGCAAAGCATTGGCGATCGCGCCGGCGGACAGAGACTCATCGGTGCGCAGCTCGAAAGAATCCAGCGCCACGAAGATCAAGCCCTCGCTAGAACTATTAGTAAAGCCATTGATGGATAGCCCTGGGAAGCCAACGGCGTTCTCCACACCTGGCTGTTCCATCATTAGCTGCGACATCTCCCGCATTACCGCTTCGCTGCGATCCAGTGTGGCACCTGCCGGTAGTTGCGCCACGGCGATTAGATACTGCTTGTCCTGCACGGGGATGAACCCCTTAGGCAGGGACTCGAAACTGCCCCACGTCAGCAACAGCAAAAGTGCATACACAGCCATCGTTGCCGTGCGCCTTCCTAACAATCGTCCCACGGTAATTCCGTAGTTATCGGAGGCACGAGAGAAGCTACGATTGAAGCGCTCGAAGAAGCTGTCCAGCCCACGGGAGAAAAAATTACGCTGCGCCTTTTGCTCCGGCGTGTGCTCCTTCTTCGCCTTCAACAACAAGGCCGAAAGTGCAGGACTGAGGGTAAGCGAATTGAACGCGGAGATGACTGTCGAGATCGCGATAGTCAGGGCAAATTGCTTATAGAACTGGCCATTCAGACCACTGATGAAGCCGATCGGTACGAAGACCGCGATCAGCGTCAAGGAGATGGCGATGATGGGTCCGCTAACTTCGCGCATCGCCTGATAGGTAGCCTCGCGAGGACTCAGCCCGTTCTCGATATTGCGCTCCACGTTCTCCACTACCACGATCGCGTCGTCCACCACGATCCCGATAGCGAGCACCAGCCCAAACAAGGAGAGCACGTTGATGGAGAAACCGAACAGCAGCATAAGGCTAAAGGTGCCGATGATCGACACGGGCACAGAAAGCAGAGGAATTAAGGATGAACGCCAGTTCTGGAGGAATAGGATTACCACCACTACCACCAGCGCAATCGCCTCCAAAAGTGTCGTGATAACGGCACTGATGGAATCGCGAACAAACACCGTTGGGTCATAGGCGATGGCGTAGTCCATGCCCTCTGGAAAATTCGCTTTCAAAGACTCCATTGTCGCGCGCACAGAGTCAGAGATCTCGATCGCATTCGCGCCAGGTGCCTGCATAATGGGCAACGCCACGGCAGGCTCGTTGTCGAGTAAGGAGCGCAGCGCGTAACTGGATGCGCCAAGCTCAATACGCGCTACATCGCGAAGCCGCGTAATCGCACCGTTAGGGCTAGTTGCGATGATGATATCCTCGAACTCTTCGACGGACTCCAAACGACCCTTAGTATTGATCGGCAGTTGTACATCTAGCGGAGAGGGGTTCGGAGCGCTGCCGATGATGCCCGCCGCCACTTGCACATTCTGGCTGCGCACGGCATTGATCACATCGTTCGCCGTTAGATTTAGCTCGGCTATACGATCGGGCTTGAGCCACAAACGCATCGCATAGTCACCCGAGCCGAATAACTGAATCTGACCCACACCAGGGATCTTCGCCAACTGCTCCTTCACGTTGATCACTGCGTAGTTGCGCAAATACAACATATCGTAGCGCGCATCCGGTGAACGCAAGTGCACCACCATGGTGAGGTCCGGAGAGGCCTTGATCGTGGTCACGCCTAGCTGGCGGGTAATCTCCGGCAATCTTGGTAATGCTTGGGAAACTCGGTTCTGCACCTGCTGCTGCGCAAGATCGGGATCTGTACCAATCGCGAAGGTCATCGTTAAGGTCACGAGGCCATCGGAGTTGGCCTGCGAGAACATATACAGCAGGCTCTCAACACCGCTGATCTGCTCTTCCAATGGCGTAGATACGGTCTCCGCAATCACCGCAGGGTTGGCGCCAGGAAACTGTGCGTTCACCACGATGGAGGGCGGGACCACCTCGGGATACTCCGAGATAGGGAGTTTAAACATTGCGATCAAGCCGCCCATGACGATCATCAGGGACAAAACGCTGGCAAAGATCGGCCTATCGATAAAAAATCGAGAAAAGTTCATCAGGGTCTCTTTAACACTGGGTTGAAATGAGGATGCGGCACGAGCCGCGAACGAGGAGCCAGGGCAACGCTTGCCGCGACTCCTCGTCGTACTTAGATTTGCGTTACCGCAACTTGCATATCAGACATCACACGCTGTACGCCGTTCACGATGACACGGTCGCCACGCTCAACACCGGACAGAATTACGCGCTGCCCTTCGAGGGACTCCCCGAGGGTGACCTCGCGATATTCCACTACGTCATCGGCATTGACCACATAGACGAAGCGCTTGCTTTGGCTGACACTAATCGCTCGCTCTGGCACCAACAACGTTGGCTGAGTATCGACGGTGCCTATGCGCACATTAATGAAGACTCCTGGGATCAGTGACCTATCGACATTATCGACTATCGCTCGTGCACGAATGGTGCCGGAGTTCTCGTCCAGTTTATTGTCGAAGGCATGCAGGCTCGCCTGATGCACTATATTGCGACCACTGCCTATCGCGACCTCGACTGGAACACCAGAGGCCACTGGACGCTCGCCATCACTGCGGCCGTTATTGGTACTGCCCATAATGCGGAAGTAGGTGTCCGCATCAACGTCGAACTCGGCGTAGAGTCTTTCGAGATTCACGACGGAGGTCAGCAAAGGCGCGTTCGGTCCGGCCTGAACCACATTACCGACAGTCACCTCGGCGCGGCTAACGCGACCTGATATCGGCGCTTTAACATAGGCGTACTCTAGATCCAGCTCGGCCTGCGCGACCTGCGCCCGTGCCGATTCGCGTGTGGCCTTGGCTATGTGTAGGGCATTCTCTCGGGTATCTCGAATGCTCTTGGACACAGCCTGATTGCCGGCGAGCGCATCGGCTCGTTCGAATTCGACCTGTGCGAGGACTAGCTCTGACTCGGCAGAGGCGAGGCTTGCGCGAGCGTGTTGTAGCTGCGCTTCGAATGGGCGCGGATCGATCACGAACAGAGTCTGTCCCTGCTCTACCTGCGCGCCATCTTGAAAGAGGACCTTCTGCACTGTGCCACTCACTAGTGGGCGTATCTGTGCGGCATCCACTGCCTGCAGGCGACCACTGAAATCCCGCCACTGACGCAGCGCGCTGTACTCGGCGGTGACGGCCTCGACTACTTGCAGTGCTGGCGCTGCATCTTCCGCGCTAACACTACTGGGCTGGGTGCCGTATAGGAAACCGGTTGTGGCGACGCCCCACACGACGAGCGCCATCATGCTTAATTTGAACCTGCGATGCTTGAGCTTGAACGACATGCTGTACTCCTTGGTTTTGGAAAGCGACGATCTTGATTCCATCCGTCGCTCGCGGTCGACCTAAGAAAAGGGCTTCCCGCATTGGATGTTGCGAACTATACATACCGGTCGGTATGTTCGTCAATATAGCTTATTAAAAAATTTTAAAATGAGTTATGCAGACTAACGGAGCCGTTAGACGAAGGGGAGAAAGAAAAAGTTGCGGAGCCCGCGCCAGAGAAAGTCAGCGCAAACTAAAGAGCACAGCGTTTTGGGGGAGCGGCCTAATATCGACTATTTGCCGACGACCTTCTGGAGAGGTTCATTCGAAGCTGCGCTGGGGCAGCCATTATAGTTCCGATACTCTTCTTTGACGCCCAGGAGCTGGTAGAGCCCCTCGCGAAGATCCAAGCAGAATTGTGCGAAGTCTTGGAAGATGCGGCCATGCATCATCAGCCCCTGTACGAACTGATGCAGCAGCCGGCCCAATTGCTCCGCATCGACGGGGCGCTGCAGACAGCCTTCGGCCTGCAGATTGCGCGCTAGCGCGGCGAAATAAATCACGCCATTGTCTGACAGTTCGCGGGATGCGGCCCTAACTTCGAGCTCTTCGCAGCCCGCTTGGGCACCCGCCGTAAAGAATGGACAGCCGCAGATCTGTGTACCGCCATCCCCTCTGTACTGCTTCTCTAACATGATCGCGAAGAAGTTCTCGAACTGCTGCAGGGCAGTAAAACGAGGGGACAGAACCTTGTCCATCTCTTTGTTCATCTCGCCGCAATCGTACTTACAAGCCGAAGCAAACAATTCAGCCTTGGAGCTGAAATGGTGGTAGAACGCCCCCTTGGTGACACCAGCCTGCTTGCAGATATCCGCAATGCCGACATTGTCATAGTTGCTATCCCAGATTAGCTGCGTCGCTGTCTGCATTAGCTTTAGACGGGTATCTATAGGTGCGCTCATTTCGGGCCTTCGTTATTAAACATAGAGCAATTGTTCATACCGGTAGGTATGTTGTCAAGCATTGCTTGCTTTATTCTGCTCGCTTCACCATATCCGTGTCGCAATAGGTCGTGTCCTCGAGGCGCTTATTGTAGTTATTCAAGATGCGCATACCCTCGGCAGGCTTGACCACTCCGGCCTCGATCTTGCGGCGGATAAGCTCGGTCATGCGGCGGTCTAGGTCGCTAGGGAAGTACTGCACGGTGGAGAGCATGTCCTTGATGCTGATGGCCTTGATGGTCTCCTCGATCCAGAAATTGCCCGGCTCGTCCGCGCTGGCGTAGATATGCGCCTCGCCCACGCGGCCCAGCAGATTGTGCGCATCACCCAGAATCTCCTGATAGGCCCCCACGAGGAACACACCTAAATAATAAGGCTCGTCCGGTCGATACTCGTGCATCGGCAGCCAAGACTTATTGAGGTGCGAAGACACATACTGATCAATCTTGCCATCGGAGTCGCAGGTCAGGTCCACGACCTGCCCGCGCCGGTTCGGTTCCTCGTCCAGACGATCTAGCGGCATTACCGGGAACACCTGCCCGATCGCCCAATGATCGAGTATGGATTGGAAAACCGAGAAGTCGGCCAGATAGAGGTCGGTAAGCTGCGCCTCTAGGTCGGTCTGCTCTACCGGTATCGGGTCCATCTCTAAGGCCTGAAATTTACGCAGCACCTCGCGGGCAATATTCCAATACAGGCTCTCGACATGCGCGAGGAACTCAATATGCAGATAGCCCAGGCGCGCCAATTGCTCCGCCTCTTGGTGCGCGTCGATGGCATCATGAATGACTTCGGTCAGCGCGCCGCGCGCGTCGACCTTCTGCGCCTCCTTATAGGCTGCGACCATGCGCTTGACGACGACCGGTGGTTTCGGTGGCATGTCGCGCATGGGCGGTGCATCGGGCCTATGCACTCCGATAACCGGCATCACCAGCATGGAGTGATGGGCGGTAATGGCACGTCCACTCTCGGACAATAGGGTCGGCATCGGCACGTTGCGCTGCTCACAGATCTCTTTCACCGCGAACACGATGACGTTGGCGTACTCGGTCAAACCATAATTGATCGAGGAGTCCACATCCTCGTACTCGCCGCCATAGCTGCCGCCGTAGTTCACGCCGAGACCGCCGCCCACATCCAGAAATTTGACCTTGATGCCGCGCTCGTGCAAGTCGGCATAGAATTGGGCGATCTCCTTTACGGCGGAGCGCAGCACTTGGGTATCTGCGATCTGACTGCCCAAGTGGAAGTGGAGTAGCTCGAGAGTGTCAGTCGTGCCACGCTCCTCTAGCTCGCCTACTAGTTTGACCAATTCGGGCACCGTTAACCCGAACTTGGAGCTGGAGCCACCGGACTCGAACCAGCGCCCAGAGCCGCGGGTTGACAGTTTCACACGCACACCAAGATGCGGCGCACGCTCTTTATCGAGACCGCGCTGATCGGCCAGAATCAGCAACTGATCGAACTCTGTGTACTTCTCGATGACCGGCAACACCTGTTGCCCGAGTTGTTGCGCATTCAAAATAAGGGTCAGGCTGGAGTGATCCTTCACGCCATTACATAGCAGCATGGTATCGTCGCCAATCAAGGCAAGACTGGCCATGAGCTCGGCGCGCGAACCGCACTCCAAGCCAATATTGAAGGGCTTGCCCGCCTCCATTACCTCGGCTACAACCTCGTGTAGTTGGTTTACCTTGATCGGGTAGATGGTGCGGTACTCGCCCTTATAATCAGCCTCTGCAATCGCCTCCTGAAAGGTCTGATTGAGGCGGCGCACGCGGGCGCTGATGATGTCCTGGAAACGCAGGATAAGAGGAAACGTACAGCCTTCGGCTACCGCCGCGTCGATCACCTCGGTGATGTCGATCTCGAGGTCGGAACCGGGCACGGGCCGCACAGCCATATGGCCCTCATCGTTAACTCCAAAAAAGCCAGCGCTCCAGGTCTTGATCGCATACAACTCTTCGGCGTCGGTAGTAGTCCATGCTGGCTTATTGCTCGTATCGGTCAATGTTCTCTCCTTGCCTCGCCACTTTGTGGCGACTAATAATTATTGTTGCTTGCGACGACACTCGTCATACAAACACAGTAGTTCTATGGCGATCTGAGCGCCTGCCATCGCAGTCATCTCCGCATGATCGTATGAAGGCGCCACCTCAACCACATCCATGCCCACGAGGTTGATGCCGATGAGACCGCGAATAATATCCAGCGCCTGAAAGGAGGAAAGCCCGCCCGGTACTGGCGTGCCCGTGCCGGGCGCGAACGCCGGGTCTAGGCAGTCTATATCGAAAGTAATGTAGGCGGGCCGGTTGCCCACCCGCTCCTTTATCTGCGCAATCACGGCATCGCTGCCCTGCTTATGCACATCGGCGGCGGACACGATCTTATAACCTAGAGGTTCGTCGTTGGTGGTGCGGATGCCGATCTGAATGGAGCTCTCGGGCAGCACTACGCCCTCTTTCGCCGCCTTATAAAACATGGTGCCGTGATTGATACCCTCTCCCGATGAGGGCCAGGTATCGGTGTGGGCATCGAAGTGAATAATGCTAATGGGGCCGTGAACCTTGGCGTGGGCACAAAGGCTTGGGTAGGAGATGAAGTGGTCGCCGCCCAGTAGCAGCGATGCCGCGCCAGAGGCAAGGATCGTGGCCACATGGGTCTCGATCTGCGCAACGGTCAACAGGCCGCCAGCGCAGTCGCCATAGTCCACTACGGCCATCTCTTTGAGTGGGTCGCGCTGCCATGGCCATGGGCGCTCCCATGCCAGCGAGAGCGAAGCATTGCGTATAGCACGGGGCCCCAGTCTCGCACCCGAGCGATTGGTGGTGGCGATATCCAAGGGCACCCCACTTACGGCAACGTCGACCCCGGTGAGGTCGCGGGAGTAAGGCGTCCTAAAGAAGCTACCTGCCCCTCCGAAACTGTGTGAACCGACCATGCCGGTCTTCGTCTTACCGGTAAAGGCATTATCCCAATCTGTCATCAATCGGCCCTCGTTGTCATTAATGGAGGTGTAGTGGCGGGCGCGCGGCGCGCCTGCATGAGCTGTTCTATTGCATAGCCGCTGGAGAGCAGTTTCACATCCGAGAATAATGCCCCCATAAGCTCCAGGCCCACCGGGAGCCCATCGCCTGTAAAACCGATTGGCAGCGACAAGGCGGGCAAACCCGAGTTCGCACTGAGGGAGCAGTTATTCCCGGCCTGCGGCTCGCCAATCTTAGCGGGAAGAGTCGCGATGGGCGGATAGGCTATTAGCTCAACGCCAGACTCCTGCATCGCAGCCTCTATGGCGCTGCGTAGCACTGAGCGCGCCTCTAGTGCGGCCTGATAAGTCACGGGGTCTTGCTCTGCTGCGGCGCTGCGCTCCAGTGCGGGGGCAACTGCCGGATCGTACAGACCCGTAGCCACTATTTGCTCTAGTGTCATAGTGCTGCCGAACTCTGCTAGATAGTTGTTAAGATCGACCTCGAACTCTTGACCGATAACACCCGAGCGCGACATGAGCTCACTCATCTCAGGAATCGTCACATCCACGATCACGGCGCCAGCCTCCGCGAGCTTGGCAAAGGCCGCATCCATCTGCGCGCGCACTGGCTCCTGAGCTAGGTCGTAATAGTCCGTCAGCTTCCCAATTCGTAAACCTTGGACAGAGGCTTTGCCTAGCGCAGTGCGAAACTGAGGCCGCGCCCGCGACTGCATGGGCTCTGTTGCGCTGTCCTTAGCATCAAAGCCTGAGACTATGTCTAGTACGATGGCGAGATCCTCGAAGTTACGAGCCAGAGGACCGGCAACGTCCTGCGTGCCCGCCAAGGGCATAATGCCGTAGATGCTCGACAGCCCCTTGGTCGGGCGCAGACCTACGAGATTATTGAAGGCCGCGGGAATGCGGATAGAGCCGCAGGTGTCCGAGCCCATGCCGACGGTAGCGAAGCTGGCGGCGATTGCAGCCGCCGTGCCACCACTGGAGCCACCGGGCAAGCGACTTGGGTCATAGGGATTACGCGTCTGACCACCCAGCGAACTGATGGTGGTGATGCCATAGGCGAACTCGTGCAGATTCGACTTGGCTAGGATGATTGCGCCGGCGTCTATGAGTCGTTGCACCTGCGTGGCATTGGCATTGGGCGTGAAGTCCGCGAGCACCTTAGAACCACCGGTGGTGGGCAAGTCTCGCGTGCTGTAGTTATCCTTCAGGATGATAGGGATGCCATGCAGCGGACCCCGTGGCCCGGTGATTTCGCGTTCGCGATCCAACGCCGCCGCTTGTGCACGAGCATCGGGATTAAGGGTCAATATCGCGTTGAGCGCTGGGCCTTGATCGTCATAGGCCTCTATGCGCTCTAGGTAGGCATCTACCAGCTCCACAGCGCTGAGCCGCCTAGCGGTCATGGCCAGTTGCAGTTGATGAACACTCGCCTCGCTAACCTCCAGCGGCACCTGCGCCTGCAAAGTCAACGGCACAAAAAGCACTAGAATCGCAAAGAGTCCGCGAGGACCCCTGACCGTTTTTCTCATCTGGATTTGAATCACGTACTTCTCCTTTACTACTCTAGTACCTTGCTGTCCCACCTCATCTGAAGACGTGAGTTTGGTGTTCGCTTCTGTGTACCGTCGCCAGCATGGATGCTGGCGTCGAGCCCCCATGGAAGGGTTTACGGCGTGTCACAGAAGCGAATATCGAACTCACGTCCATCGCTGATCTCATTGCTCAGCTATCTTTCTTTGTACCCGCCAACATCTCACTACTCATGAGCAGGACTGCCACCTTCAGGTATTCCACTAACTCCGCATAGGCCACCTCATTGACCTCGTCCTCGTCGCCGAACTCATCGGAGAGATTGGAGATATTAACAATGTCCTTCAGCGCCTCTTCCGTCTCTGGGCTGAACTTATTGTTCTTAATCTGGGCGCTGCCGGTGCCGAAACCAACCAGATAGCCTTGGCACCAAGCGGCGAGGCTGCGCACGCGCTGGGTCATGTCCAACTCGTCATCGGGTAGGAACAGCGTGTAGCGTGAATCCGCGCTAAACATTTCGCGCTCGATGAACGCATACATCGTGAGGATGGTCTCGCGGTTGCGCTCCGAACAAGACTCTACATCGACATGCTTTATCACCAAATTAATAATGCTGTCGGGGCGAATCTTCAAGCCCGTGCACACCACGCCAGACAGCAGGCCATGCAGCTCAGAGGGCGACACCTCGTAGCCAAACTCCAGCATCTGATTACAGCATTCATCGAAATCCAAAGGCATTTTTTCGTCTTGCGTACTCATCTAGCTTCCTTCTTTACGACGGGGATTTGTTTCTGGACTGCCAGGGCGAGGGGGGCGCCAAGGCGATGTAGTCGGGGTGGATGACTATTTTGCCCTGTTTGAGCAGGCCGCCAAGCGCCTTCTTGTAATTGCCCTTGCTGACCTTGTACTGACTGTAGATGTCGTCTGGCGCGCTATGATCACACAGCGCCGACTTGCCATCGTTCTCGGCCAGATGGGCGAGAATCTTCTCTGCTAGGTCGTCCCGCACGCTCTGCCCCTGCAACTGCAGGCATAGGTCGATGCGGCCATCCTCGCGGATGCGGCGCACGAAGCCCTTAATCTTCTGGCCAATCTTGAGTGGCTGCAAGACTTCGGTCTTGAAGATGAGGCCTAGGTGAGTCTGATCGATCACTGCCTTATAGCCCATGTCGGTGCGACCCCATACCAGTAGGTTCACTGGCTGCATCTCCTCGAAACCCTCACCATCCTCCTTCAACCAGGACTCTAGGCGCGAGGAGGCCACAAGGCGACCGCTGGGCTTGTCCAGGTAGACATAGACGACATAGGAGTTACCCTCGATCATCGGCACACGCTGCTCGGCGTAGGGCACCAATAGATCCTTGGGCAACCCCCAGTCTAGGAAGGCACCAGCATGATTGACCTGATCGACGCGCAGCGACACGCACTGCCCGGCTTGGGCGCGAGGCCGCCGAGTAGTGGCGATGGGCCGATCTTCGGAGTCCAGATAGATAAAGGCCTCGATCTCGTCGCCGATCTGGCAGTTCGCCGGCACGTCTAAGCGCGGCAGTAGGATGTCTCCCAACTCGCCGCCATCCAGATACACGCCGAAGGCCACCTGCTTGTTGACCTTCAAAGTGTTGAATTTACCGATCTGAATCATACGCTGCGTCCTGAAATGAAAAATGCCCACCACTGCGAGCAGGGGTGGGCATTGAATTGTGGCAGATTGCGCTAGGGACTGTAAGAGCCTAGCGCTGCCGACTAGAAGGTTCCGCGGATCTTGATGGCGTATTTAATGCCAGTGTTGCTGCAAGAGTCCTCGATCTCGTTCAAATAGCCCGTGGCAATCGTGCCACCGACATAGCGATTACGAACACGACAGCGCTCGCCTTCCATGATGTTCATCGCCTCGAATCGGTAGGTGAAGCCCATGAAGCCGACCTTCTCTACGAAGGCAGTCAAGAAGTCGCCAGAGTTGTAGTCTTCTATCTTATCGATGTCATAGGCCTTACGGTTGCCCTCGAAACCATGATTGTAATTGAAACCATAGTTCATGCTCTGCGCCGTCAAATCGTGGCGATAGCCAAGCCGGAAACTGCCACGGCCAGCCTGACGCAGGCGGCGATCGGTGCCCAAGAACGGATCAGTCACACTGGAGTCCTCTATTTGTACGCCAGAGGTCAGAAGCATGTCTGAATGGCCGATGAAGCCAAGGCGGATGCTCGCGTCGAGCTCGATGCCGTAACGCTCGCCATCGCCGATATTGCCATTGGCTGATTGAATGCTAGTGGCAGTGGAAACGTCGACCTTGTCGATCACGTCGATGAGGTCGTGGTAAAAGACCTTCGTACTCAACACACCCGCGTCGTTTGGCATGCGGTACTCGAGATTGGCCTCGTAGCGAATCGACTGTTCCTGCGCCAGCTCCGGATTGCCAGCTAGGGCGTTCTGATCGTCGTCACCACCCGCTACACTGGATGTGAAATCGGAGAAGCTCAGCTGCGATACGTCTTTCTCGATCGATGCCCGCAGTTGTATCGAAGGGGTGATATCGAAACGATAATCGACCTTAGGGCGCACAAAAGCGAAGTCACGAGAGTTACTAACATCTCCGCTCTGCTCGATGGTAGAGGTCTCATACAACAGCGTGCTCTCTAGACTCATGCGGTCATTGATCTGCCAATTGTGCACGATGAACGACTCGTAGCGCAGCTCCTCAACCAAGGCATCCGTATTACTAGACTGAGCCAAACCGCCAAACAGTGGTGAGCTAGGCTTAGTGCTGCTGGGCAGACCCAATTGCAGCTGCGCGTCCAAAATTGTCTGAGCACCCTCGATCCCTAGCTCAAGATCTTGAGTGTCATTTAAGCTGAAGGAATAGCTCGAACGCACGATGCGTTCCTTCTGCACCGATTGATTCGCAAGATAGAGGAATTTGTCACTGCCGTTTCCGTTCTCGCGATAGGCATGGCGGGTGCTCTCTGACTCATTCTGGTTCACGATAAACAAGGTCTTGAAACGGCTGCTATTAGCAAATGTGTGCTCGTAGTCGCCGCCCACTTCCCATGCACTGGCAGTCGCGGGAATCGTGTCGTACTCGATCGTCATCTTGTTCGGCGTTACGCGTTGGTCGATGATGACTCGGTCGGCCGTGCCGGGAGGATCTTCCTGCTTCATCTGAAAGTTGAAGTTGATGCGATCGTTAGCTGTGAGGTCATAACCCATGCTCGAAGACATAGTGTAGGAGTCTTGCTCGCGGTACTCTTTGCGCACGACCAAGTCGTTGGGAGAGCCGTCCGCTAGGATGCTGGTCTCGAAACCATCACGGAATTCATACCTTGGCTCAGACTCTACGCTAAACAAATAATTGAACGCGCCGCGCTGTCCACTAAGGGATATAGAGCCGCCAGGACCGATGGTGCCATCGTGGTAACGGTCTGTATTCAGCTCGACGGCAACGCTGGAACGCGATTCGGCAGCCAATAGGACGATGTTGATCACCTGTCCGCCGCCGCGCACATCCAAGTCTCCAGAGGTGCCGCGGATGATCTCGATATACTGCACTTGATTAGCGGGAATACGGGCGAGCTGACTATTGCCTTCGTTCTCTTTGCCCGCGATACGGCGGCCGTTAATCAAGATTTGATCGCCACCTGCGCCTAGGCCACGACGGTTAGCACCGCCAGAACCACCAGGCCCACCACCACCGCCGCCTCTGGCAGTGGAGATGCCGGGGATGCGGTTGAGCATGTCATTCACAGAATAGGGCTCGTATTGGGCGAAGAATTCGGCGGGATAGGTAACGGTAGACTCGATGTCTGTCGATTCTTGCGCAGAGGCGGCGCTTGCCAGTATCAGCGCGGTGGCGGCTAGTGTTAAGGCTATAGGTCGAGGCGAAAACGCACGCGCGCTCCCGCCGAATAAACGAAAACTCATAGATCTTGCTCCAGGCTCAAAATAAGGGCGCGATCAGTCGTCGCGCCTCTAATGTTCTTAGCTATTCTTGGGTGTCCAAAATCGGCAACGGAGTATGCACAGTTTATAGGCGTTCAAAAACACCTACCTGCCCCGTTTATGTGACATTTTGTAATGTTACGACTGATCCCAGCCGCGCCTTAACGAGGCGCGACGATGGTTTGGCGCTGCTCCTCTAGCCCCTCGATGCCTATGCGCACTACGTCGCCAGGTTTGAGATAAGAGGGTGGCACCATGCCATCGCCAACTCCTGCAGGAGTTCCGGTATAGATGACATCGCCGGGGTATAGGGTCATGAACTGGCTGAGGTGACTAACGATCTGCGCCACACCGAACACCATATCGGCGGTAGTGCCCTGTTGGCGCATCTCGCCGTTAACCTCAGACCAGATGGAGAGGTCTTGCGGATCCGGAATATTGTCGCGACCAACTAGATAGGGGCCTAGCGGCGCGAAGGTGTCCGCACTCTTACCCTTCGTGAACTGGCCGCCGCGCTCGCGCTGAAATTCGCGCTCGGACACGTCGTGGCCTACCGCATAGCCGGCGATATACTCGAACACTTCTGCCTCGGAGATATATTGCGCGCGCTTGCCGATCACCACTACTAGCTCCGCCTCATAGTCCAGCTTATTCGCATTGCGGGGCGAAATGACGTCATCGAAGGGGCCTGTTAACGCAGAGGTTGCCTTCATGAAAAGCAGGGGCTCGGTTGGCAACTCTACCGCCATCTCGGCCGCATGATTCACGTAGTTAAAGCCGATGGCCATGATCTTGCCGATGCCGGTAAGGGGCACGCCTAGGCGCGGGTTGCCCGGCACCAATGGCAGTTCGCTCATGGGGATCGCGCCGAGCGCGTCCAGGGAAGCATCGGAGAGTGTTGCGGGGGTGATGTCGTCGATGTGGCCTGAGAGGTCGTGGATACGCCCTTGGGCGTCGACGATGCCAGGCTTCTCTGCACCAGCAGGGCCATAGCGGACGAGTTTGACATCGGATGCACTAGCAAGGCTGCTAAGAGACGATAGCAGGCACGCGGCAAGGATGCCGCACAGCATATTTCTGGACATGTTCTACCTCATTATTGTTGTAAGCCACAGACTTTCGAGGCGGCAAGTTTAGCCAAATGCGGCGACTTTGTCTTGCTAGGCTTCATTGCCAGTGGGCACAGGCTCTGCAGAGCGCAGGAAGAACAGTAAGGCAATAGCGGTCAGCACTGCCGCTAGCGCGAAGGGCGCTCCGGGAAAATACAAGGCAGCGTCGTCACTACTGAATATAGAGAATACCCATGTCATCAAGGGTGGGCTCAGGATAGCGGTGAGGCTGGACATACTCGCCACCCCGCCCTGCAACTCGCCCTGGGAGTTCGCCGGAATCTGCCCGGACATGATGCCGTTGATCGCGGGCATCACGAAACCCTGCAGCGCTCCCGGAATCATAAACATATAGAGCATCCAGCTGCTTGTAGACAGGGCATAGCCTACAAAGGACAGAATGCAGAAGACGAAGCCGATCAACGCTGCCTTATATTGGCCGAGTACCGGCACCACTCTTTGCAGCAGCACCGCCTGGGTGAAGGCCATTAAGACACCGATGAAGGCGAAGGAATAGCCTATCTCCCGCGCACTCCAATCGAAGCGCTCGATCGTGAAATAGGTCCATACACTGGGCAGCGAGTGATGGCCCATCATGAACAGGAAGTAGACGCCGACCAGCCCTAGCACCATGGGGTATTTGCGCAGCGCGAGCAGCGTGCCGGCTGGGTTCGCACGTTTCCATGCGAAGGCGCGACGCTCACTCACCGGCAGAGTCTCGGGCATCTTGAAGAAGCCGAAGACGAGGTTGCAGAAGGCCAGAACGCCGGCCGCAACGAAGGGCAGCCGCTCGCCGAAGCTGCCGAGAACTCCACCGATCATGGGCCCAAGAATGAAGCCAATGCCAAACGCGGCGCCGACGATGCCGAAGGTCTGAGTACGCTTGTCGGAGGGCGTACTATCGGCAATCGCCGCATAACAGGTGCTATAAGTGGAGGCCGCGATGCCGGCGATCAGGCGACCGAGGAACAGCCAAAACAGAGTTGGCGCCCAGGCCATGATCATGTAGTCGATACTCAAAAGCAGCAGGGTTAACAGCAGCACAGGGCGACGCCCGAAGCGGTCGGACACATTGCCCATCACCGTCGAGAAGAGAAACTGCATGAGGGCATACACCATCATCAGCCAACCGCCATAGACCGCCGCGCTCGCGATGTCCTCGCCGGTCACACCCATGATCAGCTGTGGAAGCACGGGCAGAATAATGCCAAAACCAATCGAGTCGATTAAGAGGGTAACGAAGACAAAAGCGACGATGGATTTAGTAGACATAGTGTTTGTTCGCCGCTGCAGAGAAGGCGCCTGAAGGAAGCCCGTAAACTAAAGCAAGCCGTGGGGCTTGGCAAGCTTAAGGCCGCGCTGCGAAATTGCTTTCCCTGCGCCATGCTGACATCATTGCCACAAGATTTTTAGAGTGAGGCAAACCGGTGGCAATCTCCCTGCAAGAACAACTACTTAAGGCTGGCTTGGTCAAAGAGAAGCAGCTTCAGAAGAGCAAGAGCGACAAGCGCAAACAGCACCGTCAGCAATTACACAGCAAGGCTGGCGTAATCGACGAGACCAAAGAGGCCGCCAAGCTAGCCCTCGCGCAGAAGACCGAGCGCGACAGGGAGCTAGCGAAGGAGAAGAACAAGGCCCTAGAGGTCAAGGCTATCGCAGCGCAGATTCGCCAGATTATCACCCTTAATCGACAAGCCAAGAACACGGGAGATGTGGCCTATAACTTCGTTGACGACAAGAAGGTCAAGTCCCTCTATGTAGACACCGCGACGGTGGCTCACCTTAGCCAAGGCCGCCTAGCCATCGTCAAATTAGACAATCAATATGAGATCGTGCCGCAGTCGGCCGCCCTCAAGATTCAAAGCCGCGACCCCAGCTTTATCGTGGTGTGCAACGAGCAAGATAAGAAGGCAGACGGAACTGCTGAGGATGACCCCTACGCCGATTACAAAGTACCCGATGACCTAATGTGGTAAACCGGGCACCCTAACCCCCACCGCTATTAAATAGAAAAGGAAACTTAAATGTTCGCCAAAATCGAATCACTGTGTCCGCTCGCCGGACGCATCATTCTAGGCCTGTATTTCGTGCTACCAGGCGCGATAGCGAAGATCGCTAATCCGCAAGGTACTTCCGACTACATGGCCTCTCACGGCATGATTATGATCCCCCTACTCCTAGGCCTGACGATTCTAGTTCAGCTAGGCGGTGGCCTCGCATTGATAGCGGGCTATAAGACGCAGATCGCGGCCTTCCTGCTAGCAGGACTTACGCTCGTGATCAGCCTCGTCATGCACGACTTCTGGACGCTGGAAGAAGGCTTGGTGCGCGGCCACGAGACACAGAATTTCGTGAAGAATATGGGCATCATGGCGGGCCTATTGGCAATCGCTGGACTCGGCGCCGGCCCCTTCAGCCTCGATAATCGCACACCGAAATAGGCACGCAACATGGCAACGAAGGCAACGGTGTTGAAGGCGGAACTGCAGATTTCCGATATGAATCGTCACTACTATGGGACCCATTCACTAACGGTCGCGCAGCATCCCTCGGAGACCGAGGAGCGCCTGATGATTCGCATAGTCGCCTTCGCACTGCATGCCAGCGAGCGCCTGGCCTTTACGCGAGGCATTAGCACTGAGGACGAGCCGGATATCTGGGACAAGGACCTAACCGATCACATCACCGTATGGATCGACCTAGGTCAGCCAGAAGAGAAGCGCATCCGCAAGGCCTGCGGGCGCGCCGACGAGGTCACTATCTATACCTACCAACCCCGCAACGCGGGACCGTGGTGGGAAAAACTGGGGCCCTCGCTACAGCGCTTCGAGCGTCTTAGCGTAGCTGCCATCGATACCGTAGCGGGCAGTCTGGCGGACCTATGCGACCGCAACATGGCGTTACAGTGCAATATTCAGGACGATGCCGTGTATCTCTCGAGCGAGACCGGCGAGGTTGAACTAGCCCTGCGCTTCTTCAAGGATGCAAGGTCGAACGCTTCTTGATAATAAGCAGCGCCACCAGTGTTAACGCGCCCATGCCGGTAAGATAATAACCCACCGCGGCGATGCCATAATTTACCGCTAGCCAAGTCGCTATATAGGGGGCCAATGAACCCCCGAAGATGCCCGCGAGATTGAAGGCCATGGATGATCCCGTATAGCGTATCGCGGTGGGAAATAACTCCGATAAGGCCGTGCCCAAGGGGCCATAGGTCAGGCCCATACATGCTAGGCCTAGCGACAGCATCACGGTCACGACCAGCGGCCCACCCCCGACGAACAGCGGTCCGAACACTAGGCCGAATACCATGATCGAGACAGTCGCATAGATCAGCATGGGAATGCGCCCGACCTTGTCGGCTATGACTGCTGACACGGGAATGAGTGCGCCGAAGAACAACACCCCCACGATCTGCATCATCAAGAAGTCTTGCCGCTCGTAGCCTAACTGGCTAGTGCCCCAACTCAGGGTAAACACCGTCATGAGATAGAACACCACGAAGGTAGTGGTTGCCATTAGTGTCGAGAGCAGTAGCGTGCCGCCGTGTTCGCGGAAGACTGTGACAATAGGTACCTTCACACGCTCGTCGTTGTCGATAGCGCTCTGGAAAGCCTTGGTCTCGGTAATCTGCAAACGCACATAGAGCCCGACGAAGACGAGCAATGCGCTAGCGAGGAACGGCACCCGCCAGCCCCACGCGAAGAATTGCTCCTCACTCAAGCTCGAACTCAGTATCACGAACACCAGCGTCGAGAGGATGAAGCCAATGGGCGCCCCTAACTGCGGGAACATGCCGAACCATGCCCGTTTGCCCGGCGGCGCATTCTCCGTTGCCAGTAGCACGGCCCCTCCCCACTCGCCGCCTAACCCGATGCCCTGCCCGAAGCGACATAGCGCGAGCAAGGCGGGTGCGAGTACGCCGATAGAGGAGTATGTAGGGAGCAAACCGATGGCCACCGTCGACAGACCCATAGTTAACAGGGCTGCTACGAGAGTGGCCTTGCGCCCGACGCGATCGCCGAAATGCCCGAACAAGGCAGAGCCCAGTGGACGCGCGAAGAATGCCAACGCGAAGGTAGCCAAGGATTGCAGGGTTGCGGTGGCGGGGTCTGAGCCTGGGAAGAACAGCTGCGGAAACACTAGCACCGCAGCCGTGCCATAGATGTAGAAATCGAAGAACTCGATCGTCGTGCCTATGAGGCTGGCGAACAGTACGCGACGCTGGCTCATGCCATCGTTCGTCTCTTGCAGCCCAGCGTTGTCCGCCACGCTCGTCATGCAGAGTTTCGGCTTGCGTTGATATTGCCAAACAGAGAGCGCATGACCATAGACTCATACAGTGCCAGATGTTCTGAGTCCTCGTTCGCACGGGATTTCTGTATCTGCATCAGCGCATACTGCTGCACCGTCAGCAAGGGCAGTACTACGCGTTCGCGTAACTGGATGCTCATGCGGCTACGGTGATTATCTTCGAGTAGCCATTGCTGGCCGGATATCTTCAGTACCATCGCACGGCTAAGTTCGTACTCCTCGTACAGGGTGGTCCAGAACTGCCCGAAGCGCGGGTCGCTTTCCATATAGCGGGTTAGCGCGAAGTTAGTCTTCTTCATGCTCTGCATGCTATTGGAGATTAGCGCGCGGAAGAAGCGCGAGCGTTGATACAGGCTGACACATGCATCCCAATTGCCGGCGTCCGCTTGTGCCTTGAGCGCCGTGCCCAACCCATAGAAGCCTGGAACATTCTGTTTCAACTGGCTCCATGCCCCCACGAAGGGGATCGCGCGCAGGTCTTCGAAGGCCAGCTTCTTCGTGCCGCCACGCTTGGCGGGGCGACTGCCGATGTTGGTCATCGCGTAGTACTTCAGCGTGCTCATCTCTTCAAGATAGGGCAGGAATAAATCGTGCTTCTTGAAGGCGTCATAGGCGCGATAACTCTCCTGCGCCAATTGCTCCAGTAGCGCTCTTTGCTCTGCATCCAGCTCTCGCTCGGGCCTTACGTAGAGATTATTCTCCAAGCCAGCCGTAAGCAGCTGACTCATATTGTGCACTGCGGCCTCTTTGATACCGTAGAGGGTGGAGATGGTCTGCCCCTGCACTGTCATCTGGATCTGATTGCTCTCGATCGTCTTTCCTAGTGCCGCGTAGAACAGATAGGTGTCGCCGCCGCCACGTGCGGGTGGCCCACCGCGACCGTCGAAGAACAGGACCTCGATGCCAGACTGGCGTGATACCCGTGTGAGGTCTTCCTTGGCCCGATAGATTGCCCAGTTAGCCATGAGATAGCCGCCATCCTTGGTGCCATCGGAGAAGCCTAGCATCACCGTCTGCCGCGCACGACGCTGCTGCAGATGTGCCTTGTAAATGGCATTAGAGTAGATCGCAGTCATGGCGACACCGGCTTGTTGCAGGTCATCAACAGTCTCGAACAATGGCACGATATCAACGGTCAGCGTCTCGTCGCCCCAGCCGCACAGGCGGAACAGTGCAAAGACTTTAGCGATGTCGACTGGCCCACGGCAATTACTGATGATGTAGCGATGCGCCGCACGGGGACCATTCAAACCTTGTATGGTCTTGATGACGCCGAAGGAGGCCAGGGTATCTTGTAACACTGGGTCGCTGTCGAAGCTGGCGACATCCACGTCACCGTGGCACTGCAGCAAGGCTTCTATCTGGGCGTCCTGACTCTGTTTAAAGATGTCGGCGGGTAAGATCTCGGGATGCTTGGCCAGCACGGCATCGAGCGCCGAGGCGATCACGCGGCTATCTTGGCGAATATCGAGACTCGCGAAATGGAAGCCAAACAACTGCATCTTGCGGCGGAAGGACTGCAACTGGTCTCTATACAGACCCTGATGCTCGGCCACCAGCACCTTCTCGATCTCATCCAACTCCGTGAGGAAGTGCGTCATCACCAGAGGCTCGGTGTTCTCGGCTTCGCTGATCTCGCGATACAGCAGGTACTCCAAGCCCTCGAGCCGCTTATAGGTGCCGCGAAAACTGAGGCGGCGCTTCAGACTACGAATGTCCTGGTGATAGCAATTTAGAATGCTATAGCGCAGTTTTGCGGCTACCTTGAGGGTTGTCTCGGTGGTGACGAAGGGATTGCCGTCGCGGTCGCCCCCTGGCCAGAAGCCGATCGAGATCAACTCTTTGTTCGCCGTTACTTTCTCGGGGTGAAACTCGCAGAGTTTGTCGACGATGCTACCGATGCCAGGGTAGAAAATATTGCCGAGATACCACGTCAGTAGCACTGCCTCATCGTAGGGGCTTGGCTTCTCTTTCTGGAAGAACGGGGTGTTGCCCAGTTGCTGCAGCACATCCCGCGCCGTGCCGAACTGGTCCTTAGAGATCGCCTCGGTCAGGTCGGAGATAATCGCCAGAACCGGACCGGTATAGAACTGCGTAGGGTGGGCAGTGAGCACCACGCGCACGCCGAAATTCTCGAGTAACTCGCCGAGCTTATCGTCCTGATCGCTGTCGCGCGCACGCTCTAGCAGCTGCACCAAGGAACCCTTCCCCGTCACGCGGTGAATGCGACTATAGGAGGCATCCTCGAGGGCGTCTACTAGTACGACTTGGCGCTCTACGTATTGAATGATCTTGAACAGGAAGTGGATCTGCTCGCGCTCGGTGAAATTAGGCTTATGAATTTCGAAAAAATCTTGCACGATCTGCTCGGGGCTCTGACCATGCTCCAATCCCTCTGCGCAAGCCTCGCTCAGCAAGGGTAATAGGGTGCCGGTCTGCTCGACCGCATCCAAAGGGAGGGTCAGGAACAGACTGTTATAAAGTTGAAATTTAAGCTCGACTAGCTCAGAAAACGTCTTCGCGACCTGATCAACCATAGCGTTGGAAATCCTCTTGGGGGGCTGTCCCTATTTAAGTAACTCGTCCAATGTGAGCCCATAGCTGGGCAAGAATGTCTCGAGAAAATACTGAACCTCTGGCATCTCAAAACGGTCTAGGCGTGCCTTGACGTCTTGCTCTGCCTGGGAGAATTCGAAATTACCCGCCAACAGCTCGGACCGGCACTTGATATAAGCGCTCAGGGTGTCGGCGGCCTTGATAATTTGCAGATGTTCCTGCGCGATCTCGTCGTGCAATAGCACGCCACGGAAATCGGCTTGTAGCTCTTCGGGTAGCAGGCTCAACAGCTGTTGCTCGGCCTGCTTCTCGACGGCCTTATAGGCATTGGTGATCGCGGGAGAGTGGTATTTGATCGGCGAAGGCATATCGCCGGTGATCACTTCGCCGCAGTCATGGTAGAGCGCGGCCACGACGATCGCGTTGACATCGAGTTGCCCGCCGAAACGGCGATTGCGAATCAAGCCAAGTGCGTGGGAAATGGTGGCCACCTCCCAGCTATGCTCCATCACATTCTCATTGATGACATTACGCTTCAGCCCCCAGCGCTGTAACCAGCGTATCTTGCTGATATAGGCGTAGAAGTGACTGCGAACGGTATTGAGCATAGAAAATTCTCGGCGGTGGTAGTGTCCATCGTGCAAGATTGCCAGCATATAGCACTATGCTCACTCTGCCCAGCCGAGTTGGGGTTTAGCTCATCGATTGCCGCTTGCCGGATAGTGGCATCAATGGCTACACTTACGCCGCATTAGCAGGCCGCGCGAGCAAGCGCTTAATTGGGAATTAGATACTATGGCAATGCAAGAAATAGAACATGACAGTGCACCAACCAGCGCACTTGGTCTCTTCTTTAGTGGAGCTACCTTCGGTTTGGCCCAAACCTATTGGGGAATGTTCGCTCTTGGCTCTGCCGTCTTCTTTGTTGTCGGTAGCATGCTAGTGGCCGACCGCAACTGGATGCCCTATGTAGGACTAATAGCCGGCAGCATCGCCTATATCTTCGCGCTACTTATCGGTGTGCGTCGTCATTACCGTGGCAGCGACCCGGGCAAGGCGCTTGGTCGCATCGCCATGTTGTTTCTACTACTCACCCTCACCAATTTGCTGGTCACCCTCAGCTTCATTTAGGCGGCGTAGACTTTCTCAGCCGCAGCAATAAATCCTGCCAATACGCCAAACCCTTCTCCTTCGCTAAGGCGATATTGCGAGAGGGAATTGCATTGGTATCCGGGTGCGCCGCAACAGCCTTCTCAACACTAGCCTCGCGCAGCAGGTGCAGCATCGGCCAGGGGGAGCGGTTAGTGAAGTTGGAGGTCTCATTCGGGGCCGTGCCCTCGAACTGATAACGGGGATGAAAGCTCGCCAATTGGTAGACGCCTTCTAGGCCCTGCGTATCCAGCCAGCCCTGCGCCATATCTAACAGCTCAAGGTAGTCGAAGAAGTCTGCAAGCGCATTGGGGAAGATGAGCAGGGTTGTCTCCAACGCAGGCTCGCGCTCTAGGCGCTCCAACTCCTGCGCAAACCCCAACAATAAGTCTTCCCGGTTCTGCTCCGCGCAGATCGCAAAACGGATGCGTTCGTTCTCATATTCGCGGCGCGCGAAGGGGCACAGGTTCAGGCCGATCACGACCTCCTCTAACCACTGCCGAGTCGCCCACTCCACCTGCTCGGCGTCTTTCAATGCAAACGACTCGCTCATCAGTCCTTCTTCTTGCGCTTATTTGTAGTAGCAGCCTTGCCAGATGCCTTGACCTTCTTGGGTCCTTTATAGTGCCCCGGGAATTCTTTGACCTTGCGCGCTTCCATCTTGATATTCAGATAGCGCTCGATCGAGGCCTTCAGGTTCCACTCATTGGGGGCGATCAACGCAACCGCGAGGCCCGTCTCACCAGCGCGACCAGTGCGCCCGATGCGATGCACATAGTCATCGCCCTTGCGCGCCATATCGAAATTGATCACGAGGTCGATGCCCTTCACATCCAAACCACGTGAGGCTACATCACTGGCTATCAATACCTTGATCTTGCCGTCGCGGAACGCGGTGGTGGTGCTATTGCGCACGTCTTGCTTGACCTCGCCGTGCAGATAGCCGGCGCGTTGACCGCGGTAACGCATCACGCCAGACAGATGGGTCGCCATATCGCGCGTGTTCGCAAAAACCAATGCGCGCTCGAAAGTCTCGTTCTCAAGCAGCCACAGCAGTAGCTTCTCTTTATGCTTGTCGTCATCGGCCAATACGTATTGTTGGCGGATAGAGCTGTGTTCTTCGCGGCCATCGTTGACCATGACCCGTGCAGGATTATTGAGTACTTGCATCAACCGGCGCACGCCACCTGGCAGCGTCGCCGATAGCAGCATGGTCTGGCGAGCCTCGTTGCACTGCGCGATGATCGCCAGCACGTCTTCGTCGAAGCCCATCTCGAAGAGACGGTCGGCCTCGTCTAGTACGAGATACTCGAGATTGGTGAACAACGTGCTGCCCTCCTTGACCAGTTCTAACATACGCCCCGGCGTGCCAATAAGTATCTCGGGATCCCGGCGCAGCAATGCGCGCTGCACCTTGAACTCCTGACCGCCGGTAATTACACCGACCTTGATGCCGCAGTAACTCGCTAGCTTCTCGCATTCCTTGCCGATCTGCCGCGCCAACTCCCGCGTGGGCACGATGACTAGGGCCCGAGTACCCTCTTTAGGCGGCGGGTTTTTGATCATGCCTTGTAGAATGGGCAACAGGAACGCGGCCGTCTTGCCGCTACCGGTGGCGGCGCTGACCAATAGGTCACGACCCTCTAATGCGAGGGGGATGGCCTGTTGTTGGACAGGGGTCGGTTTCTCGAAGCCCATCTTATCGACAGACTTGAGCAGGCGTTGATCGAGTAAAAGCTCTGCAAACACAGCAATTTCCTAGAGTATTGGGGTGGGCGCACCTTAGCAGCAAAGCCCAAATTTGCAATCAGAATATCCACGGCAGGGACTTGGCAGGTATAGTCTTGCCTCGTTTGCCCAAAAAGATGCCTAAGCACAGCATGTTACTAGATTACGCCTTACTTTTTCTAAGCGCCTTCATTGCCGCCACTATCATGCCCTTTTATTCCGAGGCCTTCCTCTATGTGCTGCTGCAGGAGGCTCCTTCGCCCCTATTCCCAATCTTGGTCGCCACCGTGGGCAATGTACTGGGAGCCTGCATCAATTGGTGGCTGGGCAGGGAGATTCTGCGCTTCCGCGATCGGCGCTGGTTCTACTTCAACGACCAGCAGATCGACAAAGCCCAGCGCGGCTTTCAACGCTATGGTCTGTGGACACTATTATTTTCCTGGGTGCCAATAATCGGCGACCCTTTGACGCTGATAGCCGGAGTTTTAAAGGTGCGCTTCGGGATATTCCTGAGCCTAGTAACAATAGGCAAGGCCGCGCGCTATGGCCTCATCGCCTGGCTAGCACTCTGACTCTAGGCTTTACGATCAAAGGGGTCAATCAAAGGGGTCAGAGTAATTTGATCGACCACAGCGGCCAAGACCAAAGGGGTCAGAGTAACTTGATCCACCAGCCTTAAGCTGTGGGGATCAAGTTACTCTGACCCCTTTGATTGACCCCTTTGATTGACTCTGACCCCTTTGATTCCATTCCCCTCATGAAAGTGCCAGTATTAAAGCCAGAACTCCTAATAACTAATCTATACACAAGCGGAGCAAGCAATGAAAAAATCTAAACCGTCTCTACTGAAAAAACTCGCAAGCGCTTCACTCTTATCTCTGGTAATGGCAAGTGCGAGCAGCTTTGCCGCAGAGGCTAATGTCGAGGCAGCTTTAGCACATCCCGACCGACCGAGCGAAGACGCCACGGCCGATGCCGACCGCAAGCCCGCGCAGGTACTGGCATTTGCTGGCCTGAGCACAGGCATGAACGTTCTCGAACTCGAGGCGGGGGGCGGTTATTACACCGAGATTCTCAGCAGAGCGGTGGGCGCTAACGGCAGTGTGATCCTGCACCACCCGCCCGGCCTGATGAGCTTTGTTGGCGATGGCATCGATCTGCGCACGGCGAATAATAGACTGCCCAATGTCACGGTCAGCATCAGCAATTTCGATGCCTTGGATGTGGCAGATAATTCCATCGACATGGTCACCTGGATTCTTGGCCCACACGAGCTGGGCTTTGCCCCAGAAGACGTGAGCTTAGGCGACCCCAACGGTGCGTTCAGCGAGATTGTGCGCGTGTTGAAGCCAGGCGGAGTTTTGCTTGCCTCGGACCACATTGCCCCGAATGGTTCTGGGCTAGAAGCCGGTGGCGCACTGCACCGCATTGAAGAGAGCTGGGTAACGAAAATGGCCACGGATGCGGGACTTACAGTCGTCGGCACCTCTGACCTACTCAAGAACCCAGCCGACCCACTGACTGCAAGTGTGTTCTCCCCGGCCATTCGAGGCAACACCAGCCAGTTCATCGTCCTGTATAGAAAATGAGATCAAAGGGGTCAGAGTAATTTGATCGACCAGCCTTCTGCTGCGGGGATCAAGTTACTCTGACCCCTTTGAACTAATCTACTCAGAGCTACTTTGCGTACAAGTAAACTTGTTCTTGCTAGAACAAGGGGCAGTGAAACATCACCGCTCGTTGCCCGTCTGCCGCCACCACTACCAATTCTAAGGAACTCATGTATGAGTCGTAATTACCTCGCCCTGCTCGCGCTCGTTGTCACCTGCACACTTCACGGGCAGCTTGCTCTGGCACAGGGTCGGCAAGTGCCTTATCCACTACCCTCAGAGCCCGTGTTTCTCGATACCTTCAACTCTCAGATAAAAGTATCTGTGGTTGCCAGTGGCATCTCCCGCCCCTTTAGTTTCGCAGTGCTTCCCGATGGCGACATGCTAGTTACCGACCGCTACGCGCCAGCCCTTCGTGTAATTAGAGATGGAGTGCTCGACCCAGCCCCGTTGCTTGGCTTACCTGAGATTCGTACCGGCTTCCATTCAGGGCTTTTAGACATCGAAATGCACCCCGACTTCGCGACAAACCGCATGGTCTACTTCACCTACCATAAGGCTCTTGAGACTGAGGGGGAATACGCCCTCACCCTAGGCCGAGCACGCTACGATGGCGGCGCCGCACTCACGAACTTCGAAGAGCTGTTTGTAGGCACGCCGATGACGAACTCCGGCGGCTCACGGCTGATATTCGCGCCCGATGGCAAACTCTTTATCACCGTAGGCGGCGCCATGGGCCGACTACCCTATGCGCAGGATTTGACTAGACTAGAGGGCAAGGTTTTGCGCCTTAATCAAGATGGCTCTGTGCCTACCGACAACCCCTTCATTGGCCAAACCGATGTCCGCCCCGAAATTTATTCCTACGGACATCGCGACCAATACGGCTTGGCGATTCACCCCACCACAGGCCAACTCTTCCACGCCGAACTCGGCCCAATCGGCGGGGACTCCATCAACATAATAAAGGCGGGTGCAAATTATGGCTGGCCACTCTATGGCTATGGCAGCTACAACGATGGCGAGCCAATGGAGCACCTCAACCGCGAAGGCATAGAGCCCTCCCTAATCATCTGGCAACCCGGCATCGTGCCCTCGGGTCTACTTTTCTACACGGGAGATGCATTCCCTCAATGGCAAGGCAACCTATTCGCAGGCAGCATACAACGCGGCCGAGTACCGGGCACGGGCGGGCTAGAGCGCATTGTGTTTGACAACAAGATGTGGGAACAACAGCGCGAGACCCTAGTAACAGAACTACGCCAAAGAGTCCGCGACATCGCCCAGGGCCCAGACGGCTTCATCTACCTGCTAACCGAAGAGGAAAACGGCGCTGTACTGCGCGTAGAGCCCGCCCGGTGAGCATTTACCAAAAATCTGCGTTTAGGTCGTAACTGCATAACCGGAAGGCTAGAGTGGGCTGAGTTCTTCCACTGATCGTCATCAATCGGACCCATTCGCTTGCAGGGCAAGCTCCTACAGTCAGTGGGTTCTATCAGGGTTGCGATCAAAGGGGTCAGAGTAACTTGATCCACCAGCCTTGCGCTGTGGGGATCAAGTTACTCTGACCCCTTTGGTCCATGCTCAGCGCTTAGCTTTCGGTTTCTTAGGAGGCTTACCCTGCGGCGAATTCTCAGTAGATTTTTCGTGTAGGAGCGCTGCGCTACGTGGGGCCGGAGTTGTTAGGCCACTGCGAATCCTTGGCGGATAGACCCGGGCGCTATCGACGCTCGGAAACAGATCGCCTATGTCGGCATGAAATGCACGGCACAAAGTTTCGAGAGTCTTCAGGGTCACATTCTGGTCTAGGTTCTCTATGCGCATTATTGTCGATTGGGTTACCCCAATCTTGCGCGCAAACTCACGCTGCGGAGTTTCTCCCCGCTTCTCTCGGATGAATTTTGCTAGGCGCTCGCGCAGTTGAACCATAAGTGGTTTATACTGGAAGCACAGAACCACATGGGGTTCAAAATCTTGGGAAGCACCTAAGCCCGGGCCCGTATCGCGGCGCCCCAATTCGCATTGAATGTGGCGCCGCGGGCCTTCTCACCAGCTTGTCGCGCTCCGCCATCCATGTAACACTTCTTCGCAGCTTCCTTTAACTGATAAGAAGAAGAGACCGATGACGAACTCTGAGCACGACACTCCCCCTGCACATACCCCCGAGACCACCGGCATGTTGGCCTGGATCGAGCGCACAGGTAACAAACTGCCAGACCCCGTATTTATTTTCTTCAGCCTGATTTTGATCCTGATCGCCATTAGCGTGGTCGCCTCATTGGCTGGCTATTCCGCCCTGCATCCTACTCAAGTTGATGCCGCAGGCGTGCCCCTCCTGATCGAGGCCGCTAGTCTACTCTCAGCAGACAATATTCAGCGCCTCCTAGTGCAGATGCCCGCGACCTTCGCCGGCTTCTATCCGCTTGGATTCGTATTACTCGTGATGCTCGGCGCCGGCGTTGCTGAGCGCTCTGGCCTATTCGCCACCGCGATGGCAGTTGCGGTAAAGAAGGCCCCCACGATGCTACTCACCCCCGTCGTCGCACTAGTGGCCATGGTGGGCAACTTGGCAGCGGATGCGGCCTATGTAGTACTCATCCCCTTGGCGGGCATCATCTTCGCCGCCGCGGGCCGCCACCCCATCGCCGGCATAGCCGCCGCCTTCGCGGGTGTCTCCGGGGGCTTCTCCGCCAATCTAATTCCCGGCCAGCTCGACGCCCTGATGTTCGGCATCACCCAGGCAGCCGCGCAGACCATAGAACCTACGTGGACGGCCAATATCGCCGGTAACTGGTATTTCATCGCCGCCATGACCTTCGTGTTCCTGCCGGTAATCTGGTACATCACCGATAAGGTGATCGAGCCACGCCTCGCCCCACTAGGCAAGGAGGCAAGCAGCACCACTGCAGGTCTAGTGAAGACCAGCGGCATCATCAGCAGCGACGAGATGCGCGGCCTCGCGCGGGCCGGCTATGCCTGCCTCGCGGTTATCCTCGTGTGGCTCGCCCTATGTGTACTACCCGGCACCCCCCTAATCAACGAGGAGGCAGGCGACGGTCGCATGCAGCCTTTCTATCAATCATTGGTAGCGGGTTTCTTCATCCTGTTCCTAGCGGCAGGCTGGGCCTATGGCGCAACCACAGGCACAGTAAAATCCCATAGAGACATCGTTCGGATGATGTCGGAAGCAATGGCGGATCTGTCCTATTACCTAGTACTGGCTTTCGCGGCGGCGCATTTCGTAGCGATGTTCAATTGGTCGAACCTGGGCCTAATCTTCGCGGTGAAGGGTGCGGGAGTGATCGGCTCGAGCGACCTGCCGATGTCCGTACTGCTAGTAATGGTAGTGCTGATGACGGCGATGATTAATCTGTTCATCGGCTCTGCGAGCGCGAAGTGGGCGTTACTGGCACCGGTACTAGTGCCGATGCTGATGCTACTGGGCGTTAGCCCAGAGATGGCGACAGCAACCTACCGAGTGGGGGATGGAGCAACCAATATCATCACACCCCTAATGCCATACTTCCCCTTGATCTTGATGTTCGCGCAGCGCTGGCAGAAAGAGTTCGGCCTAGGCAGCCTAGCGGCAATGATGATCCCGTACTCGATCTGGCTACTGATCTCGGGCACCGTGATGGTAGTCGTATGGATAGTACTCGGCCTGCCTCTGGGACCAGGGGCAATGGCGGGTTATACGTTGTAGTGTGTTAACACTTGGGTGCTTTAGGGTTTTTAGCTCCGTAGCATTTTCGTGTCTTGAACTTCGTAGCCCGCCTTGGCTGCGAGGTAAAGGAGTTCAGGACACGCATACCCGGCAGCCAAGGCGAACTGCAGCGCTCGGTTTTTTAACCCTCAAAATTAAACACAAAAAAAGGCCACCAAATTGGCAGCCTTTCTTACGAACATTTAGGTCAAATCGTTTATTGACCACCACCGCTTCGGCTTTGGTCTACGTTTTTCCAGCTCATTGCGCCGAAGAACATCTCGTCCCAGCTCTGGTCGCCCCAAGGTACTGAGCGCGATGGGTCTGGGTTTGCCTTGTTCTGGGTTGAATTGTCGTAGTGTCCTATTGCCTCGATGCGCGTTCCCGCAGGCATCAGGATTGGCTCTTCCAGCTTGTAGCTGATTTGCCAGTTGTAATTGTAGTTCGCGATGTTGATCAACTCCTCCATTGAGCCATCAGGGTAGTGAGCATTGAAACGCATGCTCTTGCCCCGAAAATGCATATGCGGAAGGAACGACTGCATGTACGCATCTTCCTTCAGAGTCACGCTCTGGCGCAGCTCGAAGTTCGGGTCAAAAGGCGTGATATTCGTCCAGCCCATTGGGAATATGCATGCGCACTGCCCAGACATACGCTCCGTCGGAATCTCATCGTCCGGGTAGAACCACACCCCGATCTCGCTCGCATCAACCGTCTCTTTGCCCGTTGTCGTGTAGTGCAACTGTAGGCGCAGTGTCGAGCCTGCCTTTAGTAGGCCGCCCGTGTTCGGTGGCTCGATGGCAGGTTCTGCGCCCGGAATATAGGCCGTGATATTGGCCTGATTCGGATCGCCGCCGCCGAGGAAGCCGCGTCGCCCTGTTGCGCCCGGAGGCACTAGGTCGTTTAGTGTGTGGTGCAATACCGTGCGGTCGCCCGGAATGTATTGGCTAGCGCGCACCCAGCGATCGCGGTCTAGCTCGATAGGCACTTCCACTGTTATATAGTCTAGGATTCCCGTAGCCGGAATCGACTGCGGTGGCACCTTCACGATCAGGTCTGGCTCGCCCAGCGCCCATTTCGTCGCTGGCCAAGTTAGTTCCGCGAGCGGGTCGATGTCGCCATCTTTCTGCGCGCCTGCCTCGATCCACTGCACTATTTTCTGCTGCTCTTCTACCGCTAGAACATAGTCATTACTGAACTTGCCCACGTGGGGGTCGATCTGGCCTGGAGGCATGCGCTTGGTCATCAGCACTTCGCGAATCATCGGCGACCAGCCCTGCACCATGGCGTGGCTGTCCATCGCGAATGGTGCAATGCCACCCTCGCGGTGACAGGTCGCGCAATTATCGGCAAGGATAGGCGCGACGTCGCGGCTGTAGGAGACTCCGGCAGAGCTCACCATATTGTATTGAACATCGCTGCCCGACATCGCAACTGCAGGGGTAGAGATAGACTGTCCGGCAACGACTTCTTCTAGAGCTTTCTCCAGACCGGCGACGCTGCCGCGGTAGATGACCTCAAAGCTGCGCGGGTCATATAGGAAGGCCTCGCCGCTCTTATCGACCCCCATGGCCGCGGAGATGATCTGGGCGTCGTCGATCAGCACGGGTATTTGCAGCGCCAATTTATCGAGCTCTTGTTTGATGCTGCTGCGGCTCTCGCCGGCGGGGTTGAGCATCATGAACTCGACACCATCGGCGTCGAAGCGAGATTGCATCCGCGCGTAGTCCGCTGCCGCGGCGTGGGTCTGCTCACTGCCATTGAGCTGCACGAGGAAGGCAATCGCCTTGTGATCGTCATACCAAGCCATGTGGTGGAAAGTGCCGTTCTGGTCGAGCAAGGAGAAGTCTCCCACTCGCGGCCCCGCATGGGCTGAGATGGAGAACAGGGGAAGTGCTAGAAGCGCGCCGAACATTAATTTTTTCACAATGCCTACCTCTTGAGTGCCTGCCGTTGCGGACACATCTATCTGTTATTTTGGGGCATCCCGTACAACGCAATCGGGTGGGAAAACTCTCGAGTACCGCGAGGCTTTCGCGTGAGCAAACAATATCATAACGCCACGAGGGCGGAAGATGGAAAGCTAGTCAAAAAGTCGAAATGCGGCCAAAGTAGGAATTGTTTAGACAAAGCACTGTAAGCACCCTCACTTTGACCCACACTGACTCACCATAGGCAACGAGCGTACGTTCGGGTACACTCCGAGGCAATTCGAAACAGCAACGGAAAAGGGGAAGAACATGAAAGAAGCAGTCATCGTCGCCACCGCCAGAACGCCAATAGGCAAGGCCTATAGAGGCGCATTCAACAACACAGACGCGCCTACACTCGGCGGGCACGCCATCCGTTCAGCTCTTGCCAAGGCTGGCATCAACCCCGACGAAGTAGACGACGTCGTGATGGGCTGTGCCATGCAACAGGGTAGCTCTGGTTACAACATCGGCCGCCTAGCCGGCGTGGCAGCGGGCCTGCCTAGCTCCGTCTCGGGCATGAGCATGGACCGCCAATGTGCCTCTGGCATGATGGCGATCGCCACCGCCGCCAAGCAGATCATGGTCGACAATATGCCCGTCGTGATCGGCGCCGGACTAGAGTCCATCTCCCTCGTACAGAACGAGCACCGCAACAACTACCGCGCCACCGATGCGAATGTTCTAGCCCTGTCGCCCAACGCCTATATGCCTATGCTGCAGACCGCAGAGATAGTGGCCAAGCGCTACAACATTAGCCGCGACGTGCAGGACGCCTATAGCCTGCAGAGCCAGCAGCGCACCGCCGCGGCACAGGCCGCCGGCAAGTTTGACGACGAGATCGTGCCAATGGCCTCGGTCAAGGGCGTCATGAACAAGGAAACCAAAGAGATCAGCTTCGAGAACACTCTTCTCGGCAAGGACGAAGGCAACCGTGCGGAAACCACGCTGGAAGGCCTCAATGGTCTCAAACCTGTAATCGAGGGTGGCTGCATCACTGCAGGTAATGCGAGCCAGCTTTCAGACGGCGCCTCTGCAGCAGTCTTGATGGATAGCAAATTGGCAGAACAGCGCGGACTCCAGCCATTGGGCGCGTATCGCGGCCTAGCAGTAGCGGGTTGCGAGCCAGACGAGATGGGCATCGGCCCGATCTTCGCGGTGCCGAAGCTACTCAAGCGCTTCGGCCTGAAGATGTCGGACATCGGTCTGTGGGAGCTGAACGAGGCCTTCGCTGTGCAGGTATTGTACTGCCGCGACAAGCTTGGCATCCCCGATGAGCTATTGAACGTCAACGGTGGCGCGATCTCCATCGGCCATCCCTACGGCATGAGCGGCGCCCGCATGGTCGGTCACGCACTCATCGAGGGCAAACGCCGCGGCGCCAAATATGTCGTGTGCACCATGTGTATCGGCGGCGGCATGGGCGCGGCGGGTCTGTTTGAGGTTTATTGATCCGAACCTGTAGGAACAGCGGAACGAATCCACTGACTGTAGGAGCTTGCCCTGCAAGCGATTAGGATCGATTGATGCAGATCTGTGGAAGCTTTTGGCAAATCGCCTGCAGGGCAGGCTCCTGATATGGATTAACCTGTCAACTACTTGCGTTGGTTTTTACATTATCTTG
>CAJXUA010000007.1 GCA_913060695.1 uncultured Gammaproteobacteria bacterium | reverse complement strand
AGATTTAGGCCTATCGCCTGCAGGGCACCCCCTTGCGAGGGCATGGGCTCCTACATTCAGAGAATTATCCCAATTAGGTAGTGGTAGAACCACTGACAGTAGGAGCTCGCCACAGGTGATTTCGCGGACAGATTGGCGTTGTAATCGAGGAGCGTGGTGTGCGGTGGGGGCTGAGGAGAGTATAAGCAGCATGGATGCTGCGCTTAAGCCTACATGGATGTATTCACGGCGTCTCTCAGCAGCCCCTACCGTGCAGCGCGCTCCAGCACTGATCTAGTACCACAAAACTAATACCACAAAACTAATACCACAAAACTAATACCACAAAACTAATACCACAAATCCAAGAGCACTGTGCCTTTGAATAAAAGAGCTGTTCTACTCGAACAGCTCCAAACTTAGATTTAACCCTTCCAAGGCTTCAGCTTTTTCGGAGCTAATACTTTCTTCAGGCGAGCATATTGCGGAAGGCCGTTTTTGTAGGGTGGGTAGTCTTCGCCCATGATTAGCGGCGCAAAATAATCTCTCGCTATTTGGGTGATGCCGAATCCATCTTTCGTGATGAAATTGCGCGGCATGGTTTTTTCCACGTTTGCCACTGCTGATAGCTTCGCCTCACCAACTGACCAGCTATATTTCTTGCCCGGCTTGCGGACTATCGTAGGCATGATCGCGTTCTTGCCTGCAAGTGCAAACTCCACTGCCGCCTTGCCCATCGCGTAGGCCTGTTCCACATCGGTCGCCGAGGCAATGTGCCGCGCCGCTCTCTGCAGATAGTCTGCTACTGCCCAATGATACTTGTACCCCAGTTCGCGCTTGACCATCTCTGCTACGAAAGGCGCCACGCCGCCCAGTTGCACGTGTCCGAAGGCATCTTTGCCGCCGGCATCCGCCAGGAAGCTGCCATCTTTGTTCTGTGCGCCTTCCGAAACTACTATTGCGCAATAGCCATATTTTTTCACACAGCTCTTCACTTTCTGTAGGAATTTCTTCTGGTTAAACGCTATCTCTGGGAAAAGGATTATGTGCGGTGCGTCGCCTTCTTCTTCGGCGGCCAATCCAGCAGCGCCGGCGATCCAGCCTGCGTGACGACCCATCACTTCCATGACGAACACCTTGGTCGAGCTCTCGCACATTGAAGCCACGTCCAGACCTGCCTCGCGGATCGATACCGCGACGTATTTAGCAACGGAGCCGAAGCCTGGGCAGTTGTCGGTAATGGGCAAGTCGTTGTCGACGGTCTTGGGGACGCCGATGCACTGGATGGGGAAGCCCACCTCCATGCTCAGTTGCGCAATCTTGTTCGCGGTATCCTGTGAGTCACCGCCACCGTTGTAGAGGAAGTAGCGAATATTGTGGGCCTTGAATACCTCCATGAGACGTTCGTATTCGGCCTTGTTCTCTGTGAAGCTCTTAAGCTTATAGCGACACGATCCGAAAGCGCCCGCAGGTGTATGGCGTAGCGCGGCTATGGAAGAGGCAGACTCCTTG
The DNA here is from genome assembly GCA_913060695.1 of uncultured Gammaproteobacteria bacterium. Lineage (GTDB taxonomy): Bacteria > Pseudomonadota > Gammaproteobacteria > Pseudomonadales > Pseudohongiellaceae > UBA5078. The sequence continues at coordinate 184,438 of CAJXUA010000007.1, read as the reverse complement.
CCTGTGTCGATCAGCTCTTCTTGTAAGGCGCCGATGATGCCGTTGCGGCCCGCATATACCTTGCCTATTCTGTCTTTGTTCTGACGCGCAGTTTCGATTACGCCACAGGCGCTGGCGTTAATTACGGAGGTGACGCCGCCGGATTGCGCATAAAAAAGGTTTGCTTTGGTCATGTTGAGAGAACCTGATAGTCTGCCCGTTATAGTAAGCAACGATGTTACCCCGTTGCCGCTTGGCAAGGCAACGGCGGCTCGGGTTATGTGGATAGGAGAAGAGGAAGTAAGATGCGAATAACGATTGGTATGTCGGGTGCGAGTGGATTGATCTATGGCATTCGCCTTCTGGAAGTTCTGAGGTCACTGCCCGAGGTCGAGACTCACTTAATATTGACTCCTTCGGCGAAGATGAATATTGCCATCGAAACACAGTGGGAGTTGAGTGCGGTGCAGGCGCTTGCCGATCACGTTCACTCGATCAACGATATGGCCGCCTCTATCGCTAGTGGCTCCTTCCGTACCGATGGCATGATCGTGGCACCTTGTTCCATGAAGTCGCTTTCCGCCATCGTGCACTCTTACGCAGACAATCTACTGATTCGCGCGGCAGATGTTGTGCTCAAGGAAAAGCGTCGTCTAGTGTTGATGCCCCGTGAGTCGCCCCTGCATGCGGGGCATTGTGAGTTGATGCTGAAGGCTTGCCAGCTCGGTGCGATCATCGCTCCGCCCATGCCCGCTCTATACAATAATCCGCAGACTATTGATGATCTTATCAACCACAGTGTGGGTAGGGTCTTGGACTTGTTCGATCTCGATCCAGGTATCGTTAAGCGCTGGGAGGGGGTTCGAAAAGCGCATTGAGCAGTGTGTCGAGTTTGGTCTCCAGCGCCTCATCGCGTGTCGTTTCAGTTCCTAGTACCGCATACAGATTATCGCTGGCTGCCTGCCGCTGGGTGGCCTCGTCGAGCACCTTGATGGGTGACTTGCTAATAGCCTCGAGGCGGTCTTGCTGAAAGTGCTCGGCGTGTAACTCCAATGCTTTGACTTGATCGCGTAGATCGAGCATACCTTCGCGCTCCAGCATGCTGATGTCGTCCATCCCCTGCGCCTTCTTCCTAAGCCAAGTTCTTGCCTTGCGTAGCGAGCGTACTACCGCGCCGGAATAGGCGACAGAGTAGTCCTTTGCCGCCTGCAGCGTTGCGGTATCGAGCGGCCCGCGGGTATGGGCGTGCCACACTGCGAACAGCAGTAGATTAACGTCGAGATCATGCTCGTTTTGTAGGGCCAAGCAGGTCTCACTGACCTGTGTACGGCTATAGACACGGCAGGAATAGTCCCAGAATGATTCGTGCATCGCGGCGAGTCTCGCTGAAGGTGGCGTTCGGGATGTTACTGTACAGACTATTTTGAGACAATGCGCAGCACTAGGCGCACCACTCTAGAGTGGCAAACCATCAGAGCAACGAGACTGAATCATGCATATCCATATTTTGGGCATCTGCGGCACCTTCATGGGCAGCCTAGCCGTATTGGCGAAACAGATGGGCCATACCGTCAGTGGCTGCGATGCCAATGTGTACCCGCCAATGAGTACGCAGCTAGAGGAGCAAGGCATCACCCTAATGGAGGGATTTAAGGCCGAGCACTTGCAGCCGCACCCAGACCTCGTGGTGATCGGTAATGCACTGTCGCGTGGTAATCCGGCTGTTGAGTACACCTTAGAGCAAGGTCTGGACTATTGTTCAGGACCCGAATGGCTATCGCGCTATGTGCTGCGCGGGCGCTGGGTATTGGCGGTTGCCGGCACTCATGGCAAGACTACTACTAGTTCGATGCTGGCCTGGATACTGAGTTATGCCGGCTTGAGTCCCGGTTACCTCATTGGGGGCGTCGCGAGTAACTTCCCAAGTTCGGCGGCAGTAGGCGAGTCCCCCTTCTTCGTTGTCGAGGCTGACGAATACGACAGTGCCTTCTTCGACAAGCGCTCTAAGTTTGTGCATTACGCTCCGCGCACGGCTATTTTCAACAATCTTGAGTTTGATCATGGCGATATCTTCCCCGATCTTGCGGCTATTCAACGCCAGTTTCATCATTTGGTGCGGATCATTCCGGGTAACGGTTTGATCCTGTCGCCGCGAGATGACGACAATCTCAATGAAGTGCTAGAGCAAGGTTGTTGGAGCCAGCGACAGGCAATGGATCTGCTCTCCGAGGGCACAGACGCGGCGCTTGAGGAACGGGGCATGTCTTGGTTTGTGCGTCTACTCAGCTCCGATGGCAGTCATTTCGAGATCGGCAAGCGGTTAGATGGCGCGCCCGCGCCTACTGCGCAGGTGCAATGGACACTAAGCGGCACGCACAATGTGCGCAATGCATTGGCGGCTGTAGCGGCGGCACATCACGCGGGTGTCGCTATTGATGTAGCCTGCGAGGCCTTGGAGCAGTTTCAGGGCGTGAAGCGTCGCCAGGAACTACTCGGCGAGGTCAATGGCGTGCGCGTCTATGACGACTTTGCTCACCATCCAACCGCTATCGCTATCACCCTCGAGGGCATGCGGGCAAAATTTATCAAGGCGCAGCGTTCCGGGCGCTTAATCGCGGTGATCGAGCCACGCTCTAATACCATGAAGATGGGGGTGCACAAAGATGTGTTGGCGCAATCCAGTAGCAGCGCAGACATGACTTATTGGTTCGATGCCGGCACCGCCGCGTTCGATCTCGCTAGCATTGTGAAGGCGAGTTCAACGCCCGCGCGCCTCGCCGACTCGATCGAAACCCTCGTTGCCACATTGGCAGCCGAGGCAAAAACCGGTGACGACATCGTGATCATGAGCAACGGTGGCTTCGGTGGCATCCATCAGAAGTTACTGCAGGCATTGCGGGCGTCCGCGTCATGACCCAAGCAGAGACAGACCTACGTGGCGAGACTGCTCAGATTGCGCTGTTTCCGCTTAAATCCGTCCTCTTCCCGAAGGGCCGGTTACCACTGCAAATTTTCGAGCAGCGCTATATCAACTTGATTACCCAGTGCCTGCGCAACGACAAAGGCTTCGGTGTGTGTTTGTTGAAAGAGGGCGAGGAAGTCGTTAAGCCCGGCTCTAAGCAACAGGTACACCGCGTGGGCACCTATGCCAAGGTAGTCGATTGGGATCAGCTGCCCAATGGGCTCTTAGGGGTGACCGTAGAGGGCGTGCATAAATTCAATGTGCTCGATTGCTCCTATGATGAGAACCAATTGCTAATGGCCACGGTGAGGTTTTGCGATACCGACTACGTTGGCGAACCGCAGCTAGAGGTCAGTCCGCAACAAGAGGTGTTGGTGGATCTTGTGGAGCAATTGGCAAGTCATCCCGTCATCAGCAAGCTCGGCATGGCAATCGCGTATCATGATTTACGCGAATTAGGCTGGCGATTAAGCGAGTTGGTACCATTGCCCCTGGAGCGCAAGCAAGCGTTGCTGGAGTTGCAAGACCCCTATCAGCGCGTAGAAGAAATTGAAGGGCTCATCCATCGCATGATCGATGATGCCTAGGCTTAGTCTTGTATTTAGTATGCGCAGGAAAAATAAACAGGAGGTGCGCAGATGTTTGAAGCATGGTTAATGGGCAATAATTGGACACAAGAGCAGTGGTTAATCGTCTCGATCATTGGCTTTGTCATCGTGGCGTCACTAGTGGTGGCGTATCGGCTCTACACAATTTTCAAGATGAGTACTAAGAAGCGCGAGCGCCCCAATCTTCGCGCTGGAAGACGCCTACGGCGTTAATGCTACTGAATAAGAATTCTATCGAGTACGACGGCTGCAACGGCGATAAACACGATCACGCCGAGCAAGCTGCCCAGAAGTCCCACGATGCGAAAGGGCTTCTCACCGGGGGGGTACAAACCGCTCTGCTCGTATTCGCGATCGTCGTCTTCGCTAGCGCTGTGGGGCGGGTTCGGGTTTTGCTCTAGTGGGTCGATCTCTTTAGTCATTAGGGGCTTTCTCTTGTTAGTAGAGGGCAAGCTTGAATTTCATTCCATGTAAAGGAAAGTGTACGGTGCCAAGTCGAATTCTCATTGTTGCATTGCTTCTGGCATCGATCACAAGCACGCACGCCATCGTTATACGGCATGATACTGGATACGCTCGCTACGTTGCCAGCGAATCCATGTTCCCGTCTGTGTTCTGGCTCGAGCAGCGTTCGAACCGCAAAATCTGTGTCGCAACCTTGATCGATGCCCAGTGGGCACTTACGGCCGCCCACTGTGTAGAGGAGACCGACCTGCGCGCCCATATTGCTCGCGCTGGTGAGTATGTCGTGCAGATTGCCGGGCTGATGTCTGGAATAGACGCCGTGGTAATGCATCCGAATTATGCATTCCGTTATGAGCAGGGCCACGTGAACGAAGAGGTGGATCTGGCTTTATTGCACCTGAGCGAACCATTAGCTATGCCAGTGCCCATGTCTCTGTATCGCGAGCAGGACGAGCTAGACCGTGTCGCGACCCTGCTAGGCTGGGGGTTTTTCGGCGTAGGGACTACAGGAATTCAGAGTGACGATGGCCGCTTTCGTAAGGCGAACAACCGCGTGACGGAGGCAAATGCTCGCCTGCGTTTCGATTTCGATGATCCGCGCCAGCCGCAGAGTCGTGCCGTCGAGCTAGAGGGCCTGCCCGGCCTCGGCGATAGCGGTGGTCCCGCGCTATTGCAGACCGCAGATGGCTGGCGCATAGCGGGTGTGGCAATCGGCGAGATCGCGGCCGAGTCTGCTCCAGCTGGGGTGCAGGGCTTGTATGGCGCGGTGGGAGTCTATGAGCGTGTTTCGGGTCATATAGACTGGATAGAGTCCGTGATTAATGCGGGCGGTACTGAGCGCGATCAACTCGATAGCACGCATTCAGAAGACTGACCGGGCAACAGGCTAGCTGTCTTGCCGGTGAAATAGTAGGCCAGCAGGCCGACCCATTCCCGGCTAGCATCGCGCAGAACTTGCAGGTGTTCCGCAAAGAGCAGCTCCACTGACCATAGCCGATCGCGATCTGAACGATAATCCACAGGGTAGGGCAAAACCGGCCATTGCTGCGCGCAGAATATCCCTACCGACCTTGGCATATGGGCTGCCGAGGTGATTAATATCCAGCGCTGCTGCGGTTGCGGTTTCACTAATGCTTTGCTGAGCAGCACGTTCTCATAGGTATTGCGCGATTGATCCTCTAAGCTTAATTCTCTAGCCCCCAGCCCGGCCTCGCGCATCAACGCAGGTATATAGTCGGCCTCTTTGAGAGCTTGTCCGGTCAGGGTGCCGCTGCCACCACTGAACAGCAACTGAGCGTTGGGATACTGCCGCGCTAAAGTGGTGAAGGCCCACAGCCGTTCTGCGCCATTATTGCTTTGGGTTTGCTGCCAAGACTGGCTGGGCGAGCTTTCTAGGAAGCCCCCCAAGACGATGATCCCATCGATATCCTCAGGAAGTTGCTCTAGCGGTGTGAACCTACTCTCTAGCGGCGTAAGCAACCACTCGCCCACTGGTAGTAATGCCACTACTAGGGCGAAGGCCCCGGCGCAGCTCAGGAGTACTTTGGCGGAGCGTTGCGCCCCAACTAGCGATAGCACGAGACCGCCAAGCCATAGAAGCAGCAATAGACTGTCTGGCGAAATGAGCGCCCAGCCCAGCTTTGAGGCCCAGAAAAAAAAGCTATCCATGAGAGTCCATCAAGTCGTAGTTAGGCTTAGTGTACCTTCGAAAATCGCTCGCGTCCGCACTTGCTTGCCCTGTGTAAGTTAGGCGGATTTTTGCTACTATCGCCTCTAGACACTCTTCTTCGACGGAGCGCTTATCCAAGCAGCACAGCTCCGGCGAATCTTTTAGGCAAGCAAATTGGAGATTTCCAAATGACTATCGCAACAGGCGACAAGATTCCAGCAGTAACACTCAAGATCATGGGCGCGAAAGGTCCAGAAGACATCAGTACTGACACTATTTTCAAGGGCAAGAAGGTTGTGATGTTTGCAGTGCCAGGTGCTTTTACACCCGGTTGTACTGTGACTCACTTGCCGGGCTATGTTGTCTTAGCCGACAAGATTAAAGCCAAAGGCGTAGACTCTATCGTCTGCTTATCGGTCAACGACGCTTTCGTTATGGGTGCTTGGGGCAAGTCACAGAATGCCGATGAATTGCTAATGGTGGCCGATGGCAACGGCGAGTTCACGAAAGCGGCGGGTCTGGAAATGGACGCGACTGGTTTCGGCATGGGCACGCGTAGCAAGCGTTACGCTATGATCGTAGAGGACGGCGTAGTGAGCCATCTTGCGGTAGAGCCTGCTGGCGGCATAGAAGTGAGTGCGGCAGAGGCTATCCTCTCTAAACTTTGATCCCTACTGATGCGGACGCTGCTCTTATGAAAACCGACTATATCGAATATCAAGATGGTGATACGACTCTCGAAGGCTACCTAGCGTGGGATGAGACGGCGAGCGAGCAGCTTCCAGTAGTGATAGTCGCCCACGATTGGAGTGGGCGACGTGAACTGGCATGCGATGCCGCCGAAAAAATGGTGGATCTCGGCTATGTCGGGTTTGCGTTGGATCTATATGGGCAAGGTGTGTTCGGCAAAGACGGCGACACCGCGGGCAACTCGGCGCTAATGACCCCCTTCGCCGAGGACCGCGCCTTGTTGCGTCGACGCATACAAGTGGCACTTGATACTGTTAGAGAGCTAACTCAGGTTGACCCGAACCGTGTCGCGGCTATCGGGTACTGCTTCGGAGGTATGGCAGTGCTCGAATTGGCGCGCTCTGGCGCCGATGTTGAAGGCGTTATTAGCGTTCACGGTTTACTGCATCAAGGTGGCATCGCTAATGAGAAAATAGTCGCGAAGGTATTATGCCTGCATGGCCATGATGACCCAATGGGTCCGCCCGACAAGGTGTTGGATTTCGAGGGCGAAATGAGTGCTGCCCAAGCAGACTGGCAGGTGCATGTGTATGGAGGCGCAAAACACGCGTTCACCAATCCGCAGGCAAATGATCAGGGTTTGGGAACGGTTTATAACGCCCTAGCCAATCAAAGAGCGCAACGCGCGATTGCGGATTTCCTCGCCGAGCTCTTTGCCTGAAGTTTATTGTAATCCTATAGATGTCTCAGACTTTTGATTTTTCGAAGCTGAGGAAATGACTCAGTCAAAGATTGCTTGTGAAGAGGGGTTGCATTGTCGAAGTCTATTTCTCAAAACGAAATTAGCACAACAAACGAGCGAGTGCTTTGCGACGGCACGGCAGAGAATTGTCGTTTCGTAGTTGAATTGGAAGCCGTAAGGGAAGAGTTGATCGGGCTCAATAACTTAGTGCGCACCGATGAGCTCACTGGCTTGTTCAACTTCCGTCACTTCCAATATTCAATTGATTTAGAGATGGAACGCGCTCGGCGTAGTGGTCACCCCGTATCACTGCTCATGCTCGATCTCGATCATTTCAAGGCGCTCAATGATCGTCATGGACATGAGTGCGGCAATTACACCTTGAAACAGGTGGCGAAAATTATTCAAAGAGCCCTGCGCCGTCTCGATATTCCCTGTCGTTACGGTGGCGAAGAATTCGCTATTATTCTCCCAGATACGAGTTTGCATGCGGCTATTCACTTAGCCAATCGACTTCGACAAAGCATCGAAGAAATGGCACTCGTGTTTAACGGGGAAGATATAAAGGTGACTGCAAGTATCGGCGTCGATGTGTTCGCTACTAAGGATAAAGGCGATGTGCAGCGTTTCGTGGCTAGGACAGACGCATGGCTATATGCGGCGAAGCAGGCCGGTCGTAATCGAGTGCATCATGCGCTCGAGCGCGAAGAGACCCATGTTAGTAAGGAAGAGCGCGATTTTCTACTAGGGGATTTCTGAACACTTAGTCTTCTATCGCCTGAATTTCACAGGCTAAGTGGTGAAGAATGGCAGCGGTAGCTCCCCAAATTCGATAAGCCTCATAGTGCATCTCTAGTATTTCTCTTTCAGTATCCTGATAGGTCACTCTGCAGCGCTGGTACTGTTCTGGGTCCAACGCGAGCCGTAAGGGAACACGAAATATATGGTCAACCTCTCGGGGTGATGCAACTAATGGGGTGTGTGCAGAGAGCAAGCCAACGATCGGTGTTACACAATAGCCCGAGGGCATGAGTAGCTCTCCCAGCCGACCAATCACCCGCACCGCATCCGCAGGTAGCCCAATTTCCTCTTCACTCTCCCGCAGTGCGGTGTGCACTGGTCCAGCATCGCCCGGGTCTTCAGTGCCTCCTGGGAATGCGACTTGTCCCGGGTGGCTGCTCAGGTGCTCTGTACGTAGAGTTAACACTATCGCCGCCTCGTCGAGGTCGGTAATAACCGGTATGAGTACTGCTGCGCGGCGGAAGCTTTTCTCAGGTAACTCTGTGGTCGAGACTAAGCGATTGATCTCTTGATCGGGGTGTCGAATAGGACGGCGCTCGAAGGCTTGCGTCTTCTTAAAGAAGCGCAGCATTTTCTGGAGCATCGGATCGGGACTGTTTGGCGCGGTCATGGGCTATTCGCATTAAGGGGTCAGGGGGATTATAAACAAAAAAGCCCGCGGTGTTTGCGACGCCGCGGGCTTTTCTACGTAAAGGCTAAATAAAGCCCTGTACTAGGTGGGCACTATTGAAACTTCCAATTCACGGAGAAGAAAGCACGAACAGGCTCGCCGGGGAAGTAACGGTCATTACCGAAGGAGAAGTCCGCACGTTCGGCATATTTCTCGTCGGTCAGGTTCAGGATGTTTAGCGCAAGAGTAATATCGCTCGTGGCCTGCCAGCGCGTGCGCAGATTGAGGATATCGTGTCCTGCATATTCGTTGAGGTTCTCAGGGTTAGTGTAGTACTTGCCGGAGCTTACCCACTCCAACTCTGTGAACAGGCTTGCCATTGGCTGCCAGCGCAATTGGAAACTACCGAACTTGCGTGGTGCGGTATCGACATCGTTGCCATTGATGTTCACGCCACCAGAGATTTCATCATTCTCATAAGTGTGGCGGGCGAAATTATACGCCCCCGAGACGCGCCACTGATCACTAAGATCCAACGCGCCTGAGAGCTCAACGCCACGGTGCTTGGTGTGGCTGTTATTGAGGTTTAAGCGATTGCTGTCGGTAATGATCTCGTTGTCTTTGTCCATGTAATAGGCAGTCACTGAGTACTGCCATAGATCGGCGGCGCCATCTAGGCCAACTTCCGCGCTGTCGATTTCAACCGGGTCGAGGTCGGCCACGCTCTGATTGTTCTGCAGGCGGTATAACTCCGTGGCCTGTGGTGCACGGTAGCCTTTGTTGAGGCGAAGCTGTGCGTTATGGGTCTCGTTGATCTGATAGCGTACAGCGAGCTTAGGGGCCCAGTTACCGAAACTGTCACTACGGTCTGCAGGGCGGTTATAACGGCAGCCCCCGAAGCCACAGGGCACGCCATTATCACGGGTTCGGCCGTCGATCATCTTGTTGTCGTAGTCGTACTCCATGCGCTCGTAGCGCAGCCCAAGAGAGATATCGAAACCGTTTTCCCAGTAGTGCTGAAGATGGGCGAAAGGTGCGATTTGTGTGGCATCGACGTCGTAGTCGTAATGCTTGCCCGCGGGAATCGTGCCGGCGAGGAATGCAGATCCAACTGTCGGGCCGGGCTGTTGCTGGCCTAGCGAACCCTGAGTCACTTCAGTATCCACTCCGAAGGAGAGCATGGTATTGGTACTGAGGTCTTTATAGCTCGCGAACTGCAGTCCTACACTGCTGTGCTTATTGTCTTCGGTCGGCGCGCCCGGCAAGAAATGCTGTATGAAGACTAGGTCAGTATTGCGGTAATAGGGGGTCGCAACTAGTTCCCAACCGTTATCTAGTGTCTTGCTGATGCGTGTCCATGCACGCAGGCTCTGATTGTCGCGATAGGCCTCAGGGTTTGGATTGCTGTCGCGCAGAGCGTCGTCTTTATAGGAATCGGTACCCTCTACATAACCCGCAGTCTCTTGGTTCAGGTTGGTAAGGGTGAAGCCACCATCTAATAGTGCGCCACCATCTGTCTGATATTGATAGCGCCAAGACAGCTTCTGCTGATCGTAGCCACTGTTGTCGCGATAGCCATTCTCACTGGTGCCATTGGCGAGGAACATGTGTTTGAAATTGCCGTAGTCCATGCCCAGAGTGCCATTAATACGGGTCGTGCCGCGGGGGCCTGCTTCAAGGGTGAGGTCACCCCCGGCACTCGGGTCCGGCAATACTACGTTGATCATTCCGTGCACCGCGTTGGAACCGTAGAAGGCGGTTGCCGGGCCTCGGATCACTTCGATGCGTGAGGCGTTCTCGGAGTTTGCGTCGAATAACTCGTTAACGTTGCAGAAACCGGCGGCACGCAAGGGAATACCTTGCTCGGCAAGCAGGAAGGCGCCGCAGGCACCCGATCCTGTCAATACGGGTGAGCGAATAGCCGTTAAGCTCTCTTGGCCGTTGTTACGGTTGATGTTCACACCGGCGAGGCGGTTTGCAACTTCTTGAATGTGTTGGTGCGAGACTAGGGTAAGTTCTTCCTGGGACAGAACCCCAACGCTCGCATTCACGTTGGCTAAAGACTCTGGGCGTCGTGTGCTTGAGGTCACCATGATCTCCTCTATCGCACGCTGTTCCGAGGTGTTTTGAGCAAGTAGTGCGGGGCTGGCGAAGGTGGCGATCGCCGCGGCACAGGATAGGGCTAATAAGCGAGGGCTTGCGCCATGCGCTGGGGTATTAAGGCATGAGCATTGGTTTGGCATTTTTACTCTCCCGGTGGACTTTCTTTAGCCGCTACTCGATGTAGTGGATTTTGAGGCAGAGGAATATAGCATAGTTAAAATCGCCAGTAGATACGCTTTGTAGCGGGTTTCAAGGCGCTAGACTCTGTGTCTATAATCAAAGTTCGATTTAGACCCTGAAAGGCCGGAGTGCCCGAGGGGAAACACCATATGGGGGAGTAGTATGAGAACACGAGTTACGCAAATGCTCGGTATAGAACATCCGATCGTGCAGGGTGGAATGCAATGGGTAGGGCGCGCTGAACTGTGCTCCGCAGTGTCTAATGCCGGGGCTTTGGGAATCCTCACCGCGCTAACGCAGCCGAGCCCTGAGGCTCTTTCCCAAGAGATCGCCCGTTGCCGTTCGATGACCGACAAGCCCTTCGCGGTAAACCTGACGATTCTGCCAACTATCAAGCCGGTTCCCTATGAAGAGTACGTGGATGCCATCGTTCAGGCTGGGGTTGGCATCGTCGAGACAGCGGGGCGTAACCCGGAGCCTTGGATGCCACAATTTAAGAAAGCGGGCATCACCGTAATTCATAAATGCACTTCCATTCGACATGCGCTCAAAGCCGAAGCGCTGGGCTGTGACATGGTGAGTGTGGATGGCTTCGAGTGCGCCGGTCATCCCGGCGAAGACGATGTCACCAATTTGATTCTACTGCCCTTGGCCGCACGGCGGCTGAAGATCCCATTCCTTGCCTCTGGTGGGTTTGGTGACGGTCGCGGGCTCGCCGCGGCCCTCGCGATGGGAGCGGATGGTATCAATATGGGCACCCGTTTCATGGTGACAGAGGAAGCGCCTATTCATCAGAAGGTAAAGCAACGCATGGTTCAGGCGAGTGAGTTAGATACCGCGCTGATCTTTCGCACGCTTCGCAATACCTCGCGCGTTTTTAAAAATGCAGTGGCTGAGAAAGTCGTGGAGATCGAAGCGCTACCTGGCGAGACGCAGTTCGAGGAGATCGCGCCTTTGGTCAAGGGCGTTCGCGGCCGTGAGTTATTCGAGAGTGGGGACCTAGACCATGGCGTATGGTCCGCAGGCATGATAATCGGCCTGATCGATGATATACCTAGTTGTAAGGTCTTGGTGGAACGCATAGTTGCCGAAGCCGAAGAGATCATTGCTGGTCGTCTGCAAGCTATGCTTGGTCAGAACTAAACGCAGCTACTTAGGGATTCAAAATCTGATTTAGGGGGTGGTATGGATATAGCGGGAAAGATCGTTGTAGTAACCGGTGGCGCTAGTGGCATCGGCAGGTCTCTTTGCGAGCGCTTCGCTGCAGAGGGTGCGCGTGGTGTGGTGGTGGCAGATATTAACGCCGCAGGCGTCGATATAGTTCGCAGCAGTATTGCGGAGCAGACCCAAGCCCTTGGCATGGTCACCGATGTGAGTATAGAGAGCAATGTGCAGGCTTTGGTGGCAAGAGCCCTCGAGGTGTTCGGGCACATCGACCTGTTCTGCTCAAACGCGGGAATCTTCACCCCAGGCGGCGAAGAGGTCAGCAATGAGCAATGGCAGCGTATCTGGGAGATCAATGTGATGGCCCATATCTACGCCTCGCGGGCGGTCTTGCCAGGCATGTTAGCGCGCGGCGAAGGCTATCTGCTCAATACGGCCTCGGCCGCAGGCTTGCTCAATCAGATCGGCTCGGCGCCCTACGGGGTCACGAAGCATGCAGCTGTTGGCTTTGCAGAGTGGTTAGCGATTACTTACGGCGATCGAGGTATCAAGGTCTCCGTGTTATGCCCTCAGGCGGTCCGCACGGAAATGACGGCGGGTGGCACCGGCGCAGCAGGAGTAGACGGCATGCTCGAGCCGGAACAATTGGCCCAAACAGTCATCGAAACCCTAGCGGCGGAGCGTTTCTTGGTATTGCCGCATCCGGAGGTTTTGACCTATATGCAGCGCAAGACGTCGGACTACGATCGCTGGATTGGAGGTATGCGACGCCTGCAAGAACGCTTCGGCAAAGTCTTAAAATAGGATTCGCCCTTTCCCCGGCGAGCCATATCCTTATAATGAGTGCGGAAAATTCAATCACACAAGCTAGGACCCAGTTATGACAGCATCGATCGGCAAACATTCTGTAGTCGAAATCCACTATACGCTCAAAAACCCTGAGGGAGAGGTCATGGACTCCTCCGCAGGCGGCGACCCATTGATGTATCTGCATGGGACGCAGGGTCTGATTCCAGGCCTAGAGAAAGAATTGGATGGCAAGAAGGTAGGCGACTCCTTCCAGGCAGTTATCCCCCCAGAGCTCGCTTATGGCGAGACAGACCCAGCGCTAATCCACACTATCGACAAGGCTATGTTCCGTGGAGTAGATAAGATTGAGCCGGGTATGGTATTCACTGCTCAGGGCGAGCAAGGCCAGCAGCACATCAGAGTGCAATCGGTTGATGGCGACCAGGTCACTATCGACGGTAATCATGAGATGGCAGGCAAGACGCTACATTTCGATGTAGAGGTGCTTAGCGTGCGTGACGCGACAGCAGAAGAGATCGACCATGGACACGTACATGCCCACGGCGATCACCACGATCACTAATCCTTAGTGAGCGTTCTCCAATAATTCGACCCAGTTACCATCGGGATCAGAGATGATCGCGATGCTAACTCCGGGCCGGATTGTCTTACATGGCACCACTGTTTTATAGCCAGCCGCTTCGCAGCGAGCCACGCAGTCAGCTAGTGCCTCTATGGTCAGTGTCCAGTAGCGATAGCCCGTGGCCGCACGTATGCCCCCGGGTATGGCGTCCGCGCTGGGGCTTGGATCGGTTTCTACTATCTTAACGATACTCTCTCCAACCTTTAGGCGATGCATTGTGCCGCCGCCAGGCATGGGGATAGTAGTCTCTAGGGGTAGGCCGAGAGTCTCATGATAGAACTTGAGCATGGTGGCCGCATCGCGCGTCACTATGCCGAGGTCGATGCCTTGCTTGGTGAGTTTCATCAGGCCTCTCCATAGCCCAGAATTGCCTTCGTCTCGAAGAACTCCTCGAAGCCCTCTATGCCCCATTCTCTGCCATTGCCGGACTGCTTGTAGCCACCGAATGGCGCGCCGAAGTCTGGGCCTGCTCCGTTGACATGGACCATACCGGTACGCAGTCGCAACGCCACATTGCGCGCGTGGCTCGGTTCACCAGAGACATAGCCCGATAGGCCATAGTCTGTGTCATTGGCCTGCGCGATAGCATCTTCGTCATCGTTATAGGTGAGAATGGTCAATACTGGGCCGAAGATCTCTTCGCGGGCGATGGTCATCTGATTATTCACGTTGGCGAAGATGGTAGGGCGCACGAAATAGCCCTTTTCTAAGCCTTCGGGCTTGCCGGGGCCGCCCACTATAACGGTGGCTCCCTCGGAGATACCCTTCTCGATCAGGCTCTGTATGCGCTCGTACTGTGCCTTGCTGACCACTGGGCCTATGCGGGTTGAGTCCGCACTAGGGTCGCCAGGAGCTGCCTTCGCTGCAGCCGCCTTAGCAATTTCGATCACCTCGGGAAGTCGAGCCTCTGGCACAAACATCCGCGTGGGTGCATTGCAGGACTGGCCGCTATTATTGAAACAGCTCAATACCCCGCCGCCTACCGCGCGGGCGAAGTCGGCGTCATCCAGAATGATATTGGCGGACTTGCCGCCTAGCTCTTGCGTCACCTTCTTGATGCTGTCCGCTGCCGCGCGCGCGACCTCGCGACCTGCTCGGGTAGAGCCAGTAAAGCTCACTAAGTCGATGTCCGGATGTGCGGAGATGGCGGCGCCAACGCTTGGGCCGTCGCCATTGACGAGGTTATAGACCCCAGCCGGAACCCCGGCCGCCGCAATGATTTCGCTAAGAATATAGGCGCTGACGGGCGAATTCTCGCTCGGCTTCAACACCATCGTGCAGCCTGCCGCGAGCGCAGGAGCTACCTTGCAGCTGACTTGATTGAGCGGCCAGTTCCAAGGGGTGATAAACCCGCACACGCCAATTGGCTCTTTCACTATCCTGCTAGTGCCGCGGGTCTCTTCGAACTCGAAGTTACGCAGTATTTCCCTGGCTGCGGTGAAGTGGGCGATGCCTGTACCTACCTGTGCGGTGCGCGACATCGTGATGGGGGCACCCATCTCTTGCGATATAGCCTGTGCTAACTCTTCCGCTCGTGCCTTAATGCCGGCGATGATCTTATCGAGAATTTCAATGCGCGCTGCCACAGTAGTTGTTGACCAAGCTGGGAATGCCGCTTTGGCCGCTGCCACCGCGGTATCGACGTCTTTGGCACTGCCCATGCTGATGCTGGCATAGGGCTGCTCCGTCGCCGGATTAATAACTTGATGCGTTGTGGCTTGTGCTGGGGCGACCCAGTCGCCATTAATATAGAACTTCGTGCATTCGATCGTCATAGAAACCCCCTTTTTGGTTTGGGGGTCAGTATAACTGAAAAAATGCTGCGCTTGAGTTACCTTACGCAAAGTGCTGCTCGCGGGGGAAGGCGAGCATTTTCACCAAAGAGAGCTATGTCCATGTTAAAGATTACCCGCACCATTGGCGGTTATTTAGCCGCCTACCTCAGCAAACCGGGGCCCCGCTACGAGTTGCACCAGACCAACTCAATCGAGAACATCTTCGCCGTCATCCAGCCGGGAGATATCCTGTTAGTCGATGGCAACAGCCGCATTAGCACGGCGATTAAATACCTTACTCAGTCCACATGGTCTCATTCTTGTTTTTATATCGGCTCGGAGGATGGCACATTCGAGCAAGCAACCCTACTAGAGGCGGATCTGAACGATGGGGTAACCCTCGTGCCTCTGTCCAAATACACGCAATACAATGTCAGGATCTGCAGGCCTATGGGGCTAAGCGATGAAGAGCGCGATGCCCTGCTTCAGTTCGTAAAAGAAAGAATTGGTTACCACTATGACTTGAAGAACATCTTCGACCTGTTGCGTTATTTAATTCAGAATCCTGCGGTGCCTACGCGCTATCGTCGGCAACTATTGAGTCTGGGCAGTGGCGAACCTACCAAGGCGATCTGTTCGACACTTATCGCACAGGCCTTCCAGTCGATCGATTACCCGATCTTGCCTAGAGAGAGAATTCAGCAAGGCTCGGGAGAGATGCATTACGAGCACCGCCACTATACGCACACAGTGCCGCGAGATTTCGATCTCTCGCCCTATTTTCGTGTGGTGAAACCGACACTAGAGATGGGCTTCGATTTTCACAAGTTGAACTGGAAGGAGAGGGAGGAGGCACAGGAGGGCTTGGAACAGGCCCAACGTGCATAGCACGCCGGGCCGCTAAATTGCTTAGCGCTGATACCAAGGTGTTTTGATTAATAGGTCAGGATCTACTCCTGGCTTAGGCACCATCTTTTGTGAGCGACCATATTGATTGTCGCCGCCGATCAGGTTCAGGTCGGAGTCGACAGTAAAGGCGTGCACCTCTAAGAAGCCGGTAGGGCCGTCACGCTCCACCACCCAAGAATAGAGCCGGTTGCCATTGAAATCGAGCTTGATGAAACGCAGCGGGTTCAGGTCGGTCATCCATACCGAGTCTTCATTCACGATCATATCCAGTGGCAGGCTGAAGCCAGTCCATGTATCTACTAGTTCCACCACCGCTGGGTCTGCTGTGGTGCGGAATACGTTCACGCGGCCACCGGAGCGATCCAGCCCGAAGATTAGGCCATTGGGGCCCGCGGCTACGGAATGAACACCATTAAACTGTCCTGGCGCGGTACCAAAACCCCCAAACTCGGAGAGGTAGTCGAAATTCTTGTCGAGGATAATGATACGGTGATTATCGAGGCCATCTGCGATTAACACGCGGCCATCGGGTAGGAAGGCAACGTCTTGTGGACGCGCGAAATGCGTCTTGTCATCTCCCGGTACGTTCTTCTCGCCCAGCGTCATGATCAACTCGCTGCCATCGTTACTAAAGACGTAAATAGTGTGGAAGGTCTCGTTGATGACCCATACGCGGCGCTCTGGATCATAGGGGCTAACGCGAATACGGTGCGGGCCTGGCCCTTCGGAGTTCTCGCACAGTATGTCCCACTGGTTCCAAATTGTAATGATGTTGCCATCGCCGTCGAGTTCATAGAGGCAATTGCGCCAAGTACGTCGATCGGTATCGGTCAGTACATTGATGCCAAGTGAGCCCGCATAGCCGGCATACTCCGGTGGAATGGGCTGTGGCAATCGCGCTTCTCCGCGCATAGCGATTAAGATTCGGTCGGGGGATTCAGCCTGCACGCCGGAGTTGCCGCCGAATGCGTAACCGGCTTGTGCGAAGGGCTTATGCCAAGCGGGAATTATGTCGTAGGGGCTTGGTCCGACAGGGCCTAGAACCACTTCGTTCGCTGCGAGAGCGGGTAGGGTTTGTGCTGCGAGGCCAGCGGCACCCACTGCGGCAAGAAAGACACGAGTCAATTTATTCATTTTATTATTCTCTTTACTGGCAGGAGGATGATGACGAAAGTCAGTATACCCAGCGAAACAGACACTGGCAGTAAATAATCATCGCTGTCACAGTTTGTTACCTGTGTTCGCGCTTGAATCGTGATGCCTAGATGATTGTTGCAGGGATATCTCGTACCATCGAGTTAACGACAGCGAAAATAACGCTGCGTATCGGCCCACAACAACAATGAGAATGCCGCCATGAAAATATTTAGTTCAAAGCATTTGTTCGGATTGCTTGTCCTCGTGTTCCTAAATGCCTGCTCCCAACCCGACGAGCTCGCGGGTACATATCTTCCAAACCCCTACGCGCGCGCAGAAAGCTCCTTCGGCCAGCTTCCTTTAGGTCGAGAATGGGGCGCTGTCAGTGCAATCCACTATGCTGGAGATGGAACCCTATGGGTCGCGGAACGCTGTGGTGGAAACCGTGGTCCCGGCAGTTGCGAGGATCGTTTGGATGTTGATCCAATACTTCTACTCGATACCGAAGGCAATGTGTTGCGTAGCTTCGGGGCAGGCCTCTTCGTCTGGCCCCACGGAATTTTTGTCGATGCGGATAAAAACTTGTGGGTGACCGATGCGGCGACTGCGCGAGAAGGGCGTAAGGGCAACCAAGTGCATAAGTTCAGCCCCGAGGGTGAGTTGTTAATGAGCCTTGGCATTCCCGGCGTGGTCGGTAACGGTCACTATTATTTCGTTGCGCCGAACGATGTATTGGTTGCTCCCAATGGGGATATTTTTGTTGCCGATGGGCATAACGGCGTACAGGGCAATCGCATCGTCAAGTACGATCGTGATGGTGTGTATATCACTCAGTGGGGCGGGACTGGTGCAGAAGGGGGGGAGTTTCGAGTTCCCCATGCTCTTGCGATGGATTCCCAAGGACGACTATTTGTAGCCGACCGAGGCAATAGCCGTATCCAGCTATTTGACCAGGATGGTCAGTTCCTCATGACGTGGACGCAGTTTGGTCGACCTAGCGATGTCTTTATCGACGCAGATGATTGGCTCTATGCAGCAGACTCTGAGTCGGGCACTGGCGCCGATCGCAATCCTGGTTGGCAACGTGGAATACGCGTTGGGAAGGCTAGTGATGGCTTTGTCACTGCCTTCACGCCCGACCCCGTAACGAATCCGACTGGCACCACTAGCCATGGCGAAGGCGTGACCGCGGACGAGCAGGGCAATCTCTATGCTGGCGAAGTCGCCGAATCTGCAGTGCGTAAATTTACGCGGCGTTAAGTGCAGGCTCGTCGAGTTCGTTTGTGGTGAGTCGCTGTGCGTCTTCGGTCCAGCGCAGAATCTCTAGTGCGCCATTATGTGCTTCGACCATAGCGGTGCAGCTCTCGACCCAGTCGCCGGTATTGCAATAGAGCACGTCCTCGAACATGGCAATTTCCGCATGATGGATATGGCCGCACACCACTCCTTGGACTTGCTCTAGGCGCGCCGATGCGACGACGGCCTCTTCGAATTTGCCGATGTAGCTGACGACATTTTTGACCTTATGTTTAAGATGGGCCGCTAGGGACCAGTAGGGTAGTCCCGCCAGTCTTCGTGCGCCGTTGATTATGCGGTTCAGAAACAATAAGTGCGAATACATCGAGCTGCCAACTTTGGACAGAAAGGGGCTGTATTTAACGACCGAATCGAATTGATCGCCGTGCAATACCAGCAACTTGCGAGCATCGGCGGTGATGTGTATTGCGGTGTCAGAGATCTCGATATTCTCGAAGCGGTGACCGCAGTAGTGACGGGCACTCTCATCGTGATTACCGGGTGTGTAAATGACTCTGGTGCCCTTGGCCGCTTTGGCCAATATTGCATTGACTACCGCCTGATGGGAGGCCGGCCAAAAGGTTTTCTTCTTCATCTCCCAGCCATCGAATATATCCCCAACTAAATACAGGAATTCCGATTCACTACGATTTAGAAAGTCGAGGAGGAAGTCGGCTTGACAGCCTTTGAAACCTAGGTGGATGTCGGAGAGAAATATTGCGCGATACTTTAGCGGGTTTTGCAGTGGGCTTGCGGTTTTCGCAGCGCTCATGCCAGTCACCTCTAGTGGTCAAGATGGGCACAGCTTAGAGCGCATTAGTGACAGAGCGATTACTTTTCTGTGTCGATTCGGTGACACGCAATCCCATTGCTGTTTCTGATTACTCCTATACCCGCCAAGTAGGCCAAGGCGCCTTCATTAAAGATTGGTTTGAATAGCGTAGGTCTGTGCTGACCTCGGCCCCTATCCAGTCGGGAAGTTTGAAGGCTTGAGTCTCGGATTCTAACTCTATCTCCGCTAGAACGAGACCTTGATTGATGCCCGCGAAAACATCTATCTCCCAGACCATACCGTCATTGAGTACTTTGTAGCGAGTCTTCTCGATAGTGCCGGGCGAGCACAGGCTCGTTAGCATATCGTGAGCGTCCGCTGGCGGGATTGGGTATTCGAACTCTGCACGGCTTATGCCCTGTGTCGGGCCCTTAAGAGTAAGAAAGGCATCTGACCCGCACAAGCGTATGCGGACGGTACTCTTGTTGGCGGTAGGCACATAACTTTGAAAGATCAGCTCGCCATTGTGCAAGGGCGGAAGCTTCTCTGGAATAACTAAATATTTACGTTCTATCTCGACAGCCATATAAGGTGTAATGTTCTCCGGTGTGATTAATCCTGTAAAAATCTTTGCAACAGCGCCTGTAACTTCTGATTGTCATTGCGCAGTCGATCGCGTTCTTCGAGCAAGCTTAGCACCATGGCGATAGAAGACCAGTCCAGATGCAGATCGCGTTGCAATTTTAGCGCGCGTTTAGCAGTGCAAATCATGTCGAGATTGAAAAGCCAATCTTGCGGGTTGTCTCCTTCGGGCTCGACGATTCCATGTTCTACTATGGCATAGACAAGGCTGTCTTCGGAACCAATGGCATGGCAGGTGTCGTCTAGATTAAACGTTACTGTGTAGTCGATCTGCATCATGTGTTCTCCCATTCTTTACGGGGATTGAATTGGGCTTTCTCCGACAGCTCTTGCCATAGGGCCTCTGCCTCAGTGGGGCTGCGTTCGGGCATCACAACTTTCAATATTGCGAATAGGTCGCCCTGGCCCGTACGTTTGCGCAGGCCCTTGCCCTTGATGCGTAGGCGCTGACCACTTTGGCTATTCGCCGCAATGCTGAGATTGATCTTGCCTGTCGGTGTTGGCACCGTCAGTTTGACGCCTAAGGCGGCCTCCCAAGGAGCGATTGGCACAACGATGCTCAGCTCAGTCCCATTTATATCGAATAAGGGGTGTGGAATGAGACGGATGCGCAGAAATAGGTCCCCGGCGGGACCATTGCCGAAGCCTGGGCCGCCCTGACCTTTGAGACGAATGCGTTCACCATCGGCCACACCAGCGGGTATCTTCACTTTCAGCGTCTTGCGGATGTCTTCCATGCGCCCCTGGGGGCCGTAATGGGGAAGTGAGTATTCTATTGGGCGGGCCTCATCCGAGAATGTGTCCTCTAAAAACAGCGGCATTTCCACCTCGACGTCGCGGCCGCGTTGGCTGGTAAAGTCTTCGCTGCCTCGAAACGCATTGGCGGCACCGCTCTCGTAGTCACCCCTGCCGAAGATGTTCTCGAAAAAGTCGGAGAAGTCGCCCTGGGGGCCGTGGCTGCGTCCAGCCTTGCTCTGCCACTGCGGAGGTGGCTCGAAGGACTGCCCCCCGCGACCATATTTGCGCAGTTGATCGTACTCTGCACGTTTGGCTTCATCTGAGAGCACTTCATAGGCTTCAGCCACTTCCTTGAAGCGTTTTTCGGCGTCGTGCTCATCGCTTACATCGGGGTGATATTTGCGAGCTAGCTTGCGATAGGCGGTCTTAATCGCCTTGAGATCGGCATCGTTAGCGACGCCCAGCACTTTGTAGTAATCCTGAAATTCCATGTGTGGACCCACTGTATTGCACGTTTTATCAATGGGATGACTATAGCAGTATTGCGCGTTAGAAGCAGTGCGAGGGAGTGAGATTTGCGCTTAGGTGGCGTTCGATGCCGTGGCGGATTGCTCCACGGCGTCGAAGGGCCTAGGTTTAGTGGGCGAAGCAATAGAAATAGCCATTGCCGCCGGTGGCGATCAGATCTTCTTGGCTGCAACTACGGCTGCCATGCGCGCTATTCCAAGAAGTTGGGTTTGCACCGCCTCCTTGACGATCGAAATGGCCTAGTTGGGCCGAGCCCGCGCTGTTACTAGTCCAGTTGTTGCAGGTCATATCGCTACCCGCAGGGTAAGCGGTACCGTCCACTTGTGAGCCGGTCAATATGTCATGCTGGTTTGGTGTGTCGCCGCGGCCATTGATCATGTTGCCGGCCTCGGACAGCGAATTTTCCTTGCCTGTCATTGCCTCTTCGCTGTGAAGTTGCGCGACGTTCGCCGCGATCATGGTGCCCTTTGCGTTATACCAAGGTCCGCTACCGATGCGATCACGGGCGTTGATAGCTGCTTGCCCGCCTGCCGCTTGCGTGCTTAGATAGGCGGCCCAAGTCTTACCGCCTGCGCCTACCGCGCCTGCGAGCGCGGCGCAATGCGCATCGGCCCCCGCTAGGCCACCAAGGTTGGCGCCGTCGCCGGAACCTACACTGGTGATAAAGAAACTCATGCTATTGTCCTGCGAGTAGATAACGCTCGTTGCGCAGGTCACTGCAATCACCGAGGCCGTTAGTAATAGTTTTTTCATTTTCGGTCTCCTTGCTATATTCCCCCTGTTAATGTTTTGATTTATCTGGAACTTTATTGTGCGGGGGGGTGGTCAAGTGTGACCTGCTTGAATGGAGCACGTCAACGAAGTTCGCCCTCACGCGTTGAAATAGTATTGGCTAAGAGAAACACGCAATGAATGCTGTTAAGTATCGTCATGTTCTAAGCTCGGCTAGCTTGCTAATCGGCCTCCTTTGGGGCGGGAGCTTGCTTGCGATGGATGCCGGGCAGTCAGATGACATCTCGCAGCTTCCAGAGCAGGAGGAGGCAGCGCTAGAGATCGATGAACAGACAGCGCTAGAGATTAGCCGGCAGATTAGCCTCTATCAGGAGAACCTCCAGGCGCTTGAGAGCGAGCTAGGGCCCTATGATCCGAGCCTTATAGAAATATTGAAAGACATGGGGCGCTATAATCTCGAGCTTGGTCAATTTCAGGCGGCGGCAGCGTTCTACGAACGCTCTCTGAGCATCACCAGGATAAGCGATGGATTGTATAGTCCTACGCAAATCGAGGTGCTAGTTAAGCTGATTAGTGCCTATAAGGCTGCTGGCGATTGGGAGGCGGCCGACGACAAGGAACACTTGGCTTTACACATTGAGACTCGCTTGTACGAGCCTGGTTCGCAGGCCTACGCCAATGCAGTCCTCGCCTTCGGCGAATGGAAGTTGCAGGTGGTGCGCGGCAATTTGTTGCAGCGCTCGACTCTGGCGAATATGCGCGATATAGAGGACTTACAATATACCTACGCGCAAGCGCTAGGGGATGGCACTGCGTTGTCTGAGGACTCGGAGCCAATGCGGGCGCAGACCCGCTTCGACCTACTCTATGGCAAGGCCTACGCGGAGGCGCAGTTGGCGGACTATGCCCTGAACAGCATCCCAATGGGGCTAGACCGACCAGTAGCGCGCTACATATCCGAGTATGTGTGTCGTGATGTCGTCAACTCGGCGGGGCAAGTAACTCAGAGCTGTGGCACGGTGCGCAGGGAAAACCCCCAATACCGCGAATACGAGATGCAGAGACAGTTCTATCGTGACCGGGTTCAGATTGCAGTGACCTCGACGCAGCGCACTATCGAGGAATTGCAGGCCTTGGTGGACAGCACACCCTTCCTGCAGACCATGAACGATGGCGCAGCGGCGATACGCTTGGAGGAGCTGCGCACGCTACAGGCCAACATCAACCGAGATTATCGTCGTAGCGTAATGCGCTGGTAGGCAGTGAAGCGATATAATTTGGCCCTTTTAGGTCTCAACTGAGGAATATTGATGGAAGCCTTTTTGGTAGCCACCGGGATTGTGGCATTGGCAGAGATTGGGGATAAGACACAGCTACTCGCCTTCATCCTCGCGGCAAAATATCGAAAACCTATTCCCATAATATTAGGCATCCTAGTGGCGACACTGGCCAACCACGGTCTTGCGGGAGCCTTAGGTACTTGGATCACTTCGCTTGTCGCGCCGGAGACCATGCGTTGGATTCTTGGCGTCTCCTTTATCGCGATGGCCGCCTGGACACTAGTGCCAGATGAATTCGACGAGTCTGAGGCGGCTCTAGTGGCCAAAGGGGTTTTCGTTACCACACTCTTTGCCTTCTTTCTGGCGGAGATGGGGGACAAGACGCAGGTAGCCACGGTGGCATTGGCGGCTAATTATCAAGCCCTTGTCCCCGTGGTACTCGGCACCACATTAGGAATGATGATTGCGAATGTGCCAGCGGTGCTCTTGGGTAACAAGATAGCCGATAAGCTTCCCGTAAGGGCAGTGCACATCGTGGCCGCTGCGATCTTCGCGGTGCTTGGGGTGGTGGTGTTGATGGGCAGTGGCGATCTACTAGGCTAGGGGTCAAAAGAATGTGCCGAAAATATGGCAATAAGGGTCAAGAAGCTGATTTCACAGGGGTTCGCTTGCCGCTACTAGGGGGCTGTGCAAGAATGCCCACCGTGCCACAAACACAGTATTTCACACTAGTAAATTAACGGGGATATTAATGCCTAATAAGAGTTTGGCCATCATTGCTGCAATCGCCGTCATAGGCTTGCTGTTCCTGGTCTACCTAGCGGCAACTTTTGAAAGTCCTGAGGGTACCCGTACTGTCGATATAGCTGTGCCAGTACCACGCGCTCCGGAGCCCATCCAGCGGGTCGAGACGCCGGCTCCTACGCCCGCGCCAATCCTGCCCACCGAGCGACCTGCCCCAGAGCCAGTTGTAGTAAACGAGCCTGATGTGCCGGAAGTGGTAGAGGAGATAATCGACCTTCCCGTGCTCAATGAAAGCGATGCCTTCTTGGCCGAGAGAATACAGGGTTTGGAAACGGGTACGCGGCTGCTTAGTCTGCTTGTTTCCGATGACCTGATTCGTAAGTTTGTGGTCTTCGTAGACAACGTTGCCGATGGCAATCTGCCGCAATTGGAGTACCCAGTTCGTCGACCTTCACAAGCCATGGCAGTGCGAGAGTTGGACGAGAACTTATACGAAATGCAGACGGTGTCATATCAGCGCTACACTCCAATGGTCGATGGCCTAGCGGCGGTCAACCCAGATAGAATTATACCGATCTATAGAATGATGAAGCCGCTCTTTCAAGAGGCATACAGAGAGCTTGGATATGGGAGCCGCAATTTCGATGAAACTGTAGTCCGGGCGATCGACACGGTGCTCAACGCTCGCACGGCGGAAGGTCCCTTTCAGTTGATCAAACCCAAAGTAATGTATATCTACGCCGATTCCGAGATCGAGCGCTTGAATCCAGTGGAGAAACAACTACTGCGATTAGGCCCGCAAAATGCGGAGAAGCTCAAGCTGTCACTGCGCCAATATCGAGAGCGTTTAACAACGCCATGATTGCGGCCTAGTACACACAGGGCTGCGAAATATTGACGGCCTGCTCCGTAACCCGGGGCAGGCCGTATTCATTTTGGACTACTATGAACTTAGCTTTACATTTTTTGGAGTTATACCGAGGTTCCTACCCCTAAACGATGCCAGCCTCTACGCAACAACCTGAACAGATACTCAAAACCACTTTCGGCTACGAACAGTTTCGCGCGCCGCAGCGGGAGATCATCGACGAACTGATGGCGGGGCGTAATTGCCTAGTCTTGATGCCCACGGGCGGAGGCAAATCGCTGTGCTATCAGATTCCTAGCATGCTGCGCGAGGGCGTAGGCATCATCGTCTCGCCTCTTATCGCGCTCATGCAGGATCAAGTCGATGCGCTACGCGAGCTAGGCGTTAGGGCAAGTTTTCTCAACTCTTCACTATCTCCTGAGGCCCAGCGCGATGTCGTGCACGCCCTCCGGCAAGGGCAGTTAGATATGCTCTATGTCGCGCCAGAGCGCCTGAACCAAGAGTCTACGGTGCAGCTCTTGCACTCCCTGCCCATCGCCTTGTTTGCCATCGACGAGGCGCACTGCGTGTCACAGTGGGGGCATGATTTCCGCGCGGATTACCTGCAACTCTCGCGGCTCCAAGAGGAGTTCCCCGAGGTGCCCCGCATCGCGCTAACTGCGACTGCCGACGCGAACACTCGGGTGGAGATTGCGCAGCGTCTGGGTTTGGTGGATGCCAAACACTTCGTGAGCGGTTTCGACAGGCCTAACATCCAGTATCGCATCACCCAGAAACAGAACCCTAGGCAGCAGTTGCTGCGTTTCCTGCGCCGTGAGCACGAACGCGACGCAGGCATTGTGTACTGTCTGTCGCGCAAGAAGGTGGACGATACAGCGGCCTGGCTTGTGACTCAGGGCTTTGACGCAGTGCCTTATCATGCGGGCCTAAGTGCCGAGCAACGGGCGCATAATCAGCAACGCTTTCTCCGCGAAGAGAGCGTCATTGTCGTAGCGACCATCGCCTTCGGCATGGGCATCGATAAGCCCGATGTGCGCTTCATCGTACATCTTGATCTTCCGAAGAGCTTGGAAGCCTATTATCAGGAGACTGGTCGTGCCGGTCGCGATGGCGAACCCGCCACCGCCTGGATGGTCTACGGCTTACAAGACGTCATCATGCTGCGGCAGATGATGGATGGCTCCCAGGGCAACGAGACCTTCAAAAGAGTAGAACGCGCCAAGCTCGATGCCATGTTAGGGCTATGCGAGATCACCAGCTGTCGTCGACATGCCCTGCTGCATTATTTCGGGGAGCCTGGTCCGGAGACCTGCGGCAATTGCGATGCATGCTTAAATCCTGTGCCGACTTGGGATGGCACACAATCCTCGCGCAAGGCGCTGTCTTGCGTCTACCGCACCGGCCAACGTTTCGGGGTTAATTATCTGATCGACGTATTGCTGGGGGCTGAGTCCGACAAGATATTCCAGAACAATCATCACGTGATCTCCACCTATGGCATTGGCAAAGAGCATAACGGCAATGCATGGCGATCGGTGTTCCGGCAGCTCGTGGCCCGTGGCTATCTAAGTGTCGATCACGCGACCTACGGTGGACTGCATCTTAATGAGAAATCCCGCGGTTTATTGAAGGGCGAGCACAGCATTGCTCTACGGATAGATGTGCAGGAGCCTAGTGCGAAGCCCGAGCGCAAGACACGCCACAAGCAGGCAATTGCCGACGCCGACAAAGACCTGTGGGAGGCGCTGCGCCAGTGTCGCAAGCAGTTCGCTGACGATAATGACGTAGCTCCCTACGTCATCTTTCACGATGCTAGCCTCATGGACATGGTGCATTATCGTCCCTTAAACGAGGCCCAGTTTTTAGGCATTAGTGGCGTCGGGCAGAGCAAGCTTGAGAAGTACGGCGCTGCCTTCCTCGAAGTCATTCGTCTTCACGAGGATGGCTCTACAGTTTGATTCTTGAAAAAGTCGTGTAAAATGCCCTCGCCTTAAAGGCTCCATACCTAAACATGCGCTGGATTTGCGATTCAGGCGGCAAGAGAGGTTTACCATGAAGACCACTGTAGTGGCGGCGCTTTATAAGTTCGTGCGCCTGCCAGATTTCGAAACACTGCGCTCACCCCTTCACAAAGTGATGACTGACCACGAAGTACGCGGCACTGTGCTGTTAGCGGCGGAAGGGGTCAATGGCACGATCGCAGGCACTCGCGAAGGCGTAGATGCCGTGCTGGATTTTCTGCGCGCCGATCCGCGCATCAATACCTTGACGGCGAAAGAGTCCTATACCCAAGAGAATCCTTTCTATCGTAGCAAGGTGAAGCTGAAGAAAGAGATCGTCACGATGGGGGTAGAAGACATCGACCCCAATGACATCGTCGGCACCTATGTCAAACCTGAGGATTGGAATGCCCTAATCGCCGATCCCGACGTACTCCTCGTCGATACTCGGAATGCCTACGAGGTAAAGATCGGCAGTTTTAAGAATGCCCTGAACCCAAAGACGGAATCCTTCCGCGAGTTCCCCGAGTTTGCTAAGCAGAATCTCGACCCGAGCAAGCATAAGAAAGTTGCGATGTTTTGCACCGGTGGCATCCGCTGCGAGAAGTCCACGGCCTTCATGAAGCAGCAGGGCTTCAAAGAGGTTTATCACCTCGAGGGTGGCATTCTCAAATACCTAGAAGAGGTGCCTCAGGAGAATTCTTTGTGGGAGGGGGAGTGCTTCGTCTTCGACAATCGTGTGACCGTTAATCACCAATTGGAGAAGGGTTCCTACGATCAATGTCACGCCTGTCGCATGCCTATAACAGAGCTTGATATGGCCTCGGGGCAGTACCAGCGCGGGATCAGTTGTCCGCATTGCTATGACGAGCACAATGAGGAGCAGCGCAGTCGTTACGCGGAGCGTGAGCGACAAGTGCAGCTAGCGAAGGGGCGAGGCGAGTCCCATATTGGCGAGTCGATGGCGGAAACTATAGTTCGGCGAAGGCGCGAGAAATTGGCAGCAAAGGCCACTCAGCGCGAAGTGGAATAGCGAGAGGCGTCAGTCTTCGATGAAGGTGAAACGCTTCACCTTCACGCCGTCGTGCTCAATGCTTTCATCGAACATGCTCAAGGGGCGGATCCAAAGACCCCGCTCACCATACAATGGTCGATAGACTACGTGCTCTTCTTCGGTTTCGCTGTGGCGTGCTACGCCAATTACTTGATAGAGCTTGTCTTTATAGTGTCTATAAATGCCAGTCTTTAATGTCATAGCGTCTCGTTGTCTCGTATAAACTACACTTTAGCTTGTCGATGAGAATCTTAGCAGAAAAGCCAATGCGTCGACGCCCTGTTAGCAGTAGTATTGTGTCTAGAATACAACAAGCTCAGCGACAATTGAGGATCACTATGCAAGTAATAACAAAAATCACCCTTGGCCTGCTAATGGCAATGATGTTGGCAGCCTGTGCTAGCACCTCGGCCCCCTCTAAGCAGGAAATGATCTTAGGTACTTGGCAAGCCGATTTCGGCGGGCAGAGTATCGTTCTGTCCTATGGAGAATCGGAGATCGCAGTAGACGCCTTTGGGGTCTCGTTTCCATACGAGTGGTTAGATGCCGACACAATAAAGCTGGATGCGATGGGGCAGGAGGTTATTAGCACGGTTGAATTCGTGACTGAAGATCAGATGATCCAGCGCAGCTCACAGGGTGAGCAGACGCTTTATCGAGTGACTCCTTAGTTCAAGTCTCAAGATCACAGGCGCTTAAGGAGCCTGTGATTCGTCGTGATTGCTGCGGTCTCTGTTACGTTCACCTGGTGGCCGCGAACGCTCTTGAATAAAGCGCATCGCCGTGACGCGTTGCTCGGGTGTCAACTCTCCAAATATCGCGAGCGTTTGGCGATGGGCGATGTCTTGGTATTCGAGCCCCGCATCGCGCAGCTTCGAAAACGCTTCCGCGATTGCCCCACTATTGAGCGGATCCTCGGTTAGTAGGTTGTTTACTCCCTGCTGAGCCTGGTAAAGCGTTGAGCGTATTGGGCGCATCTCGTCGCTAAAGGCCTGCATCGTGGGGCGCAAGCGAGCCTGAGCCTCGTCGTCCAAGCGCTCCAGTACCCAGAATAGGTTTGGTGGTATCGGCCGCCCGTCTGGGAACCCCATCATGCGTGCCGCAATACCTCCAAACACCAAAAGGTTTAGTGCGAGGGAGAGCACTAGTACTACATTTAGCGCACGCCTTCTATTGTTACTCATTCAGTGATCTCCGCGTAATCATTCATCGAGATTAGATAGAGTTCCTCTTGCCAGGAATTCTCGACACTATCTATTCCGAAACTATAGAAATTCGCCATGTAAATACCGCACACCAGCGGTAGGCAAGCGACTAATGCTGGGCGCCATGCCCAAGCCATGCCGCGTTGCTGACGAGGGATAAGCCAGTCCAGAACTTTGTCGAGAAAGCTGTCGCGAGTCTTCTCACGCAACGAGCGCATCACGCGTTGCTCCATCTGCGCCAGCGCCGGGACCGGCATTGCATCTAACAGAGCATCAAGTTCTCGATAGCCCTCTACTAATGACTGTGCTGCCAGGCTCTCCTTAAGGAAATGCAAAGCTGCCTCACGCTCTTGTGCAGGCCACCGTGCTGCCTCACTACCATAGGCTGTCACGATCTGTTCAAACCGCTGTGCTGTCATATTCATGTGATCTTGCCCCCGCATTGTGCCTGTAACTAATTCGCGCTCTTGTGGCGCGTCATTCACTAAGTTGAGCTCTAAGCCCGCGTCGTGCTCTTGCCAAAATTGACTCTAGGGCATCGACTGTAATGCCCATTACTTCGGCGATCTCACGGTTCGAGAAACCCTGATAATGACTCAGGATGATCGCGCTACGCTGCCTCTCGGGCAGAGCGTTGAGTGCTTCACGCAAGGCCTCTAGGCGCTCCTCACGTTCCGGTGCCTGCGCCGGCTTGTCACTTGACTCGAGATCTTCACTGAGCTCCGAGCTGACGCTCGACTTATCTTTGCGCAAGTAGTCGATACACAAATTATGTGCGATGCGATGTAACCAAGTGGAAACCCCAGCTTTGTCGGGCTTCCAGCTTTGCGCATGGGTCCACAGGCGCAGCAAAGTCTCTTGGACGATGTCTTCGGTGTCTTTGCTATTGCCAAGCATGCGAAACGCGTAATGACTAAGCGGTTTTATATGCTGGCGCACGGCGCTGTTGTAGGCGTGGGAGTCCCCGGCCTGGATAGCCCGCATCAATACTTCGTCATCTGTCATCTTGAGACAAAATCCCGTAGACCATGTGCTCGAATAATACCGCTTTTCGTGTGGTGTTTGGGACCGCGTAATCAGCTTGCTGTGCGTAGCGCTGCCCAGGCTCTGCGCCTTTCTATCGTATTTGCAAGGGTATACGGCAGAGCGAGCTGAATCCGTCGAAGAACTTTATAAGAGGCAAAAAAAAACGCCTCGATGGAAGCCACCGAGGCGCTAATAATCTAAGACTTAAGTTCTTACTCGTAAGGGCCTGCACCAGCTATACAAATTATTCCGTGTATTACGATGTTGGAGCTCAAGGGCAGGGTTGCCGGTAGGTTGACAATTTGCCCAGGCATTATTGGACCTATCAGCGAAGTGCCGTAGGAAAGTGGCGACACATTCGCGAAGCTACCTGCGCCACCTGCAAAGATGTTGACCTTAGCCAGTTCGAAACCCGCCGGTGTGGAGGCAAACAGCTGTACAGTACCCGGTGCTATAAATTGCATTAGGAAATTGCTGACAGGCGCATTGTTAGCATTCACGAACAGTCCTGCTTGACCACCCACTGCGGTGACGGTATTGAGAACACCTAGCGCTGGGTCTGCAAATCCTACTGGTGAGAACGTTGTAGGCGCACCATTGAACAGCGATGCATACACGTTGTAGCAAGAATCGTTAGGCAGAGTGATAAGCGGAGGCTCTTCTGGGCCGCAGAAGTCATTGCTGAAGCTGAAGTAGCTGCCATTGCCGACAAGTGTTTCACCCGCCCAAGCTGTAAACGTTTCTGTTACAGGATCTGTGCCGCCACCATTGTGACCGCCGGACTTGCCAGATTTTCCTGAATGACCAGATTTGCCGGACTTACCAGACTTATCGGATTGACCGGACTTGCCAGACTTATCGGATTTGCTGTTTGATGCCCAGCTGCTGCTGCCGTTTTGCGAACTGCCCTTGCCATTCTTCGCAGAGCTGCTATTGCCTTTGCTGCCCTTGCTGGCTTTGCTGTTCTTGTCAGATTTGTCGGATTTGCTGCCTTTACCAGACTTGCCGCTCTTATCGGACTTGCCAGACTTGTCGGATTTGACAGACTTATCGGATTGGCCGGACTTATCGGATTTACCGCTTTTGCCAGACTTACCGCTTTTATCTGATTTATCAGACTTGCCACCGCCGTCGGGCTCGCCAGCAATAGTGCGCGTGACTACAGCGCTTGCTGCGACAATGACATCTGCGCTACAGAAAGTGCCAGCATCAATTGAGAGCTCTGTGAAAGGAATTACGAAGCTGTGTTGGTTAACATCGACAAGATTGATTGCGGTATGGGGGAATACGCTGACTTGTGGATCACCGCTGCCATCTATAGGAAGGTTGTTGGCATTGTCGCCTATCCAAGCATTTGCCTCGGAAAGCTTCCAGTCGTCGATGAGGAGGTAGTCAAGGAACACGTTTTCTGCGTCTTGGTTCACGGTGACACACACTGCACCCACTTCAACAGCTGAGTCTGTGTATAGCACGGAGCAGTTGGCTTCCGGTTCTGTTGACTGCGCCATTGCACCATTGCTTAGCAATACGCTCATCGCGAGCATCAGCATGGCTGCGGCGGTATTGAATAATTTCATCTCGGTTCCTCGTTTGTGCATTGAGTACTTGGGATCGTCCTCTTAGCCACAAGATAAGGCCACGGAATGATCAACGAAGCGTATTCTAACCGATAAGGGCTCTAACGGTTGGCCAAACTAGGGTAAAAACTGGGTAAATTTACGCTTATTTAGCGCTTGCCCGGCATTTACTGTGAGCCCGTTCACACTCCAGTGTTCAGGCCTCCTTGAGCATGCGCACTTCACGCTGCGGGAAGGGGATGTCGATAGCCGCTTCTTGTAGCGCCTCGTATATAGCCATATTCGCCAAATATTGCGCCTCGTGTCTTACCACCGTCTTTACCCAGTAGCGCACACCAAGGTCGATGCTACTGTCCCCGAAGCCCTCGATTCCTACTTGAGGGGCCCTAGCGGTGCTAATGCCCTCCATCCCTTGGAGACTTTCCAATATTACCTGCACGGCCTTCTTTGGGTCGCAGTGGTAGGCGATGCCGACTTTGAACTCTGCGATGCTGTCATTCTGAGAGTTGTGAATAATTTCGCCGACGATGTGCTTATTGGGGATGGTGATCTTCACCTCGTCTTCGTCCGCTAGCACCGTATAAGCTAAATGTACTTCTTTGACGACACCGCCAACTCCTTGTACTGAGATAGTGTCCCCCACGACGAATGGGCGCGCGAGAATGATGTTGAGCCCCGCGCCGTAGTTGGAAAGCAAGCCTTGCATGGCCAGTCCGGCCCCTAGGGATAGAGCCCCTACAGCGGCTACAAATGGCGTAATGCTTATCCCTAGCTTGCCTAGGGCGATTATGGCGGTCATCACGATGATAATCAGGCGAGTGGTGTTCGCGATGAAGCCGCTCAGCGTGACATCCAGACCCTTGCGCGCGCACAGACTTAGCACGAAGTTGCTGACTCGGCGCGCCACTAGGACGCCGATTAGGAACACAATTACTGCGCCTATGAGCTGGAAGCTGTAGTTGACCAAAAATGTGGTGACCTGCTCGTAGATGGCAGCGAATTGTTCTAATTCTTGGTCCATGGGGGTGCCCTAAAGGAATGTGAGAAGTGGTATTGTAAGCGGAAAACTGCTTTCTAGCAGCCCCCGAACGATCGCTCTTGGATGGCCTCGACTCACCCTCTGTGCTGGGTTATTCTCTGTCAGTCATCGGTACAGCACAGGTCAATCATGCAAGAACCCATTAGCACTGAAGAAGGTTTTACGCGCTCCGCGGTCAAGCAACTTGGCGTATTCAGCGTGTTAGCGGTGCTGGTGATAGTGGCGGTGATGTACACCCTTAATTTTCTTGCAGGCATAACCAGCAGCGATGCCACCAGTGCGGTAAGCGCGGTGGATTTCGAGAACAACGAAATCTCTGTTTTTTTGCGACAGGATCCTCCTCAGCTCGATAGTACACGCTCGACAGACGTGGTTAGCGGCACAGTCCTAGGTCACGTTATGGAGGGCTTGCTGCGCTACGACGAGAATTTCGAGATTACTGCTGGCTTAGCGGAACGTTGGGAAATAGAGGGCACCAAGGCGACGTTCTGGCTGCGCGAGGATGCCCGTTGGAGCAATGGCGAGGCCATTACCGCACAAGACTTTGTCTTCGCCTGGCGCACGACCCTCGATCCAGCAGTAGGCTCTCAATACGCCTTCATCTTCTACCCAATCAAGAATGCGGAAGCGGCAAATACAGGGGACATGCCACTGGACAGTGTGGGCGTGCGCGCCTTGGACGATCGCACGCTGGAGGTCGAGTTAGAGCAACCCATCGCCTATTTCGACAAGCTGGTAGCCTTTAGCACCTATTTCCCCATTTCCGAGGAGTTCTACAACTCTACGAATGGGCGTTACGGCGCGGAGGCTGAGAGTTTGTTGTACAGCGGACCTTTTAAAATGACGAGCTGGGTGCACGGCGCCTCTATACGCTTCGAGAAGAATCCTTATTACTGGGACGCCGACAATATTCACCTAGATGCCATCAATATCGCCTACATCACCGAAGACACTAATACTCTGCTCAATCTCTACAAAGACAACCGCATCGCCCTGGTCGACCTGACCGCCGAGATGTTGGAAGGGGCGATGCAGCAGCGCTGGCACCTGGACCGCTTCATGGACGGCAGCGTCTTCTACATCGAATTCAATCATCGCCCAGGTCGCTTGTCGACTAATCTGAATCTACGCAAGGCATTACGCTATGCTCAGGACGACGGCGAGTTGGTGGACCGCGTAATCAAGCTGCCGGGCTATCTGCCTGCCAAGAGCGTTTTCCCCATCTGGCTGCGCGGCGTCGAAGACACTTTCCGCGAAGAGTATCCGGCACCGGAATCAGAATACAATGTGGCACTAGCGCGTGAGTATCTCGAGAAGGCTAAGCAGGAGCTAGGCATCACCGAGTTTCCCCCCATCGTGCTGCTGGCCGATACCTCTCCAGTGGCCACGATTTCCTCGCAATATTATCAGGAGGTCTTCAAGAAGAATTTGGGCCTAGATATCGTAATCGATCCGCAGATTTTCAGGCAGCGTCTGGCGAAAATGGCCTCCGGCGACTTCGACTTGGTGCTCTCGGGCTGGGGCCCAGACTACAACGACCCGCTCACCTTCGCCGATCTTTTCGCTTCATGGAACCTCAATAATCGGGGGCATTTCGATAATGCCGAACTCGATGCACAGGTGCGCATCGCGCAGAACTCGATGGACCAGAAGGTACGTATGGATGCCTTCGGCAAGATTCAAGACATACTCTTTGATGAGGTTGTCTTCATAGGTAATTACGAACGCGGCCGAGTCTACGCCACAAATCCTCAGGTCAAGGGAATTCTGCGTCGCGCCATCGGCGCGGAAACCGACTTCACGCGGGCCTATATTGTGCCCGAAACAACCGTCCCTTAATTAACAGGAAGAACCCATAGCAGATGTGGCAATACACGCTTAAACGACTCTTGCAGGGCGTCATCACGGTTTGGTTTATCGCGACTGCCACGTTCTTGGCTATGCACAGCGTGCCGGGCGACCCTATCTCCGGCGAGCGCGCCGCTACAGAAGCGATCCGCGCCAACTTAGCCGCACGCTACGGACTCGACAAGCCCCTAGGCGAGCAATACGTCATCTACATCGGAAATTTCCTAAAGGGCGACTTCGGTATCTCGTTTACTCAACAGAATCGTCAGGTTAACGACATCATTCGTGAGCACTTTCCTGTTTCCGCGACCCTCGGCATTCTGGCAGTTCTGTTTGCAGCTCTCGGTGGAGTGCTGTGGGGCGCGCTCACCGCGATCTACCGCAACCGACTTCCCGACACCGTCATCATGTTCCTCGTGATCTTGGGCATTTCCGTGCCTAGCTTCGTCTTCGCCGCGCTTGGGCAGTTGGCGCTGGTGAATATCAATAATTTCTTCGGCGTTTCGATCTTGCCGGTAGCGGGGTGGGGCACCGTTAGTCATATGATCGTGCCGGCTCTCGTACTAGGCATGGGCACTATGGCCTACCTAACTCGCCTGATGCGCTCGTCGATGCTGGAGATAATTCATTCGGACTATGTGCGCACGGCCAAGGCAAAAGGCTTGCCTGCCGAACGGGTTTTTCTTAAGCATCAATTGCGCAATGCGATCCTTCCGGTTGTGACCGTACTTGGGCCTGCGATCGCGGCGATTACCACCGGCGGCTTCGTCGTGGAGCTGGTGTTCGCTATCCCAGGCTTGGGACGCTACTTCGTACAGGCAGTGCAGCAACTGGACTACACGGTCATCATGGGCACCACCGTTTTCTACGGCTCTTTCTTAGTATTCATGGTCATATTGGTTGACCTGCTCTATGGCTGGATCGATCCGCGAGTGAGGGTGCAATGAGCGATTTAAGTTCTACAAGGCTCGTCACGCTCAGTGCGGATGACTTCGCGCCACTGCCGCACCGAGACGATGTTCATGGCATCAATCGTCCCTCGCGTTCCTACTGGCAGGATGCCTGGCGTCGCCTCAAATCAAATCGGCGCGCCCTGTTTTCTCTTTGGTTGATCCTCGGCCTTTTAGCTTTTGCATTACTTGGTCCCTTGCTGTGGCAAGTGGATCCATCTAGGCAGGATATCGATCAGATTAGTCAGGCACCCGGTGCCGATCGCTCCGCGGAGATCGTGCCCGAATACACTGCTTGGAATGGCTCCGTACAACCCGGCTTCGAGAGCGATGCGGCGGGCCTGCGCATAGCCGCAGATGCCAATTCACAAGCAGTACGATTGGTTTGGGATGCCGTCCCTGGGGCGAGCGCACTGCGACTCTATCGCAATATTTTTCCTATCGATGACGAGCTTGCTTTCGGCCTTCCGATTGCGGAGTTCACCAGTGTCGAGGCAGGTTTCTACGAGGATCGCCTCGACCTGCGACCGGACACTTATTACTATACCTTGGTGAGTTTAGATCAGGGCATGAATCTCTCAGCGCAGTATCAAGAGCTGGCGGTGGACGTGCGCCGAGTGATTACATTAGACGAGGTACGCGAGCGCGAACTCGTTGCTCCGGACGTAGAGCTTGCGTTAGGCGATGAGGTGAATCTGTCTTTCCACCCTTTTGGTACCGATTATCTAGGGCGCGATATTCTGGCTCGATTGATGTCCGGTGCTCGGGTGTCACTCTTTATCGGTATCGTCGCGCCATTCCTTTTCGTGTTGCTCGGTGTTGCCTATGGCAGCACTGCGGGTTTCATCGGCGGGAAGGTCGATCAGATCATGATGCGTATCGCCGATTTCGTCGTCGCCTTGCCCTTCTTGCTCTTTATGATTCTGTTCCAAGTGGTGTTCGGCATCGGGCCGGGGGAGAGCGGCATATTGCCAATGCTTGTGGCCTTGATTCTCCTGTCCTGGCCTGCCACTGCGCGACTCGTGCGCGGGCAGATTCTGCAAATTCGACAAGAAGCCTATGTGAGTGCATCGCGACTACTAGGCGCTAAGAATTACTATCTTGTGCTGCGCCACATGATTCCCAACACGCTGGGCGTCATTCTAGTGACTCTCACATTCGCAGTGCCGAGTGCTATTTTTACCGAGGCCTTCCTGTCCTTCATCGGCATGGGCGTGGCGCCACCCACGGCCTCTTGGGGGAGCATGAGCAACGAGGGCTTGGCGACCATGCTTACCCATCCTCACGAATTGATTTTTCCTGCCATCTTTATCAGCTTGACGGTTTTGGCCTTCAACCTCTTGGGTGATGGCTTGCGAGACGCGCTCGATTCGCGCATGAGGAGTTTGGAATGAGTGCGCCCTTGTTAGAAGTGCAGAACTTGCACGTGGAATTCGATACCTACGGCGGCACCGTGCAGGCGGTGCGCGGTGTGGATTTTAAGGTCGAGGCGGGGCGAACACTGGCAATCGTGGGCGAGTCGGGCTGTGGTAAGTCCGTGACTGTGCAGGCCATGATGGGCCTGATCCCGATGCCACCAGGGCGCATTATGAAGGGTTCGGCTAAGCTGCGCGGTGTCGAGATTTTAGGACGCAAGACGATAGAAGGGCGCGAGGTGCGCGGCGCCGAGATCGGCATGATCTTTCAAGACCCGATGTCCTCGCTCAACCCTACCATGACCATCGGCGACCAGATCGCCGAGCCGCTCATCGTGCATCGCGGTTATAGCCGCAGTAAGGCTTGGGCGCGTGCATTGGAGTTGCTCAAGCTCGTGCGTATTCCCGAGGCAGAGAAGCGCGCCAAGCAGTATCCCTTCGAGTTCTCCGGCGGCATGTTGCAGCGCGCCATGATTGCGATGGCGATCTCCTGCAAGCCCACTGTCTTGATCGCCGACGAACCGACCACGGCACTCGATGTGACGATTCAAGCGCAGATTCTAGACCTGCTCAAAGACCTTCAAAAAGAAACCGGCATGGCCTTGATTCTAATTACCCATGACCTTGGCGTGGTCGCCAGAATGGCGGACGATGTTGCAGTGATGTACGCCGGTCAAGTGGTCGAGTCTGGCAGTGTAGACGATGTGTTCTACCGCTCCTCCCACCCATATACACTCGGCCTGAAACTGGCCATGCCTAATAACGATCCAGGGCGACACGATACACTCCAGCCCATTGAGGGCAGTCCGCCGGACCTATTCTCCCCACCGCTCGGTTGTGCCTATGCCGCACGTTGCCCCCATAGCATGAAAGTATGCGAGGCTAGATCTCCGGAGCAGTTCGACGTGGCGCCTAAGCATTATTCGCGCTGCTGGCTGCATCACGCACAAAGCCCGCATCGCGCCGAAGGTCTCTATCTAGGAGGCGGCAATGAGTGAATTAGTCCGTATCGATGAGCTAAGCAAATACTTTGATATCGGCAAGGGGCAGCATGTTCACGCGGTCGATAAGATCAGTTTCTCCATAGCCGAGCGCGAGATTGTGGGCTTGGTGGGGGAGAGTGGTTCGGGCAAATCTACCCTCGGTAAGACCCTGCTTGGCCTGCATGACAAGAGTGCGGGCGAGGTGCACTATCGTGGTGCCGCGCTGCCGCGGCACTACACTACTGCAGACTTTCAAAAATACTCCCGCAAGATGCAGATGATCTTCCAGGATCCCTATTCGTCTCTGAACCCGCGCATGACAGTGGGCGAGATTATTGCGGAAGGGCTATTACTACACCGCTTGATGTCCGCGCCGCAGGCTCGGGATAAGGCGGCGCATTGGCTAGAGCGCGTGGGTCTGCACGCGGATCATATGTCACGCTATCCGCATGAGTTCTCCGGCGGGCAGAGACAGCGCATCGGCATCGCACGTGCCATGATCCTAGAGCCAGAGTTCGTGGTGTGTGATGAGCCGATCTCAGCACTGGATGTGTCAGTACAGGCGCAGGTAGTGAACCTACTAAGCGAGCTGCAAGCCTCCATGGGCTTAACGCTATTGTTCATCGCCCACGACCTGTCGATGGTGCGCTATGTCTCCGATCGCATGGCGGTGATGTACCTAGGGGCATTGATGGAAATAGGGCCTGTAGACGACGTGTATTTCCGTCCGCTACACCCCTATACACAAATCCTAATCGCGTCGAACCCGGAGCCAGACCCGGATATCGAACGAGCGCGGCCATCCACAGGCATACAGGGTGAGATTCCATCGCCAGTCAATGTGCCAGCTGGGTGCCGGTTTGCGGGCCGCTGCCCAAAAGTGATGGACGTGTGCCGGGGTACAACTCCCGTATTAAAGAAAGTTGATGACAGCGAAAGACTGGTGGCTTGTCACCTGTATTAGGCTCTGAGTTATTGTGCTTCGTAGCTCGCACTGGGGGCGAGGTACAGATGGTCTGGAAACGCCAAAAGGCTCACGTCCGTGTGAAGGCTCGACGTGCGCGTCCGACCGCCATGGATGGCGGGAGTGTCGAAAATGCAGGAGCAATTTTCGACCTGGCGCCCGACGTTCCTGACCCTCTGCACCCCACCCCCAGCGCTGATTGAGCGTGCAATTCTTGTTTCGATTCTTTGCGACGGGATTGTTAGATAATCCTTCAATTTCAAAGAATTGAACAGAGTTGCCGAGGTCTAAATCTGCCTATATCTAGAGCCGCGGGGGAGGTGAGGGAGTGCGGGAGCGTCGGGCGCCAGGCCGATAAATTGCTCCTGCATTTTCGGCATTACCGCCATCCATGGCGGTAAGACGCGCACGTCGAGCCTGCACAGGGATGTGCGCAGTTTGGCGTCTCCAGCAATCCCTTACCTTCCCCGTGGCTCGAGCAACGGAGTGATTTTGAGCCGTTGAGGAAATTCTACTAAAGCTGTAGGTGGGAAGAAGTAGAGCATAAAAAAAGGCCACCGGTTAGGGTAGCCTTGAAGGAGAGTAAAACCTCTTCGCATGTCGTTGTTGGAGGTCTGCTGCAACTTCGACGTGGGTAAGTATGAGGGGGGCGTGTGACATCCCATGGTCAAGGGAATGACAATATGATGACATTAGGCTAGCCTGCAGCCTGTAAGAAAAAGGATAATTCTTCGTTCTGAACTTAAAACCGGGTATGCTCTTTGGCTGCCTTTAACCCGTAATAACGAGCAAGAAGAATTAAATGCGTGACTATTTTATACGCCGTTTGCTGCTAATACCCCCAACGCTGATTGGCATCACGATAATTGTCTTTTTGATCA
Source organism: uncultured Gammaproteobacteria bacterium (assembly GCA_913060695.1). GTDB lineage: Bacteria > Pseudomonadota > Gammaproteobacteria > Pseudomonadales > Pseudohongiellaceae > UBA5078. The sequence continues at coordinate 144,670 of CAJXUA010000007.1, read as the reverse complement.
CCCGCCTCGTGCCGGGTGGGCCCATCGAACGCGCCATCATGGAAGCCCAACTCGGCGGTGGTGGCACCCGCGGCGCGGCGGCAGGGCAGAACATGGCCCTGTCCGAGGCCCAGCTAGACCGTCTGAAAGAGTATTACGGCTTCGACAAGCCAGTGCTGCAAAGCTATGTCGAGTGGGTAGGCAAGGTCGCTACCGGCGACTTGGGTACCTCTTATCGTTATAACCAGCCAGTGTGGGACGTGATGGCTAGTCGTTTCCCCGTCTCGCTCTACTACGGCATTATTACCCTCATTCTGACCTATTCCATTTGCATCCCCTTAGGCATCGTCAAAGCCATAAAACACCGGACCGCGGTGGACAACATCAGTTCGATCTTCATCTTCATCGGCTACGCAGTGCCCGGTTATGCCCTAGGCTCGCTGCTGCTGCTGTATTTTTCCGTGCGGCTGGAGTGGTTCCCGATGGGGGGCTTCACCAGTCTGCAATTCCAAGACCTCAGCCTATGGGGCAAGATCAAAGACCTAGCCTCCCATTCGGCGCTGCCTCTAATCTGTTACATGATGGGCAGCTTCGCGCTGGTCACGCTGCTGCTAAAGAATCACCTGATGGACAATCTCGCCTCGGACTATGTGCGTACAGCCATCGCCAAAGGGGTGTCGTTCCGCAAGGCGGTCACGGGTCACGCGCTGCGTAATTCCATGATCCCAATCGCCACCACCTTCGGTCAGAACATCACCCTGCTGGTATCGGGCTCGTTCCTCATCGAGACTATTTTCGACATCAACGGCTTTGGCTTGTTAGGGCTTACTTCCATCGTAGACCGTGATTACCCGGTGGTTATGGGGGTAATATTCCTTGCCAGCCTGTTGCTGTTGATTGGCAATATCCTCTCCGACATCCTCGTGGCGCTGGTCGATCCGCGCATTCGTTTTAATTAGGGTGCCGCGATGAGTCTATTTAAATTGAATCCCCAAACCACCAAGAAACTGCGTCGCTTCCGCGAGATTAAACGCGGTTACTATAGCTTTGTTATCCTCGCCGTTTTCCTGCTTCTGAGTCTAACCGGCGAGTTGTTTATCAATAACAAGGCACTCGTCGTCAGCTATGAGGGCGAGTTATTCTTCCCCACTTATACCGCCTTCCACCCGGGCACCGACTTTGGCCTCGACTATCAATACGAGACGAATTACCGGCAGCTCAAGCAGCACTTCGCAGATACCGGTTCCGACAACTGGGTGTTGATGCCGCCGATTCCCTATAGCGCCTACGAGAATGATGCCTCTACGGGCATCTTCCGCCCCGAGCCGCCCAGTGCGGAGAAGCAACATTATCTAGGCACCGACACGACGAGTCGTGACATCTTGGCCCGGCTATTCTTCGGCACGCGCATAGCGCTAATTTTCGCGATCGGCTTCATGGTCGCGGTGTACATGATCGGCGTAGCTGTAGGCTGTGCGATGGGCTACTTAGGTGGCATGTTCGACATTATCAGCCAGCGTCTGATCGAGATATGGAGCAATATCCCGTTCCTGTATATGGTGATCATCGTATTCTCCGTAATACCGGATGCCTTCACGATATTCTCGCGGATACTGATCCTGCTGGGGGTGATGGTGCTGTTTTCATGGACCTCGATGACCTATTACATGCGCACCGAGACCTATAAAGAGAAGTCCCGTGACTATGTCGCCGCCGCCCGCGTCTTAGGCGCCTCTAACACCCGCATCGTCTTCCGCCATATTCTGCCCAACGTCCTGTCTACCCTCGTCACTTTCATGCCCTTTACCATCGTCGCGGCAATCAGCGCGATCACTGCACTCGACTTCCTTGGCTTCGGCCTGCCGCCGCCCACGCCTAGCCTAGGTGAGCTGCTCAAGCAGGGCACGCAGACTCTGCGTACGGCGCCTTGGATAGTCATGTCCGCATTTGGTACGCTCGTGGTATTGCTGACCTTAGTTACCTTCGTAGGCGAGGCGATTCGCGAGTCTTTCGATCCGAAGAAATTCACACTCTATAAATAGGCATCCTGAACCTAAGCGCCCGGGAGTTCATAGCAATGAATACATTAGTGAGATTGAGGTTTGTACTACTCGCCTTTGCGGCCACGTTAACTGCATGTGGGGGCGGCTCGGAACAAAGCGCCAGCGAGGACTCAGGCCTCGATATCACCCAAGAGGTGCAGGACTATTATGCAGCGCACCCAGACTTGTTTACCTTCGCCACACCTGCCGATATTCCTGCCGACCTAGTATGGGACGATGGCATGGATGAGCCGATTATAGGCTCCCCCGATGCCAAGAAGGGTGGCACCTTCTATCAGTATTTGGATGATTTCCCACCAACCCTACGTTTTACTGGGCCAGATACGAACTCTAGCGCGCGGTCCTGGATCAGTGGCTTCTATCGTATTGGCTATGCAGTGCAACATCCTGATACGAAGGGCTATGTGCCAGCAATAGCAGAGCGCTGGGCGATCGATTACGAGAACCAAACCGTTTATGTGAAGATCGATCCCGATGCACGCTGGACCGACGACGTGCCCATCACAGCCGACGACCAGATGTTTTCCCTGTTCTTCTATCTATCCGATTATATTCAGGCCCCGTATTCCAATAATTTCTACGGTAGCGAATACACGAATATTACCAAGTACGATGACCTTACTTTCTCTATGCGAGTTGCGACAGCGAAGCCAGATATGGCTGACTATGTCCTGACCCTTGGTCCAGTACCTCAGCATTTCTATAAGGAATTGGGCGAGGATTATCCGGAGCGCTATCAGTGGCGCTATGAACCTCACGCGGGTCCGTATTTCATCGACGATCAGAATATCGACATGGGCACACGCCTAATAGTCGAACGTAAAAAGGACTGGTGGGCAAACGATAAGAAGTATTGGCGCAATTTGTTCAATCCAGACCAAATTAATCTCAGTGTTATTCGTGACGCCTCCAAGAGAACCGAAGCGTTTAGGCGCGGTGATCTCGATATGATGCAGGTCGCAACTGCCGAGACATGGTATGACAGTTTTCCAGACAGCGATCCAGACATCGCGGGCGGTTATATCCATAAGAGTACTTTTTACAATGGCGGGCCGAGAAGCCAATGGGGGCTCTGGATGAACTCGGATCGACACTTGCTCGATAATATTGACGTGCGCTTGGGCATCCAATACGCGGCAAACTGGGATCTCGTTATTAGCAATTATTTTCGAGGCGACGTAGAGAGATTGCGCACGCAGAATGATGGTTACCCAGAGTTCAGTAATCTCGATGTGCCCGCGCGTCCCTTCGATATCGCTAAGGCGGCAGAGCACTTCGCGAAGGCTGGGTTCACCCGCAGGGGGCCAGATGGCATTTTGGTGAATGAACAAAATGAACGCTTAGCATTTACCCTTAGTACACACTATGACCGTTTCGCGGATATCTTCACTATCTTGAAAGAAGAGGCTATTAAGGCCGGACTGGAGATTCGCATAGAAATTCTCGATGGGGCGGCTGGATTTCGTAAAAAGGCTGAAAAACAGCACGAAATCTATTTCATGAGTCTCGCGCCACAGCAGGTTATGTATCCTAGTTATTGGCAGCTATACCATTCCGATAATGCCTATGACGATGCTTTCTTGGATGACGGTTCGGTTAATCCAAATCGCAAGATTAAAGCTCAAACTAATAATATCGAGAGCATTGCCGATTTCGAGATAGACCAATGGATCGAGGAGTATGACGACTCATCGGACAAAGAGCGCATGATCGAGTTATCCCACATGATTCAACAAAGAATCTACGAGTATGCCTCTTTCTCTCCCGGCTTCGTTGAGGACTATTACCGCACCATGTATTGGCGCTGGGTGCAGTGGCCTGAAGGATTCAACTTCCGGTTCACAATCTATCCCTATGAGATGTTTGCATTCTGGATCGACCCGCAGATGCGCCAAGATACGATGGAGGCTCGCAGCGCAGGCCGGACTTTCGAGCCAAGCATAGAAGTCTACGACCAATTCAGGGGGCTGCAATGAGCAAGCAAATCACACGATCGATCTTCGGTGCTGGTCTCGCATTTCTGCTAGTCGCCTGCGGTGGCAGTGAGCAAGACAGCGGTGTGGATTCGACCGCAGATATCAGCGCAGATGTGCAGGCATTCTATGCTGCAGACCCGGAGAAATACTCCTTCAAGACCCTTGCGGATCTGCCTCAAGATCTAGCCTGGCAGAGTGGGGAAGGCTTGTCCGACATCGGTTCGCCCAATGCCAAGAAGGGCGGCACCCAATACGAGTACATGCCTGACTTTCCCGCCACCCTGCGCGTCAATGGACCCGATGCGAATGGCGAGTTTCGTCGCTGGATTCTCGACTATACGAGTGTCACTCTTGCCCATCGACACCCGAACGAATTCGATTTTTACCCAGCCATTGCCAGTGAATGGGCCGTAGACCTGCCAAATAAGACTGTCTACGCAAGGCTAAATCCGAATGCGCGTTTCACCGATGGCGAGCCGATCACCGCCGATGACTTCATGTTCACCTTCTACTTCATGTTATCGCCCTATATCAATTCGCCTTGGTATGCCAATTGGTACTCTACGCAGTACACGAATATCACCAAATACGACGATCACACCATCTCCATAAGCATGGCCGAAGCTAAGCCCGACATGGACGCCCTTGCCTTGAGCTTTCCCCCCACGCCTGAGCACTTCTATCAGGAGCTCGGAGAGGACTTTACAGAACGTTATCAGTGGCGTTTCGTCCCCCATGCCGGCGCCTATGAGATCAAGCCAGAGAATGTGAGGATGGGCACGAATATCGTGATGACCCATGTGGAAAATTGGTGGGCTCAGGACCTGAAGTTTTTCCGCAACCGCTACAATATGGACAGTGTGAATTTTAATGTGATTCGCGATACTGCGAATCAGTTCGAAGCCTTCCGCCGCGGCGACATCGGTCAATTCAAGATACGCACCGCAGACTATTGGTATGAAAGACTCCCCGACAGCGACCCGGATGTGCAGGCGGGTTATATCGAGAAGGCGAAGTTCTTTAACAATATGCCGCGCTCTCCTTGGGGCATGTGGATTAACTCCGCTCGCCCACACCTAGACAATGTCGACGTACGCTTAGGCATTCAATATGCCTCTAACTGGGAGCTAGTGCTCCAGCAATATTTCCGCGGCGACTTCACGCGGCTAAACTCTTCGGAGGAAGGCTACGGCGAATTCACAAACCCAGATGTAAAAGCTAGAAAGTTTGACATCACCTTGGCTCGTGAGCACTTCGCCAAGGCTGGCTTCGATCGCAGTGGTCCCGATGGCATCCTGATGAATGCCGACGGCGAGCGCCTAGCCTTCACTCTCTCCACGCACTATGAGCGCTATCGCGACATCTTCTCCATATTGAAGGAAGAGGCCATCAAGGCGGGCCTAGACTTGCGTCTAGAGATGCTGGATGTGGCGGCGGGTTCGCGCAAGGTTTCCGAGAAGCAACACGACATCTATTTTATCGGACTGAATGTTGGCCTTGAGATGTACCCACGTTTCTGGGACTCCTACCACTCCGACAATGCCTACGATGACGCGTTTCTAGACGATGGTAGTGTGAACCCGAACCGTCAAGTGAAGGTGCAGACCAATAATTTAGAAGCAGTAGCTGTGTTCGAGATGGACCAGAAGATCGATCAGTACGGTGCCTCTTCGGACAAGGACGAGATGGTGCAACTCTCCCATGAGTTGTCGCAGATGCATCATGACTATGCCTCCTTCGTGCCCGGGTTCGTCGAGCCCTTCTACTGGCATGCCTCGTGGCGCTGGGTGCGCTGGCCGGAGGATTTCAATGTGCGTTACTCCAGTTATGCCGAGGATGCCTTCGTGCACTGGATCGACATGGATATGAAGGAAGAGACACTTGCGGCGCGCCGTGCTGGCCAACGCTTCGAGCCGCAGATCAATGTATATGACCAATACCGCGAGCAATAAGCCCATATGTCTGATGTGATACTTTCTGTTAAAAATCTCGTTACCGAGTTCTCTACCGACGAGGGGCGCGTGCGCGCGGTGGACGACGTTAGCTTCGATATCAAGGCGGGCGAGACTCTGGGTATCGTGGGAGAGTCCGGCTGCGGGAAGAGCGTAACGGCACTGTCGATCATGCGGCTATTGCCACAGCCAATCGGCCAGATCATGGGCGGCGAGATATTGCTGCAGGGCGAGAATCTCGTCGACATGAGTATCGAGCAGATGCAGAGAGTTCGCGGCGCGCGCATCGGCATGGTCTTTCAGGAGCCGATGACAGCGCTGAATCCAGTGCACACGATCGGTCGACAATTGACCGAGGTGATACTGTTACACAAGAAGATTTCGAAAGAGAAGGCGCTCAAAGAAGGCATCGCCATGCTCGACAAGGTCGGCATCCCGGCTCCCGATATCCGCATGACGGAATACCCCCATCAGCTCTCTGGCGGCATGCGTCAGCGCGTTGTGATCGCCATGGCACTCGCGTGTCAGCCCAGCCTGTTGATCGCGGACGAGCCTACCACCGCATTGGATGTGACAATTCAGGCGCAGATTCTAGAGCTGATCAAAGAGTTGCAGAAAGAGATGGGCATGTCCGTACTGCTGATTACTCATGATCTTGGCGTTATTGCCGAGACTTCCGCGTCCGTAGTCGTGATGTACGCAGGCAAGGTGGCGGAGCGCGGCAGTGTCTACGAGATATTCGACAGTCCTACACATCCTTATACGCGCGGCTTACTAGAGTCGATACCTCGCCTCGACACAGAGCCTAAGTCTAAGCTGACGATTATCCCGGGCATGGTGCCGGGCCTGTTAGATATGCCCAAGGGCTGCCGCTTCGAGAACCGTTGTCGATACCGTAAAGACAGTTGTCTACTTGCGCCGCCAGCGGCAGAGACAATTAGCGAGGGCCACGAGGTGGCCTGTTATGAATGGCGCGAACTGAAGACGAGCGTCGGCGGTGGCGGCGATAGTGCGAATTTTAAGTTGAGTGCCGTCGCATGAGTGTAATCCCTTTGCAGAACAAAAAAGTCGAACCCTTGCTCAGCGTGCGCGACCTGAAGATGCACTTCCCCGTGAAGGAAGGCATCTTCATGCGCACTGGCAAATTCAATAAAGCGGTGGATGGCGTTAGCTTCGACATCGCCCCGGGGGAGACCCTTGGATTAGTGGGCGAGTCCGGGTGTGGTAAATCCACGCTCGGGCGCTGTATTGCGAGGTTATATCAACCGACAGCGGGTGAGATTAGCTTCGAGGGCCAAGACATTGCGAAGCTTGGCCGCAAGCCACTGATGCCTTTCCGCCGCGATATTCAGATGATCTTTCAGGACCCGATGGAGTCTTTGAACTCGCGGCATACGGTGGGGCAGATATTGGAAGAACCCTTTCAGGTTCACAATATTGGCAATCGAGAGTCTAGGCAGAAGCGCGTCAAGGAACTCTTAGATCTTGTTGGCCTGCCCGCGCGCTCGGTGACGCGATACCCATTCGAGTTCTCCGGTGGCCAGCGTCAGCGTATCGGCATAGCGCGCTCGATTGCGCTGAACCCCAAGTTGATCATCTGTGACGAGCCAGTCTCGGCGCTAGATGTGTCGATCCAGAGTCAGATCTTGAATCTACTTATCGATCTGCAGAAGGAGTTCAATCTCTCCTATCTATTTATCGCCCATGACCTGGCCGTGGTGAAGCATATCTCCGACCGCATCGCGATCATGTATTTGGGCAAGATTGTAGAGTCCGGAGTGGGCGAGAGCATCTACCGAACGGCACGGCACCCCTATACCCAGTCGTTGATCTCGGCGATACCAGTGCCCGACCCACATCACGTGGCGCACCGGCAGATACTGGTGGGTGATGTACCATCACCGATAAACCCGCCTTCTGGCTGTAATTTTCATACCCGCTGCCCACAGGCAATGGAGGTGTGTAAGCAAGTGGTCCCTCACTTAAGTGACGAGGCTCAGCCCGTTTCCTGTTTGTTGTATGACGCTTCCAAGCCCTGATAGGCCCAAAGTCTATCCGTCTTAGGCGGCTCTAAAAGTCCAATACCCTCCCTCCGCAAGAGCGTTTTTTAGCTCTGTGCATTGCGTGTGATTCCGATCACTTGGGCAGTGCTAGAGCTTGCGTATTATCGGCTCTCGAATCTGTGGGAAATATTCCCCCATTGTGGTTCGATTAACAACAAAGGAGGAAATCTAAAATGGAAGGAATGTATAAGCGCTTATTTTTTGCTGCTCTATTGGCGTTTTCCGCCAACGAGGCTAGTGCTCAGTGGGGCACTGTTGAAGAGATCGCTATCTCGCAAGTAGCCCCTAGCGATCGGGATCTCATCAGTGTCGAAGTGAAGGGTTTGAAGGGAGATGGCTGTCAGATTGTCACGAGCGCCGTGCTAATAAACGGCAGTAATATCGTGATCGATACTACGATTAAAGGTAATCCTCTCGCCATCTGTCCTGCAGTGGTAGTACCTCTGAATTTTAGCCAGACAATAGGGAGTTTGAACCCGGGTACTTACCAGGTGTCCGCCAAGATCAACGGTGAGGCATCTGGACCGCAGAAGGAGTTCACGGTAACTGCTGCCAGTGCATCCTTAACTCTCTCGCCAGCGACGGGTGTCTACGCCAGCAATCAGACCTTCGACTTCACGATGTTTCTTGAGCGCGATCCTAGTAGCCCAGGAAGCAATGTGGTTGCAGGAAGCGCATTTCTATCGGGGCGCAATACTGGGTCGGAGCAGCGCAGCGATGTTTCGGAAGACCTAGCGCAATGTTTGACAATGTCCGAGTTAGCGCTTGGCGGGAGAGTATTCCGCTGCTCGAATATCTCGGCACAGATAGGCGTTGGGTCGCACACATTGACGGTGAGCTTGCAATTGGAAGATGGTACGCAGCTCAGCGATACGGTTCTATGGACGGTGTTAGGGACTCAGGATTAGTCCGCTTGTGCCGGCAGGAATCTCAAATTCCTGTCGGCACTTTTTAAATTTCAGCTTAGCCAACGCCCTTCATCTTGTTGGGACCTTTCAGGCTATCTTTCTCCATATACTCTATGATCGCGCCCGCGATGTCCTTGCCCGTGGCGGCCTCGATACCTTCTAGGCCGGGGGATGAATTGACCTCTAGCACCAAGGGCCCGTGATTGGAGCGAATGATGTCCACCCCTGCGACGTCTAGTCCCATCACTTGCGCGGCTTTAACCGCTAGCTTGCGTTCATCGGGGCGCAGTTTCACTACTGTTGCGGTACCGCCGCGGTGAAGATTAGAGCGGAACTCGCCGGCTGCCGCAGTGCGTTGCATAGCCGCAATCACACGTTCACCAATCACGAAGCAGCGAATGTCGGCGCCGCCGGATTCCTTGATGAACTCCTGCACTAGAAAGTCTGCCTGCAAACCACGAAACGCAGTAATCAAAGCCTCTGCGGCCTTGCGAGTCTCCGCAAGGACTACGCCATTGCCGTGAGTGCTTTCCATGATTTTGACGACCAGTGGTGCGCCGCCAACAGAGCTTATGAGGTCGCTAGTGGCGTCGGCAGAGTGGGCATAGCTGGTGATGGGCTGGCCGATGCCGCGGCGTGCCAAGAGCTGGTGTGCGCGAAGTTTGTCGCGCGAGCGTGCGATCGCGATCGACTCGTTAACGGAGTAGATGCCGGCGACTTCGAATTGCCGTAGTACGGCGCAGCCATAGCCCGTCACGCTAGCGCCAATGCGTGGTATCACCGCGTCGAACTCAAGAGTCTCTTGATCTCCTACACCCTTGTAGTGAACGGTAGGGTTGTTAGCCGTGATATTCATATAGCACTTGAGGACATCTACGACCCTCACATCGTGTCCACGATCTTTGGCGGCCTCTACGAGTCTACGAGTTGAGTATAGCTTGCCGTTTCGCGATAAAACGCCGATTTTCATTGTGGAGATTCCGTGCGGAGAGGGTTGGGGGAGTTAGTAAGATGCGTCGGGCGACAATTTATCATATGCGTTAAATAAAAGAGACTGCGCGCCGCAAAAAGAATCGCTCTATGGGCCTTAAGCCTCTAGAATCGATGCAAAATAAACGATAAGAAATGGCGGGGCTGCAGTGCAAACAGAATTGAAGTTTGGCGAATTGCGTATAAGAGTTCATTGGTTAATAGCCATCTGCGTAGTACTAACGCTAGCACTCCTAATCAATCTAGGGTTCTGGCAACTGAGCCGAGTTCAGGAAAAACGCGAGCTTGCGCAAGCGATGCAACTGCGTCAGCAAGAAGCCCCGATGCCCCTAGCCACATTAAGTCCGCGTTCGGGGCCATTGAGCGAGGCACAGATCAACGATTTGGAGAATCTCAGCGTCTTCGCTACTGGGCGTTATTGGAACACGGCCTCCTTCATAGTTGCCTTTCAATTCTTCCAAGGTGCGCCGGGTTTCGAGCTGATCACTCCGTTCGAGCTCGAAGATAGTGGTGAGTTCGTATTGGTGAGCCGTGGCTGGGTAACGCCAGGGCCGGGTGCCGATGGCATGCCCTATATCCCGCCGGTCGAGGGGCTGCAGACACTGCGTGGACAGCTGCATATTCCGGCCACGCTACCGGGTGTGACACAAGTCGAAGGGGACGATTGGCCCTTGCGCTTTCGCAGTCTCGACATCGCTCGTGCTGCCGAATTGATGGAACGCCCCCTACTGCCTTGGGTGGTGCGTTTAGGGGCGAATGAGACGGGCGTATTCGCTAGGCACTGGCCAGCAGTGACAGTGAATACGCGCATGCATATTCAATACGCCCTGCAATGGTTTGGCATGGCGCTTATTGTGCTAGTGATAACGTTTTTGATGAGCAGTAATTTCTTGGCCCTGCAACGACGCCGCTGATGATGCGGTCAGTGAACCCGTGCCGTGCTAAGGTATAGCTTCGTTTAAAGTATCGAAGCGAAATCTACTCGGTGAGTGAGGAGACAAGTGATGAAAATCGCCACCTTTACACAGGCATTGAGCCTGAGCGTGCTGATGACCTGTAGTGCCGCCCTGAGCTTCGGGCAGGAGGCGCCAGTGCATCCTCTTGTGGGCAATTGGCTCATCAACGAGGAGCTCAGCGAAGACACTGACGAGGCTGTAGAGGCCGCCATAATTAAAGCGGGCGGCAAGGTCGCCAGGAGTTGGTTTAAGAAGAAAGAGAAGGGGCGCTACCGAGGCGGCCCCGAGGAGCAGGAGCTGTATGACCGCATCTCCTACGACAATATCCTGCGCATCGACTATACCAAGCCGGAGTTCTGGTTTGGCTATGCCGATGGCTATCAGCGAGTGTTCCATACCGATGGCCGCACTCGCACCGTCGGCGCCAGCGATCACTATGCCAATGGCGGCAAAGACTTCTCCATTGGGCAATGGGAAGGAGACGTTCTCTATGTGGAAGGGCGTCCACGGGACGGAGGCTTTACTCTGGAGACCTATACGGTCGAGGCCAATGGCAAGCGTTTGCGCGCCGAGCTCGAACTCAAGCCTGCCAATTTTGGCGCAGCAGTGAAAGTCGTGAGGATATACGACCGTCAATAAATGACGCACTAATCGTGCATCGATCCCGATGCCCGCAGCAAAATTTCAACAGCATTATTATCGAGCACACTTACCCTCTAAGTGTGCGGCGAATGCTATGGCTGAGCGCCGGCTCACAGCAGATTAGAAAATCGTCGGCGGGTCAAAATCGCACTTGCATCCCGCCATTATGATGGTTATTGTAGCGCGTGGGAATATTTCTCAATTGAATGGAATGGCATGTCTGGAAGACAAGTTGCAAAATGAACAATATCACCCGACTAGCACGGCAGCACGCAGGCATGCTCGGCATCGCCGTGTTGGTATTTCTTTGGAATCAGTTCTTTGAAATGATAGCCCTTGTGTCCAATGGACAGTCTTATATCCGCTTATGCGATTGGGACTGTCAGTGGTATGGGAGCATCGTCAACTCGGGCTATGACTACGAAGCCCATGGTCACGAACGAGGAGATGCTGCTAACTGGGCCTTCTTTCCCGCGCTCCCACTTGTAGCGAGTATCCTCGCGAAACTGGGACCCTGGACGTCGCATACCGCACTAGTTGTTGTCTCCAAGGTTTTCTTTCTCCTATCTATTTTTGCATTCATTAAATTCGCAACGCTCTACGCTCCAAGAGTCTCCCCTTGGGTTGCTGGCGCCGTTGCGGGCCTGCATCCCTACGCGATATACGGCAATGTTGGCTATACCGAGTCCATGTTTCTGTTCTTCAGTTGTCTAAGCTTCATTGCCCTCAAACAGCAAAGATTCGAGGCGGCGGGATTGGCAGGCGCGGTACTGAGCGCCGTGCGACCTACCGGGGTGCTGTTCGGGCTGGCCTATTTGATTGCTGTTTTAAGGCGAGTGCCGACTGCCGGGCCGTTAGAGCGTTTGCGAATGGGCTTCGGCTTGCTTTTGGTGCCTCTAGGGCTAGCGCTCTTTATGGTCTTTTTGTACTACAGGATGGGGGACGGCCTAGCGTTCTCCCATGTACAAATTGCGTGGGAGCGCGTGCCATCAAATCCCTTCAAATACCTCGTAGTCGGCATGCAGGCCTCTGACCCGATACCTCAGTTGTGGGCCTGGATGACAGTGTTGGCACTAGTGATGATCGCCTATCTGGTTCTAATAAAGGAATACGGACTCGCCGTTTTCTCCTTGTGTGCCACACTTATTCCACTCTCAACGGGGTTGGTCGCGATGCCGCGATATCTATGGTGGCAGGCTCCTCTGTTGTTGGTAGTCGCTAAATGTCTAAGCGTCACCTTGTTATCAATTAAGGGCATGAGGGGCTCTGTGGCTTCGGCTGAGGCTCTAACTCCTCGATGGTGGCATAGCATGCCACTTGCCGTGTTGGTGATTCCTGTGAGCGTCTGGGGGCTGGCAGCAATGTATAAGGCCTGGCTGCTGCGGGAGGCCTTGGTGGTATGAGCATCAAGTCTAAGCTCGCTTTAGCATCGCTGGGTCTAACATTGTTCTATGTCTATGTGCTGGTATTGCTCCTGAACCCTTCAGTGAGCGAGGAATATCAACGCTATTACATTACTCGAGACTTGCGCATTAGCGCCGCGCAGTTAGCGGCGCTTGAAGAAATAGTCCCCGGTGAAGTACTGCGATTTGACTCGGAAAAGCTGGCTTTCGATAGCTGGTCGGACGCCGAGCAGGAGTTCCGCTGGTCTCTCGGGCATAGCCCGAGCATTCATTTCGCGTTGGATGACAGTGTCGATGCGCAGCGAGTAAGAGAGTTGGTATTGCGCTTTCGCCCTCTTGAGCGGCAGCGGGTCAGCATGCTCATTAACGAGCAAGAAGTGCTCACGTCAGAATTTAGTGATTCAAACATCTTCGAGGTAGTGATTACGGTGCCTGCGGGACTATTGCGACATGGCACCAATACCCTGCAATTCGAACTACCGGACGCTCGTCTTCCCGGCAATGGCGATACTCGTGAGCTCGGTCTCGCGCTGTTCAGTTTACGATTCAAACAAGCCTAAACTGCTAGGCCAGCCCTACTTTGCTAGTTGACGCCTAATTGCAGCCTAAGTAAGCTGCGATTCCTAATATTTAGATCACGCAGGGCGGATTGTGGGATTGAACCCACCAAATTCCTAGTTTTTAGCGTGAATTCAGACAGACTCCAGCCACAGAGAATTCTTCAGTGTTAAAAAAAGTCTTAATTGCAAACCGCGGCGAGATTGCGGTCCGGATTGCCCGCGCTTGCCGAGAGCTTGGCGTGCGTTCGGTCGCCATCTATACAGAGGCCGACCGCTATTCTCTTCATGTTAAGAAAGCCGATGAGGCTTATTCCGTTGGGCCAGACCCGCTGCAGGGTTATTTGAACCCGCATCAATTGGTTAACTTGGCCGTAGAGACGGGTTGCGATGGCCTACACCCCGGCTATGGTTTCCTCTCAGAGAATGCCGAGCTGGCACAGATCTGCGAGCGGCGTGGGGTAAAATTCATTGGCCCCGAGGCCCGTGTCATCAACGCCATGGGCAATAAGACGGAGGCGCGTCGCAGCGCCGAGAAAGCGGGCGTACCGGTTACTCCCGGAACCGATGGCAACCTAGTGGATGTCGCCGATGCCCTCAAGGTGGCCAAGAAGATCGGCTACCCCATTATGCTCAAGGCCACATCGGGCGGAGGCGGTCGTGGTATTCGTCGCTGCAACGATCCCAAAGAGCTGCAACAGAATTATCAACGCGTAATATCCGAGGCGACCAAAGCCTTCGGCAGCGCCGATGTGTTTATGGAGAAGTGCATCGTAGATCCGCGCCATATCGAGGTGCAGATTCTCGCGGATTCCCAAGGCAACACCGTACATCTGTTCGAGCGCGACTGCTCTATTCAGCGCCGCAATCAAAAACTAATCGAGCTGGCGCCTTCTCCTCAGTTGAACGATGAGCAACGTAACCGCATTGGTGAGCTGTCTGTAAAGCTGGCCAAGGAAGTAGGTTACGAGAATGCCGGCACCGTGGAATTCCTACTCGATAGTGACGGCAGCTTCTATTTCATGGAGATGAATACCCGCATTCAAGTAGAGCATACGATTACCGAGGAAATCACCGGTATCGATATCGTGCGCGAACAGATCCGCATCGCCTCTGGTTTGCCACTGAGCGTGGAGCAAAAGAGCATCACTTACTCTGGCTTTGCCGCGCAGTTTCGCATTAATGCAGAGGACCCTAAGAACGGCTTCTTGCCCAGTTTTGGCCGCATCTCGCGCTATTACTCGCCAGGTGGCCCTGGAGTGCGTACCGATGCCGCGATCTATACTGGCTACACCATTCCGCCGCACTACGATTCGATGTGTGCCAAGTTGGTGGTGTGGTCCCGTAACTGGGAGGAACTCATTCAGCGTTCCTTGCGCGCGCTAGAAGACATGCAGATCTATGGTATTCAGACCACGAAGCAATATTACAAAGAAATCCTGAATCATCCGGATTTTCAGTCTGGTAATTTCAATACAGGTTTTGTGGAGGCGCACCCTGAGTTGACGCGCTACTCGACTAAGCGACGCCCCGAGTTCCTAGCGGCGGCAATCGCAGCGGCCATTGCCGCGCAATCGGGCATGTAGCTCTTGATACTCTTGTAGGAGCGCTTGCCCTAGCATGAGGGGCTTGCCCGCGAAAAAGGTCCGATTAAAACAGATCTGTGGAAGAGGCAAGTTCTTCGCGGGCAGATGAATTAAATTGTAGGAGCGGGCCAGCCCGCGAAAGGATGGAGTAGGACATGAGCAAAAAGGTTCACATCACCGACGTCGTATTAAGAGACGGCAACCAGTCATTGATCGCAACACGTATGCGCATCGACGACATGCTGCCGATCTGTGCGGACTTGGACAAAGCCGGCTATTGGTCTTTAGAGGTTTGGGGCGGCGCAACGTTTGACTCATGCGTCCGTTTCCTCAAGGAAGATCCTTGGGAGCGTCTACGCACACTTCGCAAAGCACTACCGAATAGCCGCCTACAGATGTTGCTGCGGGGTCAGAACCTGCTTGGCTATCGCCACTATCCCGATGACGTCGTAGAGGCCTTTGTGGCCAAAGCGGCCGAGAATGGCATCGACGTGTTTCGTATATTTGATGCCTTGAACGATGTTCGCAACCTCGAGACTGCAATCGCCGCCACGATCAAAGCGGGCAAGCATGCGCAAGGCACTATCTGCTACACCGCCAGCCCAGTGCACACGATCAAGGGTTTCGTGAAGCAGGCCAAGCAGATGGCCAAGATGGGTTGCCACAGTATCGCGATCAAGGACATGGCAGGGCTGCTGACTCCAGAGATCACCTTCAAACTGGTGACAGCGCTGAAGAAAGAAATCGACTTGCCTCTATTCCTTCACTCCCACTACACCTCTGGCATGGCGTCTATGTGCCAACTCAAAGCAGTAGAGGCGGGTATCGATCATTTGGATACCGCGATCTCTGCCTTCGCGGGCGGCACCAGCCATCCGCCAACAGAGACTATGAAAGCCGTACTCGAAGCGGCGGGTTATAAGACAGGCTTAGATGCCGAGTTGCTGGAGAAGATCGCCGCACACTTCCGCGAGGTGCGCCGCAAATACCATCAGTTCGAGAGCGAATACAACGGCGTGGACACTCAAGTGCTGCTGAGCCAAGTGCCCGGCGGTATGATGTCCAACCTCGCCAACCAGCTCAAGGAGCAGGGCGCACTCGATCGCATTCAGGAAGTGTTCGCAGAGATTCCTCGCGTGCGTAAAGACCTAGGCTATCCGCCACTGGTCACGCCTAGCTCGCAGATCGTCGGCACGCAAGCCGTGCTCAACGTGCTCTCCGGGAAGCGCTACGAAACCATCACCAATGAGGTGAAACGCTATCTTCAAGGCCACTACGGCGCCGCACCTGCCGAGGTCGATGAGACACTGCGCAAGCGCGCTATCGGCAAAGAAGAAGTAGTGGAGTGCCGTCCTGCCGATCTATTGCAGCCCGAGCTCGACGCACTACGAGCAAAGATTGGCGAAGACGCGAAGTGCGAAGAAGACGTGCTCACCTATGCCATGTTCCCGGACGTAGGCATGAGCTATTTGCAGAATCGCAACAAGGGTACGCTTAAGCCAGAAGTCTTGCTGCCAGCGAATGCCAGCAGCTCTGCGGCAAGCGTTGCTCACGAGTTCAAGATCACGGTGCATGGCGAGACCTACGATATTCACGTGACTGGTGTTAGCCCCTCCGGCGAGAGCGAGCGTCGTTTCTATATGACGGTCGATGGCGAGCCGGAAGAGATCACCCTGGAGTCTACCGGCGCTGCCGAGGCCGCCAGCGAGATAAAGCCTGGTCGTCGTCCACGCGCTACTGCCCCAGGTCACGTCACCGCGACCATGCCTGGCAATGTCGTTGAAGTGCTCGTAGAGGAAGGACAGAGCGTGAAGGCTGGCGACCCAGTGCTGGTCATCGAGGCGATGAAGATGGAGACGGAAATTAAGGCTCCTGTCGCGGGTAAGATCGCTAGCGTTCTCGTCAAGAAGGGCGACCGAATCACCCCAACAGAGATGCTAGTCGACATTCAGTCTTAAGACTTGCTGTACCGCTGGAGAATGCGCAATGCAGGCTCCAGCGGTGTTTCAACGCATTCAGTCCAAAAGCTCCTCGTTTTAAAATTCAGTTAATTTCCTTTCTAATGTTTTTGCGCAATCGGTCAAGAAGGCATATGCTCGGTTGGCGGTTCTTTCAAAAATACTAAAAAGAAAGGAAACGACAATGCCTAAGATAGCGAGCTTTAGCAGACGCAACTTCATGAAAAGCGCAGGCGTTACCGCGCTAGTTGGCACCCTAGGTGCTGGCAATTCCCAAGCGGCAAGCCCCCAGAAAATGGCCAAGAACGGCACTTTCGACTTCGACACACCCTACAATCGTATCGGCACTAACAGCTCCCGCTGGGACTCCCCAGCCAAGCGCTACCCCGCCGGCCAGTTTAAATATGGTATGGGGGTGGCCAGCATGGACTTCGAGGCACCTCCTTGTATTACCGAGGCAATTGCGGAGCGCTGCGAGCATCACACATGGGGTTATATGAGTAGTACCGAATCCTTGGTGGATGCAGTGGTGCAATGGAGTGGCACGCGCCATGGACTCGATCTCGATCCTAAGTCCGTCGTGCTCTCTACCGGTGTTTACCCTGGAGTGATCGCTGGTCTACGCACATTCGCCCCCCCTGCTACTAAGGTGCTAATGCTGACACCGATTTACGATGGCTTCTTCTACCATTGCCGGCATACCGGTGTGATTCCCAGTGAGAGTCCCATGAAGCGAGTCAATGGCCGCTTCGAGATCGATTGGGAGGACTTGGAATCCCGCATGACCCCCGATACCCACGCGATGATCGTGTGTAATCCCCAGAATCCGACTGGCAATGTGTGGACCCAAGAGGAGTTACTGCGCATCGGCAGGCTCTGCCTCGAGCACAAGATCGTGGTGCTCTCAGACGAAATCCACTCGGACATCGTGCGTCCAGGACATCGCTATATTCCCTTCGCGAGCCTGCCGGATGAGGCTGTGGTGAATAACAGCGTCACCTTCAATGCCATCAGCAAGACCTTCAATATGGCGGGTATGAAGACCGCCTTTCTGTATTCCAAGAATCCTACGCTTCTGGGCAGGGTCGTGCAGAATCATCGCGCCGACCTTAATACCCTGGGGGTGACAGCGACTGAGGCTGCCTACAGGAATGGCGCTCCATGGTTCGATCAATTACTGCCGTACCTGGATGGCAATCACAGTTTCGTGGAAACCTATGTTCGAGACAATATGCCGTTAGTGGACTACCACAGAGCGGAAGGCACCTATCTGACTTGGCTGGACTTCAGTAAGGCCATTCAGGCAATCGGCGCTCCGCAGATGGCATTGGAGAAAGGCTATTCGAGCCCCGAGCACTATCTGCAGGACTGGTTAGTCGAGCACTCTGGTGTGTACCTAAATCCCGGTGCTAATTATGGGCCTGGTGGTGCAGGGCATATGCGGATGAATCTTGGCTCGTCCCGATTGATTGTAAAAGAGGCCTTCGACAGTATGGCTGCAGCGTTAAGGAAGGCGTAAGTCTTAAGTAAATTATCATCGGTGCGAATACGCGAGGAGGTAAGGTGAAACTATCACGAAGAGGCTTCATTGGGGCTCTTGGTTTGGGGACTGCTGCGGGTGTGCTGTCGGGCTCGACACTGATTAGCCGACCTAGCTACGCGCAGACGCGCGAGGCGGCAATGTCGAAGGTCTACGACGGCGGCATCATGCAGCTGAATCAGAACGAGAGCGCGCGCGGGCCAGGCCCGAGGGTGCTCGAGGCGATCCGTGAGCATGCGACAAAGCGTGTTGGCCGCGGCTACTCTCCGGATCACGTCAATGAGCTGCGCGACGCTCTGGCTGACTATTACGCAGTGGGCAACGACAATGTGCTGCTAGCGACGGGTTCTACGCCATTGCTGGAAGGGGCGGTGTATGCGTTCTGTTCTAGCGATAGGCCCCTAGTCACCGCTGTGCCCACCTATTCCACCAGTGCCCAGACCGCGCGCAGAATTGGCATTCCCGTAAAGGAAATTCAGGTGGATGCAGGCATGGGTATCGACCTCGCCGGCATGGCAGCTGCGTCAAAAGGCGCTGGTCTCGTGTACTTATGTAATCCGAATAACCCAACTGGCACAGTACATTCACCTGCCGCAGTGGAACGCTTCGTAAGGCAAGTGCTAGCGCAGTCGCCGGACACGCACATCTTGATTGACGAGGCTTATATCAACTATGTGGCGGACGGCCTGATGGAGACTGCCCTGCCATTGGCGAAGGAATTCCCTAATGTGTTTATCTCGCGCTCCTTCTCCAAAGCCCACGGGCTGGCAGGCATGCGCGTAGGTTATGCACTAGGGCAGGAACAGACTCTCGATACTATTAATGGCGCGTGGGGTATGGGGGATGTGAATATGCTCGCCGCCGTCGCGGCAGTAACGGCATTCGAGGATCACGAGCACATCGCTTGGGAGCGCGAGGAGAACGCAAGAGTACGCGCCTTCACGACGAGTGTGTTCACGGAGCTAGGCTATGAGGTGCCTCCCTCGCAGACCAATCATCTGTTCGTGAATATTCGCATGCCGGCCGCCAAGTTTCGAGAGGCATGCATGGCCGAGAAAATCTCGGTAGGGCGGGACTTCCCCCCAATGCACAACAGCCACTGTAGAATCTCATTGGGCAGTATGGAAGAGATGGAATTAGCGGCGGGGGTTTTTCGTCGAGTGTTAACGGGCTAGGTAACAATTGGCAATACGTGCAAAAAAAGGGCGGGCTCCAAATAGGAGCCCGCCCTTTTCTTTTAGTCAACCTGCATTAGTACTGTGCCATTACGCTTGGGCGTTTGCCCCGTGTGAATCTTCGCGATTACTGTCAGCGATGCCGCATCTACCGCGTAGGCAGCGTTGTCGCCGGCAGCGCCGATGTACACGGTCTTGCCGTCAGGTGTGAAAGTTACCCACTCAGGGTGCTGCCCGACGAATACGCGGCCAATCTCCTTTAGGTCAGGTAATGAGTGCACATAGGCGTGGCTGTAGACTTTACTAGTGGACCACAGCGTCTTGCCATCGGGGCTTACCCCTAGGCCATGGGCCGGGGCGGCTTGCAGGCCGTCTAAGTGGGCAACCTCGCCTTCTACGGCTGGGTGCTCGATTCGTGCAATCTCTTTACGCGTGGCAAAATCTACTACCGCAAAGCCATGAAAATCGGATAACTGAACATAGATATTCTTAGTACTCCCATCGGCATTCGTGTCGAAAGTCATAGGGCGGATACCGGAGCTCATTTCCAGCTTCCAGGCGACTTCGTCCGTGCGGGTATCGATGACATTGATCATGCTGCGTTGTATCGAGCCTCCAACGGCGTAGCGCCCATCAGGGGTAACGTATACGTTATGAATGGCGCCATCCACCGGAACCGTTTTGATATTAGTGAGTGATGCCGTGTCGATAATGTCGATAGCCCCAGGCATCTCCATGATAGCAACATACACCTTGCTGCCATCCGGTGTGATAGAGACATTGTTAGGACGCCCACTCAAGCCAATGCGACGTTTTACGCGTAGTGTTCGAGAGTCGATCACGTCGAGACTGTGCATGGTCTCATTGCTGAGGTAGATGGCACTGCCATCGGGTGCCGAGGTCACGCCATGAGGAATCTCGACATCGTCGATAGTTGCGACAACGGTATTTGAAACTGGATCGATAATACTGGAATTATCGCCGGCAGCGTTGGTCTGAATGATGCGCACGACAGTGCCAGAAGCGGGGCGTCGTTCCGCCAAACCTGCCACCCAATCCGCCATAATACGCCACTCAGGGTCGCTGCGACTTGCGAAGTGTTTGCCACCGCCATGAAACGGGTCACCCCCTGCGCTCGCCTCCAGTGGATGAGTTAGAAAGCGACTCTTGAGAGGGTCCGCCCCGGGAACCGTGAAGGCGCGCGCGGAGGCGTAGTTCATCCGCGACTGCTCCTCGGTCCAGAAATGCGCATGATCATCCAGTGGCTGCAGGCGGAAACCGCTGCTACGCGTATGGCACTGGATACAACGCACATTGTCGCCGCGCTTAGCGAGGAAGATGGGTTGCACTTCGTTCATGAAGAACTCGAAACTGGGTTCAACTGGGGTGCTTTGTGCCAAACCCGTACTGCTTAGAAGTACAGAGGTGAGAAAAGTGGCGGCGACGCCGAGTATCTGACGTGACATGGTAGGGCTCCTAGTCTGCTATTTTTATTGTGTCGAACTTTTGAGCTGACTTGAGAGTAAAGCACAGTGAATTAATACGCAATAAACCTTCTTATAAAGGTAAGTTAATGTTGATTCTCTTATAGCGAAAGAGTTACAAGAACTATAAGAGGCGCGAATCAATAGGTGTGGCTATGTGTCGCATTGCTTGTGCAGACGGCGGGAGTAAGATAGCAACACTCATTGAGGCAAACTTCTAGGTTTGTAATGTGATTGCTCAGGATAGTAGGAGCTTCAATCCGGTTAGTTTTCTAACCGGATTTTTTTTGCCCGTGTAAAAACCTACGTGGCCTTTTGCCTTAGTAGCAAGGCCGCCTGCACCATGTTAATAAGAGCTGGGGCCACCTCCTCCCATTGTCGTGTTTTAAGTCCGCAATCTGGGTTGACCCATAGTCTCGCTGCGGGAATGCGCTGAGCTGCCTTGTTCATCAATTGCACCATATGCGCGACTTCCGGAATATTGGGCGAGTGGATGTCGTACACGCCAGGCCCGATGCTATTGGGGTAGGCAAACTCGTCGAACGCGTCTAGCAACTCCATATCGGAGCGTGAGGTCTCTATGGTAATAACGTCGGCGTCGAGCGTGGCGATAGCGGCCATGATGTCGTTGAACTCCGAGTAGCACATATGGGTATGAATCTGCGTGGCATCGGCGACGCCGTTCGCACTGAGTCGGAAGCATTCGACGGCCCACTCTAGGTATCCTTCCCATTGACTGCGTCGCAGTGGCAGCCCTTCGCGAAGTGCTGCCTCGTCTATCTGAATGAGTTTTATTCCCTCCCGCTCCAGATCGAGCACTTCCTCGCGTACTGCTAAGGCTAGTTGCAGGCAGGTCTGAGCTCTGGGCTGATCGTCGCGCACGAAAGACCAGTTCAGCATCGTAACCGGACCTGTGAGCATGCCCTTCACTGGCTTTAGTGTCTGCGACTGCGCATAGGCCGCCCACGCAACTGTCATGCTTGTTGGGCGCGATACATCCCCGAATAAGATCGGTGGCTTTACACAGCGCGAACCATAGGACTGCACCCAACCATTCTCGCTGCGTATATAACCTTCAAGATGTTCGCTGAAATACTCAACCATATCGTTGCGCTCAGATTCGCCATGCACGAGCACATCGAGTCCTATTGCCTCCTGTCGTTGCAGGCAGTCACGAATTTCTTCTTTGAGGAAGTGTTCGTACTCGCAATCGCTTAGCTGACCCTGGCGGAAGCGTTTACGGGCTTGGCGGATCGCTGGGGTCTGCGGAAAGGACCCAATACTGGTTGTGGGATACAAGGGAAGGGCGAGCGACTCCTGTTGCAGCGTCGCACGAGTCGCGAAGGGGGATTGTCGACTAGCCATGCCGGGCTCTACCTGTGCCATTGCCTGGCGCACAACTGGAGACTGTGTTTTCGGCGAAGTATTCCGTGCGGTAATTGCAGCAGCATTGTTGGCTAAAGCATCGGCAAAAGGTTCGCGGCCATGCCGCAGGGCGCAAGCTATCGTTTGTAACTCGTCGAGTTTCTGTACGGCGAAGGCGAGCCAATCACGCACATCCGGGGCGATCAATGTCTCTGTACTCAAATCTACTGGGACGTGCAACAAAGAACACGAGGGGGCGAGCCACAAGCGCTCCTGTAGGCGCTTAGCGATTGGCTCCAGCCAGTCGAGCAGGCCATTCAGGTCGCTCTTCCAAATATTGCGGCCGTTGATAATGCCGAGTGAGAGAACTTTGTGAATCGGCAGCCAGTCTATTACTTTGCTGATCTCGTCACGGCCGTTGATCGTGTCTATGTGCAGGCCGTCCACGGGTAACTCGCAGGCAAGCTGAAGATTTTCTTGAAGTTCACCGAAGTAAGTGGCGAGAAGAAGCTTAAGCCCAGTGCCGCGCAATTCGTGATAGGTCTGTGGGAAGGCGCGCTGCCACTGCGGTTCAAGTTCAGTAACGAGAATAGGCTCGTCGATCTGCACCCATTCCACACCGGTGGCTTGCAAGGCTTCGAGGAGGGCTTTGTACTCCTTCAGTAATTGCGGGAGCAGGCGCAGGCGATCGCTGCCGTCGCGAGCTTTGCCTAGGCGTAAATAAGTCAACGGCCCAATGATGACAGGCTTGGCATTGATGCCTTGCGTGCGCGCCTCTACGACCTGGCTTAGGAGGCGTGAAGGGTCTAGTTGAAAGCGTGTGTTGGCGTCGAACTCTGGCACGATGTAGTGATAATTGCTGTCGAACCATTTGGTGAGTTCGCCGGCGGCGATGTCTTGGTTTTTGGGGTCTTGTGGCGCACGTCCACGGGCAAGTCGAAAGTAATTCTCCAACTCACTTCCTGCTAATGTGCGGATTCGTGCAGGGAGGTTGCCGAGAGTGAAGCTCATATCGAGAACTTGATCGTAGAGTGAGAAGTCGCCTACGGGCACCAGGTCTAACTCTTGTTGCTGCTGCCAATGAAGCGAGCGCAGGCCCGCGGCGGTTTCCTCTAACGCCTCATCTGTGCTTTCGCCTCGCCAATAAGACTCGAGAGCGAACTTGAGCTCGCGCTGTGCGCCGATACGTGGAAATCCGAGGTTGTGAATCAATGGCATTGTCTTTCTCCCTAAAGTGTCGAGGGCGCATATTAGGGTTTACGATCAATGAATAAAAATGGTAAAAATGCATGAATTAATGAACAATACTCATGCATTGGATGAGGGAAGAGAACATGTTGGAGCGCAGTCATCTCGCAATAATCGCCGCAGTAGACGCACGTGGCACCTTAACGGAGGCCGCGACTAGCCTGCATCTCAGTCAATCCGCCCTAAGCCATGCGATCCGCAAACTGGAAAATCAGCTCGGCACGCCCCTATGGAAGAAGGAAGGGCGCCTGCTGCGGCTGACTCAAGCTGGCGAGCAGCTGCTGCAGCTAGCCAAGCGTCTGCTCCCTCAGTTCGAACATGCGGAGCAATTACTAAGGCAATATGCCAGGGGTCAGCGCGGCACTCTGCGCATCGGCATGGAGTGTCATCCTTGCTATCAGTGGTTGCTCAAAGTTATCGCGCCGTTCTTAGAACTATGGCCGGATGTCGATGTGGACGTGAAACAGAAGTTTCAGTTCGGGGGCATCGGTGCTCTGTTCAGTCATGATATCGACATTTTAGTGACACCAGACCCGTTGCGGCAGAAAGGCTTGGACTACACTCCGGTTTTTGATTACGAGCAGGTCTTGGTGGTGGCCAAGCAGCATGTGCTTGCCACAAAGGTATTCGTCCGCCCGGAGGACTTGTGCAGCGAAACTCTCATCAGCTATCCAGTGGAGCGCGAGCGCTTGGACATCTATGCCGAGTTTCTCACACCTGCTAAGTGTGCACCTCGCGAGCACAAAGAGATCGAGGCCACCAACATAATGTTGCAAATGGTAGCGGCCGGGCGGGGTGTCGCAGCGCTGCCGCGCTGGTTGGTCGAGGAGCATGCCCAGTCGCTGGATATTCATCCCGTGCGCCTTGGCAGCAATGGTATCGCTAAGCAAATCTTCCTTGGGGTACGGCGCAGCGATGAAGAGCTAGGCTACCTGCGTGGCTTCATCGACCTAGCGGACAGCGTGCGAAGTACGGCTATATGAGATCGCTGTCGGCCTTGGTGATATACAAGGACTTGCGTATCCACTCGTAGTCGAGGGAGGTGTCGTAGGCATGCATTAGCAGCCGCACGCTATGGTTTTGGCTGTAATCTTCCCATCCTAGCCTCGCCAAAATTTCGCCCAAGACTGCATCACCCTCCATCCACATGGAGATACGCGAGCATTTTTTCTGCAGCGCTAAGGCGCGCACCTGCTGGAGCAGACTCACGATACTCTCAACATGGGAACCGTCCCACAGGACATCGCATATCCATAGTACCCCTTCGATTTCCCGTAGTATTGCCCAGCCGGCGAGGATTCCCTTGTTATCAAAGGCGTGCAGGTAGATATAGTCTTGCACGTCTGGTCGTTGTAGGAAGCGCCATGACACCCATTCAAAATCCCGGCGACACGAGAGAGTGTAGCGCTCGGCACTTCGTAGCCAAAGTGCATCGAGGGCTTGGCGCTCGGGTAGACAACTGCGCACCAAGGAGTTCGGAGAGCAGTCACATGGGAGATGCTGCCATAAGCGTATAGGACGTTGTTCTCCATACAGTGGAGTTTGCGTCTGATGCAGGCCGCTTAAGGTGGCGCTGGGAAAGCCGAAGAGCAGCTTGATATTGTCGTTCTTCCGGGCGGCCCCGTGAAAGGCTGTGAAGGTCTTTAGCATGGCTCTGCCATAAGCTACTTCGGGCAGTCGTAAAGCAAAAGCATCCCCAGCATGGGCTACTTGCCAGTCTCCGTGCAGGCTGCACCAAGTAATGGGGTGTGCGGCGAGATGGGTTAGTACGCGCTCTTGATCGTCCACCGCAATCCATGCCATGGCCTTGCCATCGTGCAAGAACTTCCAGCGCCAGTACAGCTCATCCCTGGATAGGTCGAAACTAGCGTTAAAGCCGGCCATGATGCTGTACTCGTCGTCACTTCGGTATGCCCTAACGGTCAAGCTCATGCAGAGGGCCACTCGATGTCAGTCTCGAGTAGGCAAACCCGGGCAAACTGGTCACAGATATCTAGCCAATCTTGAAAGCCCGCGAGTGAATGAAGGAAGCGTTCGGGTTGGAAGATGAACGAGGCAATCGCGATGGTGTATAGGCGGCACTGCTCGCAATTCACATTGGGCATGCAACATTTGGCATCGCTAGGCTGCATGTCGACGCGATAGCCTTGATGCCAGTCGAAGTTGCGACCATTGCAATTGCGGGCCACGCCTTGTTCGTCGAGTTCATAAAGCGGCTTAGGGTCAGTCAATGCATCGTTGAATGCACGCGTCTGAATTACCGTGCCTGGGTACTGTGCTATCAGTTCGTTTACAACGCCACGTGAACGATGCAAAGACTCGGCATTGAACAACATATTGCTGTTATCCGAGCTGATACGAAAGAAGCCGTCGTCGTTACTCGCACCATTAGCAAGCTTGTCGAGATAAGTTTGGGTTGGGGAGAAATAATTGAACATGATGCGATGACCGTAGTCATTCATGATACGCACCACGCCGGGGAGCTGTGCTAGATTATTCGGATTGATGGTGAATACGAAGCGCACCCGCGGGTCATTGGCGAAGTTGCGAATCGATTTCCAGAACACATTGCCACCTCGGAAATGCGCGGTAGTGTCCTCGTCTCCCCATACGGAGATCTGAATGGAGTAGGGGATTTCGGGGCGGATGCGAATAGTGCCATTGGTGTGAATAGAGCCGCGGGGAATATGGGCGGCTGCCCGCAACAGGCGTTCCTGCGATAGTGCGGGCTCGGCCCCAGCGAAGAAGCCAAAGCTTACACCCGCCGCGGCTTGGGCTTTGAAGAATGCCTCCCAAGCGTCGTCATCCGTGACTTCCGTGGCGTTCTTATAATCATCGCCCTCGAAGTAGAAGCAGCCTTCGCAGAATAGATTGCAGCGCGAGGTTAGGTCATAATTGTTCGATTTCCTTAACACTTTGCGAATGAGACGGGAGCGCTGATAGCGTGATTTCAAGCTGGGCATCTGCGTCAAAAATTGTTCAATACGGCGCGTACTATCCCGCAGCGAGTGCTCGGTGTTACTCATGAGGCTTCCTATCCATCATATGATAATTTATTTCGGTTCGAGCGTGTGGCCCGCCGAGAAACGCATCATAGAAGGGATAGGAAGACTTAAAAAATGTTAATAATTCATAAGTCCATGAGTAGGATTCATGAGAATAGATTTAGGGCTTAATATTATCGTGTCAGGCGATAGTTTTTTCTATCTTCAAGCCAATGAACTGCCCCGCTACCATCGCTGCTACGAATAGGAATATATCGGGATTTAACGATGCGAGGCCCGCTATTGCAGGTCCAGGACAAAGGCCCGCTAGGCCCCAACCGATACCAAACAATACAGCTCCGCTAATCAATGGGGTATCCAGTGTCTTTTTAGTCGGGAGTGTAAACTTCTCGGCAAGTATTGGGTGCGCCTTCTTCGTAATCAACGGAAAGCCAACCACGGTAAACACTAGCGCGCTACCCATGACCAATGCTAGCGTCAGATCCCATTGCCCGGCGATGTCGAGAAAGCCAATCACGCGTGCAGGATTGATCATCTCGGAGATGGCGAGGCCGAGCCCGAATACGATTCCACTTAAAAGTGCTGCAACAGAAGTTTTCATGATAGTAGGTGCCTCGTGACGAAGACGGTAATGACGGCGACTGCCATAAACGTGGCGGTGGAAACGATGGAGCGGGGCGAGCGCCTGGCGATGCCGCAGACCCCATGCCCGGAGGTGCATCCCGAGCCAAGGCGTGTGCCTATGCCAACGAGTAGGCCGGCCAAAATGAGCAGCGGACCACTGGCCTGCATCTCGATAGGTAGGGCGCGATCGAAGATAAATTGATAGAGAACGGCGCCGAGGATAAGTCCTCCAATGAACGCTGCGCGCCAGGGCAAGCCATCTTGTTTGTTCCAAGTTATAACGCCAGTCAATATGCCGGAGATGCCGGTGATGCGGCCGAGCAGGAGTAGCATCATTAGGCTCGAGATGCCGATCAAGCTGCCGCCGATTAAGCCGCCAGCTATATTAGGTTCTAACATTGATAATTCTCCTTTACAGTGCGTATGGCGTTTGAGCGCAGTCTCTTCAACATAGGGCGCTACTCTAGCAGCAAATCCTTAAAGCTTGCTTAAACGTTGAATTCATTATGAAGCGCGCAGAACCGAACAAGCGAGGGTTTATTTCAATAAGCAGAAGGAATTATTGTTTTATATCAACACTACTGCAAGCGGGCCCGGTCGGCCTAGACAGCAGATTGAAGAGTGTTTATTCTGAACTCCACTCCAGTATTGATATATAGACGGGACCCTATGAGCCTTTATAAGAAATTGTTTGTCGTAATCGACCCTACTAGTAAAAAGCAACCCGCCTTACTGCGCTCTGCAGACATCGCAGCAAAGAGCAAAGGCAAAGTGACCGCGTTTTCCGCCGTTTACAAGCCAATTGAAGAAATGGGCGCGGCGCCCTCACGTAAAGTGGGTAAACAGGCAGAGTTAAAGGCCTGGAAGGAAAAGGTCACCGCAATGGCTGCGCCTTATAAAGCCAAGGGTTTGAGGCTTTCCCAAGATTGTGCTTGGACCTCCGATTGGTACGCCGCTGTTAGCCGCGCGGCACTGCGCGCGGAAGCTGATCTAGTCATCAAGTCTACCTTCCGCCACGGTAAACTGAAGCGTCTTCTCCACAGCACCTCCGACTTCACCATCATGCGTCACAGCCCAGCACCAGTATTACTAGTGCGAGAGCGTAAGAGCTTTAGTGGTAAGGCAATTGTCGCTGCCTTGGATATCGAATCGAAAGACGAGGGCCATATTGGCTTGAATAACTCGGTGATGAAGCACGCACACGAGATGGCCGACTTTACTGGCCTGCCGCTGCATGTCATCGCGGCTACCTCGCGCAAGCCTGACTTTAGTCATCTAATCGCTGGCGAAGAGGCCCATCCTGATGGTCCTGAGGCCACTCTCGCACACGCCTTCGGTGTTGAGCGTGCGCATTTTCATATGGTACGTGGCGACGCCAAGCGCGTAATCCCAGAGCGTGCTCACTTCCTCAAGGCCGATATGGTCGTCCTAGGGGTTTCTAAGCGCAGTGGCGCGAAGGGTGTGCTCGTTGGTACTACGGCACAGAAAATCCTCGATAAACTCGATTGCGACGTCTTAGCGGTTAACTAAGCCCCCGCTGCTACGCCTGTTCCCGGGCGTAGCAGCGCGCCTTGTCGCGCTAACTCTTTTGACGCACATCTCTGCCCATCCCTCCCTTGTTTGATCTAGCACAAAGCGGCTTGTAGTTGATCCTCTATAATCGATTCTCACACTGCTGGGATGTGCTTGCCACATCCGCACTTTAAGCATTTAGAGAGTTGTTATGAAAAGACGGACATTCGTAAAGAATCTCACCGCTGCGTCCTTGCTTCTTGGCAATGCGGCTAGTGCGCTAAGCGCGCAGATGACGCAGCGCATCGAGCCCGCAGTCGCGACCCCAGGTTTCATGCCCGATATCGAGATCATCTTGCGTGCAGTTCTTGGGCCGGCGGATATGCTTGAAGGGGCGGCGACACAGCTTTGGCGCTTCACCGGCGAGATCATGAAGGGGGACCGCAGCGCGCTTAGCTTTCTAGACGGCTCGGGGCACATTCCTTTAATTCGTGTGAGGCGCGGGCAGAGAATTCGTATTCATTTCGAAAATCAATTGCCCGAGCAGAGCATCGTGCATTGGCATGGTCTGAATATCGAACAACGCATGGACGGGCATCCCATGTATGCCATCGAGCCAGGTGAGCGCTATGTCTACGAGATTGCCATAGACAACCGTGCAGGCACTTACTGGTTTCACCCTCACCCACACGAGCGCACCTCTTTTCAGGTCTATCAAGGCCTTAGCGGAATGCTAGTCGTGCACGATGAGCAGGAAGACGCCCTCAATCTGCCTCAAGGCGAGCATGAGATACCGTTGATGATTCAAGACCGAACTTTCGATGGTGACAATCAACTCGTGTACATAGGCAATATGCGTCACAACTGGATGATGGGTTTCAGTGGCGACTACGTGTTGGTTAATGGTCGGGTAGGCTACAGCAAGACCGTGCCACGTACCGCACATCGCTTGCGCATCATCAATACATCGAATGCCAGCCTCTATAATCTGCGCTGGAGCGACGGTGCTAACTTCAGGGTCATCGGCACCGATGGCGGTTTGCTTGAGAGCGCGGTTGAACAATTTGCGTTAACCCTGGGGGTAGGAGAGAGAGTGGATGTCTGGGTAGATTTTTCAGCCCAAACTGCCGGTAGTTCTGTGCATCTCTTGGCTGAATCCTATACGCCTTCGCTGCAGAATTTTACTGCGGAGCAGGGCGGCGCAACAATGCAAGACAACGCGCGTCCGATTGCCAGTTTTCAATTTGACAGCGCAGAGGCGGTGCCAGTTGCACCTCCAACGCAGTTGAGTATTTACCCCGCACTTAGTGAAGATGAGGCTGGCAATTCGAACGCGCCAAGAGGGGTCCGAATCTCGATGATGCGTGGCAGTTTCTACCTCAATAACCGCACCTTCGGCGGCATGCACGATGTGCCCGAAGAGAATGTCGTCAAACTCAATAGCACAGAAGTGTGGGAGTTCGCCAACGATGCTTCGATGGGCATGGGAATGGGCATGGGGGGAATGATGCAGATGGCGCACCCCATGCATGTGCACAACGTGCAGTTCAAAGTACTCTCGCGAACTAGGCAAAGTGGGCAGTCGGCATTGCATCAGCACCTGAGCGCTGGCTTTACAGATTATGGCTTGAAGGATGTCGTGCTGGTGCTGCCGGGAGAGAAGGTAAGAGTGTTGATGAAGTTCGAGAATCACACGGGCGTTTATTTATATCACTGCCACATTCTCGAACACGAAGATTTAGGGATGATGCAAAATTTCCGTGTCGAAGCCTAAGCCCACAAAGGGTCCTTGGTCAGGAGTTTTGAGTGGGCTTGAGGATTTCTTCTAGCGCCTCGCCTAGCTGCGAGTACTGCCACTGGAATCCAGCTTGCTCCAGACGCTGGGGCAGTGCCTTAGTACTGCCCAGTAGTAAGCTCGCCTGTTCGCGTAGTAGGAGTTTTAGAAACCATGCCGGAGGAGTCAGCCACACGGGTCTGTGTAAGGTCTTGCCCATGTCCTTGGCAAACTGCACGTAGCGAACGGGAGTGGGGGCAGTAAGATTATAGGGGCCGCTGGCGTTGTCGTGATCGAGTAAGTACAGCGCGGCATTTACCCAGTCTTGCAGGTGAATCCAGCTATACCAGAATTGACCGTCGCCTAGAGAACCTCCGAGTCCGCATTTGAACAGGGGGCGCAAAGGCTGCAATAAACCACCGTCGCCAAGCACTAGGCCAGTGCGCAAGTAGACCGTGCGCACGCCAAGCTTAGCGGCTGCCCCCTCCCAGTCGGCCACTAGCTTAGCCGCCCAATCCTGCCCCTGCACGGATTGTTCGGTGAGCTCTTGCTCGCCCTGGTCACCATAGAAGCCGATGGCGGAGCCGCTTAATAGGACTCGTGGCGCCTGTGTTTGTTTCGTAAGCCAGTTAACGAGCGACTCAGTGAGCGCAATACGGCTGTCGCGTAGCTGACGCTTGCGCGCCTTGGTCCAAGGGCGAGAGAAAAGATTCGCACCAGTGAGATTGAATACTGCGTCTATTGGGGCGTCAATTTCATCGAGGCTAGTTAGCCATTGAGTGGCCTGTTTGTTCCTGGCATTGCTGCTTGCATCGCGGCTTAAGATAAGTACCTCATCGCCTCGTCCAAGCAGTGCGTGAGTAAGTGATTGGCCGAGGAAGCCACTGCCGCCGGTGATCAGAATGCGCATGATGTTGCGTTCTCTTGTCGAATTACAAAAACTACAGGCTTGCGAGAAATGCGTTCAATTCCTGTGTGGAACTAACAATTTTAGTAGGCGCGAAGCGTTCCAGTTCGGCGTCCTCATGGACACCCCAGCGCACGCCAATAGACGGCATGCCGATGCGCTGTGCCATCTCGAGATCGTAAGTGGTGTCGCCGATCATTACTGCATCTTTAGGGTTTAATCTGTAAAACTCGAGGATCTCTTCGAGCATCCGCGGGTCTGGTTTAGAGCGCGTTTCGTCGGCGCAGCGCGTCACGTCGAAATGGGCGTGTAAGCCGCTGGATTGCAAGGCGCTGTCCAAGCCGCGGCGACTCTTGCCAGTGGCTACGGCGCGGCCAATGCCGCGATGGCGAAGACCGTCGATGACTTCGGTCATACCGGTGAAAATCTGCTGCGGGGTGGCCTCTTTCGCGAAGAAGTAGCTGCTATAAGCCTGGCGTATGCCTTCTATGTCCGGGTCACTTACGCCGGGGTAGAGCGCTTTGAGGGCATCTACCATGCCTAGTCCGATAATATTGCGATAGGCGGCCTTCTCGAGCGTTGGGAAGCCTAAATCTGCCGCTGCCATATGCAGGCTGGTCGCGATATGATCGATAGAGTCGACGATGGTGCCATCCCAATCGAAGATCACTGCTTTTATGGTCATACTTTCTTTACCTCTTGATTGGCACTAATACTGACACACAGCCAATATCTACGCCACGACAAGTGGTTTAGACCATGATGAACTCTGGCGCGATTAGGCTAATATAGCGCTGAATTTTTTGTTTAGCGCGTAGCGCTAGAGCACTGTGAATATGGTGCGGGGACGATGATGAATCTGCAGTCGGCATTAACATTCCTCGGTGGTATTGGGCTGTTCCTCCTTGGTATGAGGCTTATGACCGAGGGGCTTACTTCCGCCGCTGGAAACACCCTGCGCGCTATACTCAGCATCGCAACCCACAGTCGGGCCAGAGCCATCGTTTCCGGCATCGCAATCACTGCCCTCGTGCAGTCCTCCAGTGCGGTAATCTTCACGACCGTAGGCTTCGTCAATGCGAGCCTGCTGACGCTTGGGCAGGCAGTAGGGGTAATCTACGGGAGTAATTTGGGCACCACATTCACTTCGTGGATAGTGGCCCTATTAGGTTTTAACTTAGATCTACAGGCTCTAGCACTGCCTGCCATCGGCATTGGCATGGCAGTCTCTGTAGTCTCGGGCTCGCGTCGCTACGGCGCAGTAGGGCGCGCAATCGCGGGCTTCGGGCTATTCTTCCTCGGCATAGATGTCTTGCGCGGCTCATTCGACGGCCTAGGAGACATCATCGCGCTTGAGGCTTGGGCGGGGCAGGGGATCGCGAGCCTGCTTTTGTTTCTAGCCATTGGCATAGTACTAACTGTGCTCATGCAGTCCTCGAGTGCCGCTTTGGCGGTAACCCTGACGGCGACGGCTGGCGGACTCATTCCATTGACTGCGGCTGCGGCCATGGTGATAGGCGCGAATGTCGGCACTACCACCACAGGTTTGTTCGCCGTGATCGGGGCTACCGCGCCAGCTAAGCGCGCCGCCAGCGCCCATGTCATCTTCAATCTGGTGACGGGTTTGCTGTCATTCCTTCTCCTACCCGTGCTTCTAAACGTCGTACAGTATATCGCGCGCTCTATGGGCAGCGAGGATAACTTGGCGACTACTCTGGCCTTGTTCCACACCCTCGTGAATCTGCTCGGGCTCCTCATTATGTGGCCATTCACCGATTGGTTGGTCGCGCAATTAGAGCGCCGTTTTCACTCGCTGGAGGAAGATAGTAGCAGGCCGCAGTTTTTGGACCGCAACGTGCAGGCGACACCGAGCTTGGCAGTGGATGCCCTCGCTCAGGAGCTGCATCGCATGAACGCGTTCGCCGGGCAGCTTGCTTTGCAAGCCATTAGCGATGAGTCGCGTCACGATGATCATCTGGAGCTGGGACATCGAGCCCTTGAGACTCTGAGCTACGCGATCAGCGAGTTTGCCAGCGGTATTCCGCGCTCGCAGCTGGGCAGTGAACAACTCAATGCCCTACCCGACGCACAGCGGGTTGCGCAGTACCTAGTCAACGTGGCCGAACATGCCCGCGAGATAGTGCCCGATACACCCGTTATCGATTTGCACGATGCACAGATTCGACAGAACCGAGCTTCTTTGCGTGCTTCTGCGGTGGCTCTTATCGAGCAGTGTAAGGTCGATCGACCCGAGTGGGACGTGCACGCCCTCAACGAGATGCGCGCGAGCTTCGAGTCGCAGTATCAGGGGCTCAAGGCTAGCTATCTGCGCGCTGGCACAACAGGCACCTTGGATCCACGCGCCATGGCGGGCGCATTGGAGCGACTGAGCGCGTTGCACAGAGTCATTGATCAGGCGGTGAAAGCGGCCGTTTATATCGATCGCTATATAGTCCAGACTAGAGTCAACCTAAGCATGTCTGCAGAGGCGCTAACCGCGCCAGCAGAGGCCGTGTCCTCCGAGGTGGAGGCGCCGCAAACGAACCCGACTGGAGAGAGTAATGAAACGACTTAGTGTTCTGGCCCTCACGCTGCCACTACTCATGAGTGTCGAGAGTGTGGCGCAGGAGGTGAACGATGCTCCCGTGCAGCGCGATGCCCTTCTGTATGCCCTCGCCTGGAAGCAGACCGCTGCCGAGTATCAAGCGCTTTACTATCAAGGGTTCAATATCGCACGCATGCAGGTACAGGCGGCACTCGACAGTAGGCAGCCCCGCGACAAGCCGCTGGCCATAGTGACCGATGTGGACGATACCGTACTGCATTCGCTGACTTATTGGGGGCATTTGGTGCAGCGCAATATGGATTTCTTCGACGACGCAATCTGGGATCGTTGGGTGGAGTCTAACCGCGTTACGGCGACACCAGGGGCATTAGAGTTTCTGGAATTCTGCGCAGCTAACAACGTGGAAGTGTTCTATGTCACGAGCCGCGATCAAGGCGAGAATACCTTCGAATTAGCCCTAGAGAATCTGCGCTCTGTTGACTTTCCCTTCGTGGATCAGGAGCACCTCACCGTACTACGTGACTCCTCGAACAAAGAGCCGCGCCAAGACGAACTGATGAATGAGTACAATGTCGTGACTTTTCTTGGCGACAATCTCAACGACTTTCGGCGCAAATATTATATCCGCAGCGATGTCGATGGGCGTATCGCCGCGATGGCCCAAGACAAAGATAAGTTCGGCAGCGAATATGTGATCTTTCCCAACCCAACAGATGGGCAGTGGCTAGCGGCGATATTCGGAGAATCGGAACCAGCAGCCACGGAGGCTAACCGTGAAATATTGAAAGACGCGGCGAGTCGTCAACGTTGGGATGACCCGATGGAGAACGCGCGTAACGCCTATTTCGAAGGCGATTTCTTCAGTGCACTGTCGACTTGGCGAGCGCTGGCAGAACAAGGGGATGCCCGCGCGCAGAACAATCTCGGCATTCTCTATCGTAATGGCGAAGGACTGGTTCAAGACTTCACACAGGCTCGTGCTTGGTTGCTTCGCTCTGCTGCGCAAGGTCACGCCCAGGCCCAATACAGCTTGGGAGTCATGTACGACTACGGCTACGGTGTGCCGCAGAATTACCCCGAGGCACTGCGCTGGTACCAACAGGCTGCCACACTTGGGAATGCCGATGCGCAATATAATCTAGGGGTTTTCTATGCCGAAGGACGTGGCGTGAGGCAGAGCTTCGCGGAGGCGGCACAATGGTATGCAAAGGCGGCGCAACTAGGGCATGCGAATGCGCAGAACATTCTGGCTAGGATGCTTGTCGAGGGCGAGGGCGTTGCACAGGATAAAGACGAGGCCCTAAGGCTGTTCAAACTCGCCGCCGCACAGGAACACGGTGAGGCGGTTGAGAATATTGCCGCCTATTTTCCCAATACTTTAACTGACTAAGAGTGACCTACGGCGTTCGTAATGCGAGTGCTATTGTGTCGGCCCAAGCGCGTCTTGCAGCTAGAATAGGCGCTTGTTTAATCGAATCCCAATTCCAACAACAAAACGAGAGATTATTGAACGTGTTTAAAATCCAGCATAGCCCCGCCCGCCTAAAACTCCTTGCCGCCGTAGGTATCTTGTTGCTTGTTAGCTGTTCACCGGAGCCCGTCTCCACGCCAATTGCAGATACGGAGCCCGAGCTTAGTGCAGACCTGATCATTGAGAACGGCCGCCTATATTCTATGGCTTGGCCAGAGCCCTCTGCCGAAGGCGTGCCCGCCGCTAGCGCTCCTTTCTCCAATGGAGTCTGGTCTCCCGATGCGCAGGCAATTGCCATCAAGGATGGCGTCATTCTCGCTATAGGTTCTACCAGCGAGATGAGCGAGTTTAAAGGCAGTGCCACAGAAGTGGTCGACGTGCACGGTGCCAGCATCATGCCGGGCTTTGTGGATACCCACACCCATATTGAAGAGTTAGGGGCAACGCTCGATGATGTGGATTTGAAGGGTGTGCAAACCGAAGTAGAAGCAGTGGAGCGCGTAGTGCGCCACATTGCCGCCAACGACATCCCTGCCGGGCAGTGGATCGTGGCTAGGGGCTGGGATGAAGGGCAGTGGGCTGACCGCTTTCCTAGTCATGATCTTCTGAGCGCCAGCGTTCCCAATAATCCAGTGCTAATGGACGGTATGAATGGCTTCGGCGCTTGGGGCAATCAACTGGCGATGGCGGCTGCGGGCATCACGGCCGATGCGCAAGACCCTGTTGGGGGAGAGATTATACGCGATGCTAACGGCGCCCCCACTGGTGCCGTGCGCAATCGCGGTGTCGCCTTGTATCGCGAGGCCGTGCCGCCATTGAGCATGGAGCGTCTCGAGAACCGCCTAGTGAACGGACTGCGCATAATGCAGGACTCGGGTTTCACTGCGGTGCACCATGCCGGCGTGAACACGGAGCTTATGGCGGCCTACGAGTCCTTGGCAAGCAAGGACATGCTGCCAATCCGCGTCAATGCCATGATCAGTGGGCGTGACAAAGCCTTAATGTCGCAGTGGATTACACGGGGGCCAACACGCTTTGCTGGGGACAAATTATTCGTACAGTCCGTGAAGGGTTACTACGATGGTTCATTAGGGGCACGTGGCGCTAAGCTGTTAGAAGAGTACAGCGATCGCCCCGGACATTTCGGTGTCTCTGGCGAGGAGTATGGCTTCTTCACTGAAGAAATCGGCGCGATGTTGTTGGCGGGGTTTCAAGTGAATATTCACGCGATCGGGGATGGCGGTAACCGTGAGGTGTTGCAGTTCTTCCGAGACAACTTCGCTATCGATCCCGAGATGAAAGCGTTGCGTAATCGCATCGAACACGCACAGGTTGTGCATCCGGATGATTTCGCAGTGTATGACGAGCTCGACGTCATCGCATCAGTGCAGCCCCCCTTCGTTGCGGAGGACAAAGTATGGACGGTCGATCGCATCGGCCTGGACCGTGCCGCAGGTGCCTATGCATGGCGCACGTTCCGCCGCCACAATGTGCCCTTGGTGTTTGGCTCTGATTTGATGGGTTATGACTGGAGCATTTTCTACGGCCTGCATTCTGCGATCACTCGGCAGAGCACTGACTCGCAGCCGCCAGGTGGCTGGTTCCCCGAGGAGAAGCTAACGGCTGAGGAGACGATACGCGGCTATACCGTGAATGCCTCTTACGCGAATTTCACGGAGAATGAGACGGGCATGCTCAAAGAGGGGATGTGGGCCGATATCACCGTATTGGATCAAGACGTATTCGCCACTGTCGCCCAAGACCCTGCCCATCTGCTCGATGGCAAGGTCTTGATGACGATCGTGGGTGGCGATGTAGTCTATCGGCAATAGCAATTACAACGCGTCGGCGGACTCTAATGTGAACTTGAAGTCACCTAAATGCTTCAGGCGGACATTGAGTGTGTCGGCGCCTACTTTTACCAGTGGCAGTACTAGTACATTGGCGGTGGCATCGAAGTAGGCTGGCACGGAGTCCATGTTGTCGGATGGATTTTCCGTAGCGGCGCTAAGCGAGAAATTGTAATTGCCGTTATGTTGCAATGTGACCGAATAATTCACCCCACCGCCATAGACTTTCGGGATGATGACGGAGTCTGTGGCACCGTCATAACGATTGAAGGCGGTGTTGGCATCGGCGAGCGAACTCAGCGTGCTCGCGTCTGTGACGTGAGTGCTAATGAAGCCGTAAAGTTCGCCAATATTGGCGTAGACCCCGGGGGAGTTCGGAGTGCCACAACCAGCACTATCGCTGCCACCGAAACTGGTAATGCCAAGCTGCAGCGCACCTTGGTTCAAACGCATAAATAACGGCCCACCGCTATCGCCCTGACAAGTGTCAGAGGTGTCCGTATCTGTATAGCCACCCGCACAGAACATATTGGAAGTGATCAGATCGCCGTGTGCAACCGTGCACGCGGAGGCCTTGCTAGTGAGCAATTGCGTCGCCAATAAGTCATCCGATGAGTTGCTACCATCACCGACAGTGGCCCCCCAACCTGCCACTATGACTGGCACGCTAGCGGGGACGACGCCAGTGAACAGGCGTACGGGAGTGATGCTGACGGGTGCGCTGAGTTCTACGAGTGCTATATCGAAGTCGTTGGAATTGGCACTTGTGGCGGTATTCGGGTTGTAACTGGGATGCACTATCACCTGAGATACGTCCGCAACTACCGCGTTGCCGGAGATATTCTCATTGATGTTGGTGGTGTTCAGCGTCACGGTAGTGCGTGCAGCGGTGCCAGTGGCTACCTCGTCTCCTGCTTCGTTTAAGAAGCAATGGGCCGCAGTGAGTACCCAGCGCGAGGAGATCAAGCTGCCACCACATCCGCCGCCATTATCTGGGTCGCTTGCACTGCCTACGTAAATACTCGCTAACCAAGGGTAAGTGCTGATGTTGGCAGATTTGCCGTTGATGATGCGGGTCTTCTCGGCGTGGGCAAAGGAGACTGCACAGAAGGCGCTCAGTGCCAATAGACTTGTTTTGATAAGTGTGTGCATAGGGTTTTGTCCTTATCTTGTGATTGTTATAGACGCGGCACTATAGGGCCTTGCAGTTTGCTTCGATGCTAAGCCGATTGTAGCATCGGTTTTTCAATAAATAGGCATAATTGAGAAGCATACTCATTTACCCGCCTCTTGAATCACCGCCATGGTGAGGCGCGAGATACAGGTGGTCTTGCCCTCGGCATTCTCTATGCGGATCTCCCACACCTGTGTGCTGCCTCCGATGTGGATGGGCCGCGCCGTGCCCGTTACCCAACCCGAAGCGACAGGGCGGATATGATTGGCGTTGATCTCTAGGCCCACCGCATGTTGGCCGGGGCTGCGCAGGCAGAAGTTCGCTGCGAAGCTGCCTAGGGTCTCGGCCAAGAGCACCGAGGCGCCGCCGTGAAGAATGCCGCGAGGCTGCACCGTGCGCGAGTCCACCGGCATGCGGCCACGTAGGAAATCGTCGCCAATCTCTGTGATCTCGATTCCTAGATTAGCGACGGCGGTATTGGCGCTATTGGCATTGGCAATGTTCAGATCGATGGGGCGGGTCCAGATTGCCATAGTTATTCCTCTCAAAAGATTCGCGGTATGTTGTTTGTAATGAGTGTCAATATTCTCAGCAATGAAGCGGCGTGTTCTCCAAAGTGCCCCCTTAGCGGCTCCCTTAGGCACACAAGTTTGACTTGCAGTGTTACTATGCGCCGATTAACAGTCTACTGAATGCGGGAAAGTCATGGATTTTTTTATCGCCACCTTTTTGAAGATGTATTTCGTGATGACGCCGTTCTTCGTCTTGTCTGTGTTCATGACCGTCACCCACGAAGCCAGTCTTGAGGACAAGCGCAATCTGGCGATACGTGTGACTTTCTCGGTCATCGTGATCAGCCTCGTGTTGATGTTCTTCGGGCGTTATATCTTTGCCATCTTCGGCGTTACCCTCGATGCCTTCCGCATCGGCGCGGGTGCCCTGTTGTTCCTCTCTGCCGTGGGCTTGGTTAACGGCAACAAAGAGGGGCAGAAGCTGGCAGATTACAAACTCTCCGAACTAGCAGTAGTGCCCTTGGCGCTGCCCATTACCGTGGGTCCGGCCACCATTGGTGTTCTTCTGGTGATGGTGGCAGACAACGATACCTTGGGGGAGTTCTTCCTAGAGGCGACGGCGATGACCTGCTCGATTATCGCCATTGGTGTAATGCTGTATTTCTCCAATCTAATCGAGAGGTCTGTCGGCAAGCAGGGCCTAGCCATTATCTCCAAGATAACCGGCATAATCTTGGCCGCGCTCGCGGCCCAGATCATGTTTACCGGCATCAAGAACTTCATGGCCGCCTAGCCCATTGGGTAGGGGATATCCTTGTGCACTGCGTCGCAGGCGCTCATTACCTCAGCACTTAGCGTGACATCTAGCGCGGCCAGAGAGTCGTCTAGCTGCACCGCATCTCGCGCGCCGATAATGGTGGACGCCACGAAGTCGAAATTCATGCTCCAAGCGGTCGCCAGCGTGGTGGGGGTCATGCCCGCTTCCTTGGCGATCTCGATGTAGCGCGCCGTGGAATCCAGCGTGCCCTTATTGAGGAAGCGGTCCGCCATAGCGCGTTGTCGGGCGCTTGGCAGCTGTAGATACTCGCCGAAACGGCTACGCGCCGGAATGTCTTTCTGATTGTACTTGCCACTGAGCATGCCGCCGCCGATGGGGGAGTATGGCAGCAGTGAAACCTTCTCGCGCCGACACACCGTGGCTAGCTCATCGAGGAAGCGGCGGTGCAGCAAAGAGAAGTTGTTCTGGATCGACTGGAAGCGTGCATAGCCTTCGTAATGAGCGATGGTATTGGACTTGGTAAGGCCATAGGCATTCTCGTTCGAGGTGCCGATATAGCGTACCTTGCCAGACTCCACCAAGCGGTCCAGCGCGGCCATAGACTCTTCCATAGGCACGATCATGTCGGGCCAATGCACTTGATACAGGTCGATGTAATCTAGGCCCATGCGCTTCAGGCTGCCCTCTACCGCTCTCTCGATATGATGACGGTCGATCGATGTCGAGCCACTGCGGATAGGCGGCACAAACCAACCAGATGCCGCGCCGGCCACCTTGGTGGCAATGATCAGAGAATCGCGATTCTTCTTCTTGATCCACTTGCCGAAAATGGTTTCCGTAAGCCCTGCAAGCTCCGCCGTGGGCGGGACTGGATAGACTTCGGCGGTGTCGTAGAAGTTGATGCCGCGCTCATAGGCCTTGTCGAGAATGCGGAAAGATTCCTTCTCATCGCTCCATGTGCCAAAACTCATGGTGCCCATGCAAATGGGGCTGACGCGTAGGCCGCTCGTGCCGATATATCGATAGTTCATAAGGCGTTCCTGCTAGTTTGAGTCAAATGATGGTGGTGATGATACCTCAAGAACTGCGGTACCGCGCAACTGCTCGGTCGAGAACACAACGGAGTCGGAATAACGCGCTTTTGGGCTTCTTTCTCCCGCCATTGAGGTGCTAAGCTCTATGCACTTATCTAGCAAACGCTCAGCCTAATTCATGTGGAGAACGCAATGCGCTTAACAATACGAACAATACTCGCAGCTGGCATCATGTCCCTGACCTCCCTTTCCGCACTCGCGGCAGGCCCGGCCGCCACCATAGACGATCTAGCCTGGATGACCGGCAACTACGCGGGCGCGCTTGGCCCCAATCAACTAGAAGAGAACTGGATAAAAGCCGAAGGTGCGAGCATCGCCGCGATGGTGCGCTCTACCGGCGCGGGCAAGACGGGCATGTTTGAGATGATCACGATCGAGGAGATGGACGGCTCCCTAGTGCTGCATATCCAGCAATTCGATCCCGGCTTCGTGCCACGCACGCCCACGCCCCAGAAGATGGAGCTTATGGCGATTCACGACAATCATGTGCATTTCAAGGCGGTATCCGACGGTGGCATGAAGTCTTTGGGTTACACCAAGGATGGCGACACCTTCACGATTCATGTGGAGCAGGCCAGTGGTAATAAGATCGACATCCCTCTGATGGCCCGTAGCATCTGGAATTAGTTTCTCTTCTGATTAAACGCTGCGCGTAATTCTACGCGCAGCGTTTTGAAGTGACCGCAACACTCTCCTTCAATTTTCCCAGTTTGACGACTTCGCGAGCTATACCTATAGTCAATTTACCCAAGGATTCGGGTAGGAGGACGGGCGATGGCACAGGGAGTTGTGACGCAGCAGTACTGGCATGGCGTGGCGCTAGAAAGTAGCGCAGGGTGGGCGCTATGAGTGAGTTTCTGTTTCGCCAAGAGGTGGCCCGTTTCCATGACGACCCACGCTTCGGTGAGAAAGTATTCTACCAACCCATTCAGTTACGAGTCTTCGTTATAGCCTTGCTCATTGTCGTATTGTGCTTCGGCGTATTCGCAAGCGTTGCCCCCGTGCAACAAACCGAAATGATAAGAGGGCATCTTGATCCTAAGCAAGGTGCAATGAAAGTGTTTAGTCCCACCGCGGGCACTGTCAGCGAGGTGTTGGTTCGTGATGGCGATGTGGTGCATAGAGGACAAGTGCTGGCGCGAATAGCGCGTTCTACTTTCGACTCGAGCGGCCATGCCGCGCTGGACTATTCGCTCGATCAGATCGATGTGCAGATCACCCAACAATCCCGTCACAAAACCTTACTTGTGAAGCGCTCCAAGCTCAATGAGGAGCAAATTTCAGCGCAGCTAAAAGCAAGACAACAAGAGTTAGATGCGATGCACGCGCAGTTGCATGTAGTGAAAAAGCGTCATGTGTTGAGCGAGAGAGAGGTGCAGCGGCAGGCCACGCTACTTACCCAACGACAGGCGGCGAGTGCTCAACACGAGCGTGCCCTAGACTCGATGTACTCTCTCGAACAAGCAGCGCAAAGCGTGCAGGCGCAAATAAAATCTGCTACTGCCGCTATGCTAATCTTGCAGCAACAACTCGACCAGGAACCTTTCACACGGCAAGCACAGGTGTTGGAGGTCGAAAAACTTCTCGCGCAATTACGTGCGCGAAGAGCCGAGCTCGAAGTTGGCGATGCATTCACAATTACTGCGCCCAGCGACGGCATAGTGAGTAATCTTCTAGCCATGCTCGGCGCCTCAGTGAACCCGCGAGCACCCTTCCTAACGCTTCTGCCAGTTACTTCCGACATGCAGGCCTTGCTCTACGTGCCATCGCGTGCGCTCGGTTCGCTTGACGAAGCACAGCAAGTATTGCTCGCCTACGACGCTTACCCTTCGCGCGTTTATGGTTATTTTCCGGCACAAATTGAGCGGATAGCCGACACGGTACTCGACCCGAGGGAGCATATCTTTCCACTGGATGTGCAAGAGCCTATCTATCTGGTGCGTGCCAACCCCGATCTCAGTTCCGAGGGCAGTAGCGAGAATTTAAACTTTCGCTCCGGAATGCAATTCTCGGCCTATGTGGTGACCGGTCAGCAGTCGTTGCTGCAACGTTTGCTGTCGCCGTTGCAGCGACTGCGGAGCCGAGTGTGATTGCATCGCTATTCGCCGCTACACATAGACTGCCCATAATCGTTCAGGCGGAGCGTTCCGAATGCGGTCTGGCCTGCCTAGCGATGATTGCCACTTACTACGGCTGTCGCGTTAACTTAAATGGTCTGCGTCAGGATTTTCCTGTCTCAATTCACGGCGCCTGCCTAAGCGACATTCTTAATGTGGCAAGTGCCCTCAATCTACAGACGCGGGCGTTGCGGCTAGAGCCGAAAGAGCTTAGTGAGATCGCATTGCCCGCAATCCTGCATTGGGATATGGGGCATTTCGTCGTGCTCAAAAAAGTTAGTCGCAACGGCGTCACTATCCATGACCCGGCATTTGGCGAGCGCAGATGTAGTGCCAAAGAGCTCGATCTGCATTTCACAGGCATCGCGATCGAGTGCATTCCAGGTCGAGATTTCGTGCGCGAGACTCGAGAACAGAGCACAGCTATCTGGGAGCTTTTCTCGCGCTTCCCCGGGTTCTATTCCGCGGTAGGGCAACTCTTCCTGCTCTCATTACTGATTCAGCTGGCAAATATCGGCGCTGCCTTCTATCTACAATTAGTAATCGACGAGAGTATCGCTAAGCATGACACCGACTTGCTTATAGTTCTGGGTGGAGGGTTTGGCCTGTTGATGATCTGTTCGGTGGCAATGAATTTTGCACGTAGCACCGTGCAACTCTATTTCGCCAATCAGTTGGGTTTTCAGATGGCGGGCAATGTGTTTGCCCATCTCATGAAATTACCGGTAGAGTTCTTCAGTAAACGCCATGTGGGCGATTTGGTCTCGAGGTTCTCGTCACTCGGAGAGATTCGCAATACGCTAGCTGAGGATATGATCACCGTAGTACTAGACGGCCTGTTCGCTTCGTTGGTGTTGATTGTCTTGTTCTATTTTCAAGCGACTCTCGCGACAGTAGTGCTGGTCTTCGTGGTCTTACTCTCCCTGTTCAAGCTGAGCCTAATTAATCCCATTAAGTCACTTACCGAGCGCCGAATAGTAGCCGAAGCTGTCGCCTCTACCAACCTAATGGAGAATATGCGGGCTATAGAGCTTATTAAATTTTACTGCAGAGAGCTGCAGCGTGTTTGGTCATGGCGCCATCACTATGCAGATCAAGTAAACGCGA
Source organism: uncultured Gammaproteobacteria bacterium (assembly GCA_913060695.1). Classification (GTDB taxonomy): domain Bacteria; phylum Pseudomonadota; class Gammaproteobacteria; order Pseudomonadales; family Pseudohongiellaceae; genus UBA5078. Next base: position 100,334 of record CAJXUA010000007.1, on the reverse strand, counting down.
CAGTGCAACTAAGTCGCTTCGGCATTCGCATAGAGGCAGCCTACGGTTTACTAACTGGTGTGGAGAATATTATTGTGATTTATCTGGCGGCTCGCTTCGTGCTCGAAGGTAGCATTAGCCTAGGGTTCATGACGGCATTCTTGGCGCTGAAGGCTAATTTCTCGACCTCTATACGTTCTTTGATCGACAAGATAGTGCAAATTCGCTTGCTACGATTGCAGTTGGAGAGGGTGTCGGACATTTGCTGCGCAAAAGTGGAGTACGGCAATTTTTACTTGCAGCAGATGGATGCGAAGTTACGTGGTCGCCTAGAGTTGCAAGCGCTGAGTTATTCCTACTCGGGTAGCGCGGAGCCAGTGCTCCGCGATATTAACTTGCAGATAGCCCCTGGCGAGATTGTCGCCATAGTAGGGCCGTCTGGGTCTGGCAAATCTACGCTTATCAAAATCATGGCGGGCTTGGTCTTTCCAAGCGAAGGTTGTGTCGAGGTAGACGGACAGCCTATGCAGAGAATGGGGGTAAGGCAGTTCAGAAGTGCCTGTGCTGGAGTTTTGCAGACCGATCAGTTGCTGTCGGGTAGCTTGCAAGAGAATATCTGCTTGTACGATGAGGTTGTTGATACCCCGCGCATGGAACGGGCCGCACGGATGGCCGGTATTCACGAATTCATCGGTGGTTTGCCAATGGGCTACAACAGCCTAGTTGGCGATATGGGCTCAATCATGTCGGCTGGGCAGGCGCAGCGCATATTGCTGGCGCGTGCTTTCTACAAGCAAGCACAAGTTCTTTTTCTAGACGAAGCCACGGCGAATTTAGATCTGGAGGTGGAGCAACACGTGCTGCGTGCTGTTCAATCCTTGCATGTGACCACGGTTATGGTCACGCATCGGCAAGCGCCGCTAGAGATCGCGCACCGAGTGCTATGTTGCGAGGGAGGGGTTGTGCGCGAATGGCCCGATAAATCACGGGCCACTCAGGTCTAGGATCTAATCCTGTGCCTCTTCCACAATCGTCGAGATGGTGTCTTGGTCGTGGATCTGCTTGAGAGATCCGGTCAGGATATTATAGTGCCAGCCCTTGAGGTTCAGGGTGCCAGCCTCTACCCGCTCCTTGATGAAGGGATAGCTCATGAGGTTGCGTAGTGAGTAGCCTATAGCAGCCTGCTCACAGTAATTGAAGGTGGCGTGGTCATGTAGCCTGTGTGGATCTGCCAAGTCGGCAACGGGCGCCACGATGGACATCCAGCGGGCGATGAAGGTGTCTTGGGGGAGCTTCTTGGCGTCGAGGACTAGCGAGCGAATGCCGCCGCAGCGAGAGTGACCAAGAACGATGATCTCGGGTACTTCCAAAACTGTAATCGCAAACTCTAACGCGGCACTTGTGCCGTGGTACGAACCTTCGACTTCGTAAGGGGGTACTAGGTTTGCGACGTTGCGAATTACGAATAACTCGCCCGGTTCTGTGTCGAAAATTAGAGCGGGTTCCATGCGTGAATCACAGCAAGTGATCAACACGTGCTTGGGTTTTTGCTCTTCTGCGAGTTGGCGTAACTTCTCGCGATTCTCTGAAAAATAGCCGTTTTTAAAGCGCTGGTAGCCAGCAAGTAGTTCGTCCGTCATTTCTCAATTCCATTAAAAGTGCTAACAGATGTTGGTTGGTTCTTTACTCCGGCAAGATGCGGATGATGCCATCGCCCTCAGTGGCGACATAGATATAGCCATCGGGTCCTTGCTTGATATTACGCACGCGGCCTATGCCGGGAAACACAATCTCATTGGCGACGACGCGATCGCCGTCCAGGACGAGGTGCACCATATACCGAAACTTAAGAGAGCCCACCAATAAGTGGTTCTTCAGTTCCGCGCCGTAGTTGTCGCTGGTGATGAAGGCCATGCCCGAGGGCGCAATAGAAGGATCCCAGTAGAATATAGGTTGTTCCATGCCGGGACGGGAGGTAGCCACTGCTAGTGGTTCGCCGTTGTAGTTGATGCCATAGCCGATTATAGGCCAGCCGTAGTTCACGCCTGGTTTAATGATGTTGATCTCGTCGCCGCCCATTGGGCCGTGCTCGTGTTCCCAGATTTTTCCGGTAATTGGGTGCATCGCCAAGCCTTGTGGATTGCGATGGCCATAGGAGTACACCGCGCTCTTGGCACCGGTGGTACTCACAAAGGGGTTGTCTTGTGGCACGCGGCCGTCATCGAATAGTCGGTAGATCTTGCCGCCGTCACGGTCTAGCTGCTGTGCGTTCTCGAAGTGTGCGCCGCGCTCACCGATAGAGAAGTACAGATAGCCTTCACGGTCGAAGGCGATGCGGCTGCCGTAGTGGGCGCCACTGCTGGTGTTGCCTTCGCCCTTATAGAGGACTTGCTGCTCTACCAGAGAATTCCCTTGTAACTTGGCGCGCATGATTGCGGTGTGGCTGCCCTCGCCAACGCCTTCGGGGCTAGAGTAGGAGATATAGAGCCAGCCGTTGTCGGCATAATTGGGGTGCAGGACGATGTCCAGCAGACCGCCTTGGCCGTTAACGTGTACCTCGGGGACTCCGCCCAATGGCGCACTGAGCTGACCATCGTGCACGCGGTAGAGTTGGCCGTCGCGATTGGTCACTAGCATGTCGCCGTCTGGCAACCAGGCCATGCCCCAGGGCACATCGATACCCTCTACGACTTTCTCAACGCGGAAGCCGGGTTGATTCTGGGCGAGGGTCTCTGCAACGGGGAAGGCCACCACGAAGAAGGCTGCTGTAAGAAGGCTAGTCAGTAATCTCATGGTTCGCTCCACTTGCTTGTTTGCGGTTTGTCCGCCCATTGTAACTAACTCTCAGTTGAAGGGCAGCAATAAAACAGTGCATCAAATAGGGGTGAGCAAGTCTTCGTGGTCGAAGAATGCCCCTAGGTTGTCTACCACTAACTGCCCCATGGCGCGGCGGGTTTCGACCGTCGCACTACCTATGTGGGGGAATAGTACGGCATTGGGCAATTGCGCCAATGCGTCAGGTACATGGGGTTCCTTGGCGTAGACGTCTAGGCCGGCGGCGGCGATTTGGCCACTGCTCAGGGCTGCAATCAGCGCATTCTCATCGACACAGCTGCCTCGCCCCACATTGATAAATATCCCGTCTGGGCCTAAGGCCTCGAAGATATTCTTATCGATGATCTTCTCGGTGGCACTGCCGCCGGGGAGCATGCATAGCAAGATATCGCTGGCCTTCGCCAGTTTGGCGATGGAGTCGAAATAGGGGAAGGGCAGGTCTTTACGGCTACGATTGTGGTAGGCAATCTTCATGCGGAAGGCCAGTGCGCGTAGCGCAATCTCCTCGCCAATTGCGCCTAGGCCGATGATGCCTAGTGTCTTGCCGGTCAAGCTGCGGCCGAACGGAAAGGGCGCGAGCTCCCAGTCGCCTTTGCGGGCGTGGGCATCGGCGTTTATTAGGTTGCGCGAAGTGGCTAGTACTAAGCCCATGGCGAGATCTGCGACGGCGTCATTGAGCACGGTAGGGGTGTTGCTAACCTCTATGCCTCTAGCCTTAGTGATGCCGAAGTCGATGCCATCGACGCCTACGCCGAAACAGCTAATGAGCTTTAGCTTGGGCAGTTCATAGATCAGCGGATCAGTGGTCCAGGAGGCTGTTGCAACGGCTACACAAGTGTCCGCGAGCTTGGCTATCAGGTCGCGCTGCTGTTGAGGCGACTCTAAGAGCCAAAGCTTGTGGGTGTCGTATTCTTGGTCCAATAGCGCAATCGTTTCTGGGTGGAAATTATTGGCAATTAGCAGGGGCTGGCGTTTGGGGGCTTTTTTAGTCATCCCGCAATTCTATCAGATCGCTTCATATTTCGACGCATGCTAAGTAGTTCAGGTGCCATTAAGGGGGCTTTTGCTATAAAGAAACGATGGTAGGAGATGAGATGGACCCCTCTTTCTCTTTGTGAATTGATTCATCCGATACGAGCCGGACTCAAATCAATTTTGGCCATCAAGGGCCGACAGGGGAAGAGGGGGCCATCTCATCTCCTACCAATTACTGTAGTTCCAAACCGCGACAAATTGCCGCGGGCACGGCGCAGCGAAAAGCTTAGCTTTAACAGGCGCTTCGGTTACACTGCGCAGCACAGTGCGCCAATGGAACAATGCTAGTAGGGCGCCACAACTGTACTATCGCAGTTTGGATAGCAACTCCGCGATCACATAGAGGTGAGACATGAAAAAAGTATCAATTTGGCAGATGTTAACAACGTTAGTGTTGGCGCTTGGCATTCAGAGCGCAGCCTTCGCCCATACCCATCTGAGTATGAGTTCTCCGCAGGTCGACGAGACGGTCTCCTCGCCATCGGTCCTTATGCTGACCTTCGGGGATGCCGTGCGCTTAGTGCGTGTTAGCGTCACCGGCGCAAGCGGTGAGCTCGATATCGGCTTTACTCCTGTAGCAGATGCGCAGGCGCGTTTTCATATGCCAATGCCGTTCATGGCGGCAGGCCAATACGTCGTCAACTGGACTGCGATCGGCGCCGACGGACACTCTGTAAGCAATGAGTTTGGCTTCACAGTAGACCCGAATGCACCCGCTGCCGTCATGAGCCATGGTGACATGGACGACCACGCACACGATGCATCACACAGTCATGACGAGGCGCACAGCCAAGACGCCCACAGTCATTAATCGACATGGGTGACTGGTCTTGGGAGCTGGCGATACTGCTGAGTAAGTTTGTCGCTTACATCAGTTTCGTCAGCCTCACTGGCGGGTTTTTCGTATTGCTTTTGGGTTCGCGCCGAAACCCTCAGGGGTTGGTCGCGATTGAGTGGTCTGCGAAGGCCCGTATTCCTCTCGTGCGGGGCCTGCTTGCTGCAAGCGGTTTTGGCAAGCTCGCCATAATATTGTTCTTCCTCCTGCAGGTAGGCCAAGTCAATCAGAACGGCTTGGCAGGCATGGTCGATGGCTTCATGATAGGACTGCTGGCACAGACGCCAATCGGCTCCGGCGTTGGCCTACGTTTGGCCGGTTTCGTGTTGATCGGCCTGTTTCTGTTCATCTATCGCGGCAAATTAACCGGCGCGTCGTCGCCTACCCTCCCAACTACTCTGGTTCTAATGTGGTGCCTTGGCTTAATGCTATGTGGCGTTGGTTTCTCGGTACTGGGCCATGTTGCGAACTTAGACTTGCTTGCGAAGCTTCTTATCGCGGTTCATGTGCTTTTAGTGGGCATGTGGATTGGCGCCCTCTACCCCTTATTACTGCTGTGCCGCACCGAGCCGGCCAGCGCCATAGCGCCTCTAATGAAGCGTTTCGGTGACTATGGCTGGGGCATTACGCTCGGCCTAGTAGTGGCGGGCGGATATCTACTCACAGCGCTATTGGGCTCTGTTGCTGAGCTATATACATCGCCCTACGGCCGCTTGCTGTCGCTGAAAATCGTCTTAGTGCTATGTCTCCTCGCCTTGGCTGCACTCAATAAGTTTCGCCTAGTTCCCGCGCTCTACAGGGCCGGATCACAGCCTCTGCGGCGCTCCATCAAGGGGGAAATTTGCCTTGCCTTGGTGATACTCGTAGTGACTGCAGTGCTCAGCACGGTTATTGGTCCTGCCGATCACATAGCTTGAGTGGGGCTGAAGCCGGGCGAAATGAAACAAGCCTGTAATATTTTTGCAAAGAATTTGTAATGTCGCTGAGCTTTGCATAGACTTCGCGCCAATGAATTATTTCGATATTGCATATACTGCCATCGGCGGCTTAGGGGTCTTTTTCCTAGGCCTCAAATTCCTTTCCGAAGGATTACAGTCCGGCAGCACCGAGGCTATCCAGCGTATTCTCGCCACTTTCACGAAAAATCGTATCCTCGCCGTATTAGCCGGTGTTGGCATCACGGTGGTTGTGCAGTCCAGCAGTATTTCCACGGTTATGACCGTCAGCCTAGTTAACGCGGGGCTAATGGAGTTGAAGCAGGCTATCGGGGTCATTCTCGGGGCCAATATCGGTACCACAGTGACGGGCTGGATCCTCTCGATCAAGGTGGGCAAGTACGGCTTGCTCCTGATCGGCCTTGGCATCTACCCAATGATGGCGGGCAAGTCTGCTCGCGCTAGCGCCATTGGTAAGACACTCGTTGCCCTAGGCTTGATCTTTACTGGTCTCGAGTTCATGAGCGGGGCATTTGCGCCGTTGCGCTCAGACCAGAACTTCATCTCTTATTTGCATCTATTCGATGCACAGACGCTCGGCAGCTTAATGGCTTGTGTCGCGATTGGCTGTTTACTGACTGTCATTATTCAGAGCAGCTCGGCGATGCTGGGCATTACCATCACGCTAGCCTCTACCGGCGTGATCGATTTCAACACGGCAGTCGCTCTGATCATCGGCGAGAACGTTGGTACCACCATCACGGCGCAATTGGCAGCCATTGGGGCGAATACGTCAGCGGTGCGCACGGCCCGTGCGCACGCAATCTTTAACCTGCTTGGAGCAGTGATATTTATAATCATGTTCCCCTACTATGTGGGGTTCATCGAATGGCTGGTGGCCAATCCTGCCGATGCGATTGATGCTTCCGGTAACCGACCCAATATTGCATGGCATATCGCCGTCGCTCACACCATGTTCAACGTGTTGAATGTATTGCTGTGGATTCCTTTGATCGACTACCTCGTGAAGTTCGTGACTTGGTTGATACCTAGCCGTGGCGAGAAGGAGATTCACAAGCTTAAGTATCTGGGCAATCGCTCTACAATGGCGCCTGAGGTGGCCTTACAGCAGGCAGACCTAGAGATGGACAATCTGGTGGAGATTACCCGCGAGATGTTCAATCTTACGAAGGAATACACCGTTAAGGAGTCCCACGACAAAGACCTGTTTGAACGCATCAATCATCTCGAGGACATCACTGACAATATCGAAGAAGAGATGATCAACTTCGTCACCACGCTGTTAACCGATTCGGTCACGCAGGGACAATCTGCCCGCGCCTATGGCTTGATCCGTATGGCCGACGAGATGGAGAGTATTGCCGATAGCCTGCAGTCATTTAGTATTTACCGCGCACGCCTGTACAAGCAAAAAGAATCACTAAGCCCGGCAGCATGGGCAGACTTAGAAGCATTCCTTAACGAAGTGGACAGTTTCGTTGGCCGAGTATGCGCCGCGCGTAAGAAACGTGCCGACAGCACGCGCATCACTACTTTGATGGAAGAGTCGAAGCGCTTGAACAGGGTGGCGAATAATATGCGCGACGAACACATGGAGCGCTTGAAGTCAGGCACTTGTCAGTCTCTGGCAGCCCAGGCCTATAGCGATATGTTTGTGTCACTTCGCCACATCAAGAACCACGCCCTGAATATCCTCGAAACTTATACCAACTAGCTCACTCGTGCCCCTTGGGCACCATCGCCTTGAAGAAAGCCAATGACAACACCGATGCCACCAGCATAAGCAGGAGCATCGGATAGACTGTGCCATTGAATATCAGCGCCACGGCCTGCGCTGCGACCGCCGAGAATCCCATCTGCATGAAACCCGTTAAACCAGACGCACTGCCTGCCAATTTAGGCGCGGCATTGAGAGCGCCGGCCTGAGCATTGGGCAGGGTGATGCCGTTGCCGAAAATCGCAAAGGCGACGGGGAAGAATAACCCTGCCGGATGCGTGAAACCCGCGCTATGAATCGCGATGGCTAGCGCGATGCCGAAGATGGAGATGCGCGAACCATAGTCGATCATGCGATGGATGCCAAAGCGTTGCCCATAATTACGAGTAACGTAGTTGCCGATCATGAAGCCTAGCGGCACGCTGATGAAGTAATAGCCGTATTCGGTAGCGGGGCGTTCCAATACGCTGACCATGATCTCCGGTGCAGCCGATATGAAGCTGAAGAACACCACTGAGACAAAGGCAACGCTCAGGCCATAACCGCTGAACAATGGGTTCTTGAGCAGCGTGATGTAGGAGTCTAGAAGATTCTTAACGCCCGTGAAGGGCACCGGCTCGCGTAGCGTCTCTGGCAGAAGGTATAAAAGCAGGCCAAGCATAATGCTTGCTAGTGCGGCGACTAGATAGAACACCGAGTGCCAGTCATAGCGCACCATCAGCTCACCGCCCACTGCGGGGGATAACATCGGCATGACCACCATCACCATAACAAGCGTCGCGATCACAGAGGCCGACTCGCGCGCATCATATACATCCCGCACGATGGCTCTGGCGACAACCAAGCCAACGGCGCCGCCGGCGGCCTGAACCACGCGGCCGGCGATCAATAACTCGATAGTCGGCGCCAAGACGCACAGGACCGAGCCGATGATAGTGATGCTGATACCTGTAATGAGTACTGGGCGTCGGCCATAGCGATCTGACATTGGGCCATAAACTAGAGTGGCCAGGGCGATGGACGCCATCGATAGGCTAAGTGTTAATTGCGCAACGCTGGTGCTGACACCGAAACTCTCTTTAATGATCGGGACGCCGGGCAGGAGGATTTGCATGGCGATCGGACCGAGGGCCGAAACCATAGCAAGCAGTAAAATGAGCCCTCTCGAGAGGCTCTGTATTGGAACGGTCATAAGGTAGCCTTGGCTGCTAAGGGCGCAGCACGGAGTCGCGGTCTTGCCGCGCATCGGTATTATTCTGGGAGCTGAGAATCACACTGGAACCAAGCAATCTCGTCCGTTGAGATTGGGGGATATCGTACCCCAAGCCGAAGGTTTTTGCGTGGAATTCTTGCACCAGTTGTTGCTCTGGAGTCAGTGTCATTGTCTCATCGAAGTCTCCCATCTGCACACAAGACAGCGGTACACCGCCACGTGAACTAAGACAAATAGTGAGTTCGTTCTGAGGGAAAACCTCCAGATTCAAGCCGTTAGGGTCGGCACGAAACCGTGGCGAGTCTGTAAGATAATCTATCACCTTTCGCTCGAATGCAGCATCTACTCCAGTGATGCGTACGGGTAGGGCAAGACCAAGGCGGCGCAGCAGGCTTGGGTCCGCTTTATAGGCTTCTTCGTAATTGCTAAGCGCTACCTCCATATTGCCTTGTCGCCATGCCACATCGGCCACGCGAGCGGATAGGCGGGCCTTCAGCATGACCTCTTCGGCGGGCAACAGGCTCATTGCGCGCTCCGCGTTACGCAGCAGTTCGCTATCTTGGCCTTTGAGCGCATTGACCTCCACGCGATAGGCGAAGTAATAGCCTTCGTTGAGGCGGAACGCGCCGGCTTCCCGTGTCTGTTCCAGTATCGAGGAGATCACGCCAGGGCCTAATAGCGTGACTAAATCGGGTTCAACCCATTCGGGAATATGCACATCCAGCGGCGCATAGGGGCGCAGTCGGTTCATCAGCGTTTGTGGGTCGGCGAACAGTGAGGCGGCATGGCGACCGGAGCGCCACGACTTGAACCAGAAGCCTAGTGCATCGACGCGGGCGTTGAGAGACTCGGGAAAGTCGAGCCAGCTCGCCTCTTCCAGTTTCTTCTCGTAGGCCGTGCGGTTAGCGATGTGATTGATGAGTGCGGCGATGGAGTCTTTCTGTGCCTCGTCGGCACTGAAAGAGCCCGTGCGGTCGGGTTGGTTCAGAGCTGTGGCGCTGAGCGTTGCGGCATCCTCTGGATAGCCTGCCAACGTCAGGAAGGTGGCGCTTACTAGGAAGTGCTCGGCGCGGTTCATGACTCCCACAATCGGCTCTTGCTGATCGCGCCACACCAGTAGTCCATCCAGTGCGCTGCGGGCCTGATCGAAGCGACTCTGGTTCATGTACAAGTACAGCAAGTTAATCCACGGGTCGCCCACGCTGTCCGGATTGAGGAAGCGCGTAGCGCGGGTCAGATAATTCTCGGCATCTTGAGCGCGCAACATGCTCAAGGCCACCTCGGCGGCATTCATCAAATAGACGGTATCGACTCTGCCGTTGTCATCGCTGGCTAAGGCATCATCCTCGTTCATTGTGTTGTCGCAGGCCTCTAGAGATTCCGCCGGGCGTAAGCTGGCGAGCTCCACCGCGCAGAGAGTGTTCCATGCGCGGCTGCGCTCACGCGGGTCATTGCTATTGGCCAGCACACTATTGGCGCTAGCGCGGGCCTCGTCCCAGCGTTGCATCTTGATCAGTGGCCAGCCTCGGAATGACTCCATCTCCTGACCGTAGATATCCTCCATCTTATCCAGGTAGAGCAGCGAGGCCTCTTGATTGCCCATGAGTTGATTGACGTAAGAGAGTTGTGAGAGCGTTAGGAAATGCCACTCCGCATTGCCTGCGGCCATCGCTCTTCCCATAGAAGAGTAGTTAGTCAATTCTTCGGCTCGGTTCAGATGGAAAAGTGCGCGGGCTAGGTTGCCCTCTACATTTACTAAGACTTCGGCCAGTGCGAATTGAGCCGCGGCTGACTGTGGCTCCTCTGCTATCCAGCGCTGTGCTAGCTCGCGAGCCTTGACGTTCTCCTTCAGTGCCAGCGCATCGCAGATCTGCAAGGCCTTCTGCTCAGAGATGCCGAGCATGCCGAAGCAGACCGAGGAGGTGCTTGGCAGTTCCAGTGCATCGAGCCCGTCTTGTGCGTGTGCAGGCATAGCGGTCATGGCCACTAAGTACAGGCTACTAAGGCAAAGGCTGAGTCGACTTACGAGGGAGTTCATCGGGGGTCCCTAGCGCAGGGTTGCCCGCGCCAATTGCTCCATGGGTTCGCGCATGCAGTCTTTGAGCACACGGCTAAGATCGGCCACGCCCGGAGCTAATTCAACACGGTGGCCGAGCACTCGTGGCAGCAAGGTCTCGATGTCCTCGGCACTTACGAAGCTGCGTCCGCGCAGAGTCGCTAAGACCTGTAGGGCCGGCAGCATCAGCACCATGGAGCGGGTTGAGTTACCTTGCAAGACACGCTCGTCGGAGCGCAGATTACGCGATATGTCGACAAGCGCTGTCTTGATTGCAGTGCTAATGACCACCTCTTGATCGATAGTCTCCCGAGCCTTGAGCACTTCCGCACGTGCAACTTGCAGCTTGTCGGCGGCCACTGGGTCGCGGCGGCTCTTATAACTATCTAAGACGTCGAGTTCGGCATCGCGTTCGATATGCTGCATCGTAATCTTGAACAGGAAGCGATCGAGTTGTGGTGTCGGCAGTGGGTAGGTCCCTACCAAGTCTAGTGGGTTCTGCGTAGCGATCACGAAGAAGAGTTTGTCTAAGTGATAGGTAGCATTGTCGACCGTCACTTGTTTCTCGCCCATGGCCTCGAGCATCGCCGACTGCACTTTGGGAGAGGTACGGTTAATCTCGTCGGCCAACACTACGTGGGCGAATATTGGTCCGTGCCGGAAGTGGAAGTGATTGGCATTGGCATCGAACACAGAGCCACCTGTGACATCCGAGGGCAGTAGGTCCGGTGTGAACTGTATGCGCCGGAACGGCACGATGGCGCCTAGACTGCCATCGTCGTCGCCCTCGTTCGTAGTCACAATGGCCTCGCCTAAAGCTTTTGCAAGGGTGGTCTTGCCCGAGCCTGGGAAGTCTTCAAGCAGTACATGCCCGTCTGCCACTAGGGCGATTATGACCAATTCGATCACGTCGTCGCGGCCGAGCACTTGGCGTTTCACCGCCTCGGACAGGCGGCGCAATATCGACAGGGCATGCTGCAACGCTACGGACTGTGCAGCGGGCGCGGCACTACTTTCGGCTTGATTCGCGTCGTCTTCTACCCGGCTCTCTTCACTTGTGGCTTCCAGTGTCATTCCTACTCTCCAGTGCCTCGCCGCCATGCAATGGCGAGTGCTGCTTTCTGTGCTAATTGTTTAGTGTAAGTCTCAATGGGTGTGCAGCCACGAGACAGGATTGAGGACGGCAAGCGTACGCCGCCACAAGGGCTTGTGCTGACGAATCTCTTGTTTGATGCGCTTGTCCAGCGCCAACCAGTCGATGTCTTGCGCCATGTCCACGGACACGATCTGCGCTTCTTGCGGATCTATTACCTGCGCGCCAAGTGTCCTGCGCAAATGGGAATAGGTCATCGTAGAGAAAGAGGGTGTCATGGCGCTCAATCGCTGCGCGAAACCCTCGCGACTCTCTCCGTAGCGACGGCGTAGGCCATGCGCACTTAAGTTGTCTAAAGCGGCGCGATAACTCAAACGGTAACGCTGCGTGGGTGCAGCATAGTAGGGGGCGCGTAAGCGGTAAATCTTCACAGTGTAGGCTAGCAGTAATAAGGCTAGGAGCAACAGGGCGATGCTTCGCACTATGATCGCTATGGGGAATGCGCTGCCCTGGGCAGAGGCGACAAAATCGTCGAAGGAGGATTCGTCACGGAGCATATCGCCTAGTAACTGTTGCAGGCTATTCTGAGGGTCTACCGACATATCCACTAGCGTGCGCGAAGGCGCGGGATCGACGATAACCCAGCCGACGCCCTCAAGGTAGATCTCTGGCCAAGCGTGGCCATTGATCGCTTGAATCAATAGTGAGGAGCCGCCGGCCCGATTGCTCGCGGGTACGGAATAGCCGATGCCCACGCGGGCAGGCAGGCCGATGGCGCGGTATAAATAGGCGCCTGCAAAAGAGAAGTGCATGCAATAACCGGTGAGATCTCCGAACAGGAATGAGGCTGCAGGGTCATCGGCATAGGCGTGCTCGTTCTTGAGGCTGTAGATGCCGTTACGGTCTAGATAGTCTTTTATCGCCAGCGCCTTGGCATAGGGGTCGTCTGCAAACTCTGGTCGCAGGGTGGTCAAGATCTCTTCGGCAAGGGCTTTATAGCGAGGGTCTGCCGGCAATTCAAGATAGGCCTGGCGCTGTGCCGGCGTCCAGTCTGGGTCGCCCGATTCGCGGCCTATTAGATCCGAGAAATCGTATTGCGGCACCATAGAGTATGCGTCGTAGGTTTGCTTGAAACGCAGATTGTTCGGATTCGGCGTGTTCTCGAAAGCGATAGGCGTGTCGAGGCCGAAAGGGGTTCGATGTGGCGCTAACAGGCCGATGGTAGTGCGCACGGTACTGCGTAGCTCTGGCGCGTCTAAAGGCTCGTTGATTTCGACACGCGTGGGCGTGAAGAACTCGATTAGGTCCTCGTCCATGTCCTCGCGATTGGGCACTACTAGCATGGTGCCGTTGAACTCAGAGTAGGCCGATTCGCGGAAGTAATACGCACCACCAGCTGGCTCATAGTCGTCGCGGAAGAGAACAACGGCTACCGGCGCCTGCATATCACTTGTGTCGTTCTCGCCATCGCGGAAGGGGTTCTCGTCCGGCGCACCACCCGCGCCTCTAGCAGCCCCGGTCAGGCCAAGGTCATCGGTCATGCGCGGCGTGGGCATGCCAAAGAACTGCACATAAACCAGCAAAGAGAAACAAAGCACGCCAAGAACTGAGAAGTGGTAGGGCAAGCGGCGGTGGTTGTGTTCGATCATCAGCAACGCTGCTAAAGACAGTACGGCAACACAGCCGAAGGCCATCAGGATAGAGCTTGGGTCTATGCCGCGGGTAAGGGCGAAATCACCGATGAAAAAGGGCCGATGAATCATGCCCTGGCGGTGGGCCGAAAGGGTAATAACGAAGGCGGTGGCGACGAATAGAATCTCTAATACCCGGCCAAAGTCCGTGCGTTGTGCGATAGCGCGCAGCAATAAGCTTAGGCTGGCGCTAAAGATAAACCATTGCAGAACTTCACCTGTTTCGTAGGCGACCATTGGCCCCATTGTGTTGGCGAGGGTAATGTTGGAAGTAAGGGCCGCGCTGAGTGAGACGCCTACGGCGAGGACGACGATAGCGATAATGGCGATCACCCCTAGGCGCAGATTGCGCAAGGGGGGGCGGTCGATATAGGCGTCAACGAGAAAACAGCTTATGACACAGCCGACGAAGGCAGCGATGGAGCCGTTCTGGGTTGTCAGTGAAATGCTCAATACCCAGTAGCTGCTGGCGATGATGAGTGCCCGCAGACTGGTGGGTAGTAATTGCCTCTGTGTCTTGTCTTTGCTCATAGCATTCGCTTATTAGCTCTGTGGAGAACTATACGTGGCTCCCCTAGATTCTGTTCATTCGTTTGTCGAAACTCTGCCCTGTATCGCGATCAACAACAAGGGTCGATTCTACAAGCTGACCGACTTGCGTCAATAATCGGCTCAAATCCGCAACAGAGGTGTGCCCAACCTCATGCTTGTCAGAGCTACTTGAGCCGCGAAACAGCAAGCGCTGCCATGCCTTGGGCGCCTCTTCGGTAGCCAAACCATCGGTTGCAAGCACGATTGAGAAGCGCACTCTAAAGCGCGCGATGCTGGCCCGCAGCTGCGGTAGCCACGGGGCCATTTGTGCCCCGACGAACACGATGCAGTGCGTGCTGCCTTGGCTGCCGTGGCGCTGCAGGAAGGCATCGAGTCCGTAGGGCAGGAGGCCATTTATTGCTCGGGAACCCGCGATGATCTCTAAGGCTTCGTCTACCTGCCCGCTTGCGTTATCGCTGCCATCGGCGCTAAACAGCCAATCATCCCCCAGTGCGCCCGATTCTACCGCTACGCGAGCCACTGCCGCTGCAGCCTCGTCGTTAGGGCTGGAGACAAGGTAGGCGAGTGTGCGGCTACTGTGAAAGACGCTACGTTCGGGCAGGCGCACGTTGAGAAGGCGATTGCGCGCATAGACCTTCCACATGATGTTACGGACCGAGTCTCCTGGCACATAAGGGCGTATCTCCATGCGATCCCCTTCTGGGTTACCCCCAGGGTCAGGAATGCCATCCTCCGCGGTCAAGGACCGCAGTAGGGGCAGTGCTCGGATATTGCCGGCCTGAGGCAGCGCTAGGAGCTCGCCTTCCTGGGTGAAGCGCCAGGTGAAACGACTAAAGCCCAATACGTCGCGCACAGTAAAACGTCGGGTAATCTGCTGGGTACGACAACGCTTGCGAGGAATTATCTCCTCCTCCCAGCGCTGCTCGTCCTCGGAGAGGCGATTACGATTCTCGATGGCATCGGGATGAACGATCTCCCAGGTGACGCCGATCAGTGGCAGCCAAGGCATAGTGGAAAGGCTAAAGCCCGTCTCATTTGGGTAGCCCGCCTCGACCTTGATGCGCGGCGTGTTGCGGCGCAAAAGGGCTTCCATCTCGAGGGTATGGCGAATTTGGTGACGTAGGATTAGGCCGCCGAGTAGCACGATCACCGAAGAGAAACACACGATAGCGAGGGCGCATACGGCGAGCGCGAAAACGACCAGATCCATGCGGCCATAGCCATAACGCTGCAATGCCACAATCGCGATCAATAGAACCGCGAGCCCTTGGGTGCTAAGAGGGAAGCGCTCGCGTAGCAGGGCCATTAGACGCCGCATAATTGAGCTCCTGCAGATATGTTTCTCGACTTCACTGACATTACTGGCCCTTGCATTCAACGGCTTAAAGCAAGCCCTTGGCGACCAGTCTCAGTTGCAAAGCATCGCGCTCAACGCCGGCGGGCGTTATGGCCAGATGTAGGCCATATAGCTTAGATATCCCAGCAACAGTACAGTGCCTTCCGGGCGACTCAGGGTTCTACCACTCCACGCCATGGGCAGCAGAATAACGGCAAAACTAATCATTACCACATAGTCGGCAGTGCTGAACCCAAGGCCCGATAGTGGGCTGATCAGGGAGGCGATGCCGAGTATGGCGAGGATGTTGAAAATGTTGGAGCCGACGATATTGCCGATGGCGATATCGGACTCTTTGCGTATGGCGGCCACTACGGAGGTTGCGAGCTCTGGCATGCTGGTGCCGATGGCGACGATGGTAAGGCCGATTATGGCCTCGTCGACATTGTAGATTTGCGCGATCTCTACAGCGCTGCGCACGAACAACATGCCGCCGCCGATCAAGCCTGCTAAGCCGATGAGGATGAGCAGTATGCAGAACCAAGTTTTGTCTTTTAAAGTCTGCACCTCACAGGGCAGTACTTCCTCGTCTTCTGGGCTGTCTTTAGAGCTACGGTAGCTGTGCAGAAGGAAGCCAATCAGGGCGGCGACAAGAATGAAACCGTCCCAGAATGTAATGGCCATATCCGCGGCCATTGCCCAGATGACGAAGGAGATCGCGATCATCAGGGGGATTTGTTGTTTAAGCAGGGATGGCTGCACCGACATCGGCCGAATTATGGCCGTGATGCCGAGAATCAGGCCGATATTGGCGACGTTTGAGCCGATCACATTGCCTAAGGCAATAGAGCTACTGCCACTAAGTGCTGATTCGATACTTACAGCTAATTCGGGGCTACTGGTGCCAAAGGCGACCACTGTCAGGCCTATCACTAGGGGAGTGATGCCAAGGCGAAGGGCGAGTGCTGAGCTACCACGAACGAGACTTTCGGCGCCGCCCACGAGTATCAGGAGGCCTGTTACAAAAAAAACCAGAGTCAATGCCACTATGTACTGTCCTACTCCGCCTTGCGGTGTTGTTCGAACTGGGTGAATCACGAGAATTGGAGCGATATTCCGCTTAGGCCGGGCATCCTATCATGAGCTGGAATGGTTTACCGCAGTGATTTTTTGACGCGGATTAAACACTGACGCATCGAATTATTGTTGCGCGCATGAACTAAATGCTCGTAATTGAGTAGCTGAGGGATATCCACGATCGCTAAGGCCAGTAGGACTGCGAAGCCGTAAAGTATCTGGCCGTTTAGCAATAAAAAGGCGACCGTCAAGCCTAGTGCGAGGCTAATTGAGCCGCGCATCCAGCGCTGCAGATAGAAGTGCTGGGCGCCGAGGAAGAATAGAGTATTGAGTGCCGCATAGGTCGTGGGGCGCTTGATGGCTGCTTGTTCACACCGCTGATAGGCCGCTCGCTGTTCCTCGGAAAGCATTGCTACCAGCTCCCGGAGTTCGGTCTCGTCGAGATTTAACTCTTTCTCTGAAAACATCGATCAGTGCTCGCGGTGAAGGGGTTTAGGCGAGAGTGCGTTTTTGCCAGAACATCACAGCGAAGAGTAACCCAGCGCCGACGATATGGTAAATCGTCGTGAGGGGTGCCCACATCAATAATCCGGCTGCACAGAGCAACATTGCGGCAGTTAATGGGGTAAGGGGCTTGTCTAGGCGCCATTGCAACAAGCCAGCCAGAGCATAGAGCCCAAGACTGGACCAGGCAAAGACACTTAGCCGCTCTGCCCAAGTGCCGGAGATCAGTGGAGAGTATGCGAACAGAATGGGGATCAGGTAGAGCCCTTTTGCCAGCTTCCACGAGGTCAGCCCTGTGGCCATAGGCTTAGTGCCAGCGATACCCGCCGCGGCGAAGGCGGCCAAACACACGGGAGGCGTTATATTGCTGTCCTGCGAGAGCCAGAAAATGATCAGGTGAGCGCTCAACAACATGCCGCCCAGCACTGCGGGGTCAAGCAACTCTGTGCGCAAAATCTGCCGCATCTCCAAGGGCATCTCGCGCAGTGCTACTACTGGGTCGCCGCCGAACAGACTCAGTGTGGCCCTTACCGAGGTGGATAGGTCTGTGGATTGCAGCGCTTGTAGCAGATAGTCCTGGGCAATCAGGTCATAGATCACGGGTGCAGAGAGCGTGGCTAATACGATATAGGATGCGGTTACCGGTAGGCCCATGCCTAGGATCAAAGAGGCTAGTGCCACTAGCGCAATGGTGATCAATAGGCTGCCCTGCGCCCATTCCACTATCATCAAAGAGAAGGCATTGCCCACCCCGGTGGTGGTGACCACGTTGATCACGAGGCCCACCGCCACTAGCAGTAGTGCGGTGGCTGTCATATTGCGCACCCCGTCCACGGTGGCATCGAAGCAATCTTGCAGCGACATTGGCGTTGACGATATCCACGAGGCGGCGATGGTGGCCCCGATAGCGAATACCGCCGCCAGAAGAGCGGTGTAGCCGATCAGGAGACTGCCCACGAGGACACCCAGCGGTAGAATGAAATGCCAGCCCTCCTTCAATACATCACGTACTTTCTCTGACTGCTCAATGTTGTCGGGGGTCAGGCCGAGGCGCTTGGCTTCGATGCGCACGAAAAAGGCGACAGTAAGGAAGTAGAGCATAGCGGGCAGAATGGAGACCGCCACGATTTGGGTATAGGGGAGCTGCGTGTAGCCTGCCATCACGAATGCTCCCGCACCCATGATAGGGGGCATCAGTGCGCCGCCCGTGGACGAGGCCGCCTCGACCCCCGCTGCGAACTGCGGAGGGAAGCCAGAACGCTTCATCATAGGGATGGTGATCACGCCTGTGGATACGGTGTTGGCTACTGCGGAGCCGGAGACAGAGCCCATCAGTCCCGAGCCGATAACCGCGACTAGGCCGGCGCCGCCGGTAAAGCGCCCGGCGAGGCAGCGCGCCAAGCGCACGATGAAATCCCCAGCGCCGGATTTGAGCAAGAAGGCCCCGAACAGGATAAACATGAACACATAGGTAGCGGAGATATTGGCGGTGCTGCCGAACATGCCCTCCGAGCTGAAGAAGCTGCGGTAGAGCACCGTCTCCATACTCAAACCAGGAAAGGAGAACACGCCGCCGATATAGCGTCCGAGGAACAAGATGTAGGCCAGTGCGACTAGGATCAACACGGGTGTGAACCAACCCGTGGTGCGCCGCGTGAACTCAATCGCGAGCAGAACCGCGATGGCCGAGACAATATAGTCGGAGGTTATAAACTCCGCCTCGCGGGCATACAGCGCATTCTCGAACAACATTAGATAGATGGGAACGCCGATCGCCAGTGCCGCCAGCGCGATATTCAGTCCGTATTTAAACTTAGTGCCAGCCTCACCCACAGGTAGTCGCTCGTTGGCGCTGAATGCGCATAGCGCGCAGAACCCCCCGAAGTGAATGGCGGCAAACCACAACTCAGAGAGCGAGGCGAATAGATTGGTGTACACATGGAATAGCGCAAATAGAAATGCAGCCCAACGCAACAACGGAGATTTCATCGGTTCTGCTTACTCCATAATCAAGTGGGGAGGTACTTCGAGGCCAATCTCGCGATAGAAACGCAAGGCGCCTGGGTGTAAGGGCGCAACCATACCGCGCAGTGCGCGCTCTAGTTTCATATCTTTGGTAGCCGCGTGAATATCCTGCAGGGTGCCAAGATTTTCCCAGATCATTTTGGTGACTCGATAGACCACCTCATCGGGCACGTCTGAACGCACCACCAGTACATTAGGGGAGGCGATGGAGCGCACGAGCACATCTAGGTTAGGGTAGGTGCCTGGCGGAAAGTCATACCAGTCCCATAGATCATAGCGCTTGTTCAGAGCGTCTAGTTCTTCTTGGGAGAAAGTCAGCAAGGTAATGTCATTGCCCATCTGCGCAAATGCTTGGGTGATGGCGCTCGTCGGCGCCCCGGCAGGCACGTTCATGCCAACGACATTGCCGTCCTGCATGGCGCTAGCAGCACCTTCGTAACCCATATAAGCCAAGTTCATACCATTCTCGTAATCGATGCCAAGGGTTTCGAGGATGAAGCGGCCAGACTGTTCCGCGCCGGAGTTGCGGGCGCCTAGAACAAAGCGCTCGCCCTGAAGATTGCCCAGATCGCTAATAGTGCCATTCTCGACCAAGGAGCTTAACAGCACGAAATGTTCAACGTTGAACCAGAGTGCGCTCACGCTGCGCATGCCTGTCTGGGGATTACGTATAGGACCGTCGCCATCCCAGGCCCATGCAGCGAAGACGCCTTGAAGAATGCCGAACTGTGCCTCGTTATCACGCAGAAGCTTGACGTTTTCGAGCGAGCCGGCAGAGCTAATGGCGGACAGGGAAATATTGTGATTGGGTTGAAGTTGAGACTTCGAGATTGTCGCCATCGCCACGCCGATCGGGTAGAAGGCGCCGCCAGAGGTGGCGGTGGTCAATATATAGGGTCTATTGGACGAGAGCTGCTCTGAGCAGGCGCTTAGCAAGACGAGGATGGCAGCGCCGAGCACGAAGCGTTTTAACCCGCCTTTAAGGAGGGAGTAATTGTCATGAATATTCAGTGAATTGCCCATAATGCTTTATTCTTTTTGTGCGGAGAAGATCGCGCCGGCAGGCCGGGCTTGCTACTAGTTAAAATGGCCGAAGGAGGTGCAATCCGTGCCTTCCAAGGGCGCTCGATGAAAACATATTTTCCTACAAAGCACAAATATTCAGCCTGTGTGCAAACCCAAACAGCTGCGCCGGACCCGATCGCGCTATGCGACGGAGATACCGAGTGAGGCGATGAGTTCGTAGTAACTGAACAGCACAAAGAGGAAGAACACGAAAAGAACGATCTCGTGTTTGAAGTGGTTGCTATAGAAGAACTCACGATCCTTATGGTGCAGCACGTCCATTAACTCATCCCCGAAACGGATGGACAGGAATGTGCCAATGGCAGAGAGCAAGACAATGAACCAATACGGAAACGGCGTGGTAATGATCGACTCCATCAGGCGTGTGATAAGCGTAGTCTGGTAGTAGTCACGAAAATACAGCATAGCGACGGTATTGAGGGAGATCGCCACCGCCCAAACGAAAATCTCCGACAGCACCATGCGTACCCCAAACAATACTCGTATGGGGAAGTCCAATAGAAAGCCCGCATCGGCCACTGGCGTACACAGCACGAAGAAACTCCATGTAATCAACGCGGCAACGCCACCGGTCAGGAAATCGTACTGGTAAGTGAGATAGGCGAAATAGCCTACTAGGATGAGGAGCAGGGCGGTGAACTTTAGGATCACTTGATGCTTAGGGTTCTTCATGGGGCTCTAACTTTTCGAAAGCGGTGCGCGGAGTTGCAGAGTAATGCATTCCACATTCAATTGTGAGGTGCATTTCAGTTTAGTCTGAGAGTCATATTCTGAACGCGTAATTCCGAGCCAACTCGCAGAGCTTGGAGTTCTCCAATTGCGATAAAACCAACTGCTTCATAGAGGTGCACTGCCGATCAAAGGGGTCAGAGTAATTTGATCGATCAAAGGGGTCAGAGTAATTTGATCAAAGCAGTTTTCCCCCGAAGGCTACTCGGCCCGCGCCCTTCGCGGCGTACTCGACATGCACTCGGCTAGGTGGTCTATTGAGACATACGGCTATCGCACGGGTGATGGCGAGCGCTTCCTCCTCGCGCGCCTGCCCCTTAGGTGGGCGTGCATGCAGCACTGTGGCGAAGACTGGTAAGTCTGGAGGTGCAACAGTGGTTTGATTCTCCGCGTAGTGTTCCGAAGGCATTGTGTGCAGCCGAACCCACACGCGACCGGGGTCTGCCCTAAACAGATGGCCTAGGACATCGGCTAGGCGTTTACTTAGTCCTTTCGACTCAGTGGACTGAGCCGAAAGGACCAAATGCACATCGATGATTGGCATGCGGGAACCTCTTCAAGAAACGGATTTCGACTTTGCGTTAGAGCACGCACAACCGCACTGAGAGCTTAACCTATTATCAGCGTTTTTCTATCGTCGAAGATCTGTTGCCAAGAACCGCTGCGCTTTTAGTGCCGGTGAGATTCAGTCCAGTAGTCTGTCACTACACCATCGCGAAACTCGATGGCCAGCGTCTCAGAATCCTCTCGCTCTATGTCGACGTGAAAAATCAGAAACAGTCCGACTTCCGACTCGCTTTGTTTCACGTTTTCATAGCGCCAGATCTCGGTGCCGTTATCTGCAGTCGATTTCTGTCGTGCGCTACCGAACGCGGTGCGCACCCAGTCCGCATCGGTCTTGCCGATCTCGATACGAGTTAGGTCGGCATCGCTCCACTGATTGGTTCTGGACTTCTCTCGCGAGTCGACAGTAAATAGACATCCGGTCATTGTCAGGCATAAGGCTAGTATAGTTAGGTTACGTAACACTTTTGGGATTCCCCTAGTTTGAGTGAGTTGATGCTAGTTTGATCGAATTCGATCGACAAGTTGGGATAGCAGGATGTGTGCCAGATAAATAACTCGCCTAAGTAATTGATATCTATTGCGTATACGCTTTTCCGGAAGTCCTTGTAGAGAACGGTGTCGGCGACGAAGCCACATAGTGGTCGATTTAACCAGAGGATTTATCGTTCTGCCCTATGCTCACCTAGGGCGTTAATTGAATTCTTTCCATCTCCCCCATATTGGAATAACTCGAGGTGATCACACGGTCGCCAACTTCTAAGCCTTCTCGCACTTCCACATAGCGGCTGTTACGGCGCCCAGTCACAATATCGCGCCGCGTGGCAAACTCACCCGCCTCGTTCAGTACGAAAACCCAGTTGCCACCCGTGTCCTGAATGAAGCCGCCCAGCGGCAGCAACAGCGACTCAACTGGGTTGCCAAGAGTGAGGTCGAGCTGCAAGGTTTGACCGCGGCGGATTCTGCTCGGGGCCTCGCCCTCGAAGCTTAGATCAATCTCGAAAGTGCCATTAGTAATCTCCGGGTATACCTTCATTACTTTTGCATTGAACGGCTCGCCTGCGAGGACAAACCGAGCCGACTGGCCTAGTGCCACACGGGTCACGTAGTACTCATCCACCTGCGCAACGATCTTGTACTGATCGACGGCATCGATCTGCCCTAGGCGTTGTCCGCGACTCTTGTTCTCGCCTATCTCCACAGGCAATGAGGTTAGTTGGCCCGCTACCGGAGCGCGCACTAGAAGGTCTGCGAAGGTGCGCAAAGACAGGCCGAGATTGTCCTGCAGCTTCACCATCTGTCCTTGGATCTGCTCCATGCGCTCCTGTCGTATCCTGTCTTCCAGTTCCTGCCTTTCCAACAGATTGGCATGAATCTTCTGGCGATACAGTAGTTCGTCCGCGATCGCGTCGTATTCTTCTCTGGAGATCATATTGCTGCTTATGAGTTTTTCCATCCGCTCCTTCTGACGCTTGAGCACGATAATGTTGTACTCCGTGTCGATGATGGCACGCTCCGTCATCAGCCTAGTGGTATCCATGTTGTTGCTGATGTTAGCTAAGTTGTTTATCTGTTCTGTGGTCTGAGTGTCGTTATTCGCTACCTGCAGTTGTAGGTCGTTGTTACTCAATTGCAGGAGCGGTTGCCCAGCTTCTACAAAGCTGCCTTCCTCGGCTAATACTGCCTCGACCACTCCGCCGTTAACGGCATCCAGAAAGACGCTGTTAAACGGTTGAATAGTCCCGCGTATGGGGGTCACATCGTCGAAAGCGCCATGTAATACTTCGGAGACAACTAGCTGGCTCTCGTTGACTCTATAGGTGCGAATGGACGCGTCGGCCAACATCGCCTGTACCGACCATGCTACGCCGACACCTGCAGCGCCAAATAAGAGCCATTGCCACAGCGGGCGCTTCTTCTTCTCGATTAGCTTGTCCATGTTCTCTCAATTACTCACAGCGTAATGATTCGATTGGGTTTGCAACGGCAACGCTATAGGCGCGTTGAAAGGTGGTCGCCAAGGCCATAATGAAAGTCGCAACACCGGCAAAGAAGAAGATCGAAATGTTAATGTCGGTACGGTAGGCAAAGTTCGATAACCACTGCTGCATGGCGAACCACGCAAGGGGCCAAGCAATAAGATTCGCGACGATGACCAGGCGCGAAAAATCCCAGGCCAGCATGGCGGCAAGCGCTCGCACTGTCGCCCCTAGTACTTTGCGAATGCTGATTTCACGAGCGCGGCGTTCGGCAATAAAAGTGGCTACCGCATAGAGCCCAAAACAAGCGATCAACATGGCCACCGCAGTCAGCCCGATGAAGAGGATGAAGGTACGGTTCTCGCCGGAATAGAATGCGGTGTAGCTATCGGCTAGAAAACTAAGCTGGATCGGCAGTGCGCCGACATTGCGTTGCCAGACGCGATCGATCGCTGCCACCGTCTCGCTGGCATCATTGCCGTTTAGCTTAATTAGCATCACATTGTGCGTGCCACCTAGCGTGAAAGATATAGGCTGGATGGCGGTGCGAATGGACTGATAATGTGCGTCGCCCACCACACCTACAACCGTGGCATCCATGCGGAAGTTCATGCCCATGAACGTGCCTTCCTGATATAACCTGGCGCCTATAGCATCCTCCGGAGAATTCCATCCGCCCGCACGCACCGCAGCTTCGTTAAGAACTATGCTACCGGCAATAGTCGTATTCTCCGGGCCGAACTCTCCCATGACATCGGTGCCATAATCTGAATCTAAGGCGCGGCCCGCGATCAACTGCATGCCAAGGCTATTAAAGTAATCATCACCGACCGCCACGGTGCGAGTGAATAAGGGGTTCGCAGGGTCGCCGCCTTCGATGAGCAGCCCGTTACCATCGGAAAGGTCCTGCGTAGGGATAATAGACCCGGCCGAAACTAGAGAAACTCCCGGTAGGCCAAGAAGCTCATTACGTATCGTGTCGTATGCTGTGCGCGATTGCTGATCGTTCAGTGTCACTGTAACAACGTTGCTGGCATCGAAGCCTAGGGATTTGGACATCGCATAGTTAATCTGGGTGCTCACAATAACGCTTGCGATAATGAGCCCGATTGAAATGCTGAACTGCAATACGATCAGTCCAGAGCGAAACCGACTAGCACTGACACCTTTCATGATGCGCCCGCGCAGTGCATCGGAGGGCGAGACTCTAGTCATTGTGACAACCGGATAGATGCCCGCCAACACGCCTAGCATGAGCGTCATAGCCAGAAGGAGCCCGATATTCTCGGCGGAGTAGACAGGTGCCGCAGCAATATTTCCTGCAACCAAAGAATAAAACCAGGGCATGAGCATGTCACATAAGAGTATTGTTAGTAGCGCGGCAAGAAATGCGATGAGTGCAGTCTCGGTAAGAAACTGTAGGGCCAGCCCCGAGCGCGAAGCCCCCGCGATACGTCGCACACCAACCTCTTTGGTACGCTTGGCCAATTGCGCGACTTGCAGGTTCATGAAGTTGAAGGCGGCGATCAGCAAAGTAAGAATCGCCACGCCGGTGAAGATCAGAATGTCAGAGCGCTGGCGTAAAGATTTAACAGAACCTAATGCATCGTCGCGAGTGGACATCTCGTTCTGTAGATCGGTAGTGAAATGAATTTCCCGCAAGGCTTGTAGCGCGATACGCGCAGAAGTACCCGGCTCGAATACATTCTGTTCGATATAATTCTGTGCATTACGGGTCGCAAGCTCGGGGTCTACTCCTTGGGCAAGGCGCACATAGTGATACATCACGTCTGAGCCGGTGTTGTCCCAAAAATCGGGCCTTTCCCAAATCGCGGGTAGGTTTTCAATGTTGACGTAGATGTTAGAGATCAGATGGCTATTGCCAGGATTATTAGCAATAACCGCTGCCACGCGAAAGTCGTGGGTATCCTCCACTGTGAATACCTGACCGATGGGGAGTGACTCGCCAAACATAAGTAAAGCGGCCGCCTCGGTGATCACCGCATTACCAATATCTGCAATGGCGGTGGACGGGTCACCTGCCAATGCCTCGTAGTCAAACAAACTGAAGAAGGCGTCATCCACCATACTCAGCTGCCGGTACTGCTTGTTCCCATCCACAGTAAAGAGTTCTGTACTCACGGAGAGTCGCGAGAGGGCTTCGATCTCGGGCATCGCAGTTGCCAACATCTCGGACACCGGATTGAAGAAAGTAGCGAAGCGAGAATCGGTGCCGCTATACCAGTTTAATCGATAGGTCCTCTCGCTTTGCGGGTGCATGCTGTCGAAGCCTGCCTCGTAGCGTACGAAGGAGAAGATCAGAATGCTCACCGTCATTCCCACGGCTAGCCCCGCAATGCTGACAAAGGAGTACAAGCGACGCTTGACGATGCTGCGCAGGGCCGTCTTCAGATAATAACTAAACATTGCATTGCTCCTTTCTCATATTTGCCAAAATGGTTTGTTCTATTCATAACGTAAGGCAAGTACTGGGTTCTGACTTATGGTGCTCCATGACTGCAGGGCCATGGTCGCGAATGCTAGGAATAGCGCCAAAGCGGAGGCTGCCGGAAACACCAAAAGATTGATTTCATCGCGGTACGCAAAATTCTCGAGCCACGCGGTAATGGCGAAATAGGACACGAATGACGCGATTACCGAGCCAAGTGCTACCGTCACGAAAATATTCCTGAACAGCACACTCATTACTTGTCCTGGGTTGGCTCCGAAGACTTTACGAATCCCAATCTCGCGCGTTCTGCGCTGTGTTGAGTAGGCGCTCAAACCCAGTAGGCCTAAACATGAAATGACAATACAGACGGCAGCGAAGGCAGCAATGAAATCAAGGATTCGATTCTCACTGTCATATTGACTGCTAATGATGTCCTCTAAGTAGCGATAATCGAAAGGCAACTCCGGGATGACTGCACGCCATAGGGCTTCGAGCTGCGCTATCGACTCGGGGTCTGCGCCACTGACAAGCGCAACGGTCAACATAGCGGTCTGATTTGCGCGTTGGGCGGGGTTGCTCACCACGCCGTAGAAAGTCGAATTAGTTTGGCGCAGTATTAGCGGCCCAATAGCGGACTGTAAACCGGCAAAGTGGAAGTCCTTTACCACGCCGCCCACTATTTCTGAGCCCAGCGCATCCGCAGGCATTCCGGTGCGCTTGCCGATTGGATCCTCCCAGCCCATCTGCCGTACTAGTGCCTCATTGACCACCACGAGATTGCGTTGGTCTGCAGGGCTAAAGAACCTACCCTCCAGTAATTCCATGTCCATGACGCTAAGGTAGTTAGTATCCACATTCTGGAAGTTCAGGAAGCGCTGCTCTAGGGCTCCAGCATTGTTCTCTACCAGCCAGTTACCAGAATAAGAGTCTACTGCAGGGGTAACGGCGCTTAGGCTCACCCCTTCGACCTGTGGCAGCTGGCGCCACTGCGATGCGAGCAGGTCGGTGCGCTCTATGTAATCCACTCCCTTAACGCTAACAACTACGCGGTTTTCCTTGGTGAACCCCAATGGGGCGCTCTGAATAAAACGCATCTGTGCCATTACTAGCAGGCTGCTTGCGATTACCGAGACCGTAACGGCGAACTGGAATACCACTAGTATCTGACGCAAACCCGATTCCGTCTTCCTATTCTCGTTGCTTACTTTACCCGGCATGACAAATTGAGAAGAGAGATAGAAGGCTGGATAGAGTCCGGAAAGCAGGCCTATTGAGAGGCTGCCCCCAAGAAAAGCACTCAGAACCAGAGGGTCGCGATAAAGCCCCGGCTCTAGGGTGTCGTCGAAGAATAAGGCCACACCCGATTGAATCAGCACTTCAGTAAAAGTGAGTGCCACCACTCCGGCAATGCCGGCTATGGCGGTGGACTCCAACAGGAACTGGGAGACCAGGGTGTTTCTATTCGCCCCCAACAATTTGCGCATCGCAACTTCCTTGAGTCGGTGCGCGGACCTTGCGGTGGCCAAGTTGATGTAGTTGATGCAGGCCACTAGGAGGATTAACAGACCAATAAGCCCATAGGCATACACGATGAAGATATTACCAACCGGCTGATCGAATTCAATGGGCGGGGCGAAATGCACATCGGCTACAGGCCTTAGATTCATGGCGCTGCTAGCGTCGCTTCCTTGTAGTGCCTCTGCTGTCGTGTCAGCCCAATACGCGTCGAAAAATTCGGGGAACAGATCTGCGTCGTAGTTCGGCGCCATCTTGAAATAGGTATAGGTATTCACCATGAACAATGACATTGGCAGCGCTGAGGGTTCGGGGAAAGCAAGCCCGTTGATCGATATCAGTACATCGTGTTTCAGATGGGAGTTCTCTGGCAGGTCTTCATATACAAGTGTAACGCGCAGATCGCGACCATTGACGGTGATTGTCTCGCCGGTCGAGTCACGACCACCGAAGTGAATCTGGTTGAAGCGATTGCTGATTGCGACGGCGGCAGGATCGACTAAGGCTGTCTGGGGGTCTCCATAGATGCCGCGAATACCAAAGGCATCGAATACATTGTCGTCAGTCTCGTAGACCCCGTCCCAATAGAAGGGCTCATTGTCGATACGAATCAGGCTCTGCGCCGTGCTCGCGCGAAACCGCACATAGTCTTGTATCGCAGGGCTTTGCGCTGCTAAGGCGGGTCCCATGAATGGCGACATCCACGCGAAGGTATTAGTGCCATTCGCATTGATCAGATCGATACTAGCGCGGTACAAGTTCTCATGCTGGGGAATGTGTCGATCGTAGCTCAGCTCCTTTTGTACATGCAGCCCAATGAGAAACGTGCAGACTATGGCCACCGCGAGACCGAATACATTGATCAGAACATAGAATTTCTCGCTGTGAAGATTTCTGAGCGCGATCTTCAAAGACATATTCATTGCAATTCTTCCTAGTATGTCTTCATGGCGCAGTACTAAAGAGTACTGCCTGTCTCGCTCACAATCTTGCCATCCAGCATTCGTACGATGCGCTTGCCAACCGCGGCGTCCTCGGGCGAGTGAGTCACCATCACAATGGTGGTGCCTTCGTCGTTCAAAGAGCTGAGAATCTTCATCACCTCTGCGCCATGTTCGCTATCTAGATTTCCGGTTGGTTCGTCGGCGAGGATGAGATTGGGCGAGTTCACCAGTGCCCGTGCCACGGCGACACGCTGCTGTTGACCGCCGGAGAGTTGCTGTGGGAAATGCTTCATGCGATGGGCCATGTTCATCTTCTCCAATACGGCCTCAACTTTTTTCTTGCGTTCATCGGCTGGAGTTTTAGTGTAGATCAGAGGCAGCTCAACATTCTCATACACGTTCAGCTCATCGATCAGATTGAAACTCTGAAACACGAAGCCAATGTTCTCTTTACGCAGAATGGCGCGTTGGCGCTCCGAATAATTAGCGACTTCCTCGCCAAGGAACCAATACTTGCCCCCATCTGGATTATCGATCAGGCCTAAAATGTTCAGCAGTGTCGACTTACCGCAACCCGATGGCCCCATGATGGAGGTGAACTCGCCCTCGGCAATTTCCAGATTGATCGCGTCTAGCGCAGTGGTTTCCACCTCGTCAGTGCGAAAGAGTTTTGCTAGTCCTTCAGTCTTGATAAGCATTGATTATCCTTTTTATTAAGAGTGATATTGCGACCCACTTGATCATGAGAGCGCCGCAGCGCGAGCTTGAACCTGCCAAGCCTCACTATAATGCTGTTGTGTCTTAAACTTAAGGCACTATCTATGCCAAAGGCTAAATTTCTTTAAAAACAACGATCTATATTCGGCAAGGAATTCGAGGGAAGGAAACTGTTCCATCTTGAAACAAGAGGGTTGTGCCAAAGCGGAACATTCGGCGAATAAGGGCAATTTTCTTGAGATATGCGGTCTTGGTGATTTCGCCAGATTCGCTGTTACTGGCATTAAATCCTGCGCTCTTGCTGTTCCATTTTGGAACAAGTGAGGCTAGCATGTCGGCACACTTGATGGACAGGGCCGTACTATCATGACTATAAAAACAAAAGGTAGCATTCTCGTTGTCGACGACGATCGGGATGTTCAGCTCTCCGCTAAGATGATTCTGAAGCGCGAGTTTGCGAGTGTTCGCTGTCTTTCCAACCCTTCGGAACTCGATCAGGAACTCTTAGTCTTTCCTCCCGATATCGTGTTGCTGGACATGAACTTCACCCGCGGCATGACAAGTGGCGATGAGGGCTTGTACTGGTTGCAGAAAATAAAGGCGACAGACCCAAGCATTCAGGTTGTGATGTCGACTGCTTATGGCGAGATCGATCTTGCGGTTAAGGCGGTGAAACTGGGCGCCGCCGATTTCGTGCAGAAGCCATGGCTGAACGAGAAACTCCTCGCGACCCTACACAACTGCCTGAAGTTGGGCGAGTCCCATCGGCGCATCGAGCAGTTGGAGCACACACAGCAAGCATTAAGCGATGAAATTAATCGAGGCTTTGTTGCATTCATTGGGGAGTCGCCTGCATTCGCAAGCGTGCGCGAGTTGATAGAGAAGGTGGCACCCACCGATGCCAACGTGCTGATCACAGGGGAGAACGGCACAGGCAAAGATCTAGTAGCGCACGCGATTCATAAGTTATCGCAACGTGCCTCGGGCCCGATGATCTCCGTCGATATCGGCGCGGTCCCAGCGAGTTTGTTCGAGTCTGAGATGTTCGGGCATAACAAGGGCGCGTTTACGGATGCCAAGGAGAGTCGCCCAGGTAAGTTTGAATTAGCGGCAGGTGGCACCTTGTTTCTCGACGAGATTGGCAACCTTGACGCTGCTACCCAAGCGAAACTGTTACGGGCGCTAGAGTCTCGCTCCGTTACGAGAGTGGGGGGGCAGGCTCCCATTCCTATCGACATCCGCTTGATCAGCGCGACTAATTCCTCCATGCAGGACCTTAGTAATCCGGATTGTTTTCGGCGCGATTTGCTGTACCGCATCAATACTGTAGAGATAAGAATTCCACCCCTGCGAGAGCGCACTGCAGACATTCCGCTTTTGCTCGAACACTACCGGGAATTCTTCGCGAACAAATATGAGCGCGGGGACATAAGTATTAGCCAAGCAACGATCAATAAGCTGTGTGCCTATAACTGGCCTGGTAATGTGCGGGAGCTCAAACACGCGGTAGAGCGGGCGATTATCGTAGCTAACGACTCGAAATTGACGGTGGAAGACTTTCTGATAGGGACTCGTGTCCAAGAGGAGCCTGTCGCCAATCTGAATCTAGCCGCGATGGAGAAGAACGCGATTCGTAGTGCGATTGAACAGTGCGAAGGCAACCTGACCTTGGTAGCGAAAACTCTGGGGCTAGGAAGAACCACTCTGTATCGCAAGATGGAAAAATATGAACTCTCTGATCAGTAGCCTCAAGGGGCACCGCGGGAAGGCGATCTTCTCGATCGCTTCGTTGCTGCTGGTCGTATTCGTGTTCTGTTATAGCGTGCTCAACACGCAGTGGGTGGGTACTCCGATTCTTTGCGTGGTTATTATCGGCTTTATTACTTTCAATCTGATGCGCATGACGGAGAGGAGCAACGAGAACTTCACGCAGTTTATTAACAATATCTCCCACAACGATTTCTCGAGCACTACCTCCCACTCCAATGTCGAGGACTCCGCTCAGCAGTTTGTCAGTGCCCAACGCACATTGTTAGAGAAGTATCGCAAGCTGAAGGCCGATCGCTCTGCCCAACATGAATATCTGCATCTGGTGGTCGAACACGTAGAAACCGCTTTGCTGTGTTTCGACGAGAAAGGCAAGGTCGAGATTATCAATCAAGCGACCAAAGACATTCTAAAGAACCGTTATATCAGCACTCTTAAGAAAGTAGACGCATTAAGCCCAGAGTTGGCTCAAGCGTTGCGCGATATTAAGGCGGGGGAGAGCCGCGTGCTGAAAGTGAGCATAGGCAATGACAATCTTCAGTTGATACTCACCGCTACCGAGTTTCGCCTAATGGGCAAGTATCAGAAACTCGTTTCGATGCAGAATATTCAATCGGCATTAGACGAGAAGGAGATCGAGAGTTGGCAGAAGCTGATCAAGGTGATGACCCACGAGATCATGAATTCGATGACGCCGATCGTGTCACTTAGTAATCACCTCGAAGATGTATTTAACGAGAAGGAAGCTACAGAAACAGGAATTGCTGCGGACACTGAGCAATATAAGGATATCGTTCAGGGGATCGGGACAATCGCCTCTCGCAGCCAGGGTCTGCTGCGATTTGTGCAGGCCTATCGTTCCTTGAGCAATCTTCCCAGACCGGTACTCACCCAGATACCAGTTAGCAGCCTATTTAAGCATATGAGCACTCTGCTAGAAGAGCGTATGAGTGCGGCGGGCATAGAGCTTGAGTGTAAAGTTGTCCCCGAGTCTTTGAGTGTTATGGCCGACATCAATCTATTGGAACAAATTCTACTAAACCTTCTAAACAATGCTAGCGACGCAGTCTGTGAGGTGGTGGGAGCAAAGATTGAGCTTCTGGCGTCTCGCCTAGCCCATGGCAAAGTGATTATTCAAGTTAAGGACAATGGCTGCGGCATCAGTAAGTCGTTTCTAGATGATATTTTCACCCCCTTCTTTACGACCAAGGAAACGGGCACGGGTGTGGGCTTAAGTTTGTCGCGTCAGTTAGCACGCCTAAATAACGCAAACTTGTCCGCGCAGAGCGATGAAGGCAAGGGCAGCTGCTTTCAGCTCTTATTCCTATAAGTAGGCATGGCGCTAGTTGACCAAGGCCATATGGATCAGTGGGTAGGGGTTGCCTTGGCCATCTAGGTCCGATCTGCCAACTTCCTCAAACCCCATGTTTTTGTAGAAACGAATCGCATTGGGATTCTGCTCGTTTACATCAACTCTTTTTGCGCCGAGACGGGTTAAAGCGAATTCGCATAGAGCGCGCCCAATCCCTTGGCCGATGAATTCCGGCGCTACGAAAAGCATCTCGATATTCGCGTCCGCAACACCAATAAAACCAACGATCTTGCCATCATCGATTGCAAAATAATGGAGTTTTACCGCATCGAAATAGTGCTCCAGAATTAGTGGCCTTAGCTTGGCTATCTCACCATCTGCGAGAAAATCATGGGTGGCCTGAACAGAGGCCTGCCAGATCTCGATCAATTCTTTATAATGCTGTGCATCGGCTTCTTGAATGCCCATGTTCTCCTCTTTTGTATAGTGCGTTGCATATCAGCGCCTAGGTCTAAGTCTCGTGTCATTCTCGCAAGGCTCGCCGTCTTTATCGCCATCCATTCGGGTGTTGGGGCAATTCCTTGTGAAGAACTCCGCCTCAGCGAGAGAGTTCATTTGACTGCAGTATAGGCGCTCATCGCAACTAAAATTGCTAAGTAACGGTTTGTAAAAAACAGAGGAGCTTGTAGTTGCAGGTGGAGAGGGTGGGGAGCTTGTAGGTGCACTAATGATTTGGGGAGGTGCGGGAATTTGCGCTTTAGGTGGGGCCGAGGTTTGGCCTGCCGCTACTACCCAGACCACAAAGCCGAAAAGGACGGCGAAAAATAGATTCTGCATTTGGGTACTCCAGTTCCTTGGAAGAATTGCTTACTGCTCTCCTGCGAGAGCTTGGGAGTTAAGCACTCCTGTAGTTGCAATTCTGCTAACCCATTCTCGTTTTTCGTAAAAACTCTTTTGCTATCTAGGCGCGCATTGCTTGTAAGAAGGCAGCGATCAATTGCTTAGTTTGGATGAGTGTGCTGCCCTAGCAGCTAGCCCCTTCATGCTGGTAGGCCTTGCGTACAACTGTCTCTAGGGTCTTGAGATCCACCGCGTCGAGCTTGCCTATGTGTAGGCAGCCGCCACTGAATTTGTGTTTGCCTATGCTCTCTAGCAGAGCGGCGCGATCGGGAAAATCGGCCAGATAAAAAGCGAAAGACTTAGCGCGGGGAGCAAAACCGACCTTGCAGATTTCACCCGGTTTGCCGTTAGCATACTGATAATGGTGCTTGCCGAAGCCCACTATGCTAGTGCCCCACATGCGCGGGGTTTGCTTGCTGGCGCGGGTGAACAAGTCGACCAGAGTGCGACAATCTTGCTGCCTGCGCGGATCGTCTAGGGTGTTGATGAAGTCTTCGATGCTGGCGTCGTTCTCTTGTGTCTTTATAGTGCTCATCTCTAAATTCTCCCAACAGTCAGCGTCGTATTAAATTTTCGCAGTAAGCTGTGCTGCGCTTATTTTTCACCCTTTTCGACATCGTAGCGCAGCTCGACCATGGTACTGCCCATCTGCTGCACAGCGGTTAGCTTCAAAATCGGATTGAGTACTCGGCGTGGCAACAGAGGCTTGCCCTTGCCGAGAGTGACAGAGCCGACTTGTACAATCATCTCGTCAAGTAGGCCCGAGTCGTAGAACTGGCCCACGAGATCGCCACCTCCGACGATCCAGAGGTTCTTGCCCGCCGCAGCCTCGCGCATAGCTGCATGGACCGGCCGCACGTCACCCTTCACGAAACGCACATCGGCACCCTCGATGACCGGCAGGTCGCGACTTGTGAATACCCATGTAGCTTGTGTGTAGGGCCACGGTGAGCCAACGCTCTCGATGACAGCCTCGGAGTTGCGCATCATCCACTCGTAAGTACTCGAACCCATCGCAAGGGCTCCCACGTTCTCTATGAATTGTGGGTAGCTGGAGTGCTCCATATCTCCAAGTGGGAAAAGCCATTCGAGTGAATCGTCTTCTGTGGCGATGAAACCGTCTAGGCTGGTCGCGGTGTAGTATTGGGTTCTCACTCTCGTCTCCTTCCGAGTTTCTTGGGGCTAATTGATGGCTCGGTTTTACTAGTTCGGCTATGCGCCAAACCTGCGTTGAAATCCAGTTTTGTTTCCAGTAAAGCCCGCCTTCTCATAAAACTCAAGAGTGCTGGCTCTCTTTGACCCAGTCATCAGCGCAATCTTGTAGCAGCCTAGGTCTTGCGCATATTGCTGTGCGAATTTCAGAAGCGCGGTGCCCACGCCATTGCCTCGATTTGCTGGGGCTACCATGACGTTCTCGATAATGGCGTAAGGCCTGCCGGCCCAGCTCAGATTTGGGCATACGTTGATGGTGCAGGTTCCAATGGCTTGGGCGTCTAAGAAGGCAGCCAGTATCGTGCCCTTACTCGCTTGTATTTTGAGCAGTATTTGTTGGAGCTCGCAGCTGTCTGGTCTTGGTGACCTAGGGCGATCGAAATGGTCCAGTAGATCTAAGATTTGGTCTAGTTCATTAGGGAGTACTTCGCGAATCTGCATATGAAGCTCTTTGTGGTTTTTTGAAAAACTAATCGAGCAAGTAGTCCGGTACACTCTCCAACTCAAAAGCGCCAGACTCCCGCGCGAACTGTTGCAGCAGATAGGCATGTCCCTGACCGTAGATGATTAATACGCGGTCCTCTGGGTGCTGCGCCATTTTGACGAGGCGCGAGAATATCTTGAGATTTCGGGCATACCACGTGCCGACCCAATTCGCGCCTAGCAATTGCTCTCCGTCCCCAATCATCGCGATGTCGAAATAGGTTTGGTGCGACGCTTGCAATGCATCGGGGTGATTGAGCTGTTTCAACCAGGTGCCGATGCTTTGTTCTTTTAGTTCCACATAGAAACTACTCGTTCGTTCTGGGTCCGTGATAGAGGCCAGTTCCTCTTCGTGACCGTTCGACTGAGCGTAGCTCACCCAATCGTAGTCGGCCTCTATGTCGCCGGGTGGATTGCCATTCCAGTCCACTCCATAGACTCGGTCATGACCTAGCTTGGCCGCTAGTCGAAGACCCAGTTGATCGTCTTCGCCGCGG
The DNA here is from genome assembly GCA_913060695.1 of uncultured Gammaproteobacteria bacterium. Taxonomy (GTDB): domain Bacteria; phylum Pseudomonadota; class Gammaproteobacteria; order Pseudomonadales; family Pseudohongiellaceae; genus UBA5078. Next base: position 65,273 of record CAJXUA010000007.1, on the reverse strand, counting down.
CTCAGTTCGTATCGCCCCGCGCGGTAGTCTTCGTATCTCTGATCTAGGCCCGCTTGTCGCGCTTCACTCACTTCAACGGCGATATGGGTTGGCCTAAACGCCATCAACTGCTCGACTACGCTCTCTATCTCGGCTTGCCTCTTCTCGGTCATTACGTCATCGACGTCTATGTTAATCGTGTCACGTCCGGGGTTATTGAAGTGTGCTGAGGCTAGAACCATCAGCGTTGGTTTGTCCTGCGCTGCCGCTAGGGAGGGGAGAGTGCTTAACAAAAGGCCACAAGAGATTACGCGCAGGAGTAGTTTTGATCTATGCATATTTTTCCGCCAATGATCTGATGGCCTCCACATAGAGTGGGCCTTCAATTGCTTGTACCTTCGTCTTGAGAGTCGCGACAGTCTCACCGTCTTCAACACTTACTATCTGCTGCGCGACAATCGGGCCTTCGTCATACTCTTTATTGATAGCAAGTTACTCTGACCCCTTTGATATTTGTGTTTACAATTCAATCAATTCAAACATTCTCACCATCGTGTTTTCCGCGCGCATCTTGCCGTCGTCGGCCATGATGTAGATAAGTGTTTCGCCATTCGGCCCTAGGCGTGCCTCGATGCTTTCGTACTTCTCATAAATTAGCGGGGGATCGATCTCGGTAATCGTCGTGGGCTCAACGACAGCCCCCGGCACTACGGTCGCCCTGTCGATGATTGAGATACGCAGGCGTCGATAGGCGCGCACGCCCTCCTCGTCTGTGTGTACGGCGAGCTCTGCTAAAAGTAAATTACCATCTGGCATCGTCGTTAGGCCCACGGGGAGGTGGAACTCCTCGCCTTCCAACTGCAGCTAGAAAGTTCCACTGCCCGCAGGCTGATGCACATAGCTCTTGATCTGTTCTTCTTCGTTGCGAGCATTCTCGGTTATGGTGATGTAGTTGTCCGGACTACTCGACTCGATGGAGGAGTAACCGGCGCCGGTGGGCACGCCGTCTTCAAACTCTTGTGGTAAGGGAATGTTGCGAGCTGCGCCACCAATTTCTTTATAAGCAAGCACCCGCAGATTACTCTCAAAGCCTACCAAGAATTCTTCGCCGTTGAAGCTGAGGGACTCGGCATCGCGGTCTTCCCACCATTCGAATTCCTCACCGAGTTCGTCCTTGAGCACGCCTACGCAGTTCACTTCAAATCCGCCTAAGTCTCCCGCGGCATTATAGTCGAGAGTCGCTTGCACCCAGTCACCATCGCCTACAGCGGTGAGTGTCTGGCCATCGCGGGAGATGTGCAGACCAGAGTAAGCACCAAACTTGGGGGCATAGTGTTGCAGATGGATGGCGCCCCTAAATTTCAGCCGACCGACAGTGGATTGGCTTGGGTCGCTTGGATTGAGGTGGAGGATCGGTACAGCGCTAATATCGGGCAGTGCAGGCGCCGCGCAGTCCTGCGCGCTAGCTTGGCTCGCTATGGTGCTTGCGCATAGCAAAGTGCTCAGTAGAAGCGGTGCGGTCAATCGGGGAAGTGCGATCATCACAATATAGCCTCCTATCGTTTTTGTTAGGTGAAAGCAGGCCGCGCAAAGAAATGGGGCCGACCTCCTTGAGGCAATCGCTGTCCGTGTCTGGATGCTGGCGTTGCCCCCTGCAAAGAAAACAGCAGATGGAGGGTTGCCACAGTGATGGGTCGCGAAAGTGGTCAAAACGGGCTCTAATATACCCGCTTTTGATGTGGGATCAACCCGATGAGCTGTTGATCAAACGAGGGTGGGATAACTCGTTCGAATAATCGGCTAGGGAGAGAGGCGTTAGCGCGTTGCCTCTTGGCGCTCGAGCTCATACTGGTCGAAGGACTTATTGGCGTCCTTCATGCATTGCTGATATTGGACCGGTGGGAGTTTCGTGCATTCATAGCGTTGGTTAGCTTGGAGGCCTTCGTATATGCCACGATTCGAGCAGGCGCTGATTAGTAGAAGAGTTAGAATCATGAGCGTCAATTTCATCACTTTTCCTCAGCCAACTGAAGTGGTCAGTTGTGAAAGATAGCAGGCAGTATATGCATGCTGTGGGTTTAAACCATGCTCAATTCTATCTTCTGAATTTTGCCCTGTTCAAAATGTTGCTCTACTTGCCACAAATCATAGTTTCCTTGCATTGCGAGCCAACTCTTGGGACTGCGGCCCAATGATATTGATAGGCGTATTGCCATCTCAGGGCTCACGCCACTTTTGAATTTCAATATTCGGTTGAGAGTCGAAGGGGCAACGCAAAGTTTCTCGGCGAGGAATCGGCAGCTTAGGCCATATGGAGCCATGTACGTTGCCCAGATAAATTCACCGGGGTGAGGAGGTTGGTGCATCGCCATTAGTGATAATCCTCGTAATCTAAGATGTGCACATTGCTATCGCGAAATTCGAAAGTAAGCCGCCAGTTCCCGCTCACAATAATAGAGCTCGCGTTCCCACTCAAGCGAAGAACCAGTAACAGGCGGCTATGGCGGTGACGATGCCGGCGCAATCGGCGGCCAGGCCGCAGGCGATCGCGTGGCGGGTCTTGCGGATGCCGACGCTGCCGAAGTATACGGCTAGCACGTAGAAGGTGGTCTCGGTGCTGCCTTGTAAGGTGGCGGCAACGCGGGCGGGGAAGGAGTCTACGCCGTAGGTGTTCATGGTCTCTAGCATCATGGCGCGCGCGCCGCTGCCACTGAGTGGTTTCATGAACGCGGTCGGTAGTGCCTCGACGAAGTCGGTGTTGAAGCCGAGCATAGAGACGGTCCAGCGCACGCCATCGAGGATGATGTCTAGGCAGCCACTGGCGCGGAATACGCCGATGCCGACGAGCATGGCGAGCAGGAAGGGGATGATCTTGATGGCGACGGTGAAGCCTTCTTTGGCGCCTTCTATGAACAGCGAGTAACAGTCGAGCTTGCGCTGCACGCCGGAGACGAGGAACAGCACGATGATGCTGAATAGCAGCAGGTTGCCGATCAGGGCCGAGCGGGTGGCGAGAAGATCCGCTGGCTGAGAGACGATCCAGCTTAGCGCCGCGGCGAGGAAAAGGGCAAAACCGGCGAACCAGGCCATCAGCACCGGGTCGCGCAGTTTGAGTTTCTGCACCCAGGCCACGCTCATCAAGCCGACGAGGGTAGAGGCAGATGTCGCCATGAGGATGGGCAGGAACACGGCGGCGGGTTCGAGTGAGCCTTGCTGCGCGCGGTAGAGGAAGATGGTCACGGGCAGCAGTGTAACGGAAGAAGTGTTGAGTACTAGGAACAATATCTGCGCATTAGTGGCAGTGTCTGGGTCTGGGTTCAGCGTCTGTAGATCGTTCATGGCCTTCAGGCCCATGGGAGTAGCGGCGTTATCGAGGCCCAAGAAGTTGGCGGCCAAATTCATCGTCACGGAGCCGAGCGCGGGGTGATTGGCCGGGACCTCCGGCATCAGGCGTTTGAATAGTGGGGCCATGCCGCGGGAGATGATGGCGATTAGGCCGCCGTGTTCTGCAATGCGGAATAGACCGAGCCAAAGTGCCATCACGCCGATCAAGCCGATGGCGATCTCAACAGCTAGGTTGGCCATCTCGAAGCTGGCGGCGACTAGTTCGCTAAAGACCTCGGGGTTGCTGCCCGTCAACCATTGCCACAGGGCGGAGATGAAGGCGAGAAAGAAGAAACTGAGCCACAGGATGTTGAGCATAGTGCGGGCATCATAGTCTGAAATGAGCTCCGAGGAGAAATTTTCTCTTATTGTAGGGAAGAGTAAGTCCTTCCTGCCGCTCTAAGTCTATAATAGGCAGCGTCGTTGCGGTTCTCGTAGCGACGTTTTTTTATAAGTTGAATAAGGATAGTTCTTTTGATTAGCAGAATTCGCTATTTCTTCCAGCAGCGCAAAGCGGCGCGGCGCAATGTCATTATTAAGGGCATCGACCTTGTCTCTCATGACTCCCATATTCTCTTCGAAGAATACGCCAAGCTTCGCCATGTGCATGTGGAGCTACCCAAGTCGGACAAGCCGATGACCATGGGAGCGCACAGCTATGTACGCTCGGATAGCCGCATCCTCAATGTCGCTTCTATCGGGCGTTACTGCAGTATCGGGCGCGACGTCACCTTGGGTGAAACGCCGCGCAATCATCCTCTAGACTGGGTGTCCACTAGCCTTTCCGTAAGCCATCAATATAAGGGTCTTATTAGTCTCACGCAGATCGGCAACGATGTGTGGATAGGCCATGGGGCAGTAGTTATGGCAGGGGTAAACGTGGGACATGGCGCTGTTATCGCGCGCAACGCGGTAGTCACCAAGGATGTTGAACCTTATCAGATCGTGGGCGGCAACCCGGCCCGCGCGATTCGCTATCGTTTCAGCGAATCAACCCGCGCGGCGCTTCTGGCGAGCCAGTGGTGGGACTTAGATCATCAGGCGCTGCGTCAATTGCCCTTCGATGACATCGACAGCTTTCTGAGCAAGGTTGCGGGTGTCACGGAAAAAGCGCAGTACAAGCAAATTGCACTGCGCGATCGTCATATCATCGACTAGGCATGCCTCGTGCTATTCCTCTAGCGCGAATACCCACAGCACCCCGCCCTGGGGTACATAGGTCTGCTTCTCCCGCACCATATTGATGAGGTTCTGTTCGCGCTGGGCATCGACGCCCCAGCCGGATAGCACCGCCACATACTGCACACCATCGATCCTATAAGTCACGGGCACTCCTATCACGCCGGAGTTTGTGGGCTGCTCCCACAGTATCTCGCCGGTGCGCGCGTCGAAGGCGCGGAACTTACGATCATTGGTGCCGCCCATGAACACTAGATTGCCGGCCGTTGCAAGCACGGGGCCCCAGTTCTGGCTCTCGAAGGTAGTAGTCCAGACGCGCTCACCAGTGTCTACGTTCCACGCTTGTAGCTCGCCAATATGTTCCGCGCCATCGCGGATGAAGAAGCCGCCGTTGTCCGACTCCGCTCGTCCCATATAGGAGCGACCGGGGCTGTACTGGGCTTCCTCGCCCTCCATGGTGGAGCAAAGATTCTCGTTGGCGGGAATGAAGAGTAGGCGCAGCTCGGGATTGAAGGCCTCAGGTGGCCAGTCCTTCCCGCCCCACAGGGAGGGGCAGAAGTCGGCAGATTTGCCGGTGCCGGGTTTCTTGCTCATGTCGTATTCCGGCCGACCCGTCACGGGGTCGATGCTGGTGAAGACCTCTTGATACACATAGGGCGTGGCATCCTCGAAGCCGATGCTGTCCGCGGTGCGATTGAGGAACCACAGATAGCCGTTACGGCCCGCATGCACGATGCCCTTGACCGTCTCTCCCTCGCGCTGATAGTCGATCAACATGGGCGTGGAGACCTCGTCCCAGTCCCAGGAGTCGTTCCAGTGATACTGATGATGGGCCATGATCTCGCCATTGCCGGCATCGATTGCAATCACAGAAGTGGAATAGAGATTGTCGCCAGGGCGCACGTCGCCCATCCAAGGGCCGCCATTGCCGGTACCCCAATAGGTCATATTCAGCTCGGGGTCATAGGAACCCGTAATCCACACGGGCACGCCGCCGGTCTTCCAAGTGTCGCCGGGCCAAGACTCCGAGCCTGGCTCGCCCGGTGCAGGAATGGTGTAGCGCTTCCACAGTTCTTCGCCATTCATAGGATCGTAGGCGGCCACGAAGCCCCTGATGCCCATCTCGCCGCCAGATACTCCCACCATGACCTTGCCATCGGCAACTAAGGGCGCGAGTGTCATGTAATAGCCTGCATAGTAGTCCTCGACTGGCACTTCCCAGACGAGCTCACCGGTCACCGCATCGAGTGCGACAAGATAGGCATCGACAGTGGCCATGAAGACGAGGTTTTCATACAGCGCAACGCCACGGTTGGTGGGGTGGAATTGTTGTAGATCGTCGGGCAAGTAACGTTGATAGCGCCACAGCAAGTCGCCTGTTTTCGCGTTCAAGGCCAGCAGGTGATTCTGCGGCGTAGTGATGTACATGAATTCGTTGTTAACAATTGGAGGTGCCTGGTGCCCCTCTCTAAGTCCGGTGGAGAAACTCCACACCATCTCAAGTTTGTCCACATTCTCGGTGTTGATCTGGTCGAGGGTGCTATAGCCCTGCGCGTCATAGGTGCCGCGATACATCAACCAGTTATCTTCCTCGGGAGACTGCAGACGCTCGGCAGTCACGGGCTCATAAGGAGGCAGCGGCTGAGCGCTAAGAGAGTTCGAGACAAATAACGATGTGGCGAGTAGGGCGAGGGTGTACGCGAATCTGTTCATGGCTTCACCTAGAGTTATTATTTTGAACACAGCGTGATTAGAATTGTTGTTGAAACCCGACGCGGCCCTTGAAAGCGCCGGCGACGCGCAGCTCGCCATCTTCTATCGCGAGGGGTAGCATCGCCAAGGGCCTTGGGGCAGGGCCACCCACCACATTGCCATTGTCGCGTATATCGAACTCGGACTCGTGACAGGGGCAGGCCATGTGTAATTCGTCAGCCTTCCAATTAGTGATGTCGCAACCGGTATGAGTGCAGATGGCGGAGTAGGCGATGATGCCCTCTGCTGCGTTATTGCGGGTGGGGGTGGAAAGGGTCTCGGGGTCTACGCGCATCACCATGATGCGATTGAGGCGTGAGCCATCGCGTACTTCATTGCTATTCGGGTCGCGCGCTAGGGCTGCGACAGGCTGAGCATTCAACACGAGCTGTTCGGGGCTAATCAATTGCCCGGCCTTGTCGCCGCCATCGAATACGATCTGATCGCCGCGCTGTGGGCGCATACGATTTGCTGGCTGTGCGTGTGCATTTAGGGGCAGTGCCACTGTGGCAATCAGGCCCATCTTGCACAGCTCGCGCCGGCTAAGGGTTTTCTTAGTCGTCATATTGTCCTCTTGTTTTTATTCTGGCTTCAGCTTGGGATAGTAACATCAAACTCCGCCGCGCTAATATCGCCGCTTGCATCACCACTTGGCGAGTACTGCGTTGCCAGTGTTATGCTGAATCCTTCAACTTTATTACTCTGCACAAAGACGGAGAAAGACCTATGAAACGCAGACACTTCCTTGCCGGGCTTGGCGTCGCGCTGGCACCCGTAGCCTTCCCTCATCTCCTCATGGCTCAAACCGGGCGTATGCGCATCACCGATATTCGCGTGCACCGCATGAAAGTTCTGCGCGAGAAGGGCCGCATGGAAGCCGCTTGGGCGCCTGGCACCTCCTTTACGCGAGTGGAGGGCGGCGGCACCGTGACGGAGATTCTTACAGATCAAGGCATCAGTGGTATCGCCCCTGGCATGAGCCCGAGTTCGATAGCACAGATGAAGCGTCTGCTGGTGGGGCAAGACCCCTTCGACACCGAGCGTTTGGGTCACCAGATGCGCTATACCAATGGCGTACAGAATAACTGGCGCGAGGTGGCTGTGGCGGAGATCGCGCTGTGGGACATCATCGGCAAGGCCACTGGCCAGCCTCTGTACAAGCTGTGGGGTGCCCACAAAGTTCGCGTACCCGCCTATGCCAGCATGATTCAACTCTCTTCCCCCGAGGAGCGCGCCGAGCAGGCGCTACGCATGAAGGAAGAGGGCTGGCAGGGCATTAAGATTCGACTGCACCACGAGAAGATGAGTGAGGACATCCGCACTATCGAGTTGGTGCGAGACGCGGTGGGCGAGGACTACACCATCATGACCGACTGCAATCAGGCGCAGTCCAGCGGCATCTGGCAGCCAGGCGTGCAATGGGACTTCACGCGTGCACTAGATACCGCGCGGGAGCTCAAGCGCTTGAACGTGTATTGGATGGAGGAGCCACTGCGTCGCTATGACTACGAGGGGCTAGCAGAGCTGAATCGCATGGTCGATATCCCCTTGGCAGGCGGCGAGAACAATCGCGGCGTGAATGAATTCTTAGACATAATCGACAAGGGCGTTTACGACATCCTACAGCCCGAAATCCTAGTGACCGAAGGCGTGCAGGGCCTGCGCGCCGTGGCGGCATTGGCCTTGGCTCACCACAAAGACATTATTCCGCATCACGGTGGCGGCCAGCTTGGCACCATCGCTCAGCTACATATGATTGGCACATGGCCCCATTGCCCGTGGATTGAGATATTGAATGATCCGCCCATCGCGGAATACACCGATGCCTTCGCAGTGCTAGAGAATGCGCCATTGGTCGATTCGGAAGGTTTTATGAATATGCCGCAGGGGCCCGGTCTTGGGGTGGAGATGAATCAGGATCTGATCGATGAAACTCTAACAAGCTAGTAAAGCAGGAAGAGGCGTTTTGACCCGCCTCTTCCTCATGCCTTGCACTTAGGCGAGCGCAATCTCGAAAGTCCGCAGCAGGCGGCTCCATGCGCGCTCGGCCTGTGCCTCGTTGTACACCGCAGAGTCCGGTATACACCAGCCATGATTGGCATCGTCATACACTAGCACTTCGGCAGGCACTTGCGCGGCAGCGAAGGAGCGACGCAACACGTACTTGGATTCCGGGTCGCGCTCATCATCGTTGGTGGCAATCGCGATCAACATGCGGCCGTCCATATTCGGAATGCCAAGATGGGGACTGTCTGGGTTGGCCGTATTCAAACCGCCACCATGGAAGCTGCCGCCGGCACCCATGCGCTCAGGGAAATTTGACATCGTGCGCATCACGATTGGGCCGCCCATGCAGTAACCCGTAGTGCCAATCTTGCGGCTGGTATCGACGGAAGGCTGCTGGTCTACCCAATTAATGAAGGCATTGGCGTCAGTCACGTGAGTGGTGGCATTGAGCTGCCCGGCCATGGGACGCACGATCGCCGAGATCGCTGGGTCAGCGAAGCTGGCCCCGGGGCCCACCACCGGAGATTTAGCGCTACGGTAGAAGGGGTTCACCACCAAAACGGAGTAACCGGATTGCGCGAGGCGTTTGCCCATAGCTCGGAAGGCTGGGCGCAGGCCAAGGATGTCCGGCCATATGATGACTGCCGCGTGTTGACCCGAAGTAGGATGGACGAAATAGCAATCCGCCATGCCGTCTGGGGTTTGGATGTTCACATCCATCTCCATCACGTCCTGGGCGTTCGCCACGGCGGGCAACATCATGGTGAGTGCAGCGCCAGCCCCTAGCTTGCCGAACTGGCGACGATTCATCTTCTTTTGCATAGCAAGATAAAGCTCGTTCTCTTCTACCGTATGGTTATCACACATAGCATCGATCTCCTGTTTTATTTTGTAGACCTTCGAAGCGTCTTCTGTATTTCTCCAGACTTGATTAGTTACTAGTTCACACCAGTGCCTTTGCATAAGTGTCCAGCAGGCGAGCCCATGCCCGTTCGGCTAGCGCTTGGTCATAGACTGGGAAGTCGGGCATGGTCCAGCCATGCATCGAGCCGGCATAGACCTCGATCTCGGCGGGAATATTGGCGGCGGCGAACGCATTGCGCAGCGTGGTCTTTACCTCAAGATCGCGAGCGTCATCGTTCTCTGCAATCGCGATCAACATGCGCGCATCCATATTGGGGATATTCAAGTGCGGGCTGTCAGCATTCGCGGTGGCAAGGTTTACGCCATGGAAGGTTGCGCCTGCGCCGACTCTCTCAGGGAAATGCGACACGGTACGCATGACCTGTGGCCCGCCCATGCAGTGACCCACGGTGCCGATCTTACGACTAGTATCCACTGCCGCCTGCTGGTCGATCCAGGCTAAGAAAGCGCCCGCATCCGTAATGTCGGACGCTTCGGTCAGCGAGGCCATCATGGGGCGCACGATGCCGGAGATCTCTGGGTCTGCGAAGGAGGCGCTGTCTGGAATAACTGGCGCATGTTGAATGCGGTAGAAGGGATTGACGACTAGCACGGAGTAACCGGATTGCGCGAGGCGTTTGCCCATGGCGCGAGATGCGGGACGCAGGCCAAGAATATCAGGCCACATCAAAACCGCAGGGTGTTTGCCACTGCTAGGGTGTACGAAGTAGCAGTCCGCCATGCCGTCTGGAGTGCTAATGGTGACTTCCATCTCCATCACGTCCTGCGCGTTCGCTAGTGGTGGCAGCAATGCCGCGATTGCGGCAGTAACGCCTAGCTTGGCGAACTGGCGGCGACTCAGTTTGGACATCTTGAGCATGTAGGCATCTTCTTCAGCGGTATGGTTGTCGCACATTGTGTTGCTTCTCCTGATGGAATGAGGTTTTGGATGTTTGGGCTAGGAACTGCACTAGATGACAGGGAGTGTAGGAGGAAACTGGGTTAAAGGGTAGGCGAAGAGGGGTTTTTTGTTGTTGTAGGAGCCTGCCCTGCAGGCGATCGGCCAAAATTTATCTTAACTCTATTTCAATCGCACCCAATCGCTTGCAGGGCACCTCCTTACGAGGGCAAGCGCTCCTACCTTTCGGTCTAAGCAAGCTTCGCCCCATTTGGCACAGCACTGTCCGGAACGGCCAGCACCACCGCGCCATCGTCGCGATGAAAGCCCGTGACTAGGCATTCGGACATGAAGGGCCCGATCTGTTTACGCGGAAAGTTCACCACGGCCACGACCTGTTTGCCGACAAGGTCCGCGGCGCTGTAGATGTCGGTGATCTGCGCGCTGGAGCGGCGCACCCCAATCTCTTCGCCGAAGTCCACGGTGAGTTTGTGGGCTGGCTTGCGGGCCTCTGGAAAGGGGTCCACCGCGATGATAGTGCCAACTCGCAGCTCAACCTTCTGGAAGTCTGCCCACTCGATTAAGTCCATTTCTGCCTCGCGCTGTGTTTCTCAAAGAGCTGCATTATACGGAGTTGCAGGGCAATGAAGTAGCGTTCCATAAACTTGGCATCGGGGGTTAGTGGCAGACAGTTCATCACTTCTGCGCAGTTTTTTTGAATCTTTTGTTGACATATCCCATTCAAGTGTTAATTTATTAGCACTATGTTAATAAATTAACACATAGGATCTTTGCTATGTCGAATGCAGATCAACTCAGTCGCCGGGAACGGCAAATAATGGACGTGCTCTATCGCCTCGGTGAGGCAAGCGCGAAGGATGTGCAAGACAGTATCGAGGATGCGCCAAGCTATTCGTCGGTGCGCACACTGCTAGGCAAGCTCAAAGAGAAAGGCCATATCGACCACCGCGAGAGTGGCCCGAAGTATCTCTACTTCCCTCTGGTGAAACGGCAGGTGGCCTCGCGCTCTGCGCTTCGCAATGTAGTGAAGACCTTCTTCGAGGACTCGCCTTTTCTTGCCGTCAACTCCTTGCTGGATCAATCAGTAAACGCACTCTCTTCCGAGGAACTCAGCCGTCTCGAGCAGTTGATAAAAGCCAAGAAAAAAACTCTAACTGAGAAAGAATAAGGGGCTTGCCATGCTGGACTCTATATTGAACGTGTTCGCTACTGCCTGGTACGCCAATGGGGCGATTCGAGTGTTTGGCGATGGCTTGCTGATCTCTGCTTTCGTTCTCGCTGTCTTCTTCTTGTTCGACCGCTTACTTCGAGCCCAACTATCCACGCAAAGCCAGCACCTCGTGATTCTCGGCGGCTTCGTCAGCGTACTCCTCGGCTTGGTGATGTCCCAAACACAGCTGTCATCGACGGGTGGTGCCGGGGGCGCTCCCGCACTGGTCACGCTGATTGTACGCCCTGGCGCAATTGAGGCGGCGGGCCTCGATTGGAGCGTACTGTTGCTCGTTCTCTATCTTGTGCCGGTGTTCTTATTACTGTCGCGGCTACTAATGGGTCTATGGCAACTGCATCGTGTGCGTGCGTTTAGCACATCGGTTGAGGATGACAAGATTCTGGACGAAGTCGCAAGCCTGCAACGCAAGCTGCAGATAGCGCGCAAGGTGTCTGTACACACAAGCGCGCTGATCCAGTCGCCCGTTTCCTTTGGCGCACTGCGGCCATTGGTGCTATTGCCGACAGAGGCGCTGCATTGGCCCAAACACACTTTACGCCATGTGCTCGCTCACGAACTCAGCCATGTTCAACGAGGCGACTGGTTGAGCAAAGTATTCTGCTATGCCCTAGCCAGTGTGCTGTGGTTGAACCCGCTGTGCTGGCGCTTGCTAAAACGTCTCGATGCTAGCGCAGAGTCCGCTTGCGATATGCAGGCCGCGGCACTCGAAGATGACAATATGAATTACGCTTCAACCCTATTAGAGGTCGCGCGCTGCTGCCAGCAACACGGGACACCACCACTATTGTTTGCGCAAACAATGTTAGAGAGCAGTACGCTAGAAACTAGAATCGTTCACTTACTTGAGGGAAAAATAATGCAAACGAAAGAGCTTAAGAAAGAGCGTCGGAATGTGCTATACACACTCGCATTGCTGTCATCAATGTTGATCCTAGCACTGGCCAATACGCAGATCGTGTCTGCTCAGCCGTCGGGAGATGGTGTGGAGAATAGAGGGGAGTTTTACCCTATAGAAAATGTCGTGCCGATGTACCCCACTGTCGCTGCGGCGGAAGGAATTGAAGGCTGGGTACAGGTGAAATTTACCGTTGGTATTGATGGTTTAGTGGTCGCGGACTCGGTGGAGGTAGTAGAAGCGGAGCCAGCAGTTGTTTTCAATAGAAGTGCCATAGCTGCCGCAAAACAATTCCGCTTTACACAATATGCTCCAGATGGTTTCCCTGTCATGATCCCTAATGTGCAGTATGTGTTTAGGTATCAGTTGAGTGCAGATTAGTACTCTTCAAATAGAAGTACACGCGCCTGCCCTTGCTGCCACGGCGCGTGTTTGATCATCATCTTCGTAAACATCTCTCCCGCTATCAATTCGCTCAGCCAAGCTTGCAAAGCGGGGTAGGGAGCACCATCGAACCAATTCTTATCCACCATCGCGAACTGCCGTACGAAGGGCAAGATGGCGATGTCGGCGATACGAATCTGCTCACCACATAGAAAGGCACTGTGCTCTAAGCGTTTCTCGAGTTTCTTTAAAAACTCGCAGCCCTGTGATCGATAGTCCTGCGCACTGCGTTCCGGATAACGATCCGCGTACTTATAGCGGTCCAGCCAGTGCTTGAATTCGCCGTCGTTCTCGTCGAGCAGCGCTGCAGTCGCCTCGGATGGTTCGCCTTCCAATAGCCCGTCGGGGTCATTGAGGTGCAAGGCCCAGAGCATTACGTCGCGGCTCTCCTCGAGCACGGTACCATCGGGCAATTGCACAACAGGCACAGTACCCTTGGGGCTGATCGCGAGCATCTGCGCTGGCTTGTTCTTAAGGATTATCTCCCGTAGCTCCACTTGCTGGTGCGCATAGGCGATGGCCAGACGTGCACGCATGGCGTAGGGACAGCGCCGGAATGAATACAGAATAGGCAGGGCTGTGTCGCTCATGACAGGGTGGAACCCTTCGAGTTGCGGACGGGGATTCCACTTTGGTCGAAGCCCTCAAGGCAGAACACGTTGATGCCGTAGCTATCGGGCGCGGTGCGCTTACGGTGGAAAGGATAGATGCCGCAGACCTTGCAGAAGTAGTGATGCGCCGTGTGGGTGTTGAACTGATAGTCCGTAAGCAGTTCTTCACCTGCGAGTAGCTTGAAACCCGATTCATGCACTTTGAGCATTCTGGCGTTTTTACGTTGACAGATGGAGCAGTCGCAGACGGTGATCTCCTCGAATTCGCCTTCGATCTCAAACTGCACGCCACCGCAGTGACATGTGCCTCGATACTTCGTCATAGTTTACTCTCAATTCACTAAAGGGGCTTTTTACTCTGCTAGGACATAATGTGCAAATGAGCGCGCCACCACGTTGTGTTCAGTTATATCAAGCGTGCGAGTGCAAGCAGCGCGCGCTCCACCCGAGCATCCCAGCGCACGGCGCAGTTCAAACGCAGGCAATTGCCGAACTTGCCAGAGGCGGAGAACAGAGCGCCGGGGGCAAAGCTCACCCCCGCGGCGAAGCTTTTCTCCATTAGCTCCAATGTGTCCACGTCTCCCGGTAGCTCCACCCAGAGGACGAAACCACCTGCGGGGCGGCTCACTCGAGTTTGGGCCGGAAACAACTGCGTTACCCTGTCCGTCATCCGCGCCACAGACCGTGCGTGTTCGCTGCATACGCTGCGCAGGAAACGGTCATAGTGACCATGTTCTAAGTAGTGAGCCATGGCCAGTTGGGAGGGGGTAGAGACCGCCACGGTGTTCATATACTGCAAGGCTTCGGCGCGCTTATTGTCTTTGCCCGGCACCAGCCAGCCAACCCTTAGGCCTGCCGAGAGAGTCTTCGAGGAGGACGAGCAGTAATAGACGATGCCCTCGGTGTCCCAGCTCTTGATGGGCCGCGGGCGTTTGCCAGAGAAGGGTAGGTCGCCATAGATGTCATCCTCCACTAGTGGCACCCTGTGTTTCGACATCAGCTTTAGCAGCGCTTGTTTACGCTCATCCGATAGCAATACGCCTAGCGGATTAGAGAAGTTGGGTATCAACACGCAGGCGGCAATGTCCCAACGCTCTAACGCTAGGCTAAGGGCCTCGATGGAAATGCCGGTAACCGGGTCGGTCGGAATCTCGAGTGCCTTGAGCCCGAGGGACTCGATGACCTGCAGCAGTCCGTAGTAGGTCGGCGAGTCCAAGACAACGGTATCTCCGGGCTTGGTGATGAGCTTCAACGCGATGCTGAGGGATTCATGACAGCTATTCGTGACGAGAATCTGATCTGGTGTGACATGGCACTGTACGGCGGCAAGGCGACGCGCGATCTGCGTGCGTAGCTCCGGTGCCCCGGGCGGGAACTCATAGCCGACACAGCGTCGACGCTGTTCGCGCAGCACCGTGCGGAAAGATCGCTCTAGGGCCGCCACTGGCATTAGGTCGGGATTGGGCACCGCTGCCCCAAGGTTGACGATGCTGGTGTCGCGCACCGCTTGGGCTAGATGCAACACTCGCTCCTGCCCAGTGACGGGGCGCGGGGTCTTGCTGACGAGGCTCAGGCGCGGAGGCTCTCTGCGCACGGGTGCTTGCAAGACGAAGAAACCGGAGCGCGGTTTCGCCTCGAGCAAACCGCGCCTTTCCAACTCTTGGCAGGCGTTGACCGCGGTAGATACACTGACGCTATGTTGCTCGCTCAGCCTGCGCACGCCGGGCAAGGAGGTGCCAACGGGATAGACCTGCTGGCGGATTAAGCCCTGCAGTCGGTCTGCCAAATCTTGGTATAACATATCAGTGCCTCTGCCTGAGGGCGTGTCGATGATGAGACAAGCATAGCGTTCACTGGCTGTATTGCCGCGACACAGACTGTCGCTTTGCAAGCAGCACAGATTCGCATCAATGCCATCTGTACCGTTCCAATTTCAAAAAACTAACCCTGTACCGATTGGCATTGTCGGCCTAAACTGCGCGCTCATCAAGGAGAGCCCCATGAACCCCGATCAGTATTTGCCCTTAGTTGCCTTCACTATGGTGATGGTCGGCACGCCTGGGCCCAATAATTTGATGCTGATGAGTGCCGGCGCGAACTTCGGTTTTCGACGCTCGATACCGCATATCCTCGGCATCACTGTAGGCTGTCAGATACTGCTGTGGGCTATCGCGCTCGGTCTTGGGCAGCTGTTGGAGGCGTATCCACAGGCCGCGCTAATACTTAAGGCCTGCGGCGGTTTGTTCCTACTCTATATGGCCTATCAACTTGCTCGTCCACGCAAGTCGAAGCTGGAAGTTGATAAAGAGATTAAGCCGCTCACCTTCCTGCAGGCAGCGCTGTTTCAGTGGGTGAACCCGAAGGCTTGGCTGATGCTAGTCACTGTGGTCTCGACATTTGGCGACCGCGAACATTTCTTCATTAGTGTGTTAACTATCGCCGTGATCTTTTTCTTTATGGGTATACCGCTAATTTCCGCGTGGAATATCGGTGGCGTCGCCTTGAAGAGTTGGTTGCATGTAGGGCAAAGGCTCGTGCGTTTTAACCGGGCCATGGCGCTCTTATTGCTTCTATCCATGTATCCTATGATGGTCTGAGGGCTTTGCGGTTGCCTTTGTGAACGCGCAAGAGTAGTTTTAGCGCCGACATTATCTAAGCCTGCGCTTCAAGGCATCAGAGGTCCCCAAGCTAATGCAAGTACACCCCAGAGAAAGTATCTGGCAACACCGTAACTTCGTGGTGCTGATCTTTACCGGGTTTCTGCTAAGTTTCGGCAGCCGCGTGTACGAACTCGCGCTGCCATTGATCATCTACGAGCTCACTCAATCCTCAACCGCCATGGGCACCATGCGCGCACTGCAGTTCCTGCCTATACTCCTGTTCGGATTGTTTATTGGCGTGTTTGTGGATCGCGCGGACAAGAAACGCTGGATGCTCATGTCGGTGGGCCTGCAGATGATCCTACTGTTCAGTTTGTTTATTTATTCGCAGACCCAAGAGCCGAACGAAGTAGTCTTTTATGGTGCCGGCTTTCTGTTGATGGTGTTTAGCTATTCGTATATCAATGCCCGCATCAGCAGTATAAAACTCGCGCTGCCTACCCATATGATGACCTCGGCCAACGCCAAATTCACGTTCACTCAAACATTTATGCAGGTCATGGGCCCGGCGATCTCTGGCGCCATTCTGTTTCTCTCGAGCCTCTACTACGGCCTACTGATTACTGCATGTGTCTATCTTTTCGCGCTCATCGTGCTCGCGCGAATCGACTTGAAGGAACCCTCTCAGGCTTTACAGGCCCGGCACTTCTGGGGCGAGTTCAAGGCCGGGTGGCATACCCTGCGCGAGAACCGTTCACTATGGGAGCTGTCCTGGTTTGTGTCTTTCTTCAATGCCACGGCCCTTAGTTTCGAGTTGATGGTGATCTTCTTCGTGAAGGATGAGCTGCACTGGAGCGCCGCAAGGGTGGGCATAGTGCTGTCCTGCGCTGGCATTGGCGGACTGCTTGGGAGTTTAGTGACGGAGACTCTGCGGCGCAGAATCGGCCTTGGTGCCTGTCTTGCCCTTAGTCTGATTGGCTTGGCCCTCACCTATTCCCTCACAGGCCTGTACGGCAACTCCATAGCAGTCGGCTTAGCGCTGTTTTTCTACGGTTTTGCTACAACCATGCAAAATATTTGTATCTGGTCTTTCCGGCATGAGACGACGTCGGCACCACTGATGGGGAGAATAGGGGGTATGACTGGCTCTATCTTCAAGATCGGCGTTCCCTTCGCGCTTATCGCATCGGGCTGGCTCGCCGATTTCTCTGGCGCGCGTGCGGTCTTCATAGTGTGCGGATTGGTGCAGATAGTGGTCTTCGTTTTGTGGGTGCGCAGCCCAGTGTTTCGACAGCAGTGAACACTGCAAATCTCTAATCGCGAAGCAGTGAGTTAATCCCTAGCACTAAGACGATTGCTCCTGCACTCAATCCTATTATGGTGTTGAAATTATTCAATTGCAGTTGCGCCATCAGAGGCTGTATTAGTTGATCGAGGTTTGCAGAATCTGTCCAGATCGAACTCGAGTCTTGCAGCCGCCTGCCCCATGATGCACCGAAACGCCCATATGCCAAGCCTAAAGCTAAAGCGACGATCCCGCAGCAAGATGCGGTGAAATAGAAGGTGCGGCGGCGCAACTCCCGCAGCTGCACTCGATACAGGACGCGCTTAGTGAAGCCGTCGTCTCGGACCTTTGGCAATTCTGCCAGCAGACTATTTAATGGGTCCTTGGGCTCGTCCATGCTCATATCTCGCTCTCATATGGGTGTTGTAATAGCTCGCGCAGTTTTGCCAGGCCACGATTGATGTGACTCTTCACGGTGCCTAGTGGCATGTCCATGATGTCCGCGACCTCGGCGTGGGAAAAACCAATGCTCATATTAAGTGAGATCGCCGCAGCTTGCTTTGCCTCTAACTGCATGAGTGCTCGCTCCAAGTCTCGCTGCACCGGTGCCAAAGTTTCGTAAAACTGCTCGTCCGCGTCGACGAGTAGGTGGTGTTGATTGTGCACTTCCATCGCACGCTTTTCACTGCGCCGATGCTGCAAAAAGCAGCGGTAGGCGATGCCGAACAGCCAGCTAGAGAAACCACCTGACTGCCGATAAGTGGCGAGCTTGCGAAAGGCGCTCAGGAAAGTCTCCTGCGCTAAGTCATCGGCGAGTGCGCCATTTCGACAAAGGCGCATTAGGAAGGCCCGCACTGCGCTCTGGTGCATGGCTACCAGCTCACTGAAGGCTTGCGTGTCGCCACCTTTAGTCGCACGCAATAACAGGGCCGCTTCGCGTTGCTCGCGCGCCCTGCTGATTAGATCGTCTTGCTCGCAGCTCAGTTTGGCATTTCTCTTTGCGTTGGTTCAGCCGATTTAGCCATATACACATAGGCCAGTCCAATTAATAAGGGTATACCGCCTAGGACAATTGATACCATGACAGAGCCATCCACCAAACCGCCTATGATAATGGGGATTGCGATAGCCAGCAGAACTAAGCCCTTGCGAAGATCGTTCCTTGGCAGCGAAGGGCGCTGAATGAGTTTGAGTAATTCTTCACGGTTCTCAACACTACTCTCGGCAAGCTTGCTCAAGGTCTCCAGCTCTTTCACTCGGGAAAGATAGGAGAGGTACACGGGGGTAACGATGATTACTGCGATCATAAGAAATAGTGATATTGGTATTAGGGTTTCCATTTGCTCGGTCTCCGATGGGCTGTTTATAAGGAGATGCATGTCGACCCCTTATTAGATGCAGCGGCGAACTAAATATCGGTATTGGATAGCCCACTTTCCGTGCTGCATTCGCGATGTGACACAGGCTGTGAGTAATTTTAGGTGGCAAAAATGCCTTCTTATTGGCAAAATCCGCCAGCCTCTAAATTCTAGGGTGCTGTTTTAAAAAGAAAAATAAATTGGCCTAAACCCTGCTTACATTAATATCGTCTATTCAATGTTCGCTGGGAAATCCAAAAAGTCGTGAAGAAACTTGAGAGGTAGCATGTCGATTCTATTAACTCCAATGCATTTCCGCCGTGGTCTCCAGATTGGGCTGATTTGTTGTGGACTATTGTTTGTTCAGAATGCTGCGCTCGCGCAGGAGCCTCCCGCGTTTAGTATTCCTCATGTTGATAGTGCTCCCGATATCGATGGCGAGGTGAATTCCGCCGAGTGGGCGCAGGCTACTCGCGTGATGCTCGATACAGAATTTTCCCCTACCGAGGGCACCCCGGCACGTGTGCAGACCGAGGCCTTCATCATGGAGGACGGCGAGGCACTCTATGTCGCCTTCATCGCGCAAGACCCCAATCCAGAGGCTATTCGCGCGTTCTACCGCGACCGCGATGGCATCGGTGGCACGGATTTCTCTGGCATCGCACTCGATACTTTCGACGATAAGGCGCGTGCCTTCATATTCCTCGTTAGTCCTCTAGGTGTGCAATATGACGCGATCAACGATGACTTAACAGGCAATGAAGACTCCTCCTGGAACGCTCTGTGGGAAAGCGAGGGGCAGATTACCGACACCGGTTATATGGTAGAGATCGCGATCCCGTTTAAGCAGCTGCGCTTTCCAAGTGGCGATCAAGAGAAGGTGTGGGGCATCAGCTTCATTCGCGATTATCCACGTGATCGCCGCTATAGATTCTCGAATTCCAATATCTCGGAGAATGTCTCCTGCTTCGTGTGCCAGTTCGAAAGAGCCAGTGGTTTCGCCAATGTCGAGCCGGGCCGCAATATCGAAGTAATCCCAACTGTCACCTCCACCGGGCAGCGTGTGCGGCCGAATCCAGCGCTCGACTCCTGGGGCGATACGCAGCAAGACACCGAGGCCGGCGTGGATATTCGCTGGGGCATTAATCAGGACAACTACCTTAATGCCACATTGAACCCTGACTTCTCGCAGGTCGAGGCCGATAGCGCGCAGCTGGATATCAACAATACCTTCTCACTCTATTTTCCAGAGAAGCGCACCTTCTTCCTAGACGGCGCAGACTACTTCAACACGAATATGAATATCGTGCATACCCGCAACATCGCTGACCCGGAATATGGTGTAAAGCTCACGGGCAAGACCGGCAATCACTCCTACGGTTTTATGCAGGCGAACGATACTTCTACCAGTTTCCTAATTCCCAATAATGAGAGCTCCTCTGTCGCCAACCTGTTTAATACCGAGAGTGATGTCTCTGTCCTGCGTTATCGTCAAGACGTGTTAGACCGCTCTAGCATTGGGGCAGTGATTACCCATCGCGAGGGCGGCGACTATTCGAATACGGTAACGGGTGTGGACGGCAAGTTGCGCCTGAGTGACAGCGACGTTATCAATGCGCAGTTCCTGCGCTCGCAGTCTGAGTACCCACTCGCCATACAGACCCGTTATGGACAGGACGACAGCCTCAGCGATAACACCATGTTGCTGGAGTATCGTCGTAACGATGGGCGCTGGGATGTGTGGGCGGAACGCGTCGATTATGGCAAGGACTTTCGCGCGGACATGGGCTTTATCAATCGCGTCGACTACGACCGCAACACGCTGCGCGTGGGGCATACATGGCGCTACGCCACGGGCAGCTTCTTCGACAATATCCGCGTGGCCTTGGACTGGGACAATACGCATGATCAGGACGGTTTGGAGTTAGAAGAAGAGTTCGAGATGTTTCTAGAGATGCGAGGGCCTTACCAGTCGCGACTCGACGGATTGGTCGGTGGCAGCAAGACCTATTACAACGGCGTTTACTTTGACGAGCAATTCAATCAGCTGTCACTTTCGATTCGTCCAGTAAGAGACCTCTATGCAAGGATGACGGTACGTGTAGAAGATATTGTGGACTTTGCCAACACACGGCTTGGGCAGTCAAAGCGTTATACGCCCAATATCAACTATCAATTTGGCCGGCATCTACAGCTGGATCTAGAGCACACCTATCAGACCTTCGACGTCGATGGTGGGCGCTTGTTCACCGCGAATCTCACCGAGTTGCGCAGCACCTATCAGTTCAGTACGCGCAGCTTTCTGCGTTTGATACTGCAATATGGCGATACGGAACGCGATCAGTCTTTGTATATTCGGCCGGTGCAATCGCGCTACAAGGACCTGACCACACAGCTGTTATATAGCTATAAGCTTAGTGCGCAAACCCTGTTCTTTGTGGGCTACTCGGACGCCGGATATCAGAACGATAGCTTGAATTCGATAGAGACTAACTCGCGCACGGTGTTCGCGAAATTTAGCTATGCGTGGCAGCCCTAGGTAGCGGATGCGCGAAGACTAGGCGTCTTCGCGTTTCAGGAAATGCGCGGGTATCAAAGACAGCAATAGCAACGCGCCAAGGGTCAAATAGATCGGTGGCCACTGAAAAGGCGCCGGTGGTCCCTCTCCGGTGCTCGCCGTGGCGCTGATGGTGCGCCCATCGACTACGGCGCTAGCACGGTATTCTGTCAGTGCCTCCCCCGTATACATAAACACCCCAGCCGCATCGGTCTTGAGGATAGTGGCAGCACTTTGTGGGTGCGAGCTGTCTTGTAGAAGTAGGGACAGATCTGCCGCGGGGCTCCCGTCAGTTTTAGTCACAATGCCGATAATTACTGTGTCATCCACGAGCAGTTGCAGCGTTGGCTCCTGCGCGTAGCTCCCTGGTAGGGATAACAATATCGCTAGGCTGGCAAGGACAGCGAATAATCTAGTGCGCATGGGGTTCGCCTCCGTCATGGCTATGCATCTCGCCCGGCAATGCCGCACCTTCCTCTGGCCCATGAATGAGGCCGCTCTCATGAATATAGCCATGGAGTTGGAACAGAAGGAGCAGGAAGCCGAAGAACACTAGTAAGCCATTAGTGATGCGAG
Organism: uncultured Gammaproteobacteria bacterium; assembly: GCA_913060695.1. GTDB lineage: Bacteria > Pseudomonadota > Gammaproteobacteria > Pseudomonadales > Pseudohongiellaceae > UBA5078. The sequence goes on along the minus strand of CAJXUA010000007.1, from coordinate 43,593 downwards.
TGATGGGCACCCACACGGTGGTCTTCTGCCACGCGCGGATGGCCACGGCCATCACGAGAAGGGCTGCAATCTGACCGAGCTCTACGCCGAGATTGAAATACAGGATCTTGGCTAGTAGGCCGTCCTCACTGCCAAGGGTGAGGTCTTGCAAGCGCGCAGACAGACCGAAGCCATGTATCAAGCCGAAGCTGAACACCATTATTAGAAGTGGCGGGGCCGAGCAAGCTAGCCAACGGCGAAAGCCATCGAGGTTTTCAAAGCCCTTATACATGACGGTGACAGCGATAACGGCATCGATCAAATAATGGTCCGCAGTGATGCCGGCATAGGTCGCAAAAACCAGTGTGATGGTATGGCCCAGGGTGAAAGCTGTGACGAATTTAAGGATGTCTCGAAAGCGGGTGAGGAAGAACATCACCCCTAGTAGGAACAGTAAATGGTCGTAGCCGGTAAGCATATGCTCCGCGCCAGTCCAGATATAGTCCAGGACACCGCCATTTTGCATGCGCTCGCGCGCCACGGCCGAGACATCGTGTCCGTAGGAAGGGGCGCTGATCAGGAAGGCGAGGGTGGTGAGTAAGAATCGGGTCTGGTGAAATAATTTCGGGATTTTCGACATCTTTTGAGTTGTTTGCCTGTCTTGGTAGTTGTTGATTACTTTTAGCAGATACAATGCGGGCTTACCACTGGCTTGTCGGCTAAGGACTATGTCTGGTTAGCTGCTTTAGTGTTTCGATTTACATAATATTGAGAGAACAACTCTCTATAGGAGCTGGATTTATGAAAAAAATGTTCGCACTCGCTGCGATTATTCTAAGTTGTGTAGGGACGCCTGCACTTGCACAGCATAATCACGACCTCATGCTGGCTGTTGAGGCGCCGACTCGTAACGCCGACAATAAGGCTCGAGACGTGTACCGTCATCCCTATGAGACACTCGATTTTTTCGGCATTAAGAAGACTTCAACCGTAGTAGAGATGTGGCCTGGTACTGGTTGGTATACAGAGATTCTCGCTCCCTATCTTAAAGCCGAAGGCACATTGATAGCAGCGACTTTCGACCGTTCCGACAACCCTCCTGCTGCCTATATGGCCAACCGAGTAACGGCGCTAGATAAGCTTCTGGCTAGCGATCCTGTCTATTCCGAAGTGGTAATTAGTGAGCAAGTTTCGGAGCGAGTCTCAGAGATTGCGCCAGCTGGCACGGTCGATGCGATTCTAGACTTCCGCAATGCCCATAATTGGATTACAGCGGGTCCGGATAACATCGTATTGGCTTGGCACAATGCGTTGAAGACTGGCGGTATCGTGGGCATCGTCGATCACCGTCGTGGTGCGGATGAAGCATTTCAGCCGGGAACGGGTTACATACACGAGCAGCAGTTAATCGACCTGATGGCGAAGCACGGTTTTGCCCTCGCGGCACGCTCTGAGATCAATGCTAATCCTGCCGATACCAAAGACCATCCAGGCGGCGTGTGGAATTTGCCACCAACCCTGCAAAATGTTTCTGACGCCGATCGTGCTAAGTATCTCGCCATTGGCGAGAGTGATCGCATGACCTTGAAGTTCGTCAAAGAGTAAATCAAAACTGTGGTCAGCCTGATTATTTCAGGATATGCATGAAAGTCAGGCTGACCCTGTCGTTCGTATATTCCACCCCCCTACGTGCCTCAATTTGCTGCCGGCTATAGCCTGCGGTGAGGGAGCTGTCGCGCCCGACGGGGACACTCCAGTTGAGCGCGAATAGATGTGCCTTAGTTGCGAGCGTGTAGGCGACGATCATGCGCCCAGGCGGCGCTGTAAAAGCTGCATCTGGAGCTAGCGCATCGGCAATTGCGAGCAGCGCGGGGTTGGGTGCAAGAGCACTTGATACCGTGTTGCCATCCACATAGCTATAACTAGCGCTCAACGATGAAAAATTGCGGAAGGTATAATCAAGGGAAGCGAATACAGAGGCTTGCTCGAAGTCATAGATGTCGTTGTCTGGGCTGTACCTGCTGGCATACGCGGCACCATCCTCAAGCCCTTCGTTGAACTCATAGGCCGCTCCAGCCGAGAAGTCCCACGCTGGCGATAGTCGCTTTCTATAAGCGAGGCTTAATTCAAGCGAGTCGTGGGTGCGCACAGCCGTGTCACTGTCGTGATGGGTCCAGCTCAGGCCGCCGCTAACGGCTGGAGCGTAGGCGCCTAGCCCGAACTTGTGTTGCAGGCTGGCGCCTAAGTTAAGCGAGGTGCTATCGAGACCATCGAACTGCTGAAAGCGGTTGACGCCAAGGCTGCCGAACAGGGTCAGGGTGTCCTGGCTGCGCAGTTGCAGTAGTCGCCCGCCGGAGATGGCTAGCTCTAGGTTCTCGTCACTATAGCGATCCGAGCTCAGCAGCGCGCGACTGATGTTGTCGTCGTGGTGCGCGGCAACTGAGACATCGAAGAAGTCATTCGACTGTGCCTGCGCTTGACCATAAGCACTGCATAACGCTAAGAAAGCAAATATGGGTTTTTTGAGCTGCATAAATATGAATCCTCCTTCGATTAGCTCTAGTCTACAGCCGGCGCAAAGACTAGAACAGTGCTCTGACGTGTAGGAGCCTGCCTTGCGGGCGATTAGCCTTGGTGAACGCAGAGCCACGAAAAATACCGGTAGCTGTTGCAAATAGATATCAATGTGATATCTAATAGGAGTCAGTTAATCGGAGGGAAACCCATGAAAGAAAAATCGATTTCATCATTGCCCGGAATTCCAACAGCGATTGGAATAGTGCTTATAGTGATAGCGTCAGTCTGGAACTTCATTCAGTTTGGTATTGAACTCTACATACCAGGAATGCTGCTCTGCGTAGCCGTTGGAGGGATTAGCCTGCTATGTTTGGCTGGTCTGTACATGGTAGAGCCCAATCAGGCCGCGGTGTTGAGCCTGTTCGGGAAATATGTGGGCACCGTAAAGGATCAAGGCCTGCGCTTTAACAATCCTTTCTACAGATCGCGTCGCGTGTCGCTGCGAATTCGCAATTTCGAGTCAGGCAAGCTGAAGGTCAATGAGTTAGAGGGCAGCCCTATCGAGATCGCTGCGGTAGTGGTGTGGCGAGTGATGGATTCCGCCGAGGCGGTCTACAACGTGGATGACTATGAGAGTTTCGTACATATTCAGGCCGAGGCAGCGCTGCGCAGCATGGCGACTAGCTACCCCTACGATCAAGGCGATAGCGGTCAGGTCGCGCTGCGTAGCCACGCTACCGAGATATCTCACGACCTCGCGGCACAGTTGGCCGAGCGCCTAGCGGAGGCCGGCGTGGCAGTACAAGATGCCCGTATCAGTCACTTAGCCTATTCTCCCGAGATCGCCGGTGCGATGTTGCAGCGCCAGCAGGCTGGCGCAATTATCGCGGCCCGCGAGCGTTTGGTAGAGGGTGCCGTCGGCATGGTGCAAATGGCGCTTGAGAAACTCAAGGAGAACGATGTGGTCGAGCTGGACAACGAGCGCCGTGCGCAGATGGTCAGCAATATGCTGGTGGTGCTATGTTCTGATCGTGCAACACAACCGGTCGTTAACACCGGGTCCTTGTATTAGTTTCCATTGAGCGCGAGCGGTATAGGTTTAGATGAGTAGCAAAAAGTCATATCCATTGCGGATCAACCCAACTGTTATCGAGGCGATGCAGCGCTGGGCCGACGACGATTTGCGTTCCTTGAACGGGCAGATTGAGTACGTCTTGCGCGAGTCTCTGCGCCGCTCAGGACGCCTCAAGACCAGCGTCGCGGAACCAGTAATTGAGCCTGAAGAAGAAAAGAAGTAGACGCAGCAACTTAGCAGTTGCGCTGAATCTTAATAAGAGAGAGTAGTCGATATGGAAGCGAGTTTCTGGCACGAGAAATGGGAGAAGAAAGAAATAGGCTTTCATGAGCCTAAGGTCAATCCAATTCTCGTAGCTAATCTGACTAAGCTCGAACTCGAAGAGGGCGCACGTCTCTTTCTTCCTTTGTGTGGCAAAACTAAAGATATCCCTTGGCTACTCTCACAAGGTTTTCGCGTGGTCGGTGCTGAGCTGAGTGAAGTGGCTACAAAAGAGTTATTCGAGGAAATGGGGCAAGCGCCCAAGATCGAGGAACACGCCAATTTCAGCCACTATAGCGCCGAGCGTGTCGATGTCTATGTAGGCGATATATTCGCGCTGAGTAGCTTAGTGCTAGGCACTGTCGATGCCATCTACGACCGCGCGGCAATGGTCGCGCTACCCAGTGCGATGCGTGTGCGCTATGCCCAGCACTTGCGCAAACTCACTCACAACGCGCAGCAGCTATTGGTGTGTTTCGAGTATGACCAAGCCCAGCTCGCTGGGCCGCCCTTCGCAGTCAGTGAAGATGAGGTGCGTGCTCATTATGCTGCGTACTATCGTCTGCACATATTGCAGGCGAAGGCGCTGGCTGGAGGCCTAAAGGGCAAAGTCGAAGCGGTCGAGAAGGTCTATCTGCTAAGCTCTTTAGAAGATTAAGCTAGCGCGCTCTCGTCATTTACTGCCGATTGTCCTGCAGCCTCGAGAGCATCGGCGAGGGTTGAGTAGACCGCAAACTCGCCTGCGCGCGGTTCTATGCCAGCATGGGCTAGAGTCTTCAGAGGTTGAAACTGCAGGTCTGCCAACATCAGGAAACTCTTGCGTTCTGCGCATTTTTGCATCAAGCGCTCTAGCGCGGAGAGTCCCCCAGCATCCAATACCGGCACCCCATCTAGGTATAGAATCGTGCCGCGCTCGCCAAGGTGCTCTGCGGCTATTTCTCCAAAGACTCGGTCCGCCGCAGCGAAGAACAGTGGCCCGCTTATCTTAATGACGCTCCAACCCTCCGGAGCTCCCTCGGGAACGAACCGCTTGCTAGAGCTGACATCGGACACCCGTGTCATATCCGCAATCTCTTTCATGAATAGTAGGGACGCCAGAACCATACCTGTGCCTATGGCCACCACCATGTCGAACATTACCGTTAGTACGAAGCAGGTAAGGAAGATGGCGATATCGCTGGGTGGTGCCGTCTTCAATAGATGCAGCGCCTTGGGTGCTTCACTCATGCGCCAGGCTACAAACAATAATAGCGAGGCCATCGCGGGCATGGGCAAATAACTGAGCAGGCGGCTTAGTGCCACGAGACCGAGCAATACCATCACTGAATGGATCATCGCCGCGATGGGAGAATATGCTCCTGCGCGAAAATTGGTGGCCGAGCGGGCGAGGGCGGCGGTGGCGGTGATGCCTCCGAAGAAGGGGGCAACGATATTGCCGATGCCTTGGCCGAGTAATTCGCTATTGGCGCTGTGGCGCTTGCCACTCATGCCATCGAGTACGACCGCGCAGAGTAGTGACTCGATGGCGCCGAGCATAGCAATTGCGAGGGCGGATGGTAGTAGCGCTTGAATGGTGCTCCAGCCCCAGACGGGCGCATTGCCGTCGACTCCTACGCGTTGCCAAGGCCACTCGAAATGGGGGAGTACCGGCGCTATGCCTTCACCCACCCCGCCATCGGGCAACATATAGGAGAAGCGCGAGCCGATGGTATCTACCGGCATGTCGTAGTACGTCAGAGCTATGCCGGCGAAGCTCGCGATGACCATGGCAGGCAGTTGCGCGGGAATGCGCGACTTGCTCAGTGACCACACGATCATGATGCCAAGGGTCAAAGATGAGATTGCAAGGCTCGGCCAATGGACCTGTGGCGCCATCTCGATGAGTAGCTCCATCTTCTCGAAGAAGGACTCTGGCAATGCTGCCACGGGCAGGCCGAATAGATCCTTGATCTGTAGAATCACAATGACGACGGCGATGCCGCCGGTGAAACCAAGCACCACGGATTCTGGAATGTACTGAATGTAACGACCAAGGCGAAGCAATGCCATCACAATTAGAATTACGCCCGACATTACGGTTGCGACTAGCAGCCCAGAGAGCCCGTAATTCTGTGCAATGGGGTAGAGGATGACGACGAAGGCAGCAGTCGGGCCGGAGACGCTATAGCGAGAACCGCCACTGAGGGCGATGATAAAACCGGCGATGATTGCCGTATACAGGCCGTATTGTGGTTCTACGCCACTCGCTACCGCCAGTGCCATGGCGAGGGGGATCGCGATGATTCCGACTGTGGTGCCGGCAAGAAGGTCCTGGAAAAAACGTTGGCGAGTGTAGGACTCTGCGCCTAGTGTTGTGCGAAGCGCATGGGCGAAGCGTAATGAAAACAAATAGTTGCGATGAGGCATAGAACTGCTCGACTCATTCGGAGAGGGAAGGCTTGGAGTATACGCCTGTCGCTACGAACTTGCAGGGATGCAGTTGGATCGACTACTCGGGATGTGATGTGCGCTCTTCGGTATCGAGAAATCCAAGTAGAAGCGCAGCTCCCGTGAAGATGGTACTAATGAACATGATGCCCATGATTAGGGCGAAGCGAAACAAATAGGCGATTGTGACATCGCTATAATAATTGACCAGCCAGGCGAGTAGATTGACGACAACGACGGCGATCAAGAAGGTGCGCAGGAGTATTTTTTTCATTGTGTCTCCAATAAAGCCAACATATAGCACCACCTTAGCACGATTGCCGGTGGTGCGCGGCTAGTCGGTGGAGAGTAGCACGATGCCAGTGATGTGCTCTTTGCCGCGCTCTAGGAATACGAATAGATCGTCGCGTTCATCGGCATTGAGCTTTGCGCTTATCAGGTCGCCATTGCGCATCGCCTGCTGCAGGGCGAAGCTTTGATCGGGCGCGCGACCTTGTACGGTGCGTAAGTCCTTGTTCTGAGCGATCTCGAACTCGTCGATGATGCGGCGCACGTCGATCTCATAATCGTTACGGGTGCGTGAATAATTTAACGAGGCAAGAAAGCGATCCTCGGCCAGTGGCGGCGTAGGTGCGATGCTGTTGTGGAATATCTGTACTTGTTCGTCGAGTAGCACCACAAGGTCCTGGGCGTTGCCCACGCCGGAGATATTGGCAACGGCGGTCGGAATAATGGAGGTGTTCTCTACGGCGCGGGCCTGTTCACGAATATCGACAACGGAACTAATCATGCGCACAGCGGAGGGAAACTTGAGTGCCACGGTGACCTGGCGTGCTGGGCGCCGCGCGAAACTCTCCCCTTCGTTGCGATACACGAAGGCCTCGACATTGACGCTGCCGGAGATGGCGAGCCAAAGGAATAAGTCGCCGACGGAGATGGGCTCTATGCGCCATAGCCAGAGGTCTTTGCGACCATCGCCGTCCTCGTCATGCAGAAATACCTTGAGCACATTGCCGCCGGAGCGCAGTACTTGTTTTGGCTGCGTGAAGTCCATGCCCTTCGCGTTGCCTGTAAAGAGTGACACCTTACCGCCTTCGCGCAACACGAAGTCGTCGATATTATCGCCGTCAACATCCTCGAGTATCTCCTCGTGGGTGAGGGCGAGAATGCCGGTGAGGTTAGAGAAATCCAATTGATCGACATCGAAGTTGCCGAGACGCTCGCGGATCTCCTCACGGTCGATGGAGAATGTGGGCGACTGCGGGAAATAATCGCCGCTGGCATTGGCTAGGGAAACGTCGAAGCGTTCTTCGGTCTCGGAGATCAGGTCGGGACGCTTGTCATTGTTCACATCGCGCAGCTCGATAAGGGGGATCGTCAGTGTCTGACCAACATCGCGCTCTATGTTCTGACGCACGAACAAATTAGAAGAGATGCGCATATCCGACAATACGCTTATGGCTTGCTGATAGCCGCCGTCGGCCTCGCGAATGAATAACTGCAGTGTGCCCGCACCGGGAATGATGAGATCGTCGCGACCATCGTCATTGATGTCGCGAGAGAAATGCAGGCGGTTCACGCCACTGCCAGCGAATCCACTTAAATTGTTGAGCAAGTCGACAGGGGCACTGAATTTTCGATCCTCTATGCGCCATTGCTGTACCTTTGTGCCATCCACTAAGGCCAATAGTGAGAAGCGATTCACGCCGTTGGCATCGGGATAGTTTTCACTCAACTCCCAGCCTACGCTGCGCCCAGTAAGAATGATCGAGGTATCTGGCGTGCTGAAGTCGAAGTCTCCAGTGCTGCGCTGGAAGTACAGACTGATCTCCTCCTTCGCCACACTTAGGATATCTGCAAGGCCATCGCGGTCGGCGTCGACGATGAGTAGGCGCTCGACCGCCGCGGGCAGTGAGAAATCTATTCGTGTGTAACCCTCGAAACTTGGGCCGCTAGATTGCGCCTGTGCGAAATTGCAAAGGCAAAGGCTAAGGGCGAGAGACGCGAATTTAGGAGTGAGGCGCATCATGGGGCAGATACCAATAGGGTGAGCGCGGTGGAGTGATAAAGAAAAAGATCGGCAATGCCATCGCCATTCATGTCTTCGATGCCGAAATCGAGAATCGAACGGGTGGGGACGTACTGCCAGAACGGAGTATCGGCGAAACGCAGGCTTTGGTCGATTGCCTTCGCCGCCAATGTGCCCTCGTTGCTCACATACACTGCATCTCTGCGGCCATCACCGTTGATATCGGTCTGCATCTCGATCTGTGAGGAGAGCCCCCGTACGGTTTCCGCAGAGAAGTTCTCGTCTAGTTTGAAGTCCGGCCGCGTATTGAACAACTGTCCGCCCGTGCCACGGGCGTAAAGCAGTTGTGTGCGCACGATACTGGCGTTACGCACAGCGTTCACTACGGGGATCGTGTAATAACTAACGCTCAACTGGGCGCCGCCATTATTGTCTAAGTCGAGCACTGAGACCTCTAGGTCATAACCAGAGAACTTCATGATTTGATCCGGTTTCTGTAGGTTGAACATAGCCCCTTTGTTCAGGAAAAATTGCACGTCCCATTCGTTGGAGCTATTAATGATGCGCAGCACATCGGTCATGCCGTCGCCGTTGACATCCATCAGGCGGATGTCGCCGCGAGTATCGATAGGACCCTGCCAATCGGGTTTGGCGGCAAAGCTGCCACTTGCGTCTTGTAGCAGGATATTGATCTGCCCGTATAGGTCATTGCCGATGTTCATGAAGACAATGTCTTGGCGCTTATCGTCATTGAGCTGGCTAGTGGTGGCCGAAGGATGCCACTGGCGTGTAGAGAGCAGTGCATCCTGTTTCGTGGAACCCCAGTCGGACACGAAGCCTTCGAAGGCGGAGTTACTTTGTGCCGTTACGTTCATCAAGATGCCGTCGCGCTCGTTAATGGCGATTTCGGTGCTCAGGCGCGGACTGCCTAGTGGCACCTCCGATGGGTCTAGCTCTTGGTTAACGGTGTTGAAGCGATGGGCGAGGGTGAAGGTCTCATTCGGGCCTCCGCGGAATACGCCATAGTCTTCACGCCCCGGTAGCAATAAATCGACATAGCCGTCGCCATCTAGATCCTGTGGGTAGGGAAAATACAGAATGCGGCGCCGGTCAGGCACGGAGGCTACCAGTTCCCATTCGAACAGTGGTTTCAAATTGCCGCTATAGCTGGGAATGGCGCTGGAGAGGCTAAACACTGCAGAAGAGGAGAATAGTAGAAGTTCTTTGCCTGGCTCGTCCCTCACATCGGCGATGGTGATGGCGATGATCTCGGGTTTGATCTCCATCAATCGCGACGGCGAGCTTGGGAAACTGCCATTGTCTTGCTGCAGGTAGATCGCAAGTTCACGCCCAGCATTGGCGCTCCAATTTGGGACTATTAAGTCTTTGCGCCCGTTGCCGTCCATGTCTTCGAAGAACAAGTCGTCGGGCCATTCACCGAGTGGGATCTCCGAGGCGACGAAATTAGTCTGCGCAAATGCAAATGGAGCGGTGCAGGCAATGCCAAGTGCGATGAGTCCAGCACAGCGCTTCATGGCTGCGTCTCCTCTAATAACTCGCCGTAGCCAGAGGTCACGCGGAACAGTCCTAAGAAACTATACTCCTTCTCACCCTCTGCGTGCTGATAGCTAAAGACTGAGAATAGCCAGAGATCGAGTATGGACAGGCGGGTCTGCTGTGGGTTGAGATTGGTCTCGTACTGCAATAAGGGCCCGAGGGCGATGCGGTTAATGCGTCGGCCTGGGCTCCACAACTCGATTGACTTATCGAGTGTCTGCATCTGCATGCCATTGTCACGCGCAATGCTAAGGCGCACGGTGTCTCCCAATTCGTATGCGGTGTTCACGCGGCTAACCAGGTCTTGCGCGGACTGCACGGGCAAGCCATCGATCGCTAAGACGGTATCGCCTACGCGTACATCGGCAGCGCTCAAAGGACTCTGCGGGAACAGTCTTACTATGCGAGCGCCCGAGACAGGAGCCGCACCTGCTGTGTCGAACACCTCTGTGCTATAGCCGGCACGCGTGGCAATGGGGTCGGCACGATACAGCTCTACTGGCACGGCGCGAGCATCGCTGATCATGCGCGCATTTAAAGTAGTTTCGAACACGGTCGTGTTGCGTCGCACATGCATTAGGAACGATGCGGCGGAGCCTGTCTGCTGCGCTAATGCCTCGAGCAGGTCGGGGTGGTTGATCTCGCGGCCATCGATCTCGAGGATCACATCGCCTGCTTGTATGCCCGCTAGCTCGGCCGCGCCGTTGGGGGTGACGCTGCGCACTCTTATGCCTGGCAGTATGGCGATATTGGTAAGGGAATCGCTCTCATTGAGGCCTGTGGTCATGCCGAAATTCAATCCTGCCCCGACGGCTTCGGCGTTGCTCAAGCTGACGGTCTCTGGAGAGAGCGTAATGCTGGGGACGAGCATACGCGGCTCGCTGCTGATGCAGGAGGCCAAAGCGAGCCCTAAGCATAGTAGGGCGGCCGGACGAGCAAGTAATACGCTTAGGCGTACACTCATAGAGTTTTCCTTCGCACTATTACTAGTGCCAAAACGATAAACAGTAGTGCCTCGGGGATGGGCACCCATTCATTGAGCTGCAACACACGATTGTCGATCATGACATCGGAATAACCGCGCACCAGTCGACTGACATCCTGTAGATAAGACTGGTCGATCAGTGACGGCTGGAAGCTGGCATAGAGGTAGTAGGCGCGCTCGCCCAATACCCCTTTGAAGACATCCATTGCGAGCGTAATACCAAGTGCGCTAGTGACCGCCTGCGTAGCAGATTGGGCCAGCACCGACAATAGTAGGCCGAAGGCGAGGGCGGCGGGCAATGGGATAATGGCAAGGCGCAGCCCGAGGGCCACCTCTGTGCGTATCTCAGCGCTACTGATGAGTTCGTAGCCGTCTTCGACCACCGGGCCAAAATCCCATAGTATCGTGGTGATGATGCCGATCGCCGCGCTCATCAGCCCGAGGGTCGCGAGCGCGAGCAGGAATACGCTTAACAGTTTCGCCATGACCAAGCCCATGCGGCTCACTCTGCGAATCAAGACATGACGCAGCGCGCCAGTATCGCGATCGTTAGCGAAAGTCCACGCCGCATAAGCGACCAGTGCCAGGCTGAGTAAGGTTAGCCCGGTACTAAAGCTGTCGACCAATGGGCCCCAGGCATTGCTGCTAGAGCTTGCCGTGTCGCCCTGACCAAGTAGAGCATCTCGTGCCTCTTGCCCTGTCTCGGAGAGTTTGACCACGATGGCGCGAATGGTCACGATCAGAGCTGGTAGAAATAGGACGAGGCGGGCGCTCGTAGAGCGCAGTGTCACATATAGTTCTGCCTTCAGTGCCGCTACAAAACCGTTCAAGAGACCACCTCCGCGACAGGTTCGTGCGCAGTGATGTCATGGAAGAGGCTGGTCAAAGAGGCGCGCTCGCGCACTAGTTCGTCGACCATGATGCCCTTCTCCACCAGCCGCTGGTTGATCAGGGCGGGTGCAATATTATCCAATTGCAGCGTTAGGATACCCGTGGCGCTATTGTCTTCTATCGTCACGCCACGCATGTCCTGCACAATCGCGCAGGCCCGCACTACATCGTCGCAATACACTTGTAAGCGGCTTTGTTGAGCGCTGAAGAGTTGCTCCACTCGATCGCTGACCACGATCTGCCCTTTGTGGAGTATGGACAGATGGGAGCAGATCTTCTCGAGATAGGGCAGTTGATGGCTAGACAGTAGAAAAGACGTGCCCTCTTCTCGATTGAGCTTGCTGATCAGGGCTAGCACATCGTCGACACCGCCGGCATCTAGGCCGTTAAAGGGTTCATCTAAGATGACGAAACGCGGGCTGCCCAGTAGTGCCTGCGCGATGGAGGCGCGGCGGCGATTGCCGAGCGATAGATTGCGAATACGAAAATTCGAATAGCGGGTGATGCCGAGTAGGGCCTCTACCTCTTCTGGCTTGCGGACCAAGTCATCACATAGCAAGCTTGCATGCTCCAAGACCTGACGCACCGTGAGGTGTGGGTGCAGGCTAGGGCTGTCGAAGATGCTGACAATGCCACCGTGGCTCTTATGCAATTGGTCGGGGTTCAGGCCGAGTAGTTTCACCTCCCCCGACTGAAAGGCCTGCATGCCTAACAGGCACTCTAGGGTCGTAGTCTTGCCTGACCCGTTGAGGCCAACCAACCCATGCACCGCGCCCGGTGTTACTTCGAGATTCAATTGCTTGAGAACCTCGAAGTCACCGTAACGCTTGCTAAGCTGTGTCACCCTAAGGGGGAGGTCAGCTTGTGTATCGGCACGCGACACTGCATTTTTCCTGTTATTTAACAAAGAGTTGATCGACCTGTAGCTCGGTGACTTCGCCTAGGTTCGACAAGGCTTCTGTGTCGATACGCGACATGTCACCCACTATAGAGATCAACTTAGACTTACCCGCGACATTGCGGCGTTGGAAGGCCAGCATGTCTTCTAGGGTAGAGTTCTGCAGATCCACGAAACGGCTAGCACGGGGGTCGCCGGAGATGCCTAGACGCTCCCATGAGCGCACCGTGCCAGTGACTTGGCGAAAGCCGATTGTCGAGGTGCGGTAGCGGTTCACGAGTGAGCTCTTAGCTTCCTCGAAACGCTCTCCGGAGACCGGCATATTCTCGAACAGTTCAAGGAATGCGTCGAGGGCTTCTACGGTTTTGTCGTTCTGCGAGCTTATGGCGCCGAGGCCCAAGTTCTCTGCGCCAGTACGACCGCCTTGTGCGTATTGGGCCTGCGCGGAATAGGCTAGAGCTCGGGCCTCGCGTAACTCCTGGAACACCACGCTCGACATGCTAGTGCCGAAATAGGTGTTGTAGAGGGACGAGGGCACAGTGAGTGACTCGTCATACTCGCCGTCAGGGAACTCGATGCGCACCTGTGCCTGTGCGGTGGTTTGGTCCACGACATAGATCTGATTGCTGTCGATCTCACGCGCAGTGCGGAAGCGATAGGGCGGAGTATCCATCAGCTGCTCGGGCACTTCATAGAGTGCGTGTAGACGAGTCAGTAACTCCTCTAAAGGCATCGAGCCTGTATAGCTGAGTGTGTGCTTATAATTGAGCAGGTCGCCTACCAATTCCTCGAGCTCCGCAACGCTTGCCGCTTTGATCTGCTCAGAGGTCAGGGAAGTGAGCATGGGCGAATCGTCGCCGTAGCGGTTGTATAGGAACAGGGCTTGACTGATCGCACGAGGGTCCTGTTTTTGGTCTTCGCGTGATTTGAGGATGATGGACTTGAGCTCTTCCAGCGTGGCCTCGTCGACACTGGGGTTGCGCACGACATTGAGCATTAGTGCTAAGGAAGCGTCGAACTGTTCATCTAGGCCCGAAATTGCGAGTGTAGACTCATTTGCACCGGCGCCAACGCCAAACTCGCTGCCTAGCCGATACCACTCTTTCTGCAATTCTTCGGCGGACATGTCGCCAGTGCCCGACTTCTGCAGTAGTGCAGTGGCAAGGCCAAGTGCATCATTCTCTTCGGTGCCGGCCTCTACGCTGATGGAGAAGCTAAACAAGTCGTTGAGGGGGTTAGGGGCGTAGTACAGAGGCACGCCGGGTGCATATTCCACTACCTGATAATCCCGGCCTTGTTGCACATAGGTCGGTTCGATCTCTTCATAGGGCATCGCTAAGATAGAGGCCGCAAACTGAGACTGACGCGTGGGGTCGATGACTACCGGATCGATCTGGGGTTTCTCAACCTGAGGAATATCCTGCTGCTCGTCGATGCGCTGCACGGCGACATAATTAGCGCCAAGATACTGATTGGCAACGCGCACGATGTCTTGTTTAGTGACCTGTTCGAGTCGGCTGATCTCGGCTATATAATGATCCCAGTCATCGCCCTGGATGAAAGAGGAGCGCATATTACTTACTCGGGCTGTATTCGATTCCAATGCCTGCTTCTCGGTTTTCTTAAAGTCATTGACGATGGCTGGAATGATCCAGTCTTCGAACTCGCCAGCCTTAACCAAGGCAATCTGGTCCAGAAGTAGCTGCTCAACTTCTTCGAGGGTTTGACCCTGCTTGGGCACGCCCCACAGGCGCTGTGAGCCGTAGTCATTCAAGAACTCAGGAGAAGAGCCCGCCGCTTGCACAGCCTGTGCCTGATTCAAGTTGAGATTGATCAAGCCTGCGGTACGGTTGTCGAGAATCATATCTACGAGCATTAGAGCTTCTTTGTCCGGGTGGCCATTAGGGACAGTACGGAAAGCGATCTCGACTTCTTCTTCGCCGCGGTAGCGCACGGTCATGCGCTCCACGCCTTGGATTGGGTCTTCGATCCATGGACCAACCTCTGGGACTGGCTTTGGCTCCCACACACCGAAGGCTTCGCTGATGGTGACGATAGCGGAGTCGATGTCGATGTCGCCGCTAATGAAGATAGCCATATTGTTCGGCACATAATAGGTGTCGAAGTAATTCTGGATGTAGACGAGCGATGGGTTCTTAAGATGTTCGGCATCGCCAATGGTGGACTGTTGTCCGTAGGGGTGTTTCTTGTATAGCAACTCGCTGATGGCGTAATAAGACACTCGATCACGGTTATCTAGGCTCTGGTTCTTCTCCTCGTAAACGGTTTCTAATTCGGTATGGAAGAGGCGAAACACCGGATTGATAAAGCGATTGGATTCGATAGCCGCCCATTGCTCTAGGCGATTGGAGGGTAGGCCGACTTTATAGACTGTTTCTTCATGGGAAGTGTGGGCGTTTAGACCACCGGCGCCCATGCCGTTATAGAGTTTATCAATCTCATTGGGCACTGCGTACTGTGCGGCAGTCTGGGAGAGTTGATTGATCTGGGCATAGATCTGGGCGCGTACCTCAGGGTCGGTTTCATTGAAGTGTTGCTCATACAGTGCCGTGATCTGGTCTAGGTAAGGCTTCTCGGCCGCATAGTCCAGCGTGCCCATGTCTTGATTGCCCTTGAACAGCAGGTGCTCGAGATAGTGGGCTAGGCCCGTGGCATCGGCCGGGTCGTTCTTGCTGCCAGCCTTCACCGCGATCTCCGCATAGAAACGTGGTTCTTCGTGATTCTCTGTTAGGTAGACCTGCAGGCCATTATCTAGCTCATATATATGGGTGTTGAGCGGGTCGTTGGCGCTAGGGCTGTGGATTTGTGTATAGCCCACTGGGGCACTGCTGCTCACCGGGCTTGTCTCTGGCGCGCTGCTAGACTCTTGAGGGCCACAGGCGCTGAGGCCTAGCCCAAGCAGTATAGTGAGTACAGCGGTCGCAGCGTTGCGAGAGCGTCTGGTGTTCATAGAAGACATAGTGTTCTCCAGAGGGTTTACTTCATCAAATGTGGCTCGTACTTTTCGTTGTGGCTAATGTAAAGATTTTCAGCAGGAAGTCCATCGCTCGCGCGTCCGATTGCATGGGATTCACGCTATAGGTACGCGGGACATTGCAATTAGACCTGTAGGTGCAGCGCTCTATTGCGCATTCTGTGCTTCGGCTTGTCCGCCAGCCTTGTTGTCTTGCACCATCTCGCGTGCTTCCTGTAGTGAGCTCGACAGCAAGCCTAGCTGTGCGGTAGAGCTTTGTAAGTTTTCACGTAAATTGGCGATTTGCTGTCTAAAGAGCTCTTGTTGCGCGACGTTAGTAGCAAGTTGCTGCTCTAACTCGGCACGTTCGGCTTCTGACTCAAGCAGTTTCGCCTCACTTTCAACCAGCTCTTGCCGCAGCTGCATGGCCGCGGAGAACTGCAAAAAAGCCACTGCAGAGGCGGCGAGCACGAAGATAGCCGCGATAATGCCTGTTTTCATATTGCGATCCTTCTTAATGTAATCGGTTCGAATCTTGGTTTTTCAAGGCTTTGAGGCGCTTTTAGGGCCCTAGTGTAGCCTGTTGTTTGGGGGCAGCGCATTACAGCTTGATCTGAACCAATTGCTGCTTAAACAGTGGCACGACAATACGGAAAATAATTCCAGCAACCTTGACCCCGATTTCTAGGTGCTTGAGGATAGTCGTATTGCCGATGAGATGACACATGCGTGGCTGGCGGTTACCCAACTCGACGAAGATGCCAATCAGGAAATTCTCGCGCTACGCGAGGAAGTGAAGGAGTGCTGTGTTGCTTCCGAATAAAAGAACGCAGGGATGAATAAGAGCATCGCACTAATCGGCGCCGTTTTTATGTCAAGCTATTTGAGCTTAATATCATTTCGATATCACCAATTGTTAAGTGTTATGGAATAGAGCGTTAGTTCGAAACTTGTAACGATTTGTGTCGCTCACAATTAGTAATTGCGTTTTAGAGAATGCGCTGTTTATATCGAATGCATAAGGAAGTTTTGGTCGTATATCGGCGTACCGGAATCGGTAGTTTAGAAGTCGAATCTCCAGTGATAATCAAGTAGTGCCTTATTTTAGTAAGTAGCTATTGATATCTAAAAAAATAAAAGCCGATCTGCAGTAGTGCAGTGAGCGCTAACAACTGGAGATAGATATGCTGAACTTTACTCGGCGCGGGAAACTGCGCCTCACGATCCAATCCTGCCTCGCAATATCATGTTCGATTCCTGTCTTAGTTCTTGCCCAAGACTCTCCCGAAGTAGAGGAGGTTGTCGTCACAGGCTCGTATATTCGCAATAGCGCTTTCGCGCAAAACTCCCCTGTTGATACGGTGACTGCAGAAGATCTGTTCGAGTCCGGCGCACCAAGTATGGGAGCCTATATTCGTGACCTAAGCTATACCCAGAATACCAATGTGGTGAACATCGTTCTTGGTTCCGCAGACGGAACGCAGAATGGTAACAGTAGCTTTAATCTGCGCGGTTTGGGGGAGAACTCCACGCTGACACTGATCGACGGTGCGCGGACTCTGAGCCCCGTGCTGTCTGCGTCTCTGCCGGAGATCGCCATCGCCAGAATGGAATTGGTGCTGGACGGCGGTTCCGCATTATATGGTTCCGATGCGGTAGCCGGGGTGGTCAATATTATCCCAATAAAGGAATTTGAAGGCTTTCGTGCACGCACTTATTACCAGCGCACAGAAGACGGCGCGATGGAAGATATGACCGGCTCTTTCTTATGGGGCAAGTCGTTCAATAACGGCATCGATTATGTTGGTGCCTTTGAGGCAAAGAAGAGAACGCCACTGATGATGTATGAGCGTCCCCGTGAATGGGAACACTCAAACAATGCGTCCAATTCTGGCCCTATCGGCGTGTTCCGCGAACTGCAGGGCGCTGATGCGGGCGTCAACATACTCGCCCCTCATGGTGGCACAAGTGTTGGGCCAACACTGCTCGACCCGAACTGTGGCACTTTCAATGAAGGCTCACCCTCTCACGGCACCGGTTCGATGCCCGATCCATCTGGGACTATTTACAGAGGGTCGGCCTGTACCTATGAGTACAGTCAGCAGCATGCCTATTCTCGGCATGAGGTGGACTATAATCTCTATAGTAGTGTGAGTTACGAGGCGACAGACTGGCTGCGCCTGAATGCCACTCTGAACAATCATTATCGCTACAACAATGAGCGTACAACTGGTTCCTCTCCTAACGGTGGCAATGACCGCGCGGTCATGAAGATCCCTGCCAATCATCCGGCCAACCCTTGGGGCGTGGATCTTACTCCGTGGAGTTGGCGGGTCTTCGGGCATACCGGCGCCACACTTCCTACCTCGTTCTATTCCGACACCTCCAAGAAAGTGGATTCGGACTTTTCATTGAATCGCTTTAAACTCAATGCCGAGTATGATCTTGCGGGCTCGTGGACTGGTTATTCCTATTTTGCCCGTCAGGATTCGAAGGCGACGACCGATCAGAATGTGATTAGCTCTAGTCGTCTGCAACTGGCCATGTCTGGCCTGGGTGGCCCCAATGGCAATGAGTGGTTCAATCCCTTCGGGTCTTCGTCCCCCAGGTCTGCCAATTATGTCGAAGGGGTGACTAGCAATTCTCAGCAATTGGTCGATTGGCTAATGTTGTCCAATCCTAATGGGTTGAACTCGAGAGAAGAGTTGGATGTGTTTGAGACCGTAATAACGGGTGAGCTCTATGACTTGCCCGCGGGCGCCATGGCGATGGCCATCGGTTACCAGTGGCGGGACCTCAGCACGTATGACTTCGAGGACCCATTCGACCGCCTCGGCGAAGACTATGCCAATAGCCAGATCCTCGGCGCGCGGCAGGATGATGCCGTCTATGTCTCCGAGACCCGCTCCGTGTTTGCGGAGTTAGAAATCCCAATTCTGGAGAGCTTGGCCGCACAGTTAGCCGTGCGGCACGAGGAGTTCAAGGATTTCGGACTAAAGGCAACCACGCCAAAAGTATCCTTGCGTTGGGAAGCACTGCCAAGCTTGGCAGTGAGAGCTTCGTGGGGAGAGAGCTTCTTGGCTCCTTCACCTTATCAGGCACGCCCTTTCGTAGCCGATGACACCTGCGCCGACATGTTCAGCGGCATAGACGAGTTCACCAATACGCCTTTGATTGGAGGTATCTGGTGTAGCTCCGGCAATCCTAACCTGCAACCGGAAACTTCTACAATCCAGAACCTTGGCATCACATGGGAGCCTTCGGGTGCGCTGGACGGTTTGCACGTGTCCATGGACTATCAGGAGATCGAGTACGTCGATAGGATCAGAAGCCTGAGCCAGCAGGACACTGTCGGCTTTCAGTTCACAAATTTCCTGAAAGAGACTGGCACCGCGAGGGCCAGTTACGACCCCACTCCCGGCTCCGCTACTCGTGCTCGTGCCGATGCATGGCTAGCAAGTAAGGCCGCGATTGCGGGCTACCCTATCCAGCGCTATCCAAATGGGTCGGTGTCTAGGTTGTTCGTGCAATCTGCCAACATCAGTTCTGTGTGGATCGATCTCATCGACTTGAAGGCGGAATACCGATTCGATACTCAAGATTGGGGGACGTTCAACACCACTGTGCAGACGACCTACTACTTGACCTATGACTACATGGGCCTGGATGAGGTGCGTACCGAGGCGCTTGGTAAGCAAAATGGCAGGACGGGCATAGTGCCGCCGATTCCCTCGACTAAGCTCAACATGAGGATGAACTGGTTCCGTGGCAATCAGAGTGCATCGATCTCTGCCAACTATTGGAACGATATCGAGTTCGATGATCAGGTGGTGGACTTCTTCTGGGCAGATGGCAATAACGCGCTGAACCCTCCTAGTACGATTCATGGAGAGTACATCGTGGATGCGCGCTATGCCCATGTATTCACTCAGTACTTCGACAGTGAGATCACAGTTAGTGCAGGAATCAGCAACTTGTTCGACAAACGCCCGCAGCGACTGGGTATCATTGGAGGCGCGGAGACGCGCTTGTCAACGCCTTGGGGGCGTCAGTATTGGGTGTCTTTAGATTGGACGCCTAGCTTCTAGGGAAATAGAACCCTATTCTCAGCTTGGGGTGCTGGGGATTTTTAGATAAGAACCGAGTCATTACGGTGGCTCGGTTTTTGTCACAGAAAATCGAACTGCTATCTCTATTCTTTTCTAGTCAGGGAAATTGAGAAAATAAATTTCTTGGAAGATACAATGAAAGATAACTTGATATCTAAGTATTTCCTGTGACGATTGACTAGGATTAAGGGAGTCTCTGCAACTCTATAGTGGTATTTATATCTTGGTCGTGAGATTTAGTCATGCCGTCCTTCAGATCTTTGCCGCCAAACTTCGCACGTCCATTAGGTCCTCGCAATTCTGTGTGTTCTTTCACTGCTTAGGTTAAAAATTAAAAGCCATTATTCCTGTGTTTTCAATCTTGATCTACCCTTGGTAGTGGGTAAGTGTGAGAGGGTTGGTCTTATGAAAAGCAAGCCTAGCTGAGGTGTTAGGGGGTGTTAGAGCTTTGAGTGAGGGCGTGAAGTCACGGTTTTTGGGAGGCGCCTGCCTAGATTCTGGGTCTGGTTTCCTTCGGGTTTATTGTTCGGAAATGGCTGCAGATTTAATCTTTCTATATCAAAACAATTACCCGCTAACCCATTCTTTTGACGAGATTTAGACTTGTTACAAATTCTAGAATTATAGTTACAAACTGTTGAAATTTCGTTTCTTCTAAGACAATATCCGATCGTTCTAAATAGGCTGTGGTTCGGGAGCTGGTGTTGTCGATGCAATGTCGATTGCGCAGTTCTAGTCACTCCCTATGTGTTGTCTCGGTAAGCTTCAAATAAAAAAAACAATTCTAGGAGTGTATTATGCGATTCAATGTTCCCCACAAACGTAGTCTGATATACACCGCGGTATCCCTCTCATTAATCTCGCTGTCCTCTCAAGGTTATGCTCAGCAATCCACGAATCCGGATGTCGAAGAAGTAGTTGTTACCGGCTCTTATATTCGCCGCAGTGAAGGCTTTACTCAGGCCTCTCAGATTACTCAGCTGAGCGCCGACGATCTGAAAGATGAAGGCACCATGAACCTCGGTGAGGTCATCCAAAACATGTCGTTCGTGGGCGGCCCTTCGTCCTCTATCACGAACACAATTCAGGGCACGAGCTCTCGAAGCACCAGTATCGACCTGCGCGGACTCGGCCCACGCTCCACTCTGACCCTGCTGGACGGCAAGCGTATCGCTGACAGTAACGTCAACACTATGTTGCCCACAATCGCCATCCAGCGCATCGACATCGTGGCTGACGGAGCCGCTGCTCTGTACGGTAACGAAGCTGTGGCAGGTGTGGTCAACTTCATTCCCTACACTTCCTTTGACGGCTTGAAAATGGAAGTTTACGGCGAGCAGGATTCCCGTGGCGACTACGACGAAGAGTCTGTACAGATGCTGTGGGGCAAAGATATCGGCGATGTCAATCTAGTAGTCGCCGGCCAGTTCAAGACTAACAGCCGCCTCGCTTGGGACGAGCGTCCTTACTTGGCTCAAGCTGGCTTGAACTACTCCTCTGCGGCACCCGGTAACTGGATAGCACCCAAGCGTGACGCTTCAGGTAACTACACAGGTGCTAGCGCAAGGGCGCCGGATCCAAACTGTGCCCCTGCCTCCGAGCGCCAGTCCTACCAGAAGGATGTAGCAAACAACCCCTACGGCATGCTGGTTGGCACCACCTGTTACTTCGACTACGGTGATACCCGCAGCTACCGTGAACCAACGGATACTAATTCTGTGTTCGCTAACGCCACTTGGGAGGTTAGCGAAGATCTAACCCTGCGCGCGCAGGCGTTCCAGACCAAACTTTACCAGCAGTCCTACACCTCTACCTCGAATCCTGGTGCCGGACGCGTCGGCGAACTGAGCGCTGTTCGCGGTGAATTGCCAGGAAACCCATTCCTAGCTAAGAACTCTGCGGGTCAGCAGTTGTACGGTGTCGACGCCAATGGCGATGGCTTGCCAGACCGCGGCACAGTGGATATCAACAAAGACGGCCTGATGGATTACATCGTCTCCGGCGTCACGCCCAACGGCGTGCTTCTGCACGAAGATGTAGTCGCTAGCAACCTGCGTCCAATCAACAAGACCCACACTCGAACCGGTGGCCACTCGGCGGATATGGATAACCTTTCCGGCAGTGTTGACAGAAGCAGCCGTCTGCTATTGCAAGCGGACTTCGCGGTACCGTTCGTAGAAGGATGGGAAGGCATGGCAGCCTATACCATGAGCGAATCAAATTTACGTTATATGCAGAACCAGGAATTCGACATTGAAGCCATGAAACAAGGCCTCAACTGCGACATCGTGAACGAGCGCGAGGCCTGTTATAACCCTTTCTTCGTGGTAGACCAGTCGACCAATAACACCGTCGCAGTGATGGAAGCGGTTGCGGGGCGTAGCAGGCAGTCCAATTTTGCTGATTTGAAGACGATCGACGTTGTGCTCAACGGCGAGGTGGGCTTGGGCGGCTTCGAACTGCCCGGCGGCCCCATCGGCGCAGCCGTGGGATATCAGCGTCGTGAGGACTCGTACCTCAACACGCCTTCGGAGATTGCCATTCGTGGGGCTGCCTGGGTCGGCAGCCCGTTCCCTGAAAAAGTTACCTCTGGTAGCCGCGCCATTGACGCCTACTTCATGGAGATGTCTGTCCCCGTACTCCCTACTGTCGAACTTAGCCTAGCAGTGCGCAATGAGTCCTTCAGTACCGGTGCAAGTTCGACTGATCCGAAATTCGGGCTCACTTGGGCCGCTACCGACTGGCTAACGCTAAGGGCCACAACCGGTGACGCGTTCATTGCGCCAACTTTGACCCAAACGCTCGATCCAGTCAGCTGCGGCCTGTCCACAGTGACTGACCGCTTCTCTCCTTACTCTGCGTTCACCACCGCTTGTTCAGGTGGCAACCCAAATCTAGAGAACGAGCATTCAACATCTAAACAACTAGGCTTCGATTTGAATTTGGGCGAGCTCAGCGTGTCCGTGACTTGGAATCAGACCGATTTCGAAAATCGTATCGTCGGCATTTCTGGGCAGACGGTTATGAACGAGGATTACGCGGCTTTCCAAGCGTGGTCAGGTTTCACGGGCGCTGGTACTAGCGCGGCCAACCGGCCTTCGATTGCGCAACTGAATGCTTGGTTAGCCAGCGGTCTGAGCAACCCCGAGATCATTCGCGATGCAAGTGATCCCTCAAACATTCTGGCGGTCTATACACCGGGCAACATTAACGCGCAGAGCGTGAAGGTGACTGCCTATGATATTCAGGCCAACTACGGCCTAAGCCTGAGTGATTGGGGTGACTTCCGCGTCAATCTGCAGGCAACAGTCATGGACTCGTTCTTGTACCAGGACAAAGTAGGTGGCGCATTTCAAGAAGCCGTTGGATCTACCAACCTGCAAACCGGTACAGCGCCCTCTGTGCCAAAAGTGAAGGCCAACCTGCGCTTGGGCTGGAACTTAGGTAGTCACTCTGTAAGCGGTACGCTTCACTACGTGGGTGCCACCGACTACGATGGCACGGATTACACTTCAGTGATTCTGCGGTTTGCTAACACCAATCCTAACCCTAGCATCATTGGCGGCGAGATCCGTGCATGGACCGACTTTGACCTAGCGTACACCTACCGTGGTATCAGTCTGTACGGTGGTGAAATGGGATTGAGTGTTGGTTCGCGTAACCTGTTCGATCGTCAAGCTCAACGCACCCCCAACTTTGCCGGGGTGTTTGGAGAGCAGCAGGATCCGATGGGTCGCTCGCTCTACGCTCGTATGACTTACGACTTCTAAAACAGTCGTTGGTCATGTCTCCTGATCTGCGGTCATCATGACGTAGATCAGGGCAGCAACAAAAAAAGAGGCTCCCTAGGGAGCCTCTTTTTCGTTCGGCGATAATTCTTTTACCAGTAGGCCTCGAGGGTGATTTGTCCCGACAGGCCATCGACGCTGCGCTCGAAGCCTTTTTGTTCCAAAGCTTTCAATGCATCCTGCACCATGCCCGGATTGCCGCACAACATGAACTGCGAGTGTTGTAGCGATAGCTCTCTACCTGCAACACGCTCTATGGTGCCATTGCTGATGCTAGCCGGGATATGGCCATGGATGCTGCCCTCTACCTTCTCGCGGCTGACAAAGGGGACGAAGGTGAAACGATCACCATATTTTGCCTTGGTGTCCTCGATCAGCTCACTATAGGCAATATCACACCATTGCCGCACGGCATACACCAATATTACATTCTTGAACTTGTCCCAAACCTGCCCAGACTTGATGATGGAGAGGAAGGGAGCCACGCCGGTACCGGTAGCCAGAAGCCACAGGTCGTCTCCAGCAGGTACTTGTTTGAGGGTGAAGCTGCCCTCGGCGAGCTGTTGAACCCACACAGAGTCACCCGTTTGCAGGCGTGAGAGGCGTGCGGATAGCTGCCCGTCGAGCTGGGTGTAGAAGAAGAACTCCAATGGTTGTTCATGGGGGGCACTCAGGATGGAGTAGGGCTGCGCTACGCGCTCGCCGT
This sequence comes from uncultured Gammaproteobacteria bacterium, assembly GCA_913060695.1. Lineage (GTDB taxonomy): Bacteria > Pseudomonadota > Gammaproteobacteria > Pseudomonadales > Pseudohongiellaceae > UBA5078. The sequence goes on along the minus strand of CAJXUA010000007.1, from coordinate 19,397 downwards.
CCACATTGACACCAATGGAAGTATATTGACCTGCCTCGAAAGGAGCCAAGTCGGCCTTTATTTGCAGCGAGAATAAATTCTGGGTGAGGTGCCTATTGGCCACCACTACCCCTTCTATCCATGCTGGCTCTAACTCTGCCATGCTTGTGCCTGTATTGGGATTTACGAAAGTCCTTCGGGCGCGCATTGTCGCATATTCCAAAAGGTTTATCCCTTATCCGGGCATAGAAAAGTAATGGCACTGAAGGGGGTTTTTCTATACGCTCAGTAGCCAATAATTCCAATACGTTACGAGCTTTAAGACACTATTCCTCGGAGACTTATATGTTGCGCGCCTGGTTCAAGATTGCCCTATGGAAACGAATTGTATTGGCCCTGGTGCTGGGTGTCATCGTAGGTAGTCTGTGGGGCGAGGGTGCGGTCTCGATCAAATGGATCGGGGATCTCTTTGTGCGTTTGATCAGCATGGTCGTGGTCCCGTTGGTCTTCTTCACGCTCGTTTCCGGTGTAATTGCGATGGGAGATCCCAAGAAACTCGGCTCTCTGGGCGTGATGACGCTCGGTCTGTACATGTTGACTACGCTCTTCGCGATTACTATCGGCCTAGTTTTGGCCGTTATTCTGCAACCCGGTGCGGGTGTCGATCTCTCCGCGACTGTTCCGGGGGTGGTGCAGGAGGCGATTCCCTTATCTGCGCGGCTGATGAGCATAGTGCCTAGTAACCCAATAGCCGCTTTGGCGGAAGGCAATATCCTCGCGATCATCTTCTTCGCACTGCTCGTGGGAATAGCGGGACTCATTATTGGTGAGAAGGCCAAGCCGATCACGGATCTCGTGAACGCCGCCTCGGAGATCATGTTGAAGATCACCGGGTGGGTGATGGAAGTTGCGCCTTTTGGTGTGTTCGCTCTCATCGCATGGGTCTCTGGTACCCAGGGCGTGCTCGCGCTGCTCGATGTTGTGCGCCTAGCCGCTGCGGTGTTCCTAGGCTGTTTCTTGCATGTGTTCCTGGTTCATGGCGGCATCATGCGCTTCGTGCTCAAGTTGCGGCCCTATAAGTTCTTCAAAGGCGCCAGCGATGCGATGCTGGTGGCCTTCTCGACCTCCTCAAGCTCCGCTACGCTCCCTGTGAGCATGTCAGTGGCCGAGCGTAACCTCGGCATTCAACCTGTGGTAGCGACCACTGTGCTGCCCCTGGGCGCCACGATCAATATGGATGGCACTGCGCTGTATGTGGGCATCGTTTCGGTATTCGCCGCACAGGCCTTCGGCATCGATCTCGCCTTTGCCGACTATCTCATCGTCATGGGAGCCACTACTTTGGTGTCCATCGGGACAGCGGCGGTGCCTGGCGCGTCGGTTTTTCTAATGGCGGCAGTGATGGGTGCTATTGGTATGAGTCCCGAGCAGATCGCGGTAGTTGTTGGTTTTATCATTCCCTTCGATAGGCCGCTGGACATGGCGCGCACCGCAGTAAACGTAGCAGGCGATCTATCGGTGGCTACAGTGGTGGCAAACTGGGAGAAGGAGTTTGATAAAGACGTGTTCGATGGCCCGAATCGTTACTAAAATCTAGAAGGTCCAAGACAGGGTCATGCCCATGCGCAGGTCTTCATCTAGTGCCGCTAGCGCGGAATCTTTCTTCGCGCTGGTGGCTATGACCTGACCCATCACCGCGAGATTATTGCTGAGCGTGTAGTTAAGCGACACGCTGCCCAGCACGGAACCAGCATCTAGGGCGCTCTGCAGTGTCACCGCCAGCTGCAAATCCCCGTTACGCATATTGTTTGAATATCGCAGCAACGCATTGCCAGTGACCTCGTCCTCCAATAGCGCGGCATTGCTAGCAAGCTGTGCATCCGGCGCTAGTTTTCCCTCTGCGGCAACGCCGAACATGATGCTCTGATCGTTGTCGATGGCATATTCGAAGCCTAGTGTTGCGCCTAATTTGTTCATCGTCTCCGTCGCAAGATAGGGCGCGTCAGCAGGATTTGTTGGCGTGACTAGGACGTTGACCAAGATGTCGTGGCTGTAAGCGATATCGAAATTCAGTAGTAGCTTGCCGATCGCGCGGTTGGCTGAGGCACCTAGCAATAGATAGTCATTCGCCGTGGACTGTGCATCGCCGACACCTGAGGCGGGGGCCGAATAGGAGAGCTGATTCTCATATAGGTACGCGCCCATGATGGAGATATCGCTGCCCGCTAGACTCCAACGCATCTGCGAGCCAATCTCAAACAAGGCTTTATCGCGCCGATAATCCGTGAGGTTGAATGCGGATTCGAAGAAGAACGGACTGCCCCGCACTGGCGGCGGATTGAATTCGGGGTAGAGGTTTACGAAGGAGGATATCTGGTGGTTGCCGATATAGCGGTCCCACACAAGTAGCCATTGATTGAGCCGGGCATCCTCGATGTCGATGATGGTGAGGTCACGAAACTCGCTGGTGTTGATGACATCGAGTACGGAGTTGCCGATGTTCTCGCCCCACACCACTGTCTGGGCGCCCAGCTTCACACTGTTCTCACCCGTGCTGCGTTGCACAAATAACTCGTTCAGGCGAAATTCGGTATCGATACGATCATCGTTAGCGCGGTACTCGTAATCGCCCGGCCAATACACTTTTGCCTGCGCGCTCGCCTGCAGCAGCCAGCCAGCCGCGAACGGGTTCTGATAACGGGCTAATAGACTAAAGCGACTATTCTCGATAGCCGCGTTCTTTCGGTCGCTGCTGCCGTCGACGCGCGATATAGAGTGCTCATTGACCTGTGCGAAGAGCTGCTGACTGAGTTTGAAGGTAAAGGGTTCGAGCCATGCGGGCGTATTGCTCTGGGGCTGCGCGAATAGGTCATCCCCAAAATTGATGCTATCGAAATCGAAGCCATCGATGTTGTCGGGGATGTCTTGTGCGTGCACAAAGCCAACAGGGCTTAGGGCGAGCACGGCCAAGAAGAGGCTGGAACGGGGTGCACGGCTCACGTCAGTCAATCTGCTCCCGCAGCTTCTGCAGCTCCGTCTCTCTAAACGCTACATCGGTTAGTGTGCGCTGTGTTAGAAAATCTTCGGGTACTTCTATACCGGTATTAATTTCGAGAATCGCCATGTTCGAGAGCCGATTGCTCACAAGATTCATCATCGTCAGCGAGCGTGCCACCCAGACATCATTGACAAGCTCTACGCGTGAGGCGATGAGGCGTTTCACCTCGCGATCATGCTGGTCGTACATATCTGCTCTCAGTAAGACGAAGCGTTCCTTGTCGATGTACTGCACTGTGCGTGCGTAGCGGGTCTTGCGGGCGCGCTCTTCGTTCGGAATCGACTCGATCTTCCACACTTCACGACCTGACTCGATGGTCTCCTCGAGGATTGTTAGTGCATACTCGTCTAGTTTGCCGGTGTCTTGATCCTCTGTCGTAAATTCGGAGCCGAAGATCGAGGCTGGTTCGGTGTCGTCATCGGAGTTGCCACTGGCGATTCGCTTCACGGTGCCAAGGGCCGAGAGATAGAGCCAGGTCTCATTGTCTTGGTCAGAGTCGTCATAGGTCACGCTCAGCATGCCGATGCCTTTCTCTGCAGGAGGCTCTGTTACCACCGAGACGGAGCGGGTGTCTTTGTTTTCTGGGCCAAAGTTAATGCCCACCGATTCCAGAGCCTTGACGCGAGGGCGTTCGGCACAGGTGATCTGATTATCGCGCACGCCGAATTGGCAGCTAGAGAGTTGGATGCGGTTGAATGCGGAATCAGTGGTAGTACGCTGTGCGTCTTCTACCTTCTCGAGTATCTCGCGGGCGCTCATCTGTGCGAGCGCGCTATTGGTAACCGTGAGCAGTGCGCAGAGTAATGCACCGCTTCTTAGGCACTGGTAAAACTGCTTCATCTTGTAGCACCCCTACGTGTCTATTGTTGATGCGCAGTGGCGCTCGGTGCGGTGATCTGCGCGAACGATCTATCTGCGTCTTTGACCCCGAAGTCGGGTTTGAATATTTGTAGCATAGCCGGTATTAAGAATAAGTCGCTTAACAATGCCACGAAAATAGCGAGAGAGCCAAAAAAACCGATCTTCGCCATGCCTAAATAATCTGAGAAGCTTAATATGGCGAAGCCAAGTCCTAGCACCATCGTGGTGTACATTACCGCCTTGCCCACGTTGTCTATCGTGCTCTTCAGCGCTATTGCCATGCTGCGAGTGCGCACCAGTTCGAGTCGATAATGGGTCATGAAGTGAATCGTATCATCCACGGCAATGCCGATGATCACAGGCGCTATCATCAAGGTATCGGTGTCTAGTGGGATGCCTAAAAGGCCCATTAAGCCGAAACTAAGCAATGCCGGTATGATGTTTGGAATGATCGACAGCAAGCCCCCCTGCACCGAGCCTAGGGTTAGCATCATGATTACGCAGATCACAACTAAGGCAAGTATGAAGCTGCTGTACTGAGACTGGGCGATCTCATCGGTGGCGCGCATCATCAACGGAATTGAACCCGTAACCAATACTCGCATATCTGGATACTGCGCTTCGAGACCGACGAAAGTCTGGTCAATCTCGACTGCTAGCTCATCGAAGAAGCGCTGATACTGATAGGAGCCCGCATTATAGGCATTGATGGTGATATGGGAGCGGCTATAGTCATCCGAGACCAAGGCGCGGCGATCATCGGGGTTGGCGCTATTGAACAGGTAGAGCAACTGCGAGACCAACGCCTCACTGTCGGGCACGCGGTAGAACGCCGGGTCATCGTTGTTCATTATCTGGTTGGTGTCCTTGACGATGTTGGCCAAGGAGTGGGTACGAGATACCTGGTCGGGGTAAAGGGTCTCGATGCGTTCCTGGAGGGAATCCACTGCCTGCAATACGACTGGGTCTAGAAGGCCGTCGGTGACACCCGTGTCGATCATGATCTCCATGCTCTGCGCGCCGGCCATGTTCTCGTCGACCACGGCATAAGCGATACGCATGTCGCTGCCTTCCCTCGTCAGCTCGGAGATATTGCTATCGATCTGCACTTGCGAGGTGCCGTACAGGCACAGTAATAACAAGACGCCGAACGCACCAAGAACCGTGCCGGGGCGTTTGGCCACGATGAGGGGAATACGCTCGAGCATGACTTGCTGCCACGTAATAACCACGCTGGTAAGGATTGATACCACGGCGATATAGGTGCCAATCAAAGGGCCAAATATGGAGAATATCACTGCAGCATATACTGCCCATAAGCAAAGTTTTGCCAGTGGCGACAGTGTCGTCCACCGTGCCGAAAGGGCCCCAAGTACATTGCTTTTTTTCTGCTCGCTGCCGGGATGCCAAATGCTCAACAGAATGGGCAGAAGCACCATTGTGAAGAATAGGGCCATAAAGACGCCGAGTGCGGACATGACTCCGAAGACGCGAATTGGGAGTAAGTCTGAATAACTCAAGGCCAACACTCCGGCCATGGTCGTGATAGTGGTAATGAAGATGGCGAGACCCGTTTTGTCATAGGCATGATAGAGCGCGTCGTCGTGGCTCTGCCCCTCGCGGCGATAGGCGAAGTAGGCGCTCATCACATGCACACAGTCCGCGATGCCAACAGCGAAAATCAGCAAACAAGTTAGGGAAATCATGGTCGAGAGGGCAACGCCGAACCAAGAGGTCAAACCCCAGGTCCAAGCAAGGCTCAAGGCGATCGTGAGAATGGGCCAAAGTACCGCGCTGAAGGAGCGAAACAGCGCCCAAAGCAAGCCGACGAATATCGCAATCATCGCCACGGCCAGCAACATCATCTGCTGCAAGGTGCGGTAAACGAACTCCATCATGGGAGGATTGCCAACCGGGTAGAAATCCAGTGCTTGCTCGTAGGGCGAGTACGCGGCCTGCAGTGCGTTGAAGAAATTGCTGTAGGCGAACATATCGACTGTTTGGAAGGGAATGTCCTGTACCTGTGCTTCCTCGTCGAAGCTCAGGGTGAAGCTGTCGGGGTCGTCGAAAGCGCTGAAACTGCTGTCCAGCGAAATGCTGGCGTTATCGATTTGAGGGGTAAACCCTTCCACTGGTTCCGCCCCGAAAAAAGTCTGAATCATCAGGCCGGCGTATAGGCCATCTTCGGAGAAGAATAGGAGTTTAAAGTCATCCTCTTGCAGGGCGCGTTCGCGCACCTGCGCCATGGCGGCGACAGACTCTGGCAAGGGGTTTGGGATAAGGCGTTCTGAGCGTAATGTGTCGGCATCGCTGCGTTGCACGCGTACATTAGTGAGGGATTGCACCCTGCGAATATTCGCGAGTTCGCTCAGGTCTACGGTGCCGCCGTTGATTTGCTGGGGTAGGCTACCGGGGTCTAAGTCTTGCCAGTTTTCTAAGTCGCGGGTGAGCCCGGCAATGGCGCTAAGAGACTCCCTAGAGAAGACATCGCCGTCGCGCGCCCGGTAGACTAGGAAGACCGAGTCATCACTGCCAAACTGTTTGCGGAACTCGTTCAGTGCGCCAATGGCGGGGTCATCTTGATCGATGAAGCTGTCTATGGTCATGTCGAGCGTAGTGCGGGTGTAAGCGCCATAGATCATGAACGCGGTCGAGCCCAATAGTAGGGCTAGAACCAGCCAGCGGACCTTTAATACTAGGAGCGGGATGCTAGCGAACACACGGCTTAGTGCCAGAAGTTTACTTTCCATCGATTGGATACTTCCTAAGGTCCTGCGGCCGCTTGCAACAGGCTATCTAATTTTTATTGTTAAGTTTTTAACTACCTTGTGGCAGCGAAAACGACTCTAAGCTATCAGCAGCGGTACACCCCGAACGTTTGGCGACCATTGTTGATCGGTGTTTCGACCACAATGCGGTTGCCGCCCATATCGCCGGCCTCATTGCGAGCAAGATCGATAAGCTCCTGCTGCAGCTTTCTAGTGCCGCGATCAACAAAGGCGATCTCACTCAGGGCATTGGTGGTGCTGCTGCCCAGGCGTGTACAAGAGCTGACTTGTTCGGGTGTTGCCACCTCTACGAGCATTCCTGCGGAGGTGACGTTTACCCATGTGCCACAGGCACTAAACGCTGCACAAAGTCCGACGAGCAAAACTGGTTTCAACATGCTGATCTCCACATAGAACGAATGCCCGCTTACCATGCCAGCATTGTTGCTCGCGGTAAAGCTTTGGCGGTGAATTATCCCCTTAATTCGACGGAGTCGACGAGGAGTCTAAGCGTTGTATGATAACATCCGCCCGCGCAGCTCGCGCTAGGGCTTTATTTGCTTTTAGATAAAAGCGCAGCACAGGCGAGCAACAAACAACTTAAGTAGGAGAAAGACTCGATGAGCAATACAACAGCGATGAGTTTGAGCGGTAAGAATGTAGTTGTGATTGGCGGTACCTCTGGAATTGGTTTGGCCACAGCTATTGCCGCGAGTGAGCTGGGTGCCAACGTATGGGCCGCCGGCCGTTCCGCCGCTCATATCGAGAAGGCCCGTGCGACGGTAGGGAGTCGGGTGACAATCATGAGCGCCGACACCCACGATTCGGCCTCTCTGCAAGCGGTATTCAAAGAGGCAGGTGTTATTCATCATCTGGTCTCCGCCGCTACGGGCGGAAGCCGCACAATGAAGCCTTTTGTAGAGCAGACCGATGAGCAGTTCCAGGCGGCCTTCGGAAAGCTATGGGGCTACTCAAATGTGGTAAGGACTGGTGTGCCTTTTCTCGCCCAAGACGGGTCGATCACACTCGTCAGTGGCGCGCCGGCTCGCAAGCTCAAGGCCAACGCCTCTGCGCTTAGCTGCGTGGGTGCTGCCGTTGAGAACCTGGTGCGCTGCTTGGCCATTGAATTAGCCCCGATTCGCGTCAATGTAGTCTCTCCCGGCATTATCGACACGGCGCTGTTCGATGGCTTGGGTGATAAACGCGACGCCGCAGTAGCAGGCATGGTGAAGGGACAATTAATAGAGCGAGTAGGGCGTCCAGAAGAGGTGGCCAGCGCGTTGATTTATTTGATGAATAATGGCTATGCTACCGGCACTACAGTGGATGTCGATGGCGGGCAGTTGCTGCGTTAATAACAAGAGGTTGAGCAATGAGTTTTAAGCCCGTAATTCTGATTTACGATCTGGACAATAAACTGGTCGATGAGATTGCCGCTGAGATTGGGGCTACGGGCCTATACACCAGCATCAACACCTACAATGAATCCAATGCCATGGATGCAATTCGTCAATACGACCGTGGCTTCGGTTTCCTTACCAATAAGCTGTCGTGTGTGATTACAGGCTGGAATAACTACAAGAAGCCGCGGGACCAGTTCCTATACCGCTTACGTGCCGTTGAGAAGAGCAGCCCACTACGCAGCAGCACGCCGGTGATTCTAGTATCAGAGGATCATCGAGCAGACCTGAAGAAGCGCGCCTTGGACCCAGCAGACGGCGCTGCCTGCGCCTATCTGCACCCCGATAACTTCAGGGAGGCACTGACCGACTTGTTGCACAAAGTAGTGTTTCAGAAGGGCGCTGCCGAACTTAATCGGCAGGCGCGTGAAGACTTAGAGAAAGAGACTGCTGACTAAGAGTCTGTGCGCACCTGCGCTACAGACTCAGTCTTGCTAGCAAGTCGATGGCCTACCAAGAAGATAGCCAGGCCGACCAGTATGCCTGGCATCCCTTCATAGACAGCATCCGCGAGTCCTGCCCAGCGCCATAGACTTGCCGTGAGCAAACCAGCGATCATCATCACCATTGCTAGTTTTTCGCTTGGCCGCTGTCCAAGGCATAGTACCAATAGCAGTGGTGCGAAGGCGCTCGCCAAACCCGACCAGGCCATTATGACGATGGCAAACACGCTTTGGTTCTCGCTGAAGGTGAGCGCTAAGGCTATCGCTGTAATGGCAAGGGTAGAGAAGCGAATCAACATGGGTGATTCGATCTTGTTCTTCAGCAGGTCATTAGAGAGCGCTGAAGAGCAAGCGAGAACCAATGAGTCTGCCGTTGAGATGGTAGCGGCAAAGATGCCGGCAAGCACTACGCCGACCAGTACCGGAGGTAGTAACTCTAAAGCCATCGTCGGTAGTGCCAACTCTGCGTCGAACTCTGCTGGGTTATCTAGAAGTATGCGAGCCAGTAAACCAACGCCGATAGCCATACAATAGAAGGCCGTGAACCAGACGTAATAGTACAGTCGTGCGCGGCGCATCTGCGAGGCGTTACTCAGAGCGGCGAAACGGATCATGATGTGTGGCTGCCCGATCACGGACAAGCCCGCGAACATCCAGCTAGCCGCGAACAGTATGCCGCCGCCAATGCCTGGGAAGGGCAAGTCTTGCGGATACCAGTCGAGGAAATACTCTATCTCCCCCATCTGCGCGATCGCGCCGGAGAAGCCGCCACTGGCGCCAACAGCCACCACTAGCAATAAGGCCATGGCGAAAATCATGACCACGGACTGCGCCGCATCGGTCCAGATGGAGGCGCGAATGCCCCCGGAGAAACAGTAAGCCACCACGATGACAGCGCCTAAAACCGCGCCAGCCCATAGTGGCCAATCTAGCAATACACTCAGAGCCTTACTGCCGGCGATCAATTGCGCGCTGGCATAAGTGAGCAGGAACATCAGGGTGATCAAGGCGGCGGTGCGGCGCAGTGTCGATTGGCCTCGGCCGGCGCCATTCCAGTTGCTCAACATGCCGGCGTAGCTGGACTCTTTGGACTTTGCAGCGGATTCCCGCAGGCGTCGGTGAACGTAAAGAGATGCTAGATAATCGCCGGTAATCCAGCCGACCATCAGCCAGATAGAGGCTAGGCCAGTGGCATAGGTATAGCCAATGGCGCCAATAAACATGTAGCCACTGTTATTTGTCGCAACTGCGGAGAGTCCGACGAGGGAGGGGGGGACACTTTGGTCGGCGAGATAGTAGTCGCGGCTGGTGCCGCGACTTTTTCTGGCCGCACTAATGCCAATCAGTACAAAGGCTGCAAGACAGGCGATAAAACTGATTAGCATGCGATCTCCTTAGGTGGACCTGTGAGTTCGCGCTCGAAAGGATCTATTCCGAGACGAGTGGATATGAACCTTCGGAGTTGTGTACTTCTTTGCCTGTAATTGGCGGATTAAAGACACAGGCCAAACTTAGCTCTTCTTCGGCGAATAGCGTGTGACGATCGTGCTTGTCGAGGATGTAGAGCGTGCCGGGGACGATCTCGAACTCTTTGCCATCGTCTCGGTTAACCAATCTGCCCTTGCCCGACATGCAGTAGACCGACTCCAGATGCTGCTGATAATGCATCGGTGTTTCGGTGCCCGCGTAGATCGTCGTGATGTGAAACGAGAAACCCATCTTGTCGTTCGCCAACAACATGCGCACGCTCTGCCAAGTCTCCGAGCGCACACGGCGCTCGGAGTTTTCGCATTCCTGCAAAGTTCTAACAATCATGAATCCATCCTTTAAATAGCGGGTTTAAGACGCGACACTCAGTTCAACCAAGAGCACGGCGGCGATCGATTGCTCGAGAATGGTCAGGCCTTGGTCCAGCTCCTCTGGAGTAATGGTCAGCGGACACAGGCACTTCACCACTTGCCCCTCGGAACCACTAGTCTCGATGATTAGACCGCGTGTGAATGCCTCGCGACAGATACGGTTAGCCAGCTCGCCGCTCTTGAACTCGATGCCCTGCATAAAGCCTCGGCCTTTCGCTGTCATAAGCTTGGCGTCATAGTTCTTCGCGATGCGTTGCAGGCGTGTGGATAGCTGGCGGATCTTCATCTGCACTTCATTCTGAAACTTATCGTCAGACCAATAGTGCTCGAGCGCCTTCGCTGCAGTGATGAACGCGTGGTTGTTGCCACGGAATGTGCCATTGTGCTCGCCCGGCTTCCACGTATCGTACTCAGGCTTGATCAGTGTGACCGCGAAAGGCAGGCCGTAACCACTGAGTGACTTTGAGAGCGTTACGATGTCGGGCTTGATGCCGGACTCTTCGAAGCTGAAGAAACGACCTGAGCGGCCACAGCCGGCTTGAATGTCGTCGACGATCAATAGCATGTCGTGCTTGCGACACAGCTTCTCGAGCTCCTGCAGCCATTCCTTACGCGCGACATTCAAGCCGCCTTCGCCCTGAATGGTCTCTACGATAACGCCGGCAGGTTTATCTAGGCCGCTGGAAGTATCTTCGATCATCGCTTTCAATAGAACAATGGAGTCGATGTCTTGATTCATATAGCCGTCAAAGGGCACATGAGTAACGCCAGTCAGGGCAATGCCTGCCGCGTCACGGTGATGGGAATTGCCCGTCGCCGCCATCGCGCCAAGAGATACACCGTGGAAGCCGTTAGTAAAGGCGATGATGTTAGAGCGTCCCTTCACGTTACGTGCGATTTTCAAAGCTGCCTCAACGGCATTAGTGCCGGTAGGGCCAGTAAACTGGACCATGTAATTGAGGTTGCGCGGCTTCAGCACCTTGTCGTTAAATGCATGCAGAAATTTCTGCTTCGCAGTGGTGTGTAGATCCAGTCCGTGGGTAATACCATCTTCCTGAATATACTCGAGCAAGGCTGCCTTAAGATGCTCGTTGTTGTGGCCGTAATTGAGCGTGCCGGCACCTGCTAGAAAGTCTAGGTAGTCTTTGCCTTGCTCGTCATACAACCAGCTGCCTTTAGCGCGATTAAATACAATTGGAAATGCACGTGCGTAACTCTGTACTTCTGACTCAATGTCATCAAATATGGTGCTCATTATGAAGTCTCCTGTATCTTGTGGGATTCATTCTGCGCGGCGACCTTTATTTGAGGGGCATCCGGCTGCAGCGAGGTGTCTAATTTTTCATCTTTTTCTTTGCGAAGTTCCGTCGTTGAAAACGGTCCTAAACGTAGCAGGTGCTCGGAATCGTGTAGGTTGAGGAAGTGTTCACGACGATCGAACAACACAGATTCCTTGAGCGGGCAGTCGAGCTTGGCGGCAAAGCTGGTGAACAGCTTGCGCGAGGCGCCGTTGTCAGCGGTGACGGTGGTATCGATGTAATCGACATCTTTACAAGCTTCACCTAACAGCATGGACTTGAGCATGGCACGGGCGAGACCCCGACGACGCATCATCGGGTCTACAGCAACCTGCCAGACAAACAAGGTGTCCGGTTGCGCAGGGGGTATGTAGCCTGTAATTACGCCCACGGTTTCACCGTTGCGTTCGGCAACAACACTGGTCTGCGCAAAATGCGAGCACACCAGTAAATAAAGATAGGGAGAGTTATCATCCACAAACGCGCTAGCACGGATTAAATTGTGCACTGAAATAGCATCAGTGGGTTTGGGATTACGTATTGTCAGTTTCTTGCGGGGTCTTTCTTGAGATGCATTGCTCTCTTGAAAAGTGCTCATAATTATATTTGGCTGTCTAATTATCTCGCCATCTCCTTGGGGGGATTAATTTGAACTGCCGTATTACTTAAATATTACAAAAAATTAGGAATATTAAGGTGATACGCCTCGAATATGGGAGCGGATACTAGCATAAAAAATACTTCGATGTCTAAATATTAATAAGGGTGAGAGGCCAGGTAGCATGTCTAAAATTGAGGTTGGAAGTGCAGTAGAGCAAGGCGGTGCGGGACTTGAGGCGGGTTTTGGGGGAGCTGTAACAAATGGTAACAATGGGGAGATAGAGAAGGTTCTGAAGTCCATTCGTCAGGTGATTCGTGCCACTGATCTGCATTCGCGTCATGTAACGAAATTGGCAGGCCTAACTTCTTCGCAGCTTATTCTGTTGAAGGTAGTGCGAGACCATGCGCTGTCGACGATCAGCGAGTTGGCGAGCACCATTAGCCTAAGCCAGGCGACTCTGACATCGATACTTGATCGCTTGGAGGCAACCGGTTTTGTGCAGCGCGAGCGTTCTACGCAAGACAAACGCAAGGTGCAGGTACGCATCACAGAGGCTGGTCGCGAGGTGCTTAAAATGGCGCCGGAGCCGTTGCAGGAAACGTTTATCCGTCAGTTCAGCGCCCTCAAAGACTGGGAGCGCAGCATGATTCAAGCGTCGTTGCAGCGCGTTGCAGAGATGATGAACGCCGGCAATATCGATGCCTCGCCGCTATTGGATGTTGGTCAGCTGGACCGGCCTCGCTAGCAAGCGCTCAGGCTTTAGCTAGCTTTTTTACCTCTTTGTAGCGGAAGCAGCTGTGTACATGATCGTTGACCATGCCAGTGGCCTGCATGTGGGCGTACACGATGGTGGAACCCACGAACTTGAAGCCACGCTTCTTGAGGTCTTTGGAGAGTGTATCGCTAATGTCTGAGGTGGCCGGCACATCTGCCATAGCTTGCCGTTTACCGTCGAGTACCTTAGCGCCTACGAAGGACCAGATGTAGCTGTCGAAGCTGCCGAACTCCTTCTGAATTGCCAAGAAGGCGATGGCGTTGCTGCGAATGGAGTAGAGTTTGAGGCGATTGCGAATTAGCCCCGTGTCTAGCAGGCGCTGTTCTATGTCTTCATCGCTCATCTTTGCGACTTTCTTCGGGTCGAACTTGTGAAAGGCTTTGCGGTAATTCTCGCGCTTGCGCAGAACTGTGATCCAGCTAAGACCCGCCTGCTGACACTCTAGTGTGAGAAATTCGAATAAAGCCTGATCATTGTGCAGTGGAACACCCCATTCGGTGTCATGATAGGCAACGTAGAGCGGATCTGAGCCTGCCCAGGCGCATCGTGTAGTCATTGTTCTAGTCCCTTTTGTTAATCCTGTCACAAGCATAGCCCAAATCAGCGATTTTACCGACTAGGCAAAGTAGGCTTCGAAGTTCTAAACTTTTGTTCATGTTTCCTAACTGTTCATGTTTTCTAACAAAGAGAGCTCTATGATTTCTCAACGCATTGTTAAACATTTCACTTCTGCTACTGTCCTTGCGTCTCTGGTCGCCGTCAGCGGCTGCGCCGTGAACCCAGTGACTGGCGAGCGGGAGTTGAGCTTCATCTCAGAACAGCGCGAGCTCACCATCGGTCAGCAGCAATACGTCCCCTCCCAGCAAGGGCAGGGTGGTCAGTTTGCAGTAGACCAAGAGTTGACCGACTACGTACAACAAGTAGGTAATAGACTAGCCGCGGTAAGTGACCGCCAACTACCCTATGAGTTCGTAGTGCTCAATAATGGCGTCCCCAATGCTTGGGCGCTGCCTGGCGGCAAGATCGCCGTGAACCGCGGATTGCTGGTAGAGCTTAATAGCGAGGCGGAATTGGCGGCAGTACTTGGTCACGAGATTGTGCATGCTGCCGCTCGCCATGGTGCCCAAGCCATGGAGCGAGGCATGCTATTACAAGGCGCGATGGTGGTGGGCGCAATCGCCGCGCAGGGTACAGAGTATGCCGATTATGCGGTAGGGGGTGCGCAGCTTGGCGCGCAATTGCTTACCACGCGCTATGGCCGCGACGCAGAGCGCGAGTCCGATGCCTATGGCATTCGTTATATGGCCAAAGCGGGCTATGACCCAGCCGCGGCGATTAGCCTGCAAGAGACCTTTGTGCGTCTTTCTGAGGGGCGGGGTAATGCCAACTGGTTGGACGGCTTGTTCGCTAGTCACCCTCCCTCACAAGAGCGCGTACGTAACAACCGTGCTTTGGTGGCGGAGCTACGCGCAGAGGGCATAAGCGGTGGCGAGTTGGGCCGCGAACGCTATCAGCAGGCCACACAATTCCTGCGTGATACCAAGCCTGCCTATGATGCATTCGACGAGGCCGAGGCCTTAATCGCGAAGGACCGACTAGAGGAGGCCTCGCGCAAACTCGATACGGCCTTGAGCATGGTGCCCGACGAGGCGCGTTTTCTCGGTCTGCAGGCGGACATTCTTGTATATCAGCGGCGCTATGAGGCGGCCGTAAGCCAATACGGCCGCGCCATCGCCAAAGACCCTGACTATTTCGACTATTACTTAGGCCGCGGTGTCGCCTATTCTCGCCAAGGTCAGAATGAGCGTGCCACGCGGGACCTTCAGGCAAGCATCAAGTTATTGCCAACCGCACTCGCGATGACAGAGCTGGGCGACCTGTCACTGCAGAGCAATGACAGGGCCGTGGCTAAGCAGTATTACCAGATTGCCGCAGAGGCTCAAGGCTCTATTGGCGCACGGTCACGCGCGGCGTTCATGCAGCTAGATATCGCCGACAACCCCGGTCAGTACATCAATGTGCAAGCCTTCGTGACAGCGCAGGGCCGACTAGTGGCCCGTGCGCAGAATGTTACGGCTATACCTGTGCGCAATGTACGCGTGGAGTTTCGTGCATTGATCAATGGTCAGGGCGTGAGCCGAGCCGCCGTCTTGCCATTGCTAAATCCAGGGCAAACCGGCGACATCGACTCTGGACTGAACTATCCCGCAGGCACTGCCCCAACTGCGGGGCAAGTTAGTGTGCAGGTAACCGGCGCCAGCGTCGATTAAGCTTAGAAGTTGTAGCGCACGTTCAGGCTAATTTGGCGACCTACAGCGGGTGTGCCGGGGAAGGGCTGGTAGTCATCGTCCGTCAGATTATCAATGCGCAGCTGCGCGGTGATCTCGTCGAACTGCGGTGACGTCCAGTCCAGCGATGCCGCACTTAGTAGCGCGTTATTGTCGCTAGTCCGCAGTGGGTTAGCGAGCTGATTGCGGTACTCACTATCGAGACGCAGTGCATAGGTCTCATTCAACTGATAACTCACAGAAACCGTGGCTCTGTCGCGGGCGTAGTTAAGCGCATAGAAGCTGCCATCGACTGTGGCAGTGCCATAGTCCGATTTCTTGTCGAGGTAGGTATAGCCTAGGCTGAGATCCAAGCGCTGCCATTGCTTGCGCAGCAATAACTCTAGGCCATTGACCTCCATATACACGGGGTTGGCCTGACGCGCAGAGGGTGAGCCGCTGGCATAGGTCCAGTCTACGAGATTCTCGTCCTCGCGGTGAAACGCAGCTGCAGATGCGAACCAGTCCCGGCCCTCTTGGGCCAAAGTCACGATGAACTGTCGCGCTTTCTCTCGGCTGAGATTGGCATTGCCACCGAACAAGCCATTGGGCTTAGAGTTGAGCGCGGTATAACCCGGCACTTGGCTGGTGCCCGCGAACTCCGCTTTGAGGGTGCGCTGGCCAGACCTAGTTGGGGTCTTCAAAGTGATGTCGAAAACTGGCGACACCGCATTGCTGTCTTGGCTAGAGGTGTCTACTACCGCACCGAAACGCACTGTCACTGTTTGATCGTAAGGGACTGCGAAATCATAGGACGGGGCTAGGCGAAAGCTGCCGTAGTAGCGCCCATCCAATAGTGCAGTATTCAAGTCCGTTGAACTCACTAAAGAGTCTCTAGAGACCTGCCCATTAAACTCCCAGTTGAGATTGGCAAAATCGACATTACCCTCGAAGGCTGCGCCGTAATTGCGCGTCCTGTGTTCGAAGGCGCCAGCTCCCCCTGATTCTTTGTTGCGACGATCGAAATCGTAATTATCATCTAAGGACCGGTAGAAACCAGACATCTGCAGCCAACCACGCTCTAGCGTTGTGCGATGGTTAGCGAGTACTAGCGTAGTCTGTGTGTCGTCGGTTTCTGGCAGAGATGCAAAGCCCGTATAGGCGCCAGGCCACGCGAAGAACTTGTCTTGGTAAGCAATGATCAAGTCAGTTTGCGTGTTGCCCGCAATGCGCTGAGCCTGCAGATTGAAGCGCGCGAACTCGTGGTCGCCGTTGCTCACCGTGCCTTCGCCCTCGGAGACCGCGCCAGAGACTTGTAGGCCATACTGTGCGTCGTTATAGCGGGTGACGTCGGCGTAGCGCGCGGAGGAGAACAGTAGAGAATCAGTGCCTACGCCCAGATTGACCTCAGCACTCTGACGCAGCGCTGGAATCCCGTAGACGATAGTGGCGACATTGGAGTTAAAGCCTGCCAACGCGTTGTCTACACCTGTGAGGATTAGGGGGGCGCTAAGCAGCGCTGGGTCTATAGGGAGCTCCGCTACATAGTGCCCAGTCTGTGGGTCCACAATCGTGGCCGCACCGAGTTTAAAGCCGGTGTTCTCGAACAGACCACCACGCACGGTGACATCACCTTGGCCCTCTGGCATGCCGCGGGACTGGATCTCTGTCTGCGGATCGAAACGCAGCACGGTGATGGCCGAGGCGAAGGTGCCAGCAGGCTCTGTATTCGCAACGCGGGTAGGGTTAACGATGATCTCGGACAGTGCAGCGCTGCTGGCATCGGCCGCATAGGCTGTGCCACTGCCTGCAATGGCGGTGGAGATGACTAAAATTTTGGCGACAGGAATTCGACGAATAATCACAATATTGATGTTCCGTTAGGGTGTTGTAGGAGTTTTTGCTAGAAGGGGTACGCGGCGCAGGGCCAAGCTCACTAGCCTGCTTTTTTTAATTAGGCTACGCAGTCTACTTGCAGTGCTAGAGCTTGGCTAGGGCTAATTGAAGGCAATTCTATGTTAGCAAACATCCAACAAAGGAAAGCGATCGTCGGCCACTAGACAGGAGTGTAAGTAGCAGGCAAGACCAAGATCGCCCTCCCACAGTGAATGCCCATTGATATTTTGCCCTATCGCATACATCGCGAATGCCCGAGCACGCTCCAGCCATTTTGGGTCGCCAGTGCGAGTGTATAGTTTTAGCAGTGCATAACCATTGCCATCAGTACCATGACAAATCCCCACGCCCTTGGTGAGTGGGCCCGCCTGCCATACTGCCTCGCCTGCCTTGAGCAACAATGCATCAAACTCCTGCGAGTAGCCCACCGGTATTCCGTTCAGGGAGGTAATGACCCCCGGCGCCCCATGACACCATTGCATCAAGAACTTAGGGCTTTTATCCGGCAGCGTCACCAACTCTGCTGGCCAATTGCAGCAATCGCCTTCAACGACAGCTGAACGGATAATAGTTTCTACCGCGTCGTTTAGCGCCCAATCCGCCAGACTCTTAGGGAGAAACTGACGCCCCTTGATGAAGGGGAATAGATTGCCAACGAAGCCATGGCCCGCCCCCAGGAGTGTGCGCTTTAGCCCATAGAGATCCTGTGTCCAGATGGGACTGTTGAAGGGGTTGTCTCGCGATACCGTGTCCTTCATGAACTGGCAGTGCTCAACGAAAACCTCGCGCCAAGCTTGAGAATTTTCCTGCTCCAGTTTAAAGACAGCAGGAATGATAGTCCCCGTGCCGCCCCATAGCGCCTCCATGGTGGGGTTCTTCATATTCTGCCGAATCATTGGCAGTAATGTGTTCCAGTGCGCCGCTGCCGCGCTAGCCTGCAGCCTGCTCATCACCAGCAACATACCCGTCTCGCCCAGGAAGTAGGACGGACAACTTTTGCCATCGATACTATACTTAGTGAAGGCCTGTATATCCTTGTCGATGAAACGCTCGTGCAGCCGTGTAGCAAGCGCTTCTTTCTCAAATGGCAGATCGACCTGGATATAGTCCTGAAGATGGTCCAATGCCCAGAGGACACCCATGCCGCCGAGGTAAATCGTACTCGCGACCTCAGAGTCCTTTTTGGCGACTTCAGCCGACTGCCAAAATGTTTCCTCGGAATAATCCCGAATAGCCCCGTGCAGTACATCGCGCAAGGCCTGCTCGGCGGCATCTGCACTCCAGGTGGTTTGACCGATAGGAAGGTGGCGCTCGGTATCGAAGATCATTGATGGCCTTTGGCATTAGCAGCGTGTGGAGAATGACGGGTAGATTAGCGCGAGTAGGCGCGAGGTTCCATATTCAAATATAACGGGCCTTGTGTATCCGTAGCTCAGCTGGATAGAGTAGGTGCGCTTCGACTGAGTGCGCAGCACTCAGGACAGCCGCAGGCTGCCCGCAGGGTGAGGATTTTGGCTAAGCCAAAATTCGAATCACCTCCCCCGGTTCAAAGATGGCGTTATGCTCCTTGCAACCACATTTCGACTCCCTCCCAGAACTCAGCCAAAACCCGAATCAACTTCCCCGTCTCAGATTGGCGTTCAGCTCCCAATGAACCTTTATCGATAACACCCCAAACTACTCCAAAGGCCATAGAAACGAGTGACCGTAGAGGCAGTCTTTTATATAATCACGCCCCGTATGCATCCGTAGCTCAGCTGGATAGAGTAGGTGGCTTCGACTGAGTGCGCAGCACTCAGGACAGCCGTAGTGCTGCCCGTAGGGTGAGGTTTTTGGCTTAGCCAAAAACCGAATCAACTACCCCGCCTCAGAATAGCGTTCAGTTCCCAATGTACCCCGGTTTTCCTTCTCATCAGCAAAGCTAAAGACACATAAAGAAGTGACCGTTGGTCGAGTATTCTATATAATCACGCCCCGCACGCATCCGTAGCTCAGCTGGATAGAGTAGGTGGCTTCGAACCACTTGGTCGGGAGTTCGAATCTCTCCGGGTGCACCAAATTAAAAAGCCCACTCTTGTGAACTGAACCCCAAAAGTTGGACATCGACTTTTGGGGTTTTTTCATGGCGAAGT
>CAJXUA010000006.1 GCA_913060695.1 uncultured Gammaproteobacteria bacterium | reverse complement strand
CACAGAGTAGATCGTCGGCAGCGTCAGATGTGTATAAGAGACAGAGACCGCTTCGATTGCACGATAAGCTTCGGTATCTAGAGACGTGGAGGCACCAGGGCGCTCGTTACGTGCAGCCCATTGTACATTCACTGCCGGGTCGCCAATTGCGGCACGCACGAGCTCCAGAAACTGTGGAGCATTCTCATCGGGCAATAGTCGTACATCGAGAGTCGCGATCGCATCTGATGGGATTACGTTCACGCGGTAGCCGCCATCGACTATGTTCGGAGAGATAGTGCTGAACAGCACAGCGGCATTACGCGGCTCATACTGTTTCATATAGTTGATCGCCTCAATACCCGCTGCTGAGTTTGGGTTAAGCAGGGCACGATAGCGCGCCGCGGCTTCAGGCTCCGATATTCCAGCGAGCTTAGAGAAATACGAGGTAGTGGTATCGCTCAAGCGTATAGGGGGCTGCCAATCGGCGATAGTGGCCACCGCTCTCGACAAAGATACGATCGCGTTGCTCTGTAGGGGCACGGAGCCGTGCCCCGCGATGCCGTTACTCGTGAGCGTCATGGCACGCGGCAGCTTCTCGACGGTCTGCACAGAGGCATAGAAGACCTCTCCGTTCTGCCTTACGACACTCGCACCCTCGGCTAGGCAGTACTCTGCGTCTATCGAGTCGAAATGCTCATTCACCATGAACTGGATGCCAATCTGCGTAGAGCCTTCCTCGCCAGATTCGGCGAGCAAGATTACATCGCGGTCCAGTTCGACATCCTGACGCTTCAGAAGCACCATGCTCATCAATGCCGCAACTAGATTGTCCTTGTCGTCTACCGTGCCGCGACCATAGATCCAGCCACCATCGCGCGCGGCACTGTGGGGCGGGAAGGTCCACTTACTCGCATCGACATTCACGGTGTCCTGATGGGCCATCAGCAGCAAGGGGCGTTTGCTGCCATTGCCACGCAGTCTGGCCACTATGTTGGGGCGATTCTCCTCCAGCGCGAAGACATCATATTCAATCCCTTCTGCGTCTAGAATAGCGGTAATGTAGTGGGTTAAATCGATTTCGCGCCCGGGTGGGTCAGCGGTGTCTAGCCGCACCATCGCCTGAAAATGCTCTAGAGTTTCCTCATTGATAGCCGTCCAATCAGACTCTGCCCCGTAAGCGGGAAGCGTGCTGATCAAAATGGCAGAGAGAAGCAGGGTCAAACGAGGACGCATATTCACTAGAGATCTCCCATAGGCAGAACGATTAAGGCCTAGGAGTTGATTAGTGTGCATTCTGGATTCTTTGTCAAGAGCGCGCAGCTTAGGGAATACGCTTAGCTAGCGTTAGCTGAAACGATGCCGCGACGCGAAGCCTCAAGAGCTGCCTCGGCGCGGCTAGAAATATTGAGCTTGCGATAGATTACCTTCACGTATCCTGAGGCGGTATTGCGGGTAATATTGAGGTACTCCGCCACCTTTGCCGTGGTATAGCCTTTGGCTATAAGCGCTAGCACATCGCGTTCACGACTAGTGAGATGCGTATCGTCTACTTCTTCTTTAGGGCCGAAAAACCCTAGAAGGCGGCGCGCAATGGCAGGTGATAGGGGGGGCTGCCCTTGGGCGATGCGCTGCAACATTTCGGTAAGATCGTCGCGACTCTGATCCTTTAGTAGATAACCTGAGGCACCAGCGCCCAAGGCCGCAAAAAGATGCGTGTCGTCGTCGAATACGCTCGTCACAATCGACATTACTTGAGGGTGCTCACGATTGAGCTCTCCGATCAAGTCGATACCTGAGCCATCCGGTAAGCCGATGTCGATTAATGCTACGTCTGGTGTTCGAGCTGCAATGCGCTCGCGCGCAGCGGCAAGACTACCAGCAGTCTCGATTAGAATGCCAGGAAATGCCTCAGACATGACCGCTATAAGCCAGTCCCGTGCATCGGGCAAGTCTTCTACTATTAGGCCGTGTTTCACTGAAAACTGTGCTCCTTGATCTACATTGCGCTCACTTGTGCGAGCGCCGGAACGCAGGAAATTCTGCGCTGGTAGATCGGGACTTGATTTAGGCACAGCTTAGCTCCTTGTAGTGATGCGCCACACCCCCAACTCTGGGGTGCCCAGTTTGCACTGGCAGTGCACCTAGAATGCGTAATTATCGGCAAAAGCGTGAGTATGCCGCAAATCTTTGGGAGAAAGAAATTGCAGAGAAAATAGCGTTTAGGTCAGGCGCTAATGCTTATTAGGTGATCTCTTCTAAGCGCTCGCGCAACATGCTCAACACCGAATTAAGCTCCTTGAAGTATTGGTTCTCGGAAGCCAATTTATTCATCGCCGCCGTAAGCTGCGCAAACTCTTCAGACAATTCTTGCTGCAATGCAGCAGAGCTAAGTAGCTCATCGACTTGAAATTGTGAATCTGCGGCATTGCCTGCGCGGCGGTCGATCACAAATTGAGGTTCGCACGCCTCGCGCTTTATGTTTGAACCCGTCGGTAGATATTCATGGCAAACGATCTGCATTTTACTGTCAGCGTTCGCTGCATTGAATACTCGATAGAATTCGCTTTGTACCTTCTTGATCTCCGCTCGCAGCTGGGCAGGGCTAAGGTCCTCTATAACTATCGGTTCCTGTGCACTCACAGCGAAGGCTGCGAACGCAAAAAATAAGCTTGTCAGTAACTGTTTCATACGCATGGGCCGCTCTCCTATTAGTAAATTACGAATTCCTGTGTCCACGACTATCTATAGGCATCTAAATATTTTTATAAGAATATTCCTAGTCATTCCACCTTATTTAGACACAATGTGCCCACCAAAAAGGCGGGCATGTTTCAGCCAAGCATTTGATTTTATTGAATTATAGCCTGAACGATCACCCATATTCCTTATTCCGCACTCATGTCAATGAGTGAGCAATTGCAACATTTTATCACTTCCCTGTAACAATTAGTTTTGATATGGTAATAATCGAGTCAAAAACTCGCGCTATCGAACTGGAATGCTAATTTAGTTTACCACGACTAAATCGTTCCAATTCTTCTCTTTAACAAGCTTAGTTAGTCGAGCGGATCGGGCCCATATACCGCGCCGCTTGTGAACTCTAACTTGTTGTATTTGTTAAAAATAAAAATTAAACATACGAATAATCATAAGAATTACGGAGAGAATGATGCGAAGATCTATACCTTATCAGCGCAGCTTGCTGTGCGCCGCCATATCCATGTCACTAATTCCACTGGCCTCCTCTAGCTTTGCTCAAGAACCAGAGGTCGAAGAAGTCGTCGTAACCGGCTCCTACATCCGACGTTCCGAGGGCTTTACTCAGGCCTCCCAAATTACCCAACTAAGTGCCGATGACTTGAAAGATGAAGGCACTCTGAACCTTGGTGAAGTCATCCAAAACATGTCGTTTGTTGGTGGACCTTCATCCTCAATTACGAACACCATCCAAGGCACTAGTTCACGCACCTCGAGCATTGACTTGCGCGGCCTAGGGTCTCGATCCACACTGACGCTGCTTGACGGCAAACGCATAGTTAATAGCAATGTGAACGCGATGCTACCTACCATCGCCATTCAGCGTATCGACATCGTAGCTGACGGTGCAGCGGCCCTTTACGGAAACGAAGCGGTGGCCGGCGTGGTTAACTTCGTTCCCTACGCCTCCTATGACGGCGCCAAGGTTGAAGTCTACGGCGAACAAGATTCGCGTGGCGACTACGACGAGCAATCCGCTCAATTCTTATGGGGTGGCGATGTCGGTGATGTCGACGTGGTACTAGCAGGCCAATTTAAAACGAACAGCCGACTAGGCTGGGACGAGCGTCCCGATCTGGCGCAAGCTGGTTTGAATTATTCTTCTAACTCACCAGGTAACTGGGTGGCACCTGTGCGTGATGCCAGTGGCCAGTACACAGGCGCATCTGCCAATCGACCAGATCCGAATTGTGCGCCAGCGGCTGATCGCCAGTCCTATGAAGTAGATAAGGCCAACAACCCTTACGGTATGCTAGTTGGCAGCACCTGCTACTTCGACTACGGCGATACACGTAGCTACCGTGAGCCAACGGATACCGCTTCTGTGTTCGTCAACGCCACTTGGGAGGCCAGCGATGACCTAACCCTACGTTTCCAAGCATTCAGTTCACGCCTGCACGAAGTGTCCTACACCTCAACCTCTAACCCTGGTAACTCACGCATCGCTGAACTAGGTGCGATTCGTGGCGAGCAGCCGGGCAATCCCTTCTTAGCCAGGAACTCTGCTGGCGCGCAACTATACGGCATCGATGCTAATGGCGATGGCTTACCTGATCGCGGCACTATGGACGTCAACAATGATGGCCTAATGGACTATCTGGTCTCCGGCACCACGCCTAATGGTGTGCTGCTGCACGAAGATGTGAGAGCCAGAACTTTGCGTCCAATCAACAAGACACATACTCAACCAACGGGGAACACTGCAGACGGCGACAACACATCCGGTAGCGCCGACATCAGTAATCGCATGCTCTTCCAAGCGGACTTTAATGTACCATTCTTGGAAGGTTGGCAGGGTACAGCAGCCTACGCCGTAAGTAAGCGAACCTATCGCTTCACGTCGAATCAGAATTACGACATCGAAGCCATGAAGCAGGGTGTACGTTGCGATGTTATCAACGACCGTGAAGCCTGCTATAACCCCTTCTTTGTGGTGGACCAGTCCACCAACAACACGGTAGACGTGATGAACGCGATCGCGGCACGTGACAAGGAAATGAACGAGGATTGGTTGAACACATTCGACGTCATTCTCAATGGTGAGGTGCCCTTAGGCGACTTCGAACTGCCAGGTGGTGTGATCGGCGCAGCGGTAGGTATTCAGCGACGCGAAGACAAGTACACTAACACGCCTTCCATAGTTGAAATTCGTGGCGATACTTGGATCGGCAGCCCGTTCCCTGAGGAAATCACCACTGGAAGTCGAACAGTTGACGCCTACTTCGTCGAGCTAGCAATTCCAATACTGCCCAACGTAGAAGTTGAAGCCGCTGTACGTACTGAGGACTTCAGCACAGGCCAGAAATCCACAGACCCGAAAGTCGGCGTAACTTGGGCTCCAACTGACTGGCTGGCACTACGTGCCACGACCGGCGACGCATTCATTGCGCCATCACTCCAGCAACTGCTAGACCCAGTCAGCTGTGGCCTGTCTACTGTGACTGACCGCTTCTCTCCATTCTCGGCGTTCACAACGGCTTGTTCGGGTGGCAACCCTGCCCTAGAGAACGAGTACTCAACTTCGAAGCAACTAGGCTTTGATTTGAGCTTCGATTCCTTCGACATTTCTGTCACTTGGAACGAAACTGACTTCCAGAATCGAATCGTGGGGATCTCTGGCCAGCAGATCATGAACAATGACTTTGAAAACTTCAAAGCGTGGTCCGGTTTCTCTGGCAGTGGCTCTGGCTCGGCCAACCAGCCTTCTATGGCGCAACTAAGAGCATGGCTGGACAGCGGTCTAAACAATCCGGAAATTATCCGCGATCAGAATGACCTAGGCACCATTCTCCAAGTCACGTCTCCTGGTAGTGTCAACGCGGAAAGTGTGAAGGTGACGGCCTATGATATTCAGGCTAACTACCGCTTTAGTATGGCCGATTTTGGCAACTTCCGCGTTAGCTTACAGGCAACCTATATGGACTCGTTCCAGTTCCAGGACGATGTTGACAGCCCGATTGAAGAAGGTGTCGGCGCGACGAATAGGTTAACCGCGACTGCACCTGCAGTGCCACAGATCAAGGCCAACCTGCGCTTGGGTTGGAACATGGGTAACCATGCAGTAAGTGGTACGCTTCACTACCTAAGTGCGATGGACTGGGATGGCACGAACTACATTCCTGTCATCAATCGTTTCGCGAACACAAACCCTAACCCTAGTATCGTTGGTGGTGAGATCAAAGCTTGGACCGATTTCGACCTCGCCTACACGTATCAAGGTTTAGAGTTAATGGGCGGCGAAATGGCATTCAGTGTTGGTTCGCGTAACCTGTTCGATCGACAAGCTCAGCGTACCCCAGACTTTGCCGGAGTAATGGGCGAGTTGCAGGATCCGATGGGTCGTTCGATCTATGCACGTATGGTTTATGATTTCTAAACCAGAAGTTCGTCACCCCACTGAAGTTTAAGTGGGATGAAAAAAAGGGGCTCTACATGAGCCCCTTTTTTATGCTTCGGATTTTTTTTACTTACCAAATGCAGAAAGGCTTATTGCTCGATACTAGGAAAGAATTTACCTATTTGTTCGCGCGTAAGTATGCCGCTGTGAGATTCGAAACTATGATCAGCCTTGAAGAAATAACTACGCGGTAACTCGCCGTGCCAGAGTGGATCTACGCTATAGCGAAGTCTCTCGACGAAAGCATCAGCGAACATCCATGTCTTGATACCAGCCAACTCGTAACTGTCTAGAATATCTGCAGCCTCTTCACGGTTTTCTATCGAATCTGTGGAGATCACCACTAATGCGAAGTCAGGATCATTCTTCTTCAGCTCACCCAGCATCTTCAACTCGACGCGGCAGGGCGCACAGTCGATTGACCATAGGCTCACTACAAAAGGTTCACCCTCATATTGAGCCTTTATCTGCTCGAAACTCTGTGTATAAAAATCTTGGATATTGTCGGCTTGGGCCGCTAACGAACCCCCTAATGTGTAGAGCATCGAAAGACTTAAGGCGAGGACTGTTGGGAATCTACGGCCCTTTTTAGTGACAACACTAATCGTCATGACTCAACTCCTTAAACACGTAGCCGAACTGCGCGGTAGACCAACTCAGATAGATGGCTTTGCCATCGCTAATCAGAAGGGGGTGGTCACTCGCCTGTTCGGTATTGAACACTGTCTGCACTGGAGACCAAGACTTGCCGTCATCCATCGAACTCATCACATGCAACTGAGTTGCAACACCATTAAAGCCCTTCCATGCCAGCAGCAATTCGTCACCATGTTGTGCTAGTGAGGGATGTCCTGCGCCTGGCGTGGCGTCTACTTCGATGAGTTGATTTGAGTCGGCTTGCCCTAAGTCGTAACGCGCATAATAAATGCCTTTATGCAACTCACCGGCACTGAACCATGCCATATGATACTGGTTAGCGTCCTGTGCTTGCACCATGCTAGGCCCGTGATGGGGACAGGCGTCGATATACCAATCGTCTACAGTAGCGCGATCTAGGCCACTAACTTCTCCTTCTGGGCCTAAGACAGCAACTGCATGGTCACGAATCTGACTATCGTAGATCTGCCTCCATAGGATCGCGACTTTGTCATCGCCCTGTGGCGCCATGGCGATACGGCAACACTCGCAACTGTTCTGAGAGACTGGATAGTTAGGGCTAAAGGTTTTGCCGAAATCTTTCGATACGGCATAGTAAATTGCGGCGCCTGGATAGGCATCGCCCACTGCCAGGCTAGCCTCCATATCGCGCTTGTCGATCCATGTGAGATAGAGATTGCCCGAGTCACTCAGGAAGAGACTATCGAAACGATGACCAGTGGTGAGTCCATCATCGTTAACAGTCCGTGGCACTTCGAATGTCTTGCCGCCATCTACGGAGCGCGAAAAGCGAATGAGCCCCGTGAAGTTAGACGAAGTCTTGGTAGTCCAAGACAACATCACCTCCCCCTGCGGCGCTACGATAATCTTTGGTCTATTCTCGCCATTGAACTCCGTGTCTTCCGCCACTTCATTCACCTGGACAGGCTCGGAGTAACTAGCACCTTTATCGTCGGAATAGCTGACGTAGACATGCTTATCCTGTACGAAGGCAACCCAAAGCCTGCCCTGCGCATCGAAGCTCGCACTGGGTGCTCCGCCGCAGTGCACCGATACAATTTCGTTGCCATGAAGTTCACGCAGTGCAGCACAGCTTTCAGCGCTGACACTCTGCGCGGAGAAGCCCCACGCAAACAGTGCAAGCAAGACTAGGGCTCTAGAAGTCATAGGAAAGATTCGCATAAATAGTACGGCCTGGCCAAGGGTGGGCAACATAGGCGACCTCGTTGCTAATATTGTCGACGCCTAAGCCTAACGCTACTCCACTAGTGAAATTATAAGTGGTCTTAAATCCTAAGCGGCTAAAACCATCTTGAGCCCCATACACACCATCCTCGCGGTCGGTGTTGTCATTACGGCCAAAGCTATCGCTTGCGTACTGATAATTCAAGCCCGCATCCCATTGTGAACTTAGATGGTAGGTCATCAAGAGATTGCCCCGCCACTCGGGCATACGCGGATAGACATTGCCTTCGATACCTGGGTCGGGTCGGTTCTTAACAATTTCCGAATCCGTAAAGACCATATTGAAGCGCACATCGAGACCCTCAATAACAAGAGAGTCTAGGTTGGCGATAAATTCCACGCCCTGCGTCTGGGTCTCATCGATAGGAATGAAGGTGCGCACCGATAGGCCACCTGGTAGATTCTCCGACTGGGATTCCACCACGTCTTTGATTGTTTCCTGGAACAGATTGACACGCAGGACTCCGCTATCGATTTGTCTTTCGATCATGAAGTTGTGGTGCAAGCCATTCTCTGGTTGTAACTCTGGGTTTGCCACGCTGATGGCGTTGTAGGCAGAGTATTGGCTAAACAATTCCTCTACGATAGGGAATCGATAAGCCTGGCCAAGAGCGTAGGCAAAACGCCACTTCTCTGCCGGTTGATACGCAACGGAAAATTTAGGAGAGAATTCTTTGCGCGAACTCGAGGGCACCGAGACTAAGTCGAATGCGGGCGTCGCCGCGTCGTCATCGGAGAAGTAGCCACTGTCGCTCGTGAAAGACTCCCAACGGATACCAAGGCCCAAGTCCCATTGCGAACTTATATCCCAGTTCATCTGCGCGAACAGGGCGTCTAACTGCGTCTCTCCACCGCTGCGACTAGTGAAGTTTGCAAAACTCGCCGCTTGATAATTCGGAGAGTTATAGACATCCATGTTCAGTTCATAGGCATCGTGACGAGCGCCAACTATTAAACCAACGCCATCCACTCCGACGTCATTAAAAAATAGTTTTGCCTCTGCACTGCTCCAGCCTGTGTCGCCAAAGTCGTTAACCTGACCCGCTTGGGTATAGGCTACATCATTGGGATTAGAGAGCGAGGAACGGCTCTGATCGCGAAGCACTTGGAACTGATTTAGGTTGGCCTCGAACACCACATCCTCTGCAATAGGACCACGCAGACGCAAGCCTAGCGACAGACTGTCGCGCTCTTGTTCGGATACCCCTAAGCGTGAAGTGGGCACATTGAACTTAGTGCCATCTTGAATGGCGTTACCACTCCAGATACTCGCGCCACTGCTATTCTTCAAGTAAGTGTTGGGCGAGCTGGCGCCATTGAAGCGATCCTCATAGGCGATATTTAGCAATGCCTGCCACTGCCCAAAGTCCTGACCGATCTTCAGTTTGAAGTTTTCTGTCAGCGTGTCCTGCACACCCGTATCGCCGAACCAGAGACGCGAAGTGGAGCGCTCGTCGTTGTCAACGATCGCGCCTGTCACACTAGTAGGCGTAACAGAGGAGGTCGAACCACCGTAGTAGAAAGTCTGCGGCTGCGACTCGCTGTCCAAACGGTTATAGGAGAAATAGACACTGGTATCGCCGAACTTATCGCCATAGGAGAAGAACTCCTTATGGCCGGCGACAGTCTCGTCGAAGCCATAGGCATCGAAGTTCTGTGAGAAAAACGAACTATCGAAGTGGAATTCACGCTGCTGCGGAATCGCCGACTCGATCAATACGACACCGCCCATAGAGTTGCCGCTGAATTCGGCCGAGAAGGGGCCATAGAGCACCTCGACCTGCGCGATCTCACTGGCAGACACCATGGTCCAGCGCGGTGCACCATTCCAGCGTGACTGGAGTAAATAGTGCAAAGGCACGCCGTCTGCGAAAACCATGGAGCGTGAGGTCTGGAACATATTCGAGCCACGCATGCCCATGGTGCCATTGGAGTCACCAATGAAACGACGGCGAATCACCAAGCTAGGCTCGAACTTGACCACATCCTCTGTTGTGGCGACATTGATGCTCACTAAGTCCTGCTGGGTGAGCAGGCTGCTAGGATGAGAGCTCGCCGCACGCTCATTGGTCTGCTGCCCCCATACTACAACCTCTTCCAGTGGCGCTTCGTTGGCTGCCTGTACGGCGCCAGCGGCGATGCTTGAAAGAATCAGTGCGATTTCGAGGCTAAGGAGTTTTCGTGTCGGAAGGCTAAACATGCTGGCATCTCTGTGTATTGTGAGCCGCCTAGTCTAAAGATTACCCGGCACTGCACAATGCGACCGAATGTCGCAGGCCCCTAGGCCGCTGTATTTGCAATACTTACTGGCGACATGGGGTGCGTGTATGCAGCGACTTACGCTAGAATAGCGCTCGAACTGACGCACTTGCGGAATTAGCTGCAATTTACGAGGAAAAGCATTGAATAACAGCAAGATAGCATTCATTGGCGCCGGCAATATGGCCACCAGCCTGATCATGGGTTTAGTCAATAAGGGCGCCACGCCGAGCAATATCGCAGCCACCGACATCGACTCGGACAAGCTAAGCCAGTTGCGCACTGAGTGCGGCATTCGCATAGGTACGCTGGAAGAGGTCGTGAAATCGGCCGATGTGATCGTCCTAGCAGTGAAGCCACAGGTTATGGAGCAGGTCTGCACAACCCTTAAGCCATTGCTTAGCGCCACCGGCAGCGTCATTATTTCCATCGCAGCAGGCATCCCACTGCACAAATTCGAGGCTTGGCTTGGATCACAGCAGGCGATTGTGCGCTGCATGCCCAATACCCCGGCGCTGGTGTCCGAAGGCGCAACTGGCCTATTTGCCAATGCCAAGACCAACGCGACTCAAGCCGCTCTTGCCGAGACGGTACTGTCGGCGGTAGGTATTTGTAGCTGGCTCGACAGCGAAGACGCAATCAATGCCGTCACCGCACTCTCGGGCAGCGGGCCCGCCTATTTCTTCCTGATGATGGAGGCAATGGAGAGCGCAGCAGTTAAGATGGGTTTGAATGCCGAGATGGCACGCAGCTTTACCATTCAAACCGCACTGGGCGCAGCCAAACTAGCCGCGGCCAGCGATGTTGCGCCGGATGAACTACGCCGCAGAGTCACCTCGCCGGGCGGCACAACCGAAGCAGCGATTAAGTCTTTTGAAAATGAAGGCTTTCGCGAATTAGTAGAGCACGCGTTAAGTGCAGCGCAAAAACGCTCTATCGAGTTGGCAGATTGATTGGGTTTTCCTGATCGAGTTACGACATGCCAGAGCAGTCACTACTTATAGAGAGAGACGAAGATGGGATCTTTAGGAAGCGTTGGATATCTAGTCGTGAGCACACTGGGCGGCCTATTCGTGCTCGCAGTACTGCTTAGATTCATGTTGCAGGTGGCACGCGCAGACTTTTATAACCCCTTCACTCAGGCAATCGTGAAGGTAACCGACCCAGGCGTAAGACTGTTTCGCCGCTTTATTCCTGGCTATAGAGGCATGGATTTCGCGTCCTTAGCGCTTGCGCTACTCGCGCAATGTATCGCCACAGCCTTGCTCATCATCTTCAGCGGTTTCTCCATCCCCAGTGTCGGCTTGGTCCTCAGTTGGTCAAGCGTAGGCCTGTTGTCTTTCATTCTGAATATCTATTTCTGGGCGATGATCGTCTCTATCGTATCTAGCTTCATAGCGCCGTTCAGCACTCACCCCGGGCTCGTCCTAGTGCGTCAGCTCACCGAACCTATTATGGAGCCCTTCCGTCGCCTGTTGCCCTCCATGGGTGGACTAGACTTGTCGCCGATCTTTGTGTTCCTCTCGCTGCAGATCATTCGCGCTATTCTAATCGACCCAGTGGGCATTAACCCGCGCGTGGTGCTGGGGATTTAGCGCACGGTGTCTACGCCGAACGAGGCGAGCATAAGCTGGCAGGGCGAAGATCTTATTCTTTCCTGTCGGCTCCAACCCAAAGCGGCGAAAGACGAGTTTACGAGTTTAGGCGAGGGCCAATTGAAGATCCGCATCACTGCGGCGCCAGTTGATGGGAAGGCCAATCGACACCTAGTAAAGTACCTAGCGAAACAATTCAAAGTACCCCAGGACAGGGTTACTATCATGAGCGGAGAGAACAGTAGGCTAAAGCGTATAAAAATAGCGCGCCCCCAATGTATTCCAGCGGCGCTAGGATTAGACTGCCCAACTCCCAATGCTATCAAAACGGAAACAGCAAGAACCTGACATGCCAAAGACCATCCCCGAAAACTCTGTAGGAATCGTCACGCCGCAATGCCTGCATTTCGACGAACCCTTACTACTGCGCAGCGGCAAGACCATCAATAGCTATGACTTGATGATCGAGACCTATGGCACCCTCAATGAAGCGAAGAGCAACGCCGTATTGATCTGCCATGCACTCAGTGGCGACCACCATGCTGCTGGCTTTCACAGCGAAGACGAGTCCAAGCCCGGCTGGTGGGACAACTGCATCGGGCCAGGCAAGCCAATCGATACCAACAAGTTCTTTGTGGTGTGCCTGAATAATCTCGGCGGCTGCGCGGGCAGCACTGGCCCAACCTCGATCAACCCGGAAACAGGCACTTACTATGGCCCCGATTTTCCCGTGGTCACCGTTCGCGATTGGGTGAATAGCCAAGTACGCTTGATGGACCGACTAGGCATCCCGCAGTGGGCCGCGGTCATTGGCGGTAGCCTTGGGGGCATGCAGGTTATGCGCTGGAGCATCAGCTACCCCGAGCGTCTGCGCAATGCGATCATGATCGCTGTGGCACCTAAGCTTTCTGCACAGAATATCGCCTTCAACGAAGTGGCGCGCCAGTCGATAACAGCAGACCCGTTCTTCCACAACGGGCGCTATCTCGAACACGGCACCTACCCTAAGAAGGGTGTGATGCTTGCCCGCATGGTGGGGCACATTACCTATCTGTCCGATAGTGCGATGCGAGACAAGTTTGGCAAGGCCTCCGAGGCAATCGCAAACGAGCCGATCGCGGGAAATTTCGGCAGGGACTTGCGCACCGGGAAGTTGAGCTTCGGTCTTAATGTGGACTTTCAAGTAGAGAGCTATCTGCATTATCAAGGCGAGCGTTTCTCGGAGCACTTCGATGCCAATACCTATCTGCTGATGACCAAAGCCTTGGATTATTTCGATCCGACGGTCGACTATGAAGGCAACCTCAGTGCGGCCTTCGCCAAGAGTAGCTGCCGCTTCTTGTTAATGTCATTCAGCTCGGACTGGCGCTTCCCGCCCGAGCGTTCGCGGGAGATTGTCGATGCACTCCTTGAGGCTGGAAAACAAGTGAGCTACTTAGAGATAGAGGCAGACCAAGGCCATGACGCCTTCCTGCTGCCGGTGCCGCGTTACCTAGAAGCCTTCGGCACTTATTTGAATCGCGTGAGCGACGAGGTGAATGCGTGATGCGCCCCGATCTAGATATTATTCAAAATTGGATCGCCCCGGGCAGCCGCGTTCTAGACCTCGGTTGCGGCGATGGCAGCTTGCTGGAGTTTCTAAAAACCAACAAGGGCGTCTCGGAGACTGGGCTCGAAATAAACGAGGCGAATATCGCGGCGTGCTTAGCCAAGGGCGTCAATGTCATCGAACAGGATATGAACAAGAGCCTGCAGAACTTTAAGGACAAGAGCTTCGATACTGTCTTGCTCACACAGACACTACAGGCAGTCAGTTATCCTGACGTCATCATCGATGAGATGTTACGCATTGGTAAGAACTGCATTGTGACTTTCCCGAATTTCGGTAACTGGCGCTCGCGCCTGTACCTATTCACCAAAGGCAGAATGCCCGTTTCTAATTTCATGCCTTATGAGTGGTATAACACACCCAACATCCACTTCTGTACGGTGCGCGACTTCGACGTTCTCTGCAAAGAGAAGAACATCAAGGTCATCACTCGCACCGTAGTTGATCACTTGCACCAAGGTAGCTGGACGATCAAGGCATGGCCTAATTTTCTCGGTGAGACCGCGATCTACCATATCAGTCGTTAAGAGGCCCAACACAGTGGTACAGCAAATCGTTTTAGCAACGGGCAATGCGGGAAAACTACGTGAGTTTCAGCAGATGCTCGGTGCGCAGAACATCGAATTCATCACTCAGCGCAGCCTCGGCGTCGACGATGCAGATGAGACAGGCTTGAGTTTTGTCGAGAACGCGATCATCAAAGCCAGACATGCCTGCAGCATTAGCGGACTGCCTTCTATGGCAGATGACTCCGGCCTAGAGGTCGATGCATTAAAAGGGCAACCCGGCATCTATTCAGCACGCTATGCGGGCGTTGGCGCAAGCGATGCAGAGAACAATAGCAAACTACTCAAAGAGCTGGCGAACGTGCCCGAGGCGCAACGCAAAGCTCGTTTCCAATGCGTCATCGTTTTCATGCGTTATGCCGAAGACCCAATGCCCTACATCTGCCAGGGCACTTGGGAAGGCCGCATCCTATTCGAAGCACAAGGCGAGAATGGTTTTGGGTACGACCCCTTATTTTTCGTACCGACACATGACTGCGCATCCGCACAACTTGACCCCTCGATCAAGAATAGCATCAGCCATCGCGGCCAGGCCTTGCGCGCGCTCCTGCCTCATTGGGAGAAGCTGAGCGGTTCCATCGCGTGACTCTGATGCCAAGCCCGGCGCTCCTGCAATTGCCTCCCCTAAGCCTGTATGTACACATTCCTTGGTGCGTACGTAAGTGCCCCTATTGCGACTTTAACTCGCACGAGAGCAACGGAGAGATTCCAGAGGCACAGTATATCGATGCGCTACTACAAGACTTTCGCAATGCGCAGCAGTACTCACAGGGACGCCCAATTCAGTCGATCTTCTTCGGAGGCGGCACGCCAAGTCTTTTCTCTGCACCTGGTTACGTGCGCCTTCTGGAGGGGTTGCAGGCCATAGTACCCTTTGCGCCCGACATCGAGATCACATTAGAGGCGAACCCAGGTACTGCGGAACGCGGAAAGTTCGCCGACTATAGGCGCGCCGGCATCAACAGGCTCTCTATTGGCGTACAAAGCTTCGACGACCTGCAATTGCATAGCCTTGGTCGCATTCACGGCAGTGACGACGCAAGGGCGGCAATCGAGTTCGCGAGGTCGGCAGGTTTTGACAATCTCAATATTGACATCATGTACGGACTGCGCGGTCAGTCAACCAAAGACGCCATGCGCGACCTAGAGACTGCGATCGCATTCGAGCCCGAACATCTGTCTTGGTACCAGCTGACCATAGAGCCCAACACCGAGTTCTATAAGCGCCCCCCAGTCTTGCCTGAGGACGATGATCTGATCGATATTCAGGATAGCGGTCTAGCGTTACTCCAAGCCAATGGCTATGCTCGTTACGAAATCTCGGCATTCGCCAAGAACGCGATGATGGCGCGACACAACTTGAATTACTGGCGCTTCGGTGACTACATTGGCATAGGCGCGGGAGCACATGGCAAGATCACTCAGGTCGAGCGAGGTCAGATAGAGCGCACTCGCAATAAGAAGCAGCCCGAGCACTATATGAATGCAGACGGCAAGTATATGGCCGAGCTAGCTCCGATACCCGCGAACGAGATCGCGATCGAGTATCTTCTCAATGTGCTGCGCATGCCCGAGGGCTTCTCTACTAGCGCTTTCGAGGCTGCGACTGGACTAGGTTTCGAGCTTATCCAAAAGCAGGTATCATCACTGCAAGCCCAAGAATTATTGTCCTTCGAGGACGCTCATGTTCGACCGACCGAGAAAGGACAGCAATTTCTCAATAGCGTTCTCGAAACTTTTCTCTAATCTTTGTGAGCGCCTTGTAGCGCCGCTGAAGGGGAGCACCCATGAGTCGTACACTCTTTGAGAAGCACTGCCAACCCTGCACGATCGGCACACGTGCGATGTTGCCCGAGGACGCGAATCAAATGCTCACCGCGATCCCGCGCTGGAAGAAAGTCAGCGTTGACGGCATGGACCAGATACGCCGCGAGTTTCATTTCCCAGACTTTAAGGAAGCAGCCGCCTTCACCCACAAGGTTGGCCTAATCGCCGAGCGCGAAGACCACCATCCAAGCCTGCTTCTCGAATGGGGCAAGGTAACTGTGTCGTGGTGGACCCACAAGGCTAATGGCCTACACGAGAATGACTTCATCATGGCCGCCAAGACCGACTTGATCGCCAGCAATACTATGGGGGCCAAATGACCCCCTCTACACCTGATTTCTTCACTCACCTCGACGCGTTGATCGCACGCCCGAGCATAAGCTCGGCGAACCCCGACTTGGATATCAGCAACACCCCCGTAATCGATTACTTAGCGGAGGTATTCGAGGCACGTGGTTTTAGCTGCGAACGCGTTAAGAGCCCCGGTACATCGGCGCAAACCCAAGATAATGAGAAGTTGAATCTCATCGCCACTCGAGGCACTGGGCCCGGCGGGCTCGTCCTAGCCGGACACACCGATACGGTGCCTTTAGATGAAGCATTATGGAACGTTAATCCCTTTCGCTTAACGCAGAAGGATGGCCGCCTCTATGGCTTAGGCAGCACTGATATGAAGAGCTTCTTCGCTCTCATATTAGAGGCATTGAAAGACTTCGAGGGCCTGAGCTTCAAGCAGCCCCTGATCGTACTTGCTACGGCAGACGAGGAGACTTCGATGCAAGGGGCGCGCACGTTGGCAGAGTTGGGTCGCCCCAAAGCGCGTTGCGCCGTCATAGGCGAGCCAACCGGCATGCGCCCCATCAATGCCCACAAAGGCATCATGATGGAGTCCATCGAACTACTAGGGCAAAGCGGCCATTCCTCTGACCCAGACTTAGGCCACAATGCGTTGGACGCGATGCATAGCGTAATCGGCGAGTTAATTGTGTTTCGTCAGGAGATGCAGGCGCGCTACCAGAATCCCATGTTCACGATACCGCGCCCGACACTCAATCTTGGCTGCATCCATGGCGGCGATAACCCCAATCGCATCTGCGGTCAGTGTCGCCTGGAATTTGATATTCGCTTACTGCCAGGCATGGAGATCGAGGCGTTGCGCGATGAGATTCGCCGTCGTGTCAGCCCCATCGCAGATCGCTTCGGCGTTAAGGCGACAATCGCGCCGCTTTTCGCGGGTCTGCCTGCCTTCATGACCGCGCCAGAGAACGAGTTAGTGAAAACCGCGGAGCGCCTGACCGGGCATAGCGCCGCAACGGTCGCATTCGGCACCGAGGCGCCGCATCTGCAACGGCTCGGCATGGATACTATAGTGCTTGGTCCAGGCGACATCGATCAGGCCCACCAGCCAGACGAGTACTTGGAACTAGATCGTATTGCACCCTATCTGGAAACACTTAAGGGGCTGATTCGCCATTACTGCCTCTAACGCTTCCTATACGCCGGCGCTGAGGTCAAAATGGCAAACTATAAAATTATTCATAACAATCAATAAATAGACTATATTCACGCCCATGCAAAATCTGCCCGAATACATAGACTGGTTTCGTTACTCCTCCAGCTACATCAACGCCCACAGAAAAAAGGTGTTTGTTGTGCTATTGCCAGGTGAGGCGCTCGAACATCCGAATTTCAGTAATATCGTGCACGACATTAATCTGCTCAATAGCCTTGGCGTCAAACTCGTTCTTGTACACGGCTCGCGCCCACAGATTAATGGGGCACTAGACGCCGCGAAGATCGAGTCGACTTATCATAAGGGGCTACGCATTACCGATGCCGACAGCCTGCAGATCATCAAGCAGATAGTTGGCTCGCTGAGCATCGATGTGGAAGCGGTCTTCTCCATGGGCCTGAGTAACTCCCCGATGCATGGCGCAGATATCACCGTTGCGCGAGGCAATTACATTACCGCACGTCCTCTAGGGGTGCTCGATGGCGTCGATCATGCCCTCACCGGCGTAGTGCGCAAGGTCAACGCAGCGGCCATAGAACAGCATCTGCTCGCCCATAACATCGTCCTGCTCAGCAATCTCGGCTATTCCCCCACGGGGGAGGTCTTCAATCTTTCTGCGGAAGATGTCGCGACTGAAGTTGCCATCGCCTTGCACGCAGAGAAACTGATCATGTTTATCCCGCAGACCGGCATACTCGACGGCGATGGCGAGATGGTCAGCACACTGAGCCCTACGTCCGCACAGGACGTGCTCAACGCAGTGACCTCCAAGCAGGAGAATACTGCCAATGGCGTTGCCCAAGCCCTCACCGCAGCGCTTAAGGCCTGTAGCAAGAATGTCCCGCGCAGCCATTTGATCAGCTTCGAACACAATGGGGCACTAATCGAGGAACTCTTCACCCGTGACGGCAGTGGCACCCTGGTATCGAAGGAGAATTTCGAAGTCCTGCGCCGCGCCACTATTGAAGATGTTGGCGGCCTACTCGAACTAATCACACCCTTAGAAGACGCAGGCGTGCTTGTGCATCGATCCCGTGAATTGCTCGAGGCCGAGATCGGCTTCTTCTTTGTCATCGAGCGCGAAGGCATGATTATCGCCTGCGCGGCGCTCTATCCAATGGACGAACATTGCGGTGAGATTGCCTGCATCGCCATTCACAAGGACTATCAAGACACTGGGCGTGGTCAGGACTTACTCACCGCGCTAGAGGCCCATGCCAAGCGCTCCGGCATGTCTAGGGTAATAGTCCTCACGACTCAGACCACCCACTGGTTCCTGGAGAAGGGCTTCACTCCTATCGCCATTAGCGAACTGCCTGAGAAGAAACAGAAAATGTATAACTATCAGCGTAACTCCAAGGCTCTTTCTAAGGCACTGAACTAGAGTCGCCAAGAATCGGGTCTTTTGGGAACCTCAGCATAATTCTGTCCAAAAAAACTGACGGCTTAAGCCAACACAATAAGGAGAAAAGTTCATGAACAAACTCATGTTGACCGGCCTAATCAGCCTCGCAATCTGCGGCAGCACACAGGCACAAACATTCAAAGCGGGCGAACCCCTCGGCACTATCAACGAGGCGGGTGTTGCGACGCCAATGTCTAGCAACGTGAAGGTTTACGGTAGTTTCCGTACTGCCGAGAGTTGCACCTTCGACCCTGAGCGCAACCTCATTCTCGCGATGAATAATGGTATCTCGCCAACGCTAGAAGAGAATGATGGCTATGTATCTCTCATCAATCCCGATGGCAGCGTGCATACCTCCAAATGGATCGGTGCGACTCGCGATGGCCTAATGCTGAACCAGCCACTTGGTAGCGCGATCAACAATGGCGTGCTCTACGCCGTGGATCTGGACTCTGTACGCATGTTCGATCTGGCGACAGGGGAGCCTATGGGTTCTGTAGAGGTTGAGGGCGCGAATCTGCTCAATGGTATCGGCGTAGCGCCAGATGGCACGGTGTACGCCTCGAACACACGAGCGCCAGAACGTATCTATAAGATTACTCCTAGCGGCCAGACTTCTATATTCGCAGAGGGCGCTCCACTTGCAGCACCGAACGGTGTGGCGGTCGACAACCAGGGCAATATCGTAGTGGTCAATGTGGGCGACAACGCAGTTGTCACCTTTAGCCCAAGTGGCGAAGTGATCAAGACTGAACATGCGGCAGAAGGCGGTAACGACGGCGTGGTGATTATGGCCGATGACACGAAGTATGTGAGCAGCGTGCGCTTCGGAAGTGTGTCGCGTATTCGACCAGGCCAGGCGGCAGAAGTGATTGCGACCGGCATCCCCTCAGCGGCATCGATGTGCTATGACTCGGTACAAAACCAACTAGTCATTCCAATGAATTCGAATAATGCTTTAGCATTTATTCCATTGGATTGAACTACAACTAGTTGCGGTTTTAACAAGACTGGAATATTTTTCTGACTGTAGGAGCGGGCTTGCCCGCGAAGGGTTTGGTGTGGCACTGAACTATTCGCGGGCAAGCGCTCCTACAACCGCCAGCGCTTGCCACCAAGCTTAAATTCTCTCCAACACCACAAAACTATAGTCATATGGGTTCGGGCCGGCGGCGGAGAAATCTTCGCGGCCAAGTTCATGCCATTGGCTTAGATCGAACTGCGGGAAGAATGCGTCGCCCTCTACTTCTGCATGAACCTGTGTCATATACAGCCGATCCGCCATGGGTAGTGCTAGTGCATAGATCTGTGCCCCGCCGATTACTACTGCCTCTTCTGCTCCATCGATCAGTCCGACGCTATCGGCCAGCGAGATCGCCTCCTCTAGTGAGCCTACCACCTTGACGCCCTCGGCCCTATAATTTGGATCCGTGGTGATCACAATATTACAGCGGCCCGGCAACGGCCGTCCTATGGACTCCCAAGTCTTGCGGCCCATGATGATGGGCTTGCCCATCGTGACGCGCTTGAAGTACTTGAGGTCTTCGGAGAGATGCCACGGTAGGGAGTTATTACGACCGATAGTTCTATTTCGGGACATCGCCCAAATCAGAGCAAGTTTCATAGATAATCTTCTCTATACGGCCACTGGCGCTTTGATATGTGGATGCGCTTCATAGCCCACTATTTCGAAGTCTTCGTATGCGTAGCTAAAAATATCTGCAGGCTTGCGCTTGATCTTCAGTGTGGGTAGTGCGAGTGGCTCACGCGTTAGCTGCAATGCCGCCTGCTCCATATGATTGCTGTAAAGATGGGTGTCCCCACCCGTCCAGATGAAATCTCCTACCTCTAGATCACATTGCTGCGCCACCATGTGGGTTAACAGGGCATAGGAGGCGATGTTAAAGGGCACACCTAGAAAGGTATCAGCGGAGCGTTGGTACAACTGACATGAGAGCTTGCCATCGGCTACATAGAACTGAAAAAGAGAATGGCATGGCGGTAGTGCCATCTGATCCACATAGGCGGGGTTATAGGCCACGACCATCAAGCGCCGGGAATTCGGATTGCTGCGGATCTGTTCGATAAGTTTGCTTATCTGATCGACGGACTGCCCATCTGGGCCTGGCCATGAACGCCACTGAAATCCGTAGACGGGTCCGAGGTCCCCGTTTTCATCCGCCCAGTCATCCCAAATCGATACGCCATTCTCTTTCAAATAGCAGATATTGGTATCGCCACTTAGGAACCACAGGAGTTCGATAATGATCGAGCGCAGATGCAGCTTCTTGGTCGTAAGCACGGGAAAGCCAGCGCTAAGGTCGAAACGCATTTGATGGCCGAACACCGACTGCGTGCCTGTGCCTGTGCGGTCGCCCTTAGTCGCGCCTTCGTCGAGGATTCTTTGTAGGAGATCGAGGTACTGTTTCATATTCGCTTACACTCAAAACTGTGATTCGTGTTTCTTAGGATTTGGCCTGTGCGGGCTTTCGATATGCCATAACCATGAGCACGATGCCCGCGATGATCATCGGCAGCGAGAGGATTTGTCCCATCGTCATCCAGTCTAGTGCGACAAAACCAATCCCCTCGTCGGGCTCTCTGTAGAACTCCACGAAGAAGCGCTGCAGCCCATAGCCAATGCCGAACAGGCCTGAGACTGCGTACATGGGACGTGGCCGGGAGGAGAACCACCAGACTACGCTAAAGAGTAATACTCCTTCGAGAGCGAATTGATAGAGCTGCGAGGCGTGACGAGGGAAGGCGTCGACATGGGGGAAGACCATGCCCCATGCCACGTCGGTATGCCGGCCCCATAACTCGCCACCAATGAAGTTGCCTAAACGCCCTGCACCTAGTCCGAAGGGGGCTAAGG
The DNA here is from genome assembly GCA_913060695.1 of uncultured Gammaproteobacteria bacterium. Taxonomy (GTDB): domain Bacteria; phylum Pseudomonadota; class Gammaproteobacteria; order Pseudomonadales; family Pseudohongiellaceae; genus UBA5078. Next base: position 180,225 of record CAJXUA010000006.1, on the reverse strand, counting down.
GGGCTATAAAATCGAGCACTTCGAAATAGGGCTTGTTGAGCTTACGAGAGTACCAGTACAGAGCCGCCATGACGCCTAGTATGCCGCCATGGAAGGACATGCCTCCCTCCCAGACCCTCAGCACCCAGGTCGGATCGGACAGCATCTTGTCAAAATTGTAGAAAAGAGCCGAACCAATGCGGCCGCCCAGTACTGCGCCAAGAGCACCATAGAAGATTAGGTCGGAGATCTGCTCGTCATTCCACTGCCCGGGGGACTTACTCGCCCGATACCGGGCTAATAGCCACGCGCCACCGAATGCCACGATGTACATGATGCCGTACCAATGCACGGAGAGTGGACCTAAAGAAAAAGCGACGGGGTCGAATTGCGGGTAAGTGAACATGCACCGGATCTTAGCAAGGGGTGAAGTACGGCATACTGATTAAGCGCATGGCCGTAACGTGTGCCGTGATGCTCCCCTATGGTCTTAGGCCTTGTCAAGGTTAAACGGCGCCTAGCCCCTTAACCAAGTAGTGCCAACAGCGCCTTCTTCTTCTCGAGGGACAGCGACTGAAACTTCTTAACCACTTTATGTGCAGGCTGGGGCAAGACTGGATTCAAATTCAGGCTCTCGACAGTAGACTGCATGCCGCGGGCCAGAAGCTCTGTGAGATGCTGCTCCAGAAGCAGCGTAATCTCGGAGTTCATACTGCGCCGATTCAAGCGGGAAATTTCCGTCAAATGTGCGTGATATTCGCAGGGCAGACGCAAGATAAACTTATTCTTCTCGTGTGCTTGAGTACCTGCCAAAGCGGGCTTGGGTTGTAGTTCCTGTGACATTAGTAATCGTCCCCTAGCTGAAAATGAGCCTGACGAGACTATCCTTAGAGCCGCCAGTACTCGGTACGTCCTTGTTGGGCTTCATCTCCTAAAGCTGTCCATGGGCGCATTATCCCCAATTACAGACCAAAAGATGTAGGAATAGTGCTCGCGTTCAGCTCAAGCGCCCGTTTATTCCGATAAACTAACAGACCGTAAGAGTCTCTTAGTTGTTACGAGAGGATCGCAGAAGTCTATCAACCCCCGCATTGTACAGCGCCAGATCGACACAACTACGCACCATCTGCGCATCATCCATCGCCATCACTTGTTCGAGCAGCTCTTTCGCCGAGGTGAAGGTCATGCTGCGGACCACGGCTTTCACCTTAAGCAGGGTTGTAGCGTTCATCGACAGGACGTCGAAACCCATCGCCATGAGCAACACTGCGCCGCCTGGGTCCCCCGCCATTTCACCGCAAATGCTGACAGTCTTGTTTTCCAAGTGAGCCTGCTCCACCACGAACTGCAATGCCTGCAAAACCGCCGGATGGAAGGACGAGTACAAACTCGCAACACGGGGGTTGTTACGGTCCACCGCAAGAATGTATTGAGTGAGATCGTTGCTGCCCACCGAGATGAAGTCTACTAGACGGCTCAGGGCACGGGTCTGATACACCGCTGCGGGTAGTTCGATCATCACGCCTATCGGCGGCATGCGCACGTCTAGGCCCTCCTCGCGCAGTTCCCGGAAGGCGCGCTTGATGATCTGAATCGAGCCTGTGACCTCTTGAACATTCGAGATCATGGGCAGCATGATCTGCAGATTATCCAGCCCTTCACTCGCACGAATCATGGCGCGCACTTGCGCGATAAATATCTCTGGGTGGTCCAGCGTGACACGAATTCCACGCCAACCAAGGAATGGGTTCTCCTCCTGGATTGGGAAATAGGGCAGGGCCTTATCGCCGCCGATATCGAGTGTCCGCATCGTCACAGGCTTCGGTGCGAAGGCGAACAACTGCTCCCTATAGATCGAGGCCTGCTCCTGCTCGCTCGGAAAGCGCTCACTCAACAGGAAGGGTACCTCGGTGCGAAACAACCCAATGCCTTCGGCGCCGTGATCCAGGGAGCGCACCACATCGGACATCAGTCCGGTATTCACCCACAGATTCACGCGGTGGGAGTCGAGGGTCTCGCAGGGCAGGTCGATAAGCCCCTCTAGACCCTTCACGAGCTGCTCTTCCTCTTTGATTATTTCACGGTAGCGATTGCGTAGCTGATCACTAGGATTGTTGTAAACCTGTCCGTTATAACCGTCCACGATTAGCTCGCGACCATCTAGTTGACGATAAGGAAGATCCACCACGCCCATGGCCGTAGGGATGCCCATTGTTCGCGCTAAGATCGCGACGTGTGAGTTTCCTGAGCCACGCACGGACACTAGGCCCATGAGTTTTTCTTTAGGGACTTCGGCCAGCATGGCCGCCGTGAGCTCTTCGCCTACCAAGATGGTGTCGTCTGGATACTCAGTTTTTACAGCATCGCGATTCTGTAGGTAGAACAGCACACGACTACACAGATCTTTGATATCGGCTGCGCGTTCGCGTAAGTAGGCGTCTTTCATCATCTCAAAGGCGCGAACATGGTCTTTCGCAACTTCGGCCAGAGCGCCTTGGGCCCACTGGCCATTGCGGATGCGCTCGATAACTTCCTTGCCCAAGGCATCGTCATCTAATATCCGTAGATAGACCCCGAACAGATCCTGCTCCTCAGGGCGTAGGCGCGTCTCTAGGGTACTGGTAAGTGCCTTCATATCGTTGCGCACTGACTCCAATGCCGCATTGAAATAATCCACTTCTTTGTCGATATCAGCACAGACGCGTTGCGGGATAAGATCGAGGTCTGCCGGTGGAAAGACCACCACAGCATGGCCGATGGCGACACCGGTCGCACCGGCCACGCCGTTGAAACTGGTATCGGACTTGCGCTGACCGGAGGGGCTAATGCCTTGTATGGCGCCAGTGGCCTCGGCGGCTGCTATCACGCCAGCCAGCTGTGCTGACAGCGTGATCAGGAAAGCCTCTTCGCCCTCATCGAAACTGCGCTTCTCGCGGTGCTGCACAACCAACACGCCGAGCACTTTGCGATGGTGAATAATGGGCACGCCGAGGAAGGAGCTAAACTGCTCTTCCCCTGTCTCGGAAAGATAAAGATAGTTGGGGTGGGAACGGGCATCCTCTAGATTCACCGGCTCTGCGTTACTTGCCACCAAACCTACTAAGCCTTCTCCTACCTGCAGCCGAACATGGCCAACAGATTCCTTCTTCAAGCCTTCGGAGGCCATGAGTACGTGGCTATTGATTTCGGGGTCGAGAAGATAGACAGAACACACTTGGGTATTCATGGCTTCGCGTACACGGGATACGATGACATCGAGGGCCGACTGCTGGTCCTTCGCAGTGTTTACCTCTTGGACTATTTCTCGCAGTCTTTCCAGCATCATGATCTGTTCCAGTGATCGTTGAGTATTCTATTTATTGTGATCCATGCGATCGTGTCAGCGTAGTGCGCACCCGAGACAAGACGCTTGTCTTCCCGCCAAGGTAAATGAGCGAGTTTGGGTTTTTCCGCTAGGCGCGCAGCGACTGATTCAATGGCACCACTAGCTCCTTCAGTGCCTGTCGATACACTTCCCGCTTGAAGTCGATAACCTGGCTGAGAGGGTACCAGAAACTCACCCATTGCCAGTCATCGAACTCCGGCGTGTTGTTGCTTACTAGATCGATCTTGTCCTCTGGGGCCCGCAGCCCAAGAAGATACCATTTCTGTTTCTGCCCTATGCACACAGGACTAGAGTGCTGCCGGATTAGATTCTTAGGCAGTTGATAGTAGAGCCAACCCTTGGTCGAAGAGATGATTTCGACATCTTCCGGGTCTAAGCCAACCTCTTCCTTAAGTTCTCGAAACAGGGCGTGCTGCAGGCGCTCGCCATGCCGAATACCGCCCTGAGGGAACTGCCATGCGTCTTGCCCGATCCTCTTAGCCCATAGCAACTGGCCACGCGAGTTGCAAATGATGATACCGACATTGGGCCTAAAACCTCTCGAATCTATCATCGGGCAACCGTTCCTTATCTAAAAAACATCTCTGGCATTGTTTCACATGTGCGGAGACTTATTCAACGACCGCGCAAGTGGCCTGATGCTCTCGCCGTGGATGTACGAATCGGTATAATGCCCCTCTTTCTGCGCAGCTTACGGATACCCTAAACTCATGGCCTTGGCAATTTTCGATCTAGACAATACCCTCCTCGGCGGCGATAGCGACCACGCCTTCGGCGATTTCCTAATCAGCGAGGGACTAGTCGACCCAATCACCCATAAAGCGCGCAACGATGCGTTTTACCAACAATACAAGCTAGGCGCGCTGGATATGGCTGCCTATACCGAGTTCGCCATTGCCGCCGTCGCAGGCCTGCCTCGCGCGCAGCGCGACGCCCTACACGCAAGATTCATGGCGGGTTTCGTCGAGCCAATGATGCTGCCTGCCGCCCTAGAGCTGCTAAAGCAACATCGCGATGCCGGCGATTATTGCCTGATCATGACCGCAACCAATCGCTACGTGACCGAGCCTATCGCCCAGCGCCTTGGCGTGGACGGCTTGATCGCGACCGAGCTGGAACTCGAAGATGATCTCTTCACCGGGAAAGTGGCTGGCATAGCGAATTTTCAAACAGGGAAGGTACGTAATCTTGAGCTGTGGTTGGCGCAGCATGAAGGCGAGTTGAGCATGGAGGACAGCGTGTTCTATAGCGACTCTTTTAATGATCTGCCTTTACTGGAGATCGCCACGCGAGCCGTAGCAGTCGATCCTGACGATACCTTGCGTAAAATCGCTCAGGAGCGCAATTGGGAGATCCTTAGCCTACGCTAGGGATCACTCGATAGTGGCTAGGCTAATCTCAACGATTAAGTCGTCGGCCAACTGCTCCAGCTGAGACTGCAAAGTCTCGATGCTCAACTGCACAGGCACCTTGAGTACCGCCTGCGCATTGAACAGAGCCTCACCCGACATTGGCGCAGTGCTGATGTGAGAGCTAAGCTCTTCCACATTGACATGCTGTGCCGCCAGCGCGCGTGAAATCTCCTTAACAATACCCGGCCTGTCATTGCCTACTAATGTCAGGCGCAGGGTTCGCTGCCTACTCTCGGGCTCCCCCACACTGACTTTTTCGACAACCAATTTGAGAATAGAGGAGAGACTCTGCAAGTCTTGAACGAGTGCATCGGCCTGCGCGTCGTCTACACTGACGCGCAAGATTCCAGCGAATTTGCCCGCAAGATGGGACATATTGCTTTCCAACCAATTGCCAGAATGACGCGAAATCGTATCCGACAGGCGCTCGACAAGCCCGGGCTTATCGTCGCCAATGATAGTCAATACCAGATAACTTGCCACTTCACTCTCCCCTAATACTCGGCTTACTCGTACAAACTAAATCGGCTTTAAGCACCGATGTTGATGGTGCGAGGGAACTGCCCAAACTCTTCCCAATAGCTCGCGCGCTCCGGCAACTGATCTTGTGGCAGCTGTACATTGCCGTTGATATCAGTAACGCGAGACACGATGCTGTGTTCGCCAGGCTGAGCATCCTTCCAATCGAACTGGAATAATTTCCACGTGAACTGCGAGGCTGCCGGATCGATCATGGCCTGTTGCCAAGGACCGTTGTCGATCTTCACTTCGACACTGCGAATAGGGGTGCCATCGTTGAGGATGAAACCTGTCACCTTGTGATCCGCACCGCTCTTAGTGACACGCACTACGACCGACTTGAGGTTCATCTTCGTAACCGAATTTTCGACCCAGCGCTCCTGCCCACCAACTTCTTCGCGCTTGAGTGTTACGTAGTCGCGACCCATGAAGCGGCCCATATAACGCGTGTCTTGAACATGAATCTGCGTTAGCCACTTCACGTTCGCAACACCGTACCAACCCGGAATGAGCAGGCGCACGGGCTTGCCATGGAAGTGCGGAAGCGGCTCGCCATTCATCTCGAAGGCCAGCATATTATTCTCGTTGAGCGCGTCCTCTACGGACAGACTGCGAGCAAACGCGGTCTCTACTGTGCGCCCACGTAGCTCCTCTTCTCCGATATCGGCGCCGAAGAATACAATCTCTTTGCCTTCAGGCTTGATACCCGCCTCCATCAGAATGTCGCGCAGACTCACGCCGCGCCAAGAGGCATTACCTACTAGGCCATGGAAAAGGCGCGCGCCGTTGCCCCCGCACTCAAAACCTACATCCTTCTCAATCGTCTGACGTGCGCGCAGTTGATCAAGCGAGAATGTTAAGGGCCGATCGACAAGCCCAGTCACGCGCAGCTGATAGCTGGCATTGTCGACTTCGGGTTGACCGTAGTGTTGAACGAGGTAGAAATCGTCGTTAGATGTGTAATGGCTATCGATCTTGCTGGTGTCTTGGTAGTGAGTGGAGCCCGGGCGTACCGGCAGCACACGGAAGGTATCCGGCACGTCGGAGAAAGGTACTTCAACCTCGCCTTGGGCAAGGGCGGGCATTAGCCAGCTCGGGAAGGCGCTCACGCCTAAGGCTAAGGCGCTAGTGCCCACGGCACTCTTGAGCAGTTTTCTTCTCTCTGGATTCTCTGGATTCTCCGAATTCATCGGCTCACCTCATTTTGTTTTTGTTGGTTGACGATCGCGTCACAGCGCAGCTGACGATACCACAGGGCTGAATTCTTGCCTATATCGCTATTTCGCTTCACTTTGACGTGTTTTCGATTCTCTGGGTGAGCGAGCTTCCGTGCCGAGCTGGACTTAGTCCCCCAAATTTGGAAAGATCAGGCGACTGCCTAGATACAAACGTACACCAAAAATTAAAAGCACATGGACGTTCGACTGGGGAAAAAAATGAGAAAACTCTTAACGCGTAGTTTTTGCACACTTCTTTGTAGCAGCTTTGCGCTTAGCGCGGGAGCTCAAGACAGCATCCGAATCGCCTATATTGACCCACTCACCGGCGCGTTCTCGGCTACCGGCTATAATGGTCTCGCCCAGTTCCAGTTTGCGGTAGAGGAATTGGTCAATAGCAAAGGCGGCGTCCTCGGCGGCAAGCGTTTAGAGATAGTGGCCTATGACAATAAGGCCAGCGCACAGGAATCCCAGATTCAGCTGCGCCGCGCTATCAGCGAAGGCATTCAGTTCATCGCCCAGGGCAATAGCTCCGCGGTCGCTGGCGTACTAACCGATGCGATTCGCCGTCACAATCAGCGCAACCCGGATCAACGCCTTCTATTCCTCAATTTCGCGGCGGTCGACCCCGCTCTCACTAACGAGAACTGTAGCTTTTGGCATTTCCGCTTCGATGCTCACGCGGATATTAAAATGCAGGCCCTTACCGACATGATTGCCCAGCGCGAGGACATCAAACGCATCTATATTATCGGTCAGGACTACTCTTTCGGTCAGGCGGTAGCGGACTCCGCCGTGGGCCAGCTGCTGGCCAAGCGTCCCGACATTCAGATCGTCGGCAATGAACTGCATCCGATGGAAACAGTGAAGGACTTCACTCCCTACGTGACCAAGATTGTGTCAGCCAAGCCTGATGCGATCATTACCGGCAACTGGGGCGCGGATATGGTGAGCCTTGCCCGCGCGATTACCGATGCTGGCATAACGGTGCCTGTGTATACCTATTACGCAGCATACGACGGTATCACCGCGACCTTAGGGGCCTCGGGCAAGGATCAATTCCGCATGGTGCACGAGGGACATTTCAATCCACCGCCCACACAGGCTTATGCCGAGTATGTGCGCACGTTCAAAGCCAAGCACCCAGAACAAGATATAAGCTACCCCCGTATCATCAATACCGTGCAAATGCTCGCTAAGGCGATAGAACAAGCGGGCTCTGCCGATCCAATGGCAGTTGCCAATGCCTTGGAGAACATGGAGCACACCAGTATCGGAGGAGAGCGCCTGATGATGCGGGCTGCAGATCACCAACTCTTCCAACCTATTCAGATATCAGTGCATACGAACGAAGGCATCGAGTTCGACGGGGACAACTCTAGCTTCGGCTTGATGACTGAGGTCAGCATCCCTATGGAGAACACCATGCTTCCAACGAGTTGCGAAATGCGGCGGCCCTAGCAATAGACATGGCCGTTTGCGTGAATATGAATATAATTCATTCTTTTACTACGGTCGGCCAATGTGACAGAGACTAATACGACATCTTTATCAGTAGGAAATGACACGCTCGTCGTGTTGCCCCCCCTGCACATCGACATCGCAGACCTGCGCCGCGGCGTCGATAACTACCATGTCGATGTGCGACTGAGCCCGAAATTCTCCGGCGATGTTCGCCGCGTTGCCACAACACTATTGCAGCGCGCGATCTCGCAGAACCCCCAGCCGCTCGACAACAACATCTTCAATCCCCTGCGGGCCAGCTATCTCGATGTGATGACACACCTTATCCATCGGGTGAAGACGAATCTCAATGCCGATAGCGTGAAGTTATTAGAATTCGCCCTCTTAAAGCATATTTTGACCACCACACAGGGCCTGCTCGATACCACCATCGACGAGTTGAAACAGAGTTCCTCGGAGTCTCAGGAACGCTCCTCGGCAAATACGCTTAGCACTAATCAGCGCCTGTTTTGGCTGCAGCGTCAATACGATGCAATTCTGATGAATGTGAATCATCAGATTTTTGCGCAGCTGGAGCGAGTAGAGACTCGCCAGCTTCAGGATGTACGCCTCCAGTATCTCCCCTTGCAGCATCACGATGCGCTAGACCTTCGCTTGAACCCGATGCTGTTTAGTAGCGACCCAAGCGCAAACGCCTTTCTCATCGAGCAATATCGACTCTGGGGAGGCGAAACGGAAGATGCTGGCTTCAACGCGCTAAACGCTAGCATCGAGAAGTCCCTAAGCGAGCAGTTGGCGCAAGAACCCCAGAGCCCACTGCTAGCGCAAGCCAATGGCACCCCCGAGCTCTACGACGATCTTGGTGGCCTATTTCAAACCCAGAAATTCATGGGCATGGCGATCGACTCTAAGAACATTCTTAATGAAGAATTCTCATGGCTAGACACCCCAGAGAACCTAGTGCTGCTATTCAACATCGACAAACGCCAAGAGGCCTTGCTCGATATACGCAAGGAGTCTGGTTTCGGGGCATGGTGGACGGCGCGCAAGGAATTGAAGACGCGCAAGAAGGTTTTAGAGAGCCTCTACAAAGATCTACACAAGCGTGGCGTATTCACACTGCTAGTCGCCTCGGCACATGTCAAACGCCTGTGGTCGCCCGTTCTGGCCGAACAGACTGAAGGCAAACTGCTTTGTCAGTATCTTGGCGGTCAGATAGACCTTAAGAAACTACAGAGCCGATCACAGAGTAACAAGCCCTTTACCGATGCCCAACTCAAGCAATTCAGCAGCACTATTGCGCAGATCAAGCTCGAGGCTGGTCCTCGCAAGCTCGAAAGCACCCTCGCAATCTTGCAGGATATAAGTCGGTTCCGGCGGCACCTGAAATATTACCGCCTAGCCCATCGGGCATTCAATCGCCTGCGCATTCTTAAGAAAGAAGAGGAACTCAAGCTATCGGGCGAGGCTGGGACACTCTACGCCCTACTCACAGCTAACGAGCAACAGGACGACGAAGATCGCATTGTCCACCACTGCATTCTGAAGGCGGATGTACGCGGCTCCACCACTGTTACTGAGGAATTACAGAGCAAATCCCTCAACCCTGCCTCCTATTTCGGCCTGCGTTTCTTTAGCCCTATCAATAATCTCTTGAGTCAGTACGGCGCCAACAAGGTATTTATCGAAGGCGATGCCGTCATACTCAGCCTTCTCGAGCACGAGAAGAGTCCACAGCAGTGGTTCTCTGTCGCCCGTGCCTGCGGCCTGGCCAAGGCGATGCTCAACGTGATCCATGCTAACAACCGGCACTCGGAGCAGATGGGGCTGCCCAAACTCGAACTTGGCATCGGGCTGTGTTTTGCCGACTCTGCGCCTCTGTATCTGTACGACGAAGACAAGCCAATAATGATCTCGGGTGCCATCGGCAAGGCGGATCGACTCTCATCCTGTACGTGGAAGTTGCGTCGCCTTATCCAAGGCGGCGTCTTCAATGTCGAGGTATTCGCCTTAGACAAAGGCGAGAGCGGGCGAGGGGAGAAAGGGCAGAACACGATCCGTTATAACGTGAACGGAATCTTGCTAGATGCCTTCGGCTTCGAGAAGCTTCAGCAGGAGATCATTCTCAAGCGCAAGATCGTTAAAATCAACGGCAGCCCCACGACCCTTCATGTAGGCAAATATCCAGACATGTCGGGTAAAAATCATGACCTCGTGATTCGCGAGGCGCAGGTAGGATTATGGCGTGATGACGCACCGGTAGAGGGACACACTTCCGAGGATCGCTTCTATGAAGTAGTGAGCAATCGAAAACTCATCTCGCAGCTAACCAACCAAGGCCCAGAAAGCCCTTAACCTTAAGTAGTGCCGAGAACGAACTGGAATTACTATGCTAGAACTAAAGCACTTAAGGACTATTGTCGCCATTACCGAGTATGGCAGCTTAGTATTGGCAGCAGAGAAGCTTTTCCTGACCCAATCGGCGCTCTCTCATCAACTCAAGGAGATTGAGTCTCGTCTTGGCGTGAGTCTGTTCATTCGTAAATCACGTCCGGTGCGCCTTACTGCCGCGGGTGAGCGGCTCCTAGAGACCGCCCGTTCCGTTCTCCCTATCATGACCAGCACCGAACGCGATATGCAGCGCTTTGCCGGGGGCGAGGCGGGGCGATTACATATCGCCATCGAATGCCACAGCTGTTTCGATTGGTTAATGCCCGCCATCAATCAGTACCGCAATCACTGGAAGGATGTCGAGGTAGACCTGAGTACCGCGTTTAACTTCGTGCCACTACCGGCACTGCAGAAGGGGCGACTGGACGTCGTGATCACCTCTGAGCCGAAGCCACTCAATGGTATTCACTATGAGCCTTTGTTCCGCTTTGAGATTCTTCTTGCGGTGGCAAACACCCACCCGCTGACCCAATTGGAACGAGTACCCGCTACTGCCTTACGCAACGAGACTTTAATTACTTATCCTGTCGATCAAGAACGCTTAGATATATTCACACAGTTCTTACGGCCCGCCGATGTCGAGCCGTTGGCTATACGTACGGCAGAGCTAACCCTGATGATGGTGCAATTGGTGGCGAGCGGGAGGGGCGTATGTGCGCTGCCCAATTGGGCCCTAGCCCCTTACTTGCAAGGCGGGCATATCAGCGCATTGTCCTTAGGCGAAACTGGGCTGTTCTCCACGCTTTATCTGGCCGTGCGTGAAGAGCAGCTCGATACGCCATACGTGCGCGAGTTCATCAATATTGCCAAGGAGACCTGCTTCCAGAATCTCGAGGGAATTAACGTCGTCGCCACTCTTCATTAATGGTGATGGTGTGCGCCTGGCGCGTGGACGTGACGATGCTCAATCTCTTCGGCATTAGCAGCACGCACCCCGACTATCTCGACCTCATAGTGCAAAGTTCGGCCGGCAAAGGGATGATTAGTGTCGATGTCGACATTGAAGCGCCCCGCCTTAACGATTAGCGCGCTGATGACCCCTTGATTCGTCTGCACTCCCACCACCATGCCTGGCGCGAGTTTCTTCTGTGCACTCGTGAGGCGCAAATGCTTGATGGGGACTCGTTGAAAGGAGTTGGATTGACGCTCGCCATAAGCCTGCTCCGGTGTGAGTGTTATGGAGATCTTGTCACCCACCGTCTTGTCCTCCATCGCGGCCTCTAAACCCGATATCACATTCCCATGACCGTGCAGATACCAAAGCGGTTGTTCCGCGCTGGAACTCTCTAGCCATGGCCCAACCTCACCGGCCTTGTTCACCTCTGCCAACTTATAGTGAAACGCAACCGCACAGTCATCCGCGACGCTCATAGTGGCAGGCTCTGCGGCCTTCTTTGCCACTTTCTTTACAGGCTTCTTTACCGCTTTCTTCTCAGGCTTACTCTCAGCGTCTGACATTGAATCTATCCTCTAATCAATTTGCGGCGAGTTTAGCAAAAATACCGCACCCAAAGACAGCTCCTCGCGGTGAGCATTAAAGCCGATTCACTATCAGAGAACTCACACGAAAATAGTCACTAGATGAGGCTTTCCCTAAGTTTCTCTTAATCTTCTATGACTATATTGACCAAGGTCAAACTAAGGGCTCGAGACTGCGTACGGGACCTTCGAATGCTGTGCTAACTTGTACTAGCACGCCGCCAAGTCAGGCTCGACAGGCCAGTAAGCAGAGTTGGCAGCTCAAAATTAAATAGCCATAAATGATGTCATGATGATATTATCCAAGATCAAGGAGTGATTCACCCAAGTCGCGCGAATGGCATCTGCGTGCCCCTTTTCCCAAAGAGATTAGAAGCATAACAATGTCCGATCAACAGCTTAAGTTTTCCCCCTTAACTATTAGGGTTAAAGAGCACATCCGCCGTTTACGTCTAGACGCTGGCTATTCTATGACCGAAGGTTCGAATCTGCTGGGCGTTTCCCGCAAACAACTGGAAGACATCGAAACCACTCGTGACTATGGTTGCCATATCGAGTTAGAACTCCTCGCTAAAATCAAAGTGGTCTACAAAGTCTCAATAGACGACCTTCTGGGCGACTTGCCTAGTGATGGTGAATCGGAGTTCTTTATCCGTAAACGTCGCCGCAACACGCTATAAAGTCTCTTTATCTGGATATACCGCAATGCCGGGGCCTCCCCTCGATGTTGCCACTACGAAATTGTGGCAACATCGTGTATAATGCCTGTCTTTTTACACGATAGGAAAAGGCACAGCTATGGCGACTAAACCCAAGAAGGACCCTGCGTTAGATAATCGCGTCAACCTGGCAGAACATGTCGATGCGTTTCTAAAATCCGGCGGCAAGGTAAAGCAAATCCCCTCTGGAATTAGCGGTCAAACAACCACTAGCGGCCCTCGCCAGATCGTCCTGAGTCACAAGAGCAACGCCTAGCACTCGCGTTCGCCATTGATTTTATTTTGTGGCAAGCGACAAACTAAATTGGTCCGCCATGGACACTCAGAATCTCAAAGCATTCGTCGCAGTTGCAGAGCATCTTTCGTTCTCTGCAGCGGCGGAACAGCTGCACATCACTCAGCCTGCTATTAGTAAGCGCATTCATCTTCTTGAACAACAACTGGCCTCATTACTATTCGATAGAGTGGGTAGACAGGTCTCGCTGACAGAAGCTGGACGCACTCTGCTTCCGCTTGCGCAGAATATTCTCGACGCCATCAGTATGGCCAAGCAGGCCGTGGCGGATTTGTCCGGCGAGGTTCGCGGCCAACTTAAACTGATTACCAGTCATCATATTGGCTTGCATAGATTGCCGCGCGTGTTACGCGAATATACGCAACGCTACCCCCAAGTCGACTTAGACATTAGATTCATGGATTCAGCCGAGGCCTATGCCGCTGTGCACAAAGGCGAATCCGATCTAGGCATCATTACCCAAGTCGAAGGCATCGACTCATTGCTTTGCTCGCGTACTATATGGGCCGACAAAATGCATTTTGTTTCTGCCCGCCAGCACCCCCTAAGCTCACTCCCTAGCGTAAGCCTGAAAGACTTAAGCAGTTACCAGGCCTTGCTTCCAGAACGGCGCTTTTACACAACGAAGTTAGTAGAGGCCTTGTTTATGCGCGAAAAATTAGACCTCAAGATAAATCTCTCGACGAATTTTTTAGAGACCATTAAGGCACTAATTTCGGCAGGATATGCGTGGGGAGTATTGCCCGATACGATGTTGCAAGACGACACTCTTTCAGTGCTGCCAGTGACCGACGTCGATACAGGCGAGCCTATTTTGCTTAGTCGAAATCTCGACTGCATCTACCACCAACATAGATTAATGAGCAACGCAGGAAAAGCGTTCTTCGATCTACTATGTGAGCGCGCAGACCCTCTCAGAACGCCCACTTAAAATACTATTGGAGCTGGCGAACCTCGTAGCCCTTGTTGCGCAACATATTGAGAAGCCCGTCTTCGCCCACCAGATGCGCCGCACCAACCAAGACAAACTCTGTATCCGAATCAGTGAACATCGATTCTATAATTGGCATCCAATTCAAGTTACGCTGCACCAACAAGCTAACATAAAGATCCGGGTGCCCCTCTTTCATATCGGCCACGAAGAGTGAATCGAGTAATTCATCATCTCCGTTTCGCCAGGCATCGATCATCTGATTCATAGACGTGTCCATCTCATCGAGCTCCTCCAGAGACAGGCGTATAAACTCACTCTCATTGCCTATGCCCATTTCAGCTATATAACCAATTTGTGCATCTATCGGCTCTAGTTCACCCAAGGCTTTCGCATCGCCTATGGCGCGTGCGTTGAAATAGGCATCGACGCCCTGCGGAGTAAAGCCAAGTTTTTGAAACTCGAAGACCTGCAGGGTAGAGACCAACAGCCCAGGCTTAAATTTCTCCATCATCTGTATTGGCATACCGATAGTGCCAAGATGATTAGATAAGGCCTGGTAGGTGCTGTCATCTAATACCGTACGTAGACTTTGATCACCTTTATAAGTCAATTCGTCTAATAATCGTGCCTGCACAGACATATCGTTGAGACCCGCGATGTCCGTTTCGAAATAAAGCTGCTGGGATGCCTCATACGCAGTCTCGTATGGCGCGGGTAGTGGATAGTCAGAAGGGCGAAGTAGGTGCACAGTGCCGCCCAAATAGACATTTTGCGAGTCTTTCGTGGCTACCCAAACGGAACTTTGCGCTAACGCTTGCGAACACAGAGACAGTGCGCTGAGCACTAGTAGTGTGCGCGAAATAGCGCTAAAACGGCCAAGAACTTTGCCTTGCATAATATGAACCTTATCGTTTGATTTACAGGGGACTTAGCTTAAAGGTAGCATGCAATCCCAGAAAGTAAAAAAACCCGTTCGATCTACCGAGTCTTTTCATGTCAAAACTGCTATTTCGCCTACGTAATGTTCCCGACGACGAAGCCGAAGAAGTGAGGCAATTGCTTGAGGAGCATGGCATCGAAACCTATGAGACTGACGCTGGCAATTGGGGCATATCGCTACCGGCTATCTGGCTCGAGAGTGACGATCAGTACGAGCGAGCTAAGTCATTACTAGACGAGTATCAATTAGCGCGCGCCATCCGAGTTCGGGCCGAGTATGAACATCTGCGCAGTCAAGGTGAGCACCCCTCGCTTCTTGATAGATTGCGCGAACAGCCATTGCAATTCGTCGTCTATTGCGCGGCAATCGGCGTCATATTGTATCTTTCCATCAGCAGTTTTTTCAGTTTCTAGACTCGCGAGCTAAAGCCTATCTTTAGAGTCTCTAAATTGTCGATCCGCCCTTCCATTACATCCCCGGGCAGAACCGCGCTGACCCCCGCTGGCGTCCCAGTGAAGATCAAATCCCCAGGACGCAAACGATAATAAGTGGACAACTCCGCGATTAATTCGGGAATACTCCAGATTAAATCACTGATCATGCCCTGCTGACGAAGCTCCCCGTTAACCAGCAAGGAGATGTTCGCAGAATCTATTCCGCCTGCCTGCGCGACTGGCGTAAGTGCGGAGACGGGGGCGGAATTGTCGAAGCCCTTCGCTGTGTCCCAAGGACGGGCTTTCTCCTTCGCCTCGGCCTGCAGATCACGCCGAGTAAAATCGATACCCACACCGTAGCCATAGATGGCGGCCTTCGCTTCAATTAGATTGAGGTCTTGCCCCTTTGCCGCCAAATCTTCGCCGGATAACGCCACTACTAACTCCACTTCGTGATGGAGATCTTGCGTGCGCGATGGAAAGGGTAACGTGACCCCATTGTCCGTCACCGCATTGGCTGGTTTGCTGAAAAAAAACGGCGACTCTCGCTCGGGGGATCCCCCCATCTCCCGCGCATGGGCCGCATAGTTGCGGCCAACACAGTAGATGCGATTGACAGGAAAACGCTCCGCTTGCGCGACGATTGCGACAGAGGGCGTGGCGGGATCAAAGAGATATTTCATACATTACCTTCGTTCTTAAATTTAATAGCGTTGCGACAGAGGCGGCTTCTAGCGACCGATGTAGGCCCTCAACCGAGCAGGGAATTCGCGCTGCGTTAGCACTTGCTGTAGCTGCCATTGCTCCTGCTCTTGAACCTCACGCAGGAATCTCACCTCATTTTTCTCGAGCACCGCTAGGGGCAGACCATCTTTATACAAGACACGGTTTTTCGCAAGTTTTGCTAAGCGTGTTTCGGGCAATACAATGCCCAGAAGATTAACTGGGTCCGCCGCGGCTACGCTGACATATTCCGTGGCACGTTCGCTTGCGTCTTGATTCTTCGCAAATTGTCTAAGCGTACTAACCGACTCCGGTAAGGCAAACTGCTCGCCAGCAATACCGGCGATAAAGCGCCCGCCTCGGATGCTGCCTTGCAACTCCATTGAGCGCAGTTTCTGTAGCAAAATTCGCCATGGTGGCGCTGAGCTTTCTCGCTCTAATACACGTTTAAAAAGTACGCCCCAGCGTTCTAGATAAATCATAATCAGCCGCTCGAGTTGCTCGCTATCGAGTGTGTTCGAGCTGTCCGAACTAGGAGACTGTTCGCGCATTAGGGACCAGCGTCCGGCATCCTCTACGCCGAAGGCTGCTCGACGTCGACCATTGGAGTGACCACTTGGCTTGCGAGCGTCGGGCGTCAATAGTGCGCGTAGGCCTGTGAAGCTATCACTACTCAAGTGTCCCGCGCTGACCAGCTCCGCCAAACCCTGCTCGAGTTGGCTGCGCAGCAACCCTGTTCGTCGACTGATTTGGTCGAAGAAGCTGGCGCCATGCTGTCTAATGTCGTCCTCGATGCGCTGTGCCAACGGGCTAAGAGCGAGTACCTCGCGCTCCTGCGCAAGCCACTGCGCATCGGCGAGCGCCTCCCAGATATCTTGATTCGCGCGCAGCATCAGCGTGATTGGCGTACTCTTGATCGGCCCGGATTTACGCGCGGCGGCACTCGCCGTAGACTTCAAATAAGGCCTGCTGAGACGCCCCCACATCAAACGACCGGATATGCACATCACGTCTAACCAGGATGGATCATAGGCGCTTATGCGACTAGGCAGGATATCGGCCTCCCATATTGTCGCCGGGGCCGCCAATCCATCTAGCTTACTAAGACTGCGCTGTAGCAAACCCTGCCCATCGGCATTATTGGGAACCAACTCGGGCTTCGCCGGCAAGCGGCGCACCTTGACCTCATGCAGGTCGAATAAGAAGCGCATATAGGATTGCAGCGACACCGGCTTAATACTCTGGCGGTGAGACTCGATGGTATAGCGATGAATACGCTGCAAAAGTCGCCTCTCACACCATTCCTGTTCTAGCCCCTCCGTTGATTTCTCATCTTGCGGAGTATAGTTCCCTCGAAATACGAAGCCCTCTGTCTCAAGGCCGATGAGTGCCACCTCGACAAGGCTAAGTTTTAAGCCCGACTCTTGCGCCAAACGCTGCGCCGTAACCGGGCCCAATCCTTCAAGCCTACGCCGCATGATTTCTCGCAGCGCAGAATCCTCATCCCATTCTTCCGCCTTCAATACCTCGGGCAGATTCAATGGCGGCGTAAATGTACTGTCGGGATATACGGCCTGCAGGCATGGCAGTCGTTCCGCCACCAAGTACAAACGTCCCGTGGAGCAGCTCATGCTGCAGGCGCGACCATGCTCGATCAATTTCTCTAAGAAGTCCTCATAATGATTCTGCGCAACTTCTTCGGCCGTCATGAAACCGAGCGAGTACAAGGCATCGTGCAACTCCTCGCTGGAGCGAACCAATGGCCACGCCTCTTCACGCACTTGTGCGATAGCAGCAGCATCCAACGCACTGTAGGACTGGGTCTCGGCGGGATCTAGCCAGCTTCGATTGCGAATCGCGTTTGTGCGCCGTTCCTCGAATGGCGCATCGTCCAAGAAGGCATAGGGGCGCGCATTAATTATTTCTTGAGCGAAGGGCGATGGCTCGCGCAGGTCTCGTGCAATTAGGGTGAGCTCTCCACTTTCAATAGCTATCAATAGCGCATGCAGGCCTTCGTAGTCCATCGCCTCTGTCAGGCAATCGTTAATCGTCTGTTGAACGAGAGGGTGATCTGGCACCTCTCGCTTGCCTTGGATATTCTCGAAACAGGCGATCTGGTCTGGGAAGATATGCGCGACAAGGTCTTCCGCGTCCATTCTCTGAAACTGAGGCGGCACTCGTTTACCATTACGATTGCGCTGAATCGCTAAGGAACGTGTGGCATTCCAGCGCCAACGCACCTCGAACATTGGCGCATCGAGCAGGGCTTGCACTAGCACATCTTCGACACTCGCACTCTGCAAATAGGCATAGACCTCTTGTAGAGGAAAGCTATGCACTGAACCCAGAGAGATTACGATGCTGTCCTCATTGGCAGCGGCCTGCAACTCGAAATTGAAGGTGCGACAGAAACGCTTACGTAATGCTAAACCCCACGCGCGATTAAGCCGGCTTCCGAAAGGGGAGTGAATCACCACATGCATATCACCCACTTCGTCGAAGAAGCGCTCCATAACCAAGGTCTTCTGCGTTGGCATCACTTCCAGCGCATTTCGTCCTGCCTGCAAGTAGTCGACTAACTGCTGCGCCCCAGAGGGCGGCAAACGCAGGCTTGCCACTAGCCATTGCACCGCATTAGCGCTGGCATCGTCACTAATATAGCCATCGATCTTCTCACGCAGTTCGCACAAAGCTTGGGAGAGTTCTTCGGTCCGGCCAGGCCCTTCGCCGAACCAAAATGGGATAGTGGGCCGTGCGCCTTGGGCGTCGCGCACGCGTACCTTGAGACCATCGACCCGCAACAACTGCCAGCTATGACTACCCAAGGTGAAGATGTCTCCCGGCAGAGTCTCTAACGCGAAATCTTCGTTGAGCGAACCCACCACGATGTCATCTGGGTCTAAGACCACTTGATAGTCGAACATGTCGGGAATCGCACCGCCATTGGTGAGTGCGGTCAGGCGTGCATTGCGTCTGGAACTGACGCGATTATTGATGACATCTAGATGTAGATAGGCACCCTTCCTACCTAGACGAGTGGAATAGCCATTGCTCAGCATCTTCACCAGTTCATTGAACTCGCTGCGCAGTAAGTCTCGGTAGGGGTATGCGCCGTGGAAGAGTTCAAACAGAGCATCGAGACAACAGCTGCCTTCGCCATCACCTTCGCTGCTGACACTGTTTGCCGCCACCTCTGCGACTATCTGTTGAGCCAAGATATCCATGGGCTTCTCGGGCATGAGGATTCTATCGAGCTGTCCCTGTGCTATGCAGTTGAGCAAGGCTGTACATTCGGCCAGATCGTCGCGGGTCAGGGGAAATAGAATTCCTTTAGGCGTACCGCGCACCGTGTGACCACTACGCCCAACCCGCTGCAAGAACTTAGCGATACTCTTGGGGGAGGAGAATTGCACCACTAGATCTACCGAACCCACATCGATGCCCAACTCCATAGAGGCGGTCGCCACCAATACCTTTAGCTTGCCGTCCTTGAGTTTCTGCTCCGCGTTGTGGCGATGCTCTTTACTCATACTCCCGTGATGAGAGCTCACCGAGCCCTCGCCTAGTCGATCCGTAAGGGCTAGAGCCAGGCGCTCTGATAGTCGCCGCGTGTTCACGAAAACCAGCGTTGTGTCGTGGGCCTCTATCAGTTGCACAAGCCGCAGATAGAGCTCGTCCCACACCTCGTTGCTCATGAGAGCAGAGAGCGGTGAGCCGGGCACCTCGATGCTGACATCCAGGGCGCGTCTATGACCCGTGTCTACGACCACACAGTCATTGTCTGGGTGATTACCCGCCAAATAGTGCGCGACTAAGTCTATCGGGCGCTGAGTGGCCGAGAGCCCGATGCGTAGCAGAGGTTTGTCCACTAGGCGCTCGAGACGCTCGATCGACAGCGCAAGGTGAGCGCCGCGCTTATCGCCGAGCAGGGCATGGATCTCGTCCACGATGAGCGTGTCGACATGGCGCAACATCTGGCGACCGCCCTCGCTGGTCAGTAGCAAATACAGCGACTCGGGGGTCGTTACCAAGATATGGGGAGGCGTGCGCAGCATGCGCTGCCGTTGCGTTGGGGTGGTGTCTCCCGTGCGCACCGCGACCGTGATATCGGCCGGAGCATAGGCGTCTTGCTGTAGCTGCTGCGCTAGGCCTTGAAGCGGCTGCTCAAGATTGCGCTGAATATCATTGCTGAGGGCCTTGAGAGGCGAGACATAGACGACGAATGTTGTCTGCGGCAATGGGCCCTGCTGGGCAAGCCACAGAAGGCGGTCAATAACGGCGTAGAACGCCGCTAAGGTCTTACCGCTGCCAGTAGGCGCGCTGATCAGAGTGTTCTTACCCGCCTTTATTGCCGGCCATGCCTGCGACTGCGCTGCAGTCGGGGCGCCATAGCGCTGGGAGAACCACGCGTTAGCTGCAGGATGGAAGTCACTCAATGGCATGCTAGGCATCGCTTATCGACAAGGGGATAGACAGAGAATATCCCGCAAGCGTATAAGAATAAAGGGAACTCTGTACCACGCAGGTGAGCGCCCCAATATGAGGCATCTAGACAGTCCATCACTGTGGATTGACACATAGGAGCAGATTCGCCTATTGTCCAAGACTCGTCTTATTAATGACACTGCTTGCGAAAGTCATCGAGCCAAAACCATTGGCTTCGCTGAAATCAAGGAACCCAAGGCCATCATGAAGAAGTATCTGTCCGCTTTTTGGAAAGAAAACAAGAAGTTCATGCTCTTGCTGCTGACGATCGTCTTCTTTAAAAGCGCCATTGCAGACTTGAATTCGATCTCTGGTCGCTCGATGCAGCCCACGCTGCTCGACGGCGATAAGGTGTGGGTGAATAAACTGGCCTATGACATCCGCATTCCATTTACCGACATATTCCTTGCCTCCCGCGCAGACCCGAATAGGGGCGACATCATCATTATCGACTCAGAGGCCGCGGGCAAGCGCCTAGTCAAACGCATCGTCGGCCTTCCGGGCGACACCATCTATATGCGCAACAACACCCTAGTAATCAACGGCCAACCTGCGGATTACGAGGTCATCTCTAGCGACACTGATTCGATGATTATTCGTGAACAATTACTCAATTACTCCCATGAAGCCATGCTTTCAGAGAGTTTTTCTAGCCGTGTCTCACGCAGCTTTGGACCCGAAACAGTGCCCGAGGATCAGTTCTTCGTACTCGGCGATAATCGCGACAATAGCGCGGATAGCCGAATCTACAGCTTTATCCCACGTGACCAGATTATTGGTCGCTCCAGCTCTGTCGTTTTCTCTCTGGATAGTGAGCGCAACTACCTACCCAGAGCGGATCGCTTCATGACGGGACTACAATAGTCTTAGATTAGCTCAAGCCCCCACCAAGAGGCGCTGGGGCGTATATCGCCCTGTTAAACCATTACGCTTGCGGTTAGAATGTTCGGCTTCTTTTTGCGCCAAAGCCTTGCATCTTACATTGCCCTTGCGCGCCAGTTATTAGGATTAAAACCAGTGGGCCAGCGGACTCCGCTCTATCAGCAACATCTCAATGCCGGTGCCAAAATCGTCGATTTTGGCGGATGGGACATGCCCATCCAATATCAATCCCTAATCGAAGAACATCACGCCGTGCGGCAGCATGCAGGCGTTTTCGATGTATCCCATATGACGGTCGTCGATATTAGCGGTACGCAGGCCAAAGACTGGCTTCGTTATCTGCTCGCCAATGATGTCGACAAGCTTACCGAGCCGGGCCGTGCGCTCTACAGCGCCATGCTTAACGACAATGGCGGCGTGGTCGACGACCTCATTGTCTACACTATGAGTGAAGGCTATAGGCTCGTTGTCAATTGCGGCACTCGCGAGAAAGACCTACGCTGGATGCAGACCAAGGCTAAAGGCTTTGATGTCAGCATCCTTGAGCGACCAGAATTAGCGATCCTCGCCGTGCACGGCCCGGAGTCCATTAACAAAGTCTGCGCACTACTAAGCACGGAGCGCGCCGCGGCGGTTGAGGCTCTGGGCAATTTCCGAGCACTAGAGTCCGAGGACTGGTTCATCGCGAGAACTGGTTATACCGGCGAGCGCGGACTCGAACTGATAGTGCCTAACGCAGACGCTCCCGCACTTTGGGATGCGCTGCTTGGCAGTGGCGTTAAGCCCATCGGACTCGGCGCGCGCGACACCTTGCGCCTAGAGGCCGGCATGAATCTATACGGGCACGACATGGACGAAGAAGTCTCTCCACTTGCGGCCAATATGGCGCAAACGATTAGCTGGGAGCCTAGCGATCGCCAATTCGTCGGACGCGCCGCAGTAGAGCAGCACAAGATCGAGCAAGCCGCAGGCAAACTGCCTATCCTTACCGGGCTAGTACTTGAAGAGCGCGGCGTGTTGCGCGAGGGACTAAGAGTCGTATGCGAGGTCGATGGTCAAGAGCGCGAAGGCATTATCACTAGCGGTAGCTTCTCTCCAACATTGAAGCATTCCATCGCCTTGGCTAGAATTCCCGCAGGCAGCACTGAGTGCCGAGTAGACATACGCGGAAAGCTTACTCCCGTGCGAATAGTCAGACCTAATTTCGTACGTTTTGGCAAAAAGGTTTTTGAATAATTTTATCCATATCCAGCACGAGGATCGTACAGTGAGCAGCTTTCCTGAAGATTTAAAATATGCCCCATCCCACGAGTGGGTTCGAATCGAAGCAGATGGCAGCATCGTCATGGGCATTTCGGACCATGCACAAGAATTACTTGGCGACATCGTCTTTATCGAGTTGCCAAGCGAAGGTGCGGATGTCACAGCGAAAGCTGAGATGAGCGTGGTCGAGTCTGTTAAGGCAGCCTCGGACATCTATGCGCCCGTTTCCGGGACTATCGTCGAGGTCAATCAGGCCTTGCTCGACTCGCCCGAGACCGTCAACACATCTCCGTATGGCGATGGCTGGTTCTGCCGAATCAAGCCTAGCAATCCTGCGGAACTAGACGCGCTGCTCGATGCAGACGCATATGCAAAAATTTGCGAATAGGCACAGACCTAAAGCAAACCAGCCTGTGAGAGTGACAATAACAATGCCGGAATCGCAATTTCGGCTTGGGCCACGCCAATGCGCGTGGCTCGATGTGAACCGTTTTTTCAATTCCGCTCCATTATTGGTCCAGGGCACAGCTTCGCGCCCTGACCCCGAGTATTTTACCGAGGTAATTCATGGGCAGCATCGCGTCGCCGTTACAAACTCCTTCTAGCAAGACACTGGAACGTCTGCAAAATTCCGATGAGTTCATCGGCCGTCATATCGGCCCCGACGCATCGGAAATAGGAGCTATGCTTAAGGAACTGCAAATAGATTCTTTAGAGCAGTTAATAGAGAAAACTGTGCCAGGCTCAATTGCTCTTAAGCGCTTACTAGCGCTAGACAAACCCGCCACAGAAACTGCGGTGTTAGCACGCCTTAAAGCCATGGTCGCGCAAGACAAACCCGGCCGCTCCTTCATAGGGCTTGGCTATTACGACACGATTACGCCCAACGTGATTCTACGCAATGTGCTGGAGAATCCAGGTTGGTACACAGCCTACACCCCTTATCAGCCCGAGATCTCTCAAGGTCGCCTAGAGAGCCTGCTAGCCTATCAGCAAATGGTTCTCGACCTGACCAGCATGGATTTAGCCAATGCCTCACTACTAGACGAGGCAACGGCAGCGGCCGAGGCAATGGCATTGGCTAAACGAGTCGCCAAGAATAAGAGCAATCAATTTTTCGTCGACGAACAATGTTTCCCGCAGACCATCGATGTGCTTAAGACGCGCGCGAGTAATTTCGGCTACGACCTCATCATAGGCGATCTATCCACTCTCGACAGCTACGATGTCTTCGGTGCGATCTACCAGTACCCAGCCGCATCGGGCGCGCTTAGCGATCTTGGCCCAAGCATCGAGGCACTGCATGGCAAAGGCGCAATCGCCGTAGTCGCAGCAGACCTTATGAGCCTCGTAGTATTAAAATCCCCTGGCGAGATGGGAGCGGATGTAGTACTCGGCAGCACCCAACGCTTCGGCGTGCCTATGGGCTACGGTGGCCCCCATGCCGCCTATTTCGCGACGAAGAATGAATTTAAACGTGCCGTGCCAGGTCGCATCATTGGCGTCTCTATCGATGCCCGCGGCAAGCAAGCGTTCCGCATGTCGCTGCAAACTCGTGAACAACATATCCGCCGCGAGAAGGCCAATAGCAATATCTGCACTGCGCAGGTGTTGCTCGCCAATATCGCCGCAATGTATGCGATGTACCATGGCCCAGAGGGGCTACAGACCATCTCTGAGCGCATTCACCGCCTCACCACGATTCTCGTAGCGGGCCTACAAGCGAAGGGTGTGAGCATATCGAACGCCTGCTTCTTCGACACCGTTACTCTGGCAACGGATGCGCAGACACGCAGCGCTATCCTCGCACGCGCCGACGAGGCAGGCATCAATCTGCGGATCGACTTGACCGATAGCATCGGCATCAGCCTAGATGAGTGCACAAGCACAGACGAGATAGAGGCACTCTGGAAAGTCATTCTTGGTGACAAGGCCGCTGGCCTTTCCGTTGGCGAGCTAGACGCACAAATTTGCGCAGGCGCTGGCAAGATCGCAGGCATCCCCGATTCTTTGAAGCGCCAAAGCGCATTCTTAACGCACCCGTTCTTCAATCGCTACCATAGCGAGACAGACATGCTGCGTTACCTTAAACGCCTAGAGAACAAGGATCTTTCGCTTACGCATGCGATGATTCCACTGGGCTCGTGCACGATGAAGCTGAATGCTACCGCAGAGATGATCCCTATCACTTGGCCGGAGTTCAGCAAACCTCATCCATTCGTTCCAGTTGCGCAGACGCCTGGTTATCGAAACATGATTCAAGAACTCGAAGACATGCTTGCCGAGATCACGGGATTCGATGCCGTGAGCATGCAACCTAACTCTGGTGCGCAGGGCGAGTACGCAGGTCTATTGGCCATCCGCAACTACCTTAATAGCATCGGTCAGAGCCAGCGCGATGTTTGTCTGATTCCAAGCTCGGCCCACGGCACTAACCCAGCTAGCGCCCACATGATCAGCATGAAGGTTGTTGTCGTCGCCTGCGATGATAACGGCAATATCGATGTCGAGGATCTGCGCGTCAAGGCCGCAGCTCATAAAGACACACTCGCCGCATTGATGATTACCTATCCGTCCACACATGGTGTGTACGAAGAGGGTGTGATGGAGATCTGTAAGATGGTGCACGAGCACGGCGGACAGGTGTATATGGACGGCGCGAATCTTAACGCACAAGTAGGTGTGGCACGCCCAGGCGATATCGGCGCAGACGTCTCTCACGTGAACTTGCACAAGACCTTCTGCATTCCACACGGCGGCGGCGGACCAGGTATGGGGCCAATCGGCATCAAGAAGCATTTGATCCCCTTCGTAGCCAACCACCCGCTAGTCACTCTCGACGGGCCTAATGTCGGTAACACCGCTGTCTCTGCAGCACCCTGGGGTAGCGCCGGCATTCTGCCTATCTCTTGGACCTATATCGCTCTAATGGGCGCCGAAGGCTTATTGAAGGCAACACAGGTGGCGATACTCAATGCCAACTATATTGCCCGCAAATTAGAGCCCCATTACCCAGTGCTCTATACCGGCCGCAACGACATGGTGGCACACGAGTGCATCATCGACCTGCGCCCTCTCAAGGCTGCCTCTGGCATCTCCGAAGAGGATGTTGCGAAGCGCTTGATGGACTACGGTTTTCATGCGCCCACCATGTCTTTCCCAGTGGCCGGCACATTGATGATCGAGCCCACAGAGAGCGAGTCGAAGAAAGAACTGGATCGCTTCATCGAGGCGATGATTAGCATTCGCAAAGAAATCGCCCGTGTAGAGTCTGGTGAGTTGGATGCGGAGAACAATCCGCTGAAGCATGCACCACACACTCTAGAAGACGTGATGGACAATAGTTGGGATCGCCCCTACAGCAAGCAGGAAGCGGCGTGGCCAGTACTGGCATTGAAGGAGAGCAAGTTCTGGCCTTCCGTCAATCGCATCGATAACGTCTATGGCGACCGTAATTTGTATTGTGCGTGTCCACCGATGGAAGACTATATGTAAACAAGTCTCGCAGCGCGGTGGAGAAAATCCGCCGCGCTGTTACTTACATATAACCCTGCGCCTGCAAATTAAAGAGACGCGCGTACTGTCCCTCCAACGCTAGCAGGCTCGTGTGACTACCTTCCTCTGTAATCTCTCCGCCATCGAGCACGATAATGTGATCGGCGATGCGCACAGTAGAGAAGCGGTGCGAAATAATGATAGAGATGCGATTCGCGGTTAACTCGCGAAAATGCGCGAATATCTCCGCCTCTGCCTTCGCATCAATCGCGGCAGTCGGCTCATCGAGAATTAACACGTCGGCATGGCTGCGCATGAAGGCCCGCGACAACGCTATCTTCTGCCATTGCCCGCCCGATAATTCTTTCCCCCCCTTAAACCATGTTCCAAGCTGCGTCTCGTAGGAGTCCGGCATGTGTTGAATAAAATCAGCAGCAAGGCCGTCTTGTGCCGCGGACTCTATCTGGCTTTGCTCTGCCATGTTTTCGACATCGCCTATTCCAATATTATCGCCAACCTTGAGCTGATAGCGGGAGAAGTCTTGGAAGATAACGCCAATTTTATAGCGCAGCGCATCGATATCCCACTGCTGTAGGTCCAAGCCTTCTAAGAGAATGCGCCCGTGGGTTGGGGTATACAAACGAGTTAGAAGTTTAATCAGCGTAGTCTTACCAGACCCATTTTCGCCGACGATGGCGAGGCTTTCGCCGGCCTTAATATGCAGGTTCACATTGTTCAGCGCTGGCCGAGCACTCTCGGGATAGTAGAAGCTCACACCCTCAAATCGAATGCCGTCTTGCGGGTCTGGACCCTCGGTTTGCGTGCCCGTTGTCTCTGACACTTTGTGATCGAGAAACTCTACAAGATTGGAGAGATAGAGATTGTCCTCGTACATGCCATTAATGGCGGTCAGGCTATTAGTCACCGAACTCTGGCCCTGTCGAAATACGGCGATATACATCGTCATCTGACCGATCGTAATGGTCGTGGCGATTGCGGCGAACACTACCCAGCCGTAGGCAAAATAGAATGCGGCACTAGCCACCAAACCGAGAAGATAACCCCAAAGCCCTCGCCGCAATACGAGGCTACGATCTTCTTTATAGATGCGTAAGAAGATATCCACATAGCGCTGCAAGAACAGTTTACCAATCTTAAGAAGCTTAACCTCCTTAACACCGTCTTCGCGGGTCAACACCATCTCGAGATAGATCTGCATCCGCCGCTCTGCGGAACGGGAGCGCTGATTTCGGAAAGCCTCTCCGGAAAATTTCGCTTCCGCGAGAAAGGCGGGGAGGCCGGCGAAACCGAGTAGAAGCACAGCCCATGGTGAGAATTGAAACAACAGAAAACCATAGCTCACTAAAGAGATGGATTCGCGCACCAGATCGAAGGTACGTACGACAAGGCTCAAGGGCCGGCTAGAAGCCTCGCGGCGCGCACGAACTAGCTTGTCATAATATTCGGAGTCTTCGAAATGTTGCAGCTCTAAGGTGAGGGATTTCTCCAAGATCATCACATTGATCTTATTGCCCAATAACACCCGTAGTATCGACTGGCAGATCGTGCTGACTCTTTGCACCCCTGTGATAAAGACCACCAAACCGGCCTCACACAGCACATAGAAAATAGTCAGTCTTGTGGCAGCTTCTTTGCTCTCGCTGGGGGCTTGTATTGCCGTGACCACGGCGTCCACGATCAATTGGCCGACATAGGCGATAGCGGCGGGAAGCACACCGGCCAGCAAGGTCGCCACGGCCATTGTTATAGTAAGTGCAGCGCTGGTGCTCCACACTATCTCTATCGCCACGCGGCTATATTTGAAGACAGAAAAGAATTTAGTGATTAACTGGACGGGGGCGGATTGCTTCAAGAGTGTGTCCGGCTAGTAAGGCGATTGTTGCAGGGTATAACGCAGCCGCCCTCGCAATGGATCACTGCGAGGGCGGATAATGCGTGTCTTACATACTCTTGGTCAGCTTCAGGATGAAGCGATCAGTGTTGCGATCCAGATCAGCGGCGAAGGGTGCCAGAGTGTGATCATCGCTAGGTACGCGTAGAACCTGACTGTCAGCATCTACAACGGTTAGACCAGCCTGACGAGCCGCTTCTACTACTAGCTCCTTAGGCACACGGTGCAATGAGGCATTATCCGCGCCCATAGTGCCCGCGTGATCGATGATTGCGAATGTGCCACCTGGCTTGATTACAGCCTTAATTGCCTGCAGCATCGCTTGGGCCGCTTCGGGGTTAGCGTTGTACACATCATGGAAGTTCAAGTTAGTGATCGCGAAGTCCACGGAGTTTGGCGCTATGCCTAGCTCGTTCAAGTCCTTGTTCACGCGCTCAACGTTATTGAGACGACCTTCAACGCGCGCCGTCACAGTGGCCTCTGTAGTGCCACGAGCCAGGGATGCGGGGCTATTCTGCATATACACGGTGCCTTCTGGGCCAACCGCGTAAGACAGCACCTCTGTGTACCAACCACCACCGGACATTACGTCCAGCACGGTCATGCCTTCTTCAAGACCGAGGTAATCCAGTACTTGAACCGGCTTGCGGCCAGCATCCAAGGCTTTATCGGCATCACTGCGATCTGGTGAGGCGAGTGCCGCATTCAATTTATCGGCATCGATTGCCATGGCATTGACGCCCACGAACATTGCTGTAGCAGCTACTAAAGAGAGTAACGATTTCATAATGACAAACCTTTTATGATTGTTGTGCGAAAAAAACCCATCGTGTTCTATTTCCTACCAACACCTAGACCGTAGTTCGGCGCATACCATTGCGTGGGTTTACGGATTACCGACACTAGGGGAATACTAAGGATTGTAGGCGACTTAGCATAAACCAAGCGCTAGTGGGAGTACACCGATAGCGAGTGATTGCTTGTTGCGAAGGGGCTATGCGGGCTAGGCCAAAGGCCTTAATGCAGTCGATGGACGCTCATCAGCTCGCTTTCGAAAATCTTCTTAACACGCATTAGCTCCTTAACGCCGATGCTGGATTCGACGCTGGGCAGGTGGTTCTCAATGTCGCGCAGAATATTGGTAATACAGCCGGTGTCGAGTGTACTGAGGTCCATATCGAAGGGCCAAGAAGGGTCTTTAAGCATCATGGTGATGACTCCTGAACGTTTCCCATGCTCGACCGGAACGCCTGCAGCACGCGGGGGGATTAACCATTCATCGGCCTAAAAGAGAAAACCTTGAACTAGCCTTACTCCATGCCCATCGCGGAACGCATGAGCTGATGCTTGATAATCGCGCTACGGTCTATGCCCGACATCCCCGCGTTGCGCAGCCAACGTAGCGGCAGCGGTTGATCGGCAAACAGGCGCTTGAAGCCCTCCATTACCCACATCATGCCTAAGTTATGCCCAATACGGCGGCGCTGATAACGGCGCAGGAAGCGCAAATCACCAATTGGAAGGTGCTTAGAGTGGGTACGTTGTACCTCTTCGGCTAGCGCTTGGGCATCGAGAAAGCCAAGGTTGACGCCCTGTCCGGCTAGAGGATGAATCGTATGGGCGGCGTCTCCGATCAGTGCAATGCCCGGCTGTACGTAGTCCACCGCATGACGCTGACGCAAGGGGAAGCTATAGCGCGTATCTAGGCGTTCGATTTTGCCTAATTTGTTCTCGATAGCCGCTTGTAGCTGTATCGCGAACGCGGAGTCATCCATCGCCATAAGTCGCTGCGCATAGTCTGGCAGCACCGACCAGACAATCGAACAATGCTGCTGGGTGTCCACAAGCTCGGAGTTTTGCTGCAGAGGCAGGAAGGCGAGTGTGCCTTCGTCCATGAAGCGCTGTATGGCCGTGGCGCCATGGGGCAGCTGCGTTTTAACAGTGCAAACTATAGCCTGATGCTCATAGTCCCACTCCTTGGTCTGAAAACCAGCCAATTCGCGCACCTTAGAGTTTGCCCCATCCGCGGCAACCAGAAGCGCAGCACTGATGCTACGGCCGTCCTCAAGCGTGATGTTGACCCGCTCTTTGTGACTGCCTGCCTCTAATGCATGCAACGCCACTGGTGCCAACAAATCGATATTCGCAGTCTCGGCGATACGCTCATAGAGGGCAGCGAGAATGACGGAATTCTCTACTATATGACCGAGCGCTGCGGCGTGTATCTCCTGTGCATTGAAATGAATGGAGCCCGTGCCATCGGCATCCCACACATGCATGTCGGAGTAAGGCGCACAACGCCTGTTGCGCACACCCTGCCATACAGCAAGGGATTCTAAGAAGGCTTGCGAAGATGGGGTAATTGCACTAACTCGAGGATCGAAACTCTCTTTGGCTCTCTCTTGTCCGGCGAATTTGCTCAGGTCCTGACTATCTACCACAGCGATCCGCAGCCCCGATTCGGCAAGAGCAAGCGCGAAGCTTGCGCCAACCATGCCTCCGCCAACAACAAGAACATCGTAGTCGAGGCTCTTCGCGATATTTTCAGACATCTCAGACTCGTAAAGGGCGCTGCCTTGAGGCAGCCAGAACCTAAGAGTATAGCCGCAACTAGCCTACTCGGACAGAAGCTACTGCCAATACACAGCCCGAATGCGCCATACAAGACGATTGAAGCGAACGCACGAATACCCGATACTGAGCGCTTGCTCTATTCCACTACACCGCTGCGTGGACATGGCAGGATGCCTCCACCATGCATACAGCAACTCTCAGAACGTCGGTCGCGACCGGCTTAGATAAAGGTCAAAGAGATTATGAATGCCACCTCATCGCAGACCGCCAGTGCACAGCAGTTCCTTAGCGTAGAAGAAGCCAAACAACATATTGGTGAAGAGGTTGGTATTTCGCCCTGGCTTGAGATCACTCAGGAGCGCGTCAATCAGTTCGCGCAGGCATCAGGTGATTTTCAGTTTATCCACGTCGATCCAGAACGTGCCAAGGCCGAGACCCCGTTCGGCGGGCCCATCGCCCACGGTTTTCTGACTTTGTCTTTACTGTCTCTTCTCAGCGCACAGAGCAGCACCATCAAGATTAAAGATTGCCGCGTCTTGATCAACTATGGCCTCGATAAAGTGCGCTTCATGAACCCTGTGAAGGTGGGCGCGCGAATTCGCGCAAGGTTTACTCTAGAGAGCGTGGAGGAGAAGTCTCCCGGCGCTTTTCTGTTGAAACATAAGGCGGTGGTCGACATCGAGGGCGAGACCAAGCCCGCAATGATAGCCGAGTGGCTCGGCATGTCAGTGCGCTGATTTTGGCTAATACTTTGAGAGTTTCTACTATGAAAAAATGGAGCCTATTGATGGTGGCACTACTTACTCTACTTGGCTGCGCCGGCGAGCGCCCCGCTAGCCTTGGTGTCGTAGATGGGCGTCTTGGTACTTGCCCGGATTCACCTAATTGCGTCTCGAGCTTCGAGGCGCGCGAGAGTCATCAGATTGCGCCGCTAGAGGCCAGCCTAGCGCAAGTGCGAGCACAGGTACTAGTAATGCCGGGCGCGCAGATCATTCGCGAGCAAGACCAATACCTCTATGCCGAATTCACTACACGGCTAATGGGTTTTGTGGATGACGTCGAGTTTTACGAACAAGCGGGTCGCACCCATGTGCGCTCGGCCTCGCGTTTAGGAAAAAGCGATCTTGGCGTCAATCGGAAACGAATCGAGGCCATACGCCAAGCACTTGCCGGCACCGACCCATCTTAGAGTGAGGATTTAGGCGCGCTGAATTGCGCGCTGAGCAAGCCCCATAGCTTGCCTTGCGAAGCCACGTTTAAACACGGGAATGAGGTCGATCGAGAAGAGACCGAATTTGCGTGCCCACACCAAAGCAGGGTGGTTCGTCGAGAACAGCCGCGTCATATAGTGGCTGAAATCGATGGTGGCCTCTTGGTCGCTCTTCTGACGCCGCACATACTCCTGCAAGACTGCCATAGACCCCAGTGGCTGCCGCTGCTGTTGTGCGTTGGCCAAGCTTGCTGACAACGCCTGTGCATCTCGCAGCGCTAGATTCAATCCCTGACCGGCCACCGGATGCAAACTGTGAGCGACATTTCCTAGCAACACTAAGCCTGGGCGGATCTGCTCCCTTGCCACACTTAAACTAAGTGGATAAGTGCCACGGGCTCCACATTTCGTGAAGATCCCAAGTCGATGTCCGAAGCGCTCTTGAAGTCTACTCAGGAACTCTTCTTCGGGCAGCGCCACTATCTCGGCGGCCTCTTGGGCGGCCACAGTCCAAATCAACGCACCACGATTGTCCCCCGCAAGTGTGCTCAGGGGTAGTACCGCCACTGGACCACTATCGGTAAAACGCTCATAGGCGACACCACAGTGGGAGTCAGCGAACGCGACATTCGCGATGATGGCGCTTTGCTCGTATCGAGTCACAGCGCTCGTGATGCCGAGACTCTGACTAAGGGCAGACTTGCCTCCATCAGCTAGGACCACGAGGTCCGCATGGATAGTGCTGACGCTATCGTTCTGTCCAAGTACCTGTACTGTGTAACCCTCGGCAGTGGGGGTCAGGTTGCTGATTCGCGCAGGACATAGATAGTCGATTTCCTGCGCCTGCTCGAGCGCCCCATTGAGCACTAGCCCTAGGTGTCGATTCTCAACGACATAGCCGAGCGCTTCTACATTCATCTCATCGCGATCGATACGTACGGCGCCGAAATGCCCGCGATCGGAAACATGAATCCTCTCGATCGCTGTGGCATAAGTGGAGAGCTCATTCCATAAACCAAGTTCGTCATAGATCTGCCGACTGCCATAGGACAGCGCAGTGGAGCGTGCGTCGAAACTAGGCGATGCCTGCAAGGACTCTATCGCTTCAGTGACTAGAATGCGCACACCTTGTCCCGCCAACGCATGAGCCAGGCCACAGGCAAAACTGGCTCCAACTAAGCCGCCCCCTATTAGCACAATGTCATAATGCTCTTGAACTTCCGTTACTCTCAAAACGACTTACTCCGTCTGTTGCGACTAGGCCACTGCCTTTGCGTTGGCCTGGGCCATGAAGCTTTCGATCTCGGCAATCGTCTTCGGAGCGCCATTGCTCAGGATTCGATGACCAGTACGAGTAACCAAAACATCGTCTTCTATGCGAATGCCTATGCCACGCCATTTCTTATCGACCTTCTTATTGTCCGGCGCCACGTAGATTCCAGGTTCGATAGTGGTGACCATGCCAGGCTCCATAAGGCGCCACTTGCCATCTATTTTGTAGTCGCCCACATCATGCACATCGATACCAAGCCAATGCCCGGCACGGTGCATGTAAAAATCTTTATAGGCTTCGCTCTTGATCAGCTTCTTCAGTTCGCCCTTTAGCAAACCAAGCTTGAGCAGACCCGCAGTGATGACTCGCACCGTAGCATTGTGCGGTGCATCCCACGATGCTCCCGGCTTAACCGCCTTGATGGCTTCAAGCTGCGCATCTAGGCATATCTCGTATAGCGCCTTCTGCTCTTTATTGAACTTGCCGTTAGCAGGGAAGGTGCGCGTAATATCGGCCGCGTAATATTCGTACTCACAGCCCGCGTCGATCAGGATGAGGTCACCATCTTTAATGAGAGAATTGTTCTCGATATAGTGCAAGATGCACGCGTTCTCTCCTGCCGCTACAATATTATTGTAAGCGGCAGCTCGACTGCCGGAACGCACGAACTCGTGCACGATCTCGGCCTCTAGATGATACTCGTTTAGCCCTGGACGACAGATCGCCATAGCACGCTTGTGGGCTTCGGCGGAAATTGCGCCGGCTTTCTCCATGAGTTTAATTTCCATGGCGCTCTTGATGAGGCGCATCTCGTTCAGAAGGTGATCGAGCACGAGGAACTCGCCGGGCGGCTGTGCGCCTTGACGCGCCTTGCTACGCACGACCTTCACCCAGTCCATGACGCGCTGATCGAAGCGCTGATCTTTACCCATAGACGAGTAGACACGCTCGCGGCCTTCTATAAGGCCTGGCAGAATATCGTCGATGTCGCCAATTGGAAAAGCATCGTCGATCTTCAATTGCTTGATCGCTTGTTCCGGCCCCATCAAGATGCCAGTCCACAACTCGCGGGTTTTGTCCTTCTCTTGGCAGAACAGCACTACTTCACCCTGCTTACGCCCGGGAATCAACGCCAGCACGGCATCGTGCTCGACAAATCCCGTCATGTAGTAGAAGTCGCTATTCTGGCGATAGAGGTATTCGGTATCGTTGCTACGAGTGGTGAGGGGAGCCGCGCATAACAGGGCGATGCTGTTAGGCTCCATTTGCTGCATTAATTCTTTGCGCCTGCGCGCTGCTTCATCGTATAGAGTCGTCATCGTATGAGATTTCCTTCAGTGGCGATTGACCGGCTTTGGTCTCGCCTCTATAGTAACGGGAAATTTACCAGTGGGTTTATGCATCTCGCCTTCGGGTCAGTGCATATGGCGACCATCATAATGACAGACGAAAAATTTACCACGCTGGATCAAAAGATTGATGCGCTTATCGAGCTTTGCGCTACGATGAAGCGTGAAAATCAGCTTTTAAGAGCGAATGAGCATAACTGGCTATCCGAACGCCAGCAACTGCTTGAGAACAATAAACTCGCTAAAAGCCGCCTTGAAACAGTGCTCAATCGCATCAAGTCCTTGGAGCAGTCCCAGTCCAACTAAGGGCCGCCGTCCGCCTATGTGGCAGACACCCCACCCTATTGTTTCGACTGAATGTAGAGATGACGCATGAACTCAGATGAGAACACCCCCGGTACAGTGGTAGTCAAGATCCTCGATAAAGAGTATCAAGTCAGCTGCCCGCCCTCCGAACAAGAAGCCCTGCTCAAGTCTGCCCGTTATCTCGACGAGAACATGCGCAAGATAAAATCCCGTGGCAATATTCATGGCCTCGAGAAGATTTCCGTGATGGCCGCACTCAATATTACCCACGACATGCTGGGTAAGAGCCAGATGCTCAACGAGAGCCGCCACGACACGGCGCAGAAGCTGAAGTTCTTAGAAGAGAAGATCGATCGCAGCTTACAGATCAATCGTCAGATTGAAATAACCTGAGCTTATTGAGACAAAAAACTTTCCACCCCTCGCTCGATAGCCCCGACTAAGTGCTATATACTCGTTTACGAGTTACCTCGGGCATTGGCCAATCGAAAGTGTTCTCGAGCCGATATCTGTAAACCCGGAGTCTCCTTGCAGGTGCTGTTGTGCACGTCCGCTAGACGGAAAGCCTTATGTACCGCTGGAGGCACCACCTGAACCTTGGGTTCAGGACTATTTTGATAGCGGTGCTCTGGGTAACTTCTAATTTCCGACTATCCCATGCCATGAATGCACAGTCTCGCTCGTCCTTACGCAAGTCCCTTCGCCAAGCGCGTCGCCAACTCCCCCTCTCGCAGCAAGCTCAAGCGGCTCTGCAGCTGTATCACAGCATCAGCGGCCAACTCTATTTCCGCAAAGCCAAGCGCATTGCGTTCTATCTCGCCAGCGATGGAGAAATCGATCCCAGCCTACTACTGGCTGCCGCCGAAGCTCGCGGCCAACACTGCTATCTGCCTTTGATTCATCCCTTTCGACCCGACCGCATGTTATTCCTGCGTTATCGCCAAGGGGATCTCTTATTGCGGCATCGCTGGGGCATGTGGCAGCCCGCCTTGCGTCGTGGCGCCTTATTGCATGCACGGGCACTAGATATCGCCTTCGTACCCTTAGTGGGCTTCGATAGCGCTTGTAGCCGCCTTGGAATGGGCAAGGGTTTCTATGACAGAACCTTTAGCTTTCGCACGCGCGCAGGTAGGCGCAGCCCGAAGTTGATCGGCCTAGCACATGAGTGTCAGCGTGTTGAGAGTCTAGAGAATCAGGCGTGGGATGTGCAGATGGATAAAATTGTGAGTGACTGGGCAACCTACCAACCATAGTCGATATTCTAATTGATGCGCTTTGTAGGTGTAGGGCAGTCTTATGAGTGCAGATTCAAAGCAATGCGCTTTGTGCTACTCCACTTACTAAGACTCCTAATGCGAAGAGCACCACTACCACCATTAGCATGTCTGGTTTATTTTTCATCAATTACTCGGTGTTCCAGTCTATTGTGCTTGTTTTTTAATAAGCCTAGTCAGCTTATCCACCTAAGGTCATGAAGACTATACCAATATTTGCTTTGTGACAATCTCCCAGATTAGAGAAATCTAATTAGTTTCCGTAAGTTAGAGACATATCGCATTTTCGTTTCGAACACTGCTTGAGGGGATGCAGGAAAAATCCGCCTTGTTGACGCTACAGATACTGTTAATATATACAGTATTATGCCGACTCTTGACCTCAACCAACGCCTCCGCTCACTCCTCGACAGCCCTAATCTCTGGCGTGGCAGCGAACACTATTTGGCCGCCACAACAAAGACCAGTGGTCACTTTCCAGGCCTACCCACAGGCTTTGCCGCACTGGATGCCAGCCTACCCTGGCGAGGTTGGCCAGCGAACGCCCTGGTCGAAATCATTACGCCGCTGTGGGGCACCGGCGAGCTGCAACTCGTACTGCCCTTACTGCGCCGCATCAGCATGGCTGGTAAGTCCGCCCTGTGGTTCTCTCCGCCCTGCATCCCATATGCTCCTGCGCTGGCCAGTGCGGGGGTCGACATCGCCCGCATGATCATCGTCACCCCTCCAGCCACAGAGGTCCTATGGGGGATCGAGAAGGCGCTACAGGACAAGGCTTGCGCCGTAGTGCTCGCCTGGCCGGGTCACTTGAGTGGCAAGCATATTCGGCGCTTACAGTTAGCCGCCCTGACGGGGCAAACCCTAGGCATTCTGTTTCACCATCGCAACATTCGTCACTCCGCCTCAGTCCTGCGCCTGCACGCACAGGCCGAGGAGGATGCGATGGCGCTCACCGTCCTAAAGGCCCGAGGCAGTTATCGGCACGACCGCATTCGCCTGCCCTGGAACTGCCATGAATAGCAAACCCTTCCAAAGCAGCCTCGCCCTGCATCCACTACGCGCCGTGCGCACTGACAAGCCCCGTGGCTCAGTAAGAAGTCTAACGCCGAGCACAAAGGCACGTCGGCCAACACCTCTGTGGTACGCCCTATGGCTGCCACAGCTTAGTCAGCAGCCAGCAATAGACGGCTCACAGCAGGTGCGTTTAGAGCAGATCGCCGCTAGCCTCGGCAGCCTAAGCGCCACCGTCAGCATTGAGGCGCCTGACAGCTTCCTGTTCGAGGTGGGCAGCACACTGCGCTACTTCGGCGGCATCGAGAAAATTCGCACTCGCCTACACGCATTGCTCGAACCCTTGCTGCATTCGTGGACGTTGCCGCGCCACTTTCACGAGGCCGTCAGCCCTACTCCCGCTGCCAGTTTGTTGTTGGCCAGAGCCGCCTGCAATCTACTGGTGTATCGCAAAGACAATCTGCGTGCCGCACTAGGGCGCCTGCCCCTGCACACGCTATCTTTACCTGAGCGCAAGAAACGTCAATTCCATAATAGCGGGCTTTATATTCTAAGAGATATATGGCGCCTTCCATCTCACGCCGTAGCGCAGCGCTTCGGCCATGCCTTCACAAAACAACTCGAGCAAAGCCTTGGGCATGTTGCCAATCCAGTGCAGGCCTACCACGGCGCGCCCACTTTCTGCAGCGACCTGGAGTGCACCTATGCCATTGAGAACAAGCAGGCTCTATTGCCAGGTGTCGAGACATTATTGGAGCGTTTATGTCTGTTCCTGCACAAGCGCGAACTCGCGACGATGCATCTGCACATGGCTTTAGTGCACGAGCAGCAAGGGCGCACAGAAGTCGAAATTATGTTGCGCCAGCCGAGCCGCTCATACGGCCATCTGCAGTTACTTTTGGAGACACGACTCAATGCCGTGGCTTTGCCTGCGCCAGTCATTGCCATGCAACTGCGAGTAACGCAGTTCGCGCCATTCTCCAGCCATAACGCAACACTGAGCGGCGTGCCCGGCCCACAGGAGCCCAATGCCGATCTGAACGACTTACTCCCTCTGCTAGAACAACTACAGGCGCGGCTAGGCAACCGGGCGGTACGCAGCATTCACTGCCAAGACGAGCATTGTCCGGAGCAGGCAGGCCTAGACCGCCCCTTCGGGGAGCGTATGCCGAAGGTGATTGTGGCGCCTAGTGGCGCGCATGAGGATGCGGAGCGTCCTTGTTGGTTGCTGGCCAAGCCGATCCCTCTACGGCAGGAGGCTGGGCGTCTTTTTTATTACAGCAGCCTACGCCTGCTTAGTGGGCCAGAACGTATTGAGACGCACTGGTGGAGCCCACAGGAGATCCAGCGCGACTATTATGTTGCACGCAACCGGCAGGGTATGCGCCTATGGATTTTTCACGAACGCCAAGCCTCGAGTCAGCACCAGGCCCGCGGCTGGTTTCTGCACGGTATCTTCGCCTAAGAAAGCTTCGCAGAGGCACAATGGTGTTGCTCAATCCTGCACTAGCGAAAATCGCGAGAACGCAGGGTCATGGCCGAGAGCCAGTGACTAAGATCGACGAGCGTGTGGGCAATAATGTGCACCACTCCCTCACTGATCTGCACCCTACCGGAGACGCCAAGCAAACTCGCCTCGCGTACGACTAGAGGCGACTGCGCCGCTACGGTGGGCCATACCACGACATTCAGAAATCCGCTTTCGTCCTCTAGCGTCATAAAGGTGACTCCCGACGCTGTTTGAGGTCTTTGACGAGAAGTCACCACACCTGCCACCTTCACGCCAAGCCCATCCCTGAGCTGCGCTAATTCTTGCGCGGGCCGCACATGATAGGCTCGCAGGTGATCGCGCAGGAGCGCCATGGGATGGCGCCGCAGCGTCAAGCCAGTACTGTTATAGTCGGCCATGATGTTCTGCGCCTCCGAAGGCTTGGGCAGCATAATGGGCAGCTGCGCAGCCTCCGGCCAATCCTGCCCGGTCTCGAACAGTGGCAGTTTCTCCTCATAGCCCGCAACATCCCAGAATGCTCGATAACGATCCTGAGACAGAGGTCGTAACGCATCTGCCGCGGCCAGACTCTCTCTATCGCGGGCATTGATGCCGCTACGCTCCACCAGAGATTGCACGCTGCGATACGGCCCGGCCTGCCGCGCCTCGCAAAGCTGTTGCCCCCCTGCTCTGGAAAGCCCTTTTACCTGACGCAGGCCTAGACGAATTGCGGGGGCTGCCTCCGCCTCGTATATCAGTGTGCAATCCCACTCACTATTGTTCACATCAACCGGCAATACCAGAACGCCATGGCGAACAGCGTCCTGAACTAACTGGGCTGGCGCATAGAAACCCATAGGCTGGCTGTTAAGTAGGGCGCAAGTGAAGGCGGCAGGGTGGTGGCACTTCAACCATGAAGAGACATAGGCTAGAAGCGCAAAACTAGCCGAGTGCGATTCGGGAAAGCCATAGTCCGCAAAGCCCTTTATCTGGCTATAGATCTGCGAGGAAAATTGTTCCGAATAGCCGCGCTCGCGCATGCCATTGGCTAATTTTTCTTGAAAAGGTTC
The DNA here is from genome assembly GCA_913060695.1 of uncultured Gammaproteobacteria bacterium. Lineage (GTDB taxonomy): Bacteria > Pseudomonadota > Gammaproteobacteria > Pseudomonadales > Pseudohongiellaceae > UBA5078. The sequence goes on along the minus strand of CAJXUA010000006.1, from coordinate 140,681 downwards.
CAGACCACCCTTTTTCTTCCAAGCTGCCATCGCACGGCGCAGTTGATCCGCCTCGCCGCCGCTAAAACCGGCTGCGACGATGGCGATCTTCATTACCTGTTCCTGGAAAATAGGTACACCGAGCGTGCGCGCCAAAACCTCGCGAATCTGCTCGCTCGGGTACACCACCTCTTCCTTGCCGCTGCGCCTAGCAAGATAGGGGTGCACCATATTGCCTTGAATCGGACCCGGCCGCACGATGGCGATCTGAATCACAAGGTCGTAATAGTTCCTCGGTCGCAGCCGTGGCAGCATACTCATCTGCGCACGCGACTCGATCTGAAACACACCCACCGTATCCGCCCCACAGATCATGTCATAGACACTAGGGTCTTCCACCGGAATAGAATGCAGGGCGAGGGGGGCGGCCGCCTTGGGCGCATCATTGACAAGATCGATGGCCTTGCGAATAGTCGTGAGCATACCTAGGGCGAGCACATCCACCTTGAGTAGGCCTAGCGCCTCTAGGTCATCCTTTTCCCATTGAATAACAGTTCTATCAGCCATCGCCGCATTCTCGACCGGCACCAATTCAGACAGGGGCCCCTGACTGATCACGAAGCCGCCCACGTGCTGCGACAGATGCCGCGGAAAGCCCATCAGCGTCCGCACTAGGCTTTGTAACTGCGCGAAGCATTCGGGCGCCATCTCCAAACCCGGCACCTCCCGCGTCTCGTCGAAGTCCCGCCCATACCAGTCCACGGACTTGCTAAGCACCGCCTCATCCTGCGCACTGATGCCGAGGACGCCGGCGACATCCCTAATGGCGCTGCGGGCGCGATAGCAGATCACCGTGGCCGCCAATGCCGCGCGATGTCGGCCGTACTTGGAGTAGATGTATTGAATGACCTCTTCGCGCCTCTCGTGCTCGAAATCGACATCGATATCCGGCGGCTCGTCGCGCTCCTTAGATAGGAAACGCTCGAAGAGCAATTGCATACGTGCCGGGTCCACTGCGGTGATGCCTAGGCAATAACAGATCACAGAGTTAGCGGCCGAGCCGCGGCCCTGACAGAGAATATGGCGGCTACGAGCAAACACCACGATGTCATGAACGGTGAGAAAGAAGTGTTCATAGCGCAGCTCCGCCACAAGACTAAGCTCTTTCTCCACTAGTGTTAGTACACGGGCCGAGGGGCCCTCCGGCCAGCGCTCGCGCATACCGCGCTGCGTAAGCTCCCGCAGCCAAGAGGCGGCGCTGTGCCCGGCGGGAACCAGTTCGTGTGGGTATTCGTAGCGCAGCTCGTCGAGAGAGAAATCGCAAAGAGAGGCGATCTTGGTGGACTCAGCCAGCAAGGCGGGGGGATAGAGCTTAGCGAGCCGCTCCCTGCTGCGCAGGTGTTGTTCGCTGTTGAGGGCCGCATCTCGGCCCAGCTGCGCCAGTGTCTTGCCTAAGCGGATCGCCGTCAGAGTGTCCCTTAGCATGCGTCGCTGTGGCTCATGCATCATGACTGCGCCGCTGGCCGTCAGAGGCAGGCCCAGCCGCTCCCCCAAGGCCTGCAAGCTGGCCAGACGCCTTTTGTCATGCCCATGCAGTAGTAGCTCTACGGCAATCCACGTGCGCTCAGGGCAACGGGCTGCCAGCCATTGCGCTTGGTCTTGCTGCGCAACCTGCCCAGGCAACCACAGTGCCAAGCACTCCCCAAGGTCTTGAGCCTCAACCAGCGCCCTATCGAGCGCGTAGTGACCCTTCTTGGCGGCCCGACGCCCTAGAGTGATGAGATGAGACAACTGCCCATAGCCGCGCCGAGAGCGTGCCAAGAGGACGAAACGCAGGCCATCGTCTAACACGAAGCGACTGCCAATCAGCAAATGTAAAGGAGTACCCCGCGCGGCGACATGGGCCCGCACGACTCCACTCAAGGAGCATTCATCGGTAATCGCCAAGGCCTCATAGGCAAGCGCACAGGCTTGCGTCACTAGCTCCTCCGGTGAGGAGGCGCCATGCAGGAAGGTGTAGTTGCTGAGACAATGCAGCTCAGCATAGGGGGGCAGGGAGTTCATGGGGCACACATAGATACTGTTTATATATACAGTATTCTTCATGCCTCACGCAGTCAATCCCTAGAGCAACGCAGATGTCCCGACGATCACTAGAACAGCTCAATGCCGAAGCGACGCACCAAGACTGCAAATAGGGCGAAACACAACATCGTCAGACCCACGCAGGCGAGCAGCGCAGTCCAGAAACCGAGCCTAGGTAGAATAAAGGGAAACACGAGAAACATCGGCAACGTGGGCAGCACATACCAGAAGGTGTACCACGCATGATTGGCGATCTTCTCTTGCGACTGATTCTCCACATAGAGCCAAATCAAGGTAAGAACCGTCACCATAGGCAAAGCGGCGAGTAGTGCACCGAATTTGTCGCTACGCTTTGCGACCTCGGACACTACAACTATCACTGCGGCAGTGAGGAAATACTTACTAATCAGCCACGTCATCGCTTAGAACCTCTTTGCTTTTCTTAGTCAATCATCAGGGAAGGAAGTATGCCAGCTAGACTCAAGTTAGGGCGGGGCAGCCTGGCAATGCAGTGTGGGCAAACTTTATATGACACTTTGCAGTCCAAGAGCCGTGAACCATTCGTCAATCCTCGTGTACTAGATGCCAAGCTCGTAGCAGTAGAGCCCGCGCAAATGCAATAATGCCCCCTTATGGACAAAAGTAAACCCGAGACAGATCAGCACGGCCAACAAGCCCCACGGAAGCGGCGCTGCTGGCCATTAATAAAGCGCCTTAGCCTAGCCTTTGTCGCTGTCGTAGTGCTGTGGTGTGTATGGATCGATTTCGAAGTAAGGCGTGACTTCGAGGCGCTGCAATGGGCGCTGCCCGCGCGCCTGTATGCACGCCCCGTGGAGCTCTATGCCGGTGCAACTATTAGCCAAGCGCAGCTGAGCGACTATCTCGATACTCTTGGTTATAGGGAGACCACGCAGGTCGAAGGGCCTGGTGAATATCAACGCAGCCCTTCGCGGATACGCCTATGGTCACGCGGCTTCGATTTCTGGGATGGCGCCGAACCTAGTCTCTCCTTGAATGTTGAATTCGATGGGCGCCAGGTCCGCGCGCTTTGGGGCGACAATAATACTGGCGACCTCGCTCTGGTGCGCCTAGAGCCTGCGGAGATCGCCCAGATCAACCCAAACACTGGCGAGGACCGTGTTCCGGTGCGGCTAAGTGACGTGCCACAGGAACTCGTCGACGCCGTCATCGCCGTGGAGGATCAGCGCTTCTTCAGCCATTTTGGAGTGGACCCAATCGGAATAGGCCGCGCCTTCGTCGCGAACTTGAAGGCCGGCAGCATCGTACAGGGTGGCAGCACGCTGACTCAGCAGCTCGTCAAGAATCTGTACCTGAGCCGGCAGCAGACATTGCGCCGCAAGGTCGAAGAGGCACTCATGGCGCTCGCGCTTGAGCTGCACTTCAGCAAGGAAGAGATACTCGAGGCCTATATGAACGAGGTCTTCCTCGGCCAACAAGGCAATCGAGCGATCCACGGCTTCGCACTCGCCGCCGAATACTATTTCTCGCGCCCTCTGAGCGAGCTATCTCTAGCGGAACTCGCGACGCTGGCGGGTCTGCCGCGGGGCGCTTCCTATTACAACCCACGACGCTACCCAGAGCGCGCTACGCAGCGACGCGATATCGTGTTGGGACGCATGCTTAGCCAGGGCTATATCACCGCCCAGCAAAACACTACCGCCACGCGCGAGCCACTAAAAGTGGCCTCCAGCGCCCCTAGTCGCGGCCGAACCTACCCAGCCTTCTTGGAGCTAGTGCGGGATAACCTAGCGCGGGACTACGACAGAGAGGCCTTACAGACAGAAGGCCTCCGGATCTTCACAACCCTTGACCTGCGCGTACAGAGTTTGATCGACGCGAATCTCGAAGCCTCAGTGAAGTCGGTGGAGCGTGCCTCGGCAAACGGCTCTGATGGGCATCTAGAGGCAGCCGTTGTCATTAGTGATGCCATAACCGGTGAGGTGCGTGGCCTTGCGGGCGGCCGGCAACGCGGCTACGCCGGTTTCAACCGCGCACTCAATGCTCGGCGCCCGATAGGCTCATTAGTAAAGCCCGCGATCTATCTTGCGGCTTTAGAGTCGCGCCAGTATTCCCTCGCATCGGTATTGGCCGACCGCCCCGTCAGCATTCCCTTGTCAGGTTCTCAGGTATGGTCGCCGACAAATTACGACGACAAGCTCTACGGAGATGTCTATCTATTCGACGCCCTAGAGCGCTCTATGAACTTAGCTACTGTCGATCTCGGCATGCAACTGGGCATCGACTCGGTTGCGCGAATGTTGGAAAAGCTCGGTTACAACGGCAATATCCCGCTCTACCCCTCGCTGCTATTGGGCGCCATCGACATGTCCCCTATCGAGGTTGCGCAGCTCTATCAAACTCTCGCTAGCAACGGCTTCCGCTCCCCATTGCGAGCGGTCGAGGCGGTCACCACTGCGCAGGGCGAACGCCTAGAACGCTACGGTATCGAAACCGTGCAGGTTAGCGACCCCGAGTCGATGTATCTTCTGGAGTATGCGCTGCAAGGCGTATTCAAACGTGGCACCGCAAAGAGCGTCACTGGGCGCATGGAAGACAGCCTCCCACTTGCAGGAAAGACCGGCACCACCAACGACCTTCGCGATAGTTGGTTCGCTGGCTATGGAGACGACTTAGTGGGAGTAGTGTGGCTCGGCTACGACGACAATCGCGACACGGGTTTGACCGGGGCAACTGGCGCCTTGCGGGTATGGAGCGAACTGATGAGCGATCTCAATATTAAGCCGCGTCTGACTTTGCCTCCCTCTAAGATCGTTTGGCAAGACATCGCGCCACAAGCCGTTCAACGGGCCAGCGACCGCGACTGTCGCACCCCAATGTCTCTGCCCTTCATGCCTGGCCGTCTACCCGATAGTGCCGTGAGCTGCGAAGACGACGAGTCAATCCTTCAGAGTATTTTCGATCGAGTGCGAGGTTTAGGCCGGTGATTCTACGTATAAGTTGGATTTTAAGTTTCAGTATTCTTGCTAGCTGCGCCACCTATAGCACTGGCCGCGGCATTCCCGCGCCAATAGAGTCCCGTGATTCCACCGGCGCCATCGAGCAGCAACCGGCGAATACGAGCCGAGAGGAGTTGCCTGGCAACGCCCCTATTCAGCGCAATGAGTTTCCACCGACGCAAAACCCGCCTGCGCGCAGCCCCGCAATAGTGACCCCAGCCCCTTCTGAACCTGCCGCTCCTGCAAGCGCCGCCTCTACACTGTTGGCTGGCGTCGATGCCGCGATCGCCGAAGGAGACTTAGAGAGAGCTGCGGCATTAAGCGAAAGAGCCCTACGCATTAACCCACGGGATGCCCTGTTCTGGTACCGACTAGCGAGCGTGCGTGCACAACAAGGAAGGGCTAGCGAAGCGGAGGGCTTCGCAAGGCGAGCCCTGAGTTATTCTTCAGGTGATCCCGCGCTGACGGGACAAATTAATGCTCTCTTGCGCGACCTGTAAAACGCCAAGCCTTAATTAATCGGGGTATTTGTCGACGAGTAATTCTCCGCCGACTGCCCAGTTCTCTTTCTTAACCTCGTCGATCACAACAAAGATAGAAGCCTCGCTCACGTTAATAATTCGCGCGGTCTCCTTCGTCAAAACCTTTGCGAGTTCACGTTTTTTCTCGCGGGATCTGCCTTCTAATATTTCCACTTTAATAATGGGCATGCTTACTCCTTACTCTTCAAACCTTAGGCTTTGGATAGAGGATCATTTGCGTACAGCGGAATAAAGCTAAAGTCTTGCCGGTGGCTTTCTCGGTCACCACGGCGTCCCAAACTTGAGTAGATCTACCAAGATGCACTGGAGTCGCCACCGATTCGATTATTCCTGACCTTGCGGTTCCTAAATGATTCGATTTTAGCTCTACCGTGGTGAAGCCTGTAGCCCCTTCGGGGAGATTCGCAATGCAACCATAGCCCGTCGTCGTATCGGCTAAGGTAACAACTGCACCGGCATGCATATAGCCATTTGGCGCCATGTGTTTTTCCTTCACATCGATCTGCGCAACAATTTGTTCCGCGCTAATCTTGGTGACGACTATATCGAGGAGACCGGGAAGTTTATCCGCGCCGCGCTCCATGAACTCTTCTGGTTTCAACATCTCATATCCTTAATTCACATCTAATGCAGACTTCAATCTAGTTGCTTTCGGCTTACGTGGCCCTAAGCTCAGTCGGCAAACCGCAGGGACTACCAATAGCGTTAACATCGTCGACGCTATCAGTCCCGAAATAATGGCCCAAGCCATCGGAGGCCATAGTGTCGAGGAAGAAAGGGCCAATGGCAATAAGCCGGTGACTGTCGTGGCCGTCGTCAACAAAATGGGTCGCGTACGTCGCGCTACCGCGTCATCGACTGCGCTAGCAAGGTCTCCACCAGCACGCAATTGCTGATCGATATAGTCGATCAGGACTATCGCATTGTTTACCACGATACCAACTAACGCGATGACACCCAGTAGCGGCTGAAAACCAAATGGAGAGTCACTAAGTATCAAGCCAGGGAAGATGCCCGCAGCCGCAAGCGGAACCGTCAATAATACGATACCCACACGCTTGTATGAGTTGAACTGTAAAAGCAGGAAGAACAACAACAAGAGTATGCCAATAGGGGCTACTGCGAATATCGCTTGATTCGCCTCATCCGAACTCTCGAGGTCTCCGCCATACTCGATGCGGGTGCCATCCGGAAAGGGATCGGAGAGCAAGCCTTCATTGAGTTCATCGACGATATTGCTGAAGCTATAGCCTTCCGCTAAGCCACTAGTGATCGTCAACACGCGCACGCCATTGCGGTGGTGGATACTCGCCACATTCCAATCCGCCTCTGTGCGGCCGATCAGGCTTATTGGAATGGGCTCATTGGCCTGATTAAATATATAGCTCGACATGACCTCTGACACACTTAAGCGAGTACCTTCGTTGGATCGCAGTACTATAGGGACCGGGTCTAACTCTTGTCTGTATTGCTCAATGGGTAGGCCAAGGCTGCGTGCGAATAGCGTTTGTGCGATGTCCACGCGGCCTAATCCATAGCGCTGCGCGCTCGCGTCATCGACTACAATGCGCAGCACCGGGGTGCCATTGTCGATATCTGTGCGCACGTCTACTGCACCGGGGATTCCCTTTAATAGAGCGAATAATTTCTCTGCAGCAAGGAGTCGAGACTCGTCATTACTGTGATAGACCCGGACCTCGACTGGCGCGACACGAGGCGGCCCCTGTGCGAGGGTTCCCGCAACAATTTCCAACTCGGGATAGTTCGACGCTGCGCGCTCCCGCACCCACTCGATAATGCCAGCGGTCTGTTCCAATCTCTGAGTATTAACCACCAGTCTGGCACGGTTGGGCGACTGCGAGGCGAGGGGAAGGTTGTAATAGAAGCCCGGCCCTGTGTCGCCGACGAAGCGGTGAATGCTGACGACACCATCGCGCGCGCGCAGCTCTCGTTCGAGAGTCTCTGCCATGGTATTGGTTCGCGAGATATCGGTGCCCTCTGGCAAGAACATCTCAATTACTACCTGCGGCCTATCTGCGTTGGGGAAAAATTGAAAACTCAACAGAGGCACTAAAAGAAAACTCAACACCGGTAGCGATAAGCCTCCCAGCACTATAGATTTCGGAAAACGGCGACTAAATCTTGCTAGGCTATTGCCAAGTGTTTCGATCCACTCAGTGCGAGTGGAGGCATTCGGCTTCAGAAAGCGCGCCGCTAGCAATGGCGCGATACTAACCGCCAACAAATAGCTGATGCTAAGGGTCAGCATAATCATTACTGGAATACCCCGAGTGAAGTCTGCTGTGCCTCCCTTGGAGAGTAGTAGTGGTGTGAACGCCGCCAACGTAGTAGCAGTTGAGGCGCCGAGTGGCCCAGCTAACTCCACGACGGCTGAACGCAGGGCGTCTGCCCGAGTCTCTCCATCATTGAGCCTATGCTGAATGTTCTCTACCATCACGATGGCATTGTCGATCAAGATACCCAGGGATATGACTAGACCAATGACGGCGATCTGATGAAGGACACCTCCTGCGAAGTCGTAGACGCCGAGGCTAATCAACGTGACTAGCGGCAGCATACTCGCCACCAGGATCCCCATGCGCCAACCCATACCATAGAACAGGATCAAGGTGATGATCCCCATGCTAACGAGAAGATTACCTTGTAGATCGCTCAAGCGCTTGTCGACCTGTTCTGGTTGGTAGAACATCTCTTGAATAGTTAAGGGCGCGAAGTCTTCTTTTATCTGTGCAACACGCTCACGGACATTCTCACCGAAAGCGATCGCATCGACTTGATTGTTCTGTGCATAAATACCGAGCGCTACAACCTGCTCGCCGTCTTGCCATGTGCTAGGGGCCGGAGGCTCTGTGGCGGAACGCCAAACTTGTGCAATTGCAGAGAGGGGCACGCTGCCACCACTGGGTATGGGTATCTGCGTGTTACGCAATGAGTCGATGCTCGTGAATTCGTTATTGCTAAGTAGATTGACCCGCGTGTCACCTACTACTAGAAAGCCACCTGGCGCTACCTGGTTGCGTTGACCAATCAGATTCGCGAGTGCGCCGGGGCTGATACCGAGCCTTGCCATCTCTGCGTCGCGTAGCGCTATATTTATTTGCTCCTTGCTGTCGCCCTCTAGCTCGATTCTAGAGACGCCAGGCAAGTTCATCAGTTGCCGCTTGAGCTGCTCCGCTGCCTGGCTCAAGGTAACTATAGAGGAGTCTCCTGCCACGGCTAAGACAACCGCTGGAAGGCCCGTCAAACGGTCTTCCAGGGTCAGGTCTTGGACGCCATCGGGAAACTCCGTGCGCGCACGGTTCATGGCGATACGCACGCGATCCCATGCAGCGTCGGTGTCATAGATAGAGTCCAGCAATCCTACCGTTACTAGAGCTACGCCTGTTCGTGCTGTGGCGGAGAACTCTAATACTTCTTCGACCTGGGAAATTTCGTCTTGAAGAGGCTCGAGTACGAGGCGCTCCATAGTCTCCGCCGGCGCTCCAGGATAGAGAATGGTAATCAGACCTGTTCGTGCCGGGAAGAAGGGGTCTTCCTGCCGCGCCATAGAGCCGTAGGAAGCAAGTCCCGCTAGAGCTAACATTATGACGACCAATAAGACTAGGCGTGGCAGTGCCACTATCTTGAGAAAAACATTCGCACCGTTCATGGCAATACTGCCACGATGTCGCCATCGGCGAGTCGCGATAGACCCGCGTAAACGATTTGATCGCCTAGGCTCAGCGTGTCGCCTTTCAACACGGCTTGCTGCCCAAATACCTGATCGATCTCGACTGCGACGCGCCTAGCCCGGTTTCCCTCTATACGAAATACCGTGAGACCCACAGCCGAGCGCATAACTGCATTCAGTGGCACGCTTAGCGAATGCTCTGCGGCTCTTAGTATGCCGACCTCTAAGGCCTCGCCACCACGCACAGTGGGATCGCTCAGGCGCACAACGAGGGGATAGAGCGCTTTAGTACCAGAGCTAGCCTCACCGGTTTCGGTAATCACCCCGACGCTCTCTCGGTCGCTCAAGCTATGCCGCACTGGAACGCTTTGACCGATCTCAAGGGCAGTGAGCAGATGGGGCGGCACGCTTACTTCCACCTCTGTTTCGCCGGCACCGGTCATCTGCAGTACGACCTGCCCGGGTTGAGCATACTCGCCCGCCTCCAACAGGACTGATTCGACTCGTCCTGCGAAGGGCGCACGCAATGCGCTCTCTTGGTTAAGCTGGCGCGATTGGTCGAGTGCGGCGCTGGCGCTTTCGATTGCGGCGCGTTGCCCAGCGATCAGGCTGCGCTGTTGTTCCAGACGCTGATCGGCGAGCAAGCCACGCTCGGATAATTGCGTGAGTCGAGTTAAGTCCCGTTCGGACTGCTCAACGTCGGCCTGCAACTGTAGCAAGCGCGCCTGTGCGCCTTGTTCGGCGGGCCCCAGCTGTGGATTGTAGAGTGTGGCGAGTACTTCGTTTGCCTTCACCACTTGGCCGATCTGGGCACTGCGCTTCGCAATGATGCCACCGACCTGAAAACTCAAATTGGCCCGCTCGCGCGCGCGTGCCACACCTGCGAAATACAGCCATTGCTCGCCTTGCTCCCCTTGTACAGTAGTAGTACGCACCGTTACCGCTTGGCTAGGTAGCGCCGATTCATCTGGGGCAGGGGTGCTGCTAGAATCCGTACAAGCCGACAGGAATATAGGCAAAAGAGCAGCAATGGCGGCACGAGCGTGACGGGAAATTGGGTTCGACATGACTAACTCCTTAACAATATATTGACATTGTGTCAGCAATTGACATTATGTCAATACGTTTAGAGGTGCACAGAACTCATTGACCGATAGGAAGCGAATAGATGGAAATCTCTGCAAGAAGAGACAAAGAGAAGCAAATTCGACGAGAAGCAATTCTGGATGCTGCAGAGTCCATATTTTTCAGCAAAGGCTTCGCCAAAAGCTCTATGGAGGAGATCGCTAAACGAGCACAGTTAAGCCGTGCACTGCTCTATGTCTATTTTAAGGACAAGGCGGACATCATGCGCGGCATCATGCTGAGGGCTGCAATCACACTAGAAGAATATTTCAATCGAGCTCTGCGAGCCGGCGCGAATGGTGGGCAGCAGATAGATGGCATTGGCCATGCCTACTATGCATTCTCTAAAGAACAGACGAATTATTTCAACGTGCTAACGCAGCTCAATACATTCCCAGATAGCAAAGCGGACAACTCGCAGGCCGAAGAGATTTTCGATTGTAAAGAACGCATAACCGCCACCATGGTGCTGGCCTTAGAAAATGGCGTACAAGATGGCTCTCTAAATGCAGATCATCTAACTGACAGTTTGCAGACAGCTTACTTCCTGCAAGGGGCGTTGCATGGCGTGATCATGGCCACACGCACACGCTACAGTGAAGACCGCGAGGCTGAAGATGGCGAGGCGTTGGTTCTGTACACGATTGCGATGCTGACCGAATCCATGCGCCGTCGTGACTAGTGCAGCAACCCCTGCGCTGTCACTTTCCGTGAGTACCAGAAGAAAAATGCAGCGCAGACTATTAACAGAATAGGCAAGGCGAGTGCCGCAGGTCCTTGAGCTGTCAACATCGGAGTTAAGAACATACCCAAACTCATTTGTAGAATAATCGCAACAAGCGACACTAGAAACAGACTTACGCTCAAGGCTTTACGAAGGAGCAAGAGAACCGATGCGAGGACACCGCTAAACACAGCGATCGCGAAGCACGAGGTCACGAACACCGGCACATCGGTATACAAACTGCGTTCGGCCTCCGACATAGTGGCCAATGTCGCTGGGCTCACTGTTACAGTAAACAGATAGTTCATCACGCCAATTAGGTTCCACACTAGGGAAACACCAGCGATAATCCAAAAACTACGCGGGGCATGCATTCGTTCGGCTTGGTCAGACATCGTTCTGCTCCTTAGGGAAACACAAACACGCTGTTGATATTTAGAGTATCAAACAGAAGGAGAAAGCTGTCGACAAAAAACGGGGCAATCAACTCCCTGTCGATTGCCCCGCCTTGCCATCCTTGGCTATCTGGATATCGCTACCAGAGTTTTCCTACTAAGTGTTTACCCAGCACGATCCATCAACTGTTCCATCACTTGTACAATCTGTTGATACTCGGCAGAACCGATTGCACTTTCGTCATCGCCTTCGAATTCAATATCTGGCAAGACTTTCTTAACGTCACCCTTGCTAATGACGCCGTCTTGATTTGAGTCGCTCAAGCCTAGTGCTGGAAGCGCTTGGTCGGCTTCCTGTTTATTCAAGATGCCGTCCGCATTGGTATCGACCTCTGTGAAACTTGGAGTCTCGCTCTGCGCAAATGCGGCGGAAGAGATGGCGATAAGAACGCTTGATACTGCTACTAGTGTATTTTTCATGCTTATTCTCCTTTTTCCCATTGTGAAATATTGTCTTGCACTTAGGGAATTGCAACGGCTGTGCCAATCTTTATTACTCTACATTTTTCAACTAGTTACACTTATTCATCAGATCAGGCGAGCAGTAGAGTGTTGCGTTGCCACGACAGATAAATCGCGCGTTACATAAGCCTTTGTTTTCATTGGGCTTCACTGTATGGCAAGCGGGACACACTAAAATTTGCTGAATTTCAGGCAAAAAAAGACCCCTAGTACGGGGTCAAAAAGGCGGAGCGAATTATGGACACAAGATCCGCTCTGGGGTGCCATGCCTATGCGGTAACAAAAGGGGTATGTCGCGGTCAGTCCATTGACCTGGCTTTAGCGGGAGATGCCTCTCTTACCGCTTCTTAGCGAAAGCGCATCGAGCACTTCGACGTCCGCGCTTGCGACATAATTTGTAAAAGGCGTGAAGCAGAAACTCTCTTTCGGAGGCCTTGCCTCCATTAGAAGAGCTCATGGGGAGACGAGGAATGTTATCCGAAGTCTCAATACCCATTTCGAAAGAGGCTATTGTTGCGTTAGCTAGCTGAGCATTCTTCATTGTTATTCTCCCTAATATTGAATTTCTGCTACCGAAACCCTCGATAGCGTCAGTTAAATAATAGAGAGCAAGCTTCGTACCAATATGATATTTACGATAAATATCAATGCCTTAGGATTTTTCACAAAGCAAGGTGAGGCCTCATGTGTTGGGCAAGAGCAACACAATACGAGGCTTTAGGCTAAGTTATTGATATTAAGAGAATTAGGTGTTGGGTTTACACGACAGGGCTGATTCGGGCCCTACTCAGACACTTTACGAAACTGGCTAGGATCTAGGCTATGCCGCTTCAATAGATTGTAGAACTCGCTACGATTTCGCTCCGATAGACGGGCTGCCAAGGCGATATTGCCTTCTGTCATATTCAGCAATCTGAGCAGATATTCTCGCTCAAACTGATCCTTCGCCTCATTAAGGCCTAGCAAGCGGTTCGACTTAAACCGCAGCGCCCGCTCGACCAATGCCCGCGAGATCATGGGAGTCGAGGTAAGGACAACGCATTGCTCCACGATATTGAGCAGCTGCCGTACATTTCCCGGCCAAGGCGCGCCGATCAGACATTCCATCGCCTCCGGCGAGAAGTGCAGGGTGTCCTTACCATGCCGCTTAGAAACCATACTGCAGAAGTGTTTGGCGAGCAGTGCGATGTCATCGCGGCGCTGCGCCAGCGGTGGAAGCTCGAGAGTAATCACGTTTAACCTATAGAACAGATCCTCCCTGAACGTGCCCTGTGCCACTTTTTCGGTGAGATCTTGGTGTGTGGCCGCTATGATTCTTACGTTCACAGGAGAGGACTTGGTAGACCCTACCGGGCGTACCTCTCTCTGCTCCAAGACACGCAGTAATTTCGCCTGCGCGGATAAAGGCATGTCGCCAATCTCGTCGAGGAACACCGTGCCTTCGTTGGCGGCTAGAAACAGGCCGGTGTGGGCCTTACTCGCGCCTGTGAAGGAGCCCGCGACATGCCCGAACAATTCAGACTCGAGCAAGGCCTCCGGTAGCGCAGCGCAATTAAGTGCCATGAATGGCTTGGCATTGCGCGCGCTGGCCTTATGAATGGCGTCGGCTAAGATCTCTTTTCCGGTTCCTGTCTCGCTCTGGATCAAGACACTCACGTCTGTAATCGCAGCCGCCTTAGTTTGCTGCAAGAGGTTTTCCATCACTTGGCTACAGCTGATGATCTGCGCTCGCCATGCGTCATCCTGCCCCGGCTCCTCGTTCGTCTCACGAGCGCCAGTCTGTACTAAGGCCTTCTCGATATGAGCGAGTAATAGCTGAGCATCGAAGGGCTTGACTAGATAGCTGAACACTCCTTTCTGAGTAGCGGCAACCGCCTCGGGGATGGTGCCATGAGCAGTCAGCATTATCACCGGTAGGCGCAGGTCACGCTCTTGAATGCGTTCGAAAAGCTCCATGCCATCCATACCCGGCATCCGCAAATCCGTCACCACGACGTGGGGACGGAAAATAGAAAGCTGTGTAAGAGCCTTCTCTGCACTGTCTAATGCGAGCACCTCGAAGCTATTCGCCTTAAGTCGCACGCCGATCAAGTGCAGTAGATCTGCATCATCATCGATCAAGAGTATTCGATTCTTTATAGCCATGTGCTCTTAAACCTTTGTCTTGTCGGACATCGTGCAGGAGTAAATTACAAGTCTGCCTCACGGCGATTGAGTTGCTCTTCAATGTTCGTAAGGGCATCGATCTGCTCACGCAGTGCGCGGCGCTGCTCTTCTAGGGCTTGAATCTGCCGGCCATTGAGCCTTAGCGTTTGACGCTGTGCTAGCTGCTGCGTCCACAAAGTCGCGAAGACGCGATAGTCTCCCGTATCCGCACTTGCCGCAGGACAGGAGTCCATCTCTTTTAGGGTCGCAATTGCGCTCTCATCCTCTTGCGCACTTGTCACAACCGCACTCTTAAGAATTGCGAGTTGCACTATAGCTTGCAGCCCGCAGGTCTGCTCCAATTGCTGCTCAATACTTTGCTGCAGCGCTGAGCGCTCTTGCGGCGTCGCCTCGAGCACCCATTGATAGAAATCTAGTGGCGCCGCACCCTGCGGCCGCCCCATAAGCAATGGGCTAGTTGTACAAGCGCAAAGCCCTAAAAGGCCAACTCCCAACATCCATAACTTGATACTGTTCACACAAACTCCTTTAAGTCGCTGCACGTAGGTGTGATGCGAGATTGATAACTATGCTGGCACAAGGGGAAAATTCAAGCGGAAACAAGCGCCCGATGTCGCGTTTACTAGGGTAAGCTCGCCGCCGCCTGCGATCGCGTAATCTCTCGCTATTGCCAAGCCTAGGCCACTGCCACTATAGGGCTTAGAGGATTGCTGCACGCCTTGAAAGAAAGCATCGAAGATCTTCTCTTTGTCGCTCTCGCTTACCCCAGGACCTTGATCCTGAATCTCAAACACGGCGTTAGTCTTTGTATTAAACAGGCGCAGCTCAATCTCGCCACCACTTGGCGAAAACTTCAGCGCATTGGTAAACAAATTATCGACGATGACACGAAGGCGCTCCGGGTCTGCAGTGACTACACATTTTTCCAGGTTATTGCGTATTTGCACTTTGCCATTGCTGATGGCAAGTTGATGCGCCTCTACAACTCCAAGGACGAGCTCATCGAAGCGTAATGCCTTAGGCATGATGTCGAGCACTTCGAAGTTCTGCGAGTTATGCCGCAATAAGTCCTCGATTAGGTTCTGCAAGCGCGCGCAGTTGTTAGCAATTATCTGACTAATCTCGCGCTGCTGATCGCTAAGAGAGCCGACCAAACCCTCGTTTAGTAGCGCGGCGCCTTCTTGCATAGAGGCTAGTGGAGTTTTCAGCTCGTGAGATACGTGGCGCAAGAAAGAGCTTCGATGCTGTTCAAGCTCTTGCAGGCGCCCACGCAGCCAATCCAGCCGCTTGCCCAATGCCTGCAGATCCTGCGGCCCGGCGATCTTAATATGTTGATCGTAGGCGCCACTGCCAATATTGTTAATAGCACGATTTATCTGCTGCAGTGGCCTCGTGATCAACCACACGAATAGCACCGCCAATGCGGCCGCGGCACCGATGAACAGGAGTGCTTGAAAAGTTAGGGTCTGTTTGGTTTGCTCACTGCGCGCTAAGAGTTCGGTTTGCTGCTGGTCGATCCACTGTCCGATAGCATCCGCGATTCGATAAGCATGATTGGCTAATTCGGGTATCTCCAAATTGTTGGCGCGCGTTGCTGTTGCGGAGTCTAAGCTCGCGTAGATAGTGGCTTCGCGAGCGCGCATTTCCTGAGTGGTCTGCAAGGCCTCTGTTCCGACATCTAGCGCCTCTATCTGCGTCATCAGCGCTAAAAATTCAGCGCGGCGATCTCGATATAGCTGGCGTAATGTCTCCTCCCCTAGCACTGCAAACTGACGAGCATTGCGCTCCATCGCAATACTCTGCTCTATTAGCTGTCGGCTCGCGCTCATGGCATTGGCCGCTGCGGCAACAGTGACTTGGCTCTGCTCGCTTAGACTATCGAGCTGACGCGCCGTAACTACTAGTGCCGAGATCAGCAAAGCTGCAACAGCAACGAAGCCTAGAATCGTCAACTGCCTTATAGATCGTGTTGTAAAAAGTTGCATCCGTTCAATCCTTGTCCCGAGCATATCCAAGCCCATTCTTGGCCCGTTCAATGGGCTTACTACTCACCTATACAATTCATAGACTATCTCAATGCGGCAAGCTTGAAAATCCTCGAGGTCGTAGCTGGTCAAGCGACGCAGGCAAACCCGTGAAGAAAAACGCAGCAAGATCATAGAGTCCAAATCAACTTTGCTCACTCAATACGCCTCATCGATTCCTAGAGTTGCAGTTTATAGCGCACCTAGTCGATGGGCTTCGCTTGCCAAGGCGATTAAATTACCTCGTAGCGTTTCATCGCGACATTCTTCTTCGCATGTTTTGGATCGAATACTTTCCCGTTTATTACGATATACACTCCCGCCGGCAATAGTTGTACCGCAATTACCGAGCCACCGACATTGAAAACCGCGTCGCTGTCGCGAAACGGAGCTGGCGACATAGAACCGGTCAATACTATCGTCTTATCTGCTATGCCTTCCAATGCCTCGGCTGTTTTAACCATAGAATCGGTGCCGTGGGTAATGATGATGTGCGTGGCCGAATCCGAGGCGATAGTCTCTCTAATGAGCTGTCTATCTTCATCGTCTATATCGAGACTGTCCTTCTTAAAAATGGAGTGAACCGTATAGTCAAATACGACATTCGATTTATCCAATATACCGCCGGCCTGGGGCTCGCCAACATGATAATCACTATTTTTAT
Source organism: uncultured Gammaproteobacteria bacterium (assembly GCA_913060695.1). Taxonomy (GTDB): domain Bacteria; phylum Pseudomonadota; class Gammaproteobacteria; order Pseudomonadales; family Pseudohongiellaceae; genus UBA5078. Next base: position 123,786 of record CAJXUA010000006.1, on the reverse strand, counting down.
CGAAATAGGTCTTGTCGATAGTGCCACCAGTGGTGAAAATCTTTATCTGCATTAATACTGCCTCATCAATTGCGCTTTCGTTGTCCCAAACACAGGGTCGTTAACACTGCGTTCGCGGAGCGCAAGATTAGCATAGTTTTAGGGGATCGATGGTGGGCTATCGCTGCCAAGGAATAGTGGCCACTACATAGGGAGGGGGCTTTGAGGGGATATTGTCTTGCGAGACAAACGCCAGCACAATGCTGGCATTTGTCGTGTCACGCAAGGCTACTTCAGTTTGAACGGTAGCCTAAGGCCTTATGTCAAAGCTTATCGCTTTCGCCACACCGATACTTGACTGACTACATATTCATACTTGCGCCGATGCTCGCGAATCATGAACGGCAGATCGTCCTCGTGGAGCAGCTCGAAGCCCTCGAGAATGGCGCCTATTTTTGCCACAGCTACCTCGCTGCTTTCGCCATCTAGGAAGTTTTCCTCGTCGGTATACTGTGCCATCCAGCTATTGGGGGAAACGATTACTAATACACCGCCAGGGTTCAATAAGCTCTCGTCCTCTACGAACTGACGCAGACAAGCTGCGGGGTCAGGTAGGCGACAGAGAAGATTGCTCAAAAGTGCTGCATCGAATCCGCTCATCTGTCCATTGGCGGCAAGATCTGTCGCGCGAAGCTTGGCTGCGTCACCGCGAATGAACGCCACACGCTTAGGGTCAACACTCTCTTCAAGACTTGCGCTTAGTGTGCTGCTAAAACGTCCGCTCTCATGGCGCACATAGTCGACTCGACCGTGTTCTTGCATACGCTTTGCGGCATCAACAAATGCCTGACTGTAATCTAGCCCGATGACTTCCTTAAATGTCTTACTTAGGTCGAAACTTGCCCGGCCAACTGCGCAGCCCAGATCGAGCACCTTGCCTCTGCCTAATGCAAAGCGGTTCACTAGCTCAACCGTCGCTGGAATGAACGCCTGCACTTGCGGGTGCCCAACACGCTTACTTATCTCGCCATCCTGATTCTCTTGTGCGCTGCCGTAGTGGAAAAGCATGTACTGATTCAAAAGGGCGTCTGTTTCGTAACGGTCCTGTTTCTCTAACAGCGTCTCTTCGCTCTGTACGATGCGAAAACCGGCATGTTGGAAGAAGTGTGGACGGAAGTGGAACCGTGACCAAATGCTGGCCTCGTCACCGGTACTGATAAACGAACCTCCGAGGATCATATGGTGCCGATCATCGAAGCAAGGGGTGCTGAAATCGACGTAATAGGGGTGGATCTTAAAGCCTGGCAGCGGGTGAAAGGTATCCTCACACCATTGCCAGACATTTCCGAAGACGTCATTGAATCCAAGACTATTGGGCGCAAAGCGATCGACTGGGTTTTCGCTGCCAAAATGAAGGTTATTGTTAACCTCGTAAGCACTTGCCAACTCCGCCTCGTCAGCCATTACGCGGTCAAGTTTGATTAACTCGGGCTTATCTGCCTGCCATTGGGCCGCTTCTTGCAGAGCTGGCTCTCTTATCGCTAAGTGTTCCTTCTCGTGCAGTAAACGGTAGGGCACGTTGACAGCATCGCGCTCGCTGCGCCACGCACAATAGGCTTTAGCCTCATAGTGGTTCGCCACTACCGGCCAGTCCCACTGCATTTCCTCCACACTGAAGGTCGTACGCAGTTTGAATCGATGGGATCCTACCGGGCCGTCTTGAACCCAGAAAGTCGGCCAACGGGTATTGCGGAAACGGCGCCAAGCTAAACCGTCCTCGCTCCAGTAGCTATCGTTGAGATAGCCGCCGCTAGAAACGAACTCATAGAATTCACCATTGCTTATCAGGCGCTGACTCGCCTTGAATGCGGCAACTTGGCGATTGTCTTCACCATACTCATTGTCCCAGCCGAAGCTCGGCCATGCGCGCGGCTTGCCGAGCCGAACGGACTTTTCTTTTACCGACAGCATTGGGTTCTTGGCAGGATAATGCGTATCGGGAACTGGCGATGTATTTGGCTGTGGCTTCTCGCTGAGCAGGACACGCGGCCAGTTCTCGGGGGTCTTCAAATACTGTGGAGGCAATTCGCGCATGAGCACACTGGATGTCTCGAGGTGAATTCGCTCATGCTCGAAGCACATCGCCATTGCCCAAGCCGGACTATCCATGGTGATTGGGGCATCGAATGCAGGGTGGGTCTTGATCAGATTGCTCACTAATGCATAAACGGTCTTGCGGTAGTCGACCACCTCCTCAAGAGACGGCCATACCACTTGATCGCCCTCATGCAGATCATCCCAGCTCATTTCATCCACACCCGTTTCAAAGAGCACTTCGAAATGCTGATTGATAGGAGTGTCTATCAAACCCGCGACGAGCAGTTTGTTCACGTAGAAAGTAACCGGATGGGCATAATAGAAAATCAGCGGATGTCGCGTCTTATGATAGGGCCGGAGGAAGTAGGCCTCCTCACTCGTGAGCGCGGAGAATAGACTCTCAGTCAGGCCCCAAGTATTCTCGAAATAGTGCAGAAAAGCCTGCCGACCCGCGTCCAACTGCAGTAAGCGCAAGGAAGAGGTGGGCTTCGGAGCTAAGCGAGCCATCTGAATTACTGGAGCAGCCGCTTCATCGCTAAGTTTTTGCTTATTCTTACTAATTATTTTCTTCATGAGATCCATCGCACTATTGATGAGTGTTGGTTTGGGTCCGATAGTGACTATTATGACCCTTGTTCGTTACAAAAACCCTAATGCCTATACATTAGGCTCCGTCGCAGCGGGTTGAGTTGGTCCTCGGTTCGGGTAAACTGGCCGACCTAAGGCCTAGCCTGCGCTCCCTGTGCGGTTTGTTCAGCACGCATCCTATAAGAGGCAACATTTTGCGAAGTAAGCTCCCTAATATTGGCACCACTATCTTCACAGTGATGTCGACGATGGCACAGGAATATGGCGCCATTAACCTCTCACAAGGCTTCCCCGATTTCGATTGCCCGGAGCGTTTGCGCGAACTTGTCGCCCATTACTTAAATGATCGCAAGAATCAGTATCCGCCTATGGTGGGCATTCCGGCTCTACGCGAACAGATCGCTCGTAAAGTTCAAAACTTATACGGCTTTAGCGCAGACATGGATCAGGAAGTGACCGTAACCTCTGGAGCCACTGAGGCGCTGTTCGATGCGATCCACGCGACCGTAAGCGCCGGGGACGAAGTGATCGTCTTCGACCCTGCCTACGACTCCTACGACCCCGCGATTAGCTTAGCGGGAGCAGAGGCGATACATATACCATTGCAATTGCCCGATTTCAGCATCGACTGGGATCGCGTGCGTGCCTGCATCACTACTCGTACACGGCTTATTGTCATCAATACCCCCCACAACCCTAGTGGCGCGGTACTAAACAAGGCCGATATAGAGACACTTGCGCAGATTACGCGCGATACAGATATCTATGTGCTCTCCGATGAAGTCTACGAGCACATGGTGTTCGATGACGGAGTGCATGAGAGTGTATTGCGCCACGAGGAGTTGCGGCAACGCAGCTTCGCCGTGTTCTCCTTCGGCAAGACTTATCACGCTACGGGTTGGAAGCTAGCTTACTGCGTTGCACCCCCATCGTTGACGCGCGAATTTCGCAAGGTACACCAATTCGTCACCTTCACCTCGCCTAGTTTTATTCAATATGCCATTGCCGATTTCATGCGCGAGTGTCCACAGCACGCCATCGAACTGCCACACTTCTATCAAGAGAAGCGCGATACTTTTTGCCGACTGCTTGCGAACTCTCGCTTTGTTCTTAAACCTTCTCGCGGCACTTATTTTCAACTAGCAGATTATAGTGCTGTTAGTGACGCAACCGACATGGAATTCGTAAAGCAATTGACACAGGAGAAAGGCGTGGCTGCAATACCTCTCTCTCCATTCTACAAAAAGGCGCCCGATAGCACATTAATTCGTTTCTGCTTCTGTAAGGACGATGCAACGTTGGAAGCGGCCGCACATATTCTATGTGCATTATAACGAGCGCCCTATGAAGCAGAGTGAGTTAGAGACCTTAGCGCAGGACATCAAAGCCTGGGGCTTAGAGCTAGGCTTTGCGCAAGTCACTATTGCCGATATCGACATGAGTGCCTACGGCCAACATCTGCAGAGCTGGCTAGACAATCACTACCATGGCGACATGGAGTATATGCAGCGCCACGCCCAATTGCGTCTCGATCCGGAGGCCTTGGTGCCCGACACCCTGCGGGCAATTTGCGTACGTATGGATTATGCGCTCACTACTACTAATTCTTTGGCTGAATTGAAAACCCCTGATAAAGCCTATATTTCTCGTTATGCGCGCGGGCGGGACTATCACAAACTCATTCGTAAACGACTGCAGAGACTCGCCGACCGAGTAAGCGAGGCGATAGGGCCTTTCGGTTATCGCGCCTTTGTCGATAGTGCCCCGGTATTAGAGCGCGCCCTCGCCGAGAAGTCTGGCATGGGGTGGATTGGCAAGAACACGATGCTGATCAATCGCAAGGCAGGCTCATGGTTCTTTCTCGCTGAGCTCTTCACTGATCTGCCACTGCCCATAGACGCCCCCACCGGCGCGCATTGCGGCTCTTGCAATGCCTGTATCGATATCTGTCCTACCAAGGCATTCGTCGCACCTAATGTGTTAGACGCGCGCCGTTGCATTTCTTACCTGACCATCGAGCTACGCACCTCAATTCCAGTAGAGCTACGTCCCTTAATGGGTAACAGGATATTCGGCTGCGATGACTGCCAGATAATTTGCCCTTGGAATAAGTTCACACGGCTAAGCACTGAGGAAGATTTTGCACCAAGACACGGCTTGGATGATGCTGACTTGCTGAAATTGTTCGCATGGAACGAAGAGGAGTTCCTACGCCTAACCGAAGGCTCCGCGATTCGCCGCATCGGCTATGAATGCTGGCTGCGTAACATCGCGGTAGCCCTTGGCAATGCCCCGAGCAGTGATGCGATTGTTGCTGCCCTGAATGATCGGCGCTCTCACCCATCACCGCTTGTGCGCGAACATGTGGAGTGGGCGCTTGAGCAACACGGCGATGCAACTTAGATTTTAAAAAGATCCACTGATCTGTAGGAGCGCTTGTCCTAGCATGGGGGGCTTGCCCGCGAATTCCAGAATCTTCCTCAGATTCACATGAATCGGACCCATTCGCGGGCAAGCCCGCTCCTACAATCATAGAATTATTTAGGCCTTGATGAAATGCTCGCGGTAGTGCTGCAACTCCGCGATAGAATCCTTAATATCGTCCATAGCCTGATGCGTTGCGCGTTTCTTCAATGAGTTTAATACTTCGGGAGACCAACGCTTTGCGAGCTCCTTCAGAGTGCTTACGTCCAGATTACGGTAGTGAAAGAACGCCTCTAGCTCTGGCATATAACGCGCGAGGAAGCGGCGGTCCTGACAGATGCTGTTGCCACACATTGGCGAAGCGCCTTGCGCCGAGTATTCGCGCAAAAATTCGATAGTGGCGGACTCCGCCTGCCTATCGTCGAATAGGCTATTGCGTACTCGCTCAATCAAGCCAGAGTTCCCGTGGGTGCGCTGATTCCACTCGTCCATACCAGCCAAAGCATCATCGGACTGTTTGACTGCGATCACCGGGCCTTGTGCTATGTAGTTGAGGTCAGCATCGGTTACCAGAGTGGCAATCTCGATGATCCGATCGGTTTCTGGCACCAGTCCTGTCATTTCAAGATCGATCCATATGAGGGTGTTCTTTTTGTCTAATTCTGTCATGAGCTACTCCAGGACTTTGCGCGAGTACATGCATCGGTGATGCGATCTCGATGCTGTAAATGAGCGATTGTATCAGAGCCGCAGACTCGCGGCAGTCCCCGTCTCTAGGGCTTTTGCTGTACACTGCGCGACATACAGCGCCGGGGACATCCCCGCCTCAAGGACCGACACCTATATGACTAAACGCAGGCTCACCCAGCAACAACGTGGGCGCATCGACCGCAATCAAGCTTTGCGAGAGCGAGGCGTACGCAAGCCAGTGGAAGATAGGGAGACAGAGGCGTTAGGCCCTCAACTTACCGGCCTGGTGATCTGTCATTTCGGTCAGCAGCTGGAGATCGAGTGCACTTCCGAGGAGAGCGCGGGCAAGGTATATCGTTGCTTTCAGCGCACCAACCTCCCCGCACTAGCCACCGGTGACCGGGTGATTTGGCAAGCGGACGGGGAGACCAGCGGCGTCGTTGTCGCCCTAAAAGAGCGTAGCTCTTTAATGGCACGGCCCAATCAGCAGGCGAATCTTCGTCCTATTGCTGCCAATGTCAGTGTTGTCGCGATCACTATCGCGCCACTTCCAGAAGCCTTTGCGAATCTTATTGACCGCTACCTAGTCATGGCCTCATTTCTGAAGTTGCGGCCTATCTTAGTGCTCAATAAAACCGACCTTCTAGACCCAGAAAGAGATGCAAAGCTCGAAGCGATGCTTAGCAATTACGCGCGCATCGGCTATGACATACATAGAGTATCCAGTAAACAAGGGACAGGGGTGGACGCACTGCAGGCGGCACTGAAAGAGGAAACGGTGGTATTCGTTGGACAGTCCGGGGTTGGTAAGTCATCACTAGTGAACGCGTTACGTGGCGACGAAGATGATGCACAGCATAGCGCTATCGTTGGTGGCATGTCCCAAAGCCGCGACAAGGGCACCCATACCACTACTGCCGCGCGACTCTACCACTTGCCTGGTAGTGGCGACTTAATTGACTCACCGGGAATACGAGAGTTTGGGCTCTGGAACCTAGACCCGCAGATGCTCTTCGATGGTTTTGTGGAGTTCGCACCATATCGCGGCGCCTGCCGCTTTCGCGACTGCAAACATCAACAGGAGCCCGATTGCGCTTTAAAGCAAGCGGTGGAAGAGGGCAAGATTAGCCCAGAGCGTCTAGCCAGTTATTTCTTCCTGCTCTCTACACTCGAGGCCAAATAGGAGTCTAGAATATCTCCACAGTGGGCGTAGGAGGTAGAATCTCTTCCCCCGGCGTAGGCGCTGCTAGACCGGAGTTGGATAGCGCATCTACACGGGATTGAGCCACAGAATTCAACACCATGATAACGATGCGCCTGTTCATGGGCCCCAGTGGGTCGTCCGTGTTTAGCGGCACCGAATCAGCCATTCCGATAATCTGCGCAACCTGATCTGGATGTAAACCGCCATCGACAAGTGCACGACGAGCCGCGTTCGCGCGGTCAGAAGATAATTCCCAATTACTATAGTCATCCTCGCTACTGAACCGCGCGCCGTCGGTGTGCCCGAACACGCTGACCTTATTCGGTACATTGCCGAAGATACGACCCATCGCCCACAGGATTTCCATCGCGTATGGGCGCAGCCTAGACTGTCCGTTGTCGAACAATGGCCGTCCTTCGCGATCGATAATCTGCACCATGAGCCCTTCTTCGGTTATCTCGAAAGACACGCTATCGCGAAACCAATCGAACTGCTGATTGAGATTAATTTCAGCTTCAACGTCGCCACGCAGATTGCTCAGTGCCTCCATTTGGCGCAAACGAGCTAGCTCCACAAACTCCGGGTTATTAATCTCATCATCGGAATCTACCAATGGGTCTTCATCCTGACGCACCAAGGAAAGGTTCAAGCCCTGATTGTTCACATTGAGGGGACGCCCCTGCAAATCCAACACATAGGGAGTACCGCCGTCGCCGACAGCGCCGAGATTGGTGGGGTCAGAGAAATAGCCGGCGATAGCCATTTTTTCGAGATTGGTAGTGGACTCAATCAGCCATAGCACCAAGAAGAAGGCCATGAGGGCCAGAGCGAAGTCGGCGAAAGCGATTTTCCACGCACCGCCATGGGCGCCGCCTGCAACCTTCTTAACTCGCTTGATGACAATATTCTGTTCGGTTTTTTCCACAATGCGCTCAAAGCGTTAGGCGTTTAAAAAATGTAAATTGACACTATCGACTTCTAACATGAGTCTCAAGTTCGGAAAAGGTAGGCCGATCTGCAGAGAATAGGGTCTTACGGGCAAACTCAACCGCCATTTGCGGCGGAAGACCGTTGGAAGTCGCTACGATTGCGGCTTTAACGCATTCGAACATCTTGATGTCTTCTTCGGCGACAGATTGCATGCGTGTGCTCATCGGGCCCACAAAGCCATACGCTAAGAAAATACCTAGGAAGGTTCCCACCAACGCCGCCGCTACACTCTGCCCCAATGCCTCGGGGGGACCACCGAGCTTCTGCATGGTGATTACGATACCCAATACGGCCGCCACAATCCCGAAGCCAGGCAAACCGTCAGCAATTCGATGAATTGCATGGGAGGGCTCAGAGAGTTCGTGCAGTTGTGTCTCGATCTCCGTGTCCATCATTGCCTCAATCTCATGAGGCGCAAGATTGCTGGTCGTTAGAATGCGCAAGTTATCGGCGATGAACTCGACCATGCGCTTGTCTTTTAGCAGCTTTGGATAACGCGTAAAAATCCCACTGTCCGTCGGCGATTCGATATCCGCCTCTACGGCCATCATTCCTTCGCGGCGCGCCTTGTTGAAAATATCGTAGAGCAGGCCTAATAGATCAAGATAGAGGGCTGAATTCTTATTGGACCCGAAGATGGCGCTTGGCAGTTGCTTACCCGTGTCCTTAACCAAGTGCATACTATTGGCAATCAAGAACGCACCAAAGGCAGCGCCCACGATGATAATGACCTCTGTTGGCTGCCACAGCAGCATGAGAATACCGCCATGGAGCACGTACCCGCCAGCCACACTGCCAATTACTACGATGACACCTATGATAAAAAGCATCGAATAGATTCCTTTAAACCGGCTGTTAGAGGCCAGTTTTCGCGCCTATCGGCGCAGCAAGATGGAAACGCGAGCGACATTACCCCGTTTCTAGAATGGTTCTACTTCTATATAGATCGGACAAAAGGCGAAAATCATTAGTCCGTGCGCGCAATTATAACCATTTTGCCTTATAACTTGTTTCACTTCTTAGGCTTGATTAAGCTGTGCCTCCATTACGTTACGTGACATTGATTCGGATCATATGAAAGGCAAATTATTCCTAATATTTCAACACCTTGTCCCTCAGCACGCACTCTCAAGAGTAGTCGGCGCGCTTGCCGCATGCCGCTGGGGCTTCGTGAAAACGCCTTTTATCAGCTGGTTTGCCAAGCGCTATGAGGTAAATCTAGACGAGGCGAAATGTTCGGACACCAGGCAATTTAAAAGCTTTAACGACTTCTTCACTCGCGAACTGCGGCCTGGAATGCGTCCCTTAGATGGCGATGAGTTGACCGTTGTAAGCCCTGCCGATGGTGCTATCAATCAGCTGGGCAATATCGCTGACGGTACACTATTACAGGCCAAAGGGCGGCATTTTAGCTTGGTAAATCTTTTAGGTGGCGACCCAGAATTGGCCGAGGAGTTTCAAGATGGCTGTTTTTGCACGGTCTACTTGTCACCAAAGGACTACCACCGTGTGCATATGCCGATTGCAGGCACCTTAACGCGCATGATTCATGTGCCCGGCAAGCTATTCTCGGTCAATCAATTTACCAGTGAGAACGTGGATAGTCTGTTTGCACGTAACGAGCGCGTAGTGTGTTTCTTTGAGACTGAGCACGGCCCAATGGCCTTGGTCCTAGTAGGCGCCATGATAGTGGCAAGTGTTGACACGGCCTGGGCTGGACAGGTTTGTCCGGGCCGCGAATCCAGTACCCACGTCAGCTACGAAGGGCAAGTACCTCCCATTCAAATCGGTAAGGGCGAGGAGATGGGGCGCTTCAAGCTTGGCTCGACCGTTGTGGCAGTATTCGGCCCTGGCATGGTGCAATTACAAGCCGATTTAGCCGCGTCAGACGCGGTGCGAATGGGCCAGCGTATCGGGTCTATTCAATCCCCAACAAGCTGACCCATGCCCACCGGTCAGGTATCCCTTAGTCTAGGTAGGAGCAGCAGTAGTCTGTGACTTCTAGAACCTTGATGTCGAAGGCAGCGTTAGCTGGCACTTCAAAACTCTGGCCGCCCACGATGTTTTCCCAAGTGTCTGAGCCGGGCAAAAGAATCTCTACATGGCCGGAAAGGATCTCCATGATCTCCTTCTTGGCGGTCGAGAAGCGGTACTCTCCGGGCAACATGATCCCCAGCGTCTTTACTTCACCTGATTCAAACTCGACAACGCGGCTAGTGACCTTGCCATCGAAATAGATATTCGCCGCTTTAACGACGGTAACATTGTTAAATTTACTCATGGGACAATCTCTGTTAGAAAGGGGACTCATTGAAAAAACGGCCGCCGATTCTAGCACGCAGCGTATTTAGCCAGTAAACCGTTTTCTCACAGAACCTCAATAGGAGGCAGCATGTGTAAAGGTTTAGACTTAGACGAGAACCAAAAGAGCGCACTGAAAGAGTGCGTAGAGGAATCCCAACAAGCCAATCGCTCTTGGTGGTCCAGATTCCGAACCGGCCTTACGATGGTGGTAATAGGTATGCATTCGTCCACTAATCGCATCCCGACACATTATGATGAGAACAATAAGCTCTTCTAGGCGCGGCTATTCATGCACCAGAAAGGTCTTATAAGCTTCATTTTCAGTTTCATCCCAACATCGATAGCCGATCTGCCGCATAAACTCTTCGAACTGCGCAACCTCGCTGGGCGGTACCTGCATGCCACATAACACCCGCCCATAGGCCGCCCCATGATTACGGTAATGGAACATCGAGATGTTCCATCGTCCGCCTAGCAGATCGAGGAATTTCGTGAAGGCACCTGGACGCTCCGGAAATTCGAAACGATAGACACGCTCATTGTGAATAGCCTGATTGCGGCCGCCGACCATATAGCGAATATGCAGCTTTGCCGCCTCGTTGTCCGACATGTCTACGACGTCGACACGCTTCTTGCGGAGCATCTCCAATAACTTCTCACGCCCAGACTCGGAATCCGCGAGCCTCACGCCTACAAATATTTTGGCGCGCTTAGGATCTCCGAAGCGATAATTGAACTCAGTGATATAGCGCTTTCCAATCGCCTTTGAAAAGCGACGGAAGCTGCCAGGGCGCTCATCTATAGTCACAGCCAGAATCGCTTCGCGGCTCTCGCCAAGCTCGGTGCGCTCTGAGATGTGGCGTAGACGGTCAAAATTAACATTTGCCCCGCTAACCACTGCCATTAGGTCTTTCCCGGTTAATGAGTGCTCCCTTACGTACTTCTTGAGCCCCGCGATTGCGAGCGCTCCCGCAGGCTCTGCCATTGCTCGAGTGTCGTCGAAGACATCTTTAACCGCCGCACATATCTCGTCAGTGGTTACGGTTACCACCTCGTCGACAAGATTGCGCAGCACGCGAAATGGCTCTTTGCCAATCTGCGCTACCGCCACCCCGTCGGCGAACAAACCAACCTGAGGCAACACTACACGACGCTTTGCCGCTAGGGCCGCCTGTAGACAGGCCGAATCCTCAGCCTCGACGGCGATTAGCTTTATCTCGGGACGTATATATTTAATATAGGCCGCGATGCCCGCCATCAGGCCACCACCCCCTACAGGCACGAATATGGCATCGAGATTGCCACTATGCTGGCGAACGATCTCAAGACCTACAGTCCCTTGACCCGCAATGACTGCGGGGTCGTCGAAGGCATGCACGAAGGTATAGCCTTTCTGATCGATTAGCGTCTTAGCGTGCGCGGAAGCTTCATCATAGGTATCGCCATGCAGAATCACCTTGCCACCAAGGGCCTTAACGGCATTGATCTTGATGATTGGCGTCGTCACTGGCATCACGATGGTGGTGTGGATATTAAGGCGGTTGCCGGCCATCGCAACACCCTGTGCATGGTTGCCTGCGGATGCGGCAATCACGCCTTTCTTAGCTGCCTCGGCGGTGAGCCCTGCCATCTTATTGTAGGCGCCGCGCAGCTTAAAGCTGTGCACAGGCTGCATGTCTTCACGCTTAAGCCAAACAGTGTTCTGGAGCCTTTGGGACAGCACTGCTGCCTGCTCGATTGGGGTCTCCACGGCAACGTCGTAAACCTTGGCTGACAATATGTCTTTTACGTATTTATCCATTGGAGACCTTTCGTGGTTATAATCCGCGATAAGTTGTTTATCACGCAGGGAAAATTAGCATGGATCAGAACCAATTGAAAAAGGCCGTTGCCGAGGCAGCAGCCCAGTTTGTGCGCGAACGTTTACACGACAAGATGGTTCTAGGGGTAGGCACGGGCTCCACCGCCAATCTTTTCATAGAATGCCTGGCCCCTTTTAAGGACCAGATTCTTTGCACCGTTGCGAGCTCAGAAGAAACTCAGCGACGCCTGCGCCTACTCGGATTAGAAGTACGCGACCTGAACAGCGTCGATGAGGTGTCTATCTATGTGGACGGCGCGGATGAAGCGAATGAATCCCTACACCTCATCAAAGGTGGCGGGGGAGCACTCACGCGCGAGAAGATCATCGCGGCAGTCGCCAGAGAATTTGTATGTATTGCAGACGAGAGCAAATACGTGCCCACACTTGGAAAATTCCCACTGCCAGTGGAAGTGATTCCAATGGCACGTAGCCATGTGGCACGAGCGATTGTCACGCTAGGCGGCGATCCTGTTTATCGCGAAGGCTTTGTTACCGACAATGGGAATCACATCCTCGATATCCATAATATGGAAATAAGGGATCCCGTTGGGCTGGAAACACAGCTCAATCAGATAACAGGTGTCGTAACTAATGGACTATTTGCGGTGCGGCCAGCAGATCTGTTGATCTTGGGGACAAGTGAAGGCATCAGAAACTACAAGATCTGATAACAACGCTCTAGCGAAGCTTTACGTAAAACAATCCACAGGTTTAGAAAAAATCTAAACCTAATCTGTAAAATTAAAAACGCAGAGCACGTGAGCGCTCTGCGTTTTTCGTTACAGAGGAGTCACGTTCTCTGCTTGCGGGCCTTTTTGACCTTGAGTCACATCCATAGTGACCTTCTGGCCTTCGTGAAGAGTTTTTCTTCCAGAACCGTTAATTGCGCTAAAGTGAACGAATACGTCCTTCCCACCTTCCTGCTCAATGAAACCAAAACCTTTCTCGTCATTGAACCACTTAACAGTACCTTCTACTTGCTCTGACATATTTCTCTCTTGTTCTTTAAAATTAAATACATGGCTAACATTCCTGCCAACCCTTGAATCCATAGGGATTCCGCCGAAGTGTAACCCTATATAAGAACGGATGGAATATAGTTTTCATACATAATCACAGAAACCTTGCTTTTTTTTCACAATTTTGCTGCTAATCCAAGCCCCGCTTGGCCTCTCAATCAAAAATCTTTCCTGGATTCATTAGCCCATTAGGGTCGAATATCTGCTTTATGGCCTTTAAATACACAAGCTCTTCCGGATTACGACTGTAATGAAGAAAGGGTTTCTTCAACAAACCAACGCCATGTTCCGCGGAAACGCTGCCGCCAAAACGTTGCACGCATTCGAAAATATCGACGCTGACTTCCGAGCATTGCTTGAAGAACAAGGCCTTATCTAAACCCTCTGGCTTCAGGATGTTCAGATGCACATTGCCGTCGCCGATATGACCGAACCAGATGATCTCGAAGTCTGGGTATTGCTTCGTCACAATCTCGTCAACCTCGCGCAGAAAGGCTGGTACTTGGGAGACCTTAACCGAGATGTCGTTCTTATAAGGGGTGAACTGCGCGATGGTCTCCGATATGTCTTCTCGCAGACGCCACAGGTCGCGCGCTTGAGCCGAGGTTTGGCTTAGGGTGCCATCTAGCGCCCAACCCTGCTCCATGCAAGACTCGAAGGCCGCCATGGCGTCCTCAAGCGTTTGCTCGCTAATATTTTCGAACTCAATAAGGGCATAAAACTCGCCTACTGTCTCGCACGGCCTTTGCAATCCTTTCTCAGCAATCACATGGGCCAAGGCCTTCTCCGAGAAGAACTCAAACGCAGTAAGTGGCAGCTTCGCTTGAAAACTGCGCAATACATGCATGGCCGATTCCATCGCATCTACGGCAAGCACCAACACCATCGGATCCTGAGGCGGCGTAGCAAGTTTGATGTTCAGCTCGACCATGAAACCTAACGTTCCTTCCGAGCCAATGAATAGATGGCGCAAGTCATAACCTGTGGCGTTCTTAATAAGCCCCTTATTGAGCTCTAGCAACTGCCCACTGCCTGTCACCACTTTCATGCCGACAACCCAGTCACGGGTTAGTCCGTACTTGATTACTTTGATCCCACCAGCATTGGTAGCAACATTGCCGCCGATCTGGCTCGAGCCTGAGGAGGCAAAATCCACTGGGTAGAACAGCTGCTGCTCTTCGGCGAAATTCTGAAGGGCTTCGGTCACCAAACCTGGCTGACAAACCACCTGGCGATCTACAGGGTCGAAATCTAGAATCTTATTCATCTTATCGAAGGCAACCACGATTTCACCGGCGGTAGCCATCGCGCCGCCGCTAAGACCCGTGCGACCACCAGAGGGCACTAAAGCCAGCTTGTGTTCATTGGCATAAAGCACGATCGCTTGCACATGCTCTATGCTAGTAGGGAATACAATTACCGAAGGCTTAGGCTCGTAAACGCGAGTCCAGTCTTTTCCATAGATGGATAGCGATTCGTTGTCAGTTTTGACTTTGTCCGCGCCCACTATTTGGCCTAGTGCGGCGACAATTTCTGCTTGCGATGGATTCATCGAGATAGGCAACCATGTGATTTGAAAGAATTCTAATGGGAAACCAGCCGGCGTAGGGTGAATTTTATTCACCATTAATGCAAAGAGTTTTCATCCGCCAGAATGTATGCCTTATGTTAACATAAGGCCTTCGCCATCCCGCCCCACTAGCAAAGAGAAATCGCACAAAATGAACCCCACATCTCTGGAAAAGAGCAAGATTAAATTCTTACTCCTCGAAGGGCTGCACCAAAGCGCAGTCGACACGCTGCACAAGGCGGGCTACACCAATATTGAGTATCTGAAGACCTCGCTGCCCGAAGACCAGTTGATCGAGAAGATTCGTGACGCCCATTTCGTTGGTATACGCTCCCGTACACAGCTCACCAAAGACGTGTTCGCAGCAGCAGATAAACTGCAAGCAGTTGGTTGCTTCTGCATTGGCACCAATCAGGTTGATTTAGAGGCCGCGCTAGTGCGTGGTATTCCCGTTTTCAATGCGCCGTTCTCCAATACGCGCAGCGTTGCCGAGCTAGTGATCGCGCAAACCATCCTGCTGTTGCGCGGCGTGCCAGAGAAGAATGCTAAAGCACACCGAGGCGTCTGGCAGAAGGTGGCCACCGGGTCCTTTGAGGCACGAGGTAAGAAGCTAGGTTTGATTGGTTACGGCAATATCGGCTCGCAGCTTAGCGTGCTCGCCGAATCGATGGGCATGAAGGTCTATCTATACGACATCGTCAGCAAATTGCCCCTGGGCAATGCCGTGCAACTGCCCACTCTGAAAGCCCTAATGGAGAGCTGCGATGTGATCAGCCTGCACGTCCCCGAGACCAAGCAGACGGCAGAGATGATTGGCGCAGAACAGCTTAGCTGGATGAAGAAGGGCGGCATCCTAATCAATGCTTCACGCGGTTCAGTAGTCGATATCGACGCGCTCGCCGCCGCACTCGCCAGTGGCCATTTAGCCGGCGCTGCCATCGATGTATTCCCTGTTGAACCGCGCTCCAATGACGATGAGTTCTTCAGCCCGCTACGGGACTTCGACAATTGCATACTTACCCCGCACGTTGGGGGCAGTACTATGGAAGCGCAAGAGAACATCGGTTTTGAGGTAGCGGAGAAACTCACAACATACAGCGACAATGGCTCTTCGTTTACTTCGGTCAACTTTCCCGAGGTTGCACTGCCAGCACACCCTGGCAAGCATCGACTATTGCACATCCACAATAATATTCCTGGCGTGCTCTCGGAGATCAACAGCATTTTCTCAGAGAACGGCATCAACATCCGCTCACAGTATCTACAGACCAATGACGAAATTGGCTATGTGGTGACGGATATCGATGTGGAATACAGCAAGGTGGCCCTAGAGAAGCTCAATCAGGTCAAAGGCACAATTCGGTGCCGAGTATTGTTCTGACAGCTAACTACGTCAGATAGGGCTATAGGTGTTGATCAAGCTCCTTGCATAGCGCGTCACGAATCTCCTGGCTCTCATTAGCCAGATGGTGGCGCGCTTGCTGCAAAATCACAGCTTCGGATTCGGGGAATTTCTCTTTGATTCTTTTTAGGTTGTAGCGCCAATCGACTGTTGTATCGCCAGTTCCCTGAACTACTGTTAGCGCCTTATTACAGACCTGATAACGCTCAAACTCCGCCAGCCAGTTCTTCAAAGCGCCAACCCATGCTACTGGGAGTAATCGACACTGCAATGGGTCGCTTTCACTCAGGAAATGCAAGAATTTTGCATCGTGGCTGTTGATGGCAAAACTGCGCTTGATTGCCTTTACGAAGCGCCGCACAACCGCATAAGTCATGCTACCTCGCCGCCAAGACACAGGCCGCACTAACGGTGCGAGCAGCACTATATTGCCTGTTTGCTGCTGACTTTGCGCACACCGCAGTAGGCAGAAATCCATCACTATCGCACCCCCCGTGCTCTGAGCCAGTACATGGAGAGGTTTGTCGCCTTGAACGCTGCGCGCCTTCTGCAAACAGTCACTAAACACTTCGGTATATTGAGCGAATGTGTCTATAGCCGCGGGGGCACCACTGGACAGTCCGTGCCCGGGCAAGTCGTATGCGAAGACAGCTAGGTTACGCGCGAGGCAGTAGCGCAGCAGATGCGTGTACAGGCCAACGTGGTCATAGTAGCCGTGCACCAGAATCACCGTGCCTTCTATTAGTTCTGGAGGCGGGGCATAGTAATGGCAAGCTACGCGAAAACCTGCGCTCGTAAAAACGCCCATGGCATGGTGAATGTCATGGGCGTTTTTAGGGCAAAGAGACTCAACATCGAGCCCGTAAAATTGCAGATAATTCGAGACGTTGCCACCGATTGGCAACGACGCCTTGAGATCTAATTCCGGCAGACTGTCGCGAAGCACTTGTGCATCATTGATGTTGAACATAATGCGACTCACCTAGTGCCTCGTTGCAGTATGACTTAATAGCGCTCGGCCATTTGCTCCAGGCTATAAACCTTTCCGATAGTCGAAATTTGTCCAGCGGTACCGAACGCCTCTAGGCGTTGAATCACGACGGACTTCATTGCCTTGATAGTCGGGATTAAGAATTTACGCGGGTCAAACTCAGACTTGTTCTCCGCAAGGAATTTTCGCACAGCGCCAGTGGATGCTAGGCGAAGGTCTGTGTCGATATTCACTTTGCGCACGCCGTGACGAATGCCTTCTTGAATTTCGGCAATTGGCACGCCATAGGTCTCGGGAATCTCACCGCCGTATTGATTGATGACAGCGAGCCATTCTTGAGGCACCGAAGAGGAACCATGCATTACCAAATGAGTATTGGGGATGCGTAGATGAATTTCACGGATGCGAGCGATCGCCAAGGTGTCGCCTGTAGGTGGGCGACTAAATTTATACGCGCCGTGGCTAGTGCCAACTGCGATGGCGAGCGCATCAACTCCAGTATCCTCGACGAAGCGCGCGGCCTCTTCCGGGTCTGTCAGCATCTGGTCCATCGACAGAACGCCCTCTGCGCCAATTCCGTCT
The DNA here is from genome assembly GCA_913060695.1 of uncultured Gammaproteobacteria bacterium. Lineage (GTDB taxonomy): Bacteria > Pseudomonadota > Gammaproteobacteria > Pseudomonadales > Pseudohongiellaceae > UBA5078. The sequence goes on along the minus strand of CAJXUA010000006.1, from coordinate 106,082 downwards.
TCTTCACCGGCCATGCCTGTCTCTAGAGAACCTAAGCAGCCAATCTCGCCTTCCACCGAAACGCCACAGGCGTGCGCCATGGCAACAGTCAGCTTGGTTACACCTACGTTGTAGTCGTAGTCTTTCGGGGTTTTGCCGTCCTCACCCAATGAGCCGTCCATCATTACAGATGAAAAGCCTAGCTGGATAGAACGCTGACAAACCGCCGGAGAGACGCCGTGATCTTGATGCATCACGATTGGAATATGAGGAAACTCTTCGATGGCAGCTTGAATCAAATGCTTCAAGAAATTCGACCCAGCGTACTTACGTGCACCAGCAGAGGCCTGAAGAATCACAGGACTATTTACCTCATCAGCCGCTTCCATAATGGCGCGAACTTGTTCGAGATTGTTTACATTGAAAGCGGGCACACCGTAACCGTGCTCCGCCGCATGATCTAGAAGTTGACGTAAACTAATTAATGCCATTTGCTACCTCGTGTCCTGTTAGTCTGCATAATTGAATTGTTAAATTTTTCTATAGCTAATTCTTAAGCTGGCCTATTTGCCCATCTCATCCAGTATTTGCACTGCGGGCAATGTTTCACCCTGCACGAACTCCAAGAAGGCCCCACCACCGGTAGAGATATAGGAAATATCTGACGTGACTTCGAATTTATCGATCGCGGAGATCGTCTCACCACCGCCCGCGATGGAGAAACCCTTGTTCGCCGCTACCGCTTCTGCCACAGCTTGCGTGCCCTTCGCAAAATTATCAAACTCGAAGACACCAACAGGGCCATTCCAGATAATAGTCTTCATTTCTGCAATGATTTTCGTGAAAGCTGCTGCCGTATCAGGGCCGATATCGAGAATCATATCGTCGTCTGCTACGTCGGCAACTTTCTTGATAGTCGCCTGAGCATCTGCCGAAAATTCCTTAGCCACGACCACATCCACCGGCATAGGAATATTGGTCTTCTGCATTAATTGCTTAGCAGTGTCCACGAGGTCTCGCTCGACTAGTGACTTGCCTACATTGTAACCAGCAGCCAATAGGAATGTATTCGCAATGCCTCCACCCACAATCAGTTGATCCACGATAGTTGCCAGACTCTCCAATACTTGAAGCTTGCTGGACACCTTCGCACCGCCAACGATTGCCAACATCGGACGCTCTGGGCTTTTCAACGCTAATTCGAGGGCATCGAGCTCATTGCCAAGCAGCGGACCCGCGCAGGCGGTTGGAGCGAATTTCGCGACCCCATGGGTACTGGCTTGAGCACGATGTGCAGTGCCGAATGCATCCATCACGAACACATCACACAGCGCCGCATAGAGCTTCGCCAATTCGTCAGCGTTGTCCTTCTCACCGAGATTAACACGCACATTCTCTAGCAATACGACTTCGTCGCCCTGTGGCTGGGCGTTGCCCGGCACATCAATATAGTCCTGACACAGCCTTACCTTGCAGCCAAGTAGCTTTGCCATATGCTCGGCCACAGGCGCAAGTGAAGCTTCTAGTTGCTCTGTTATAGGCTTACCCTCACTGGGGCGCCCAAGATGGGACATGATAATCACTTTAGCACCCAAGCTTCGCGCTAAGGCAATGCTTGGGATCGCCGCGGCGATTCGAGTGTCGTTGGCGATGACGCCACCTTTAATGGGAACGTTCAGATCCTCGCGAATCAATACTCGCTTATCACTCAGATCTAAATCCTGCATTCTCAATATAGTCATTGCTTTGAGTTACCTTTGAGTTCTAGCTTGCGAATCAATTCAGCCACATCGAGCATTCTATTTGCGAAAGCCCATTCGTTGTCGAACCACGCCAACACCTTCACTAGACGCGTACCACTAACCCGAGTCTGGCTTAGGTCTACTATTGCAGAACGCGGGTCGTGATTGAAATCACAGGATGCCAGTGGTTCGTCGGTGCAGGCAAGCACTAAGGGTAGAGATTTCAAGGCGCCTGCACGGATAGCCGCGTTCACCGACTCGACACTGACGTCTGCGTTTAGTGTAACGGTAAGATCGATTGCTGAAACGTTGACGGTAGGCACCCGCATCGCCTGTGCTGCGAAGCGACCATTCAGATGGGGGAGGATGCGACCAATGCCTTTATCGATCTCCGTATTCACCGGAATAATCGACTGCACCGCGCTTCGCGTCTTGCGCAAGTCATGATGATGAAACGCATCGATCACCGGCTGATCGTTCATCGCGGAGTGAATAGTCGTGATCACGCCATTCTCGATTCCAAAATGCTCGTCGAGACATTGAATCACTGGCACAACACAATTGGTTGTACACGATGCATTGGAGATAATTTTATGCTCAGAACGCAAGCTATCGTGGTTTACACCGTAGATTACGGTGGCGTCGACATCGCTCTGTGCAGGGTGTGAGAACAATACTCGCTTTGCACCACTCTCTAAGTGTTGTGCGGCGGTAGGCCTATCAGAGAACGATCCGGTGCATTCCATCACCAGATCGATCTCTAAGTCTTGCCACGGTAAGCGCCCAATTGATGCTTCCGAGAACACTGCGATCTCATTGTCATCGATGACAAGCGTATTGTCGCGGCTCTGCACCACCCCCGGAAAGCGACCGTGGGTGCTGTCATACTTAGTCAAATAAACTAAGGAATTAGTATCGGTTAGATCATTGATCGCGACGATGCTTAATTCGGGGTGCGCATGGGATTCCTGCAAGGCCCGCAGCACGCAACGCCCGATTCGACCATAGCCATTTATCGCAATACGGTAAGCCATATATTTCTCAAGTCAGGGGGCTAAACCTGCGTAAAAGCTGCCTCTATTTCTTGCACAGCTGCGTGGCCGTAGCCACCACATTCTCTGCCGTGAAGCCGAACTCTTTCATCAATACCGGCCCAGGAGCGGACTCGCCGAAGCTGCGCATGCCGATGACTTTACCGTCTAGACCTACATACTTATACCAATAGTCGGCAGCAGCAGCTTCAACAGCAACACGAGCGCGCACACTAGAAGGAAGCACACTCTCGCGATAGGCGTCGTCTTGCGCCTCGAATACATCCGTAGATGGCATAGAAACCAATCGGGCTTTAATACCCTTGGCCTGCAACTGTGTTACTGCATCTACACAGATCTCCACCTCGGAGCCCGTTGCAATGATCAGCAGCTCTGGCGTGCCTTCGCAGTCCTTTAACACATAGGCACCGCGCGCAATGGCAGCGACTTGCTCCGCCGTGCGTGACTGATGTGCAAGATTCTGTCGAGAGAAAACCAGCGATGTAGGGCCCGCGCTTCGCTCGATTGCAGCCTTCCAAGAAACGGCTGTCTCTACTGCATCGCAGGGGCGCCAGACGGACATATTGGGAGTGATGCGCAGAGTCGCTAACTGCTCTATCGGCTGATGCGTAGGGCCGTCTTCACCCTGACCGATAGAGTCGTGGGTATAGACGAATACACAATGCTGCTTCATCAATGCAGCCATACGCACTGCGTTGCGCGCGTATTCCATGAAGATCAAGAAGGTGCCGCCGTAGGGGATGAAGCCCCCGTGTAAGGCGATACCATTCATGATGGCGCTCATACCGAACTCGCGTACACCGTAATTAATATAGTTGCCATCGGCGCTTTCAGTGATTGGCGTGCTGCCAGACCAAACAGTTAGATTGGACCCCGCAAGATCCGCAGAGCCCCCTATCATCTCGGGCAGCAATTGACCGAAAGCCGAGAGACAATTCTGCGAGGCCTTGCGGCTCGCGATCTTCTCTGCCTTCTCCTGACAGGCCAGTACATATTCCTGCGCCTTCTTACCGAAGTGACTAGGCAATTGGCTTTTCAAGCGGCGGACCAACTCCATCGCCAGCACTGGATGCTCCTCTTCGTAGCGAACCAGTTTTTCCTTCCAGGCGGACTCGGCAGCGAAACCCTTCTCGCGACCATCCCATGCCCCGTAGATAGACTCTGGCACTTCGAAGGCGCCATAGGCCCAGCCTAATGCTTCGCGCGTAGCGGCAATCTCTGCATCTCCCAGAGGCGAGCCGTGTACGCCAGAGGTACCTTGCTTAGTGGGAGCACCGAAGCCGATCACTGTTTTACAGCGAATAATCGTAGGGCGCTTCGTGTCAGCCTGCGCCGACTTTATAGCTTCTGCTATCTGCTCTGGGTTATGGCCATCTACGGCCAACACCTGCCAACCGTAGGAGTCGAAACGCTTAGTTGTATCGTCGGTAAACCAACCCTCGACATCACCGTCAATCGAGATACCGTTGTCGTCGTAAAAGACGATTAATTTAGCCAATGCCAGAGTGCCCGCGAGTGAGCAGACTTCGTGGGAGATTCCCTCCATCAGACAACCGTCGCCGGCGAACACATAGGTGTAGTGATCGATGACGTCATGCTCGGGACGATTGAACTGTGCAGCTAGGGTCTTCTCGGCGATCGCCATACCAACACCGTTGGCCAGACCTTGTCCCAACGGACCAGTAGTGGTCTCTACGCCTGGTGTATAACCGAGCTCGGGGTGACCAGGGGTCTTGGAGTGCAGCTGGCGGAAATTCTTGATCTCATCGATAGAGACGTCATAACCGGTCAGGTGCAATAGGGAGTACACGAGCATAGAGCCATGACCATTGGACATGACGAAACGGTCGCGATTCATCCAATTGGGATTGACGGGACTATGATTCAGAAAGTCCGTCCAGAGTACTTGCGCAATATCGGCCATGCCCATGGGAGCACCGGGATGTCCGGAATTGGCTTTCTGGACGGCATCCATACTGAGGGCGCGAATAGCGTTGGCACAATCTCTGCGCGAGGGGACACTGCTGGACATCTGAGTTAGCTCCTGTCTTGGGCTGAGGGGTCTACAAGGCCCGCTATTTTCCCGCACCTCGCCGGAATATGCTACTCGCATGTCTCTTATTTTCCTTCCCAACAACGGTTTCAATCAGGTTTGGGCATGGCAAAACCAGTAGGAGCGCTTGCCCTATTCATGGGGGGCTTGCCCGCGAATAGGGTGCGATTGATGAAGATCTGTAGAGAGGCAAGTCTTTCGCGGGCAAGCCCGCTCCTACAATTGGGCGGTTTCTCTCCACATTGGAGTGACTCGCTGCCTGTAGGAGCCTGCCCTGCAGGCGATCAGCCTGAATCTTCCACTGATCCCCACCAATCGCACCCAATCGCACCCAATCGCACCCAATCGCTTGCAGGGCAAGCTCCCACAGTCAGCGGTTTCTATCTAGATTAGGATAGAAAGGCGGGCCTACAGATTTCTATATCAATTTATTTTGATATAGATTTTTATTGCTGATATAGTCGCCCTTCATTTATAGATTAGAGTAGTAATTAGTGACTCTCACCGCAGTCAGAGAACAGCGCAACACACAGCAAGAGCAGGCCGATGAGCTAACCACTCTCTGCAAGGCTCTGGCCGATGGCTTGCGCCTTGAGATCCTGCGTTTACTGCGCGTCAGCTCCTTCGGCGTGCTCGAAATCTGTCGAATTCTCGACATTCGCCAGTCCGCCCTTAGTCACCATCTTAAGATTCTCGCTACTGCCGGCCTTGCGTCTACTCGCCGTGAAGGCAATACCATCTTCTATCGTCGCCCCCTTCTGACAGCAGACGACCCTCATTATGAGTTCAAGAAGAGCGCCTTCGACGCCATCGACAAGATTGCTCTGGGCGAGGCCCGCATCGCCAGTCTTAACCTCGTGCAGCAAGAGCGCTCAGAGCAATCGCTACAATTCTTTACACGCTTCTCCGACAAGTTCCGCGAGAAGCAAGGCTTGATCGCCGAACACAGTCAATACATGACCGGCCTGTTAGATCTGCTACGAGAGCTGGAGCTCAATGCACAGCACCGAGTTATGGAAGTTGGTCCAGGACAGGGCGAGTTGCTCGCCGTGCTTGCCCAGCAATTCGACGAAGTGATCGCGCTAGACAACGCGCTAGAGATGCTCAACCTCGCCAAAGAGACTGTGCAAGAGCAGGGCTTAGACAACGTTCACTTCATTCATGGCGACACCCATAAGGCGCTCGAGCTGCAAGTGCGCTGCGACCTCGTGTTGTTCGACATGGTCTTGCATCATTTGCCCTCGCCCCACGAAGCTTTTCAGCACGCCCATAGCCTACTCAATGATCAGGGCAAGTTGTTGATTGTGGACCTGTCTCGGCACGATCAAGACTGGGTGCGCGAGTCCTGCGGCGACCTGTGGCTTGGCTTCGATGTCGATGATATGAACGAATGGGCCGAGCAGGCCGGATTGCAGGCCGCGCAGACCGTTTACCTCGGCTTGCGCAACGGTTTCCAGATTCAAATGTGCGTGTTTCAAAAACAATGAATTAGCAAGACGATAGAACAATCGCTAGACACATTAATAACTCAATGATTAAAAGGACCTCTTTATGGCAACTTCACTTTTCACCTCAGAATCCGTTTCCGAGGGCCATCCAGATAAAATGGCTGACCAGATCTCCGATGCGGTGCTGGATGCCATTCTCACGCAAGACCCGAAGGCCCGTGTAGCCTGTGAGACACTCATCAAGACCGGCATGGTCGTCGTGGCAGGTGAAGTGACAACTGAAGCCTATGTCGACATCGAGGAGCTCACTCGCAAGCTCGTCTGCGACATCGGCTACGATCATTCCGACAAGGGTTTCGACGGGCACTCATGCGCCGTACTCAACGCGATCGGCAAGCAGTCTCCCGATATTTCTCAAGGCGTTGACGACTCACCAGATCACGAGCAGGGCGCCGGCGACCAAGGCTTGATGTTCGGCTATGCCTCCAACGAGACTGACGTGCTGATGCCCGCACCGATTACCTATTCACATCGCTTAGTACAGCGCCAGGCTGAAGTGCGCAAGGACGGCACACTGCCTTGGCTGCGCCCCGACGCTAAGAGCCAGATCACCTTCCGTTACGACAACGGCAAGCCGGTTGCGATCGATGCGGTAGTGCTGTCAACACAGCATAGTGAAGACATCTCTCAAGCCGACCTCAAAGAGGCGGTAATGGAAGAGATCATTAAGAAAGTTCTTCCGGCCGAGTGGCTCGACAAGAACACTAAGTATTTCATCAATCCAACTGGGCGTTTTGTTATCGGCGGCCCCTACGGAGATTGTGGCCTGACAGGACGTAAGATCATCGTTGATACCTATGGCGGCATGGCACGACATGGCGGCGGCGCATTCTCCGGCAAGGATCCTTCCAAGGTCGACCGTTCTGCTGCGTATGTTGCCCGTTATGTTGCGAAGAACATCGTAGCTGCTGGAATCGCGGATCGTTGTGAGATCCAGCTCTCTTATGCCATTGGCGTAGCTGAACCGACGTCCATCAGCGTTGACACATTCGGCACTGGCAAGATTGACGAGGAGCGCATCGTCTCCATCATTCGCGATCATTTCGAACTGCGCCCGAAAGGCCTGATCAAAATGCTAGACCTGTTGCGACCAATTTACCTGCCTACTGCAGCATATGGTCACTTCGGTCGCGAGGGCGACAATTTCACTTGGGAGCGAACCGATAGAGCAGAAGCCCTTAAGCAGGCTGCCGGTATCTAAATCATTCGCGGTGACCAAAATGGTCACTCAAAAAACTTTTTTATTCGACTAAACAGGATTTACTAATGAGCACACCAGACTACAAAGTAGCCGACATTAAACTGGCAGAATACGGCAGAAAAGAAGTTGTTCTAGCCGAGGCCGAGATGCCAGCGTTGATGTCTTTGCGCGAGCGTCACCGCGCCGCACAGCCACTGGCCAATGCCAAGATTCTCGGCTGTATCCACATGACAGTACAGACCGCCGTTCTGATCGAAACACTGGTCGAGCTAGGCGCGGAAGTGCGTTGGTCTTCATGCAACATCTTCTCAACCCAGGATCACGCCGCGGCCTATATCGCTTCTAAAGGCATCGCTGTATATGCATGGAAAGGACAGACAGAAGAAGAGGGCGAGTGGTGTATTGAGCAGACTATTTTGAAAGATGGCAAGCCATGGGATGCCAATATGATCCTCGACGATGGCGGCGACCTTACCGGCATGGTGCACAACAAGTATCCGCAGATGTTGGACTTGATCAGCGGCATTACCGAAGAGACAACTACTGGCGTGCATCGCCTGATCGAGATGATGGAAGAGGGCACACTGAAAGTGCCAGCGATCAATGTTAACGATTCTGTCACCAAGAGTAAGAACGACAACAAATACGGCTGTCGCCACAGCCTAAACGACGGCATTAAGCGTGGCACCGACATGCTGCTCTCTGGCAAGCACGCCTTGGTTATCGGTTATGGCGACGTAGGTAAAGGTTCCGCACAGAGCCTGCGCCAAGAGGGCATGATCGTGAAGATCGCCGAGATCGACCCGATCTGCGCGATGCAGGCCTGCATGGACGGCTACGAAGTAGTATCACCTTACAATGACGGCAACAACACTGGCCGCATTGAAGATATCAATACCGGAGTGCTGGGCAAGACAGATTTGATCGTGACCACTACTGGTAACATCGATGTCTGCGACAAGAACATGCTTCAAACGATTAAGTCTGGCGCTATCGTCTGTAACATCGGTCACTTCGATAACGAGATCGATACCGCCTTTATGCGCAAGAACTGGAAGTGGGAAGAAGTAAAGCCGCAGGTTCACAAGATTTACCGCGGCGACCAAGAGAAAGAGGCTGGCAACTATTTGATCCTGCTCTCCGAAGGTCGCTTGATTAACCTCGGCAATGCAACAGGTCACCCATCACGCATTATGGATGGTTCGTTCGCAAACCAAGTGATCGCACAAATCTATCTTTACGAGAAAAACTTTGCAGGGCTATCGCCTGAGTTCAAGAAAGACAATATCACGGTTGAAGTATTGCCTAAGCATTTGGACGAAGAAGTTGCAGCACTCATGGTGGGCGGCTTCGGTGGCGTTTTGACAAAACTTACAGCCACTCAAGCCAAGTATATTCACGTAGCTGTTGAAGGCCCTTATAAGTCTGATAGCTATAAGTATTGAGTTAGCTCTGGCTATTCGCGGGCAAGCCCCCCATGCGAGGGCAAGCGCTCCTACATTCAGAGGTCTTATTAACCACCTGTAGGAGCGCTAGCCCTAGCATGGGGGGCTTGCCCGCGAACAACTAAAAATTAGCAACAAACCATAAATAATTAGAAACACCCCGATACGAAAAACGAGAACAAACTCATGAGTACAACACCTGCAGGCCAAGGCGCTCAAGCACGCTTTAGCTTCGAATTTTTTCCGCCCAAGACAGAAGTAGGCGAACAGAAATTGGCCGAAGTGCACAAGCAGTTGGCAGCACTGAATCCGGATTTTTTCTCGGTAACTTACGGTGCCGGCGGCTCTACACGCGACGGTACGCGTCAAGCTGTGATGAATATTCATCAGGCAGGCTCGAACGCAGCACCACACTTATCTTTCGGTGGTTCAAGCGAACAAGAGATCGTTACGCTGTTGAATGGCTACAAGGAGCTAGGCATTAGCCGTCTAGTCGCCCTGCGTGGAGATATTCCATCGGGTACTGGTGGGGCCAATAGCTTTTTCTACGCCAATGAGTTGATAGAATTAATTCGGCGCAGCACGGGTGAGCATTTCCATATCGATGTTGCCTGTTATCCGGAGATTCACCCGAAATCAGATAGCTTCGACTCGGACCTACACTATTTTAAGAAAAAAGTGCAGGCGGGCGCCGATAGTGCCATCACGCAATATTTTTATAATGCAGATGCCTACTTCTACTATGTCGAACGTGCCCGCGCCGCTGGAATCGACGTGCCTATCGTACCCGGCATTATGCCCATTACCAATTATACGAATCTCGCCCGCTTCAGCACCAACTGCGGAGCAGAGATTCCTCGCTGGATGCGCCAGCGCCTACAAAGTTTCGGTGACGACAGCGAGAGTATTAAGGAATTTGGCGCTGAAGTAGTCACGCAACTTTGTGAGAAGCTTCTTGAAGGAGGCGCCCCTGGCTTACATTTCTACACGATGAACCAGTACGCGCCAGTTAGCGCCATCTGGAACAACCTTGGATTGAGTAGCCGTTAATATGCGCGTGCCTCGCCTCTACACTTCGCAGTCTCTCAGCCCCAATGCAGAAGTGCTGCTAGTGGACGATGCCGCGCATTACGTCTCTAAGGTTCTACGACTACGGCCAGATGATTCCCTTAAACTCTTTAACGGGGATGACGGCGAGTTCAGTGCACGCATCATCGCTATCGACAAGAAATCCGTCGCTGCACTGCTCGACGAGCGGCTCGAGGCCGGCGCTGATCCAAGCTTAGCAATTCACTTAGGCTTAGGTTTGTCTCGCGGCGAGAGAATGGACTATGCCATTCAGAAAGCCACAGAGGCGGGCGTCAGCAGCATCACCCCACTGTTAACGGAGCGCTGCGAAGTAAAACTCAAGGGCGATCGGATCGACAATCGCAAGAGCCATTGGGAGCGAGTAGCCATAAGCGCATGTGAACAAAGCGGTCGCTGCGTTGTGCCGACAATCGAGAGCCCACTGACACTCCCAGAGTGGCTGTCCTTACCGCGAATTAGCACAAACTTCGTGCTCGATCACCGCGGCGAGCAAGGCTTAGCTGCAGTAGAGAAGCCCGAAGCCGTCACGTTCCTAATAGGTCCCGAAGGCGGGCTGAGCGAAGAAGAAGTAATGCAGGCAAAAGAGCATCACTTCAACTTAGTCCGAATAGGCCCGCGCGTACTAAGAACTGAAACTGCCCCCATAGTCGCCATTAGCCTAGCCCAACACCTGTGGGGCGATTACTAAGCCAATTATTTTTGCACAAACAAGAAACAATTTTTCGAACTAGGACAAAATTGATTCAGCTCTTCGGTTTCGAGGGTGGAGCGCGCTGCACGGTAGGGGCTGCGCAGAGACGCCGTGAATACATCCATGTAGGCTTGGCGCGCGGCATCCATGCCGCTAACACTCTCCTCATCCCCCACCGCACACCACACTCCTCGATTACAACGCCAATCTGTCCGCGAAATCACCTGTGGCGAGCTCCTGCAATCAGTGGTTTCTGTCAACACCTAAATGGGATAATTCTCTGAATATAGGAGCCGGCCCTGCAGGCGATAGGCCTAAATCTTCCACAGATCTTCGTCAATCGACCCCATTCGCCTGCAAGCAGGCTCCTACAGTCAGTGGTTTCTATCAGGTCTGAGCAAAATCGAACTTGCCTTACAATAGAGCGCTGATCCATATCCCTTCTGCGAAATCAGAGGGGCGATGTGGGGTGCTTCGATGCAGGACCATGAGCCGCCCGGACGGCGGCGACTGAGCCCCCATGGATGGGTTTACGGCGTGTCCGGCAGCGAAGTACCCCGCAGTGACGCTCGTGCTACGGAGCACAAGAGAGGGCAGCGTCAATCTGCCGACGAAGCAACCCGTTGAGAGATTCGAACAAGCAATTGCTACGCTTTTAATAGAACCGCATTGCTCACCAAGAAACACAAAGCAAAAAAAAGCGCCCCGAAGGGCGCTTACGTTAAAGTCTACGTTATTTGAGAGTACTGCATAACCTTCCTACGGGTATTACTTTGTGAACTCTGGATAGGCTTCTAAGCCACACTCAGATACGTCCACGCCTTGATCTTCTTCCTCAGGAGTAACACGCAGTCCCATCACCATCTTAATGATGGTCCAGACGATGAAGCTTGCTACGAATACCCAGATAAAGATTGTGAGGGCACCAATGATCTGGCCTGAGAACGACACACCATCATTAGTAATTGGTACTAGCAACAGGCCGAGCAGACCACAGCTACCGTGAACAGAGATCGCACCAACCGGATCGTCGATCTTGATCTTGTCGAGGAACACAATGCTGAACACTACTAACACACCACCCAGCGCACCGAAGATCGTTGCTTGCAGTGCAGTAGGAGTGGAAGGCTCAGCAGTGATCGCAACTAGACCGGCCAATGCGCCGTTAAGTGCCATAGTCAGGTCAGCCTTGCCGAACAATGCGTGTGCTACTGCAAGAGCAGCAATCAAGCCACCAGCGGCTGCAGCATTCGTGTTCAGGAACACCATTGCTACTGCGTTTGCGTTGCCGATGTCAGCGAGCTTCAGAACCGAGCCGCCGTTAAAGCCGAACCAACCCATCCACAGGATGAAGGTACCGAGAGTTGCGAGAGGTAGGTTTGCACCTGGGATCGCTTTGATGCTGCCATCAGCGCCGTACTTACCTTTACGAGCACCCAGTAGAAGTACGCCAGCTAGTGCAGCTGCTGCGCCTGCCATGTGTACGATGCCTGAGCCTGCGAAGTCAGAGAAGCCCATGTCGCCAAGAGTGTACATGCCGAATACTGCGTTACCACCCCAAGTCCAAGAACCTTCCAGAGGATAGATCACACCAGTCATGAAGACTGCGAAGAGTAGGAATGCCCACAACTTCATGCGCTCGGCAACAGCACCAGATACGATGGACATTGCTGTTGCAACGAACACTACCTGGAAGAAGAAGTCAGAAGCACCTGAGTAGACAGAGCCGCCATCGAAACCTTCCTCTGCTTTTGCTGCAAGGGCGTCTGCCACTAGAGTGTCGCCGCCTTCAATGCCAGTGAGGAAAATTGTGCCGCCGTACATGATCGCGTAACCGCACACCAAGTACATGACGCAAGAGATCGCATATAGCGCGACGTTCTTCGTTAGAATTTCAGTCGTGTTTTTTGAACGAACGAGACCGGCCTCTAGCATAGAGAAACCTGCCGCCATCCACATCACAAGTGCGCCACACACTAGGAAGTAGAATGTGTCCATTGCGTACTGCAGTTGAAAAATTTGGTCTTCCACCTTATCACCTCCAAACCAGTGCTTTAGTTTTACAGCCTGATTAATTTAAGTAGTCGTTTGTAGTTTTGATCACCAAGATCAGTTTTCTTACACAGCCTCTTCGCCAGTCTCACCAGTACGAATACGGATAACTTGCAATAGGTCAGTTACGAATATCTTGCCGTCGCCAATCTTGCCGGTGTTAGCCGCCTTCGTGATTGCCTCTAGCGTTTGATCGAGCAGATCGTCACCAATCGCTACTTCAATTTTTACCTTAGGTAGAAAATCAACTACGTACTCAGCACCTCGATACAGCTCTGTGTGCCCTTTCTGTCGTCCGAACCCCTTCACTTCAGTTACGGTAATCCCTTGCACACCAATCTCTGATAGTGCTTCGCGGGCATCGTCTAACTTGAAAGGCTTGATTATTGCCGTTACTAATTTCATTGAATTGCTCCTTACCTATTAATATCTGCTCCGCCGATTCAGTACAGATACACCTGAGAAGGCTTTATGCACGTGACGTGCCATAATGATTATTCATTTAAATAACAATGGGATACGGATTGTATTGCGCTTTTCTTTCCGTATTAGCCCATCGTCGAGCCTTAATACGCACCTTTTTGGTGCGGCGCATCTCAATATGCACCATTGCCTAGCATTGTTGTTTCGTGCCCTAACCTACCCTCACATCTGTTTTAGCTAGGAGGGGAAAAAAGGCCCGCAAACTAAGCGCTTACGGGCCTTTCGAACTCGCACTTAAATGGTGCGAGCGCGCCTTTAAAGGGCATTCTTAGAACGATTTAGCAACAGAGAAGACGACTGTGCTGTCGCAATCTGATGAGCCACCGCAATTTGCGTCGCTGAGGTCCGTATCAGTAAACATCAAACCGAAATCGAGGCCAGCGTAAGACTTGCCTAGGGAGATGTTGTACTCGGAGTAGCTGTCTTCAGTGCCCCAAACGTCTTGATCGTAGGTTTGTAGGCCGTAATGCAGGCCAAGGGAGAAGTCATTGCCGAGGTCAAAGCCATAATCAAGCGTGTAGAACCATGCTTTGCCTACGCCAGCATAGAAGTCATCGGAGTAGTTGATAGACCCTGAAAGGCCGCCGTAGCTTAGTACGCCATAGAATTCTAGGAAGTCATCGCTGCTCATGCCCGGGTAATCGTAGTATAGGAAGCCGATGTCGTAGCCCACTTCGTCGGTCAGGCTGCCGGAGAAGCCGCCGTAGTAGTCGATCTCGATGCTGTCATCGAAAGTGATGCTAGATGCCCAAGTTCCTACATAGAAACCAGACTCACTTGCATAGTCAAAACCACCCTGGATTGCAGAGCCGCCGCTAGTCTGAGAAACACCGCGGTAGATGTAATCTGAAGTCAGTGCAACGTTGGCGCTGATCGGGCTTTCTTGAGCCTGAACGGTAAACGCAGCGCTGATCAATCCTGTGGCTAACAATGCCTGTGTTAATTTCTTCATATCTGTAACTCCTTGACGTTGTAGTAAAGTTTTAAACCTTGTGGGTCTTAAGTTCCTAAAAGGGCGAACGTTGTAATTCTCTAGTGGTCGCTCCTAAACTGGACATATAGCATTAAGCATAATGCGTGCCTATTTTCGTGCACACCTTAATATATTGATGAATATCTATATAAAACAAAACGATAAGATCACGCCTCCCGAAAAGAGCGTGGGACTTGAAGGGAGCTCAAGAGCTTATAAAAACGCTAAACGCACTGCTTTGGAGCATAAATATTTGTTTCCAGAAGTACTAAAAACCCCTGCGCCCCCTTATTGTGCGTGCACAGAAGTAAGTGAAACGTTTGTATGGGAAAGAGAGTCAGCTACAATCGAGCACAACGTCTTTAATCTAAAACTGGACTCGCATCATGATCGACAAACGCTTCTTTGAAGAGATTAGCCAACAAATTTCCAAAATTTTGCCTCAGGCTGAAGCGGCGGGCGACGACATGAAGCGTTCAGTCTCATCGGCATTGCAGAAAGGTTTTGCGCGAATGGACTTGCTGACCCGCGAGGAGTTTGAGGCGCAATTAGCGGCCTTGGCGAGGGCCGAAGAAAAAATAGACGCACTGGAAACACAAGTTGCTCAGCTAGAGAATCGAGTTCAGGAGTTAGAGGCGAGCAAGGGATAGAACGCAAAACGCCCTAAGTGCCCACATTTATTAAACGTGCATGACGCCTATAGGCGATTGCCTCCGATAAGTCGGTAACACTAATTGACTCCCGCGCCTCTAGATCAGCAATTGTGCGCGCGATCTTCAAAATGCGGTGAGTCGCCCGTGCTGTTAGTATGAGTTTCTCCACCGCCTTGCCTAGTAGCAACTCACTCTCACTATCTAACGCGCAGTATTTCTCGAGATCTTGTAGACCCAAGTCTTTGTTCAGGTGCGCACAACGGCGCATTTGCAACTCTCTACATACTTGTACTTGGCAGCGCAGCTGCGCGCTAGTAACTGTCGACGTGCCATTCGCTGCAGGGGGTGCACGTAGGTCTTGATGGGGAACTCGTGGCACCTCGATTATCAAGTCAATGCGGTCGAGCAATGGGCCTGAGATCTTCTCAAGATAGCGTTGTACTTTCTCAGGCGGGCACAGACAACGACCCTGCGGATCTCCGTAGTAGCCACAGGGGCAGGGGTTCATCGCAGCGACTAGTTGAAAGCGCGCCGGCAATTCCAGCCGGTAGTTCGCGCGGCTAATGGTGATGACTCCAGCCTCGAGTGGCTCTCGCAACGCTTCTAAGACCGTGCGCTTGAACTCCGGAATCTCGTCTAGGAAAAGCACCCCACGATGCGCTAGGGTTACCTCGCCTGGGTTGGCGCTAACCCCACCGCCCACCAAGGCAACGTTTGTGGCGGTATGGTGTGGTGCCCGGAAACTAGGTTGTCGCCACTGCACTGGATCTATTCGCAGACGAGCAATCGACTTGATGGCGGCGGCCTCTAGCGCCGCCTCCTCTTCGAGTGGGGGTAATAAACTAGCCAAGCTATTTGCGAGCATCGTCTTCCCCGTGCCTGGCGGCCCGATAAATAGAATATTATGCGCCCCAGCCGCCGCTACTTTTAGCGCGCGCTTGGCCGCAAGTTGACCCCTTATTTGCTCGAAATTTGAAGCATCACGCTCAAGTGACCCATCTAACGCCCCCGGGTCGAAAGCGCATTGCGTCATGCCGCTCCCACTAACCAGGTGCTGATGTACATCCAACAGATGAGCCCCAACGAGAGCTTGTACGCCCCGTACCAGCGAGGCTTCTACCTGATTCGCCTTAGGCAATAGCAGTATTCGATTATCAGCACGCGCTGCGAGCAAGGCTGGCAACACTCCATGGATTGGTCGTAGCGCGCCGGTAAGTGCCAGCTCTCCCAAAATTTCATAGCCGGACAAGGCCTGCAGAGGAATCTGGCCAGACGCGGCAAGAATGCTTATGGCGATGGCGAGATCGAAGCGCCCACCACTTTTAGGCAGATCCGCCGGAGCAAGGTTTATCGTGATACGCCTAGTAGGAAATTCGAGCTTGGCATTGAGAATTGCGCAGCGAACACGCTCGCGACTTTCCCGCACTGCGGTTTCGGGTAAGCCAACGATAGTAAGGCTAGGCAGCCCGTTGGAGAGATGGGTCTCCACCGTGACCAGTGGCGCATCTACACCGATGTTAGCGCGGGTATATACAATAACAAGCGACACGGTCCAGTCCTTGGGTTCGTGAAAGACTCATACTATTAATAGTGCAGAGTGTGGATTTGCGCCAGCGGGGGCTTAACTAATTGCGCTGCTACGAGTGAGGATAGATTGAATATGATCGTCGACGAAGCCTTCCTGATTCAGGAGTTCTTTAATGGCGGTGAAATTCACGGCTTGGCTAAAGAAGTAGCCCTGCACCTGATCGCATTTATTCAGGCATAGGAACTCTACCTGCTCGGCAGTCTCTGCTCCCTCCGCTATTACTTGCATATTGAGGCTGTGGGCTAGGTTGATAATCGCTTTCACAATCGTGGCATCGTCCTCATTGCTCGTTACACTGCCAACGAACGAACGGTCGATTTTTAGCGTCGAAATTGGCAGGCGTTGAATATGCGCGAAGGAGGAATAGCCGGTGCCAAAGTCGTCTAGTGAAATATCGATACCTAGCTCATTGAGACGTCGCAAGCTCTGATCGACCGCTAGACCTTCAATCATCATGGTAGTTTCGGTCAGCTCGAATTCCAATCGACCTTCGGTGATGCCTTGATTACCTAGGATATTCGCAACGGTTTGCACGAAGTTACGATCCTGAAACTGCTTAAAGGAAACATTCACTGCCAATTGCACGTCGTGATGCCCCAGCTCCGATAAGGAATTGAGGTCCTTACATGCCTGGTGGATGATCCAATAACCTAGGGGAACAATGAGGCCACTTTCCTCTGCGACTGATATAAACTCTGCAGGCAACAATAAACCACGAGTAGGGTGGTTCCAGCGCACCAAGCCCTCTGCACCTACTATCGAATTGCCATTGATATCGATACGAGGCTGGTAATATAGTTCAAACTCCTCGTTGCGCACGGCCCGTCTAATCTCGGACTCCAACTTCAATATCTTCTGTGCTGCATCCGTCATGTCGCGAGAATAAAATTGGTAGTTGCTGCCTTTCTCGCTCTTCGCGATACGCATTGCGATGTCGGCATTCGCCACCATTGCATCTACAGTAATTTCGACGTCTTTATTTGTAACCACGCCGATGCTGATATTCATTCGGATCGCATGCTGGGCAATCGGAAAAGGCTTAGCCATTGATTGAATGATCTGCTCAATACAGGCACGACAAGCACTCTCAACTGACTCTTCGGAATTCTGAAAGACTACTGCGAACTCGTTGCCGCCGATCCTGGCGACATGTTGAGACTCCGAAAGAGTGCCACGAATGCGCGCGGCGATTAGCTGTATAAGCGCGTCGCCTGCGCCCTGACCATAGGAAGCGTTCACTTTTTTGAACTGATCCACATCGATTAGAAGCAAGCCTACCGATTCGGGAAGGACCGCATCGGCTAGAATTCGGGCTAGACGTTCCTTAAAATCCTGTCTATTACTGAGGCCAGTTAGAGGGTCTGCGTGCAGAGATTCAATATTGCTAACACTAGGAAGGTTTCTCTCACAGGCATAGCTAATAGCCCGACCAAGAACCTCTGAGCTAAGGGTAGAGCGCAGTAAGATGTCGGACTCTCCGCGCTTAATCGCGGCACGATCTGCATTGGGAGGAAACTGATCGCTAATGGCGATTACAGGAATATTAGCTTGCTGGGATTTCAGTACTTCGAATAATGCACGGGATACTTCTGGATCTGATATTCGCCCCCACAACAAGATCTGAAAACTAGACACTTGTGTAGCCAAAAGTGCTTGGGCATCTGCGTGACACCAAGTTAGCTCATGAGGCGTCCGCTCGATGCCTTTTAAGAGACGCTCGATTAGTCGAAACTCGGCGTCATGTTCTGCGATAAGCAGTATTCGCACTAGGTGCTCCACGGTTTAACAATACAAGTATTGTTATCGGCACTATCGATCGATTACTCCAGCCCAACGACAGAAATAATCTAAAACAGGTCAAGGCATGAGGCGTGGCCTTGTATATAATAGAGAACACCTCAACCCAATACCAGCCATCAACAGAATCGACTCCTAAGTGAACAAACTCAATCCCCGCCAATTAGAGGCGGTGAAATACATAAGCTCTCCTTTGCTCGTTCTCGCCGGTGCCGGCAGTGGCAAAACTAGCGTAATCACGCAAAAGATCAACTACCTGATTAATGAATGTGGTTACCCTGCCCATAAGATTGCCGCTGTGACTTTTACCAACAAAGCAGCGCGCGAAATGAAAGAGCGCGTCACCAACCTTGCCCGTAAACGCGAGGGAGGCAACAACACCCGCGGTTTGACAATTTCGACTTTCCATCATCTCGGGCTCACCATCATACGTCGCGAGCATAAAAAGCTTGGTTTTAAATCCGGATTCTCCATCTTCGATAGCCAAGACAGCACTAGTCTTCTCAAGAGCCTACTACATAAAGAAGCTGAAATTAGTGATGAACAGCTCAAATTTTTACAAAGCACCATCTCAAATTGGAAAAATCAGCTCCTTTTGCCAGAACAGGCTGAGAAAACAGCTAGCGAGCCAGAGACAATATTCGCTGCACGGGTTTACACGGAGTATCAACGCCATCTGCGCGCGTTTAACGCGGTGGATTTCGACGACCTGATTCTACTGCCCGTTACGCTCTTCCAGGAACACGCAGAAGTTTTGGAGCGCTGGCAGAATCGCATTCACTATCTACTAGTGGACGAGTATCAAGACACCAATACCGGACAATATCTATTAGTAAAATTACTGGTCGGCCCACGTAGCGGCCTTACCGTGGTAGGGGACGACGACCAGTCGATCTATTCTTGGCGAGGCGCTAGGCCTGAGAATATGATTCAACTGGAGAAAGACTACCCAAGCTTGAAGCTCATCAAGCTGGAGCAGAACTATCGCTCCAACAATAATATCTTGAGCGCCGCAAACACCCTCATCGCGAACAACCCCCACATCTATGATAAGAAGCTATGGAGCCAACTCGGTCTCGGCGATCAAATCCGGGTGCTTGTGTGTCCGAACCAGGACACAGAGGTGGAGCGAATAGCCTTAGAGATCTTGAGTCTTTGCGTGAATAAGCGCCTCCGGTTTAGGGATTTTGCGGTCTTGTATCGCGGCAATCATCAAGCCCGTACGCTGGAGCTACAACTACAAGCACACCAAATTCCTTATCAAATTACAGGTGGCACTTCATTCTTCTCCAAAGCCGAGATCAAAGATCTTATGGCGTATCTTCGACTTTTGGTGAACCCAGATGACGATAACGCCTTCCTACGTTCCATCAATACTCCGCGTCGCAAGATCGGCCCCAGCATTCTAGAGGCGCTCAGCACTTATGCGAATGAACGCGAAGTGCCCTTACTACAAGCCTGCTCCGAGCTTGGGCTTGGTCAATTTCTAGAAGCTAAGAAGCAAGAGAAGCTAAGCAAGTTCGCCGAGTGGATCAATAATCTTCGCGAGCAGGTGCAACGCGGCGACAGCATCGCGGCCATACGCGAGATGTTAACCGACATCGACTACGAGGGCTGGATCCACCAGAATGCCAAATCCCAGTCGGCGGCCGAACGCGCCATCGGCAACGTCGAGATGTTGATGGGGTCTCTACAGAAGAGCCTGGCCAAAGACGAGGAAGAGGGTGGCGATGAGGATATCGAGGCCGCCATCAATAAGCTCATTCTCCGCGACCTACTCGAGCGTCAGGAGGAAGAGGACATCGACAATCAGGTGCAGCTGATGACTCTTCATGCGGCGAAAGGGCTAGAATTTCCCTACGTGTTCATCATGGGCATGGAAGAGGAGTTACTTCCCCATCGCAACAGTATCGAGAACGATGATATCGAGGAGGAACGCAGGCTCGCCTATGTTGGAATTACCAGAGCACAGCAGAGCCTAACATTCACATTAGCGCGAAAACGGAAAACCTTCGGAGAGAGTACTTCGACAACGCCAAGCCGCTTCCTCGACGAACTACCTCAAGACTTGCTCAACTGGGAAGGCCGCTCCGATGCGACGCCCGAACAGAAACAAGAGAAGGGCGCTGCTGCTATAGCCGGCCTCAAAGATCTCTTTGCTTAAGCCAAAAAAAAGGGCTCCTAAGAGCCCTTTTCTTCAATCTAGAACTGCTTACTTGCTGCTATCGACCATGTATTGAATCAGGTCTTTTAGATCGTCATCAGTACATGTGAAGCAAAGACCCTTCGCGGGCATTGCATTGATACCATTAATCGCATTCGCGAGTAGTGTGTCCATGCCTTTCTCAATGCGTGGCGCCCAATCGGCTGCCGTGCCTACTTTAGGAGCACCGGCCGCACCACTATTGTGGCAAGCCCAGCAGCTTTGCATGTAAACGCGCTCAACTTCGAAACCATCCGAATTCTGAGCCAACTGCATTACACCTAGAGTGGGCGTGTCGGCAGATACTGAACCAGACATCACTGCCAACAAGGACATTGCACTTACTTGTACTGCAAGGGACTTCAATACTTTGATCAATTTCACGACGTCTTGCTCCTATTACTGTTACCGGTACTTCACCGTTTCGAATTAAGAGTATCTTAACCAAGCTTAACCAATAATGAACAGAATTACTGACCGTGTCCTGATATGTACTCAACTAGCGCTGCAATGTTTTCGTCACTGCAGGTCATACACATTCCGCGAGGAGGCATTGCGTTGACGCCGTTGATCGCATTCGCGACTAGCGTTTCTAGCCCTTTAGCCTCTAAACGAGCTGCCCATTCGGCAGTGTCATCGAGCTTCGGTGCGCCCGCCATGCCAGAGGCGTGGCAAACGTTGCAGCTCTGCTGATATGCCTGTTCAACATTGAACTCGCCGCCTGCAGCTGGAGCCGCACTAGCTGCAGCCACTGGCGCAGCCCCACCGCGTGCACAAGACTGGCCGGCAAGGCAAACTTCGCCAACGGGCTTAAGGCGTTCTGCGATCAGCTCATCACTTGTCTGAGCGGCGCTAGCACCCATAAAAACGACGCTTGCTGCCAGCGCGCCCACCTGAGCGAACCGTAAAACGATACTGCTGTTGAATCCTGCCACGCTATTATCCTCTTTAATTAATCTTGCTAAATATGTCTCTCGCGTTCGAGCGCATCGAAAATGACAACATGCTGCCACGAACCATCTTTTCCATGAGATGCGCGCGATTATACAGCCACAGGGGCGCCGGAGTAAATTTGCATTATCTATTGATGCTCATTAAGGCGTTACCACTAGATTGATCGGGGCGCTGTGGAAGTACAGCTCACTGGGTTTGCTGTTCACGCCGTAGCCTATGAGGAAATTGACTTCGATGTCATTCAGCCCCAAGTCTGAGGCCCTTGTATTACCCAATATACTGACACTCTCAAGGGCCGTAAGCACCTTAGTGCTAGCCTTGGTAAAGCCCCCCTGACCGTCGTAGGGGATAAACTGCCCCGCCGAGTTGCGTAGCAGAATCTCGCCGCTATCTAAAATACCAGCGACTACTATGAAGCCAAGCTGCCCTTGGTGCTGGGCATCGACAGTGATACGCCCCTCAACGTCGAAGAACTCGCTAGGCTTAACAATATTGCTATAAGTGCTCTTATTCTTGGCCTTTACAGCCCCGGCGAACCTGGCATTGCTCACAGAGCCTTGAAGGCTAGTATTGCGCCCACGCTCGAGGAGCACACTGCTCTGGTAGCTCATCGTAATCTGATAAGGCCCGACAGTGTCGCCACACTCGGACCCTTCGGCGAAGGTGTTGGCTAGAACGGCATAGGTACCAGCCGCTAAGGTCTTTGAGATTCTCGCGTCGCAGCCCGCGCCGCTGTCATCATCGACATCGAGCACCCTCGAGCTAGCATCCATCAACACCAACACCGAATCGAGCGACGAGGAGCTCATGCCGATACTGACCGAGGTAGACTGGGCAAGGGTGAACTCATAGGTGTCGACGAGACTATCGTCGCTACCGCCCCCTACTAGCTGCTTCACGCTGCAATCCCCCCCGCTCAAGGCCCCAGAGACGCGACCGAAATCGATAGAGGTGACGGGGCAATTCGTATAGCCGGTATAGAGTGTCGTGGCCCCCTCGATATCGTCCGGCTGCAATGTAAAAAGGTTGCCGATGGTGGCGCGCATAATTGAGGCGCTGCCTTGTTCATGGCTCATGCCAATGACATGACCCATCTCGTGCAGCGCAACGCGACCGAAATCGATGCCTCTGGACTGATCGACCAATGGCCCATCGTAGATGTCGAATCTAGTATTGGCATTAAAAACGATATCGGCCTCTGTGATATCGAAGCCACCCAATAGATTGGACTCTGTGTAAATCAGGGTAACGGCGAGGGTATTGTCACCATAGGCATTGCCACATACCGTTGAGGAGAAGTCGGCACCATTGCGACCATCGCCATCTCCATTATTGAAATCGTCGTTAGGGCCTGACGCGGTATAACCCTGGCAAGGGTTCCGGTAAGTCTGATCCACCACAAAGTTAAACGGTGTTTTATCCGTCCACTCGTTGGCGGCGCGCGCCAAGCCATCTCGCCAGCTAGTGCCGCTTGGCGAGCTGCCAGGCATCCCTATATAGATTCGCGCCGTCGCACCCGGCCACTTAATACCCGCAATATTGAACGTAAAAGCGGTCATGGAGGCGCCGCCCAATAATATTGCGGACAAAGCAATCGCTATGGTTTTGAATTTAGTTCTCACTGAGCTAGCCCCATTATTTCGCGGACACTAGCCTTGAATTGGTCTTTACTCAGGCCACTAAGCGCATTGCTCGTATAGCCTCTACGCACGCTAACTCCCTTCGCGACGCCCTTGCTAAACTCTGCCTCAGAGAGTGTCATGGAGGCAACGTCAGCGCCTTTTACTGCGACAACCGGCACATGATTGGTCGTAGTCACTACAGAATCGCCATTGCCCATATCTTGGATAAGAAAATGGCCTTGTGCCCAGCCCACTAGGGGGTTGACCTGCAAATCACGCAGCGTCTCGACGAAATAGATGCCAGTCTCGCCCATTTCCGGCATGCGCATATCGCTTACTTGGAGCCCTCGCGTACCGACTTGGCCGCCTAAAAATCGCAGCTCGATAGTGTCGCCGGCGAACTCGCCTTTAATGATTTCGCTAATCTGGAAGGTGACGAAGGTGTGAATGCTGCCATCGGAGATGCGCTGCGCTTGAAGCGCAGTGACCCGGCCCTCGAAGACTAACTCTGCGCTTTCTACAACCTCACCGAAGTCCATCTGTAGAACAGTGCTGGCCTGCACACTGGCTAAGCTGCAAAATGCGATCAACAAAGCTATTGGGTACACGATCTTGAGAAAACGCTGTTTCGATGCTCTCATTCCAAGGAGTCTCCTAAGCAATACTATTGGCGAGGAACGCGCGCCAAGTATGTCACACTCTGCGGAAATACTCGTGAGTTAGCCACTAAAACCCGCTATCCTTGTGAACCAAGAACACTCAAGAAAACGCGGCCTCGGCCGCTGTATTAAACATGTTAAACCCGCTTTTACACAGCAATATCACGGCAGTATTCATGACTTTTATTAAGCGCAGCGCACTGACTTTCATACTATGGAGCCTCTTCGGCGCCGCCCATGCTGGGGTAGTTGAGTTCAATGCCACGACCTTCAGCACCAATGAAATTACTACACCCGCCACCATTACCCTCAAACGCACTGGCGATAGCACTGCCGCTGCATCGGTTTTAGTATCGGTTACCGGAGGCACCGCTGCCGCGACCAGTGACTTCACGTTCACTCCTGCCACCGTGAGCTGGGCTGCGGGCGATTCGGCCAATAAGACCGTTAGCGTAGTGATAGTCGACGACCGCTTAGTGGAGGGCACTGAAACTGTAACGCTGGGTCTTTCGGCAGTTACAGGGGACACGATTGGCACAGATTCTACAACTACCCTGAGCATCCTAGACTACGAGCAAGGCACTCTGCAGTTCTCAAGCGCCGCATTCAGTGTGGCCGAGAACGCCGGCACAGCCTCTATCACCGTTAGCCGCGTAAGTGGCAGCAATGGGGCGGTTACGGTCAACTACGCTACAGTTAACGGCACTGCAGTATCTCCCGCATTCTTTACTGCGGCCACGGGCACACTCACCTTTGCCGAGGGAGACCTCAGCAAGACTTTTCCCATCACTATTATCGATAACACATTAGGTCAGGCGAATAAGACGTTTACCGTGAACCTTTCTGCCGTAACCGGCGGCGCCTTGCTAGGCACCCAAGCCAGCACGACCGTCACGATCGTGAACGACGACGTAGACTTTACCTCTGGACTGACGAAGATCACGCCTGCCGTGGCGAACATAACTCAGGGAGAGGTCATCAGCCTTTCTCAGAACTCCCCTTTCAATTCCGCCAACACCATTCTCGCGACTATCAATCGCGTGCCGGAATTGACCATCACCTCATTAGTTGCCGTGCAATCTGGGACTACCGGCATCATGGAAATCCCCGTCGGCGACACGTCTTTCCACATCTTGCCTTATACGGCAGGGCAGGCTAGCAACAGCACTGCGGCGATTTTCCTCAATCAGGATCAGAGTGGTCGTATCGTGACAGACGAGGGCTTGCAGATTAATTTCCAGCCCGCGATGGCGAACACGTCGGTCTTGCAGAGCGCATTGAATTTGATGTCTTTGCCGAAGATGACCATTACCAGCAATGGCAATCTAACGGTGCAGCGCAATCAGGGCCCGCCCCCACTAGACTTAGATAGCAGCGGCAAACTAGTGATCAATAACTCCTTTTACGATCGCTATAATCTGCGCCCCTCGATAACCTCTAGCTTAGCGGCAGACAATGCAACCCAGGGGGTCTATCTCATTCCACACCCCAACGCAGCCTTGCCGAACGAGGTTTATATGCAGGTGGTGTATACGAGCGGTACCACTCTGCGGCAACAATTGTTTACGACTGCGCCAGCAATTGGGTCGGAGTATATCAATGGATTGCTAGCGCTGAACGGCGTCAGTAATGTGCGTTTTGAACCTTATGGCATCAGCGCCTTCGAATTCAATGGCCGAACGCTGCGCATGTATGCAGACTTTATCGTGCGCCGCGTAGACCCAACAACTTACAGCGGCGCATCACCCACGACGGGTTTGTTTGGCGTTGCAGACTTGAACAGCGACGGCACGGAAGACTTTAAGATGGTCTATTCCAACGGCGACGAGCAGTATTTTTACTTGCTACCCTAAGCGGACTCGAAACCGTCTTGATAGCTGCCATCTTGGATTTTTTCCCACCAAGTCTGATTATCTAAGTACCACTGCACTGTGCGGGTGAGCCCATCGGCAAACCCAGCACGGGGCTCGTAACCTAGCTCCGACATTATCTTCTCGGCATTGATGGCATAACGGGTATCATGACCCGGTCTATCTGTCACATAAGTAATTAGCTTCGTACTCGCATTACCTTTCGATGCAGGGCACTGCGGGAAACGCGTGCGCAACTCTTCGTCTGTCGCAAAGAATCCATCCACCAATTGGCAAAGTAGTTTAACGG
Source organism: uncultured Gammaproteobacteria bacterium (assembly GCA_913060695.1). Taxonomy (GTDB): domain Bacteria; phylum Pseudomonadota; class Gammaproteobacteria; order Pseudomonadales; family Pseudohongiellaceae; genus UBA5078. The sequence continues at coordinate 80,178 of CAJXUA010000006.1, read as the reverse complement.
TGTCGATATTCGCCCACTCGTTGTTGCCACCAATATTATAAGTATCACCCGGTTTGCCGCTCTTGATAACGAGATCGATACCACGGCTATGATCGTCGACATAGAGCCAGTCGCGAATCTGCTGTCCGTCGCCGTAGATCGGTAGATCCTTGCCGTGCAGGATGTTGAGTAGACACAGCGGAATCAGTTTCTCCGGGAAATGATAGGGGCCGTAATTATTAGAGCAATTGCTGGTGGTGACCCTTAGACCATAGGTGTGATGATAGGCACGCACCAAGTGATCGGACGCTGCCTTGCTCGCCGCATAGGGAGAATTAGGTGCATAGGGCGTAGATTCGGTGAAAGCCGGATCCTCAGGCCCCAATGTGCCATAGACCTCGTCAGTAGAGACATGGTGGAAGTGATGTGGAATCACCTCGTCTTGATCGAGCCAGCACTTCTTAGCGGCTTTTAATAAGCTATGCGTGCCAATGATGTTCGTGTTAATAAAGGCATCTGGCCCTGTTATCGAACGATCTACATGGCTCTCTGCCGCGAAATGCACGATTACCGAGATTTCGTGCTGCTTAATGAGACTCTCGACTAATGCCTGGTCTGTAATGTCACCTTGAACAAAAGTGAAATTGGATTTCTTCCAAATATCGCGTAGATTCCAAGTATTACCTGCATAGGTTAGTGCGTCGAGCGCAATAATTCGGTCTTCTGGATACTGCTTCAACCAGTAGTGAGTAAAGTTCGCTCCGATGAAACCGGCTGCTCCGGTGATTAGTACGCTGCGCATTCTTGTCTTCCTTTCTGTTGTTGTTTCTGGTCGCTTGCAGGCAAGCTCCTACCTTAATTTTTGCGGCCGCCACTATTCAAATGATCTGGCATCAATTGTAGGAGCGGGCTTGCCCGCGAAGGTCAAAATCTTCCGCAGATCTTCATTAATCGAACCAATTCGCGGGCAAGCCCGCTCCTAGAGTCAGTGGTTCTAATTTATTTCTCGCTCAGGGTCCTCAGCGTATCTCGCAATGCTTCTCGCCAATGCATCTGTGGGCATTGCAATTCCAATAAGGCTTTAGACTTATCCAGTACGCTATAGGCCGGACGCGCCGCGGGGGTTTTGTACTTGTCGGTAGAGATAGGATGAATTGGAATCGCGTGATCCAATAGCGCTAAGCGGATAGCCTCATCCTGTATCGCCACCGCGAAATCGTACCAGCTTGCCACGCCCGCATCGGTCCAGTGGTACGTGGCGCCCGGCTCGTTGCGCTCGATCACTGCATGCAGACAAGACACTAGCGATTGAGTGGAGCAGGGCGTGCCGATCTGATCATCGACCACGTTTAAGGATTCACGCTCCCTCATTAGACGCAGCATGGTTTTCATGAAATTGCTGTTGTAGGGAGAGTAGAGCCAGGCGGTGCGCACAATGGTTGCCTTACCCGGCAGCAAAGTCGCGATCATCTTCTCACCCGCCAATTTGCTCTGCCCATAGAGGCTGATTGGCCCGGTAGCATCGTCTACTTTATAGGGTCGATTCTTGTCGCCGGCAAACACGAAGTCTGTGGAGATATGAATCAAATGGGCCTTCTTGGACTTGGCCCAGCGTGCTAAGTGCTTAACGCCTTGCTCATTAATACTATAGGCTTGCTCTGGCTGGCTTTCGGCGGCATCCACCGCGGTGTAGGCTGCGGCATTGATGATGATATCCGGCTTCAATGAATCGAGAGTCGCGCTTACTTTCGCCTGATCGGTGATGTCCATGTCATCACGGCCCAATGGCAAAAGTATGTGCTCTTCGAAAAGCTCGGAGCGCATCAGGGTTTGACCAAGCTGGCCATTGGCCCCTGTTATTGCGATTCGCTTACCCATTTCATACACCTCGTTTAGCGGGTCTCGTAGACTAGAGCATCTGCAAAACGGCGTCCATCGCGATCCTTAGCGGATAGCACTGGCGCTTCGATACCCGCCTCAGCGAGGGGCCAATCGATTGCGAGCTCAGGGTCGTTCCAGAGTAATGAGTGCTCATCGCTTGGGTTATAGTAGTCGCTGCACTTGTACACCATCTCGGCACTATCGCTAGTTACGATAAAGCCATGGGCGAAGCCTGGCGGAACCCACAGCTGGCGATGAGTGTCCGCGTTTAAGGTAACACCCACCCAACGACCGAAGGTGGGTGACGCGCGGCGCATGTCCACAGCAACATCATAGATCTCACCAGCGAGCACGCGCACCAACTTGCCCTGGGGTTGCGTCAGCTGATAGTGCAGGCCTCGCAAGATGCCTTTGCCGGACTTGCTATGATTGTCCTGCACGAAACGCTGCCCAGGGACGATTTCGTTGAAGCTCGATTCGCGCCACGTCTCTAGAAAGAAACCGCGATGGTCGCCATGGACGGTGGGCTCGAAGATTAGGACATCGGGAATTGCTGTTGGAATGACTTTCACACTGGGCCTTCTACACTAAAGCGACACCCTTGGGCGTCTGGTTCACATCATCGCGCGCGCTGCGCCATGATGCCGGGGAGTTCGTCAGTTAGGGAACCGGCTGGATTATAGCCCAGTTCCTGCTGTATTTTCTCGCTGGAAACCACGCTGCCACTGCGCAATGCGCGGTAGGAACGCAGGCCAGGCGCGTTCGCTAGGCGCAGCACTTTACCGAGCACTTCCAAAGTGGCGAAGACCATATAGAAAACCGGAAAGGGTGTGTGCCAGCTGCGCGGCGCACGGCCCAGAGCTCGGCGCACCGAGACTTCGATGCCCTTCATGGTGTAGGTCTTGCCGTCGGTAACAGCGTAGACCTGTCCATTCGCCTGGGGCTCTTGTGCGGCCAATAGCGCCGCCTCACAGAGATCCCGATTGCCCACCAATGACAGGCTGGCGCTAGGCACTGGTAGTGGCGGCATAAGCCCACGCTGCACCAGCCGTATCATCGTTAGAAGATTGCCCTTCATGCCCAAGCCATACACATTAGCCGGTCGCAGGCAGCAGACCTCTATCAGGCCCGCGCTCGCCGCCTTGAGGAGCAGGGTTTCGGCCTCTAACTTACTCTGCCCATAGGCACTGCCCTCAGGGTTTAGGCGTGCATCTGCAAGAATGCTGCTAAAGAAGACGATCCGACGCACACCCGCGGCGATGGCCGCGTTCAAAAGAGCGCGGGTGCCCTCGACATTGACGCGCTGCAGCTCCGCCACATCGTGTTGGTTAACGTGCGCGTAGCCAGCGAGGTGAAACACCGTATCAACCCCTTTGCACGCCCGAGCTAGCAGCTCCGCGTCAGCTATATCGCCTTGGAAGGGCACACAGTCGGCTTGATCCGGACCCAGCTGGGGCAACTCCCGAGACAGCGTATGGACCCGCAGTTGCTTCTCTAATAGGCGCTGCATAAGCGAGCGCCCAATGAAGCCCGTGGCACCAGTGACTAAGACAGCCTGCGCAATCGGAGAGTTGATACTATTCACAGCAATCGCCAACCATGGGAGTTGTAGAAGCGCAGACCAGAGCGCGCGAACATGCCGATATGTCCCAGCCCCTTGCGCGCGCTATTCCCACCTAAGTGCACGATATGCATCGAAGGCAGATACGCGAGGCTACCCTCGCTGTGTACCCGCAAAGATAAATCGAAGTCTTCGAAATAGAGGAAATAGCGCTCGTCGAAACCCCCTACAGCGCGCAAAGCCGCAGTGCGGAACAACATGAAACAACCGCTGATGATTGGAATATCGGTGCTGGGTTCCTGCTCGGGCAGATCACGCATCTCATAACGCGCTAAGCGGGTGGCGAAACGACGCTTCAGGAACGCCGGCGCGAAGCCTCGTAATAGGAAGTCCAGGACAGAAGGGTAGCGCTTACAAACATATTGCTTATGCCCCTCACCGTCTGTAACCGCAGGGCTAAGAGCTACAATCTCTGGATTACGGCTCATGAACTGCAGGCCTTCCACTAGGGACTCTGGCGCTAGCGTAACATCGGGGTTCAAGATCAGATGGCAATGCGACTCCGCCTTGTTAATAGACAGGTTGTGGCCCCGGCCGTAGCCGACATTGCCATGGCCTTCCAACAGCACGATGTCGATGTCAGTTGCCTGCTTGCGACATACAGCGACAAGCGCCGTCAATGCCGGCTCACTGCCACAGTTGTGAATGATGTCGATGGAAGCCCTGCCCAGCAGACCTGTGCCCTGCGCATGGTGGATAGCGGCCACTATAGAGTCCAGAGTGAGCTGTAGTACAGCAGGGTCCGATCGATACACAACGATCGAGACCGTTAGCGCTAGACCTGCATCCGGGAGTTGTGACGACAGTTGAGTCACGTCATCCGTGCTCAGAGTTCAACAAGGCGGTCGCCGAAGGGGGTGCGCACCTTGCGCATGCCTGGTGGCACATCCTCGTCTGCAATACGGCGTGCCTCGAACCCATCGCCGTTGTTCCGGCGCGGACGACCGCTTTGGGCGCTCGCCTCGTTCTGAGCTGCCGCACGCAGCGCCGCTGCGAACGGATTCTCTGGCTGACCTTCTTCGGCTCCGCCCGCTTGCTCTGGAGCGCCGTTGTTATTCTCTTGACTGCTAGCAAGCACTATTGGGGCTGCGGTAGTCAGGGATAACTCCGCCAAGCCATTGGAACCACAGTGCACGCCCTTGTCGCTAGAGCCGATACAGGGAGTGTCCTCCGGCATACGGATCGAGACCTTTCCCGAGCCTAGGGACACGATGCTATAGCCGCTGTGATCTGGTATAGGAGTAGAGTCGCCGTCGCTCAGCTCCACGAACAGCACCTTGCCATCGCTATCGATAAGACTAGCTCGACGGGTATCTCCTATGCGGCTGGTGCCCAAGAGCGTGAAGGCAGGGCCATTGGGGAGATTGCGCTGCTCACGGGCCTGTGCGGCGCCTGGGCCGCCGGCGTTAGCGGGGGTCTCTACGGCTTCGAATAGGGTTAAATCTTGGGCACAAATCGACCCTGCGGCAAGTAGCAGAGGCACTACCACGAGTACAACTGGTAAACTGGACTTAGACATAAGCAATACTCGCGCGGGTGTTTACTAATGGTACTCGTTTGACAGCTTTGCTTCAAAAATAGTTTGCATTTAACCCAGCCTGATGCAATTCAAGTTAGGATGAAAATTAAACTCTCGACTTACTACCATTGGGATTTGCCGCCTTGTAAGCTGGGTTTCGAGCCCCCAATTATGTAGTAAGCGCACATTCTGTGCAGTGCTAAGCAGGAGCAATTCAAGCAACTATGAAAGAGTTACAACGTTTAACCACTGAGTATGTCGAGGCAGAGGACAGGATCCGCATCTCTGGCGAACTTACATCCAGCGAGACTGTCGTGATGTGGCTAAGTCAGCGCCTTCTATTGCGCCTACTGCCCCACTTGTTCTTGTGGCTAGAGAAACAATCTAATGACAATATTCCGATGGAGATCGAGCAAAGTTTCGCACAAGACGCTGCAAAGGCGAATCTTACTCCAGAAACGCCAGTACAACGCCTTACCGGTTCGCAGGAATGGCTGGTCGGCGCGGTAGATCTCACTCCAAACTCAAATACCCTCGCCATGAGTTTTCGATCTCAGACAGGCCAGCGTGAAACATTAGCGCTACAAGCAGTACCATTGCGACAGTGGCTGGAGATAATCCATACGCTGTGGGCCGTTGCCGAATGGCCTAGCCACGTTTGGCCTGAATGGATCGCATCGAAGGGTGATGCATCCGAACTCGGCCACGCCTCGCGATTGCACTAGCATCGCGACTATTTGCTAAGTCGCTTGATCCGCTGCCCCAATATAGTTTTATCGGACATTCTCGCATTTGAGAATCTTTAAGGAATTGATATGCCGAATTACATCGCCGTTTCAAAAGAGTTACACAAGAATATGTTCTGGAAGCCTGTGAGCAATTTTTCTTTCGCAGCGCAGGATTCACTGTGCCCAATCGTAATTCAGGAGGCGCCCAGAGCAGCGCTACATCTACCTATCGCTTTCAGCAAGATGGGGGATCATTTTGGACTTTTCGTGGTGCAGGGTTTTGAGCCGGGGAGCAATTATCTCGTAGATGCTGCGGGAAATTGGTTAGCTGGCTATATTCCTGCAGCTTACCGTGGTTTTCCTTTCGCTCTCACTAACGCAGAAGATCAGCAAGTTCTGTGCTTCGATAGCGACAGCGGATTGATCAACGACAATGAGGGAAATACTTTTTTCGACGAAACTGGCGAACCAAGTACTCAGATAAAACAAACTTTGGAATTCCTCTCGCAGGTGTCACAAAACCACTCCGTAACTCAGGCTCTGTGTTTACTGCTCGAAGAATTAGAACTATTGGTACCTTGGCCGATCAGCATCAAGAAGGACGATATGGACGTGTCCGTCGACGGCTTGTTCTGCGTAGACGAGAGCAAGTTCAATACCTTGAAAGTTGAAGATTTGGCGACTTTGCGGGACAAGGGGGTATTGGCGCTGATTTACTGCCAACTTATCTCGATGCAAAACCTAGCACGCATAGATCCAGGATCAAAACCTGAAGAGCTTCCTCTCGAGCTCCCGTTCGACCTCCCTAATGACGACGGCAATATCAGCTTTGAAGGTCTGTAAGCTTTAAATTTAGAATTAAGCTTAGATATACAGAGTTCAATTCCCTTTTTTACCTGCATAAAAAAGCCCAGCTACCTTTAGGCAGCTGGGCTTTGTATACAAGTGCCCGCTATCAATGATAACGGGCCTCTAACTTGGCTTACACCAGAGTTAGAGTATTTGCAGCACCGTCGATCACTGCAGTGCTCAGGTCAACCAGACCAGTCAACTTAACGACGTGATCAGTAGCAGTGAAGGTTGCACCTGCACCGGAATCAACCACTATGTAAGTATCACCAGCATACTGGAACCAAGTCACTATGCTTGCAGCACCACCGTTACCAGCAGCTGCGAGATCAAGTGCGTTAGTAGTACCGCCGCTAAGCGCGGTAGCAGAGCCAACATTGACCTTAGTTGTAGTGAAGGTTTCAACACCGTTGTTAGCAAACTTAATCACATCACCAGCAGCAGCATCTGTAATAGTAGTTGAAGCTAGAGCAGAGAAGGCATTACCTGCCGCAGCTGCACCAGAAACCGCCGCAGACATATCAATAGTATCGTTACCAGCACCACCAGTAACAGTACCACCAGCAGCCGCCAATGTAATTGTGTCGGCACCTGCGCCAGCATCAACAGTTGCTTTACCAGCAAGAGTGATTGTGTCGCCAGCGGAGCCGCCTTTAACAGTCAATCCAGCAGATCCAGTAGTAACGTTTGCATTTGTAGTATTAATCGACAATGCACCAGTTGCAGCAGAACCATCGATTGACGTTACACCAGTAGTTGCGCCTGCAGTACCGAAACCAGCCGCAAAAGCTAGAGTTAACTTGGCTGCGCCAGTAATCACCACAGTTTTCGCCTGCGCTGCAGCACCAAGAGTAATTTCGTTCCAAGCACTTGTGCCGCCAGAAACAAGATTAAAGTTCTCAATACCGGCTGCGTTCAACGTGCCCGCACGTACGTTCACTGCACCAGGCGTTCCAGTAGTTACGCCAGCGAAAGTGACTGTATACGAATCAGCAGTACCAGTTGCATCAGAGAAGGTCAAAGTGTTATTGCCAGCTGGTGCGCCAGTTGCTACGTAATCAACAGTCAACGCGTTAGCTAGTTTAACGTTCTGGTAAGTTGCAGTAGTTGAAACGCCGCTAATTGTCAGACCACTAATGCTATTGCCTGTCAGAAGAGCCAAGTCAAGACCAGTATTACTATCGAGGTTAATCTTCTCGAAGTTCTTGAACTGAGTTGCGTTACCAGCAGTGATAAGTTGTGCAGAAACAGAGTCATCACCGTCGCCACCGTCAATCACTGTAGTTGTAGAGGTAGCAACGCTGCCTGTACCGACTAACAGAGTGTCGTTACCGGCACCCAGAGAGATCTTAGAAGCAGCGGCAATTGCAGAGCCTAAAGTTACCGTGTCGTCACCAGCACCAGTATCAACAGTTGTTGTAGCTGTTGCAGCAATAGTCATAGAGTCCTTACCAGAACCAGTTTTAACTGTCACTGCAGCTGCGTTCAGCGTACCGAGTGTCAGTGCGCCAGTAGCAGCAGAACCGTCGATACTAGTTACCGCTGCTGCAGTTGTTGCCAACTTCAGAGCGCCAGAGCCAGTCAACGTTACAGACTTAAGTGCAGTGCTGTTTACTAAATCCAAGCTGCTCTTGGCAGTTGTGTTTACTGTAGCGCTTGTTGCAACAGTATCAGTTACAACTGTCTGGAACTCAGTCGCACCCGTAGAGTTGTAACCAGTACCCGCTGCATTTACAGTCAAGCTGTGAGCTGCTGTGCTGTTGGTGATAGTGATAGTGCGCGCTGCAGTAACGGCGCCTTTCAGAGTCACGTCAGTCAAGCCGTTTGCAGTGATGCCAGTGTTAACATCTACACCATCCAGAGTTACAGACTTCAGTGTAGTAGCCGTGTTGTTGCTGATAGTAGCTGCACCAACACCACCTTTGAGCGTTACAGCTGTCAATGCGGAACCAGTTACGCCCACTGTGCCAGCTGCTGTAGAGCCCTTAGTGATGCTGACTGCTTTACCGCCAGTCACTGTAGAGTTATTGGTCGTGCTCAGGTTCAGAGTTACGTCAGTAGTTCCCGCTGCAGTCAAAGTAGTTGCCGCTGTATCAGCTGCAACACCAGTGAAAGAAGTCAGGCCAGAAATACCGGAGATGTTCAAACCAGTGAAGTTGCCGTTAGTAGAAACGCTGATATTTTCAACGTTCTTGATAGTTGCGTTGTTGAACGAGAACGCTGCAGCAGGAGCAGAGCTCGCTACGTTCAACGTATCAGTACCAGCACCGCCATCGATTGAATCAAGACCGCCAAACACGTCGCCAGCGGCAGTTGTGTAAGAAGCGTTGAATGTATCGTTGCCGCCAAGACCAGTCAGGCCATCAATGCCAGTAGTCAGTGTATAAGTTGAGCCAACGTTCACAGCACCATCTACATCTGCTTTTGCAGTTGTAACAGTAGCTGCAGAGCTAGTGACGTTAACCACAATGTTTTGCAACGCTGCTAGGCTGCTACCGCTGAGGTTCTTCTCAACAGAGTAGTAAGTTGCAACTTCAACTTTGTTGTCGAATGCAGCAGCTGCTGTACCGAAAGTTGCGTTAGTGCTTGCAGTTGCGTTAACGAAAGTAATCGCCTCAACAAACGCGTCAGAACGTGACATGCCGCCGTTAAGGGCAGCAGTCAATACTGTTACTGCTTCCGCTTGTGCGGCTGCACTTGATTCAGCCAAAAGCTGTGATACGACCTTAGTCGCAAACTCACCATTAGTGCTGAAAGTTGGGAATATAGTTTTGAATTCGGCAGTAGCGGCAAGATTTGCTGCGATTTGCTTGATTGTAGAACCATTTTCGTATGCAGCTACTAGATCAGACAAAACACTTGCGCCTGGTGCAGCGTTAAACATACCTACTACGAGGCCGATAATATTGGTACGAGCTTCGACGGTAATCGCCATTGTTAGAACTCCTTAAAATTTATTCCAATTTGTTTTATCCGATTGTGACACGCCTACAGCAGCGGATGACCCCATTCGGTTGTGCCAAGGATACGTAAGTCCAATCTATTTCCCTGTGACTACAGTCACACAGAGGAAAATCTCTTACGTATTCCTAGTTAAACCCACTTGAGTGACACGAGTATTCCTGACCACAAGCGGACATGCCCCGGGATAGTACTAGGCCTTCGCAACAATTACAACCTGTTTCTTTCATTAACTCTCGAATGTAAGCTACTATTTTTAAAGCATTAAGTTGGCTTTTAAAAGCTCATACTTATGCCAAGTTCGAGGGTGCTATCTAGGCTATCGAACAGCTCTATATTGCTGCTCTGATGCTGGTGGTAGGCATTCACGACAAATGCCATATTGGGGAAGAGAGACTGCCTGTACTGTACAAGCACATAACTACGCTTAAGCCACCTCTGCGCACCATTGTCTAATAGCTCGCTATAGCCATTCGTATCGCGAAGCTCGGTGTGATTAAGCTGGCTGCTGAGCACGCCCTTGAGTATGGGGTATTGCCACTGGGCATTGAATTGCCAGCCGTTTCTGTCGCCACCAGGCCTGCCTGCATTAAAGGCTGTGTTGTTCAGCAAGCTTAACTCTAAGCCAAACGCACTCGGCTTCCCGGCCAATGGGACAGAACACTCCAAGCCTGCGCCGAGCTTGCTCTCTATCGAGTTTAGGCTGCTCTGATCTTTGTAGTTCTGATACTGCGTCGCCAAGCTATAGCTGCGATTACAAGCATCGTTCAGTGTGTGCTGGTAGCGAACATTGCCCTCAACCGCAGAATAAAGGGCATTGCCCCCGAAAAAGAGATGGCTCATCGCCGCACCGAATTGCCAGGCCTGATCTCGCTTCGGTTGCAGATAGCTATAGCGAGACTCTAATTGCACAAGGTCAGATCCAGAATCTTCACTAACACGACCACGCATCTCGGCACTTACATTGTGTTGATGATCTGCCGCTAGTTGGCGAAATTGTCCGCCTAGGCGAAGATTTAGATAAGGCCCACTAATAGGCTGATACTCAGAATTCAAGGTCAGGATTACCGGCTCGCCCGAAAGTGTAAGGGTAATTTGGCTAGGGTCAGGCGCGCCATTGAGATTATTGTCATAGCCCGCCAAGATATCAGCGCCAAAACCATGTTGCCGAGTCTGTGCGCGCCATTGCTGCTCTCGTTGCGCCAGTATGTTTTTGATGTTCTCTGGCAGATCCTCCCTCGCGAGCAATTGCTTATTTAAATCTAAAGCCGTAAACAACTGCCCGCGCAAATACAGGGCCTGTGCATAGTCGATAAGGGCCGCGCCATTATTCGCGTCTAACATCAAGGCTCGCTCTAGCAAATCTAAGGACTCCGCCAGATCTCCTGTCTCCATAACCACCGCTCCATATAGAGCGAAGTACTCTGAACTTAGCAGGCACTCGCTCATTAGAGGCGCAAGCCCAGACTCCAGAGCTCGCTGAGACTCGGGGTCTTCCCCAAATTGATAGAACGCAGAGAGATCAGGGCAAGCCTGAGCTGACAAAGGAAGCAGTAAGCTAATAGAGAGAAGAGACCAGCGCATATACTCTTTGGATCCGGCTAGGCGACAGACATAGCGGAGCATATGTCGTTTAACAAGCATGCAGGCAATTATCAATAAACGCGCAGCGACAAGCAATAAGAAACATGCCCCCATTTCGGCGGGATGCATTAAATAGAGAGAGGAGTCGTGGTTTTAGCGGCGCCCACCAGAGACAACGCTTAAGCTAACTGTGTCTGACTTGCTTCTGCGAGTAGGAGAGTCGGCAGCAACTGGCGAAAATAAAACGTGAGGCGTGCGCAGACCAGCCAAGAGATAGCTACCCTGAGACTCAAGCTTCTGATCGCTTAGCTGACGCGCAGCACATTCTCCGATCAAAATAGGTGACGCTAATTCCGCAGTCATCTCTTGAATGCGCAAAGTAATAGTAACGGTATCGCCCAACAGAGTATGGGTTCGCCGCTGCGCTGGGCCAATAGAACCAATAAGAACGGAGCCTTGCTCAATACCCACGCCTAAAGCTAATGGCTCTAAGCCTTGCGGTAGATGCTGGGGCAGCATATCGCGATCGATAGAGGCCTGCATTTGTTCTGCAGCATGCAGAGCCTGCGTTGCCGCTTGCGCATCGTGACCATCCCAAATGGCTAGCAGGCTGTCACCTTTAAACTCATGAATGCGGCCACCATGTTGCTCAACAATCTCTGCGGCGCGCACGAAGAAGAAATGCAGTAGAGCCGCGGACTCCTCTGGCGGTCTAGCCTCGGAGAATGCAGAGAAATTGCGTAGATCTGCACTCAGCAAGGTTACCTCTGCCCGGCGTGCATTAACGCTGGAGCTGGGCAGACTAAAGGCGATCTCTTTCGCAACATCGCTTGGAAGATAGGCATTTAGGTTTCCAAACACACGACTACGCTCGTCGCGCACCCGCGCTTGTTCTAGCAGCATCAAGGCGCTGGCGGCGAGTACGCAGTACAAGGCAGGGCTTACCCAGCCAAGCCAGATGTTGCTAGAACCTAGTAACTCGATATGCAGCGTGATGGCCGCACTGGGCAATAACAAGCCCGCAATGGGCAGGCCGTAGCTAGCGAAACGCTCGCGTGCACCCGCAATAACAAACAAGATAGCCGCACTGACCATGCTTAGTAGAAACATAAACAGCGCCGCGCCGCTTGGCGCATAGGGCACATTAGTATCAAGCAGGCTGCCCAAGATTCGAGCCAGCAACTCGACACCCGGCGTGGCACCACTATAGGGAGTGGGTACAATGTCACCAATCCCGAAAGCAGTTGCCCCCACTATCACCCAACCATTCTCTAGCATCGCAGGGTCGTAATCGCCATTGAGAATATCCGCGGCAGAGATAGCCTGATAGGTTTCGGGAAGATTGCGATAGGAGATGCGCATATTTCCTTGTGCATCTAGCGGGATGCGCAGACCTGGGTAAGAGTCGAGCTGCAACATTTGTGCGGGAGCAAACAAAGAATTTCCTTCAGTGACGCTGACACCCCATACCTGCGTACTAAGTGCTTGTAGTAAAGCACTGATAGGCAGAGCGGGGTAGGCGCTTCCATCTACACAGATGAGAGCCGGCATTTTGCGGATAGCACCATCCGAAGAAACGATAGGGGAGATGTGCCCTTTGGGAATAGATGCGAAAGTGGCGTTATTAGCGATGTAGTTAGAGGTGCTAGCCAAGCCATCCGAACAGCTTACGCCAGACACGGGATGACTCAATACACCCGTTCGCAGAGTTTGCTCAGAATTAAGTTGCGGCTGCTGTGCCAGCACTGCGCCGCGGGAGGCCTGCAGAGCCAACGCTAATGCATCGTCGCCTTGTGCCGTTTCGGGGAATACGATGTCGTGGAGCTGAAGCTGCACGCCAGCATCATTCAATGCCGTGACCAAGCGCGCCATCGTTGCGCGAGGCCAAGGCCAGTTACCTTCTTGAGCAAGACTCTTCTCGTCGATCGCGACAATAGTGATGCGCTGCTCCAATGCTGTCTCGGGGTTCAGAGTCCAACCCAGCGCCCCAACACTCTCTTCAACCGTATCTAAACTGCCCTTGAATAAGGTCACAATCAATGCCGTCAAAACCCCAGCGAGCGCCAATAGAAGAAGGCGTGCACCATAGGGCACTAGGCGCAATAGAAAGGCCAGTGCTCGATTGAAGGGATTGATTAGACGGAGAGTGCTCATGACTATGGCGCGCCCCACAGGGTAAGGCCGTCTACACGCTTGCCCTCGCCGAGAGTCTTCTCGAAGAAGTAAGCAGCTTCATTTCCATCCAAGCTCACTGCACCTTTCACGCTTTGCATGTCCGTATCGTTATAGAAGAAACCACCATCGTCGTACTTACCCGAGGCAGAAAAATCGACTCGGCCAGAGGCGTCAGAGTTCAAGTCAAGCTGGGTCCTGAAGCTCTTTGCATTAAAATCAACCGATAAAGAACCGCTGTTGACCTGCATAGACATCACCCCTGAATCGGAATGATAAAAAGCTTGTGCACTGCTCAGAGCGAAGCTCACCACTGTTAGATCAGGCCGGACTAGTGTGCTGCCGTTGCTATCCCTGAATAGTACATACCCACCACCACCGACAGTAACATCACGACCAGCACTTGCAGTGCTATACGCTAAGCTAATTCGCTCTTGAGACCCCTGACCGCTATTGCCATTCCAGCGCCCCCAAACAAGATTGTTAGCAACCAGCCTGTTGGCCGACAAAGCTGAGCTTGGCGTGAAATCAGGCTTTACAGTAGGGGTAGGCGGCTTAGGCGTCACGATCACAGGTGGGCGCGAGGCAACATTGCTAGCGACTTCGGCCACACGGCGCGATGTGACATTTTCCAGATAGAGCTCTGTACCGGCAGTCTTGTCGTCTGCCCGAGTCTCGGGCTCTGCATTAGCGACGGCTACTTCTTCGGTGGAAAGCTCACCGCGTTCATCTGTAGCGGGAACCAAGCGAGGCAGGGGTGCATTGCCATCTACTTGTACCATCTGCAATGAGTCTTCGGAAAGCTCCACGGCATTTGCTGCACATGGGCCAAATGTAGTGGCCAAGCAATCCAATGAGAACGGCGCCATTACGATGGCACCCTCTTTCACCATTGCGCGAACCGACTGGCCAGAGGCACTCACAACGAAATCAGTACCCCGGACGCCGATCGCAGCAACAGGGGTATTCAGGCGGAAACGATCACGTGCCGCGTGAGCTCCTTCACCGGAGATGGCGCGAGTAACGCCTTCAAGAAGATTTAACTTGATTGAGGAGTCTTTAGGACTTTTCTCATCGAAGTCGTAGCGCTGAATCTCTAAGGTACTATCGGGACGAACGCTCACTAGGGCGTCGTCGACGAAACGAATATGCACATGGCCATTAGACTCTGTAATGACCTGATCGCTGACCTTTATAAGAGTGCCAGCGTGAACCGGTGTGCGCTTATCGCCCGATTTAAGGTAGGCCTTGCCCAGCACGAGGCTCACTTCGCCTACGTTTGCGCCAGTTTCCCCATGGGCCGACGCCATCGCTATAAGCAATGGCAACAACGCGATGCGAGTCGCAGTTCGTTTTCCGAAATTTGGTAGTCTAGTTTGCATATTCTCTTCCCCTTAGGGAGTGAGGTTCAGTTGGGGCACAACTGACCTAGATTGACGATGCTTAGAATATCGCAAGCTAATTGAAACTCGGGTGATTACAGTCACACGGCACGTAATTACTGACGTTTGCTATTCCCCTTAGAGCTTCTATAATGCCCCAGCGTCGCCGAAACCAGCCACCAGGGATAGAACACAACGTGGTAACCCCAGAGCTGTTAAGCACTTTTCCTATTTTAAAACCTCTGTCTCACGAGATTCTGAGTCAACTTGCGACACTGTCTACTCTGCGTAAGTTCGCTCGCCGCGGCATTGTCTTAAATGCCGGTGTAGAGGAAGAGGCCGTGTGTTTCTTATTCGAAGGGCGCTTGCAAGGGGTTGATTTTACCATCGATGGGCGCGAAGTGGGCCTCTATTTTGTCGAACCGGGCGATTTTTGCGGCGATCTTGGTCTTTTCGATCACGGCACTCAACCTGAATATGTCATTGCATTGACCTCCGCCGTCACAGTATTCATTCCGATGGATAGCCTGCGCGAGGTCATGTTGAAACAACCAGAGATTTTCAAGGTGCTAGGTCAGCGCTTGGCCTCACGCCTTAGGCAGATGACGCGACAACGTTCTCTACTGGGCCTACCTAATATCAGCCAGCGCGTTTGCTGTCAGCTGTGGATGCTACTGGAGGCAGGCGAGAAGGGCGGGCGCAGCGCCTCGAAGATAAACAACCCTCCTACGCACATGGAGATCGCAATCATGCTGAACTTGAGCCGAGAAACTGTTACCCGAGTCTTCCAGACCTTACAGGCTCGACAGATTGTTAAACGCGATGGCCCAGCTTGCTTGCTCATCAACGACCCAGACACGTTAAAAGCCCTCGCAGAGGGTGCGCAGGAGCTCTAAGTAGAGCTCTAACAGGCGAACCGGTGAACGTGTACAATCTCGTCCTTAAGGAACAAAACTTGAAAAGGGCGCGACAGCGCCCCACTTAGATGAACTCACTAATACAACACTATGAATAAGAAGCCTCAATGAAAGATCCTAAAAATAACGTCCGCTACAAAGAACTCTTCGAGGCTTTTAAGTCCGTCCGCCAATACTTCATCTACGCAGGCGCGTATAGCGCCGCTATCAACCTATTAATGTTGGTGCCGACTCTGTACATGTTACAGGTCTATGACCGCGTGATGAGTAGTGGCAGCGTTTCAACACTGGCGATGCTAACCATCATCATGGTGTTTCTGATGGCGGCAAGCGGCGCATTCGAGTGGGTCCGCTCGAGAATCTTAGTCAGCGCCGGCAACAAGATCGAGCAAGGCCTGCGTAACCGTGTATTCGATGCGACCTTCAAGCAGGCTCTCTATTCCGGCGGCATGAGCAATGGCTCACAGCCCAATAATGACCTGTCCCAGCTGCGACAGTTTATGACGGGCAATGGCCTATTTGCCCTATTCGATGCCCCATGGTTCCCCATATATGTAGCCGTAATGTTCATGTTCCATTTCTGGTTCGGTGTCGTCGCCATAATCGCCGGTTTAGTCATGGTAGCTTTGGCCTATGTTACGGAGAAGGTCACCACTACCAAGCTCAAGGATGCCAATACCGAAGCGAACTGGGTAAACAATCAAATCAATGGCAGTATTCGCAATGTGGAAGTCATCTCAGCAATGGGCATGATCGAAGATGTTCGCAAACGTCAGCAAGTGCGTGCCAACAAGGTACTCTTCCTGCAGACCGACGCCAGCCACTGGGCCGGCATTCTCACTACATTCTCCAAATCTTTTCGCGTTATCACGCAATCTCTAATCCTCGGCTTGGGCGCTCTACTGGCTCTTAACCAGGAAATATCGCCCGGCATGGTGATTGCTGGCTCCCTATTACTCGGCCGAGCGCTCGCGCCAATCGACATGCTGGTGGGCACTTGGAAAGGCTTCTCTGTAGCTCGCGCTCAGTATGATAGACTCGGCCAATTATTAGAGAACATTCCGAAAGACACAGAGACAATGTCTTTGCCAGATCCTAAGGGCAATCTCAGTGTCGAAGGGATATATATAACGCCGCCAAGTGCACGTGCTCCCGTGGTTTCGGGCGTTGCCTTTGAGCTTGCGGCGGGCGAAGCCTTGGGTATCGTGGGACCGAGTGCGTCTGGAAAATCCTGTCTCGCCAGAGCTCTGCTCGGCATCTGGCCAACCGGAGGCGGTAAGGTGCGTTTAGATGGCGCCGACATCTTCTCTTGGGACCGCCGCGAGCTGGGCCCTCACATTGGCTATCTGCCTCAGGACATCGAGTTATTCGATGGCACCATCTCCGAGAACATCTGCCGCTTCGGTGAGATTGACCCTGACAAAATCGTGGACGCTGCGCAACTTGCCGGAGTACACGAACTCATCCTGCGCTTGCCTAATGGCTACGACACGCTCATTGGCGGTAGCGGCGGCATACTCTCTGGCGGGCAACGACAACGCATCGGTTTCGCACGTGCTGTATACGGCAACCCTAAACTCATCGTTTTAGATGAACCTAATTCTAATCTCGATGATCAAGGCGAGCGCGAACTCGTAGCGGCGCTGCAAAGAGTTAAAGAACGAGGTTGTACCGTCGTCGTGATTACCCACCGCACTATGGTGTTGATGTGTGTAGACAAGATTCTCGTCATGAAGGACGGCGCCGCGGTCAGCTTTGGTCCGCGTGAACAAGTCCTCGCCAACCTCATGCCACAAGCCGACAAACGCAAGGCCGCTCCAGGTTGAAACAATCATTGCGAACGACATTAGGATAAAAGAACGTGACTGACAAACAGAACGATCAGGACAATTTACCAGTACTGACTGGCAGCAGACCGAGCAAGGCAGTGCGCGCGCCTGAACCTTTCGAGGTCGATACCGGTATCGAAGCGCCAAGCAGAGCTGGATTGATAATTGCCTTTTTAGTCTTTGGCGTATTCGGTGTGTGGGCTGTTACAGCGCCGATCGACGGAGCAGCACATGCTCCTGGCGCTGTAACTGTGCGCTCCTATAAGAAGACGATTCAGCACCTCGAAGGTGGCATGATCAGTAAGATCTACGTCCAGAACGGTGACTATGTTGACGCTGGCGCACCACTAATAGAACTCGATAGCACACAGTCCCTTGCACAATTGGAAATCGCAACTGCGCAGTTCACTGCTGTTAGTGCTCTCGAGGCCCGTTTACTTGCTGAGCGCGATGGCCTCGAAGATTTTAACCTTCCTTCCACGCTCGACACATCCGATGTCAACGCGCGCTCCGAACTCGCTGCTCAGAAACAGATATTTGCCGCGCGTAAGGCGTCTCGCGAGGGCAGCATCGCAGTGCTAAAACAACGTATTGAACAGCTGCGTTCGAGGGTAACGGGTTTGAAGGCTGTGCGCGAGAGCAAAGAGGAACTCGCGGCCTCGTTTGGCGAAGAATTAGCAGACACACGCATCTTGTTGGAACAGGGTTTTTCCGACAAATTACGCCTGCGCAATCTAGAACGCAGCCACGCCAGTTATGAGGGCGAAGCCGCCGAATTACTCTCTAGCATTGCCTCGACGGAGATGCAGATAGGCGAAACACAGTTACAGATACTACAGACTGAAAATGAATTCCGCTCCGAGGTTGTGTCGCAACTTAGCGAAACCCAGACACGCCTGAAAGACCTCCGCGAACGCATCTTTGCACTGAACGATGTAGTAGAGCGGACTATTATTCGCGCACCGGAATCTGGCATTGTTAGTGGTATGCAGTATCACACCGAAGGCGGAGTAGTCGGCCCTGGTGCTCCCATCGCCGAAGTCGTGCCACAGGGGGACGAACTAATTATCGAGGCGCGAGTACCCTTAATCGACATCGATCGAGTGCAAGTTGGCCAGGTTGCGACCATTCGCTTCTCGAGTTTCGGCAGTAGTACTCCAACGCTGTTTGGCACTGTGCTAAGCCTGTCCGCCGATGCGATGGCCGACCAACAAACAGGAATACCATTTTACTTAGCACGGGTGTCTGTAAACCCCGAGAGCATGGAAGCACTTGGCTCGTTGACACTGGTCCCTGGTATGCCCGCCGAAGTGCTCATCGCCTCTGGCGAGCGAACATTCCTACAATATGTAATGAAACCATTTTCCAATGCGATCGCTCGCAGCCTAATTGAAGATTAACGCGTATGAAAGCCCTTTACATTTCAACGCTCTGCCTTAGCCTCGCTTGTGCAAGTGTATTGCCTTCCTACGCGGCTGAAGTCTCAGAAGAGGCTGTAACTCGCTTAGTAGTGCAAGGCAGTACTCTGGAAGATTTCTTTACCGCAGCGCTTGATTATAGTCCTGAGCTGCGGATTTCACGCGATCGATTGGACATTAGTTCGGCACGCAAAAAAGCCGCGAATGGAGAACTACTGCCACAACTCAGTGCCAATGGAAGTGTCTCGGATAATAATCAGTTGGACAATGTACGGGATGTCCGTAATAAGTATCGTGGCGAACGTTACTCTGTCCAACTCACCCAAGTCCTGTTTAACTGGTCGGCTTTTAGCGCACGAAGTGCTGCTTATCTTGCTGAAGATCAAGCCGAAGCAGAGTATTACGCCCAGCTTTCATACGTACTTACTGACGTGGCAGAGAAGTATTTCGAGGTTCTGCAAGCTGAAGACGCAGTCACTTCAATCAACGCAGAAGTCGAAACTTTCAGTAATCAACTGCGACAGATCGAGTCGCTATATGAACTACAATCAACCCAGATTACCGACTTGTATAATGCTCGGGCTAGGTTTGCATCTGTCCAGGCAGAGCAACTCACTAGAGAGAGTGAACTCGCCTTAGCTCGCGAAAAGCTCCGCTCAGTTTCCGGAGTGAGCGTTGGTGAACTTTATCGCCTGAATGAAGAGATAGAAATACCCTCCGTAGAAGGTAGCGTAGAGACATGGCTCGAACGTGCTCGCAATGGCAATCAACAAATCATCGCTCGCGAGTACGCAGTGCGTGCAGCGAATAAGCGCATAGATCAGAGACAAGGAGCTTATATGCCCAGTGTCTCTATCGTCGCCCAACAGCAAAGCTCTAACCTCGGCTATGACAACACCCTCTCTAACAGCACCGACTCTAGTTATATCGGCCTCAATGTGACCGTTCCCCTTTTCGCAGGCGGGCGCAATCGTGCCGGAGTAAACGAGGCAAGAAGCCAACACAGTATTGCGCAGAATGAGTTAAGACAAATTCAATTGGAGATTGTCGAGCGCACTCGTTTAGCCTATTTGCAGGCCAAATCTAGCGAGTTGCAAATTACTGCGGCAGAGCGATTAGTTGAATCCACAGCGCTTTCCTATACAGCAATGCAGCGCGGTTTCGAACTTGGCACTGTCAACAGCGTCGATGTGCTTAACGCCCTGCGTGATCGTTTCGCGGCAGAACGTGACTTGCAACGCGCTCGCTACGCCCATATTCGCTACAATCTTTTACTCAAGCGCGAAGCGGGTATTCTTAGCGCAGACGACTTATTGGACGTTGGCAACTGGTTGATCGCACCACAGAATTAGGCCACGCCACTCTCTTATTTTAAAGGAAGTCTAGACTAGGAATGTTTTTTCAACTGCTTCGACAGTGGCTATTTGCCCCCATCGTTCACTATCGCCTGTTTCACAACTTTGTGCGTCAGGACTTTACTGGTCAGTTTGCTGGCTCCTTTGGCGGCATGGTGTGGCTATTCATCACTCCGATCGTCAATATCATGATCTACTCCTTCGTCTTTAGCGTGGTGTTTAGAGCACCTATGCCGGTGGAGTATGGCAATACGCCCTTCGTGATATTTATGATGATGGGCTATCTACCGTGGTTCGCATTCGGCGACGCCATGGGTAGGGCGAGCACTCTTCTTTTAGAGAAAGCACCGCTGATTACCAAGGTCATGTTCCCGGTGCAGATAATCCCCGGTGTCGGTACTATCGTGCCTTATATGGTCCATGGCATAGCGCTATCGCTGTTCCTCGTCTACCTAATGACACAGGGTTACTTCAACCTCATGTGGTTCTGGGTGCCTCTGATCTTCGCATTTCAGTTCCTGTTCACTATGGGCTTGGTCGCCATACTCTCGGCACTATGTGTGTTCCTGCGGGATATTCAGCAGATCGTTACTCTAACGCTGACCTCGTGGTTCTTCCTGACGCCGATCGTCTACCCGATCTCACTGATACCGGTAGAGTACCAGCCTTGGTTATTGCTAAACCCCATGCACAACTTCGTCGACAGCTACCGCGAACTGATACTATTGGGTAACTTCCCAATGACGAGTTTCCAGATTATCGTTCCGGTATCCCTCTTTACCTATTGCTTCGGGGGCTGGGTCTTCATGCGTATCCGTCATGCCTTCGGCGACGTACTGTAGAGCAGAGGAATCTATGCACAGCATCTCTGTAGAGAATGTATTTAAAGACTTTAGAATCTACGAGCGTCCCCAAGACCGCTTACTAGAACTATTGCTGCGCAAACAGCGCCATAAGAATTTCCACGTGCTGCAGGACATCTCCTTCTCTGTTCTGGAAGGACGCAGCCTCGGCATCATCGGCGACAACGGTGCCGGTAAGTCGACCCTGATGAAACTACTCGTCGGCACGCTGCAACCCAGCAGTGGCAGCATCGCCATCAAGGGCAAGGTAGCGGCACTATTAGAGCTGGGCGCTGGCTTTCACCCCGAGTTCACCGGTCGCCGCAACATCTACCTGAACGCCGCATTACTCGGCGTTTCCGATGAGAACATCGCCGAGCTGGAACAGAGGATCATCGAGTTTTCGGAGCTTGGCGATTTTATTGACCGCCCGGTAAAGACTTACTCCTCAGGCATGTATGTGCGCCTCGCGTTCTCGATTGCGACGATGGTAGATCCCGACGTGCTCGTCATTGACGAGGCTCTTTCGGTAGGGGATATCGCCTTCCAGAAGAAGTGCGTTGAGCGCATGAATGAGTTCCGCAAACAGAATAAGACGATGATCTTCTGCAGCCACTCCATGTATCACGTGCAGGAATTGTGCGACACCGCAATCTGGCTAGAGAAGGGCCGCATCCGCGAGATCGGCGAGAGTCATCAAGTAGTAGGCCATTACGAGGACTACTGCAACAGCAAGTCCACAGACCCCCATGAGGTGCCAGACATCAACGTAGTGGAAGATCGCAAGATCAAAGACTGCAAGGTGTTCTACAGCATGGTGCGCAATCTCGATGGCGAAGAGATAGAGGAAGTTGAGCCGCTAAGCGACATCATTCTCGAATCCAAGATCGAGATAATGCAAGACGGCCTAGAATGTAATTTCGGGTTCGCAATCATGCGCACGCTCGATGAGATTCAATCGGCCTATCTCACTACCGACCTCACAGATGTGCCGAAGGGCCCTTTTAAGAAGGGCGATATTATTATGGCGCGTATCCGCGTTAACGCGATCTCGATGCGTGTAGGGGAGTTCTATGTGATTGGCGGCGTCGCCGATTCCAGTGGCCTGCTCTGGTACGAGACAAAGCTTAGCAAGCTGATCAAGATCAAATCCACCAAGGGAGTAGGCTCTGTGGTAATGCGTGTCGACTGGGACATCCAGTGTCCCTAGTCTTCAACCTGTGCCGGGCGTGAGTCTGGCAAGCGGCCATAGGGGTCCACCTTGAAGACCTTGGCGCGGGCATCCTTACTTATCTCCACTATCTCCATATAGGCCTGCGATACAGTATCTATTTCTTCAGCATCCGACTCTTCCTGGCCCTGCTCCTCGTTCTCGAGCGGCGGTTTTGGATAGGCAAAGATGGAATAGAAAGAACTGTAGGTAAAGCCGATCCAATTGGATAGCTCCACGAAGTTCTCGGTCGGAAGCAGCTCACCCACTTGCTGCTTGCTTATAAAGTCATGCTTTTCACGATAGGCAATAATCTCTTCGATGTACTCGTCGGTGAGACCAGGCAAGATTTGCATCGCCTCACGAGTCGCGAAATTTAGATTCACGTTCTGCCCATTCCCGTAGATCGTAAACGCCGCGTCCAGGTTCACGTCCTTGAACAGTTCGTCGAACCCCCTGATAAGGCGCAGCTCCTCCACGCTATCCAACTCGCCGTTATTGCGCGGACTATAGGGCGGGTCTAGAGACTCGTAGTATTCCTTCTCGGCGCCGTTTATACCCGCGCCATCATTCAAATCTGTCCAATCGTTCCATGCCGTGATTAGATCCTGCACCTGTTGATAATCTGGGTCCGGTCCTAGGCGTTTCTCTATCAGTAATTGGAGTTGCGCAGGACGAATGCCACTGAGATTCACCTTGCCCGCATGATCGTAAACACGCACGACCATGTCTTCGTCGATAGGGTAGTACAGAGCTAAGGGTTGTCCGTTGAAGCGATAGTACGGATTACGGAAGTTGCCATCCTCGTCTAACTCCACCACACGATCGATTGGCGCAACCATGCGCTCCAACATTAATTCCATCTCCGCCTGATTCACTGCAGAGTTAATACGCGCTAGATCGGTAACCGCGGCACGATTATGAAAGGCAGTTTTTGCGGAGAGTTGAACCTTACCGGCCATCACCGTCACTAGCACGGTTAGTAACACGGAAGTCCATAAGACGATAATAATGACCGAGCCACGTTGTCGAAACATCATTGGCCCCCTAGTTGAGGGCTTGGGGCAAACGGATTAGTGGCTCCAGCACCCGTAATCGCGGGGCGTATCTGGCGGTGTTCATTGGCGCGAATGCGAGCGACAACGTCTAGCTCTCCCTCGTCGGAATTTCGAGCATCCAATGGGGTAAGGCGAATATGGACCGCTAAAGGCAAAACAGAGAGCTCGTGGCCTGGCCAGTCGTCCCGCCAACGCTTACTAAAATCGAGCTCCTCATACAGGTAACTGAACTGCGCCGTATAGTTCGGCAGCAATAGACGCAGCTCGGCATCTTCTAGGCGAGGGCTAGGATTATCGCTCATGGCGGGTGCGAGCTTAAGGTACACGCCTTCATTATTAACGGACTCCAATTGCCACGCTGTGAGCCCGCCACTGCGTTGTGGTGACACCGTGGACACCCAGCTCAAGCTATCGTCCTCACCCTGAAAATACACATAGCGACCCAGTGTTTCGGCATTGCGGTAGCTGTGGGGGAAGGCGCCTTGCAAGGCGCGCTCTAACTGTAGGATTGCGATGGTCTCGTCCAAGCGTTCGTCTAGGGCTGAGGTATCGTCTTCCCAGTCGTTCATAACGCCGTACATGCCCGTGCTGAGAAGACTCAGTAGCATTGCGGTGAGGGCCAGCGATAGAATAATCTCGATGAGCGTGAAGCCCTGTTGAGAGTTGCCCTTGTGCATATGCTCGCTCATTCTTGCAACTCGAGTCTAATCCAACGCGTGCCGCGTACCGCCTCATCGCTTCGCTCGTCGACTACTTCGTAGTACTGGAGTTTAAAACTACTCGGCTCGGTCTTACGCGTGACAGGATCTAGATACTCTTCTGGACGAATGCGGAAACGATCCTCGTCTATGGCGATCTCCACATCTGCATACTCGTCTTCAAGTAACGCAAAGTTGATCTTCGCACGCGCAGCAATTGCGGCGTTCAAACTCTGCCCGGAACGAAAAGCCAATTGCTTGCTGCCGGCCGCCAGCGCAAACAGGCTGCCTAGAACCATCGCGGTAATCGTGAGGGCGACTATTACCTCTAATAGCGTGAAACCGCGCTGCGTACGCTTTGCAATCTTAGGCTGACGGCGTTTAATCATCGGAGTACTCCGTGCGTACCTTGCCCGAGAAAGGGTCGATGGAAATAACGGCTTCGCGCCTATCCAGAGTCAAGATTACAGAGCCACCGGTGCTGCCACCTTCGGGGAAAAACGTAATTGTAACTCCGTCTTCCACATCGGGACGCTGCTGAGTGCTGTCTTCGTATGCGAATTCGATGCCCCGCGCTTGCCAAATTTCCGAGCGGCCCAGCTCGGAGCGCGCGCTCTGCGCGGCAGATTCTGGAGGCTCATTAATTTCAGGGTCTGGAAAGAATTGGGCGCTCGCCGGTTGGCCAGTGACGACCGCCGTCCGGCGCGCGTAGTTGAGCAAGGAGCTCACCTCACGGGCCTGGGCAGTGAATGTACGCGAGCTCATACTGCCAATGTTTGGAATGAGAAGCACGCTGCCCATAGCCAAAATCGCCAACACGATGATCAGCTCAAGCAGGGTGAAACCGGCAACCGACTGCCTAATTGCTAATGTCGGCGTCATTATCCTCACCGCCTGCACGGCCATCTGCGCCGAACGAGGTCAGCGTGTAGCTGCTGCCGTTGGAAGTGTATTGATACTCGTTGCCCCAGGGGTCGCGTGGCACTTCTTTATTCAAATAGGGGCCATCCCAGGTTGAGCGACCGGTGGTATTCACCATCAGGCCCTCGAGTTCGTCGGGGTATTGTCCAACGTCGAGACGATGAGTCGCAAGCGCCGAGCCTACAGCGGAGATCTGTGAAAGCGCGGCATCGTGCCTTGCACCATCAGCCTTGTTGAACAGGTTAGGTGCAACCATCACGGCCAACATGCCCAGAATCGCCATTACGATGAGCAGTTCGATAATCGTAAAGCCTTGATTACCCTGTTTACTGTTTGTGTTAATCATATCTACTCCTTGCATTTAGGGCGCCAAATTGTGAAAGCCTGCGCCGAAAGCGAATTATTGGCCTATATCTTCGAACAATTCCGCCGCCATTTCAAAGCGGCTAAGAATCTCGCTGAATTGCGCGGCATTGCCATCGTTGAGATTGACAATCTCTGGGCGCAGCACAATAAAGAGCTCTTTGCGCTCTGCGATGTCCTGTTGGTAAGAGAATAGCCTGCCTACCACCGGAATTCGATTCAGGCCCGGTACGCCACTATTCAAATCCGAGTTAGTCGACTGAATCAACCCACCTAAGACGATGTTCTCATTATTACGCACGACCACCGAGGTGGTGATCTCCTGATTATCGAAGATGGGGTTGTCGTCGACACCCGATGCCTCTTGGATAGAGGAGAGGCTCTGCGTGATTATCATGTTAACTACGCCATCGTTATTGATGCGTGGAGTGATGCTCAGCACGATACCAGTGTCGCGATACTGAATACTGCTGATGATATTGTCGCCACTCTGGGTGGTCGTGGAACCGGAGCGCACTGGCACAACAGAGCCGATCTTGATCTCACCTTCCATATTATTCACTACGGTCAGAGACGGACGAGCCAATAACTGCACCTCGTTATTACTAGCAATCGCCTCGAGGGTGGCTTCAACTCGAGCGGCGCCGTCGACGAAGGACTTGGTAAACAGCAGACCACCCAAACCGGAATTGGGTATGAAAGAAGTACTGGCGCTGCTTGAAGGAGCGTTCGTCGCGTCTATTGCCACCCGCGCCCAGTCGACGCCGAAGCGGGTTGCGTCGGTTAATGTCACTTGCGCGATCACGGCATTGATCATCACCTGCAAAGGCACCGCATCTAGCTGATTGATGGTCGCGAGTAGCTGGCGATAGTCACGGGGATTGGCTCGTACTAGTAAACTGTTGGTAGCCTCGTCGGCAACAATAGAAACCTTAATATTCGCAGATACCGCTTGCTCATTGCCAGCTCCGCCCACCGAGGCGTTGGGTAAAGACGGGACAGTTCGGCTGACCGTTTCACCCTCTGGAGTAAGCACCTCGACAGTCTCGAATCGATCGTTGGCCGTGCGAACAGGAGCGTCTTCTTCATCGAGTTCGAAGACACTAGTCAGGGTTGCCGCTAGATCCAGCGCCGTTAGATTCTTGACGCGATAGTGAAACAATTGCTCGGACTGCTCTTGGCTATCAGCATCGAGTAGGCGCACCCAACGCGTGATCTCCTCGAAGCCTCGGTTTGACGGCGCTGTCACTAGAAGAGCGTTGATACGCTCGAGCCCTTTGACTTGATAGGCCGGATTATTGCCTTCGATAAGTTGTAGGACCTCGGTCAGTTCCTCTGCAAGCTCTGCTGCCGCGGCGAAACTGAGCGGATAGAGATGCAGGCCTTGATTCTGGAACGGGTCTGCATCGATCACTGCGAGTAGCTCATTAATACGGCTTAGCTGCGAAGGGCTAGCAGAGATCGCAAGAGTGTTATTAGAGATACGTGACAGAGTGCCGTTTGGCAGCACTAGTGGTCCTAGCATTTCCAAGGCGGTCTCTACGGAGACGTAAACCAGTGGCGTGATCTGTGTTACGACACTTGCCGTGGTGCCTGCCGTGTCGCCCCGCGTAGTGATCTCGACGGGTAGGTTAACATCGCCCTGACGCGCATAATACACATTGCCGACACGCTCTAGGGTTACCCCTGCCTGGCGAGTGAGCAACCGAATAAGGGGCCAGATGTCTTCTTGGGTTAGTGGGCGATTGGCCGAGGTGCGGATGCTGACCTTGTCGGCGATGCTTGGGTCGATAATGATGGTGGTGTCTAGAGCGGCCGCAAGCTCTTCGATCACGACTCGTAAGTCTGCCTGCTCGTAGTTCAACTCCACCACGTCGGTGCTGAGTGCATTTACCGGAGCGGGCGGTGTATCAGAATACCCAGCAGTTCTTCGGTTACCATCGCGGTTGATCGAATCGATAAGACGCTGCTGCTCGTCGTCTTGGGCAGACTGCACGACTAAGGCCGAGGAGGCAGCACCGCTAGTTGTCGCGCTGGACGATATAGGGCTCGGGGCATTGCCTGGGCGAGTGCCCGCGTTGCCGCCACCGGGCATAGTGGCGCAGGATACCAAGCTCATCGCGAGGCCCATAAGTGCCAGTTGTCTTGTTGCGTTCACAGTTCTACTCCAGTCCATTTTTAAAAATCCACCGTGTTCATAGAGAACACCGCGGAGAGCATTGTGATGGTGATGCCACCTACCGCAATGCCCAGAAATAAGATCAACGCGGGTTGTAGCGCCGATACTAAACTCGACATCTGATTCTTCACGCTGGTATCGAAACTCGCTGCGGTCTTAAGCAGGATGCTGCCGGTTCTACCCGACTCTTCGCCGACAGTGATTAGCTGATGCAAAAGCGTAGGAAAACGGTTCGTCTTCTCTAGCGAGATGCCAAGGCCAGAGCCCGAGCGTACATCGTCTTCGACTTGGCGAAGATGTCGCGCGATATCGGTATTGCTCACTACCTCTCGTGACACTCGCAGCGCCCTGATCAAGGGAATACCGGCCTCTAGTAGTGCCCCTAGAGTGCGGGCGAAAACTGCGCAGTCTTTATAGAGCAACAAGGCCCCTAATAGCGGAGTAGACAGGAGAAATTCGTCTTTGCGCAGCTTGCGCTGCGGGTCTTGGTCTAGCCATCGCCACCAAGCAACAAGCCCAACGATTAGAACGATAAACAGATAACCATAACTCTGTATGAAACTACTGACCGCTAGCAGGAACGCGGCCGAGGCCGGAATCTCGGTGCCCGCGTCCTCGAACATCACCGCGAACTGAGGCACCACAAAAGCCAACAGCAAGAACACCGAGATGATCCCGGTTACCAACAACACGATCGGATAGATCATGGCGGAAAGAATGGCTTGGCGATTCTTCGCGTTCGTCTCTAGGAAGTCTGCGAGGTCGGGCAGTAGTTGATGGAGGATGCCGCCTTCCTCGCCCGCACGTACGATATTGATATACATCTTAGAGAACACATCGGGCCTAGTTTCCATGGCCTCCGCAAGGCTCTTACCTTCCTTAACGTCACGGCGCATGGTGATAACCAGCTGCCGCATCGCTGCGGACTCCGTTATGCCCTCTAATAGGCGTAAGGCTTTATCCAGCGGTACGCGCGCCTCTACGAGCGTGCACAGCCCGGTGGTGAAGTCGAGCACGTCGCGCGCCTTCAAGCGCTTCTTGCCCATGCCTTTGGTATCGGCCTGATCGGAGCGCGAGATCTTCACGGGGATGAGCTTCTTGCCTTGCAGTATCTTCAATGCCTCGCGCTCGGACTCTGCGTTGACCTGCCCGGTCATCACATTGCCCTGTGCGTCATAAGCCTGATATCGATAGTAAGCTGCGCTCATATTGCCCTTGTCACTCGCACGACTTCCTCAGGGGTGGTAAGGCCCGCGCCGAGCTTCTCGAGCGCGTCTTGCCGGAGTGTTCTCATGCCTTCACTGATCGCTTGGTCGCGAATGATATTGGCGTCCGCGCCACTGGCGATGTGATGTCGAATGGTGTCGCTCATAACCAGTAGCTCATATAAGCCGATGCGCCCACGATAACCACTGCCGCCGCAGCGCTCGCAGCCAGTGCCGCGGTGGAGTACCGGATAGTCCTTGGCGTCTATCTGCAGAACATTGGCCTCGTCGATGCTCAGGGGCTGCTCGACCTTACAGTCGGTGCAGATGCGCCTAACAAGGCGTTGCGCCTGTATCGCCAGTAGGCTAGAGCTAATCAAATAGCCTTCCACGCCCATGTCCTGCAGTCGCGTTACTGCGCCCGCGGCATCGTTGGTATGCAGGGTAGAGAATACTAAGTGACCGGTGAGCGCAGACTCGATGGCGATCTCTGCGGTCTCGTGGTCGCGAATCTCCCCCACCATCAACACGTCTGGGTCTTGCCGCACAATCGAGCGCAGCCCCGCGGCGAAGGTAAGACCGATGCTGGAATTCGCTTGTATCTGAGTAATACCCTCGAGCTGATACTCCACTGGATCTTCAACTGTAATGATCTTCTGCTTTTCGCTATTGATCTTCTCTAGAGTCGCATAGAGTGTGGTCGTCTTACCGCTACCGGTCGGGCCGGTAATCAGAATCATCCCGTGCGGCTGAGTGATCAATTGTTGGTACTTGCCGAGTATCGACTCTGGCATACCTAATTGCTGAAGGCTTACTGCAGTGTCACTACGATCGAGGATACGGAGCACTACCGACTCACCGTGCACGCCGGGCAGGGTAGAGACACGCATGTCGAGCTGTTTAGCGCCGATGCGCGAGTCTATACGCCCATCCTGGGGCAAACGCTTCTCTCCGATGTCGAGTCTCGCCATTAGCTTGAGTCGCGATGCGACTGCCGTGTGAATCTTAATAGGCAGTCTCTCGATACGGGTCATGATGCCGTCGACACGACAGCGTACATCCAAATGATTTTCGTTAGGCTCGAAGTGGATATCGCTGGCATTGAGGTCCATGGCTCTGGCAAATAGATGATTGACTAGCCGAATGATTGGCGCCTCGGAAGCTAGATCTTTTAGCTCTTCATCGTCTTCGAAACCAGATACGAAGACATCTTCAGACTGATCTATTTGGGGCGAGAGCTCTGCGCGCCAATGCTTCATTAAGCGCGAGACTTCATCGCCTTTGCCTCTGCGAAATTTTACTACCTCGCCTGCTATATAACGTATCTTGGCGCGTAGCTCGATACTCGGCAGCGTGTTACACACTAGCTCGCCGGAATCGTTAAAATCTTGCGCCGGAGCAATGCCCTCCGGCTCTAAGAGTTGTCCAAACATCGGTAGACTGATCATCGCGTGAGTCATGATTTAATCTGCAGCCCCCGTGCGTGCAGGAGTAGTCCTGCTGAACCCAACGACCGTAATCGTGCCTGCATATTGATTGCGATTACGGCGTACGCTAAAACCACTTACTGCAAGTAGGGGAGAGGATGTCTCGATCTGATCGAGAAAACTCAAAATATAACTCTGATTATTCGTGAGAATTGTTAGCTCTTGTTCTACCAGCAGCCAACCATCTGTTTCCATCGACTCGGCGAGCTTAGTAGAGGTAATACTGACATTTGTCTCGTTTGCGAAGTCTCGCACTAGCCGCTGAATATTCGCGCTTACCAGTGGTATAGAGCTGTCTTGGAAAAGCTGGCCCGTGAGTTCATCGCCTCTTGCGAGAACCTGTGCTCTGCGCTCATTCCACATCTGTGCATCTTCGATTAATCTTCGCTCACGCTCTAAGCTAGTTTGTATTGCGTCTATCCTTTCCGCACGAGCACTGTACTGACTCTTGATCGCGGGGTAGCCCTGGGTCAACACGAAGACCAGCCCCACTGCGAGGGCGGCAAACAAGATATTTTTTTCACGTTTTGTCATATTGTGTTAGCGCCTCACGTCCGGAAAATACCATTGCCGATAGGCGTCGAAATCCACTGTGCTCAAGCTTAGTTCAATGAAGTAACGGTTGTTGTTCGTGGCGCGGGCGAAATCGACTCCCGTAAACAAAGGGTTCTCTTCGAGCTGCTGCAATAGACTTTGTGGGTCTGGGCTCTCGCCTTCGATCTCCATGCTGCCCTCGTCGATCTCTATCGAGGTCAACACACTTGGGTTGAGCACCGTTTGGAGCTCTAGCAGGGTTTGGGAAATATTCTGCAAAGGAAACTCGTTCAACACACCCCAGCTAAGCTCGAACTCGCGGACCACTTCTTGATCCTCACGAGCCTGCTGGGATTCCACTTGCAAGGCCTGCAGATTGCTCTCTAAACGCATCAACTGGAACGATTGCCATAGAAATGGGGAGCTGCTCAATAACAAAACTAATACTGCAGCGGCGGCGAGATAGGAAAGACGCTTTCCCTTCTCGGCCTGCCGACGGGCCTCTTTAGCTCCATTAGGCAGAAAGCAGTATTCTAGATCTGGTTTCACTTGCAAGCTAAGGTCTGTGTAGTCCTGCGCACCCGCCATATTTTTTACGCTGCCGGCTTCGTTCTCTAATGCAAGACACTGCTCCTGCCACTGCCTTTCGAACTCCTCGTCTGCTAGGTCCTGTTTGGATAGAAGCAGATAATGCGTTAATACCCCATCGCGATACACTAGGCGGGTAAGATGGGTAGCGTCTTCATCGCTTATCAGGATTGCGCCGGTGCGATCTTCGGTATTGGTCGCCGCCAAGGCGCGCGGCATAACCGCAGTAAGAAAGAGCTCATGGCTCGCGAAGGCTTCGAACAGCGAGTCTATTTTCTGCTCATCCGTCCACAACACGATATCCGCTGAGGCGTCACTCTTTGCACTTGGGTTTACTGTGAATATTAAGTCCTGTTCATAACTAGGAAGCTGTACTGCTGACTGCAAAGCCAGGGCAGAACGCAGATTCTCTCTTGCCACGCCGGGCATGTTGACCTGTGTTGCAATAAACTCACTCGATGGCAGCAGCAGGAGAACAGTAGGGCGACTGTTATGTTGTTCTAGCAACTCTTTCGCCGCGCTCGCAATAGACTCTGCGGGGCTGCGCCCTTCCTCCAGCACCACACTACGCCAAGTATTATTGGCGAGGTCATAAATCTTAGCGTCGAACACCATCAGCACAGTATCTACGCGCGTTAATAGGCGAGACTTGGCATTGGCCTGCAGCATGCTCTTAAGCGATGGCGGCAATTTGTTAGCCAGCTGCTGCGTGATTGACTGTATTGTGGTTTTACTTGAAGTCATATTTTCCGACTGAATTCTGTTTCGAAACGACGGTAAGACTGGCGTTTCGATAAAATAGTTTGCGATTGGGCCCGAATTTACTGCGCGCTAGGCGTTTTCTTGGCAGGACTTGCGGGTACGGCGAGGCAGACCTGGTTACGCCCGCCTTCTTTCGCGCGGTAGAGGGCCTTATCGCTGCGCTCGAAAACCTTCTCGGGAGTATCTAAGTCCTCGAAACAGGACAGGCCGAAAGACATTGTGATTTGCACCTGAGTTTCCTTGAAGTGGAACGGACACTTGGCAATCTTCAGGCGTACGCTGTTGATCAATTGCTCAGCATTCTCTAAAGAGGTAGCCGGCATGATTATGGCGAACTCCTCGCCACCGTAACGTGCCACGAAATCAGTCTTGCGAAGCCGAGAAGATATCTCTTTTGCTAATATTTTCAATACCTTATCGCCAGCCAAATGGCCGTAGGTATCGTTAACGCGCTTAAAGTGGTCGACATCGCAGATCGCCAAACACAGACCGGGCTGCCCCGTATGCGTTAGGGTGCTACGCCAGTTCAAAAACTCCTGTGTTACACGCTTATCATAGGCAGCCCTGTTAGGCAGCTCAGTAAGAGCATCGCGAGAGGCCAGTTGCTCCTGCTGAGCTAGATGCACCCGCAGCTCCTTGGACTCAGCCTCCATAGCACGTAGTCTTTCTTCTAGCGCGCGGGTATGCTCGTTGGCGCTCTCTTGCTGTGCCGACTTCATAGCCTTGAATTGATCCATCGAAGATAGAATAGTGGTGAGTTGGCCTTGTACCGCACTTTTAAGCTCGCCAATGTCCTCTGCGACCTGCACCGTCTCAGCAATATCACTGATTTGGGTCCTTACCGCATCGTCCAATTCCTTTTCGGAATTACGGGACGCACCTTCTTGCTCTCTCGAGAACTGTACATATTCTTGTACCTGCCCGAGGCTCTCGTTGAGCTCGTTAAGGAAGTGCTGAAACTCAGTTCGCTCTTGTTCCACGGCGGCGGTAATGAGGGCATAGAGGTCTTCGAGAACGGTTACGAACTCGTACCAGTTCAAACCTCTACTAATTTTGCCCCGAATCTTTGAGGCCAAGGGTGTGGATTGTTCGGTGACGAAAATATTCTCCAAGATTCGCAGGAGAACGGGTTCGGCATGGTCTGCAATTGCGGAGAAGCCCGGTTCGGGCTCTTCGCTCAATCGCTTATTGGTAGCTTCCTCTTCTTGTGTCCGCGCTATTGCAGCATTACGCGACCGGGAAGCCTCCGACTGCACACCCTCGTCAGCGGCTATATTGGTGCTTTGAGCTTCGACCGGGATATCGAGCTCTTCCTCGTCTAGCGCTTCACTTACGCTGCCTGACTTAGTGGAGCTCGAGGAGAG
Organism: uncultured Gammaproteobacteria bacterium; assembly: GCA_913060695.1. Lineage (GTDB taxonomy): Bacteria > Pseudomonadota > Gammaproteobacteria > Pseudomonadales > Pseudohongiellaceae > UBA5078. The sequence continues at coordinate 46,772 of CAJXUA010000006.1, read as the reverse complement.
GACTGCGGCTGCCGCTGTGCTAACTGGCTCCTCGCTAGTAAGGAGCTTCTTCTCAGCCTTGCTCGCTTCAGCCTCTTGGGCGGTGCCGGACTTCGTTGGCGCCTTATCTGTATTTATCTCGGCCTCTGCGACTTCATCATTCTGTGCAGCTGCTGCTGGCTCCGATGGCTTATCCGAAGAGCCAGTAAATAGGCGCGACCAAAAGCCGGATTCAGATCGGGTGGCCTCGGTTTCTGGCTGGAAAGTTAGCTCGCGAATCACCATTCTCAATAGCTCGAGAAAATCGACGAGCAATACCGAATGGTTCTGGGGGTCTTTGACCTTGGAGGGCAGCTGTTTGGCGTACTGGCGCACAGCGCGTTTCAATTCGCGAGAAAGACTAAGCTCTTGCAGCTGTTTAACGCTCAGGGTCAGGGCGGTCTGTATTGAGCTGACGCTCTGCTCTTTATGCGAGTCAAGGCGCAGCACCGAGCGTTCGATGCGCTCGAGCAGCAATTCCAATCCAGATTCGGTGTCTTCTGAGCGCAGGGTAGCGCGGAGTGAGGAGAGTTCGCGGTCTAAGCTATTGTCTAAGCCATCACCGGCTAGGCTGACACCGACAAGTCCGCGGCGTAGCAATCTGATTCGGTTTAGGAGGGATTTTTCACGGCTATCATGCACTTCGAGTGCATCGAGGAATTTCTTCTTCCAGCGGGCGACCTCTATGCTCTCGTTGTCCCTTTGGCTCATTAAATACGGCTCTTATTCAGACATCCTTGAATTACATAAAACCGCGACCCACTAGTGGCAGCGGGCGCTGCGCACTAGTGGGTCTCATAATGCCACTCAAGCGTAGATCAGCTAGAGCTTCTTTCTTTATTCACTAGGAAATTTACCACTTCCAACATCTCTTGTTGCGTACGTACTGCGTCGCCAGTAGAGATCAGGTACTTGCCATTCACAATCATATTAGGAGTGCTACGCACCTGATATTCGCGCATCTTGGCTTCGGCCTGGTTCACTTTCGTCTTTACAGAGAAAGAGTTAAACGCACGACCAAACTCTTCAGCGCTAACACCATGCTTGGCGAACAAGGCGGAGATTTGCTGCTCATTCTGAAGGCGATTGCCTTCCACATTGATCGCCGTGAAAATTGGGCTGTGTAGCACGTCGAGCTTGCCTAGCGCTTCGGCAGCGTAGAGGACTTGAGCATGGATCTTCATGAGATCATTCCAGATCGCTGGGAAGCGCACGAAATCTACATCCGCGGGCGCATTCGCTACGAAGTCCTCGATCAGCGGCTCGAAAGTGAAGCAATGCGGGCAGCCATACCAAAACACTTCAACAACTTCTATCTTCGATGCATCTTTGGTTTTGACGGCAGTTGGCAGCACCGTATAGTGTGTGCCTTCAACAAAACGGGCAGGCTGAGCCAGTGCCGAGAAGGCCAGTGGCGCTAAAACTAATACTGCAAGAAACTGCATAATCATCTTTTTCATCTTGGTACTCCCTCAGATTTGTTCTCTTAACGATTCAGTAAAACTGATCTAAAAGACCGCTCTGGCCCGGTTAACTTACCAAATTCGCGATAAAGCGGACTTTAATATTTAGTTCAATCCCGAAATGTAACTTGCAAGAGCGTCGATCTCTTTGTCAGTAAGACGCTCAGATATGATACGCATTGGCATCGCGTTACCGTCGTTAGCACGCTCGCCGGAACGGAAAGCCTTTAGCTGCGTAGCGGTATATTCGCTGTGCTGACCACTCAAGGCTGGGAAACCCGCCTGAGGGTTGCCTTTACCAGTAGGAGAATGACAAGCGGAACACGCGGCGACGTTTAAAGAGGCTATGCCTGCCTTATAGATGCTCTCACCAAGCTCTAGCATCTCTGGGTCTGCACCTTCTAGGGTGGTTTCCTGAGCCGCGTAATAGGCCGCCATGTCTGCGATGTCTTGATCGCTAGAGCCATTGAGCAGGCCAGTCATTAGTGCCACATTGCGAGCGCCACTTTTAATATCATTCATCTGCTTGATCAGGTAACGGGCGCTCTGGCCAGCTAGCTTCGGGTTAGCTCCAATAGTGCTTTGCCCCGCGACACCGTGGCAAGCGCCACATACCGCTACTTTACTTTCACCAGCAGCAGCATTGCCTTGGGCATGGCTGAAGCTAGCGAACGCTGCAAATACAAGAGTGGTTAACAGGGTCAGTGCATTCTTCGTGGCTAGATTTTTCATGAATAGTCCAACTTTCCTATAGTTCTCTAAAGTGCTTGTGTGTCGTTGATGCAGCCATCTACGCCTCAATGCGGCCGATTGGCTGTAGTGTAGCCACCGGCTTGACGCCTCGATTGTAAACAGACGAACGGGCGCGAATTATACCGCATCGATTTTGATTACTCTATGAATTGCCTAGTTCGAAGGGCAATTTGTCTGCTCTTGGGCCGTAATCTGGCCATTCTAAAGCGCTGAACACTGTTTAGCGAGCTTGCGCTAAGCCGATTCTTACTGTATCTAGTGCGCCCATGAATTATAAAATCGCCAGTTTCATCACTAGTGCCGTGGGTTTAGACGACTGTCCAAGCGATAGCGTCCGCGAAGTAGCCTTTGCCGGCCGCTCTAATGCGGGCAAGTCTAGCGCCATCAACGTGCTCACTAATCAGAACCGACTCGCTCGCACCAGTAAGACCCCGGGGCGAACCCAGCTTATTAATTTCTTTGGGTTGCCCAATGGTCGCTACCTAGTGGACTTGCCTGGTTACGGCTACGCCAAAGTACCATTGGTCGTGAAGAACCAATGGCAGGAGCACCTTGAGCTCTATCTCAATAAGCGAACTGCTTTAGTAGGTCTGGTGCTGTTAACGGATATTCGCCACGCCTTCAAAGACTTTGACTTGATGATGATCAACTGGTCACTCGAGTCGAATCTGCCTATCCATGTGTTGTTAACAAAGGCTGACAAACTGAAACGCGGCGCGGCGCAAAACGCCCTGTTAGGCGCACGCAAAGAACTAGCTCAATTCCCTAATGCGAGCATCCAGCTATTCTCTTCTCTGCAGAAATCGGGCGTCGAGAACTTAGAGGCTCGGCTGAATGCTTGGCTTGAAGAACCCGAGCCCGAGGCGGGAACAGAGAGCGAACCCACTAGCGTCTAGGGCTAGTGGGCCTCGTCCCAGTTGTTGCCAATTCCTACATCGACCACGAGGGGGACATTGAGCGACGCGGCACTCACCATCCTAAAGCGCACACCCTCTGTCAGTAATTCGATATCGTCATTCGCGACCTCGAACACCAGTTCATCGTGCACCTGCAGCACCATGCGTGCATCCAACACCCCAGTCCCTAACCAATGGTCTATATCGATCATCGCCTGCTTGATGATATCCGCAGCAGTGCCTTGCATTGGAGCATTAATGGCGGTGCGTTGCGCGGCCTTGCGCAGCATGCCATTGCCCGCATGGATGTCGGGCAGATAAAGGCGCCGACCAAATAGGGTCTCCACAAAACCGTGCTCATCCGCATAGGCCTGGGTTTGCTCCATATACTGCAGAACTCCCGGATATTTCTGGAAGTACAGATCCACATAATGCGCGGCGCTCTGCCTGTCGATTCCTAGTTGTTTCGCCAAACCGAACGCGGACATGCCGTAGATAAGACCGAAGTTAATCGCCTTCGCGCGCCGGCGCTGCTCTGAGCTTACCTCCTCCAGAGGCGTCGCAAAAACCTCGGAGGCGGTCGCACGGTGTACGTCTTGTGCATTTGAGAAGGCTTTTAATAGCCCCGCGTCGCTGGACAGATGGGCCATGATGCGCAGCTCTACTTGCGAGTAATCCGCGGCGAGTAGCTGATAACCTGGCCGGGCGATAAATGCCTGCCGCACCTTGCGCCCCTCCGCTGTGCGGATAGGGATATTCTGCAGATTGGGATCGGTAGAGGAGAGGCGGCCAGTAGCGGCAACTGCCTGCTGAAAACTCGAGTGTATGCGCCCTGTGCGCTTGTTGATATCAAGCGGCAGCTTGTCGGTATAGGTCGACTTAAGTTTGCTTAAGCCACGATGGTCTGTGATGAGCTTGGGCAGCTCATACTCCAAGGCCAGCTCCTGCAATACGGGCTCGGCCGTAGAGGGCTGCCCCTTAGGCGTCTTCTTCAGCACCGGCAATTGCAGCTTCTCGTAAAAGATTCTCTGCAACTGCTTAGGAGAGCCTAAGTTGAACTCCTCGCCAGCCAACTCGAAAGCGGCGCGCTCCACCTCGATCAATCTTACACCCAAGGCTTGGCTCTGTTTTCCCAACACCTCCGGGTCGACCAGAATTCCGTCGCGCTCCATCTTCTGCAATACCGGGATCAAGGCCAACTCATAGTATTTGTGCAGCCCTGCCAACTCACCTGTCTGCTTAAGTTTATCCGCTAGGTATTGGCTCAGCCTTAGCACCAGATCGGACTTGCGTCCCGCGTAGGCTCGTACGGTATCGTAGTCGAGCTGGCTGATCGTAAGCTTAGACCTACCCTTGCCCAGCAGCTCGTCGAGGGATTGCGCATTGAGACCAAGATAGTGATCGGCAATCTTGTGCAATTGATGATCCAGCACCACAGAGTTTAAGACATAGGAGGCCGTGAGGGTGTCGAAGCGAAGCCCATCTAGCGCGATGTCGTAATTGGCCAGCACATGGGTAATAAATTTGCCGTCGTGTGCCACCTTATGCCGACTCGCGTCTTCCAACATTGGCTTAAGACGCTCCATGACTTCAGTACGATCGAGTTGCTTAGGAAATTCAAGAGAGTCATGCCCCAGCGGTATGTAGAAGGCTTGCCCGGGACTAGCGCTTAGAGAGACACCAATGATGACCGCGTCCATATAATGTGCGCCATCGGTCTCTAGGGACATGGCAAAATTCGCAGCGCCACGCATTTGCTGCAAGCAGGCATCCAGAGCCTCCAGACTCAACACACCTTCGACAATAGTTTCTACTGGTGCGCTATCTAGCGCATCGCGCTCGGCAATATTCGCGCTACCGTCAGCACTCGGTTCCGGCGCCGTCTCGACCCCGACAGCCCCCTTACTCTCTACTTCCTTTATCCAAGACTTGAATTCCAAGGTGCTGAACAGCTCATGCAGCGCCTCAAGATCTTCATCACCATGGATCAACTGTTCGATCTCAACATCGAGCTCTACATCACGCTTGATCGTCGCTAGCTCGTGTGAAAGCCACAGTTGCTCGATATTCTCTCGCAGCCTCTCGCCGATTTTGCCCGAGACTTTATCGGCATTTTCCAACAAACCTTCTAGGGAACCGTACTCTTGCAGCCACTTCACTGCCGTCTTAGGGCCCACGCCCGGAACACCGGGAATATTGTCTGCCTTGTCTCCCATCAGCGCCAGATACTCCACTATTCGCTCTGGGGCTAGGCCAAACTTCTTACTCACGCCCTCAGGATCGAGAGCCTCATTGTTCATAGTGTTGATAAGCGTGACATTCTCAGTCACCAGTTGCGCTAGGTCTTTATCACCCGTGGATATCAGCGTGCGTATTTTTGCCGCGTCGGCCCGGGTAGCCAGCGTGCCGATCACATCGTCCGCCTCCACTCCGCCAATGACCAACATTGGCAATCCCATGGCTTTGATAATGGCGTGTATAGGCTCAATCTGCGAACGCAACTCATCGGGCATGGGCGGGCGGTGGGCCTTATAGTCTGCATATATATCGTTGCGGAAGGTTTTGCCCTTCGCATCGAATACCACTGCAATACGGCTATCTGGATAGGTCTTGACCAAACTGCGAATCATATTGATCACGCCTTTGATGGCCCCAGTATGTTGCTGTTTGCTAGTGATCAGAGGAGGCAGAGCATGGAAGGCTCGAAACAAATAGGAGGAGCCATCTACTAGGATGAGATCGATGTTCTGTGCAGGGTTGCTGTCCATAGTCTAATGTTCCTATTACTTGGCCTGCCTATAACAGGACGTTACGCTTATTGCGGACTGAGGCACTGCTGTATTGCGCTTGCCATGGATTGTATAAGCTGTAGATAACCCACCTTACCAAGTGTCACCGCATCGCCGAGGGGGTCAAGCATGATGCGGCTCACCGGATTATCCTGAAATACCGTGTCGACTGTGGCTGTATTCGAATTGATGTCTTCGAATAAACATCTTAACGGCTGATCAGCCAGTTGCGCGCGTAGCGCTAGCAAGTGACGTATGCCAGGCTGAATTTCGTGGTCGGGCACGAGAACGAAGCGATGCTGTATACCCACCTGATCTTCAAAGTACTGCGTCCCATTATGAAAAACAGCAAATTGCGCCGCTTGCAACGGCGCGAACTGCTGCTCTAAATCCTCTTCGAGCTGCGCGATCGAGATCTCAAACTGATGCAGATTAGCGCTGTATTGGTCAGCGTGAACGCTATCTATTGCCACGAGTTTATCGTGAAGCGACCTTGCTATCACGCGCCCATTCGCCGTGCTTAGCCAAAGATGCGGATCGTAATGTTCGTCTGCCGAGTGCGCGTGGGCATGATCCGTCAGATCCAGAAGCTTAATGCCAGGCAGTGCCGCCGCTTCGAGCAAACGATCTTGCCGCGACTCCTGCGCAAACATGCTGGCCAAATATGTCTCTAGGCCAGGACCGACCCACATCACGACGTCGGCCTGCGCTAGATGGCGCACGTCTGAAGGGCGCAAACTAAAATTGTGTGGAGATTGGTTCGCGGGAATCAACAGCTGTGGGGCAGACACGCCATCAGTGATCGCGGCGGCGATTAGCTGCAAGGGCTTGACGCTCGCCACGACAGTGGCCTGCGCATAGCACAGCGCTGGCGAAAGCAAGAACATAAGCAGGAGGGTTTGCTTGGTGAAACGGGCATTAAACATGGGCGTATTCTAGGATCGGGCAAAGGAAAGTAATGCTATGATATACCACTTATGAAATTCCAGTGTTGTGCACTGTAATTGCGGAATCGAAGGAAAGCGCGCATGGACAATCTTTGCCTAGTACAGGCCAAAGACATCAGCATACAGTTTGGCGATCGCCAAGTGCTACAGGAAGTCAGCCTAAGCGTTCGGCAGGGCCAAGTGGTGACTCTTATTGGGCCGAATGGAGCCGGTAAGACCACCTTAGTACGCATTATCCTAGGCTTACTCGCGCCTCAATCTGGCAGCATAGAAAAGCCCAAGAATCTACGCATCGGCTATATGCCGCAGAAACTGCATATAGAACCAACCATGCCCATCACCGTAAAAAGATTTCTTGAGCTGGCACGACACACCCGCGCCACGCCTATAGACGCGATACTCGAGGAGGTGCAGATTAAGCATCTGATGGATCACCAGCTGCGGTCGATCTCTGGCGGTGAAATGCAGAGAGTGCTCCTGGCGCGGGCACTGTCACAGACCCCTCAGTTATTAGTGCTCGACGAACCAGCACAGGGCGTCGACGTAGCAGGGCAGGCGGATCTGTACCAATTGATCAATGATATTCGCTCACGGCACAATTGTGGCGTGCTGATGATCTCCCATGATCTACACCTAGTGATGGCAAAGACTGACGAGGTGATATGCCTCAATCATCATATCTGTTGCCACGGTCACCCAGAGCAAGTGAGCATGGACCCTTCTTACCTCGCATTGTTTGGCAAGAAAGAAGCTAAGAATCTCGCCGTCTACACCCACCATCACAATCATCACCACGACCTAACCGGCGAGGTCGTCGAGCACACGCATGACTGATTTTATTCTACGGGCCTTATTAGCGGGGCTTTGTATCGCTATAGTTGCAGGTCCACTGGGCGCTTTCGTTGTATGGCGTCGAATGTCCTATTTTGGCGATACACTAGCGCACTCTTCTTTGCTAGGTATAGCCATCGGAATTTTGCTCGACATAAATCTTCAACTTGCCGTTATCGCCAGCTCAGTATTATTCGCCGTGATACTCATTTTGTTGCAGCGTAATAAAACGCTTTCTACCGACACCTTACTGGGAATTCTTGCACACAGTACGCTCGCATTCGGCATGTTAATCCTATCGCTATCTAGCGCAGTGCAAATAAACTTAGTCGGCTATCTATTCGGCGATCTACTCACTATCTCAACAGTCGATCTTTGGTGGATAGCGGGGTGCGCCGCAGTTGTGGCAACACTCCTGGCTGTCTATTGGAATAGCCTACTTGCCGTAACAGTCCATGAGGAACTCGCACGCGTAGAAGGTGTGCCAGTAGATAGACTGCATGCAATGATGGTGCTTATGGTGGCCTTATTGATCGCGGTATCGATGAAGATTATCGGCGTCTTACTGATCACTTCGCTGCTTATCATCCCACCTGCGGCGGCGCGCAGATTGGCGGAGACTCCAGAGCAAATGGCGTTGGGTGCGAGTGTAGTGGGGGGGCTGGCCGTGTGCGGCGGCTTGCTTATGTCTTACTACCTAGATACGCCTGCCGGCCCATCCATAGTAGTTGCCGCCTGCGCTTTCTTCCTACTTTCCTATCTTGCTCCTGCGCTTCTCGGGCGCAGGGTTCAATAGCCTGCGCGTATCGCTTTGTAGGCGCTCGTTAGCTCATCGTCCTGAATCGCAGTATCAAAGAAGCCTTGATACAGGCCCTCTGGGTTAATGATCAAAATATTGCCACTGTGATCGATTAGGTAATCCTCACTTTCCATTGCGCCATGCCCGGCATGGGTATCGTCTACCGGTAGAGGTGGAGGCGTATGCGCAATGAACAACTCTCTCGCGAGACTAGATACCTGCTCAAAGGAACCGTTTAGTCCAATAAAATCGGGATGAAAAGAACCCATATAAGCAGCCAGCTTTTCTGTGCTATCGCGCTGTGGATCGACGCTGACCATTACCACTTGTGTATCGAGATTACTGCCGGAGCTCTCAAGATCGCGATAGAACTGACTAAGCTCGGTAAGTGTCAATGGACAGATATCGGGGCAGGAAGTAAAACCGAAGAAGAATAAGGTCCACGTGCCCTTGAGATTCGCCTCCGTAAACGGTTGCCCTAACTGATCCTGCAAGGCGAACGAGCTAAGTGTAACGGGCGTGTCATACACGAGCGCACCGAGCTCTCGCAATGCTTCAGGGCTCATAGTTGCGGCGCTGTTGTTACGGGTAATCCGCATATAGGTCAGCACTACAACTAACACAACAAAGGTGAGACATAGAATAACGGTCAGTTTGATATTTCGATTCATGGCGGTAATTTACGCTGCAAAAAGTGAATGTACTACAGATAGTGATCGATCATTAACACGACGAATAACACCATCAAATACACAATGGAATACCGGAAGGTATCCATTGCTGTGGAGGGCTTCGGTTTAAACATAAGCAGAAGCGACCAAGCCAAGAAACCCAAACCCAAGACTACTGCGGCGAGTAGGTAAAGCGGCCCGCTCATGCCAGTCAAATAGGGCAGAAGAGTGATCAAGAACATGATCACGGTGTAGAGGATTATGTGGATCTTCGTAATATGCTCGCCATGCGTAACGGGAAGCATAGGAATGCCAGTCTTCGCATACTCATCTTTACGGTGTATCGCTAACGCCCAGAAGTGAGGAGGCGTCCAAGCGAAAATGATTAGTACTAGAATAAGGGCACCCGGTTCAATGGTCCCTGTTACTGCCGCCCAACCCAAAAGCGGGGGCATCGCGCCAGACAGACCACCGATGACGATATTCTGTGGCGTCGCACGCTTTAAATAGCCAGTGTATATAAAGGCATAACCAATGAATGAGGCGAGGGTTAACCAAGCGGACAATGCGTTGACAAGAAACAGTAGGATCAGCATGCCCGCTATGCCGATCGCGGCCGCAAACATCGCCGCTTGTTTGGGATCGACACGGCCCTGAGGAATAGGTCTGTTATGGGTGCGCTTCATGAGCGAGTCGACTTTATAGTCGATCAGATGATTCACTACCGCGCCAGCGCCTGCAACCAAGGCGATACCGATGTTGCCGAAGATCAGGACATCGATGGGCACCATGCCGGGTACGGCTAAGAACATGCCGACGAGCGACGTCAGAATCATTAGCATGACCACACGAGGCTTGCACATCTCGTAAAAGTCTCGCCAGCTAACCTCTTGTTTATTAACCAGTTCTGTCACCGATTGCCTCACTTCTCTAGATCACGTCGTCTCAATGCCGGTATTTTCGCAAATTCCGGGTAGCGTACACCTATGGGGTCACGGATTGTACTAAATTTCCGACCAAGAAACCTCCCGAATATTTACCCCCTGCGCCCGAGAGCGAAAACCGATGCCTTGAAAAGCTAAGCCTACATCCCAAAGTATTTATCTATGAGTAAGCCAGTAGCGCGCACTGTACAAGCTTTAGAGGCTATATTTTTTGCAACAAAGGCCATTTAAAAAGATGGCGACAATCAAAATTGGAAGATGTAAAGTAAATTCAACAAGCGAGAACATTGCCTCTGTATAAGGCAAGCCAGCAGTTTTTACATCAAATAAGAAGTAGGAGAAGTATTATGAAATGCGTTTACTACCTGTCACCTACCCTGAAAAGTACGCAACAGATTTCTGACGACCTGCACGATATCGGCGTCGATGATTGGTTTCTTCATATCGTGAGCAAGAATGAAAGCGAGCTAAGCAAAGAGAAACTACATTCCAGTAACTATATTGAAACATTGGATGTGATCCGCGATGGTCTTATAGGCGCCGCTATGGGTTTTGCCGCCGGTATAGTAGCCGCGGGTCTGACCACGGTAGTCCAGCCATTCGGCCCAGAGATGCATTGGTTCGGCTATATCGCTATCGTGTTTGTTCTAAGCTGCTTCGGTGCTTGGGTAGGTGGACTGGTCGGAATTGCTAGCGAAAACAAGAAGCTTGCCAATTTCCGTGCAGACATCGACGCTGGCAAATACTTGATATTGATTTATGCGAAAAAACACCAGGAAGATGCCATCAAGCAGATGATGACTGCCAAGCACGCAGAGGCGGAACTCGCCGCTGTTGATGCGAATTTCCTAAACCCCTTTGCTAATCTTAAGGTCAGTAAAGCGTGATTTTCGCCCCCCAATGAGTCGAACTCCTTAAAAGAAATTCCAATTCGACTACAGCCCTAGGCTCAGTTAAAGGACCACAACCTCCTTTTCTGGGCCTTTTTTACGGGCATCCGTAGCAGTTGTGTTAGGCGCCTAACGCCGAGATAAAACAGCTTGCGGACATTTTGACAATAATATACGATCAAAATTGTTGAATATTTCGCCAATCGAACTATTCGACTTCGACGATTTATGTATGACGTTGAGTACCCATCCGTTAATAATAATAAAGGAGGGAACGACGTTGTGAACGCGATTTTTTGTACCGTTCGTAGTCAACTGCGTGACTTTAGTCCAAGCAAACATCACCTATACTGGAATTTTGCTGGCAGTATCGCTATTAGATCGCTGGGCCGTCCTCAAGGACGGAACTAGCGATGACACACTTAATTTCTAATTCCCGGAATTCTTACTTCCGGTCGTTATCGGCGCCAGTCTGCGCCCGTCATAGTATTGTCCCTCAATACTGTGCGCTTCCTAATGCATCCGAAAAATCCGCACAGTCATCCCAACTGTCGCCCGTTATGTACCCATCTTTCACAAGGATTAACAGCGTATGGCTATAGCAGTTGCTTTGGTTCTATTGGTCGTTGGCTCGGTCGTGTTCCACTTCATAAGTCCATGGTGGTTCACTCCTATCGCATCCAACTGGGGGAGCATCGACTTCACCATCAATCTCACTTTCTGGGTCACTGGCGCGGTTTTCGTCATTATTAACCTGTTCATGGCGTATTGCGTTTATCGCTTCCGCCACAAAGCAGGCCACAAGGCTGTTTACGAGCCGGAGAATCATAAGCTCGAGGTCGGCTTGTCGGTGGTTACCGCTATAGGCGTGATCGCGATGCTCGCACCGGGCCTGTTCGTGTGGGCTCAGTTCGTTACGCCACCAGATGAGGCGACAGAGTACGAAGTGGTTGGGCAACAGTGGCAGTGGAGCTTCCGCTACCCCGGCAATGATGGTCAATTGGGTACAGTGGATACACGCTTTATCAGCGAGTCTAACCCCTTCGGTATCAATCCAGAGGACCCCAACGGTCAAGACGACATCCTAGTGAAAGACCCAGAGATGTACTTGCCCGTGGGCAAGCCAGTTAAGGCCTTACTGCGCTCCAAGGACGTATTGCACAACTACACCGTTCCTCAGTTCCGAGTGAAGATGGATATGGTACCTGGCATGGTCACATATCTGTGGTTCACACCAACGGAAGTGGGCAGATACGACATCATGTGTGAGGAGCTCTGCGGTATTGGACACCATGTCATGCGCGGCCGCATCGTTATCGCCGAGCAGGCTGAATATGATGCCTGGCTTAGCAATCAGACAACCTTCGCTCAGCTCAATGCACGCTCCGACGCGGCACCAGCTGCGGGTGAAGCACAATACGCAGTATGTGCTAGCTGTCACGGCCAGCAGGCAGAAGGCAATCCCGCTCTGAACGCGCCACGACTGAACGGACTACAGACTTGGTATCTCGAGCGTCAATTGAAGTACTACCAACTTGGTGTACGTGGCGCCCACCCAGATGACTTGTATGGCCGCCAGATGGCGCCAATGGCTGGTATGCTCAATAGCGATGAGGCTATTCGCAACATGGCCGCTTACATCAGCCAACTAGCTGTGACTGATGCTCCCGATACGATAAGCGGCGACAGCGCTCGCGGCATGGCCATCTACAATTCGAACTGCGCCGCATGCCATGGCAACGACGGCACGGGTAGCTGGGCAACCGACGCTCCCCACATAGCGGGCATGAGCGACTGGTATGTGGCTACACAGCTAACTAATTTCAAAGCGAAGATCCGTGGTGCCCACGCTGACGACGATTACGGCGAGCAAATGGTTTCATTTGCGACCGCGATGCGCAACGAACAGCAGATGAACGATGTGATCGCCTATTTGAATTCTTTGCAGTAAAGAACATTAGTAAGTAACGCTCGACAATAAAAAACATAGCACGCACGGAGGTTGCCACCCACTCCGTGCGAACTGCAGCAAGCGAGTCAGGAGGAATTATTAATGGCTTACGTACCTTTAGCCGATCAAGACAAAGACCATGAGTTACACGATCCACATACCTTTATTACCAAGTATATTTGGAGTCAGGATCACAAGGTCATTGCAATACAATACGGCGGCACAGCCATTTGCGTCGGCTTAGTTGCGTTAGTTCTTTCAATGATGATGCGTTTGCAGTTGGGTTTTCCCGACTCGTTTACGCTGATCGACCCTAGCTCATACTATCAAGCCGTTACGATGCACGGCATGATCATGGTGGTATACCTACTCACCGCACTTTTCCTCGGCGGATTTGGTAATTATCTGATTCCCTTGATGTGCGGCGCTAGGGACATGGTCTTCCCCTTCTTGAATATGCTCAGCTTCTGGGTATACCTACTGTCTGTTTTAATTCTCATGTCGAGCTTCTTCGTGACAGGTGGTCCGACCGGGGCAGGGTGGACACTGTATCCTCCTCAAACAATTACACCCGGTACGCCAGGTCACGACACTGGCATACTCTTGATGTTGATCTCCCTAGGAGTGTTCATCATTGCCTTCACTATGGGTGGCTTGAATTACGTTACAACCGTACTGCAGGCTCGCGCTAAAGGCCTAACCATGATGCGCCTACCATTGTCGGTATGGGGCATCCTCGTCGCTACCATCTTAGGTCTGTTCGCTTTCCCAGCACTGTTGGTAAGCGCCATCATGATGACTTTCGACCTTACTCTGGGCACTAGCTTCTTCATGCCAGCAATCATGGCGGCAGGCGAGCAACTAGACTACAACGGCGGCAGCCCAATCCTATTCCAGCATTTGTTCTGGTTCTTCGGACACCCCGAAGTTTACATCGTCGCACTCCCTGCATTCGGCTTAGTATCTGACGTGCTAAGTACTCATGCCCGCAAGAATATCTTCGGTTATAGAATGATGGTGTGGGCGATTATTGCGATCGGCGGTTTGAGCTTCGTCGTGTGGGCTCACCACATGTATGTCAGCGGCATGAACCCTTATTTCGGTTTCTTCTTCGCAACAACCACGTTAATTATCGCCGTACCTACCGCGATGAAGGTGTACAACTGGGTACTGACTCTTTGGGAAGGTGATATTCGACTGAATACGCCAATGCTGTTCGCCATAGGCTTCGTATTCACATTTATTCACGGCGGCCTAACTGGCCTGTTCCTCGGCAATGTCGTTATCGATCTACCACTATCCGATACTTACTTCGTCGTTGCGCACTTCCATATGGTGATGGGCGTGTCTCCAGTGCTGGTATTGTTTGCCTCTCTCTATCATTGGTATCCGAAGATCACTGGACGCATGATGAATGAGACACTCGGTAAGGTGCACTTCTGGTGTACCTTCCTAGGCACTTACGCGATTTACTTGCCGATGCATTATCTAGGTTTCCTCGGGGTTCCCCGTCGGTACTACGCAATGGGTAGCACTGATTTCATTCCAGAATCGGCTCAAGCTTTGAACGCCAATATCACTCTTGCGGCGCTATTCGTTGCCGCAGCGCAGATACTGTTCTTCATCAATATTTTCTGGAGTCTCCGTAACGGCAAGCCATCGGGTAATAATCCTTGGGGCGCCACATCGCTGGAATGGCAAACGACAGAAACGCCGCCTAAGCATGGCAACTGGGGTCCAGACCTTCCGGTAGTCCATCGCTGGGCCTATGACTATAGCGTGCCTGGTTATCCTCAAGACTTCATTCCCCAGAACGTGCCAGGTGACTTCGGCGTATCCGAAGACCACGATCACGATACGGAAATGAAGGAAGGTCCTCTAGCCAAATAACGCAGTCGCTCCGCAGTATGCGGAGCAGGAGATAGCACATGAGTTTTTATAAGAATGTTACGGCCAAGCCTTGGGAGTACAGCTCGCCAACGCTTGGCACGGGACCAGAGTCGGCGTTTGCCTCCTCCAGCGAACGTATTGCACTGACTCTGTTCTTGGTTGTTGTGGGCGTAATCTTCTCGCTACTTGCGGTGTCTTATTATGTTCGCATGGAGCTTGGCGACTGGGTGCCGATGAGTGATCCAAGTCTATTGTGGGTCACCACGGCGTTATTGATCCTTAGCAGCGTCCTTTTTCAACTCGCTAGGAATACAGCTCAAGGCGAGAACTTCCTGAAAGCTCGGAAGTTGTTCGTTGGTGGCGGCTTGTTTGCGATCTTCTTCGTTATTGGTCAGGCCCTCGCATGGCAGCAACTTTCTAGCAACGGCTTTGACGTAGCAAACGGACCGGCCAGTGCGTTCTTCTACTTATTAACCGGCTTACACGTTGTCCATATCGTTGGCGGCCTGTGGGTTTGGAGCAAAACGACCCTGCGCTTCTTTAGCCAGGATGACTTAACTAGCGTAAAACATAGCGTAGAACTGTGTACTACTTATTGGCACTTCCTGTTAGTGCTATGGGTGTTCATCTTCGCAGTACTCGCCAACACCTAGTAGAAAATTGAGAACGACTAAACGTTTAATCAAATGGGAACTTAGGTATGAGTGAAGCTGTAGCAAGTAATCTCGACACGCCAAAGTCTGGGTTGCCCGGTCTCGTAAACGACTGGACAGCAGACAAACAGACTTATCACGTGCCTTGGGGCAAGGCGATGATGTGGATCTTCCTCGTAAGTGACACGTTTATTTTCTCCTGCTTCCTAGTCGGCTATATGACTGTGCGCATGACCACTGCAGAGCCTTGGCCTTTGCCAACGGATGTGTTCGCACTGTCTATGTTTGGCAGCGATCCTATCCCACTTATTCTAATCGCGATCATGACCTTTATCCTGATCACCAGTAGCGGCACCATGGCACTGGCTGTGAATTACGGATACCGAGGTGATAAGCGCAAGACTATGTATCTAATGCTGGCTACCGCAGCTCTAGGCGCCTCCTTCGTAGGCATGCAGGTGTTCGAGTGGAGCAAGCTTATTGGAGAAGGCGTCAGGCCTTGGGGTAATCCATGGGGTGCTCCACAGTTCGGGTCAGTGTTCTTTATGGTGACTGGCTTCCACGGCCTACACGTGACTGGCGGCGTGATCTATCTCGCCGTCGTTGCACGCAAAGTCGCCAAGGGTCACTACGATAAGAAGGGCTATGAGATTGTGGAGATCGCGGGGCTTTATTGGCACTTCGTCGACTTAGTCTGGGTTTTCATCTTTGCATTTTTCTATCTTTGGTAAGGAGAAGAGCGAATGTCGGCTGATGTAGGTCAACAACATCCCTTAGGGATATATCTCAAAATTTGGATTCTTCTCTTCGTCTTGAGTACGCTAAGTTACTTAGTGGACTATATAGGCTTTCAAGGATATCTGCGCTGGACACTAATTCTAGTCTTCATGTTCTTGAAGGCGGGATTTATCATCGCGATATTCATGCACGTAATGTGGGAGAGAATGGCGCTGGTACTGACCATCCTTGGGCCACCCGTCGCCTTACTATTCTTGATAGGCGCGATGGCAATAGAAGGAGACTATACATTCGGTGCACGGGTCGATTATTTCGGCGCTAACCCTAATGCGGAACCCTTGCCAGTGACGCACATTGGGGGGCATGAAGAAGAAGCACATTAGTACTACGCACAGAAAAAAGGCCGGTCTATTTCTAATAGGCCGGCCTTTTTTTATCCTAGACTGGAATACTTCAGAAGCGTTTCAAGATCGGTCATGATGTCCTCAGCACTGTGTTCATCGGTGTAGTACATCATCACATTACCGACAGGATCGATGAGAATCACGTAGTCCTGTTCCTCGAGAGACAACTCCGCCCCAGCCTCACGTAAATTACTCTCTAGTAAAGTGGCGTCACTATAGGTGATGCCCATGCTCGGATAATCCTCGCGAAATATTGCCGCAGTCTCTGTTCTAAATGCTTCGCCGGAGGCATTTATATAATAGCGGCGCACACGTTGGATATTTTTACCTAAAGCGATATGTAATTGCTGCAGGTAGTGAATACGTTCCATACACGATGTTTCACATTCCTTGGCGGTAACGAATACCAATAGCCAAGGTTTGATCTCGTACTCATCAGGATCCGCCAATGTCGCAAGCTCTTCTTCAAAGGTCAGGAACGCCGGATTACCTTCGCTGTCACGCATTTCGAGTGCACTGATGTCAGCAGGGGGGTTGATAAGATGCCCCTTGTTTGAAGTCGCCGCAATATCACCATTCTCGATCGCAGTCTTGAACGACATTGTGGCCAAACTCACAGGTAGCGCCGTGATCAGCAACAAGAAAGTAAGCTTTAGTTTGTTCTTAATCTCTGGACTCATTCGATTTCTCTATCTCTAGTCAGTCGTGGGTTCTTGAACCCAAAGTAAATAAACATTGCTAGTAAAGCGAACAACATCGCAAACCATTGCACAGCATATGCCCGGTGTTTCTCCGGCAACATATTTACAGCCTGCCAGTTAGCCTGCTCAAGCCCTGGGCTGCGATCAAGTAACCTGACCGTATATGGCGCTATCTTCTTCGCGAGATCAGCACTTATGGTATCGATCTGTATGCTTTGAATAACTTTAGGGCCCTGAACTTCTTCAGCCTCTTCCACACCGCTCAACAAAAATACATCATCGAGTGGTACGTAAATAGTGCCCAGTATCTCTACAGGACCCTCTAGAAACGGAATCGGAGGAAGCTCGCTACGCGAGGCACCTTGAGCGATCCAACCTCGGTTTACCAAAATCGTCTGACCGACCTCGGTTAAAAAGGGGTTAATTAACTCGTAACCAACGCTTCCGTCATGAATCTTGTTGTCTAGCAAATAGATGTTTGTTTTTTCAAACTCGCCCTTTGCCGAGACTTTCAGAAAGGCTAAATCCTCTCGCTCCCAGTCAACTGCGTCTATGGACATCGCCGGTGCGACGGCGCGCAGATCATAGTCTTGTTGAAGCTGCGACTTCTCGACCTCACGGTCTAGCTGCCACAGACCTAGCCAAAAAAGTAATGGGGCGAAGGCGAACGTGAACAAAGTCATTTTCCAGCCGGGATGAAACATGGCGTACTTTTAAAGACCTCTCGCGTTGCGAAGTTATGGCATACACCGCTTGCCCAATTTACAGATTTACAAAGCAGTGTGGCCTATGTCTGTGTTTGCTATCATGGCGACGTTATCAATCTACTGGAAATTGCCATGCTAAAAAGCATTATCGTCCTATTGTTAATAGGCATACTAATTAGTCTTATAGTTGGTTTTGTATTTTTTTATAAAGATCAGGGCAGATCCAAGCGAGTGCTATATGCGCTTGGAGTCCGCGTCACATTGGCCGTTATTATGATGGCCTGTGTGTTCTACGGCTTGACCACTGGCGAGCTAACATTGAGCGCGCCCTGGCTGTAGGGGAGGTGTAGTAAACGAGGTTGAGTGCAGCAGGTGCTCTCACTCAACCTCTTTTTCGAATCTATTAAACCAAGTACACAAATATAAACAGGCCGACCCACACAACGTCGACGAAGTGCCAATACCATGAGGCTGCTTCGAAACCGAAATGATCGTTAGGCTTGAAATGTCCTTTTATTGCTCTCGCCAACATTACCGCCAGAATAAACGTTCCAAGTGTTACGTGGAAACCATGGAAGCCGGTAAGTAGGAAGAAGGTAGACCCGTAGATGCCCGAATCCAAAGTGAGGCCGTAGTGCTCGTAAGCCTCAATATACTCCTCAACCTGCAAGAAGAGGAAAACTACGCCTAGCGCTACAGTCACTGATAGCCACTGAATAAGGCGCTTGCGATTCTCAGCCTTCAATGCGGTGTGAGCAAAGTGTACGGTCACACTAGATGTAATCAGAATTATCGTATTCCAAAAAGGCAGGAATTTAGCGAAGAACGCGAGCGACCATTCGTGAACGTTCAATGCTTCTTCTGGGTTTGTGAACACGGCGCTGCTAGGGTTTTCAATTACAGGCCATGTAGCGACGAACTCAGGCCATAGGATTTGACCAGTAATGCCCTTATCGCCTTCGCCGCCCAGCCAAGGTACTGCAAAGTTCCTGACATAGTAGAGTGCGCCAAAGAACGCCGCGAAGAACATGACTTCAGAGAAGATGAACCATGACATGCCCCAAACATAAGAGCGTTTGAGCTGGTCGCTATTCATTCCTGCGTGGTTCTCACGAATTACAGTGCTAAACCATTGGAATAGAATAAAGGACAGTAAGCCGAAACCAAACAAGGCTATCCAAGTGGATGTGGTCGCGCTCTCTGCGGCTTTGATATCATTCAAAACGCCACCTAGACCATATACCGTGAACACTAGGCCAATCGACGCGAAGAACGGCAATTTAGTCTGTTCGGGAACATAATAAGTTTCGTGGGAGCCTACGCTGGCCATCTTTCAATCTCCAATGGTGATCAATGCTGTCACTATTATCTTAGCGTTACTGCCGACTCAGACGATTCGTAGTCTGTGATATCGAACAGTGAGTAAGAAAGGGTTAGTTTTGTAATATGTTCTGGAATGCTTTCGTCTATAAAGAAACGAATGCCCATGTCGACCTGTTCACCAGGCTGCAGGACCTGCTCCTGAAAACAGAAGCACTCCAGTTTCTTTAAGTATTGTGCAGCCTCGTTTGGCGCAACGCTTGGGATTGCTTGGCCAGTCATCTCATAATTATGCGAGTTCTTCGCATAATAGCTTACGACTTTTACCTCGCCAGGATGCACCTTAACTTGCGCATCATTGGCGCCGAAACCCCAATCCATACCAGCACTGTTCTGTGCTAGAAACTGTACCGTTATCAACCGTTCGCCGACGCTCGTAGGTTCCTGAACGGCAACGATCTGATCACCAGTCTTACCGTTCAAACCGGTGATATCACAAATCACATCGTACAGAGGCACCATCGCGAAGCCGAAACCGAACATACCAACGACAGTGAATAGTAGTTTCCTTACTAGACTCTTTGTGGCCGAACGACTCGTTTTGCTCATGGCGTTATCCTCTGTTTACTCGACGCTTATTGCGCGTGGATCAGTTTAGGATCTGGCGGAGTTGTAAATGTGTGGTAAGGAGCAGGGGACTCAACTGTCCACTCTAGACCTTGCGCACCTTCCCATACCTGAGCAGTAGCCTTCTTGCCGCCTTTCACACACTTGATTACGACAACCAAGAGGATCAACTGAGAGGCGCCAAACAGGAAACCACCGATACTGGAGATCCAGTTGAAATCAGCAAACTGCAATGCATAGTCAGGAATACGGCGTGGCATGCCTGCTAGACCCAAGAAATGCTGTGGGAAGAACAGGACGTTTACGCCGATGAACGACAGCCAGAAATGCAGCTTGCCCAGTCTCTCGTCGTACATATAACCAGTCCACTTCGGCAACCAGTAATAGGTTGCGGCCATGATCGAGAACACTGCACCCGGTACTAGTACGTAGTGGAAGTGAGCCACAACGAAATAGGTATCGTGATACTGGAAATCCGCTGGTGTAATCGCAAGCATCAAGCCAGTGAAACCACCCATGGTGAACAGTACTACGAACGCAATTGCGAAGAGCATTGGCGTTTCGAAAGTCATGGAGCCACGGAACATCGTCGCAACCCAGTTGAATACCTTCACGCCTGTTGGCACTGCGATCAACATCGTCGCGTACATGAAGAATAATTCACCGGCAATTGGCATACCCACCGTGAACATATGGTGAGCCCAAACGATGAATGACAGGAAGGCGATAGACGCTGTTGCGTAAACCATCGAGTCATAGCCGAACAGACGCTTGCGAGCGAAAGTAGGGATGATCGCGGAGACCACACCAAACGCCGGCAGAATCATGATGTATACCTCGGGGTGACCGAAGAACCAGAAAACGTGCTGGAACAATACGGGGTCACCGCCACCGGCCGCATTGAAGAAGCTGGTACCGAAGTGAATATCGAAAAGCATCATCGTGACTACGCCTGCCAGTACTGGCATAACCGCAATCAGCAAGTAGGCTGTGATCAACCACGTCCATACGAACAATGGCATCTTCATCAAAGTCATACCAGGAGCGCGCATGTTCAGAATAGTCGCGATGATGTTAATGGAGCCCATGATCGAGGAGGCCCCCATTATGTGCACCGCGAAAATAAAGAAGGTTACCGATGCCGGGGCATAGGTCGTCGAGAGCGGGGCATAGAATGTCCATCCAAAGTTCGGTGCACCTCCTTCCATCAATAGAGTGGAAGAGAGCATCGCGAATGCGAATGGTAGGATCCAGAAGCTCCAGTTATTCATACGCGGCAGGGCCATATCTGGCGCCCCAATCATCATGGGGATCATCCAGTTTGCGAGACCCACGAATGCCGGCATGACGGCACCGAACACCATGATTAAACCGTGCATGGTGGTCATTTGGTTGAAGAAGTTAGGTTCTACCAGTTGCAAGCCCGGCTGAAACAACTCAGCGCGGATAACCATGGCGAATGTACCGCCAAGCAAGAACATGGCAAAGCTGAACCACAGGTAAAGGGAACCGATATCTTTATGGTTGGTAGTAAACAACCATCGCGATATACCCTTTGCTGGACCGTGATGATGATCGTCGTGTGCTGCGCTCATTGTGTCTACTGTCCTCTACTGTGCTTCTAAAATTGCATTTACGTCGGCTGGCTGGACAAGATCACCAGTTCTGTTGCCGAACGAGTTTCTGATATAAGTCAGGGTCGATGCTAGCTCTACCGGGTTCAACTGACGGGCATAAGCCGCCATAGCCGTTCCAGGGACACCATTGAGTAGCAGCTCAATATTTGCGGTTAAGTCACCGTTAACTACGCTGCTTCCTGCAAGTGCTGGGAATGCAGGCGCAAGCCCAGTACCGCCGGCTTGGTGACAGGCAACACATGTGCGATTGTAGACAGCCTCGCCTTCGGCCATAGCAGCGTCACGAGTAATCTCGCTATTAGACATTGCTTGCGCGGCAGCCGCTTGTTCCTGACGGCCGGCATACCAAGCATCGTACTCGTCTTGTGGCACGGCGTGGACTACGATCGGCATGAAGCCATGCTCGATACCGCACAATTCCGCACACTGCCCACGGTAGACGCCAGGTTCTTCTACGATCGCCCAGATTTCATTGATGAAGCCAGGAATCGCGTCTTTCTTAACGGCGAAATCAGGCACCCACCACGCGTGAATTACGTCGTTGGAGGTCACCAAGAAGCGCACCTTCTTGTTGATCGGAATCACGAGGGGGTTATCGACTTCAAGAAGATAGGACTCTTCCTTCGGCAATTGGTTGTTGATCTGCTCACGGGAGGTGCTAAGACTACTGAAGAAACTTACTTCTTCTTCCAGTGAGTCTTGACGCAGATAACGATATTCCCAACGCCACTGATATCCGATCACTTGGATATCGAGGTCTGACTCGGAGGCATCATAAGCCTGTGTAAGAACGCGAGTTGCTGGAATCGCCATCAGAATCAAGATAATGAAGGGGATGATTGTCCATACGATCTCAACCTTAGTGCTCTCATGGAAGGTTGCAGATACTGCACCTTTAGATTTGCGGTGGTTGATGATTGACCAGAGCATGACGCCAAATACAATGACCCCGATGGCAACACACCACCAGAGAATTTGCATATGCAGATCATAGGTCTCGCGACTGATTTGGGTTACGCCCTGGGGCATATTTAGATCCCAGGCGGCCTGAAGGTTAGTGCTGAACATCGAAACTGCCGCAACGGTCAGGGCTAACCACAGCTTTGCTTTAGGCAACATTCGCCGTGTCTCCATTGATTAGAAAAAGGCTGAGTTAATATTAATTCTTTGTTATTGGTTCGGGCCTCGCTCTCCTGAGACCTACGGCTTAAATTACAGCGACGATCTGATTAAAGCCTGAAGTGGGTCAAATAGCTTTGCGACCCTAGTCCACTTGTGTGGATTTGCTAGACAGGAATAAACAATCGAACCCACATACAACTAAAAGGCACTACCTTGGAAATGACCAAGGAAAATAGAAAACCCCTTCAAAATCATGTGGGCGCAATAGAAGCGCGGCGATTATAGCAAAAACTCTTTTTGAAATACCATCCTACAATGCCCGAATCGACGCCTATTTCGACCAAAGTGGTAACAAGTTGTCAGTTCTTGGCATCAAATTGATCTAACGCAACAGTCCGTCCTGTTTTAGCAAAGCCTCGAGCTGGGGTTCGCGCCCCATAAAAGCTTCGAATAAAACCGATGCATCGTCCGACCCGCCTCGCGAGAGCACCTTATTAAGGAAAGCTTCACCCGTTGCTTGATTGAACACCCCTGTTTCGGCGAAAACTGAGAAGACGTCGGCAGAGAGGACTTCGGCCCATTTATAGCTGTAATAACCCGCCGCATAACCCCCGGCGAAGATATGAGAGAAGCCATTCGCAAAGCGATTACTACTGGGCACATCATATACCGAAGTTAGCGCTCGCACATCTTCCATAACTTGTGAAACAAGGTCTGAGTTAAACGGTCCTGCCAATTGATGCAGCTTGAAATCGAACATCGCAAACTCTAGTTGTCGAACGGTTCTCATACCCGCTTGGAAGTTTTTGGCTTGCAATAGCTTGTTTAGAAGCGCCTCTGGCAAAGGCTCCTTAGTCTCGAAATGGGAAGAGATTAGCGCGATCGCCTGCTTATCCCAGCACCAGTTCTCCATGAGTTGGCTCGGCAGTTCGACGGCATCCCAAGCAACACCGCTGATTCCCGAGCAGCGCAGGTGTGTTTCGGCGGTCAGCATATGGTGCAGCCCATGACCAAACTCATGAAATAACGTAGTCACTTCATTGTGGGAGAGTAAGGCAGGGGATTTCTCACTTCCTTTGGAGAAATTGCACACGAGATAGGCCACCGGTGTCTGAATGCTTTCATCAGCGAGCTGCCTGCGCGACCGACACTCGGCCATCCACGCGCCTGAGCGCTTACCTTCGCGCGTAAACACATCGAAATAGAAACGCGCGATCACCTTGTTGTTACGACTCACATCAAATGCCTGAACAAGCGGGTTCCACTTACTCATCTGCGTGTTCGCTCGTATCTCTATACCGTAGATTCGGCTAGCGATGGCAAACAAGCCTTCCTGCACTTGAGTTAATGGGAAATAGGGGCGCAGCTCTTCCTGGGAGATATCGAAATTGCGTTTACGTAGTTTCTCGCTGTAATAGGCGATGTCCCAGGCTTTCAGCTCGGCAATACCGTGTTCTTGCAGAGCAAACTCGCTCAATTCTTCGAACTCGGCTTGCGCTGCCGGCACCGCTAGGGTGGCAAGGTCGGCAAGAAAGTCATTAACGCGGCCCACCGATTTCGCCATTTTTCGGGCCACCGAAACCTCGGCGTAGTTGTGATAACCGAGCAATTGGGCAAGCTGCGCGCGGCAGGCTAAGATTTCGGCGATTATCCCCGTATTATCGAACTGTAGATCGTGACCCCCTTGGTCTGAGGCGCGTGTCGTGAAGGCGGTATACATCTCTTCACGCAATTGACGATTGTCGGCGTGAGTGCTGATGGCGATGTAGCAGGGGGCATCTAGCGTTAGAAGATAGCCCTCCTGGTCTTTGCTCTGCGCCAAGTCTGCCGCCGTTTGCATACTCGCCTCGGGCACACCCGCTAAGTCAGTATCATCACTGATCAACTTACTCCAAGCCATAGTGGAGTCGAGAACATTATTACTAAACTTCGTTGATAATTTACTTAACTTGGCCTCTACTGCCGCGAATGTCTCCTTTTTGTCGTCATCGAGATCAACACCCGCGAGTTTGAAGTCCAGCAAGTAGTCGCGCAGGACCTTACGCTGCGTATTGCTGAGCTTAAGTTTCTGCGCACGCGCGTTCAATGCCTCAACACATTCGAAAAGCGCTCGATTCTGGCCTAGCTCGGTGTAGTACTGGGTTATGAGAGGCTGGCACTTATTGTAGGCTTCGCGGATTGGGCCAGTATTGTTGACGGCATTGAGATGGCTTGCCGTTGACCAGACTTTGTTTAAGTTGTCCTCCATCTCTTCCAATGGCGCCATAAGACTGTCCCAATCCGGCTCGGTTTTATTCTTTGCGCTGGCCAATAACGCAATTAGCACCTCACTGTTTTGACTTAACACGCCGGTAACGGCGGGCTCTATATGCTCGGCGCTAATCTCGGGGAAATCGGGCAGTTGGTCAAATTGAAGGAGTGGATTGTGGCTCATGGCTACCTCTAATAGTCGGTGTTGTAATCTGTATACTACTGCAACGCAGTGCTACATTACCAAACAAGCCCAAAACCCTTCAGAGAAACAGCATGAGTATTCGCGCTTTCGATAAACAAATCCCCATAGTGGATCGGACTGCCTTCATCGATCCCGCCGCGCTAGTCATTGGCAAGGTCAGCATCGGCCAACATAGCTCAGTGTGGCCGTTCGCTGTAATTCGCGGCGATGTGAACAGCATTTCGATCGGCGATCGTTGCAGCATCCAAGACGGCACCGTAATTCATGTGACCCACGATGGGGCGATGAACCCAGGTGGCTTCCCCACGCAAATAGGCAATGACGTTACCGTCGGTCATAAAGTGATGTTACATGGCTGCACTATTGGGGACAGGGTGCTAGTGGGTATGGGCGCGATCGTCATGGACGGCGTAAAAATCGAGTCAGATGTAGTGGTTGGCGGTGGCAGTCTAGTTCCGCCGGGCAAGATACTGGAGAGCGGTCACCTCTATGTTGGCTCGCCGGTAAAGAAGATTCGCAAACTGAGTGAAGAGGAATTGAATTATTTTCAATATACCGCGGGGAAGTACGTCGAACTTAAAGAGCAACACAAACACTCGTTGGCCGCGGCGGAATCCGATTACGGTTGAAGTTATTAGGCTTGCGCAAGCAGCTGACGCAGTTGTCGAATCACCGGCTCTGTTTGTGGGCTATGGCCGCGCCAAATTCTAAAAGACTCTGCTGCTTGCTCTACTAGCATCCCTAGCCCGTCGTGGGCATGGGCTGCCTGCAGCGATTTTGCCCAAGTCTGAAACTTAGTATCCCCCACGCCGTAGATCATGTCATAACACCATGTGTGAGTGCTCACTGCGCCGCTATGAACCTTGGGTAGGCCGCCTTGCAAACCAACGGAAGTACCGTTGATGATAAAGTCAAAGGCTTCGGTGGGAATGTCGTCATAGTGAACAGCGTGGATCTCCACCTTTGACTGCACAGCATTAGCAAGCGCTTGGGCGTTCTCCACGGTGCGGTTGGCTATATAAATCGCACTCGGAGATTCCGCGATTAGATTAGCTAGAACCCCCTTAACTGCGCCGCCAGCCCCCAATAGAAGTATGCGCTTTTCGGAAAGTACTGCACCATGGTTCTGCTTTAGATCACGCAGCAATCCAGTGCCATCGGTATTCTCACCGATCAAAGCTCCATCCGAGTCGCGATAAAGTGTATTTACCGCACCAGCTTTACGCGCCGCCTCGCTATGACGCTTAGCCATGGCCCATGCGCGCTCCTTAAGGGGCGCTGTAATATTGAGGCCCTTGCCGCCATTTTCAAAAAACTCAGCAACGCTGCGCTCGAAATCTTCGAGTTTTACTAACCGCGCACTGTATTCCAAAGCCTGCTGGGATTGCTCGGCGAACCGAGCGTGTATCCACGGGGATTTGCTCTGCTTGATTGGATCTCCGAAGACTGCGTAACGGTCCAATGCCTACCCCTCAAAAGATGTTAGGTCCAATCTCGAAAGCGGAGATAGTCTGAATACAAGCGTGCCTCTTCGGTGCCGGGTTCTGGATGCCAGTCGTAGTCCCAGCGCACTACTGGGGGCAAGGACATCAATATAGACTCTATGCGACCAACCCCAGACTGCAGACCAAACAAAGTGCCGCGGTCATACACTAGGTTGAACTCAACATAGCGACCACGCCGGTAACATTGAAAGCGCTTATTCTGTTCGGTGTAACTGAGATCTTTGCGACGCTCCACAATCGGGCAGTACGCCTCTAAATAGCTGTCGCCTAAGGCCTGCACCATGGCGAAGCAGTCCTCGAAAGGCATCTCGTTGAAATCGTCGAAAAACAGGCCACCGACGCCTCGGGGTTCATCCCGATGCTTTATATAAAAATACTCATCGCACTGCTTCTTAAAGCGGGGATACAACGCCGCGTCGAATTGCTCGCAAGCGCGCTTCGCCGTGTTATGCCAATGTTCGCAATCCTCGTCGAAACCATAGTAGGGCGTCAGGTCGTAACCACCACCAAACCACCATACTGGTTCCTCTCCAGGCTTCTCCGCTATAAAGAAGCGAAAATTGGCGTGGGAGGTGGGCACCATCGGGTTATTGGGGTGTATCACTAATGAGACACCCATCGCCTGGAACGAGCGGCCGGCGAGTTCAGGACGAGTAGCTGAGGCCGAAGGTGGCAGCTTTTCGCCAAAGACGTGTGAGAAATTCACCCCGCCTTTTTCAAAAACCGCCCCGTCACTGATCACTCGGCTACGGCCAGTGCCGCCGCCATCTCTATCCCAAGCATCGGTATGGAACTTGCCGGTCTGGTCGATCGCCTCTAAGCCGCTACAAATACGCTGCTGAAGGCCCAGCAAGTAGTCCCTTACCATGGCGATCTGGGCAGCAGTAATTAGCCCAGCATCTCCAGTCATGACTTTCTAGACTCTTGCAGCGCGCGATCTTGCGCCTGCACATTAGCCGCTTTCTGTTCGCGCTCTGCCTTCACTCTTTTAGCGAGCTCAGGATCTTGCAGTGCGAGGATTTGAGCAGCGAGATAGCCTGCATTCTTCGCGCCTGTCTTGCCGATCGCCACAGTACCCACTGGGATTCCTGCTGGCATTTGCACGGTAGAAAGAAGAGAGTCCATACCTTGCATGGGGCCGGAATCGATAGGGACTCCTATTACAGGCTTCAAAGTATGGGCTGCAACAGCACCGGCGAGGTGAGCGGCCAGGCCGGCACCCGCTATGAACACGGCGCAGCCGCGCGATTCGGCGTCTGCCAAATACTGTTGAGTGGCAGCAGGCGTGCGGTGCGCTGAGGTGATTTTCATCTCACTGCGAACACCTAGACTAGTCAATACGTCGTTGGCGCCTTGCATAACAGGTAAATCTGACTCGGAACCCATCAGTATTGCGACGAATGCGTTATCCATTTCTGGTCCTCATTTTGGGGGAAAAAATAGAGCGGTGAAATTACAGCAGTCTGTTTCGCCTTGCAAGCGCGACACCTAGCTCGAAACACTAACTCAAAATCTTAGCAGAGAACATAGTGTCCTGCGTCTAGCCGCACGACTCCCTGAAGCTCTAAGCTCAGCAGTGCGGTTTGCACGGAGCTCAAAGGCAAGTCTGTGCGCTCCACTAATGTCTCCACGCTGACGGGGTCGAAACCCATGGACTGCAACAGCTTCGCCTGCTCGGGAGGCAAACCTGCAGCTGCCTCTTGACCCGAAGCAACTGGCTTTATTGATGCCGCACTCTCTTCTAGTAAAGCAAGCTGAGAGCCAAGCAGGCTTTGTAAATGTTCAACGATTTGTTCCGGCGCATCGACTAGGTGCGCTCCTTGTTGAATTAGTCGGTGTGGTCCATGGGAAAGCGGATTACGGATGGAGCCCGGAACCGCGAATAACTCTCTGTTTTGCTCCATCGCTAGGCGTGCACTGATTAAAGTGCCACTCCTAGGCGCAGCCTCTACCACTATAAGGCCCAGGCTCATGCCGCTTATAATCCGGTTCCGTTTCGGAAAATGGCTGGCAATGGCTCCACTTCCTAGTGGCAGTTCGGACACAAGAGCACCCTTGGACACAATAGCCGAGGCAAGTTTTCGGTGTGTAATCGGGTAGACCTGATCGGCCCCAGTGCCCATCACAGCAACCGTGACCCCCGAGGCCTCGAGCGCCCCCTCATGTGCGGCGCCATCGATACCACGCGCTAAACCACTGCAGATTGAGAAACCTTGCTGTGCAAGCACGCGGGCGAAGCTCTGTGTACTGCGCCGCCCATCTACAGAACATCGACGACTGCCAACAATCGCAATCTGTGGCCGCAACAAAGCCTCCGGCGTTCCTACTACGAAGAGCAACAGTGGTGGGTCATGAATCTCTCTTAGTAATGGAGGGTAACGGGGGTCTGATCGCACAATGATGTGCTGTTCCGAACCTCGACTCCAAGCCAAGGACTGCTCTGCAATATTTCGCAAAGACTCTTTATCCACACACTCGCAAAATTCGTCGACCTGGGTGGCGGCCATGCCGAGCGAACGCAGCTCTGCTCGAGACGCCGATAACACAGCCTCCGGAGACCCAAAGTGCAGCAACAAGCCTTCGAGCAAGCGAGGGGAGAGGGCATCCTGAAAATAAAGCAGTAGCCACTGATAGAGGCTTGGTTCCGTCATCACAGAGATCGTCCTTGATCAATGGTGCAGAAACTTCGAGGTTAGGGGGCGCTGACGACATCTCCCTTAGCGGAAGGTTGTGTCAGCGATAAGATCACGCCATAGCTAAGTTTTTCAAAGGTTCGGTAGGTCAATACTAAGCCGATTTCAGTCGCAGGCAATGCGACGGGCTTATTGCTAATAGGGTCGCGTACTGGCGGAACAGCTCGCTCAATGCTGAGTATATCGCCGACTCGCAAACCATCCCGCGCGCCGATGTCGATCACGATGGACTCGAATTGCGCCGCCTTACTCTCATTATCCAATAGGCCCACTATCTGTCCCTGCATAGTGCCCGATGGTGTGCTGGGGAAGAAACTGGGGTCGAGAGGACTAGTCTCACGTGGCAGCAAGCGATCTCCTGCCTTAAGCTCTTCCTTGCTGCTGACAATCAACGCTCTCTTAAGGCCATCGCCCTCATCGGCGACGATAGTGATTTCGCCTAGATTGATTGCCTCCTGCCCTAGAAACTCATCGGACTCTTCATCGACATAGGCTGCTCCTAAACGAAATACCTCATAATTCTTAACGTTGCTTGTCCAATCACCGCGCACATAGGCTTCGTGCCCAGCGCCCATAATAAGATTGTCTGTGGCACTAGCGAGAATATAGGGTGCGTTGTCGTAATCCGCCTTCTCAATAATGCGATTCTCCGCAAGAAAGCCCCGCAAGGCTTGTCGCGCAATTACTGGTATGGGGCTCAGAAGGGGAGACTCACGAACCTGGGGGCTTAAACGCACTACCTGACGACTACCGCGATCCATCACAATACGTGGGCTGCCGTCGACATAGACGAGATTGAGAACATCTCCTGGGTAGATAAGATCGGGGTCTTGAACTGCTGGGTTCTTCTGCCAGATTTCAGGCCAGCGCCAAGGCTCGTCCAAGAAGAGTGAGGCAATGTCCCAGAGGGTATCGCCTTCCTTTACTACATAGGCCTCAGGCGAGTCGGAGAACACCGTAAGATTCTGCGCGTGAGCGCCGGTCAGCGGCGAGCTTAGCAGTACGCCAATAGCGCAAATTTGGAGCAAGCTCTTTAGTCTTGGCGCGATCATCATTACAATTCAATCTCTTGGCGAGGTTCGTTATCTTAGCAATAAGGTATACTGAGCACTAGAAGCAGTTCACAGTCCAGAAATTAATTCTTCAAATCACAGATCTTTGGCTACACACGATATGGCGATATTAGACATTTTAGAGTTTCCTGACCTGCGGTTACGCAAAAAAGCGTCGCCGGTAACAGAGTTCAATGAAGCGCTGAGCAAAACCATCGACGATATGTTCGAGACTATGTACGAGGCGCCAGGCATCGGTTTGGCCGCCACGCAGATTAACTTGCACAAGCAGTTGATCGTTATTGATATCTCGGACAATAAAGACGAGCCATTGGTATTCATCAACCCTCAGATTGAGATTATAGACCAGACTCCAGAAGAGTATGACGAGGGTTGCCTATCCGTGCCTGGCTACTATGAGACGGTGACGCGACCGCGCATGGTGCGTGTGAAGGCGTTAGACCGAAATGGCCAACCCTTCGAGATCGAGACTGACGGGCTACTCGCTACTTGCATTCAACACGAGAACGACCATCTCAACGGCAAACTCTTCGTAGACTACTTGAGCACTCTCAAGCGCGAGCGCATCCGCTCTAAGCTGGTCAAAGCCCAGAAAGAATCCGCCTAAGCGGCAATCAAACACTACAACAATTCGTATGCTCTAGGGTAGACGGCTTGTTGCTCTTGGATACCCCATGCAGGCTTACGACATCGTTTTCGCTGGTACTCCCGAGTTTGCGGCAGAACATTTACGCGCCTTGCTAGACTCGCCGCATCGCATCAAGGGCGTCTATACCCAGCCTGATCGAGCTGCGGGCCGAGGTAAGCAGCTACAGGCCAGCGCGGTTAAGAAACTCGCTCTTGAAAATGACTTGCCAGTCTTTCAGCCTCAGAGTTTACGGGGCGCAGAGGATCAGCAAGTACTCGCTTCTCTAAAAGCTGATCTCATCATCGTTGTCGCCTACGGACTGATTCTTCCACAGGCAGTCCTCGATATTCCGCCCCTTGGCTGCCTCAATGTACATGCCTCGCTCTTGCCTCGCTGGCGCGGTGCGGCGCCCATCGAACGGGCCCTGCTTGCGGGGGACGAACAGACCGGCGTCACCATCATGCAGATGGACAAGGGTTTGGATACCGGGGCGATGCTATCGAAGGCCACTATCGACATTTGCGAAGAAGACGACCGTCAGTGCTTAGAGTCGCGCTTAGCGCAGATCGGCACGCAGTCACTTATCGAGAGCCTTGCGCAACTGCCACTACTGCAGGCCAATGCACAGACTCAAGACGACAGCCTCAGCACCTACGCAGCTAAGTTAGAGAAAGACGAGGCCCTTATCGACTGGAACCAGTCCGCTGTCTTCATAAATCGCACTATTCGCGGCGGAATAGGCAGAAACCCAGCCTATTGTTTCCTGAACGGGGAAAGAGTTCGCATAGTGAAAGCCACCCCTTTGGGCGAGACGCATAATAGTCCCGTAGGAATGATCCTAGCTCACGGTCAAGATAGCCTGCGCGTGGCATGCAAGGACTCGGTATTAGAGATACACAC
Source organism: uncultured Gammaproteobacteria bacterium (assembly GCA_913060695.1). Taxonomy (GTDB): domain Bacteria; phylum Pseudomonadota; class Gammaproteobacteria; order Pseudomonadales; family Pseudohongiellaceae; genus UBA5078. The sequence goes on along the minus strand of CAJXUA010000006.1, from coordinate 14,767 downwards.
GATGCAGTTTCCTGGCAAGACTGTGCAAGAAGTCTCGGTACTGCTCAATTCCCGACGCGAGATTCTAGCTCCGGGTAATTACTTTCGCTCGCACACCGAAGACCAGTCATGAACCCTGGCAAGCTACGCGCAAAAGCGGCTGTCACACTGAGCAAACTCCTCGCACAGGAAGGCTCACTCGCCAGCCTCTTAAAGCGTAGCGATTTCCCCGCCGATGACTCCAGCTTTCCGCTCTTGCAAGAAATAGTCTTTGGCACCTGCCGCTGGTATTTCCAACTAGACGCGATACTGGTCCAATTGCTCAGCAAACCCCTCAAAACCAAAGATAACGACGTTCGCTGCCTATTGCTGATCGGCCTCTACCAACTGCACCATCTTCGCGTTCCCGATTATGCCGTGGTAAACGAGACTGTAGCCGCAACCAAAGCGCTCAAGAAGGACTGGGCGAAGGGCTTAGTCAACGCTATCTTGAGAGGCTTCCTGCGTGACAGCGAGGCCTTAGTGAACAAGAGCCTAGCGACTCCACAAGGTGAGTTTGCGCACCCAAGCTGGCTTATTGAGAACCTGCGCAGTGCCTGGCCCGCGCATTGGTCTCAAATACTGCAGGACAATAATATTCGCCCCCCAATGACACTGCGGGTGAATACGCAACGCATCGACATGAGCGACTTTCTCGCTAACTTGCAGCACGTTGGCATAGAGGCAGTTCCGGGCACTCTAGCGACCACAAGCGTGTATCTTGCCAGTCCCTGTCCCGTCGAGAACATCCCAGGTTTTGAGCAGGGCCTGTGCAGCGTGCAAGACGAGGCATCACAGCTGATACCGGGTTTGATGGACTTGCAAGATGGCTTGCGCATACTCGATGCCTGCGCCGCGCCGGGGGGAAAGACTTGCCATATTCTAGAGAGTGGCTTTGAGTTCGAGGAACTAGTCGCACTAGACAATGATTCGCGTCGCTTGGAACGACTACAACAGAACCTGGAGCGCCTGCAGTTATCTGCAACCGTGAGTGTGGGCGATGCCGGCGACACGCAACAGTGGTGGGACGGCAAGGCTTTCGACCGCATCCTCCTCGATGCTCCCTGTTCCGCAACCGGCATCATCCGCCGACATCCCGACATCAAACTGCTGCGCCGCGCCAGTGACATTCCCAAACTGTGCGAGCTTCAGGCGCAGCTATTAGAATCTCTCTGGGCCTGTCTTGACGCTGGCGGGCTCCTGCTCTATTCCACTTGCTCGGTTCTGCCCGAAGAGAACAGCGCCATCCTTGCTCAATTTCTTGCCACGCATGCCGATGCGAAACTCGAGACAATTGACGCGCAATGGGGGGTAGAATGCAGTATTGGAAAACAGCTGCTTCCAGGGGCCGGAGGCAACGACGGATTTTACTTTGCTCGCTTAAGAAAACTGAATGCTAAAGACGCGGTGCTAACAGCGGTGGAGAGTCAGCAGTAAATGAAAATAATTATTCTTGGCGCAAATCACGTTTCTATCTCGCTTGCAGAGAATCTCGCCAGCGAGGCGAACGACATCACACTGGTGGACCCCGACGCCGACTTATTGCGCGAGGTTAAGGACCGCATCGATGTCGGCACCGCCGTAGGCATGCCCTCTTATCCAGACGTGCTAAGGGCGGCCGGCGCCGAAGACGCCGACATGTTACTTGCGGTGACCGAGAACGACGAGATCAACCTTGTTGCCTGTCAGATTGCCCATGTCCTGTTTAAGACTCCGAAGAAAATCTGTCGCCTCCGCTCCGCTTCTTACATGAGTTCAGAAGACTTATTCAGCCCCGGTGCAATCGCAGCAGACGTCGTGATCAGCCCCGAGCAGTTAGTATCACACTACATCGAACGCCTCATCGATCTGCCTGGCTCCCTGCAGGTGCTGGACTTTGCCGAAGGCAAGGCACAACTGGTTGCAGTAAAAGCCTACTATGGTGGCCCTTTGGTTGGACAGGAGATTCGTTTCCTGCGCGAACACATGCCCTCTGTCGACACTCGAGTGGCTGCGATCTTCCGACGCGACACCGCGATCATGCCGGAAGGCTCTACGGTAATCGAAGCAGACGATGAAGTGTTCTTTATCGCTGCGCAGAAAAATATTCGCGCAGTAATGGGAGAGCTACGCAGGCTCGACAAACCCTACAAACGCATCATCATCGCCGGCGGCGGCAACATCGGTTCGCGCTTAGCAGAGGCGGTTGAGAATCGATATCAAACCAAAATCATCGAACGCAATACCGAGCGGTGTGAGTATCTTTCCGAACGCCTTAACCGAGCCATTATTCTCAACGGCGAGGCCTCGGACAAAGAACTACTGCTCGAGGAAAGCATAGAAGATACCGACGTTTTCCTCGCGCTAACCAACGACGATGAAGCCAATATCATGTCATCGATGCTCGCCAAACGACTGGGTGCGAGAAAGGTCATGACTCTCATTAATAACCCCGCCTATGTTGACCTAGTGCAGGGCGGCGAAATCGACATTGCGATCTCGCCACAGCAGGCCACCATCGGCAGCTTATTGACCCATGTAAGGCGCGGCGACATCGTGAATGTTCACTCGCTGCGCCGCGGTGCCGCGGAGGCACTCGAGGCTATCGCCCATGGCGACAAGCATTCCTCCAAGGTGGTGGGCAAAGCTATCGAAGATATCGAGTTACCTCAAGGCACTACTATTGGCGCGATCGTTCGCGACGAAGAAGTATTAATTGCACACGATAATATCGTGGTGCAATCTGGCGATCACGTCATAATGTTCCTCGTGGACAAAAAGCGCATCCCTGAAGTAGAACGCCTATTCCAGGTTGGCCTTACTTTCTTCTGAGAGACCTATGCATTTTTCCATCGTTTGTCGAATACTAGGTTTGCTCTTGATGCTCTTCAGCATCCTCGCGAATCTTCCGTCCATTCTCGTTTCGCTTATCTACAGCGATGGCGAGATTCGCTCCTTTTCAATGGCACTTCTAGTTACCTTCGTCACCGGCTTGATCCTCTGGTTTCTCACCATTGGTGCAAAGAAAGAGCTGCGCACCCGTGACGGATTCCTAGTAGTTACTCTCTTCTGGACCGTACTAGGCACCTTCGGCGCGCTGCCATTTTTCTTTTCGGCGGATCTGCCGCTATCGATCACCGACGCCGTTTTCGAGTCGATCTCCGGGCTAAGTACAACAGGCGCGACAGTGATCGTGGGTCTCGACTCGCTGCCCAAATCGATTCTGTTTTACCGCCAGCAATTGCAATGGTTAGGGGGCATGGGGATCATTGCCTTAGCAGTGGCAGTGCTCCCTATGCTGGGTATCGGTGGTATGCAGTTATACCGCGCTGAAAGTCCTGGTCCGGTCAAGAACGACAACTTAGTGCCACGACTCGCCGAAACGGCGAAGGCGCTATGGTATATTTATTTAGCGTTAACGCTGGCCTGTACGCTGTGTTTCTGGGCGGCGGGGATGACCTTATTCGACGCAATCTGTCACAGTTTTACGACCATTGCGGTCGGTGGGTTCTCTACTCACGATGCCAGCCTTGGATTTTTCGACAGCCCACTTATTAACATGATTGCAACGGTATTCATGTTTCTAGCCGGCATAAATTTCGCTTTGCACTTTACCGCTTGGCGGTCCAAGAGTGTGACTCAATACTTGCGCGACCCCGAACTGCAATTCTACTCGGCAATGATGATCGTGCTTGTGATAGTCACAGTGAGCGTATTGTATTTCACGCAGACCTATTCGCTATTTGATTCTGTGATACACGGCGCCTTCCAGAGTGTTTCTATTGCAACAACTACCGGCTTTACCACCGATGACTTCAGCATATGGCCTTCGGTGCTGCCCTATATGTTGATCTATGCTTCCATCATAGGAGCCTGTGCCGGCTCGACCGGCGGCGGGATGAAAGTAATCCGCATCCTCCTAATTCTTAAGCAGGGCTTGCGGGAGATTCAACGCCTCATTCACCCTAGCGCGGTCATCCCCATTAAGCTCGGCAGCACGTTAGTGCCAGACAAAGTCATCGACTCGGTTTGGGGCTTCTTCGCGATGTATGTGATGGTGTTTCTAGCACTACTGCTCGCAATGCTCGCCACCGGCATGGATGTCGTTACTGCGTTCAGCTCAGTAGGGGCGGCCATCAATAATTTAGGTCCAGGTCTCGAGGGAGTGGCGAAGAATTACAGCATGGTGACCGATACCGGGAAGTGGATTCTGTGTTTCGCAATGCTACTTGGGCGCTTGGAAATTTTCACACTACTAGTGCTATTCCTCCCTATGTTCTGGCGCCGCTAGCGATACAGGGCGTTCTTAGTGCCGTCTGCTTGACGCTTGAAGCGGCGGTATTCCCATTGGTATTGACTGGGAGCCTGTCGAACACAGTCTTCTACCGTTGTGTTTAAGGCGCGTGCCGCTAAGTCTAAATCGACACTGTCGACATCAGTCCTAGCACTCGCGATCACTACCTCAAAACCCTCGCCTTGCGCTAAACGTTTTGCAAAGATACTGAGCACCGTTGCCTCTGTACGTTTAGCTAATTTAGCGACCAAAGTCATGGTGAGGGCGTCTACGCCAAAGAAAGGCGCGAATACTCCGCTATCAAAATTCGGTTCTTGATCCGGCAAGATACCCACGATCTCGCCACGGCCTAATGCCTTGACTAACATCGCCACCCCTTTGGCCGTGGTAGGGGCGAGCTTCGCTCCCAGCCTACCTCGATATTTCAGCATGCGTTCTTCGAAGGCTACCAGTTTCGGTGGCTTGTAGAGATAGGTTGATTGGCACTGGCTGTCGAGAAACAGGCCACATAACTCCCAATTGCCGAGATGGGGCGCCAACATGATCACGCCTTTGTTCGCGTCAATCGCCTCGTCGAGAATCTCCTGTCCGCTAACCCTTACGATGTGTTCGAGTGCCTGGGACGCGGGACGAACCCAGATTCTGCCCAGCTCGCACGCTGTCTTCGCGGTCTCTATTAGGCTTTCCTTCGCTAAATCGTCTAGTTCTCGCGTCGTCAGGTTGGGAAAACAGAGCTCTAAATTTTTGCGGGTAACGCGAGCCGACTCGGTCTTGCGCATCCACGCAAACTTACCGATTGCCGAACCCAAGCCATGGGCGACACGCAGGGGCAGTAGGCTACACAAACGCAGCACTGTAATGAGCGAATAGACTTTTATGTTCGAAATAGCGAAATCCTCTTTGCGCCGGACTCTCCACTAGGGATCTAGCGCTTCAAGCATGGCTCGGCGTGGCCGAATTCTATAGTAGCTTAGCGCTCCCAGCAAAAGCGACTGACCGATACGGGAGGTATCGGCCACTAGTATGGATATTGACTATAGAATCGAGGATAATCGGCCTCTTCTAATTATTGACCCCCCGGAGAGTTTCTTGTCCGCCACAGCACCGCAGCCCGACCTTGGGACCTTTCAAGGTTTAATTCTGGCGCTCCAACAATTTTGGGCGAATAAAGGCTGCGTGCTTATGCAGCCACTGGATATGGAAGTCGGCGCAGGCACCTTCCATCCCGCCACCTTCCTAAAGGCCATTGGCCCCGAGAGCTGGAATACTGCCTATGTGCAGCCCAGCCGTCGACCAACAGATGGTCGTTATGGCGAGAACCCCAATAGGCTCCAGCATTATTACCAATTCCAAGTCATTCTTAAGCCTTCGCCGCCCGATATTCAGGAGCTCTATTTAGAGTCCTTGGTTAGCCTCGGTATCGATACGAAGATACACGATATTCGCTTCGTTGAAGACAACTGGGAGTCTCCGACTCTCGGCGCATGGGGTCTAGGCTGGGAAGTCTGGCTGAATGGCATGGAAGTGACTCAGTTCACCTATTTCCAGCAAGTGGGCGGCCTCGAGTGCTTCCCCGTTAGCGGCGAGATTACCTACGGAATCGAACGTATCGCGATGTATTTACAGGGTGTCGATAGTATCTATGACATCGTGTGGACCAATGGTCCCAACGGAGTGGTCACCTATGGTGATGTGTTCCTGCAGAACGAGGTCGAGATGTCCGCCTATAATTTCGAGCATGCGAACGTGCCAAACCTGTTTCGCTACTTCGACGACTGCGAGGCACAGTGTGAGTTATTAATCGAGAAGGGCTTAGCACTGCCAGCCTACGAGCAGGTACTCAAGGCCTCCCATTATTTCAATCTTCTCGATGCGCGCCATGCCATCTCCGTGACAGAGCGCCAGCGCTTTATCTTGCGAGTTCGAGCCCTTTCTCGAAAAGTCGCCGAGACTTATTTCGAGAGCCGCAAGGCCTTGGGTTTCCCCCTGGCACCGCAAGCCTTACGAGATCAATACCTGGACACATAGCCGCAGAGTACGCGATGGCAACTTGGCATCGTGCCGCTCCATTTGAATAGATATTGCAGGAAACCATGGCAACTAGAGACTTTTTTGTAGAAATAGGCACGGGCGAACTGCCACCGAAGGCCCTACGTCAACTATCTCAGGCGTTTACTGCCGGGATTCGTGGCGCTGTAGAGTCTGCAGCGCTTGGCTTCACCTCGATCGATAGTTTTGCCACCCCACGTCGCCTCGCTGTGAGAATTTCAGGGCTAGACGAGAAGCAGGCGGACAAAGCCGTTGAGAGAACTGGCCCTGCAGTGGCTGCCGCCTATGATAAAGAGGGCGAGCCGACTCCGGCAGCGGCCGGTTTCGCGCGCTCTTGTGGTGTTGACCTCGAGGCCCTCGAACAAGTCGAGAAAGATGGCGTCCTAAAATTGACCTTTCGCTCCACCAGCAAGGGCAGTGAAACCAAAGCGCTACTAGCCGACATCGTGGTAAAAGCACTAGCGTCTCTGCCCATCCCTAAGAAGATGCGTTGGGGGAGCAGTAGGGAAGAGTTCGTTCGGCCCGTGCATTGGATCGTAATGCTGTTCGGCGATGAAGTACTGCCCGCGACCATTCTCGGCATCGACTCGGGCAAGCATTCCCGTGGTCACCGCTTCATGCATGACCAGACGATAGAGATTAGCTCGCCCGCTCAGTACGAGGCACTCCTAGAGAAGGCCTTCGTCGTGGTGGACTACGAGGCACGTAAAGAGATTATCCGCCGCTTGGTCACAGAGCAGGGTGAACAGCTTGGCGCCACGGTGATCATCGAGGAAGATCTTCTCGATGAGGTTACTGCTTTAGTTGAGTGGCCGGTCGCATTGACGGGGCGCTTCGATGAACACTTCCTTTCAGTGCCACGTGAGGCCCTAGTGTCCTCTTTGAAGTCACACCAGAAGTGCTTCTATTTACTCGATGAGAAAGAGCAATTGCTGCCTAACTTCATTACCGTTAGCAATATCATCAGCCAAGACCCCGCGCAGGTTATCGCCGGCAACGAAAGGGTAATCCGCCCTAGGCTTTCGGACGCGAAGTTCTTCTTCGATACCGATCGTAAGCAGACACTGGCCTCTCGACAAGAACAACTCAAGACCATCGTTTTCCAACAAGAGTTGGGCACGGTGTTCGAGAAATCCGCGCGTGTCTCACAGTTGAGCCTCTTCATCGCTGCGCAGCTGTCGGCCTCTGGGCCATGGTGCGAGCGAGCGGCATTACTCTCGAAGTGCGACCTAGTTACCGATCTCGTATCAGAATTTGCCGAATTACAGGGTATAGCTGGTTATCACTATGCGCTGCATGACAAAGAACCCGACGAAGTTGCGCTAGCTCTAAACGAGCAGTATATGCCCCGTTTCTCTGGGGATCAGTTGCCCAGCACTACCACTGGTTGCGTGTTAGCCATTGCCGACAAGCTCGACACGATCGTTGGCCTTTTCGCTATTGGGCAACCACCCACGGGCTCTAAGGACCCGTTCGCACTTCGCCGTGCGGCACTTGGCATCCTGCGCATCATCGTAGAGAAAGAGCTAGACCTCGATATCTTGCTTTGCATCCGCAATGCTTGCGAGCAGTACAGCGCCCTTAAATTACCTGAAGGCTTAGACACGCAGGTCTTCGATTTCCTCTTGGACCGCTTCCGCGCCTGGTACCAAGCCGAGGGCATTAGCGCCGAGGTCTTCCAGTCTGTATTCCAGCTCAAGCCAACTAAGCCTTGGGATTTCAATCTCCGCATTCGCGCAGTACACCGGTTCAGTCAGTTGGCAGAGGCGCAGTCTCTGGCCTCCGCGAATAAGCGCGTTTCTAATATCCTGCAAAAGCAAGGCGACAACGCAAATGCAGGTGACGCCGTGGACCCGAGTCTGTTTAAGGATGCCGCCGAACAACAACTAGCGGACACGCTAGAGCAGTGCCGCTTAGTCGCCGAGCCCCTGTTCCAGAAGCGTGAATACACTGCAGGTCTAGAAGCGCTGGCTGGCAGCAAACAGGCGATCGATAATTTTTTCGAGAAAGTATTGGTGATGGACGAGGATCTCGCTCTGCGGGCTAACCGCATCAAGCTACTTGCCGCACTGCGCACCCAGTTCTTGCAGGTCGCGGATATCTCTTACCTCCATCAAAGCTAGCACTAAGACAGCGGAGCCAAGAAGTGAAGTTAATCATTCTGGATAGAGACGGGGTCATCAATAAAGACTCTGACGACTACGTCAAATCCGTTGATGAGTGGGAGGCGATCCCCGGCAGCATCGAGGCGATTGCCAAACTCAGCAAGGCAGGCTACACAGTTGCCGTTGCGACCAATCAATCCGGTATATCCCGCGGTTTCTTCGACGAATTTGAGCTCGCGGCGATGCATCAGAAGATGTGCAATCTAGTCGAGGAGGAGGGCGGTCAGATCAGTGGCGTGTTCTTCTGCCCCCACGGCCCCGATGACGATTGCGAATGTCGTAAGCCAAAAATCGGCCTAATCGAGCAGATCGAATGTGAGTTCGGCACCAATGCCGAACATTTGCCTTTCGTTGGCGATAGCTCAAAAGACTTAATGTGCGCCAAACTCGCAGGATGCACCCCGGTATTAGTGCGTACCGGCAAAGGCGAGATTACCCTCGCCGAATCGAGCGAGAACGAACTCGACGGCGTCTCCGTCTTTAATAACCTCAAGGAGTATGTGGATTCGCTTCTGCAGGCTACTCCACCCCAATGATGAGTTCCCATTTTGAGTAATGCACTAAATCTTCTTCGCTCTTTGCTTTTCTACACCGGGTATTTCATCGCGACCATCATCATCTCTGTCACCTGTATGACAGTGTTCTGGTTTATCCCTTTGAAACGCCGCTTCGTTATTTATTCTCTCTGGTGTCGCTTCGTGCTCTTCTGGCTGCGAATCACATGTGGCGTGCGCTATGACATTCAGGGGGAAGAGAATATTCCCGACCACCCCGTCGTAGTATTGAGTACTCACCAGAGCTCGTGGGAAACCATCTATCTTTATTATGCGATTTCACCAGTTTGTCCAATCCTCAAGAAAGAACTGCTAAAGATCCCATTCTGGGGTTGGGCGATGCGCCTGCAGAAACCTATCGCGATCGATCGCAGCAAACCCAGAGAAGCGGGGCGGTCCCTACTAGTACAAGGCAAACAGCGTCTACTAGATGGGCTCTCGGTAGTGATATTTCCGGAGGGTAGTCGCAGCCCGGCAGGCACAGTGAAAAATTTGTCCCGAGGCGGCGCAAAACTGGCGGTCTCCGCCAATGCTATGGCATTACCCGTGATTCATAACGCTGGGGATTGTTGGCCAGCCCACACGATTATGAAGAAGCCAGGCGTCATTCGCGTGCGCATCGGTGCGCCCATATCAAGCGAAGGAAAGAGTGCAACAGAGGTCACAGAGGCTTATTCGCAGTGGCTTGCCGCTAACATGGATGTCATTAGCGGCTCCCCCAACAAACCCTAAGCCTTTGTTATATATCTAGATTTTGTGCCGCTAGCGCATTGTTCTCGATGAACTCACGACGCGGATCGACCTGATCACCCATCAATGTGGTGAATAATTGATCAGCCCCAATCGCGTCTTCGATCGTAACCTGCAGCATGCGGCGATTCTCAGGGTCCATCGTGGTTTCCCACAATTGGCTCGGGTTCATCTCTCCAAGGCCCTTATAGCGCTGCAGATAATGTCCCTTCATCGCATCTGCGGTTAGCCATGCTAAGGCCTCTGCGAAAGATTTAACCTCCTGCTTACGCTCGCCGCGTTGTACAAACGCGCCTTCTTCAATCAAGCCTTCCAAGGTCGCGCCTAGTTTGACGATGGCCTTGTACTCGCCCGAGTTAAAGAAATCCATATTGAACTGGTAGTCTTTGGTTAGACCATGGAAAGACTGCACCACGTGGGGTAAGTAAGCGTTTCTTTCCTTATCTTTCACTGCGGTAATTTCATAGCCTATAGCTGTCTTGGGATGTATGCGGGACATGCTCTCCCATAGCTCTTTACCCCAAGCACTAACTGTCTCTTCGGTAAGGTTCGCGGGGCTTAATTCACTTGTGAAGATCATCGCCTCCAATACCTCGGAAGGGTAGAGTCTGTTCAATCGCTTCACGATGGAATAGGTACTGTTGTACTGCTTAACCATCATGTCCAGTGCATCGCCAGAGATCGCAGGGGCCTCGGGGTTCACAAACAAACTTGCGCCATCTAGCGCAGTTTGGGTCTCATATTTCGCTAACTCGTCGTCATCTTTCAGGTACTGCTCGTTTTTGCCTTTCCTAATCTTGTACAAAGGTGGCTGAGCAATGAAGATATGCCCACGCTCCACCAATTCGCGCATCTGCCTGAAGAAGAAGGTAAGCAGAAGGGTACGAATATGGGAACCGTCGACGTCCGCATCGGTCATAATAATAATGCTGTGATAGCGCAGATTCGCCGGCGTAAACTCTTCATTGCCAATACCGCAGCCTAATGCCTTGATCAGCGTACCGATCTCGGCTGAGCTCAACATCTTATCGAAACGAGCCTTCTCGACGTTAAGAATCTTACCTTTGAGCGGCAGGATTGCCTGGTTCTTGCGGTTTCTGCCCTGTTTAGCCGAGCCACCCGCAGAGTCACCCTCCACTATGTAAATCTCGGATAGTGCTGGGTCTTTCTCCTGACAGTCCGCCAATTTACCTGGCAGACCCGCGATATCTAATGCGCCTTTCCTGCGTGTCATCTCTCTGGCCTTACGGGCAGCTTCGCGAGCGCGCGCGGCATCGAGCATCTTGTTCACGATGGCCTTGGCCTCGAGTGGATTCTCCATCAAGTAATCACTGAAATGGCTCGACATCTCCTGCTCTACGACAGTTTTTACCTCAGAAGACACAAGCTTGTCTTTAGTCTGCGAGGAGAACTTAGGATCTGGGACCTTCACGGAGATAATGGCGGTTAGGCCTTCTCGGGCATCGTCACCGGTAGTCGCTACCTCTTTGCCCTTCTTGGACGCCAGCTCCTTATCTATATAGGAGTTGAGCACGCGAGTTAGTGCCGCACGGAAACCAGCCAAGTGAGTGCCGCCGTCCTTCTGAGGAATATTATTCGTATAGGGGAAGATGTTTTCTTGATAGGTATCATTCCATTGCAGCGCCACTTCCACGGAGATACCGTCTTCTTCGCGCTCTGCGGCGAAGTGGAATATCTTATTTACCGGCGCCTTATTGGTATTCAGATAATTTACGAACGCGTGCAGACCGCCTTCGTACTTGAACAAATCGGTCTTGCCGGAGCGCTCATCCTTTAGATTAATAGCGACACCTGCATTGAGGAACGCCAACTCTCGGAGCTTCTTAGCGAGAATATCGTAATGAAACTCGATGTTTGAGAATGTGGCTGCAGAGGGCTTGAAGTGGCACTCGGTACCAGAAACATCAGTCTCGCCGACTACCGCTAGCGGTGCCTGAGGGACGCCATGAACATAAACCTGCTCATGGACTTTGCCGTCTCTGCGGATAGTCAGCTTCAGCTCTTCGGAAAGAGCGTTAACTACTGAAACCCCAACGCCGTGCAAACCGCCAGACACCTTGTAGCTATTGTCATCAAACTTACCGCCTGCGTGCAGTACGGTCATAATTACTTCCGCAGCGGAGACACCCTCGGCATGCATTTCGGTAGGAATGCCACGGCCATTATCCGATACGGAGACCGTTTCACCTGGGTGAATAGTGACGCGTATATCGTCGCAATGACCGGCCAAAGCCTCGTCTATGGAGTTATCGACTAGTTCGAACACCATGTGATGCAGGCCTGTGCCGTCATCGGTATCGCCGATATACATCCCAGGTCTTTTTCTCACCGCATCGAGACCTTTCAAAACTTTAATGCTCGATGAGTTATATGTAGAGTCCTGAGCCATGCGTTTTCTCCTATTAGAGCGTTTTGTCTGCAAATACTTGGTTTGTCCCGTCACGCTTACTGTGCGCGCGAGAAATGCTAGAAAACTAGCTGTTGCCGAGTCCCACTATTTTACCATGTTCCACGTGGAACTTCCCCGAACTAACGTCCGCGGACCAACATTTTTCGAGTTCTCCTGCATCTACACAGGTGATGAATATCTGACAATCCAGCTCCTCGAGCAGGCGGCAAATTAGTACGCGATTCGCAGCATCAAGCTCCGAAGGAAGATCGTCAATTAGATAGAGTCCTTTCTCATCCGTAAGCGAAAAGAGGAGTTGGCTCTGCGCAATTTTCATCGCGCTAACAAGGAGTTTTTGCTGGCCTCGCGACAACACCTCGCTAGCACCATGCCGCCCAATCTTGATAGAGAGGTCGGCCCGATGCGGCCCAACTTGTGTTGCCCCGTATTTAATATCCCGCTCTAAACTCGAGACCAATGACTCTTTTAGACCAAGCCCATTATCCCAGCCGCGCTCATACTGAATGCTTAAGTCGGGTAGATCTATAAGCCGGGGCAGGGCGGTATTCAGAATCGGTAAAAACTGACTAAGGTATTGCTGACGAAAGCCATCTATTAGTTCGCCCTGGGTTGCAAATTCTTCATCCCAAGCGCATAGCTGCATCCGGTCTAGCCTACGCTGTTTTAGCAACAAGTTACGCTGGGCAAGGCATTTGGTCGCTTTTCGCCAAGCCTGGGCGAATTCATGTTCCACGTGGAACACTCCCCAGTCCAAGAAGCGTCTGCGAATCTTGGGGCTTCCCTCTAGCAGCAAGAAGCTGTCAGAGTTAATAATTTGCATTGGTAACTGCCGCGCAGTCTCGACCCAACTCTTCTGACGCTCCCCAAGTAGCTTCAATATATGTCCCTTCTTGCGAGACTTATTGAGCCCTATGCTTATGCCGTCTTGTAGTTCTGCAAAGATAACGCAGTCGTCAGAGTCTGTCGAAATAACAGGCTCTAGCTTTTGGCTGCGAAAAGAACGCCCGAGACCGAGCATATAGATAGCTTCTAGCAGACTAGTCTTACCGCTGCCGTTATTGCCAGAGATGATGTTAACGGTATTCACAGGCCGAATTTGGACTTCGGAAAGGTTCCGAATTCGTAAAATATCCAGCCTGCGAATCGTGGCCATAATTAAGAGGATTGCGCTTTTGCGTCTAGCGAGGTCAAACTCTCGCCTATAGCCGCATCGGCATAACAACGTAAAGCGCTTCTGAGTTCCCGCCCGCAGCCTCAAGAAGGGCGCTAGAGTTGGAATCTAACAGAGTGATCTGCACTTTTTCCGAAGACAATACCGTCAATACATCCACTAGATAGCTAACGTTAAAGCCCACTTCGAGCGAATCGCCGTCATAATCCACCGAAACGACTTCTTCTGCCTCTTCCTGGTCAGGATTGTTAGCGAGAATGCGCATCTCAGCGTTGCTCAACAAGACGCGGATACCACGGTATTTCTCGTTCGAGAGAATGGAAGTGCGGGCGAAGGCCTGTTTAAGCTCGAGACGATCGCCAATCACAATCTTATCGCCACCCTTTGGCAGCACACGATTGTAGTCTGGGAACTTGCCATCAACTAACTTAGACGTAAACGTCACATCCGCCGTTTTTGCGCGCACATGATTGCGGCCAAAGACGATCGATATATCGGCTTCTTCTCCAGTTAACAGACGACCTAGTTCGATTACGCCTTTGCGTGGCAATATTAACTGCACTGGCGCCGTTACATCGTTTTCCATAGTCAGAGTTTGCATCGCAAGACGGTGACCGTCGGTAGCGACAACGCGCAAATAGTCTGCAGCCAACTCGAACAGCATACCATTTAGATAGTATCGAACATCTTGTTGAGCCATCGCGAAGGACGTGCCATCTAGCAGAGATTTAAGCGCTTGCTGGGGAACAGTGAGCTCTATAGTGCCGGGCTCTTCCTCAGTATTCGGGAATTCGCTCGCCGCGAGAGTTGCAAGGCTAAAGCGGCTACGGCCTGACTTGATCACCATTTTGCCGTCGTCGACAGTGAACTCTAGCGTTGCATCATCCGAGAGCGATTTACAAATATCGACAAGCTTGCGAGCAGGGACCGTAATCTCACCTGGTTTAGTAGTACCGGCAACTCTAACTCTACCGATCAACTCCACTTCTAAGTCTGTACCGGTAATCGAGAGCTCGCCACTCTCATCAAGCGACAGTAAGACGTTTGAAAGCACTGGCAGGGTCTGTCGGCGTTCCACAACACCCGATACCAATTGCAAAGGTTTTAAAATTGCTTCCCGTGAGATTACAAAATACATAGCTATGTCACTCAGTTAGTTTTTATGTGGTGTCGTTCATCGAGCGTCGCGACAGACGCCTTAGGTCGCTAACGCTCGCAGTAAATTATTGTAATCTTCGGAAAAATCCAAAGAAATACTTCTGAGGTTCTTTACTTGCTTACATGCGTGAAGCACCGTCGTATGGTCTCGGCCCTGTCTCTTATACACATCTGACGCTGCCGACGATCTACTCTGTG
>CAJXUA010000005.1 GCA_913060695.1 uncultured Gammaproteobacteria bacterium | reverse complement strand
CGCACGCATGCCCCAGATGCTGGATCTGCCGCTGTAGCTCGTAGCCACAAGGGCCGGCTTCGTAACAAAAATGCAGTGTCTGCCCGTCCTTGCTTAACCGTTTAACCAACTTGGCGACCGCAGCCTCTGTGTACGCGATCTCGCCATAGTATAGCGGTGCCTCACGACCTTCCTGCGCGATACCCACAGCAATTGTTGCTTTATGGGAATCCAAACCGACGTAAATATTGTTAAACTCGTTCATGACCTACCCCCTCGATGTGGCTCTGTGTTTAAAGGTGTTTTTCCAACCCCTCCGAACATAACCCACGTGCGTCGAGGCTGGGTAGGTCAATCCATCATGTCTACAGTCAGTGGTTCTACCACTTTTATTGGAATAGATTTCTGACTGTAGGAGCCCATGCCCTCGTAAGGGGGTGCCCTGCAGGCGATAGGTCTAAATCTTCCACAGATCTTCACCAATCGTACCCATTCGCTTGCAAGCATCCCCTTACGAGGACAAGAGCTCCTACCATCAGTGGTTTCTATTAGGACTGAGCGAAATCGAAGCAACCCAACAATAAAACGCTGATCTTAATCAGATCTACAAAACCAAAGAGGTAATGTGGGGTGCTTCGATGCAGGACCGTGAGCCGCCCGGCCGATGAATTGCTCCTGCATTCTCGGCACGCCCCAAGACCCCAAACTGCGTTATACTTGCCGACTCCTTAAAACCCACTAGACATCATAGTTGCAGCGAATAATGGACAAGACATACCAACCCAATCAGATCGAAAGTCACTGGTACAAACAATGGGAAGAAAAAGGCTACTTTACCCCTCAGGGTGACGGAGACGCCTACTCTATAGTCATTCCTCCCCCCAACGTGACTGGCCGACTGCATATGGGACATGGCTTCCAGAACGCCATTATGGATGCCCTCATCCGTTATCAACGCATGCTCGGCAAGAAAGCCCTCTGGCAGGTCGGGACCGACCATGCCGGCATCGCGACTCAGATGGTTGTTGAGCGTCAACTCGCCCGCCAAGACCTTACGCGTCATGATCTTGGCCGCGACAAATTCCTAGAGAAAGTATGGGACTGGAAACAAGAGTCCGGCGATATTATTACCCAGCAGATTCGACGTCTTGGCTCCTCGCTCGACTGGAGCCGCGAACGCTTCACCATGGACCCGAAATTCTCTAAAGTCGTCGAAAAGGTGTTCATCGAACTCTATGACGAGAAGCTCATCTATCGCGGTAACCGCCTCGTCAACTGGGACCCCACGCTGCATACCGCAGTGTCCGACCTTGAAGTACTCTCCGAAGAAGAAGATGGTTTTCTCTGGCACTTCCGCTACCCCCTCGCCGATGGCGCGACCACTAGCACCGGCGATACGTACATTACTATCGCCACTACACGACCAGAAACTCTGCTAGGTGACACAGCGGTCGCTGTGAACCCAACGGACCCACGCTATACCAACTTGATCGGCAAGTCCGTGCTTCTGCCTCTGTGCGATCGCCGCATCCCTATCATCGCCGACGACTATGTAGACGCCGCGTTTGGTACCGGCTGCGTCAAGATCACCCCTGCTCACGATTTCAATGATTACGAGGTCGGCAAGCGCCATGATCTTGAGGTCATCAATATTCTCACCGCAGATGCCGCCATAAACGAGAATGCGCCTGCCGCGTATCGCGGCCTTGATCGTTTCGAGGCACGCAAGAGAGTCGTCGCCGATATCGAAGCCCTCGGCTTGCTTGAGAAGATCGACCCTCACAAGCTCAAGGTTCCACGCGGAGATCGCAGTAACACCGTTATCGAACCCTATCTCACTAATCAATGGTATGTGGCTGTGAAGTCTTTGGCCGAGCCCGCAATCAAGGCCGTCGAGGACGGGGACATTCAGTTTGTCCCTAAGAATTGGGAGAACACCTACTTCGCCTGGATGCGCGATATTCAGGATTGGTGTATCAGCCGCCAGCTGTGGTGGGGACACCGCATTCCCGCTTGGTATGACGATCAGGGCAATATCTATGTAGCCAGCGACGAGTCTGCCGCGCGCGCAAAATACGACCTCGGCCCTGACCTAGCGCTGCACCAAGACGAAGACGTCTTAGACACCTGGTTCTCCTCTGCCCTGTGGACTTTTGCGACACTGGATTGGCCGGACGACAAAGAGATGATGAAGACCTTCCACCCGACCGATGTGTTGGTAACCGGTTTCGACATCATCTTCTTCTGGGTCGCCCGTATGATCATGATGACCCTTAAGTTTACCGGCGAGATCCCCTTTAAGACCGTCTACATCACCGGCCTTGTGAAGGACGAGAACGGACAGAAGATGTCCAAGTCCAAGGGCAATGTTCTAGACCCTATCGATCTTATCGACGGCATTGGCTTAGAGGATCTAGTCACTAAACGCACTAGCGACCTGATGCAGCCACAGTTGGAGCAGAAGATCGCCAAATATACGCGTGCCTCCTTCCCCGACGGCATTACTGCCTATGGCACAGACGCACTGCGTTTTACTTTCTATTCCCTCGCCTCTACGGGTCGCGATATTAAGTTCGACTTGAATCGTATGGAAGGTTATAGAAACTTCTGCAATAAAATATGGAACGCCTCGCGTTATGTGTTGATGAACACCGAAGAGAAAGGCATCGTCTTCCATCAAGCCAAGCAAGATGCGCTGCGCGAGCGTGACTACTTTAGCCTTGCGGATCGTTGGATCATGTCGCGTTTCCAGCGCACTGTAGAGCAGGCCCATGAGCATTTCGCCACTTACCGTTTCGACCTGCTGGCGCAAGCCCTCTATGATTTCTTCTGGAACGAGTATTGCGACTGGTATTTGGAACTCTCCAAGCCAGTGCTTTGGGACGAGGAGAATCACCCCGACCATGCACAGACCACTCGGCTCACTCTCTTGTCGGTATTAGAGAGCAGCTTACGCCTGTGTCATCCCTTGATGCCTTTTATTACCGAGGAAATCTGGCAACGCATCTCCCCACTTCTGGATATGCGCGCGCAGGACGAAGACAAGAGCTTGATGATGCAAGCCTACCCGCAGGTCGACAAGACATTGATAGACGCCGAGGCAGAGGCGGATATCGATTGGGTTAAGGGCATTATCATCGGCATTCGCAACATACGCGGCGAAATGGATATCTCACCGGGCAAGGCCATCCCTGTGTTGCTGCGCAATGGCAGCCCTGAGGACCGCCGACGCCTAGAACAGAACCGTTTGTTCTTGATTAAGCTCGCGAAGCTAGCAGATATTACTTATCTAGAAA
The DNA here is from genome assembly GCA_913060695.1 of uncultured Gammaproteobacteria bacterium. Classification (GTDB taxonomy): domain Bacteria; phylum Pseudomonadota; class Gammaproteobacteria; order Pseudomonadales; family Pseudohongiellaceae; genus UBA5078. The sequence continues at coordinate 208,381 of CAJXUA010000005.1, read as the reverse complement.
GCGCCGACGAGGCACCGATGTGCGCCACGCAATTGCACGGCGACGTGGAAATACTCGTTCCACTCGCGGGTCTAATCGACAAGGCGGCCGAGGCTGCACGCTTAGAGAAGGAGATCGCAAAACTGGAGAAAAACCTCGCTGGCATCAACGGTAAACTCTCCAATGCCAAGTTCGTAGACAATGCCCCCAAGGAGATTGTAGACACCGAGCGAGAGCGTGCACGTAACAATGAGGCCGCTATCGCCGCGTTGAACGAAAAGCTGGCAATGATTAACGCCATGGACTGATAGGCACGCCATTCCCAAGTGCGCCTATCAGCTTGCGTTATCGCGCAAACTCATGGGATAGTACCGCCCATCATTCCTTGCTATGCAGGCGTCCCGAACGCCCGCATAGCGCAATAAAAACAAGAATGGGAATACTAGAAAAGATGGCGAATTTACTCCATATAGCCTTTCGATATAGCTCTGTCATTTGCCTCAGCATGAGCGCAGCGCTGATCGCGCTTACCCCTAGCGCCTTTGCTGCCGATGCGGACGATATTGCTCGCACTGCCGATGGCCGCCCTGACTTCAATGGCCTGTGGCAGGCCTTAGGTAACAACCACTGGGGTATAGAGCCTCATAATGCTCGATACGGCCCCGACTACAAGTGGGCAGCCACTGGCGCCTTCCCAGCAGGTCTTGGCGTGGTGGTAGGCGGACAGATCCCCTACACGCCGGCTGCGCGCGCCAAGCAACAAGAAAATCAAGCCAACTGGCTAACACGAGACCCAGCTGTTAAGTGCTATATGCCCGGCGTACCACGCGCCAACTACATGCCCTTCCCCTTTCAGATCGTGCAGTCGCCAGAACACATCATCATGGCCTATGAGTTCGCCAGTGCGAATCGTATCGTCTATATGAATCGACCCGACTTTTCAGCCCCAGTGCCAAGCTGGATGGGGCACTCCATTGGCCGCTGGGAGGGCGACACGCTGGTGATCGATGTGACCGAGCAGATGCCTGATTCATGGCTAGATCGCTCAGGAAATCACCATACAGAACAACTTAAAGTGACCGAACGCTACACTTTCCGCAGTCGCGATGTCATCGAATATGAGGCACGTCTCGAGGACCCAGGGGTCTATACCCGCCCATGGACCATGAAGATGCCCCTATACCGTCGACTCGAAGAGAATGCGCAATTGCTGGAATTCAAGTGTGTCGAGTTCGCCGAGGAATTGCTCTACGGCCACCTCGTCAAAGGAGCAGATGTAGATCAGGAGTAGAACGCCTGCTTTGACAAAGAACAGAGCCGTGTAAAAAACACGAGGATATCTCCATGAGAATACAAAACAGTATGCGCTTCCAGAAATCCATCATCGCCCTTGCGCTGATGTTGAGCGCCCCCCTTATTAGTGCTCAGGACGATTATGTAGCGCCTCGCACTCTCAATGGCCAACCTGACCTGCAAGGTGTATGGGCGAACAACAGCACCACCCCACTACAACGGCCCGAGTTTTTCGCCGATCGCGCAACATTGACTGAAGATGAATATCAACGTCTACTAGCGCGTGCGGCGGAGATCGAAAGTGGCGGAGGCGATGCACTATTCGGCGACGGTTTCCTCAATGCGGTAATCACCGGAGAGGTAGAGTCCTATGACCCGTCCACCGGCAACTACGATCAGAGCTGGATGTCCAGTCGCAACGTAGAGCGCCGCACCTCCCTTATTGTCGATCCCCCTAATGGTCGCCTACCAGCAATGCTACCCGAGGCCCGCGAACGCATGACCGCCGAGGCAAGAATTCGACGGGAGAACCCCTCGGATTCCTACACCTCACGCCCATTGCAAGAGCGCTGTATCACCTATGGCATGCCCTATATGCTGGCTGGCTATAATAGTTATTACCAGATTGTGCAGAGTGCTACCCATGTCGCCATCATTCAGGAAATGATCCACGATGTGCGCCTTATTCCTTTAGATGCGGGCGACCATATCGATGCCGATATACGCCTGTGGCATGGCGACTCACGCGGCCACTTCGAAGGCGACACCCTAGTTATAGAAACTCGTAATTTCTCTGACGAGAGCGTATTCATGGGCGCGCGGGGCAACCGGCTGTTTACCGAACGTTTTACTCGCACCGCCGACGATGTCCTGCGTTACGAGTTCACCATCGAGGACGAACAGACATGGGAGCGCCCATGGACCGCCGTCATCAACTACACACATAGCGAAGACCCAATCTACGAGTATGCCTGTCACGAGGGCAATTATGCACTCGAAGGCATATTATCGGGCGCACGTGCCGAAGAGCGTAGAGCGGCCGAGTAAGGCCGCAAGCGACACAACTTGAGACCCTTATGATCAGCTGTCATCTTAGATACGTGATCGACCCGAAGAAACTGCGCGAGTTCGAACACTACGCCAAACTCTGGCTGCCACTGGTCGAGAAGTTTGGTGGCCAACATCATGGTTACTTTCTGCCCGGCGAAGGAGCCAATAACATCGCCTATGCGATATTTAGTTTTGCAAGTTTAGCGACTTATGAGCAATACCGTTTAGCCTCATTTAAAGATGCCGAGTGCATAGCGGCATTTCAATACGCAAAAGACACCGAATGCATCATTAGCTATGAACGTAGTTTCTTACGCCCGCTACTAAACGCATAGAGACTTTTTCGTTTTAAAATACCGAGACTCGTTGCAGTCTCTAGGCAAACGCTATGAGAATAATTTTTCAGCTACTTGGCTTGATCATACTAATTCCCACTGTGGCATTCGGTGCCTTGCGCTACGAGTTGAGCGACGCCGACGGCCCTTCCATTCTCTTCCCTGGCGGAGAACTCACATCGGGCCCCATTTATAATGGACCAGAGCCAGACTGGAGTTTCACCTCAGATATTCAGACCATAGAGTTGCAGCTCGATGAGTCTATGACTTCTCGTCTTGTCTGGGCGGTTCCGGTCAACGGGCGGCTTTATGTCGTTTCTGGCTATATGGGCTCCATCCTAGGGCGCATGTGGAAACACTGGGCTATTGAGGCCGACGAGGGAGATGGCGCTGCGCTTGTCCGCATTAACGGTATCCGTTACCCGCGGCGCCTCATTCGGGTCTTTCAAGGTGGAGAGCTGGATGGCGTAGCAAGCGTGTTGACCAATAAATATGATAGCCCTACCACCAGACAGGCTATCGAAACGGGCAATACTTGGGTCTTCCAAGTCGCTCCGAGAGGAGGCACTCGATGAAGTGGACAAACTATTTTATTCTCTGCTTAGTAATAAGCGCGCTCATTATCGCCTCTATACTTTTCGTGCCTGGCGTGGGCGACATGCTGGAGTCCCGCCTACTCAGTTTCCTTTCTAACAACGCGAGCTAATGAATAGATAAGCAAAGCAGGACTCTTCGGGAGTTTTGGAGGATAATCATGTCCAGCGCCATTTTATTCCTGAGGTAAGCAAGTGAATTGGATAGAGATCAGCTCCGCTGCAGTCACGCTTTTTCTCGTGATGGACCCCATTGGCAACGTGCCAATATTCAATGCAATCCTATCGAATTTAGACGAGAAAAGGCGCACCCGCGTAGTCGCGCGCGAACTCCTAATCGCGCTATTCATACTGCTAAGCTTTCTCTTAGCGGGTAACGCGATTCTCGCGTTCCTAGGACTTTCGCAGTCATCCCTAAACATTGCCGGCGGCGTGCTGCTATTCATTATCTCGCTGCGCATGATATTCCCGTCCGCCCAGAACAACGATGACGAGAAGGTAGAGGATGACCCGTTCATAGTGCCCCTAGCGGTGCCCTTAACAGCTGGACCTTCGACTATTGCTGTGTTGTTACTCCTAAGTTCGAATCAACCCGATCGCATGATCGAGTGGAGCCTGGCGCTAATAATGGCGTGGCTCGGCGCCACCGTAATCCTGCTGAGCTCTCCTGCTCTATTGAAGATAATCGGCAAGCGCGGGTCACGAGCGTTGGAGCGATTAATGGGCATGGTGCTGGTCATTCTGGCAACACAGATGCTGCTCAATGGTATTCGCGATTTTATTGAGAGCCTTTAAGCCTAGGTGGCAGGATGTACATTCCACGACATTTTGAAGAAACGCGCCCCCATGTGCTGCAGAGTCTAATTCGTCAGTACCCACTCGCTACCATCGTGACCCAAGTCGAAGGCGAGCTAAATGCCAATCATATTCCCCTACTATTTAGCCCCGGTCCGGCACCCCATGGTGAACTGCAAGGACATGTCGCGCGCGCCAATCCCATCCTGAACGATCTCGCCCACCCCCATGACGTACTCATGATTTTCCAAGGCCCGAACGCCTATATCAGCCCGTCTTGGTACGAGGAAAAAGCGCTTACGGGAAAGGTAGTGCCCACATGGAATTACCTAGCAGTCCATGCCTACGGCACAGTAAGTATTCATGACGACCCAGACTGGCTGCGGGAACATCTGCCCAGACTAACCGGTGAGCACGAAGGAGCAATGGCTGCACCCTGGCAGCTAGAGGACGCACCGGACGAATACATCACTCGCATGCTGCGCGGCATCGTGGGCATTGAGTTCTCGATTAATCGCGTTATCGGCAAATGGAAACTGAGCCAGAATAAGTCAGAATCAGATCAGCAAGCGATTGTCGCGGGGCTCGATGGCGGAGAGCATGCTGAGGGAAATGCACTGGCCCGCAGCATGAAAGACATGAGAAAGACGACGCCGTAAAAGTTTTGCCAAGGGAATACTGAGTTGAACTTATGACTAGGACATCAACACAAAAAATCGAAATTCGTTTGGTCACAAAGCAGGATGTGCCAGCACTCCAAGCGCATCTTAAGCGCCACTTCTCCGAATCAGGCCGTAACGGCTTTCACTTCTTCCCCTATGCGCCAGACGATCCGATCGGGCCATCAGGTATCGACATTGAGAAGATTGAGATCCCCATAGGAGAACCGAAGTGGCAGCGCTGGTTTATGGCTGTAGAGACGGGAACTGGTAAGGTGTGTGGTCATGTGGATTTAAAAGGCTATGCGCTGCGCACAAGTTCTCATCGTTGCTTGCTTGGAATCGGCATAGAAGAGGAATACCGAGCGATGGGTTTAGGTAAGCGCTTGATGCAGACTGGCATCGACTTCGCGCGCAGTATCGACACGGTCGATTGGCTAGACCTAATGGTATTCGCCCACAACACACCAGCTCGCAAACTCTACAAATCTCTAGGCTTCGAGGACACGGGCTACAGCAAAGACCTATTTCGAATTGGCCCAGTCTCAATCGATGACGTAAGTATGACTTTAAACGTAGCCACCTCAACTCGATAGCTTAGTAGTCCTGAGCTTTGTTGTTAGTGGGGATCCACGCTGCGTTAATACTCGATTTAAACCTGCCGTTCGATAGCAGTGAACACGAATAAAAGGAGATCATTAGATGGGCCAGCAATACGATGCATTGAATGACAAACTCACGAGTTTTATCGAGTCACAGAAGATCTTTTTTGTCGGCACTGCTGCGCCACAGGGTAAAGTGAATGTTTCTCCTAAGGGCATGAATTCCTTGCGTATACAGTCCCTCAACCGTGTTCTCTGGCTGAATGTGACTGGCAGTGGCAATGAGACCGCAGCCCACTTGCTAAGCGCCCCGCGCATGACCCTGATGTTCTGCGCTTTCGAAGGTAGTCCTATGATCCTCCGCCTCTATGGCACTGCCCGCGCAGTTCACAGAGGCGATGCCGACTGGGAAGAGCTCTTTACACAATTCGACCCCCTACCCGGCGCAAGGCAAATTTTCGACATGCAAATCGATATGGTGCAAACATCCTGCGGCATGGCCGTGCCCTTCTTCGACTATAGTGAAGAGCGCGAGCAACTACAGGACTGGGCGATAAAGAAAGGTGAAGCCGGAATAGCGCAGTATTGGAAGGACAAGAATCAGCTCAGCCTCGACGGTGAGCTGACTCTCATAGTGGAAAAATCCCTTCGCGATTGACGGGCTTTCCAAATATTCACTTAACTCTCAAGCTTAATCTGTAAAGTCTCACCCTGGAATTCTATGCTATCTCCAGAGACGATCTTGCGGCGCTTGCGCGTCTCGACTTCGCCGTTTACTTTTACATGCCCCTCGGACACGATCAGTTTTGCGGAGCCGCCATTCTCCGCGAGCCCTTCGAACTTCAATATCTTATATAGCTCAACCGGCTCGCGGCTAATAATTACTTCGCGCATGATGTGTGCCTCACTAAATACTGCCCAATAGACGCTTCGATCTCTTGCACTATTTCATCCCTCAAATCATTCTCCTTTGAAGGCGGCCTCTAGCGCCGCGATGTCGAACTTGCTCATTGTCATTAAAGCCTGCATTGCGCGAGCCTTTCCGCCGTCGTCACGACTACTCATGAACTCGTTCCAGCACTGCGGCACAATCTGCCATGACACGCCGAAACGGTCCTTGAGCCAACCACATTGGCTTGGCGCCCCACCGTTCGCAATTAACGCGTCCCAGAAGAAGTCCACTTCCGCCTGATCTTTGCAACTGACAGAAAGGGAGACGGCTTCGGTTTGCGGGAACTGCGGTCCGCCGTTGAGCGCTTGATAGCGTTGACCTGCTAGACGGAACTCCACCATTAGAGCAGAGCCTGCAGGAAAAGGCATGCCGTCGCCACAGGGAATCACGACATCAATGCCTGAATCTTCAAACAAGGATACGTAAAATTTGGCGGCCTCTTCGCCCTCTCCATTGAACCACAAACACGGCGCAATTTTACTCATCGCTGCGACTCCGTGTTTACTCTAGCGCCTACGACCGAGAAGAGTACGCCCTGTGGATCGAGGCCATTGATAACGAAGTCATTACCAGGCACCTCTGCTGGGCCGTGGAGAATCTTGCCGCCCGCGGCGGTGATCTTCGTAGCAGCCTTATCTATATCGGCCACGCGGAAATAGAAGCTCCAGATGGGAGGGCCAGCAGCATCATTCGCCTGCATCATACCGCCTATTGCGTGCCCCTTCTGCTCGAAGAATTTATAGGCCCCCATCTCCCCCATATCCATCTCGAAACCGATGGTCCAGCCGAATTGCTCGCTGTAGAACTTGACTGCCCCATCGAGATTCTTCGCGGCGAGTTCGTTCCAGCCACAGTGTCCAATTTTGTCCAAGGTAAAGGCATCGCTAATATCGTCGCTAGCCCCTCGCATGACATAGAACGGAATTCCATCTGCGTCCATCACCATCGCCATACGTCCTACTTCGGGCACTTCAAACGCTGGCATCTGCACGCTGCCACCTGCCGCTTGGATATTGGCAACTGCTTGGTCGACATCGTCAACTGCTACATAGCCAACCCAGACAGGTAGAGCGCCCGCACTTATCGCCTCTTGCGGCATGGTCATTAGGCCTGCGATGGGGGCGTCTTCGGCAAAAGCGAGGCGATAATCCATATTGGGCTGACCTGAATCTTCAACACCCCAGCCAAGCACTTCAATATAAAACCGCACCGCAGCATCAAGGTCTGTAGTTAATAACTCATACCAGATGAAGTCACCGTGTTGATTGCGCATTGTTCTTCTCCTTTTTTACTTTGCACTTACATCTAATATTGGAGCAAAGCCCCCGTAAATTAACCGCGCTCCAGAGAAGGGATACTCTCCTCCCTCTATCTGCATACGCGAGTCGTTCATTGCTTTGACATTGCCAGCATCGCGGACTTCTCTAGAAGGCCACTCGATCCACGAGAACACGACTTCTTCGTCAGTCTCTGCTAACACAGCGGTGCGAAAGTCGTTGGTCTTGCCGGGTTTGATATCATCTGCCCATGTCTCTACAACTCGCAGCGCACCATACTCTAGGAACACTGGGGCAGCTCTTTTAGCGATCTCGAGATAGGCCTCTCGATTACGTTTAGGTACGGGAATTACAAAGCCTTCTATATAACTCATTGTTTTGCTCCTTTTTATTTTCTCTCTTTTTAGTGTTTAAACAACAAGGTGATATAACGCTTAAGATGCGCCGCGGATTCTTTAGCGATCTCGGGTCCCCCCTTGGCCTTGGCGAGAATAAACCCACCCTGAAGAACTGCCTGCGTATGTATGGCAAGACTCGAAGCCGTGACCCCTTCAATTCGGCCATACTTTTCCATTGCGGCCTCTACATCCGCCTCCAGTGTCGCGGCATGTCCAGAGATACTGGCATCACAGGCTGCGCGAATGGCGTCACTGCTGCCATAGGCTTCCTGCACCATGGTCCCTACTAGACAGCTAAACTCCTCGATCGGTCCATCGATCAAAGCACTACGAAAATCGATATAGGCCAATACTCTCTCGAGTGGGTCCTCAGGCTCGTGATAGGGGGCATTCGCGAATAGCCCACTTGTCATCTGCGACCAATAATCCGCTGCAGCCACCCCCAGAGCCTCTTTACTCTTGAAGTGGTGGAAGAACCCACCCTTGGTCACGCCTGCAATCGCGCAAAGCTCGTCTACCGTTGTAGCGCTATAGCCTTTGCGGCGTATCGATGTCAGCGCGGCCTCTAAAAGCCGGGTTCTCACACTCTCTTTTTTAGCATTATCTATTGCGTCTCTACTCATACCGCGAAAACATACCAACTAGTCGGTTTTAATTCAAGGCAAACTTTACGAAATGCAACGATTCGCCGGTGCTATGGAGCAATGCCCTTGCGCAGGGTATATTAGCCTCGACTTTCGCATTGCCAAATAAGAATAGGAAAAATCCACGATGCTCCGCCCGAACCTATCTGCGTGCTTTCTTGCCGCCCTGTTTCTTCTGTGCAGCTCCACCGCGCTTGCCAAAACTCCCTACTCCACAGTCGTACAGGCCGATTGGCTCAAAGAGGTACTTCCAGCAGCGGAGACCTTCTCTGAGAAAGAAGCCGGCGATTTTCCGGTTTATAAAGGCTATCGCAGTAACCCAGATACAGGCGCACAAGAGCAAGTTGGCTTCGTGTTCACCAATCGCGATTACCCCCCGATGCGAGTGGGCTATGCGGCACCAATTGATGTCTTGGTCGGCATGGATATGGAAGGTGTCGTCACGAATATGAAGGTGCTCGACTACTACGAGTCCTACATGTATTCACGGGGCGATTTCATCGACAACTCTGTATTTCTCTCGCAATTTCGCAACAAGCCCATCACCGACGAGTATCGCCTCAATCGTGACATCGATGGACTCAGCGCTGCCACCGCTACTAGCGTCGCTATCTCGCGCAGTGTTGGCGAGACCGCGCGCCGCGTGGCTCGTGCCTTTCTTGGCTATGGCGAAGGCACCGAGGCCGAACAGAATTCCGCGGAGAATGCCAAGGCGCAGCTTTCTCAATACTCTTGGGGAAGCTTGATCGAACAGGGCATCGTTGTAGAGCTAGAGTCAACCAATGCCGAAGGCGATCCTCTCACGCTCGCGTTTACTTATATGGGCCGGCCGGCACTCGGCGAATACCTGATAGGTAGCGACGCCTATAATATCGCGGCGAGCGATGCAGCATTCAAAGCTGGTGAGGGAGAGATCATGCTCATCGCGCCCAGCGGCCCAGGTGCGGGCAGCACCTTTCGACAGTTTCCGATGTCTGTAAAACAGGGCGATCTCACTCGCTATGTTGCGGGTAACCGCTACAGTGCGGCGGGCAATGGCGCTGTCGGCGCTATCGCGGGCAACGCGCCCTATGGCGTGGCGTTGACGATGCATCCCGATTTCGACATTACACAGCCCTTTACCCTGATCTACCACCCCCCAGGCAAAAACGTCGACGCCTCCGTAGACTACGCCCTTCAGGGGGTCGGACTCACGCTTGCGCGCAATGAGCTGGTGCTCTCCGATGAAGAGATATTGGCTGCGCGTTTAGAAAATGCCTCTTTCTTTGAGCGTTTGCGCCTCGCGCCGCCATGGGGAATAACCCCCATGAGCGATGTCTATTTATTGCTCATCATCTTCGCTTTAGTCATGGCCGCGTTCCTGAGCAAAAATGCGAAGCTGCGCTGGACTGCGTTGACAGCAACAATGCTCTACCTTGGTTTCTATAAGAACGGTTTCCTATCCGTGTCTCACATTACTAGTGTCATCAAACTTGGCCCCGAGGCTTTAACCAATAATCTGACCACCTTAATGATCGCCGTGTTCACGATCATAACCACATTAATATGGGGGCGCGTATTCTGCTCGTCACTTTGTCCTTTCGGCGCCGTACAAGACTTTATAGCGTACTTCTCGCCAAAGAAGTGGCGTATCAAAATGCCACAGAAGATTCACGACAATGCCCTCTATATCAAATATGGCATTCTCGCCGTCATCATGGTCACGGCGATGGTCAATGCTAACATGAGCATTTTCCAATATTTCGAGCCGTTTGGTACTCTGTTCTTCTTTAGCCCGTCACTAGTGCTATGGGGGATACTCATAGTAATACTTGCCGCCTGCTTCGTTGTCGAGCGCTTCTATTGCCGTTATGTTTGTCCACTCGGCGCAGCATTAGGTGTTGTGTCGATGCTTAGCCCGAATCGCATCAAGCGCGTTCCGCAGTGCACCATGTGCAAGGTGTGCGAACATGCCTGCCCTACCGGCGCGATTCGCGGCGAGAAGATCGATTTCAAAGAATGCGTACGTTGCGACGTATGCGAAAGCAAGCTGATAACTAAGGCGGGCACATGCCGTCATTCTATGGACGAGATCACGCGTCGCCGTGGAGAGAAACAAGTGGTCAATGTGATTGATCTAGGCACTGCCACTCCGGCATAGCACGGGACACACTCCTCCGCGATTCCAGGAGACCAGTATGAAACCATTGCTCATTATCCATGGCTGGAGCGACGAGGCAGACTCCTTCGTCGCGTTGGCCTCGGCAATCGAAACGACCAGCAGCCGCACCGTCCTCTCTGTCTATTTGGGCAACTACGTCTCCTTAGATGATGACGTGCGCATGACAGACTTGGTCAACGGCTTGCAGCGCGCATGGACACAGCAGAAGCTTCCGACAGACGCTAAATCCATCGATGTCATCGTTCACTCCACTGGCGGGCTTGTCATCCGTGACTGGATGACGACACACTTCTCTGTCAAGGGTCGAAAACCCCCTATCAATAATCTAGTGATGCTTGCACCGGCTAACTTTGGCTCACCGCTAGCCCACAAAGGCAGGGCCTTATATGGCCGGGTAATTAAGGGTTTCAACGCCAAGAAACGTTTTCAGACCGGCGCTCATATCCTCAAGGCTCTAGAGATGGCCAGCCCGTATACCTGGGATCTGGCCCAGCGCGATCGTTTTCAAGACAACGCCATGAGCGCAACCGGCGTTCGCACCACCGTCATTGTCGGCAACACTGGCTACAGTGGCATCAGTTCTCTAGCAAATGAATTAGGGTCGGACGGCACTGTTTATGTTGCCACTGCCAATCTCAATTGCGCCGCTATCGAGGTAAGTTTTCCAGCGGGAGATCGACGCCCAAAATTCAATGCAATTCGCAAGTCTCGCGGTGATACCGCCTTTCTAGTAATGGATGACTTCAATCATTCCTCTATTGCTTACAAAGACCATAAGCATGCTCAGAAGGACGCTTTACTCGGCTTCATATTGCGGGCATTGGATGTCAGCAACACCGAAAACTTCAAGCAGTGGATTGACGATTGCGAGAGTCACAGCGCCGCCGTGCTCTCGATACACGAAGAGGATAAAGACAGTCACAAACACGGTTTCCAGAATACTGTGTTTCGAGTGCGCGATGATCAAGGCTACGAGGTACAGGACTATGTGATTGAGTTCTACAACGACACCGCCAAGGGTGACGACGATCGCCTAGCAGAACTGTTTAACAAAGACGCCGTGGTTAAGGTGCATGCTCATAAAGACAATGGATCCTACCGCAGTTTCATGATCGACTGCTCTGCCCTGTACCGCATCATCGAGGCACAAGACCAAGTGCTGAACATCAGTATCTCCGCCATGCCGGACCTGAACGAGGAGCGCAATCTCGTGGGCTATCGCAGCTTCGGCAATCAAGACATTGGCCAGATGACACTGAGTGCTCAGGGCGTGCGGGACTTCTTTATTCCGAACCGCACTCTGTTCATCGACATCACCCTGACCCGTCAACAAAAGGATGCGCTATTCTGGATTAAATCCCTCGACGATATGGTTTAATGCAATAACACACTATGAGGAGCACATTATGAAACGAACACTGCAACTATTTAACACGCTTGTCATAAGCGGGCTCTTCGCGCTCGGCGCCCAGGCGGCGGAGGAGCAATGGATCACCCTCATCGACGGCAGCACGGGCATGGATAATTTCGAAATCGTGGGTGAGGCGAATTGGAGCGCCGCCGATGGCGCAATACAGGCCACCGAAGGAGCAGGCACTTCGTTTCTACTCACCAAGGAGTCCTATGGCAATTTCGTCCTCCGCATTGAGTTCTGGGTAAGCGACGATGCTAACAGCGGAATTTATATGCGTTGCCAAGACCCGGCCGCAATCACAGATCGTAGTTGTTATGAGGCCAATATCTACGATCAACGACCTGATATGAGCTTCGGCACTGGAGGTATTGTGCATGTCGGGCCGGTCGCAGAGCCTTATCCGAAGGCTGGTGGCAAATGGAATACTTACGAGATTACCCTCAATGACGAACACCTGATGGTGTCTCTCAACGGCGAGCAAACTGTGCATATCACCGATACCCAGTTTACGGCAGGGCCAATAGGCCTTCAGTGGGCCCGTGGCACTGTACGTTTTCGCAGCATGCAGATTATGCCGCTCTGATCGGACTCTCGCGCTGTGGCACAATTGATTCAAATCAATAGTGTCACAGTTTCCTCGATGAATTCACGCTTGCCCCAACTCCTCTCCAAGCACCACCACAACTAGCTCTTAGCAAGATAGAGCTGCCCCGCAACGCCCTGCCGCGGCAATTTGTCACACCAAGTCCCCTATGTTGAATTGCTAAACTTAGCCCATCACTCATCAAGGGATAAGTACCATGAATTCATTCATACGCTATGTAGTGCCAGTCTGCGCACTCACTTGTAACGCAGCGTACGCACAGCCAACTAATGTAGAAGAGATCGTGGTGATTGGAGTACAAGATACCCACACCGTACGCACAGACGACACCATGGTGGCACCGGCCGATACGGCGGAGTTACTTAAGAAGATGCCTGGTGCTAATGTTAACAAGAACGGAGAGCTCACCGGCATCGCGCAATACCGTGGCATGTTCGGTGATCGCATCAACGTTTCGATCAACGGCACCCATATTAATTCAGGTGGCCCCAATGCGATGGACGCGCCCCTGCATTACGCGCCTGTCGCACTGATCGAGTCGCTTTCCATAAGCCGCGGCATTGTACCCGTCAGCGTTGGTCAGGAGACCATTGGCGGGCACGTCGAAGCACACACTTACGGTGGCGAATTCAGCAACTCCAACGACTTCGAGTTTGCAGGGCGCGCCTATGTTGGCGGCCAGACGGTGAACTCGGGCAATGTCGCCAGCTCGCTACTCTCTATGACTAATCGCAACCACATCTTCCGCGCCTTCCTGATGCAGGAACAAGGCGGTGATTCCAAATTTGATGGTGGCGAGATCACCCCTTCCGAATATGACCGCAACCGCTGGGATCTAGGCTATAGCTATAATCGAGGCAATCATGAGTTCAGCCTAGACTTTGCTCGCAACAATACCTTGAACGCGGGCAATGCCGCGCTGCCAATGGACATCATGGCGCTAGACAGCGATCTGTGGCGCAGTAGATACGTATGGGATGGGGCCGACTATAAAGTTACCGCCCAAGTCTCCAAGAGTTCCATACTGCACTGGATGAGCAATAACAGCTTGCGCCAGCCACCACAGACTGCGGCTGGCACGCCTGACGGCATGCGTTTCCGCAATGCCCGCACAACGAGTGAAGGCGAAGGCTTCGCCATCAAGGTAGAGCGCTTTGTCGATAATGGGGCATGGCGAGCGGGCATAGATGGCAATCTCGCCGAACATGGCGCGGTTATCTTGAACCCAAACGCCCCAGCTTTCTTCATCGACAACTTTCGGGGCATAGAGCGCGATATTCTAGGGGTATACCTCGAACGCGAGCTTTCGCTGTCTGACCGCACAGGCCTAGAGATTGGCGCTCGCTATAACCGAGTGAACACCGACTCTGCTCAAGTAACAGTGAATATGAACCCGATGAACGCTACCGCCGGCATGCCGTTCATGATGAATAACATGGCGCACATGCTTGCCGCTCGTTTCAATGCACAAGACCTGTCGCAGACCGATGGCGACGTCGATTGGTTCGCACGCCTGAGCATAGAGGCTGGCTACGACACCACATGGTATGTCGGCGCCGCTCGTAAGATGCGCGCCCCCTCCTACCAAGAGCGTTATCTGTGGATGCCATTGACCTCCACTGGCGGCTTGGCCGACGGTAAGAACTACATCGGCGACCCGAACCTCTCCCCGGAAACTGCGCATGAGATTGAACTGGGCTTCGACTATGTTGGCAGCCGCTTCTCGATATACCCCCGTGCCTATTACAAAGAGGTTACAGATTTCATACAGGGTATTCCGGTCACCGATATGCTGACTAATAACTTCGCTCAGATGATGGCGAATATGGGTATGGGTGCACCTGACCCCTTACAATTCGCTAACGTGGATGCGACTTATTACGGCATGGATCTAGAGGCGTTGTACTCAATCAACAGCCAGCTCGATCTGCGCGTAGTGGCCAGTGCGGTGCGCGGCCAACGCGATGATATATCCGACGACCTATATCGCATTTCGCCGGATAATATCCTGCTTGGTTTGGACTACCGACAAGATGACTGGACGGCGAGTCTCGAGACTATTACCTACGCCGACCAGAGTCGCGTGTCACGCACCAATCTAGAAGCGCAAACGGATGGTTATACCGTCATCAATGTGTCAGGACGCTGGAATATCTCCAACACCCTCGAGCTGGGAGCAGGCATCAATAATCTGCTAGACGAACGCTACGATGACCACCTGGCCGGCTATAACCGCGCTTACAATCCCGACGTCGCAATAGGCGCTCGCCTGCCCGGCTTAGGCCGTAGCCTCTATGGCCGTATGATGTGGAATTTCTAAACGCTTAACCACCGCTGAGAGCGCCGACGATCTGTACGCGATCGTTCGGCGCTACCGGCACACTCAAGTCCCTTACCATTACCTCTCCTACGAACATCGCGATGTGTCGCCTAATTCTGCCGTGCTCATCCACTACCCGAAACGCCAAGCCTTTGTAGCGCTCCTCTAGGGCTGCGATGACATCGGCGAGGCTACTGCCGCTGGCCAACTCGACACTCAGTTCGCGTTGACCGCTGGTGTAGTCGTCGAGTTGACTAGGAAGAAATACGCGAATCATGGGCTTACTTCGACTTCAATGGAGAATATTTGCGGCAGATCCATCGCGATAGGCTGCCAGTTCTCACCCGCATCGACACTACCCCAAAGCTGCCCGTTGCTAGTGCCCAAGTAGACACCAAGGCTGTCCATTCCGTCGACCGCCATACTCTGCCGCTTCACTGTCCACCACGCTTGTTGCTCCGGAAAACCTTTGGCTTGCCGTATAAAACTGGCACCGCCATCGCGGGAGCAATACACAGCAGGCCTGCCCGCCGGGCTCGTGCGTGGCCACTGGCCAGAACCATCCATGGGAAACACCCAGATTGTGTTGGGGTCGCGTGGATGCGCCACGATTGGGAAGCCGATGTCGCCGACCTCCTTGGGCATGTTGTCACCGATGCGCGTCCAACGTTTGCCAGTGCTGCGGTCCAATGCGTAGAGTCCGCAGTGGTTCTGATGGTAGAGCCGATTGGCATCCTGCGGATGCATGATGAGACAGTGTGGGTCGTGGCCGAACTCGTACTCACTGCCATCTTCCTTAGGAGGATAGAAGTCCATCGCGACGCCGCTGTTTAGTGCCGACCATGTGGCGCCGGCATCGAAACTCTCGAATATCCCTCCGCCGGACATACCCAGCAGCAGGTGCTCCTTGTCACTATGGTCGACTATCACCGAATGCAGCTTGGGGCCGTCTGGCGTGCCGTCTTTGTCACCACCGCGCCATTCGAAGAAATCAGGATGGTGATTAAAGCCCAGCACCTCCTGCCAAGTGTCGCCGCCGTCCACCGACTTAAAGAGCCCTTGGGGCGAGGTACCTGCATACCAAGTATCGGGTTCGCTAACATGGCCGGGAGTCAGCCAAAATACATGATCGACGCTGCGCTCGACGCCATTGGGTTCCACAGAGAATGCAGGCGGGGTAGTCGCCTCGCTCCATGAACTTCCAAAATCTTTTGAGACAAATACCGAAGGACCAAGATGCCCACTTCCCACCGACATCATTTGTACTCCCGGAATGCGCGGGTCTGCCACATAATGGCTTACCACGGCGCCCAAATGCATCGGGCCTTCGATCTGCCATTTACTACGTTCACTATCAGTCGAAATAGTCCATGCGCCCTTACGGGTGCCTACCAACAATCGCAACTTGCTCATGGGCGAGCTCCTTTTATTTTTATTGTTCTATTTCTCGTGTGGCCTATATTACCTCATCGCATATTTCGGGCAACAATGTGATTGGCTTAAAGTCGAATATTGGAATAGTCGTACCCAGTTCATTCGGGCCAAAAAAAAGGGGCCATTAAGGCCCCTTCTTATACTTACTGCTCACCCTTGGATGATTAGTTCGCTGGTTCTAGACGCACAACGGCGGTCGGCGCACGCGAACGATCCTCGAGAGCCACATAGATGAAACCATCAGGCCCCATGCGCACGTCGCGGATACGACCGATATAAGGCAGAAGAGTCTCTTCGGTTAGCACTTTGCTGCCATCCTCGCTAAGGGTTAGACGCGCGAGTTGCTCGCCTGCCAAGCCGCCCGCGAAGAGGTTGCCGTTCCATGCAGGGAAACGCGAACCGGTATACACCATCAAGCCAGAGGCCGCGATCGAAGGTACCCAGAAATGCACTGGATTCTCCATGCCTTCAGACACGATAGATTCATGGATAGGCACGCCTGGTCCATAGTTGACGCCACGGCCGATAACGGGCCAGCCGTAGTTCTTGTCCGGCTGGATCAGGTTGAGCTCGTCGCCACCCTGTGGGCCATGCTCTGTCATCCACAGATTGCCTGTAGATGGATCGATCGCTAAACCCTGCGGGCTGCGGTGACCGTAACTCCATATCTCTGGTTTAAAGCCGGCCTGACCAACATAGGGATTGTCGGCGGGAACACTGCCGTCGTCATTCAAACGAACAATAACGCCATGGTGATTGGAGCGGTCCTGCGCTGGATGTGCCGCGAGATCGCCATTAGGAGGCGCCATGCGGTCACCCGAGGTCAGGAACAGATAGCCGTCCGCATCAAAAACCATGCGGCCACCGTAGTGCCCTCCACCATTGGCATCGGCAACGAAAATCTCTTCTACGCCTTCTAGACGATCGTTTACTAGCCGACCGCGCACGATAGTGGTGGTCGATGTACCGAGGGCTTCGAGAGGCTTGGCAAAGCTAAGGTAGATATACTGGTTGTTGGCGAAATCTGGATGAGGAAGTACATCGAACAGCCCGGCCTGTCCACCAGTGGTGAACACCTCAGGAACGCCCGGAACTGCATCTGGCAGGAGCTGACCATCGCGCACAATGCGCAATCTGCCCGCTCTTTCGGTGATCAGCATATCGCCGCCTGGCAACCACGCCATCGACCAAGGTATCTCCAAACCATCGGCAACCGTCACTACGCGGAAGTCGTGCAGAGCGGAGCGCTGCACGTCTGTTTGCGCGTGCGCTATGCCAACACTGCCTAAACCAACACTCAGCGCTGCCGCGAGTAATAATGGACGTAACATAAACATTCTCCTTTTTGTTGAAATTTGTGCTTACTGACCGCATCTAAGGCTACATTCACGGCATCTAACGGATGCCGAATACTGCGCGCAGGCTTACTACATCGCTTGCTCTTAAGACCGGGCCACCTTGGAAAACGTTTCCTCGCGTAGCGCTGGCCTCACCATCCTATTGAAATAAAGAAGGAAAGCAAAGTTGAACACACTCTTTACACCTATACAAATCGGTGCGCTACAGCTCCCCAACCGCATAATTATGGCACCACTGACGCGCTGCCGCGCTAGTGAAGGCCGCGTTCCCAATACCTTAATGGCACAATATTACACGCAACGCTCCAATGCTGGAATGATCCTTAGCGAAGCAACATCCGTGACCCCGATGGGAGTTGGCTATCCCAACACACCGGGTATTTGGTCCGATGAACAAGTTGAGGGCTGGAAGGGTGTGACCGACGCCGTACACAAGGCTGGAGGTCAGATATTGCTGCAACTATGGCATGTTGGTCGAATCTCCGACCCACGCTACCTAGATGGGAAACCCTCCGTTGCCCCAAGCGCTATTGCCGCAAAGGGCCATGTCAGCCTAGTGCGCCCCGAGAAGGCCTACGAGACTCCCCGCGCCTTAAGCACCGCAGAGGTCGAGCAAGTCATAGAGGACTACCGTAAGGGCGCAGAGAATGCCAAGAAGGCCGGCTTCGACGGCGTCGAGATCCATGGCGCCAACGGCTACTTACTAGACCAGTTCCTGCAGACTTCCACCAATCATCGTGACGATATCTACGGTGGCAGTCTCGAGAATCGCGCCCGCCTCATGCTTGCGGTCACCGATGCAGTCGTCTCCGTGTGGGGCGCCGACCGTGTCGGCATGCATCTCGCACCACGCATGGACGCCCATGATATGGGCGATGAAAATCCACTGGAAACTTTCACTTATGTGGCCAGCGAATTGGGCAAGCGCAAAATCGCGTTTATCTGTACTCGAGAGCATTTCAAGCAGCCAGCCCTAACTCCGGCGTTGAAGAAGGCTTTTGGCGGCAAGGTCATCATCAACGAACAGATGACGAAAGAGATGGCAGAGGATTTGATCCAACAAGGCATTGGTGACGCCGTCGCTTTTGGTCGCTGGTATATCGCCAACCCTGACCTAGTGACAAGACTGCGCGACGATGCACCGCTAAACGAGCTCAACACAGCCACTATGTATGGTTCTGGCCCCGAAGGCTACACGGACTATCCTGCGCTGGACAAAGCTACGGCTTAAACCCAACGACTTGCTAGCGCTGGTATTTGCGCCTCGCTAGCAAGCCCCTAAGGTGTCGCTAGAACGGAGCGTTGCTGACGGATCATCAATACGACCAGCGCCGCCATCATGCACAGCGCACCGGCTAGCTGAAGCGCTGGCATATAGGTTTGTAGGTCCGTGCGCATAACACCCGCTATATAGGCCGCAGAGGCCGCTCCTAGTTGATGCCCCGCGAAGATCCACCCGAAGGTCATGTTTGCCGTCGCAGCGCCATAGCGTGCCGTGGTGAGCTTTACCGTGGGAGGCACGGTCGCCACCCAATCCAATCCGTAGAAGACCGCGAACAAGAAAAGGGCCAGCATTCCAAAGTCGGAGAACGACAGGAAGATCAAGGTCAGCCCGCGCAGACCATAGAACCAAAATAGTAGCCAACGATTGTCGAAGCGGTCGGATAGCCAACCCGAGAGAATGGTGCCGATAAAATCGAACATGCCAATGATTGCGAGCATAGAGGCGGCGCTAACAGCCGCCACCCCGAAGTCGAGATTCATAGGCACCCAGTGGGTATGAATCAGTCCATTGGTGCTGAAACCACAGACATAGAAACTCAAGAACAGCACCCAAAACGTGGCCGTCTTGGAGACCTCCCGCAGATTGTGCAACGGCGCCATTAACATTGCCCTGAGTCCTACACTGCGCGGCGGTGGCGCAGTCAAATTCTCTTCGCCATAGATGGGCAGCTGTACGTCGGCCGGATGGTCACGCATCAGCAATAATACTAGCAGCATGATCACTAGCATCAACACAACGATGATAGTCATCGCGACGCGCCAGCCACTGGCCTCTGTCAGGCTTGCGAGCAAGGGCTGAAAAATCATCTGTCCCGTCGCCGTGCTCGCTGTCATCAAGCCCACAACCAAGCCGCGGCGTTTATTGAACCAACGCGTGGCCACTGTGGCCCCGAGCACCAGCGCCGTCATTCCCGTGCCGATACCCACTACCACGCCCCACAGTAGGAGCAAATGCCACCACTGCGTCATGAAGAAGGAGGCGAAAATGCCAGAACAGATTAGCCCGAGTGCGAACACCACTACGCGCTTCACACCGAACTGATTCATGAATGCAGCGGCAAAGGGGCCGAACAGCCCATAAAGAATTAAGCGAATAGAAATGGCGGTGGAGATTTGTTCGGTGGTCCAGCCAAACTCGTCGCGCAGAGGCGCGATCATGATACCGGCCGAGCCCATCGCGGCGGCCGTTGCCAGCATCGTTAAGAAAGTAGTGGCGGCGACTATCCAGCCGTAATAGAGGTTTCGTGCCTGCAAATACAGTGCAAATCGCGTGGCGAAAGCATTGAGCATTGAGACCTCTACTTGGCCTCGATAGGAAGCGGGATAGGAGGCAGTGGGCAATCCAGTGTAGCGGCAATGGCGCGGAATAATTCTAGTTCGATGGCATGGGCCACGCCATCTGCAGCAATCGCTACTGCACAGGCTTTTAAGAAAGCTGGTTTCTTGAGGGGCCGCAGTCCCTGCAGGGCTTCCAATGCCTTATTGATACTTTCTATGCTAAACGCTGCCTTGTCTGGCATTGGGGTTTCTGGCAAGCCTAGCTCTGTCATCGCTTTCGCAAAGACCTCTTCATCGCTAAGTCCATCCTGGCCACCGGCCCGCACGACAAAACCCAACACGATGGCACATTGCGGCGCGAGCTGACGCAGGCTGTGATGAGCCTGATGATGAAAGCGGTTACTAGGCTGGAACACTGCGTCCAACTGATGCAGCACAACTCTCTGCAATACCCACTCCCAAAGACTAGTGCGCCCATCACTGGACACCAACACTTCCAAGTTTTTGCGGAACAAGGTGTATTGCTCGGCGCTCAATTGGCGCAGTGTTGGCAGCGCTAGGTTGACCAATGGCAGGCGCAAATCCTGCGAGACCTCTAGGTGCTCCTCGAACATTTTGACTAATGCCTCGTACACGGCAGGATCGGCGCTGCCGCGCATCGCGTCGAGTTGATGGCGCGCCATTGCGGCATCATCATCGAGCAAGAGGAAATAAATAAGTGCCCTGGCGCTAAAAGGGTTATGCGCCGCCTCGAGCAATACTCGGGGAATAGCAGCTAGCAGCTCCTGCGCCCGCTGCAAGTTAGCTTCCTGCGGATTGCCGGCCTGGCTCATCAGCGCATCGGTCATTGCTAGAGCTGTGAGCGCACTCATCGCACCCTGAGGTGTCAGCTTAGCCGCTGTGTCTTTCTTACTAGTCTCCGGCTGCTCAACCTTCTCTTTAATATCAAAACTGCCATCCCAATTTGGCTGAATCGCACTGATGCGTTTCTCCAGCGGAGGATGGGTCGCAAATAGTGAATTAATCGAGAAACGCACGCCATTACCAAACAAAGCATGACTAATCTCTGCAGCACCGGGGTTCTCAAGAACTGAACCGACTTTGCTGCCGCCAATTCGTTTCAATGCATCGGCAATGCCATCGGGGTTACGGGTGTACTGCACGGCGGAGGCGTCCGCAAGGAACTCGCGCTGACGACTAACCGCCGACTTGATGAGGTTGCCAAAGAAGGTGCCCGCGAAGCCAAGAATCATCAGCCCAATACCAACAATTGCGATATTGCCGCTATTTTTAGAACGCCGCGAGAGATGTGTACTGCGTAAGAGATAATAACCCATGATGCCCAGCACCATGATGCCGTGGAGAATGCCAATCAGGCGAATATTGAGGCGCATATCGCCATGCAGGATATGGCTAAACTCGTGGGCGATCACGCCTTGCAGCTCGTCTCGGGTGAGGCTTTGGATGGCTCCGCGGGTTATACCGATTACCGCGTCTGCGGGGCTATATCCTGCCGCGAATGCATTAATGCCTTCCTCTTCTATGAGGTAGACGGGAGGAACCGGCGTGCCCGATGCAATCGCCATTTCCTCTACAACGTTGAGGATGCGCTGTTCGTGAACATCATTGCCGCCTTGAATTATCAGGCGCCCCTGCATCATCTCCGCGACTCGGGCACCACCCCCGGAGAGGCTGATGATCTTGTAGACGCAACCGAAGCCTACTATGGCGACAACGGCCACGCTCACATAGGCGTAGAGGTGCCAGTCCACCTGCTGGAACATCGGCACATCGATAGTCTCGGCAAATGCGCCGAGACCAAACATGATCAATAGATTAGTAATCGCAACGAGGCTGATAAGCGCCAGGGCAAACAGGACCACAAGCCTGACCGTATTGCGACGGGCAATATCCTGTGATCTAAAGAAATCCATGGCGGCTCTCAACTATTGGGAAATTAGAATGACACCTTCGGCGCAGCTTGAATCTCGGCGCTGTCCTCAAATTGCAACAGAGACGCGTCTTCCCCATGGCCAAACATTCCGGCAAACACTACCGGAGGGAAGGACTGCTTGTAGGTGTTATAGGCCATCACCTGATCGTTAAAGGCCTGGCGAGAAAACGCCACCTTATTCTCTGTGCTAGTGAGCTCTTCGCTCAGCTGCATCATGTTCTGGTTTGCCTTGAGGTCTGGATAGGCTTCCATAACAACATTCAACCGCCCCATGGCGGCGCCTAAGGCCCCCTCTTTGCCTGCCAGATCACTCATAGCAGCAGCGTTGCCAGGGTTGGCGGCAGCGGCCGCTAGGCCATTGGCCGCGGCATTACGCGCGGCGATTACTGCCTCGAGGGTTTCGCGCTCGTGAGAGAGGTAGCCCTTAGCGGTTTCAACAAGATTAGGAATGAGATCGTAACGTCGTTTGAGCTGCACCTCGATCTGGGCGAACGCATTCTGATACCGATTTCGTAAGCTGACGAGCTGGTTGAAAATGGCAATCGCGTAAAGCGCAATAACCGCTATTACAACCAAAACGATAATAGTCGTGGTACTCATAACGCCTCCTTGTTTCCTAGAAAGAAGACAGGCGCAGGGTTTTAGCCTGCACCTGCCACGTCTTACTTATGGCAATGTAAGGGCAATGATACGAGCGGCTTCGCCTCGCGAACTAATCGCCATTACAAGATACTGCTTACCTTGATACATATAGGTCATTGGAACACCAGTTACAACACCCGGCATGCCGATCTTAGCCGCGACCTCGCCGGTGGCTTTGTCGAAGGCCCAGAGTACGGGATCTCCGCCAACACCCTCGCCAGCGAACAGAAGAGATTTAGTAAGGACTAAACCGGAACGCGTTGGCTTGCCAGTGCGACCAATATCCACGCCCTTGAGTAGAGGGTGATTCTTAATCTCCTCGGGAGTATCGCCATTCACAACCTGCCACACGTGCTCGCCAGTGCTCATGTCGATCGCGGTGATGCGGCCATAGGGTGGCTTGACCAAGGGAATACCCTGCACCGAAGGAGTTCGGCTGCCGCCCTGTATATATTTCACATCAGAAACATCGGGCTCGTGTGTCAAAGATAGCACGCTAGTTGCGGTGCGCGAGGGCACATACAACAGCCCTGTCTCTGGGTCATAGGCTGCGCCTTCCCAGTTCGAGCCACCGGTGGACGACGGTAAATGCAGAGTACCCTGCGTGCCGTCCTTCGGATCCTCGAACAAAGAGGCTGGCGTAAACACCGACTCACTGAAGCGGAATTTTGAGGCTGCCTCTTTGGCCAAGGCTGCTATCTCCGGTGTGAAATCGACTAAATCATCTTCCTGAAAGCCCTGACGGTCATATGGCGCCGGCTTACTTGGGAAAGGCTGTGTTAATGAGGTCCACTCTCCCGGCACATCGGTCTGCGGAACGGAGCGCTCTTCGATTGGAAATAAGGGCTCGCCAGTTGCTGGATCGAAAGTGAACAAATGAGATTGTTTCAGCGTCTGAATCAATGCTCTCTTGCCACTAGGCAGTGTCGCAAGGATCGGTGCTGACGGTGTATCCCAATCCCAAATATCATGGTGGGTCGATTGGAAGTGCCAGCGCATCTTACCCGTCTTATAGTCCAGCGCGACCGTCGAACTTGCGAAAAGATTGCTTCCCGGACGGTCGCCGCCGTAACGGTCGCCAGTAGCGGACTCGACAGGCAGATACACGATACCCAGCTCTTCGTCTGCCGACATAGGGGCCCAAACACCGGCATTACCCGTGAATTCGGCCCCAGCCAACCAAGACTCGTAGCCCGGCTCGCCAGGCTCCGGAATAGTCTTGAAGGTCCACAACAGATCCCCAGTGCTAGCATCGAAGCCGCGTATGTCGCCTTTCACATTGCTTGCTGAGGACGGGCGCATGCCTACGAGATGCGCAGCACCCGTGATTACCACTCCGTCGATCGCCATGGGCATGAACGACATGCCGATATCGATGTCATCACGGCCTGGCCCAAGGCGCAGGCCCTGTTGAAGGTCAACCCAGCCACCATCGCCGAATGATTCGATCTCGCGACCAGTAGTGGCATCGAGTGCAACGAGATAATAGCCAGGAGTGATGGTGTAGATCGTCTCCTGCCCGTCATTATTGTAGTAGCTAAGTCCTTTGCCTGAACCCTTGCGAGGAGCTGCGTCGAAACGCTCGCTCTCGTCAGGTCGCCAGGTCCAGTCGATCTGCCCAGTCTCCGCATTCAGCGCGACGATGTTGCGCGTTGCACCGGCGGTCAGAAACACACGACCATTGACCATCAGTGGAGTGGTGACGCTCAAGGCCTCTGGCGCGGGCCCGAAAGAGCTCGTATTGAACATCCACGCGATTTGCAGATTACCCACGTTCTGGGCGTTGATCTGATCTAACGGGGCATAACGAGTGGAATGCTCAGACCCGTTAAAATGGGTCCAATCGAAACTTTCGGTATTATTAGAGGCAAGTGCACCAGGGGTAATAGGCAAAGCCTCAAGCTCTGCGCTACTCAACTGGCCGCCGGGTACGGGCACATTGCCCGCGGATAGAATGAACGCGGTGACGTCCATATACTGGTCATTGGTCAAAGAACCAGGGGTTTCGGCAGGCATCGTGGTGCGAATAAGGTTATAAAGCTCGCCCCCAGTTCGTCCTACCCATCGTGCGCGTAACCGGGCATCCATCTCCACCGGCACGTGACAACGGGAACATTCATCCTGAAACACTACCTCACCTTGTGCAACATTGGCGTCTTGCCCATAGGCAGAGGCAATGCCAAACAAGCTTAGGAACAGGAATACTATTGATCTGTACACACTCTCTCCTTATCAACTCTTTCTAGTAAAATTTGGCAGGGCGAGATAGTACCGGGTTTCAAGGTTAACTAACAGACGATTATGGGGGCCAAAGCTCGGCAACAGCCCCCTATGGCGCCTCTAGCTCACTCTTTCATCTCGCAGCGAGGATCGCTGTTCTGCATAGCATGGATCTGCTCTCTTGTGATGGGCAGTGGCGCGCAGCCATGCCCTGTGCCGCAGATTAGATCCCACTCTGTTCGTGCCAGTGTATGGCAGCCAAAGCAGTTGCCACCAAACTGATTCACTACTTCAGTAGTGCCCCGCACGGCAATCTTGCTGCCCATCTCCGAAACACTAAGCTCAAAGAACTCCCAGTCGTTAGTCTCTGGATTCCAGCCGTCTTGATGCTTCACCATTACCTCGGACGGAATCAAGGAAACCATGGAGCCAACAGGATACTTGCCGCCGGTCTCAGAGCTGGCCACGGCAACCGTCTCATCGAGATTGCCGAGTAAGTTTGATACGAAGAATTCGCCTACTTGGGTCATTGCTCCAAGGCAATCGAAGGAGTTCTCATCTATCTCGAGTTGCTTGCTGCTATCGGCTGTAAAGGCCTGGCCTGCTAGGAGCAATACAGAACTTAGAAGCAGGGTTTTCTTTAGTAAGGGGAATGGCATAGAGCACCTCGGAAGATGAGTTTTTAGGAGTCGTTACGCAATATCATAAGTCCCGGTTGTAGCTGCTACAACCTACATTAGCGAAAATGATAGCGCTGCAGCTTAGCGTATGGTCCGCGCCCAGGGTGGACTCCCCCCTATCTATACGGCACTATGCCGACCCTCAATCGCTAATCATGAGCCCAATTCGATGTCTGATCTGCCGCCCTGCCCCGCCTGCGCCTCCGTATACACCTATGAGAGTGTCGACATGTTCGTTTGCCCCGAGTGCGCTCACGAATGGGCAATGGCTCCAGCCGTAGCTGCGCCCGTTGACACAAAACTCACGACCGATGCCAACGGCAATCCTCTAGTCGATGGCGACACTATTACCGTGATCAAAGACCTTAAAGTAAAAGGCAGCTCTCTCGTGGTGAAGGTGGGGACTAAGGTGAAGAATATTCGACTCGTGGATGGCGATCACGACATTGACTGTAAGATCGACGGGATCGGAGCGATGAAGCTAAAGTCCGAGTTCGTCAAAAAGTCCTAAGCAACTTTTCAATTTCTCGCGCATCGCGCATGATGATTGTTCGCTAATACCGCCTATGGCCACTAAACGCACCCGACTCGATCGCTACCTATCCAGTGCGCTGCGCATCAATCGCAGGGATGTAAAACCTCTGCTAGCCGCAGGGCGCGTCCGCGTCAACGGCGCTATCGCCCGCGACTCTGATCTGCAGATCAATCAGTTTGCCGTCGTCATTGTCGATGACAAGACTCTGCCCCATGAACAAGCCCAATACTTGATGCTGAACAAACCGGCAGGCATCTTAAGTGCGACCATCGATGCCAGTCAGCGCACCGTGTTCGCCCTTCTCGATGCAGTTCAACATGCCGGCCTGCACATCGTTGGTCGCCTAGATAAGAACTCTACCGGCCTACTGCTACTGACGAATGACGGGGAGTGGTCACGAGGCCTGATGGCCCCAGAGCAACACGTCGAGAAGACCTATATCGTGGGCGTAAAACACGCCATTAGCGAAGAATGCGTGGAGGCTTTTGCAAAAGGTATTCACTTCCCCTTCGAGGATATCGTAACGCGTCCTGCCCGCCTTGAGGTCCTAGCGCCGCAGCTCGCGCGCATAACCCTGACAGAGGGTCGCTACCACCAAATCAAGCGGATGTTTGGCCGGTTTCGCAACCCCGTACTAAGCCTACATCGCACCCAGATCGGCGCAATTACTCTAGACCCCGCATTGCCTTCTGGTGCCTACCGTGCCCTGCTAGGGACAGAGCTAGAGTGCAGTACAGTGCGCGGCGGTCGGAGCCTGCCCTGAACCTAAAGCGACCGGAGCTGGGGCCTGATAGGGATTGATCGGTTGCGCCTGCCGAAAGTCCACCACTAGCAGCACTAGCAAAAATCCCAACGCCGCATAGCCCACAACAGGACGGGAGGGGATGTCCTCGATACTGCTCATTGTGTAGCTCCTTGTGGAAGCAGGGTTTGCAGTAGTCTCGGTCGCAGCCTTATACCTAGGATAGAACCGGCGAAC
This sequence comes from uncultured Gammaproteobacteria bacterium, assembly GCA_913060695.1. GTDB lineage: Bacteria > Pseudomonadota > Gammaproteobacteria > Pseudomonadales > Pseudohongiellaceae > UBA5078. The sequence goes on along the minus strand of CAJXUA010000005.1, from coordinate 180,941 downwards.
GCCGCGAAAAACCAAGCCCAGCCATGCAGGCTACCGGTTGAGACACCGCTGAAGAACGCACCAACATTGCAGCCAAATGCGACGCGAGCGCTATACCCAAGGACGATGCCTGCGAGCGCGACTGCGAGCCAACTTAATGGTCTCAAGGCTGCTACTTGCGGTCCTGGTGAACTGCGCCAGCGCATGATGATAAACGCGCCGACGATGATGCCGATATTGCTCAGGGAGGTGACATCCGTCAGCAGCGATTGCTGCAAACGTTGCGCATGTGCGGGAGCCCCCCAAAAATCACTCGAGCTTAAATCCACACCTACAGCACTGACTAACTTAGCTCCCCACAGCCCTAGTCCATAGACGACTCCCCAAGACTGCCCTGCGATCACCAGATTCAATGTGGCTAACAATGCGATCAATAACGCCGCTACAAACAAGCCGCGCCTAGGCAAACGCATACCGGGACGCGCTCTTTTAAGAACGATGAGCCCAATGGCAGCAAGCCCTAGCAGAGTGACAAACAAGCCCCCCAAATTCCCAAACAAACCTTGTAGCGTATACACCGGCAATGCCCCCAAGGAGGTCCACCACGCCAAGTGTAGGCTACCTAAAAAGCTACCCAAGACGAAACCGAGCAGGGCAATCAGGCCGATGGCATTGCCACTACCGGCGTTCACGAGTGTGCCAGAGCCACAGCCCATCACTACCTGCATCGCAGCGCCGAACACGAACGCCGCTACCAGCATCGCGAATCCGATGGGGGCATAGGCACCATTGAGCTCATCGGGATGGGACGCCAATAACGGGAATGCCACTACCGCAGTAAGCGCGATAGCGAATAATTGAGCCATGAGGCCGCGACCGTCACGCTCGGTCACGATGGCCCGCCAAGGGCCAGTAAAGCCGAAACGCATGCCCTCTAGCACACAGCCGAAACCGAGACCCACGATGAGCATTGCTGCCGAACGTGGACCCGCCATTGCGAAGGTGCCGAATACTAGGATTGCGCTAAAAAGCAACAATGCAGTGCGTCGAACGAAGATGGGGCTATTGCCAGAGTGCACGGAGTTAGGCGCCGATTAAGTTAGTGAACCAATCGGTGGTCATGCGCCAGTAGTGCTTGATGCGGTTCGGCTCATTGTCCATCGGACGATTCGCCATACTCCACTCGGTCATGCTTTCGGCATACAGGCGCGTATTGGGCACGCCCTGCAGCTCGCTCATGACGAACCAGTTAATGGCAGCAAGATGGCCGGTATTACAGAAAGAGACCGTGAACGGAGCTGAGGGTTGAGAGTGAGATGCGAGAATCTGACTAATCTGCGTCTTCGGCTTTACACGACTGCCCTCGAAGAAATCTGAGAAGGTGAGATTACTAGCCCCTTTGATGGTGCCGGGACGGCCACTAGAGGCATGTATGCCTTCGAAAAAATCTGGGGTACGTGCATCTATTAGTCGGGCGCTATTGTCCGCGACGAGTGTTTCTACTTCGTTAGTGCTGACTCGCCATTGATCGCTCCATTGCGGGCTAAAATCACTAGCAGGCACTATTGTCCCTTGGGTGCTAACCGGCAGATTAGCTGATGTCCAGCCGGCAAAACCGCCGTTGAGCAGGCTTAGGTCCTTCACGCCGAGAGACTTCAGCGTCCAATAGACCCGCGCCGCAGCTCCAAAGTCCGCGGCATTGTCGCCGGCGTGCACAATAGCGACTGGAGTCTGAGCACTGATACCAATGCTGCGCACTAAAGTTGTTAAGCCTTCTAATGCGGGTACGGCGCCCGGATTGCTTTGCGGCCCTCGAAACTGTGTGTAGGGAACATCGATAGAGCCGGGAATATGCCCTGCGCTGTAATTGCCAGTGACCTGAATGACTCGCACATTGGGAGACGCCGCCAGAATATTCGCGAGCTGAGCGGGCTCGAGCAAAACCGTCCAGCCTTGCGGCGCAGCGAATGCTGGCGCGGGCAGCGCGACAATCAGAAGCAGGCCAATTGCCCACCAGCGTGTCACTAGGTTCATATTTTGCCTCTCCTTCCAGATTGCGATCCGGCGCAGATGCCAGGGTGCGCTATTTGTACCCCTACATCTACGCCAGCGCAAGCCTCGATCAAGGCTTACGCAGTTTCACGATGAACTGATCGGTAACGCCGCGAATGCTGGCGTCGAAGACGGTTAGGCTGCGATCGTCAGCGGGATTGCGCAGTAGGTCGCTAGTACCATCGATAATAAACCCTGCCGCCGTGGCACCATCGAGCACTTTCTGCAGCTCTGCACGGTGCATAGGGCCATTGTCGTTCCCCGCATTACCGGCATGATCTATTACGCCTAGGATGCCGCCAGATTTAAGCACGCGCTTCATCTCATTGAGGAACTTCATCTCAGCATCCGGATCAGCCGAACGAAATAGCTCATGGTATTCCAAGGCGATCACCGCGGCATCTAGGGAGTTTGCTGGAAGGCCAAGATCGCTGGCATCGCGATTAAGGCGCTCAACATTGGCGAGGCGGCCCCCGGCGAGGCGAGCATTGATCGCCTCTTCGGTGCGGGCTCCGCGCTCCCCCTCTAATGCTGAGGGAGCGTTCTGCATATACACCTTACCGCGCGGGCCCACAGCGTTTGCAAGCACTTCCGTGTAATAGCCCCCAGAAGCGATAAGATCGACTACCATCATGCCCGGTCCAATACCAAAAAAGTCGAGCGTCTCTGCAGGCTTACGACGCGCATCCGCCTCACGATCGGCCTGCGCACGAGACTCGCTTGCCAAAGCAGCGTTGAGGTTGGCGGCGTTTTGCGCCTGAGTGGTAAATGCGCACAATGCCGTCACTGCGGCGAATGCGATAGGGAGTAATTTCATAGTGGTATCCTCAGATGTAGCACTGTGTTTTTGTTGTTGTTCCTTACATCGCTAACCTGCTTAGAAATAGCACAATTGCGCCCATAATAAAATTGGCGGATTGTCCCTATTCGTGACAATCCAGTGCTTGTAATATTATGCCTCTTTGCAATGCTTACAAACTCTCTACAGGATCGAATCGACACACCATGATTAGAGCTGTCACACAAGCGGATGCCGCGCAGATATGCGCCATTTATAACCACTATATAGAAAGTAGCGTGATCAGCTTCGAGTTGACGCCCGTGTCCGTAGATCAGATGCTACTGCGCATTGAGCAAATCGAAGCGCTGGGACTGCCTTGGCTAGTAGCCATGGACGGGGAGCAGATCATGGGTTACGCCTATGCGACAACCTGGAAGACACGCTTCGCCTACCGTTTTAGCGTCGAGATCACTGTCTATCTCGCCCAGCAAGGCACGGCAAAAGGAGTCGGCAGCGCCTTGTATCATGCCCTATTCGAGGCTCTCGAAACCAAACAAGTGCATGCGGTTGTAGCCTGCATCGCCCTACCAAACCCACAGAGCGTGGCTTTGCATGAGAAATTCGGCATGCGCAAAGTTGGCCATTTCGAGGAGGTGGGCGAGAAGTTCAACCGCTGGCTAGACGTCGGATACTGGCAAGTTAATCTGCCCAGAAATAAGAGCAAAGGAGACTAACGATGAGCGATGTCATTCAAGGGGCGTGCAGCTGCGGCAATATTCGCTATCAACTTAATCAAGCACCCCTGTTCATTCACTGCTGTCATTGCACATGGTGCCAGCGCGAATCGGGCAGTGCATTCGCCATAAACGCCTTGATAGAGACTGCATCGGTGGAGCTTCTAGAAGGTGAGCCCGAGGCACTAGTGGTACCGAGTAACAGCGGCAAGGGCCAGAAGATACTACGCTGCCAACACTGCAACGTAACACTGTGGAGCCATTATGTTGGCGCTGGCGAGTCACTATCCTTCATCCGTGTTGGAAGCTTGCTGCAGGCACCACTTTTCGCGCCAGACATCCATATCTTCACAGAGTCGAAACTCCCTTGGGTGGTTCTTCCGGAAAACATTCCTGCAGTAGCCCAGTACTATCGGGCTTCGCAGTTCTGGCCCGCCGCTAGTCTCGAGCGACGCGCCAAACTTCAGGCCGACGCAACTTAATCGCTAACGCTGGCGAAATCAGATTCCCGGCTTCTATTACGTCGCAGTCTCTGCACCCAGCGCGAGAAACGACGCAGGGCAAGGGCAAAGCCTGTCCACACCATCAATACCGACAGGAAGGACACGAGACCCGCTATGGTCTGCCCGAAGAAGCCTAGCGCCTCTCCCGTATGCAGAAACCGCACCCAGGAACGCGCCTGTCGACCCGCACTCTGACTATTGAATGGAATCCACGCGATGGTAGCGCCGGTGTAGGCGTTCAACTGCAATGCGTGACGCCTCTGCGGCTGCCCGCCATTGCCCTCATCGATTGAGAAGTCTACCTGCGCCGCATCCGTGCCCGGCAAGTTCAAGCTAATCGTCTGCCAGTCTGCTAATTGTTCTTGCGCCCTCAATAGCAGCGCATCCAGTGCCATCCGCTCGGCCTGCGCGGGCACAACTAAGGCTTCCACATCCTGCTCAACTGGAGCGCTTTGGCCGCGCTGGGGCGGCTCTTCCCCCGCTAAGCGATACACCAGATTATTCGCCCAAGAGTAATTAAACACCGTTGCCGTGGCCACGATCACCGCCAATGGAATAGCCGCCCAGAAACCAAAAACATGATGCCAGTTGAAATCACGGGCCTGCCCGGAGCGTGCATTCGGGTGGAACCATAGGCGCAGGCGCATCGTACTCCAGCGATACACTGCGGGCAGCCATAGATAGATGCCGCTGATGATTAGAAATAAAAACATCAGGTTCGCTGCACCAGTGATGGCACGCGCATTAGCACGCTCCTCACCGCTGACATTGAACCAGCGATGCCAAGCAGTGACAGCAGAGAAGAAATCGTCCAGAGCAGGACTATGAGGTGTGTACTCCTCCCCGGTATAAGGGTTGAGATAGACGCTTTGCGAACGCCCTTGCCTAAGAGTCACAGGAGCGCGCGGGTCGCTAGAGACTATTACGCTTTCCGGCGTAAAGTCTGCGCTGGTGGCGCCTTCAACTAAGGTTTCGATAGAAAGCTTGGACTGCCCCAGGGCAGGCTCAGCGAAATAAGCGCGATCTTCCCATGCTAGGATTTGACGTTCGTACGTGAGGATTACACCAGTAACGGACATGATCAAAATCACCACGCCGGCCGCAATGCCGCAAATCAGGTGAAGCCAAAAAATTCCCTTTCTAATCATCGCCAAATATCTTCTACTTTAGTGAACGAAAACTAATGATAATTATTCTTATTACCATTTGCAAGCAAAGTGGAGCTTTTCAGCATAGGCCTATACGTGTTGTACTAGTGGGTGACCAGCCCCTGTTTCCGGGGCCTGCCAACTCCTCGAGGAAATTGATGATAGTCACCAGCCGTCTTGTTCGCGCCATCACCTTTCTGGCTTGCCTCGCCTCCACTGCATTCGCTCAGGCAGAGGTCTCCCGCATAGAGATTCGGAGTCGCGAGACACTTGGAGATTCGAGCGCAGCCATGCAGTACGAGGCAATCAGAGGAGAGATTTTCTATACTTTAGACCCATTAGCTGCGGGCAATCAGCGCATAGTGGATATCGGTTTAGCGCCTCGCAATGCCGCCGGACTGGTGGAGTTCTCAACGGACTTCCACCTCTATGTACCTAAAGGCGGCACCGTAAGCGATACCCTTCTGTATAGCGTTAATAATCGCGGCAGCAGCCTACTGCCCCCGGAGATCAGCCTCGACTATCCCTTAACCCGCAAGGGCTATACCTATTTAGTCACGGGATGGATTAACGAGCTCACCCCAGGTGCCGACCGACTACGACTACATGCCCCTATTGTGAGCAATGGTGCAGAGCCCGTAACAGGCTTGGTTCGCTATGAAATCATTAGTAATCGCCCAGGCAATAACATCAATATCGCGGGAGATAATCATCTCGCCTATGCCCCTAGCGACCGCGGCATGAACGAGGCCACTCTCACTAAGCGAGTCAATCAGCAGGATCCGCGCATCGCGATCCCGCGTGAACAATATAGTTTTGCGATTGTGCCTACGCCCGAGTCTAATCAACCGATGGTCAGCCTCGTTCTCGATGGCGGCCTAGAGCCAGGGCTTATTTACGAGCTCATCTACGAGGCGAAAGACCCAGTATTAAGTGGCGCGGGATTAGCGGGTATTCGCGACATAGTCTCTTTGCTTCGCAACGGCACCGACGACCCAGCCCTACAGACCCAGTTGTCGAATCTTGCTGTGCCCAACATAGAACACACCGTTGCATGGGGTATTTCCCAGAGCGGTCGCCTGCTGCGCCAATTCGTTCACCACGGTTTCAATGAAGACTTAGCCGGACGCAAGGTATTCGACGGCATCGTTCCCATCATCGCAGGCGCCGGTTTCGGCATGTTTAACACGCGCTTCGCTATGCCAACGCGCACTAACGGCCAGCATGAGAACCTGCTGTATCCGAATGACTATTTTCCCTTTACCTATGGCGATAGCACCGACCCTTTTTCCGGTCGGGTCGATGGTATCTTGAGTCAATCCCGATTGAGCAATACTGAGCCTAAAGTCATGCATATCCAGACCTCGAATGAGTATTGGGTACGCGCAGGTTCACTGGCCCATACCAATCCCCAAGGCACTCAGGACGCGCAGATACCTGACAACGTGCGCTTCTATACTATTGGCGGCTCCCAACACGGCTCCGGGAGCGGTATCCCCAGCAGCGGGCGTGGCTTCGGTCAATTGCCCAGCAATCACAATCGCTGGACCCCGATCGCCAATACGCTCTTAGTCGCGATGGTTGACTGGGTTAGTGACGACAGCACTCCCCCGCCTAGCCGTTACCCTAAGATCGCCGATGGCACTCTAGTGGCATCTCATCTCGACAATGGCACTATCAACCCAGATGCCTGGCGCCCCCTACCCGGCTACGAACACCCAAAAGCGATGTATCAGATCGGCTCTGCAAATTTCGGCGAGCGTTTTCTAGAACAAGGCATTATCGACTTGCATCCTATGTTCAGCAACGACTGGTATGGTGCGAAAGTGCCGAAGGTAAATCGCGATAACAACGACCTACCGCAGAGCACTATTCTGCCCCCACTTACAGCAGTGCCACTTGGCACCTTCGTACCTTGGAACTTACGCAACCCCGTATCGGGAGCAGAGACAGAATTGGCTCGTCTATCCGGAGGCTATATTCCCTTCGCCACAACACCTGCACAGGCACAAGCCAGTGAGGATCCTCGCCCCGCATTGAGCAAGCGTTATTCCAGCCCCCAAGAATATTTAAGAGAATACGAAATAGCCACTGATGCGCTTATCCAACAGGGTTACCTGCTGCCAGAGTTCAAGGCTAACTTCATGAACATTGCGAATGAGAATGCGGAAGTTTTTGAGGAGCCAACACCCTAGCTCATCTGCGCGGGGAGGCATTCTTCAATAAGGGGTATAGCAGCGTTTCTAAGCCATTGACTTTGACCTCGTGCATCAAGGCCAGCTGCTCACCAAGCTTGCCCGATGGGAAGCCTTGATTGTGAAACCAAACTAGATAGGGTTCAGGTAACTCTAACAACTTACGACCACGATACTTACCGAAGGGCATCGTCTGATTAATCGCCTCTAACAAGAGCTGTTCATTCACCAGCTTTTACCTCTACCAATCGCATTTGAAGACAGCAAGAAGTATGGCAAACAAAGTAAACCATTGCGACAGCATTAAGCCAGTGCGAATAGTACCGCCTGCTCCGCATGTATTGCGGTCGTATCGTAAAGCGGGATAGGTGTATCTGCTTGTTGAATGAGCAAAGCTATCTCGGTGCAGCCAAGAATCACGGCCTCGGCTCCTGCCCCTGCGAGCGCATCCACGATTTTCAGAAACTGAACTTTCGACTCCGCATTAATTTTTCCTAGGCAAAGCTCTTCGTAGATCACCCCATGTACTAAATCACGCGCACTTGGGTCCGGTACAATTACATCAATTCCCTGCGCCTGAATTCGCTCCCGATAGAAATCCTGCTCCATCGTAAATCGCGTACCTAGAAGGCCGACTTTCTTCACTCCGTCTTTGCGCAACACGCTCGCTGTAGCATCGGCGATATGAAGTAAGGGAATTTTTATGCGGGCTTGAATCTGCGGAGCAACCTTGTGCATGGTGTTGGTACAGATCATTAGAAAATCCGCGCCAGCTGTCTCTAGAGCTACAGCGGCATCGGCGAGGATCAAAGCAGTCTCATCCCAGCGCCCTGCGTGTTGCAGCGCTTCGATCTCGGCAAAGTCGACACTATTGAGAAGAATCTTCGCCGAGTGCAGACCACCTAAGGCACCCTTTACGCCGAGATTTAGCGCACGATAATAACTCAGAGTAGACTCCCAGCTCATGCCGCCCAACATCCCGATCGTCTTCATTCTTACTGCGCCTCGCTGTTCGCTTGCTGCAAGCCAAGGCGGGATTGCGCGAGTAGCTCGTTCACTCTTGCGTTGCTGCGCTCCATATTCTCCATGCCCACCGTCACGTCTTGCCAACTCCTAAGATAACTGATTGAAGCGGCGTACTGACCGACTTCTGCGTGTAATTGACCTAGCGCCATGAGCGCCCTAGCACCAATATCGGGCCGCAAATCAGGTATAGTCAGCATCCGCGAAAATGCGCCGATGGATTCTGGCCACATCTCAAATCGCAGCAGTGTATTGGTATAAAAATTCAACAAGGTGACCTGCTCGAAGCTATTGAGTTCGTCGAAATCTTCGTAAAGTGCGTTTAACACATCTAATGATGCCTCCCACTGCCCGTCTAGCTGTAACTGCTGAACATTCTCTATCGCGGCAAATACCGAGTCGCTCAATACAAGCGCCCCCCCCTCTTCCGATGAATCGGCATTCTGGGCGGGTTCCTCTGCACTAGGTTTATTGAAATCATCTGAATTCTGCGCAGCTTGTGCACTGTTGCCTGAGGTAGCAAGGGTCTCATCTTCAGCTTCATCGTCGCCTGTAGAGGCGAGCGAATCAGTTGCTTGGAGCCGCGAACTAGAAGCGCCTTGCTCGGCTGCAGTTGCTAGAGCTTGAGCATCCTCGACTGTAAGCACAGTATTCCCCGCCTCTCCTATCTGCATCGATGTGGCAGGAGGCGCCTTTACATACAACCATGAGGAAATGGCAATCACGAAGGCAAGAGAGGCACAAAGCAATAATATGCGTCGATTATTCATCTTTATCTCTTCTAATTATTAGGGGACGAATCCAGACTCTAATCTAGGAGTTTAACGGGAAAAGGACACTTCATCCAATTGAACATTGCCAGTTGATCTCTTAGCTTAGCGCTTGAGTTGCGTCGCCTTCTCTAGCTGCAAGATAGATTCACCAATCTCTTCGATATTTTTCTCTAGCACCGCTTGGGCATCGTAGAGCCCGCGATTATAGAAATAGCCGCCAATCTCCTTCGCGAAAAAATCTAACAGAAACTCCGCATCAAACTGGCCGATTTCTAGATCTAACTCTTCTTCAACATAGCGCTGCACTCTCTGCCCAATCGCTAGCTTCTCTTCATCGCTGAACTTAATCTCCGCCACTTAGTGCCTCTGTTTGCTTCTTTATGTGAGTCTGTACTTAACATTTATACATTTGGCAAAAGGCGCGCCAATGTAGAAACGCAAGCCACCGTGTTGGAGGCTTGCGTCAGTTTTACTCGAACTTCCATATTTCGAATGACGAAGTAATCGCAATCCCTTAGCGATGATAATCCCCCGCACGCTCGGGTTGGTAGGTTATCTCTTCGATCTGGACCTTCAACATGCCAAACCCAGGCTTCGGCCATTCGAGCTCTGCGCCTTGCTCGAGCCCGAGCATTGCGCTGCCCACGGGGGCGAGTATGGATATCTTATTCTGAGCAACATCAACATCCTTGGGATAAACCAAAGTCATTGTAAATTCCTCGTTGGACGAGTCCACCTTAAAGCGAACAGTAGAGTTCATAGTCACCACTGTCGGCGGTATCAACTTCGGTTCGACAATTTTTGCGCGGGCGAGCTCCTCCTCCAATTTCTCACCTACGGCATAGGCGCTCGTCGGCAAGGCATCGATGATGCGCTCCAGTCTTTCTGCGTCCAGTGACGAAATTACTACTTTAGCTTTTGTCTTCATTCCTCTTCTCGTGTTGTTAAATGCTTGAATGGGATGCATCGTTTGCGGGGAGTTTTACGGTAAAGGCGCTCACCGTTTCGATGAACGTTGCCAGATGGTCTCATTGCCCACCTTCCCTAGTCAAATGGAAAAGCAGGCAGAAACATTGAGTTTCAAGAACTTAACTTAAGACCAATAATGCCGAATATAATCAACAAGATACTGATAATTCGCGGAAGACTAGCAGGTTCTCCGAGGAAGAGAACACCGAACACCACCGTGCCGACAGCGCCGATACCAACCCACACAGCGTAGACTGTGCCAGTAGGGAGAGTGCGCATGGCAAGACTGAGTAAGAAGAAGCTGACGCCCATGGCTAACAAGGTTCCAACGCTGGGCCACAGGCGTGTAAAACCATCGGTATAACGCAGGCCAACGGCCCAGACAATCTCCAACAAACCCGCGAAAATTACAATAAGCCAAACCATAATCGAGACCTTGCAAGCGCGAGCCGTCCCGCATTAGAAATAGATTCACCGAGGTCGTCCTCGATGAGCTTAGATAACTAAAGCGTTTTCCAAAAACGGTCACCGCGCGGCATGTAATAGCGGTCATAGTCCACCGACATTACTACCTTCTTTGCTCGACCGATAATCTCGGACCGGGGAACGAAACCAATCACGCGAGAATCGGAACTATTGTCACGATTGTCCCCCAATGCCAGGTAGAAGTTCTCTGGCACTTTCGTTGGTTCGAATGAAGAAAGGCGAGAGCCTTCTCGATTAAGCCGCACTGTGTGCACAATACCGAGCAAGTCTTCTCTTTCATCTATTTGATTCTGGTGCGACTCAAGCACGTCGTACTGCAACGCTTGCCCGTTGATATAAAGCTGGTTATCGACCATCTCAACAACGTCACCAGGCAGCCCTATAACACGCTTCACAAGGCGTAGCTGCGCTACTTCCGAATCAAAAACGATGATGTCGCCACGTTGTGGGTCGTTCAATTTTTTGAGGGAGTGGTACAGAAAAGGCACTTGCACATCGTAGGCGAGCTTATTCACGAGTATGCGATCGCCTTCCACTATGGTCGGTTTCATCGAGCCACTGGGTACCACATTCCAATCGGCGATGCCGCTCCTGAACACGGACATCAACAATAGAAATACGAAAAAGCCACGATTATCCTTCAGAATATTAATGAAACTTTTCAATTTTATTCCTCCTCATTCCCACTTACAGTTTCTTCAACTCCGGTTTCATGACTTTGCCCATGGCATTGCGCGGCAGCGATTCCACCACACGCAGATGTTTAGGTATTTTATAGGGAGACATGCGAGTCTCACACCACCTCTTCAGTGCTGCATACTCTAAAACTTGCTCAGGCTTAAGAACGACAAACGCCGTGACCGCCTCGCCCCAAGTCTCGTCCTCGACTCCTATCACCGCGCATTCTGCAACACTCTCGTGAGTTAACAGCGTGCCTTCGATCTCGAGGGCAGATAATTTATAGCCACCCGACTTTATAATATCGACCGACGAGCGACCCATTATGCGGTAGTAACCGGTCTCTCGTACCGCTACATCGCCTGTGCAGAACCAGCCATCGATAAAACTATCCTCGGTAGCCTTTGGGTTGTCCCAATATTCGAGAAATACGTTGTCGCCACGTATGCGAATCTCGCCGGGTGTATCGTCACCTTCGATAATGTTTCCTGCCTCATCGAACAGCTCGGCTTCGACGCCGGGTAGTGGCACTCCAACAGCACCCGCACGGCGCTCACCGAAATAAGGGTTCGAAATACCCATGCCGATTTCGGTCATCCCGTAGCGTTCTAACAGAGTCTGCCCGGTAAGCTCTTTCCATTGATTGTAAAGCTTTACTGGACAGGCTGCGGAACCGCTGATGTTCAAGCGCATATCTTTGAATCCCGTGCAGATTCGCTTGCGCCTAGGCTCTGGGAGCTTTTCCAACTCGCCGATAATTTTCACATAAATTGTGGGGACCGCCATAAAGACACTGTAATCTCGATCCTCAACGCGCGCGAGTATTGTCCCCATATCAAAACGCGCAAATAGAGTTACTCGCGCCCCGATCCAGAGAGCACAACAAAGCACGTTGATAATGCCGTGAATATGGTGCAACGGAAGGAACAATGGAATGGAATCCTCAACCTGCCAGTTCCAAGCCTCTAATAGAGTCGTAATCTGCGCCCGTATGTTCTTATGGGTACTCACTACTCCTTTCGGTTTATTGGTTGTGCCACTAGTGAAAAGCATCATTGCACGCCGTTCGATATCGAGCTCGGGCATCACCATTATCTTATCGCTCAAGACATCAGAGAAATTAAGAACCTCAATGTTTAGACCTCTACACAAGCTAAACAAAGGGGTTAGAGATTCCGCTGGAGAACTAATCCCGACGACGAGCCGTGTGACTTTTGCGCAGCTTAAGGCATGTTCAATCTCTGGCATTGCGGCGGCTATATTCAAGGGCACTGCAATACCACCCGCACGCCATATACCCAGTAACGTAGCAACATAATTTACGCTCGCAGGCATAAAAAAAGCAATCCGCTCCTCTTTAAGGTCGCGGGCTTTTCCCAACAGACCGCTAGCCAAGCGGTCAATATGTTGTCGCAACTCAGTGTAAGTCCACTGCGCCGCGTCTTCGTTGAGCGCAACGGCATTGTTGCTATAGTTGATTGCGGGAAATGGCCGCATATTCGTTGTTGTATTCATAGAGTCAATCCATCAAACATTAAGCGTCACACAAGTGCTCGCACGATAAAATAGAGAATTGACGGGCCAAGAAGGCAGCCAATACCAGTATAAAAAGTAGCCGTCATGGCCCCATAGGGCACAAGACGAGGGTCCGTCGCGGCCAAACCACCGGCAACACCGCTGGTCGTGCCCATTAGCCCACCGAAGACCATGGCCGACTGAGGATTATTAAGACCGATATAGCGCGCCACCATCGGGGTTCCGATCATCACGAGGATCGACTTCACTACCCCTGCAGCAACGCTAAGCGCTATTACGTCGGAGCTCGCCCCGATTGCCGTGCCTGTCACGGGACCGACGATGTAGGTTACCGCCCCTGCGCCGATCGTAGTGATGCTCTCGGCGTCACTGTAACCGAATAAAACTGCGACGACTGCGCCTATAATGAAGGAGACAATCACCCCAGCGAAAATAGAGATCATGCCGACTACTCCGGCTTTACGCAGTTCGCCAAGATGAACACCGAATGCGGTAGAGACGATGCCAAAGTCGCGCATCATGCCGCCACCCATAATGCCGATTCCAGCTAGAACGCCAATATCTGCTACGCCCCGTCGCCCCTCCGTCTCCAGGCCCGCGAAATAAGCAGCAACCAAACCTAGCAGAATCGCAATCGCAGAGCCGTGAATGCGCCCGCGGGTAAAGCGATTAGACACTACATAGGACAGCCATACTGTGATGCCCACAACAGTGAAGGCAACGATGAGTCCATTAGCGCGAAGCACTTCGCTTAGTGTCTCCATTACACACCCCGCTTAGTGGTGCTGGCACTGGGCTCTTCCAAGGGTGGCAAAGGCTCGCTCTGTGGGCCAATGCGGCTAATAAGTGGCACCAGCGCGAAACTGACCACTACCGCGAGCACTCCAACGATGAGTGCCAGCAGGCCACCATCAACCGCTGCCACCACATTCTGACTCGCGGCCATAGCAACGACGATAGGAATATACATCGCACTCCAAAACTTTATGCCATCCCCCGAGGGACCCGTGACTAGGGATTGCAGCCGCTTAGAGCCTGAAGCCAGCACTAGTAGGACCATCGCGATTCCGACACCTCCTACGTTCGCCTGCACCCCGAGTAGCTGCCCGAGCAGTTCTCCTATATACAGGCCGGAGACTAGACAAGCCGCCAATAGGGCAACGCCGTAAATTACCATGGGATTTCCTTCTTATTATGGATGAGCATGTATGTCAGTATATCCGAGCCCAGTGTACGTGTCAGATGCCATAATGAACGGCATCAACGCACCCTACAAGCGCTCGCAGGGTAAAAAACGAGGCAGCAAGGCATGAGTGATTACATCGATTTTCTAAAAGAAGTCTTCGCAACATTCGGCCAGGTCAACTCGCGCCGCATGTTCGGCGGCCATGGGCTCTACTACGATGGACTCATGTTCGCGCTAGTGGCCGACGATACGCTCTATCTAAAGGCTGACGCCGAGAATCAGCACATTTTCGAAGATGAGGGACTTGAGAGATTCAGCTACGAGAAACAGGGAAAAAGCTATTCTATCGCCTATTTCCAAGCGCCAGACCAGCTTTTTGATGACCAAGATGAAGCCGCTATATGGGCACGAAGATCTTGGGACGCAGCAGTGCGCGGCGCTGCTAAGAAGCGCCGCAGCCACTAAGAGCTAACGTCGGCATCGGGACTAGCACCTAAAATTTCAGCGGCGCAATTCTTTAGGCATACTAAAAACGATGTTTTCCTCTACACCCTTTAGCTCCTCGGGAGCTTGATTGCAGATTTGACGAAGTCGCTGCACTACTTGCTGCACTAACACCTCCGGTGCGGATGCGCCGGCAGTAACACCGAAGCGCGTCTTGTTCTCAAACCACTGTGGCTGCACGTCGTCGACACTATCAATAAGATAGGATTCACAGCCCAGGCGCTCCGCGAGTTCCTTCAGACGATTCGAATTCGAACTATTTGGCGAACCCACTACCAATAGAAGCTCGCACTCAAGTGCCAATTGCTTAACGGCGTCTTGGCGATTCTGTGTGGCGTAGCAGATATCCTTCTTGCGGGGTCCCTCAATCAGAGGAAAGCGCAGGCGCAATGCGTCGATAATTCGCGACGTATCATCCATCGAGAGTGTCGTCTGCGTGACATAGGATAGCTGTGAAGGATCGCGCACTTGCAGGCTCTGAACATCATCCACGGATTCGACCAAGTATATTTTGCCACCAGCGCTATCGTCGTACTGGCCCATAGTGCCTTCGACTTCGGGGTGAAATTCATGACCAATCAACACACATTCGCGACCAGCGCGACTAAAGCCAATCACCTCAAGATGCACTTTCGTCACGAGTGGACAGGTGGCATCGAATACCTTGAAACCACGCAGCTCCGCATCCTCTTTCACCGCTTGCGCCACACCATGGGCACTAAAGACCACGATGGACGAGCGGCCTACCGTGTCAATGGAGGGGATATCGCTGAGCTCGTCGACGAAGATGGCACCACGACGGCGCAGGGTGTCGACTACGAATTTATTGTGCACGACCTCATGTCGCACATAGATTGGAGCGCCATAGATATCCAGTGCGCGATTGACGATGTCGATAGCCCTATCAACACCTGCACAAAAACCTCGAGGATTGGCGAGTTTAACCTGTGCCTGTCCCATCTCTATTTTAGGGTCTACCTGCTGCACTGCCATTAACGAATCTCCATCACCTGTACGTCTGCAGGAATTACCGAAATGATCTGCGCTTTGAAACGAATCTCTCGCCCCGCCAGCGGGTGGTTGAAGTCTACAACCAAGGTATCTTCATCGATAGACTTCACTACGCCCGGAATCTCAAAGCCCCCGGCATCGGCGAAAGAGAGCATAGTTCCCTCCACCACCGGATCGGTTGAGTTGGCTAGAAGGCCCGCGAACTTGCGACGCGGCAACACCTGGACATTGGCCGGGTTTACAGCGCCGAAGCTCTCCTCCACGGGCAAGAGCACATCAATCGTAGCGCCAGCGCCATGATTGAGCAACGCCGCCTCAAAACCAGGCAACAGACTACCGTCGCCCATTACAAAGGTCGCAGCGGGTTTGTCGAAATTACTATCGATCAAAGTGCCATCTTTCAGCGTCAGGGAGAAGTGCAAAGTCACACGACTCCCTGCTCCAACTACCGCATTTGTATTGCTTGCATCAGGCATACAGGCGCTTCTCACCTTCGCCAGCGATATTCTCGACACAGCGTGCGCATAGTTCCGGATGCTCACTATTACCACCAATGTCTGGACGGTGATGCCAGCAACGCACGCACTTGGTGTTGCTCGATGCCGTGATCTGCACGCGCAGCCCAGTGACCTCGGTAGCCGCGGCCGCACTACCCTCATCTAAGGGCAGCAACTTAGCTTGCGAGACAATGAGCACGAAGCGCAATTCGTCCTGCAGGCGCTTCAGAATGCTATCGAGTTGCGCGTCACAATACAGCGTCACTTCGGCGCCAAGACCAGAGCCGATGCGTTTTTCGCTGCGCTCCTTCTCCAGTTCCTTGTTCACTGCATTCTTAACCGCCATGACCCTCTCCCAGAAGGCATCGTCTAAATCCTGTGCCTCGGGTAAAAGTTCGAGCCCCTCGGAGAAGGTCGAGAGCAATACTGATTTCGCGCGCGCACCGGGAATGCTCTCCCATATCTCCTCTGCCGTGAAGCTCAAGATCGGCGCGACTAACTTACTGAGTATCTCGACGATATGGTACATGGCACTCTGCGTCGAACGACGCGCCAAGGATTCTTCGCTAGTGGTGTACTGGCGGTCTTTGATCACGTCTAGATAGAAACTACCCAGCTCTATCACACAGAAGTTATGCACTTTCTGATAGACGCCGAGGAAGTGATAGTCTTTATAGTCCGCTTCAACTTCGGCTTGCAGCAACTGCGCCTGTCGAGTGATCCAATAGTCCATCGCCACCATGTCCTGTGGCGCCACTAAGTTTAACGCTGGGTCGAAACCAGTTAAGTTCGACAGCAGGAAACGCGCTGTATTGCGTATGCGTCGATAGGAGTCGGCTACGCGTTTGAGCACCTCGCTTGAGGCTGTCATCTCGCCACGATAATCCGTCGAAGCCACCCACAGACGAAGGATGTCCGCGCCGTATTCTTTGAATACCTCCTGTGGAGAGATGGTATTGCCGATAGACTTGGACATCTTGCGGCCCTGTGCGTCCACGGTAAAACCATGGGTCAGCACTTGCTTATAAGGTGCCTCGCCATACATCGCTACCGCCGTCTTCAAGGAAGACTGGAACCAGCCTCGGTGTTGGTCGGAACCTTCCAGATACAAATCCGCAGGGAAGCCTAAGTTGTCACGCTGCTGCAGTACTGAATAATGGGTAACGCCGGAATCGAACCACACATCCAGCGTATCGGTAACCTTGCTGTACTGTGCAGCCTCTTCACCCAGAAGTTCTTCGGCCGTCATCTCGAACCATGCGTCGATGCCCTTCTGCTCGATGCGCAGCGCAACCTCTTCGATCAGTTCAGCAGTGCGCGGATGCAGTGCATGGGTTTCTTTATGCACGAATAGCGTGATAGGCACGCCCCATGTGCGCTGCCTGGACACACACCAGTCTGGGCTACCCTTGAGCATCAGTTCGATACGCGCCTGACCCCAATCGGGGATCCATTGCACGTTCGCCACGGCCTCTAGCGCCGAGTTCAACAGCCCCTTCTCCGTCATGCTGATGAACCACTGCGGCGTAGCACGGTAGATCAAAGGAGTCTTGGTACGCCAGCAATGCGCGTAGCTATGCACGATTTTATTCAAGGCCACTAAGGCATGGCGCTGCTTCAATATCTCGATGACCTTCTCGTCTGCCTTGTAAACATGTTCACCCGCGAACTCACCTGCCGCAGCGGTGAAAAGGCCGTCGTCGTCTATTAAATTCAGCGTGGCAAGACCGTAGGCGCGACCAACATTGAAGTCGTCCACGCCATGGTCGGGCGCCGTATGTACCGCACCAGTACCAGCCTCTAACGTGACGTGATCGCCGAGGATGATGGGGACATGACGCGCGACGAAGGGGTGCTCTAGAGATAGCAACTCTAGTGCCGCACCTTTGCAACGAGCTAATACTTCGAAGCCCTCCTGACCATAGCGTGCCATGATCTCTTCCACCATATCGGCGGCTACGACTATAGTTTCTGGACCATTTTCAAACTCGACATTGACCAGCGCATATTCTAGTTCTGCGTTCAGACTGACCGCTTGATTCGAGGGCAGCGTCCAAGGGGTGGTAGTCCAGATCACCACTGACAGATTGCGCTCGCCAAGATCCGTCGCCACTTTGCCAAAAGGTGCCAGGAACTTTTCTTTGTCGACCACGGGAAAGCGCACATCGATTGCGAATGAAGTCTTGTCTTGATACTCGACCTCAGCCTCCGCCAATGCCGAGCCGCCAACTACGCTCCAATACACCGGCTTGAAGCCTTTGACGAGATGCCCGTTCTCGGCAATCTTGCCAAGGGCACGAACGGTGTCGGCCTCGGTTTTAAAATCCATGGTCAAATACGGATTGTCCCATTCGCCCAACACACCTAGGCGCACGAAGTCGGCCTTCTGTATCTCGACTTGTTTGGCCGCATATTCCCTACAGGCGCTGCGGAACTGCGCGAAAGAAACTTTCTTGCCCGCCTTGCCGAGCTTCTTCTCTACATTGTGCTCTATCGGCAAGCCGTGACAGTCCCAACCGGGCACGTATGGCGCGTCGAAACCTGCCAAGGTTTTAGACTTGACGATCATGTCTTTCAAAGACTTATTGACGGTATGCCCGAGGTGCAAGGGACCGTTCGCATAGGGAGGGCCGTCGTGAAGAATAAACTTTGGCCTACCGACACTGGTCTCGCGGATCTTGCCGTAGAGATCCATTTCCTGCCAGCGTGCCAACATCTGTGGCTCGCGCTGGGCGAGACTCGCCTTCATGGGGAATGCCGTTTGGGGCAAATTGAGCGTGCTTTTATAATCTGTCATGGTGCTACCCTATATTCTGTGTACTGCCGATGCAGTGATTTATGCTGGTTGCTAGAGAGGCATGTCTTTAGCAAAAAATTCTCTGACGGTTTGCACGTCAATAGCGATGCAAGTTTGTAGTGCTTGTAAAGACTCAAACTTACGTTCCTCCCGAATTTTGTGGCGAAAAATCACTGTAATCCGCTCTCCATAAATGTCGCTGTCGAAATCAAGTAGGTGCACCTCTAGGATCGCCTTACTGCCTTCCGAAACCGTCGGGCGATAACCGATATTAGCCGCTCCCTTGAGCAAGCGTTCCGCCATGTCGACGTTGTCTACCTTCACGTCGCAGGCGTATACCCCATGTAGGGGCAAATTCTTTCTATTCAATCTTACATTGCAAGTCGGGAAGCCGAGATCGCGCCCCAATTGCTGCCCCTTCACAACCGTACCCGAGATTCCATAGGGGCGGTTCAAGAGTAGCTCTACCAGCTCGAAATCGCCCTTCTGCAGCTGTTCTCTCACATAGGTACTGCTGATTCGGACGCCTTCGTGAATGCAGCTGGCTGACTCGATCAATTCGAAGCCGAAGCGCTCGCCATATTCTTTGAGCAGAGCGAAATCGCCCTTGCGCTGATTCCCGAAACGAAAGTCATTGCCGATGATCAGGCAGGCGATGCCTAGGCCGTCGATCAGCATGCTCTCGACATAGTCCTGAGCGCTTTGTCTTTGTAGATGCTCATCGAAGCGCAGCTTGAATACAAAGTCCACACCCTGCGCCTCAAGTAGCGCTAATTTCTCTTCCAACTCACTCAGTCGCGCCGGACAATCCTGAGGCTGCTTTGCGAAGAACTCCTCGGGATGGGGTTCAATGAGAATCACCATCGACGGCAGGCCTAGCTCTGTCGCCTTGCTGCGCAGCTGCTGCAGGATCAACTGATGCCCGGTATGCACCCCATCGAACTTGCCGATAGTGGCGACACAGCCAGGCTGCTGTTCACGGAAGCCGTCTGTTTTCTCTATGACTTGCATCAATATGTCCAGCAATGGCCTCGGAAGGGCCGAGGTTCAAAGAAACCCGCAGCCCTGCATAGGCTAAGCGCTCCAACGGGAGCGCATTCTTATGAGGAATAAAAGCGCGCGATTATACCCTGTTCGCAGGGCGAGCCCCAAAAACTATTCTTTGGGGCGAATACGAACAGTGCCTTTCTTAAACAGAATGCGCGAGAGTGCGAGCAGGCAGACGATCATCAGGGTCTGCCCGATAATGACGTTGACCACTGAGATGGTCTCCGGACGAGTGGCAATAAAGGCCATATTGATGAGTGTACCAATGGCAGTGGCGGCGAAAACACCGGCAAATAGCAGCTGAAAGATGCCAAACAATCTATCCATAATCTTCTCCAAAATCGCTCGTTCGCAAGGTTCAGGGCAGGTTTAGTACCAGCTTGCCGAGCATCGTGCCTGACTCGAGTTTAACATGAGCCTTGAGTAGATTCGCGGCATTCAACACACCAAAGTGTTCGGTGCGAGTATGGCGCAACACGCCCTTGTCTAGCAGCTCAGACACCTCATTAAGCAACTCCCCCTGCTCTCCCATATCCGGGGTCTGGAAGCGAGAGCGTGTAAACATGAATTCCCAGGTAATAGCGACACTCTTGGGCTTGAATAAATTGATATTAACCGGCTGATTAGCCTCGGTGTCGACTATAAGACAGAGCTTGCCTTGCGGCTTGATTACATCGGCCATACTGCGCCAATGCTGAGCCGTACCCACTAGACAGAGGATATAGTCGACCGCCGCCTCGCCCACGCGCTGAAACTCCTCCGCGATCTCTTCGCGATGGTTTATGAGGACATCGGCCCCCAACTCCTTGCACCATTGCTCGGTCTCGGGGCGAGACGCGGTAGCGATCACGCGCAGCCCTGCAAGCTGTTTCGCCAATTGAATAGCGATAGAGCCAACACCACCGGCGCCCCCTATGATGAGAATAGAGCGCCCCTGGTTCTGCTTTGGATCCCGCGGGATGTTCATGCGCTCAAACATTGCCTCCCACGCTGTGATCGAGGTCAGCGGCATCGCGGCGGCATCGTCGAAAGACAGCTTCTTGGGCTTGTGGCCAACCAGTCGCTCGTCGATGAGATGAAATTCACTGTCGCAGCCCGCCTGCGTGACATCACCGGCGTAGAAGACCTCGTCGCCCGCCTTAAATAGGCTGCACTCGCCGCCAAGTGACTCGACCACTCCGGCGCAGTCCCAACCTAGGATGCGGGGAAACTCCAAACGGCTCCCGGCAGCCATTCTAATCTTGGTATCGACGGGATTTACTGAGACAGCGCGCACTCGCACAAGTAATTGGCGACCTGAAGCCTTGGGCGTTGGCAGCTCGACATCCTGCAGCGCATTGGCATCGGTTACGGGAAGGGAATTATGGACTCCTACTGCTTTCATGGTGTTCCTCATTTATTATTATTGTGAAGGTGAGTAACGCGGGCCAGATTATTAAACCCTTTAAGCTGAGCGCATCATTATCGCACTCCAAGCAGGGGCCGACAATCTCGGCGTCGCGCGCGCCGCCCCTCGCTGGCAATGGCGCGAAAGGGACTGCTATGATGCGGACTGTCGAAAAAGTCACCCCGAAAATAGAGCGAAGCGCATGTTAGGCAAGATTTTACTGACCATTACCGTCGTGCTGCTAGCCATAGTCTGGATACGCAAACACAGGGAACAGGAAAGGCGAGAGGCTAGACAGTCATCCAAGGCGGTTCCACCACCCGAGATAGTGGCGGAGCCACTCAACGACTTCCGTTTTGCCGCCTACCTTTTCTTGGTTCTGATGATTGGCTCGGGTACTTATCTCTACTATGTGCGCTGGGAGGACGACAACAGCCTTATCACCGTTATCCTGCACCGCGACGGCGAGCAAAGCCCAGTCACCTACCAGGTTCTCAAGAGTGAGCTCGGCGATCGCGCTTTTACTACCATCGATGGTGTGCGCGTCACCGTTGCCTCGAGCGAACGCATGGAAGTCATCGGACTCTAGGGGCGCAGATGAGTCTTGACAAGCCTAAACCGAAAAAACTCCCGATAGGTGGCGGCCTCAAGGCTGTGCAATACGTTATGTCGATCGCCGGTGACATCGGGCCTCGGCGACTCGCCGAGACCGTGCGCTCCAAGAATACCTGCAAGGCCTGCGCCTTCGGTACCGGCGGACAGCGTGGCGGACTCCACAATGAGCACAATCCCGGCATCGAGATCTGCAACAAGAATATCCAAGCCCAATCCGGCGACATGCGCGCCGCAATCCCAAGCGCGATCTTCACGGACAATAGCCTCGCCGAGTTGCGTCAACTCAGTGGCCGCGAACTTGAGGCTCTGGGCAGGCTCGCCCAGCCCCTTTACAAGGCACCCGGCGCCGACCGCTATGCGATAATCACCTACGATGCCGCCATCGAGATCATCACGGCGCGCCTGGCTAAAGCAGACCCCCAACGTAGCTTCTTCTATAGTTCTGGCCGCTCCTCTAACGAGGCCGCCTTCATACTGCAATTGTTCGCACGCCTATTTGGCAGCAATCACGTCAACAATTGTTCCTATTATTGTCACCAGGCCTCCGGCGTCGGTCTGCAGGCCAGCATCGGCACCGGCACGGCCACCGTGCAATACCGGGATTTAGAACTCGCCGACACCATCTTCGTCATCGGCGCGAACCCTGCCTCTAATCATCCGCGCTTCCTAAAAGTGCTAATAGAGTGTCGGCGACGCGGGGGTAATGTTGTCATCATCAACCCAGCGCGCGAACCGGGCCTAATACGATTCGCCTCGCCGAGTAATTTCCGCTCCATGATTGCCGGCGGCGCGGCTATCGCGTCTCACTATGTGCAGCCCCATGTCGGAGGCGACCCCGCCCTGCTGCAAGGCATCGCTAAGGCTGTGCTGGAGATTAACGGGCAAGACGAAGTCTATATCGCCGCGCACGTGAATGGTTTTGATGCCTACAAGGCTCACCTGCAGTCGCTAGAGTGGGAGCAACTTTGTGCCGAGTCGGGCGTGCAAGAGGCCCAGATTCGCGAGATTGCGCAGCTTAGCTGCGCGGCGAAAAATACGGTTTTGAGCTGGGGCATGGGCATTACTCACCATACCCACGGCGTCGAGAATGTAGAGGCCATCAGTAACCTAGCGCTATTATGCGGCATGATCGGCCACCCCGGCAGCGGCTTATTGCCACTGCGCGGGCACAGCAATGTGCAAGGTGTCGGCTCGATGGGAGTGACTCCCGCATTGAAAGAGAAGGTCTTCGCGAGTATTGAGAAACACCTAGGCGTATCACTACCCACCGCAACCGGTATGGACACCCTGGCATGTATGCGCGCCGCCCATGCCGGCAATATCGATTTCGCTTTCTTACTAGGCGGTAATCTCTATGCAGCTAACCCCGATTCCGCGTTCGCAGACGCCGCCCTTGCGGCAATTCCCTTCAAGCTCCAGATCAGTTCAACCCTTAATCTCAGCCACGTTCACGGCATCGGTCAGGAGAGCATAGTGCTTCCGATTCGAGTGCGCGACGAGGAGACCCAAGGCACCACGCAAGAGTCGATGTTCAACTATGTAAGGCTTAGCGATGGAGGTTTCGAGCGTATCGAAGGCCTGCGCTCGGAGGTCGAGCTAATCAGCGCGATTGCCGCAAGGCTCATCCCGAAGAACACGCTCGACTTCGCCGCCTTCGCAGAGCACCAGGAAATTCGCAAGACCATCGCCAAGGTGATTCCGGGCTACCAAGACTTAGAACAGATCGACCAGAGTAAACAGGAGTTCCATGTTGCGGACCGACACCTTGGCACTCCACAATTTGCCACCGCCGACCAACGCGCTAATTTCCGCATACCTGCGCAAACCCAGCGAGAGGCTTCCGCGACTGGCGATAGCGAATACACTCTTACCACCGTGCGCAGCGAAGGCCAATTCAACACCATCGTCTACAACGACAACGATGTCTATCGCGGTCAGACTAGCCGTCAAGTCGTGCTGATGAACCCAATCGACATGCGCGCCGAGGGACTCACTGAGGATATGCAGGTGAGCCTTAGCAACATGACGGGTAAATTGACAGCTCTGCGGGTCAAGCCCTTCGATATTCGGCAGGGGAATTTGATGACTTACTTCCCCGAGGCTAATGTGCTCATACCGCTTACCAGTGACCCGCGTAGCCAGACCCCCGCATTCAAAGCGGTGACCGTCAGAATTGAGGCGGAAGTCGATTAATCGTGAGCCCTAATGTCACTGCCCTTCATAGGCTCTCGTTTTGTCGAATTTCTATTCGCAGCGCAATTCGAACTGATAGACTCAATTCATCCCTAAAACACACGTTGATCACCATGCACCTGATCCGAAAGCTCGCCTTCTTGCTTTGCCTTATTCCCGGCTTTATCTACGCCGAAGAGGAATATGTCACTGTCGAGGACGGCAGCACTATTAAAGTTTTCCTCTTCTACCCGAAGAATGATGGCGAGGGCCCTTGGCCATTGAGCGTATTGATGTCGGGCGGCACTGCGAACGAATATATAGTCCGCGCACAATTCTGGCTGGGGCATGAGCTAGCCAATCGCGGCTGGGTTATTGCCGTACCAGTCTCGCCAGATGCCAATGCCTTCTTCGGCAAGAGCGGCGACCGCATTCCCCAAGTCATCAAGCATCTGCAAGAGGCACCGAATATCGAGACTGGAAAATCGCTTCTGGTTGGCGTGTCCAATGGCGGCAGCTCTGCTCTCCAGATAGCGAGTCACGACCCCCAGGACTATTACGGCGTGGTCGCAGTGCCCGGCATTATTAAGGATGTAGGGACCATTGGTAATTTCCAAGACCTCCCTGTCTTTGTGCGCATCGGCGAAAATGACTTCCTCGGCTGGAACCGGCAGCTACCGCAACTGGAGCAGCAACTCTCTGAAGCAGGCGCACGGGTTAACGCTAAACTGGAACTTGGCGCCAACCATGTGTTTCCAATCAATTGGGACGAGTTACAGCCATGGTTAGACTCTGTGCGCGAGGCCGCACGCCAGGATGCCGCAGCGGCTCACTCAGAAGAACACTAGTAGCGGCTCTCCTCGACCCAGTAGTCACGCACCACACCGTCTTTAATTTCGATGCTTAGCTGCTGCTCAACTTCCTTCTCCACATCGATATGGAAGAGCAGAAATAATCCAACCTCCGTTTCCACTTTACTCTTGTTGCTGTAATGCCATAACGCAGAGCCATCATCGAACTGCGTACTACGGGTCGGTGCGCCGAAACTATTACGCACCCAATTCTCGCTAGTCTGCCCCCGCACGATTCTAGAGACCTCTTGCTCACTCCAACTAGCACTGCGTGAGTGACTGTCCGAATCCACGGTAAACAAACACCCTGTCATCGACAGCATCCCCACAAGCATAAAAATTCTTATCAGCATCGCCCTACCCTCTTTGTCATTATTGTTGGTTTGTGCGCAGGATCACTGGATCGTGCCCTTGCCAGAACCATGATAAGGACAGCAGCTGAATCGAAACTGAACTCGAACTCGGCAGTTAATAATTTTCCCATTGTCAGCCTTTTCCTCTATTATCCTCTGCGCTATTAGCAATTCGTATCCCAACGCTCAACAGGAGTTCGCCCTAAATGTATACCTTTATCAAAATCGTTCATATGACCTGCGCCATGCTCTCAGTACTCGGTTTTCTCGGCCGTGGCATATTGAAGATCCAGGGCTCGGCCGTTGTTGAGAAAAAACTTGTAAAAATTCTTCCTCATGTGATCGATACCGTCCTTCTTGTGAGCGCAATCACACTGGTCATCATGTCTGGGCAGTATCCTTGGGTTGCTCCTTGGGTGGGCGCGAAGATCGCCGGCCTCGTGATATATATTGGACTCGGCGTAGTTGTAATGCGCACGGCAAAAACACAGCAAGTGCGCATTATCGCTTTTGCATTAGCACTAATCACCGCCGCCTATATCTTTATGGTCGCGGGCACTAAAACAATTTTCTAGACCGGGGACAATTTTCTAGACCGGGCGTTTTTATTCCTTGACTTGAAGAAAAATAAGTCTAAAATTCGCGCCATTGAAAACCACTTCGGAAAAGTTGTATTTAAAATGTTTACTCTAATCAACCATCAAAGCACCTATGCACAAGGCTCAGATTCGTCTGCACCTGTTCGTGCGTGCACGCGCGTGGTGAAGTCCGAGGAGGGCTACTTAGAGTAGATTTTTAATTCAATAATTATTGAAAATATAAAAAGGCCTCTAAGTTCCATAAGAATTTAGGGGCCTTTTTCTTTTGGCCTGAAAAAAGTGCTGTCTCAAAAGGAAGCTGCACAGGGGGACTTATGTCCGCAATAAATGTAAATAATAATGACGACATAGATGGAATCGCTATACAGGGAATGAAACGCAACATACGCATTGTGTATGCCATGGCCTTCTTTCATACCTTCATGTTGATTTCACCGGTATTGGTCCCCTTCTTCGAATCAAAGGGCTTGAGCCTGAGCGAGATATTCTATCTACAGGCAATTTTCGCTATCTCTATAGTGTTGCTCGAGGCACCCTCTGGTTATCTCGCCGACAGAATTGGGCGACGCGCCGTGCTCGTGGTCGGTAGCGTGGCCCATGGCGCGGGTTATCTATTTCTAGTCTTCGCTGACGGGTTCTGGCAGCTTGCTGTGTTCGAGATAGTTCTCGGCATCGCCATGAGCATGATGTCAGGAGCCGACCTTGCCCTGCTTTATGACACCGAACGAATCATCAGCAAGGCTGAGGATGAGCACAGCCATAGCATCGCGAACTTAACTTCCACAAAAGCCTTCGCTAATGGCGCTGGCGCGTTGCTTGGCGGCGCCATGGCTTTATGGTCTTTCGACGCAATAGTTGTGGCTCAGGCAGCTGTGTCTTGGGTGTGTCTAGTACTCGCGATAATGTTGGTCGAACCACCGGTAGAGCAGACGCTGACCCCAGCGATCACACTGGATTTCAAGGCCCTATACAAGCATCTACTCAAAGGCGACAAGGTCTTGCGACAGGTCTTTATAGCGATTCCTTTGTATAACCTTTTTACCTTCCAGGTGGTCTGGCTAGTGCAGCCCTACTGGCAGGAACAGGGATTAACGATGCTTATGTTCGGCGTGCTTTGGTTCGCACAGAGCGTTACAGCTGGCGTTGCCAGCCACTGCGGCCACGCGATCGAGAAGCGCAAGGGTGCGGCCTTTGCGCTGCTAGTGATAGGCATTCTTCCTATTGTTGGCCATTTCGGCATGGCTTGGTTCGATGGCTGGTACGGCATTGGAATCTGTTTCGTCTTATTCTTCTGCCGTGGCCTCTATCAGGTGGTTTTAGTGAACGCACTGAATAAGCGCGTACCTGCCCAGGTTCGTGCCACAGTGAACTCGCTTACCAGCCTTACCTTCAGGTTCGGGTTTATCTTTACCGGCCCTGTTGTTGGACATATCGCGCAAACCCAAGGCTTGAGCACTGCGCTCAATCTTTTGGGGCTCGCGTCTATCGCCATGTTTGCGCTCATTATGCTGCCGCTAATACGCTCGGTGCGCACGATGCAGCAGCAATCCTTGGCACTAGTCTAAGACCAGAGAGAGTGCACTATAATTGTGCACTCTCTTTTCATAGCCAGCAGTCCGCACACTGTTGGTGCTTTTGTTGCGCTCATGCTAAAGTTTGCCCGCAATTCAAGCACGTCAGCGCTCACACCTAACGCCTAGAATTTAAACAAGTTGTTCTTTATTAAGAGGTTTTATTCTTAATCTTGTTTAAACGTACGTGCACTGTAGCGATGCATAAGGCGCTGCGATGTTTCCCGTTACATGCCAATCAACGATGCTGGAGAAAGACCCATGAAACTGATTACTGCAATCATTAAACCGTTTAAATCCGACGATGTGCGCGAGTCCTTACAGGAGCTCGGCATCAATGGCATGACGATGACAGAGGTCAAAGGCTTTGGTCGCCAGAAAGGCCATACAGAGCTTTATCGTGGTGCGGAGTATGTGATCGATTTTCTACCTAAAGCGAAGATCGAAATTGCTGTAGCAGACGAAATCGTCGAGCAAGCTATCGAGGCAATCTGTCGAGCTGCCAACACAGGGCAAATCGGCGACGGCAAGATTTTTGTCACCGCGCTTGAGCAAACTGTACGTATAAGAACCGGTGAGATCGGCAACGACGCTTTGTAAGGAACCATAGCATGCACAAGAAAAATAAAAACTGGAAAAAGACTCTATTACTCAGCTTGATGCTTTTGCCCGCCACCAGCTTCGCCGCACAAGGGGAAGTCGATGGCGCTAACACCGCTTGGATACTAACCGCCACGGCGCTGGTATTGTTCATGACCGTGCCAGGACTGTCCTTGTTTTACGCAGGACTGGTGCGCAGCAAGAACGTCCTATCCATCCTTATGCAGTGCTTTGCCATAACCGCACTCATCTCCGTGATTTGGTTAGTATTCGGCTATAGCATGGCCTTCGGCCCGGCCGAAAATCCTTTCTGGGGAGGCTTAAGCAAAGCTTTTTTGAACGGCGTTAACAAAGACTCGGTGTGGGGAGATATTCCCGAATCCCTCTTTATCGCGTTCCAAATGACATTTGCCATCATCACTCCTGCGTTGATCGTCGGCGCTTTTGCCGAGCGCATAAAGTTCTCCTCGATGCTGCTGTTCAGCGGATTGTGGTCGATATTCGTTTATTTCCCCGTCTGCCATTGGGTATGGGCCGAAGAAGGCTGGTTATATCAAATGGGTCTACTCGACTACGCCGGTGGCACAGTGGTGCACGTTACCGCCGGTGTCGCTGCAGTAATCACAGCCATCATGCTTGGCGCACGCAAAGGCTTCCTCGTTACTCCGATGATGCCCCACAATCTCACTATGACTATCACCGGTGCAGGCATGCTCTGGGTGGGTTGGTTTGGCTTCAATGCTGGTAGCGCGCTGGCGGCAAACGGCAGTGCGGGCATGGCATTATTAGCCACCCACCTATCTGCCTCGGCTGGCGCCTTAACGTGGATGACGATTGAATGGGTGCGCCATGGCAAGCCAAGCGGCTTGGGCGCGGTAACGGGAATGGTTGCGGGACTTGCCACCATCACGCCAGCATCGGGCTCGGTTGGTCCTGGCGGCGCACTAATACTTGGCATCATGGGCGGCCTACTCTGCTTTACTGCTACTTATTACCTAAAGCAAAAGATCAAGATCGACGACTCACTCGATGTCTTCCCCGTCCATGGGGTAGGCGGCATACTTGGCACCCTGCTCGCAGGTGTATTTGTGTCGCAAGAGTTAGGCGTTTTCAGTGGCAATGGCTACGCAGAAGGCATGGACATGGCCTCTCAGCTTGGCGTACAGGTCGTTGGAATCCTCGCCACCGGCGCTTATACCGCAGTGGTCACCATTATTCTGTTTAAACTCGTTGGCATGATGACCTCAGGCGTACGCGTGAGCGAAGACGAAGAACAGATTGGTCTAGACATCTCCGATCACGACGAGAAAGGCTACACCTAAAGCAATCACAAGCCTGCGCCGAACCCTCTCGGCGCAGGCCTGTATCAGCTACACATGAAACTGCTCTATACTCGTACGAAATAAAAATGTGCGAAGTAACCCGTGGAGCCTTTCATGCTAAACACCCAACTACCTACCCCCCGCCAACTATCAGCGCCTCTTATTATTTGTGCGCTCGCGCTCATCCTAAGTGGCTGTAGTCGCGAGGCCGACCCACAACATGAAGCGGCGCAGTCTCTTGCCATTAGTGTCTTATCTACTAGGCCTGACATGGTCAGCGGCGGCGACGCATTGGTGCGTATCGATAGCAGCGGAATCGATCTTGCGAATGTGCAGATCGTTCTCAATGATCGAGATATCAGCACCGACTTCGCCCCAAGCGTCGACTCCCATAGCCTGCAAGGTCTAGTCGAAGGGCTAGAAGAAGGCCCCAATACTCTCGAAGCAATGGATGGTGCTGGCAGTGCACGCTCGCAGATTACACTACTGAACCATCCAATCACCGGCCCAATAATCTCCGGCCCAGCAATCGAACCCTTCGTGTGCACAACCCAAGACAACGGACTCGGTGAGGCATTGGACGATGCCTGCACCGCCGAGACTCAAGTGCGTTACTTCTATAATAATGTCGAAGGAGAGTTTAACGAGATTGCCGATATCACTGCACCCTATCCCGCAGACATGAGCACCGTGCAGTTGACAGGCGCTGCACCTATTCCCTTCCTAGTTCGGGTTGAATCCGGCACCATTAACCGCTCGATCTACCATTTGGCAGTACTCGACAATCCACAGAAGACCTATGGCGAGTGGGACCCAGAATCGAGCTGGAACGAGCGCCTACTATTCTCTTTCGGCGGCGGCTGTGGCACCAACTACAACCAAGGCTCGCGACCGCTTGAGAGTGTGCTTGACGCATCCGTGCTGGCGAAAGGTTTCGCCCACATGCTGTCCTCCTTCAATGTCATGGGCCACCAGTGTAACGACAATCTTTCCGCCGAGACGCTCATGATGCTCAAGGAGCATTTCATCGAGAATTATGGTCTGCCAGCTTGGACGGTCGGCAGTGGCGCCTCTGGAGGCGCTATCCAGCAACTACTCATCACTCAAAACTATCCGGGTCTTCTCAATGGCCTGATGCCCAGCATGAGCTTCGCTGACTCCTTCAGCGTGCGCCCTGGGGTTACAGATTGTCGACTCTTGAAACACTATTTCGACGCTAGCGAGCTCGACTGGACCGAGGAGAAACAGCTGGCAGTGGAAGGCTTCTCAAAAGGCACATGCGCCGCCTGGGAGCGCTCCTATATCGATGTGATCGTAGCCGATACCGGATGCGGTATCGCGCAAGAACTAGTCTATAACGCACAAACGAACCCAACGGGTGCACGCTGCACTATCTATGATACGAATATTGCCAGCATTGGTCGCGACCCAGATACAGGTTTCGCCTACCAGGCACTGGACAATGTAGGCATTCAGTATGGTCTCACCGCGCTTGAAGATGGCATGATCAGCGTGCAAGAGTTTATCGACCTGAATACCCATATTGGCGGCTATGATCGCGATGGCAAGCCGGTGGACATTCGCACCCATGGCCAGCTACCCGGGGTGGAAGCGGCCTATCGCACGGGCAGAGTCAATCAAGGCTCTGGAGGTCTAGCCGATGTGCCCATCCTACATTTTCGCCCTTATAACGACCCGCTTGGCGACATCCATGACCGCTTCCGCGACTTCCAAATTCGCGCCCGACTCCGCAAAGCGAATGGCAGTGCAGACAATCAAGTCATCTGGATCTATGGGGACCGCGCAATGGGCAGGGAAGTGAGCGCCCTGGCGCTCGATACAATGACACAGTGGCTAGACGCACTGCTCGCGGATACTTCGCAGCAACCACTGTTGACGCGAATAGTGAATGCCAAACCTGCCGCTGCGGTGGATGCCTGCTGGAATCCACAGGGCAATCGTATTGAAGAGCCTTTTGAATTCATGGCGCCGGGGCTATGTAACGAGTTCTATCCGTCTCATCGCAACCCTCGCCTTGCGGCTGGAGCCCCGCTGGAAGATGACGCGATTAAATGCGCGCTGCAAACACCTGCGAGATCGCAATACAGCGTGACATTTACAGATGAACAATGGCAGAACTTACTCGCTACATTCGCGCAGGGCGTCTGTGACTACTCGATAGCAGGCCCTGGGCAAGTGCCTATTGGAGGCACTTTCTTACGCCTACCTTTGTGAGCGTGATCGTCACTAGAAGTCGAAGAAATATACTTCTAAGTTAAACTGTATACGGGGGTCTGGATTCCAGTCATTGTCGCGCTCCATTACTAATTGCGGCACCAGCTCCATGACTAGCCAGTCCTCGTGGATCGCTTTACGGTAAACGCTCTGCGCGTAGTAACTCTCTACGCGATTTGTCGGCTGGCTTGTACCAATGACACCGGCCTCGTAGGTAAGCGTTTCGCGCTCGCCAAGGGTACGGTGCAGCGCAACGGTTTGGGCATACTCGAATTCATTGTAGCGGTCGCGGAAATTTGCCTCGGTGTCAAAGCGTAGAAACATATCGTCGCGAATGCTGCGGGTAAAAAATAAACGTGCGTCCTGTCCCCAACCCTCGGTGTGGTAGTACCAGATCTTGTGATCGACACCTAGCCCCCATTGCGAGTTGATGTCATGGCCATAACGCGTCTTGAAACGGTAGAAAGGATCTAGAGGGATGCGCCCTTTTACCCCTACGTCATGTGTAAATCGGAAACCATCGTCGCGCTCTGGCAATTCATAACTGAAGCCACCAGAGAACTCTGAGGGGCGGATATTACTTAGACGCTGATTCTGTATTGAGTTCTGCTCGGATTGTTCGGACTCGAAAATTAGCTTCCAACGCTCTGTCGCGCGAGGCAGATCGACCCGACCGCTAATACGCACATTCGAGTAATAGGCTCCTGTCTCACTAATCTGTTGATTGAGTTTGACGCGTAAATAGCTCTGATTGCTGTGCTCCCCCACCCCATCACCAGCAAGCCAATCATCGAGGTAGCGCCCTACACCCGAAACGTTCTTGGACACATTGTCGCGCTTTGTTTCCAACCAACTCCACGCTGTCGTATCAACAATGCTTTGCATGGTGGGTAATTCTGGAAGACGTAAACGGGAGCTACTCGCATCGGTGTCTTGTGCCAGAACAGTGGGGCTAACCAAGGCTGTAAAGGTCAAAAATAGACCACTCACGACTTGCGTGCGCACTGAAACCGGGCTTGGCTGATGGCGATTCTCTAGCATGTTACTCCTGAATACGGCAGCTTTTTACAAAAGCATATTTCTTAAGTCTTAGAGTCGAAATAGTGTCGAATGTTCCATCAATGGAGATGAACATTCTCACTGGAGAGTTTGGTAATCACCCACTCCGAACCATGATGAAGTGGGCTAATCAATAGAGACAATGACAACATCAAGACGCTAGCAATTGCTAGCATCTGCCAAGCACGGAGTGACACTCTATGCTGAGCCTTAAGCAAGGCCTTGATGCGCATCTCCACATCGCGTTCCGCAAACGCTGTGCTCACATCAGCAACTGCTGCGTTAGGCAGGCTCATCAAGCGTCTGACCTTAAGCAGAGTTTGCGCAACCGCGACGTGACCAAAACGCTCCGCCGCCCGAAAATCACAGGCCTGTTCTGTCAGCAATTGTAAGTCGGACATAATGCGAGTCGCAAAAATATTGCTAAGTATCGCACTACTCAGACGCGCTAGTAGAAGTCGCAAGTTATCGCGACGCTCTTGATGCGCTTGTTCATGAAGCAAAATGATCGATAGGTCTGCGTCACTACACGCACTTGATAGGCCTTCACTAAGATAGATCTTGGGCTTCCACCAACCCAGAGTAAACACCAGCGGCGTCGCAGAACCGAGCAAATGATACGCGCCACAATGACGCGCGAAGGCACGGAATTGGGTCTTGAGCTGACGCGATTGCGTCAGCGTTTGCACACAACGAACTATGAGAAAAAGTAACACGAATCCGCCCACAGCGAGCCCAAAGGAGGCTAGGCCGAGAGAGTGTATAAGCGGCACGTGGTTCGCGCAGGCCTCGTGACAATGCGGATCTACCAAAACTCGCTCGAGTTCCGGTACAAACAGAAAAATTGTACTGAGAACACTAAGGATGAAAGGTCCCATCCAATAGGCAAGCAGTAGCGCACTGCCAAAGCGGGGATGGAGAGTAAAGAACAGACTCTTGATCAGTGGGTAGAGTAGCGCGAAAACAATACTCAATAATAACCATAGAACAATAACAATGGCAGAGAAGGAACCGAGCGTATTAATCATTGCGCCTCTCCAATTCCTGCTTCTTTATCGCGATCAGTTCTTCCAACTCTGCTAAGGAAGCCTCATCGATATCCGCCGCTACGTTAACGAAGCTGCTGAGGATTGTTTCAAGTCGGCCATCGTGCAATAGGTGGATCACTTCGCCCATCATGCGACCCAATAAATTTGAGCGGGAGACACAAGCAAAATAGTGATAGGCATGTCCGCGTTTTTCGCGATCTACCAAGCCCTTTCGATACAGGCGCTCCAAGGTCGACTGCATAGTACTCAAATTGGGTTTTCGAAACGCGGGCATGCGATCACAGATTGACTTCGCATCTAAGTGAGGGGCATCCCAAAGGGCTTCCATTACCCCAAGTTCAAGCTCACCCAGCGTGTTCGGCAATACATTGGATGAAGAGCGTCGTTTAGTCATGTTGCTGCAAAAACCGACTGAGAAGCGGTTTTTCATTCCTTTTTATTCTCTATAAATATCAACACGTTAAAAGATATACAGAAAGCCTCGATAGCGATTAATTTCTGCGCTAGCTGTCCCTACTCTAGACTCGGCCCCGATTGCGCGTACACGCTCTCACAATCGCGATAATGCGTACCAAGATAACACAAGAACAATACTCTACAAGTAAAGGGCAGAAGATATGAGGGTTTTAGTTGTCGCAGTTTGCGCCACACTCAGCAGTTCGATTCAAGCCGCCGGCATTAGTGGCAATAGCATTGACGAGATTACCGTTTTCGGCTCCGGTAATGTGTTAATAGGTGACCCATTAACCGCTACCGAAGGCTATATTTATGGCAATCAGCTGGCACTTCGCCCCCTGTCTCGACCTGCCGAACTGCTCGAGTTTGTACCCGGCTTGATCGCCACCCAGCACAGTGGAGAGGGCAAGGGAAACCAATACTTCTTGCGTGGCTTCAATCTGGACCACGGCACGGACCTCGCCATCAAGGTAGATGGCTTGCCCGTCAACATGCCATCTCACGCACATGGCCAGGGCTATGCAGATCTCAACTTCCTAATCCCCGAACTGGTCGACCATATGCAGTACCGAAAAGGCCCCTACTATGTCGAGATCGGGGATTTCGGCACGGCCGCCTCCTCTGAGTTCGTATATGCCGATGCATTAGAACAGGGCAGCCTTACCCTAACCGCCGGCCAGGACAATTACCGCCGCGCATACGCGGGCAATACTGTAGATCTTGCCCAAGGAAAACTAACCATCGCCGGCGCGCTAACTAATTACGCCGGTCCCTGGCAACTCGATCAAGCTCTAGAAAAGACTAATGCATTACTGAAATACCACCAGGAAACCGCCACTGGCCAGTGGAGCCTAAGCGCCGCCGCATATGACAACTCGTGGAATGCAACAGACCAAATCCCAGAGCGCGCAGTGCTTAGCGGCACCCTGAACCGTTTCGGCACCATTGATAACAGCGATGGAGGGGACACTCACCGCCATAGCCTAGCGGGTCAATGGCAGACTCTGAGCGATGACGTCGCCGTCACACTAAATGCCTTTACGATCGACTACGCCCTAAACCTGTTCTCGAATTTCACTTATTTCCTTGAAGACCCCGTCCGTGGCGATCAGTTTGAGCAGGCCGAACAGCGCCGAGTCTATGGATTCGATGCTTCATACGCGCGACGCCTAACTTTAGGGAGCAGAGATGTCCGCTTTACCGTTGGTCTACAGAACAGAACTGACGATATCGACCTTGGTTTGTATAAAACCGAACGGCGTAAGCGCTACGCCAGCACTCGGGAAGACGATGTAAAACAGTCCTTGAGTAGTGCGTATGCCTTTATGGATATCTCGATCAGTCAGCGCCTGCGCGCAGTTGGCGGACTGCGTGCGGATCACTTTTCCTTCGATGTGGATGCCGACTTGATGGCAAACTCGGGTGATGGCAGCGATAATTTACTGAGCCCTAAATTCAGCCTGATATACGCCCAAAGCGAAAAGACCGAAGTATTTCTCAGCGCGGGGCAAGGGTTTCATAGTAACGACGCACGTGGCACCACGATCACAGTAGACCCGGTCAGTGGCGGACCCGCGGACTCTGTCGATCCATTGGCGAAGGCACGCAGCGTGGAAATCGGAATGCGCAGCGCAATGATCGCCAATACGCAACTGGCTGTCTCTTTATTCTCTATGACGTTAGACTCCGAGCTCATCTATGTGGGGGATGCAGGTGCGACCGAAGCGCTAGGCGCGAGTAAGCGGCGCGGTATCGAGCTGGGGGCGCTCTATGCGCCAAACCCATGGTTGTTGATCGACGCCGACCTCACCTTAACTAAGGCTAGATTGCTAGATGTAGGTAGCGCCGATCAAATCCCCAATGCAGTAGACAAAACCGCCTCGCTAGGATTTATAGTCAACGACTTGCACAAACTCAGTGGAGGGCTGCGATTTCGTTACCTCGCGGACGCTCCCCTTATTGAAGACGGATCCGTGCGCTCGGATGCGACGCTCCTACTCAATGCCCAAGCTCTCTACCAATTCAATCCGTTTTGGTCACTAGGCCTAGAGGTGATGAACCTGCTGAATCAGCAAGATAATGACATCAGCTACTTCTACGAGTCCCAACTCGCGACGGAGTCGAGTCCAGTGGAGGATATGCACTTCCATCCAGCTGAACCACGCAGCGTCCGCCTAACACTTCGAGCGCATTTCTGAGAACTAGCTCTCCAGGGACGATGACGTAGCGATTCAATCGCTTGTCATCGCCCGCTCTCGCAGGAGGTATTTCTGCACTTTGCCTGTCGAGGTCTTATCGATAGGACCGAAAACTACCTTCTTAGGAATCTTGAAGCCCGCCAACTCTGATCGGCAATAGTCGAGCACTTCGTCGCGGCTAAGACTTACCCCTTGTTTCAGGCTCACGAAGGCACATGGCACCTCGCCCCATTTGTCGTCCGGGCACGCCACCACAGCGGCCTCTAAGATGAGTGGGTGTTGAAACAAAACTGACTCGATCTCAATGGACGAGATATTCTCACCCCCGGAGATAATAATGTCTTTTGAGCGATCTTTAATCTCGATATAGGCATCTTGGTGCCACACTGCTAGGTCCCCGGAGTGAAACCACCCACCAGCAAAAGCGGCTTGAGTCGTGCCTGGATTCTTGAGATAGCCCTTCATTACGAGGTTACCGCGCATGAACACCTCGCCTATGGTCTTGCCGTCTTTAGGTACAGCCTGCAGCGTCTCTGGGTCCGCAACCATCAATTCCTCTAACATAGGCGCCCTGACCCCTTGTCGCGCTGTCAGCTCTGCCCGCTTCTGCTCTGGCAATGCTTCCCATTGGGTTTGCGGGGCACACACGACGCTTGGGCCATAGGTCTCAGTAAGACCATAGACATGCGTTACATGGAAATTCATACGCTCCATCGCGGCAATCACTGCCGCCGGCGGTGCGGCGCCAGCGGTCATCGCCTGCACCTCGTGCTCAATCCCCTTGCGCAACTCTGGATCTGCATTGGCAAGTAGGTTTAGCACAACTGGGGCGCCACAAAGATGGGTGACATGATGGCGACGAATCGCGTCGAATATCGCGACGTCGCGGACTTGTCGAAGGCATACACTCGTGCCCGCTACGGCGGCTAGGGTCCATGGAAAACACCAGCCGTTACAGTGGAACATCGGCAGGGTCCAAAGATAAATAGGATGCGCGGGTAGGTTCCAACACAGGGCATTAGAGACAGCATTGAGGTACGCACCTCGATGATGGTAGACAACCCCTTTCGGATCCCCAGTGGTTCCAGAGGTGTAATTCAGTGCAATGCCTTGCCACTCGTCACTGACATCCACATCTACCGCGTCATGTTCTGCGGTGCTTAGAAATTGCTCATAGTTCATTTCACCTAGACAGACTCCGCCGTCGTAAAGCGGGTCGTCGATATCGATGACGAGAGGTTTGTTAGGCAGTAATTCGAGGGCCGCAGCGATGGTCGCGCTAAACTCCGTATCGGTAATCAGCACGCGCGTCTCGGCATGCTGCAGGATAAAGGCAATCGCTTTGGCGTCGAGGCGGATATTCAATGCATTGAGCACGGCACCGGTAATGGGCACGCCAAAATGGGCTTCGAACAACTCTGGAGTATTTGCTCCCATTACCGAGACTGTATGGCCACGGCCGATGCCATGCCTGCGTAGTGCTGCGGCTAGAAGGCGGCTGCGCCGCTGCGTCTGCCTCCAGGTGTAGCGCCGTTCGCCATGGATGATAGCCAAACGATCTGGGTACACAGTCGCCGCTCGCTCGAGGAAATTAATGGGCGTAAGCGGCGCATAATTGGCTGCATTCTTGTCCAGCCCGATCTCATAGATATTGTTCTCGTGCATGATAGGGTCCTTTTTATTATTTTGAGTCAACGTGCCCCTTATATGGATCACCTATCAGAGAAAATCCATATCCCCCGCGGTTAGCCACCATGCGCCTTGTAGTTGTTCGGCGCTTGGACCCCTCGTCCAGATATTACAAGGTATTTCAATTTCAAGCTCTTGCCAATGGGCATCCGGAATATTCAATTTCAGCGCCTGCGCTCGCGTCGTTCGACACAGCAGGGGAATATTATCGAGTGCTAGGGCATCTCTGAGCACTTCCACGTATATCGGGAACTGCTCTACAGCGCCCACGATGTCCATAAGAAGCCGCCCCTCATCCTGCTGTTTAAGGAGGAACACGGCCTTGGTCTGCCCATCAAGCTTGCTCTGAAGCGAAACGCATTTGTAGTGACCACGGGCCCAAGCAGGATGTGTGCAGTAGCGGTAATAGCAATAATTCCAATCGCGCTTTCCTACAATCTGCTTGCGTAAGTCTTCCTGCATCTGTGCCCAAAGCCTGTCTACCGTTGCGGGGGCCTCTTGCGCTAACAAATCGAATGGCACTATTTCATAGTCACTGTGTGCTCCCGCCACCCTCAGCGGATAGTGAATCTCTATAAAGCTGTCAGTGACATCATATAGCCCTAGGCGCCTAGCCATACGCAGCACGCGCTGATTCGGAAATCCAAAGCCAAGCAGATGTTCGGCGCAATTTCCCACCTGTTGTTCTAAAAATGTGGCCGCCGTCTTGAAAAATAGCGTATCGCGACTCACGAAGCTACGATACTCTGGCAGCACCATGACGTCGCAAATCTGAATGGCTTTGCTGGGCTCCCCGAAATACAGAATATCTCTTGGCGCTCCGCCGTAATGAGCTACCAGTTCGCCACCGGCCCTTGCACACACAGCGCGGCCACGCCCTGCCGCATACTTCCATAACCACACAGACTCATCGAAGCTCGTCTCGAAACTGCTCTCAAAAAGCGGTTTTATCTCCTGTAAGGAGAAAGAGTCGATGCTGCCAAATTCCGCCCGGTCTGGTAGTTTTGAACCTGCGCGCAGGTCTAGCAAGGTGTAGCCTAGCAGCGCATGCTGATATTGCGTGGCCATCTCTTCGAGTTGTCCGCGCAACTGCTGTAGCTCGGCAGCATTAATACCGAGACGCTCACAGAGAGTGGTGGAGTGCTTATCTAGTAGACCCGCAAACTCGACCAAGCCTGGGGCAACCTGACGACCCAAGTCGCGCTGGCGCTCCGCACTAAAGCCACAACGCTGCGCAAAGCGTAGAAAATTGGCTAAAAGCGGCCGTGGCTGCGGTTTTCGAGTACTGTCATCGAGCAAAAACTCGTCAGCGATGAGTAACTGACCACCTTCCTTCAAACAGCTATTCGCACAGA
The DNA here is from genome assembly GCA_913060695.1 of uncultured Gammaproteobacteria bacterium. Lineage (GTDB taxonomy): Bacteria > Pseudomonadota > Gammaproteobacteria > Pseudomonadales > Pseudohongiellaceae > UBA5078. The sequence continues at coordinate 141,531 of CAJXUA010000005.1, read as the reverse complement.
CAAGCAATTGCAACGGATCTAAATACTGAGCGGACTGTTGCAGAAGCATGACGTCGAAGACTTCTTCGGGCTCAAAATTCGCCAGATCGCCGTGCAGGTAGTTCACTCCCTCGGCGCCACTATCTTGAGCGGCTCGATACTCTTCGACTAGGGGCGACAGAGCAGTAACCTCGTAGCCACTGGCGCCAAGCTCTGTGGCTAGGCTTGCGCTACCGAAGCCGTACTCGAGAATACGCGCGGGAGTGGGTGGCAAGAGGGTCTGCAAGGTTTCCTGTGCGCGGGCCTGCGCCTCGGGATAGGAGGTACCCTCCGTGCCTTTCTCGCCATAGATCCCGAAATGCAGGTGCTTCGCCGCGCCAAACTCCAGCTCGAGAGTGAGGCCATAGACGTTTAAAGGGAACGGTAAAAGGATCGGATTCATAGGGACAGTGGGGTTTCCCGGCAAGGCACTAAAGAGGCGCACTATAACCCGTTCACTAAGGGCGAGTAAAACCGGCCGGCAGTGCGGCAAATTGACGCGCAGAGAGCTACAAGTACGCTCTGTAGGGTAGAATAGCTGGCATGACTACAATTAATAGAAAGATATCTCTGAGCGACCGTATAATCCAAATGCTGCGGCCAGAGACCTCTGGCAACAGCTCGTCTCGGCTATCTCTACAACGCCTGCTTTTACTGCGGCTGCTCGTGGCGGCACTGAGTATTTTAGGCACCTTCGTATTTCATAGCTTTTCGCCGCTCGAACTGCCGCTTTCTCGCCTGATTATCGCAGCCTTCGGCGTTGGGCTTACACTGCTGTTTGGAGTCTGGCGCCTGCGCAAAGAGGTGCCAATTTCCGAGTTAGAATTGTTTGCGCAGCTAGTCGCTGACGCCGTGATTCTCATTTTCATACTGCTTGCCACTGGCGGCGCCAGCAATCCACTGATCTCCTACTTACTCGTGTTACTGGCTGTTGGGGCAACCATCCTTCATCAGCGCTATGTCAATGTCTTTGCTATAGCCAATATCGCGGTCTACACCACTTTCCTTTTGAGTGAGTTGCAAGCCGAGCACAGCGACCATATGGTCGAGAACTTTCAATTACATTTGGTGGGCATGTGGGTCACCTTCGTCGTCAGTGCCATCCTCATTACCTTGTTCGTCACAAGGATGGCAGAGGCAATTCGCAGCCGCGAACTTACTCTTGCGCGTGCCCGCGAAAATGAAATGCGCAACGAACAATTAGTCGCAATCGGCACCCTCGCCGCGGGCACTGCGCACGCGTTGGGCACGCCGCTATCGACCATGTCAGTGCTACTAACCGATCTCGATAAATACAGCGATGAAGAGCTCAAAAAGATGTCCATCAAGGAGGATATCAGCTTGCTGCGCCAGCAGGTCGTGCGCTGCAAGGACTCACTAAACCAGCTCACTCGCTTCTACAACAAAGCTGACCGTCAAACCCCCTACGACGGCGCCATCACCACTTTTATGGATGAGATTCAAGACTACATCGTGAACATCCATCCCCGCGCGCATGTGCGCTTCGAGATACAAGACTCCGCACAGTCGGCAAACATTCCCTACGATCTAAGCCTGCGTCACGCCGTTATCAACCTGGTCGAGAATGCGATCAAGGCTGCCCACTCGCAGGTAATCGTCACCTGTCTTGTCGCAGCAAAACCCGATCCATTGATCGAGATCATCATTCAAGACGATGGCCCTGGCATACCTACGAGTGTGATGGAGAATATGGGCGTGCCGTTTATTTCCACGCGCAAAGACAGCATGGGGCTTGGCATCTTCCTTGCCAATGCGGCCATTCAGCGAGCCTCTGGGAAGATCGAGATGTTCAACTTAAAGAATGGCGGCGCGATGAGCATCATACGCTTACCGTTGAGCAAGCCCAATGCACAATCGGCTAGCAACCAAGAGGGGCAAGGCTAGATGGAAGCGAGAAGAATACTATTGGTAGAGGACGATGAGATCTTCGGGCGGGTCGTCTCGCGAGCCTTGCAACAGCGTGGTTACGAAGTCGCGCATGCTCTGAGCTTAGACGCAGCCAATGGCACCGTAAGCACGCAGGGATTCGACCTAGCGGTGCTCGACTTGAATCTCGGTGGCCACTCATCACTGCCACTTATTCCAACACTCAAACAGCACAATCCGCGCATGCGCATTCTCGTGCTCACTGGTTATGCTAGTATCGCAACAGCGGTGGAGGCGATCAAACTCGGCGCGGATAATTACCTCGCCAAGCCTGCCGATGCTGATGAGATTCTGACGGCATTATTGGGCGAGAACTCCCCAGCACAAGAAGACTCTAGCAACATTGGCGAACCCATGTCTGTTAGACGCCTGGAGTGGGAGCATATCCAGAAGGTACTTAAGGAGAACGACGGCAATATCTCAGAAACCGCAAGGCAGCTTAAGATGCACCGTCGCACGCTTCAGCGCAAACTACAAAAGCGCCCCGTCGCACGCTAAAGCACTAGAGTGTTCACTAGCGCTTCTTAATACTAAACCAAGCTAATAGCGCGAGCACCAAAGACAGCCATTCGGTGATATAGATCTGTAACAGAAAATCGTTATAGGCATTGTCGATGAGTATCCCCCAGCTGCGCACTGCCACGAGGCCAGCGTAAGAGAACACCAGCAATACAATGCCAGGCTCTACCCATTCCTTCTTCCAAGCACAGAGCAACAGAAATAATGAAAGCCCACCGAAAAGACCGGCGTAAGTAGTCCGCAACTCTGTAAGCCCAACGCCACTGCGTACGCTTACCCCTAGAGCGTCGAACCAAGTCTGCGGATCACTCAGGAATAACCACGCAACGTAACTGTAAATCGCCCCATTAAGGTAGAGAAACGCCGAGGGCAAAACACGCATTATTGGGTTCATGAACAATCTCCAGCACTAACGACGTGCCAGTGGCACTGAGTTTAGATGACGCCCCCCGTCAACGATGAGAGTTTCCCCAGTGACGATTTGTGGCCCAGTTATAAAGAAGAGGATAGCATCGGCAACTGTATCAGCATCGGCGGTGAGCCCCAAAGGTGCATTGCGTTCGTGGTGCGCTTTAGCCGCTTCGTATTGCTGATCCCCTAAGCCCTCGCGCAGCCATTCGCCTTGAATAAAACCAGGGCAGACAGCGTTTATACGCAGCGCTGGCCCGAGAGCACGCGCCAGCGATAGAGTCATGGTTACCAGCGCACCCTTCGAGGCCGCGTAGGCAACACTACTGCCAATCCCAGTCACAGCAGCAGTGGAGGCGACATTGACGACTACACCGCCCTCCTCGTTCGCCTTCATTGCCGGGGCCACGGCGCGAATCATCTGATATGGGCCAACTACGTTGACGCTATAGATACTCAAGAAGTCCGCTGCATCTAAACCCTCAAGGTTATCGTGTTCGCAAAACTTCGTGGTTCCTGCATTATTTACCAGAATGTCGATGCGTCCCCACTTCTCCAGTGCCGCCGCCACCATAGATCTACACGCTTCATCATTTGCCACATCCGCCTTGCAAACGAGCACCTGTGCGCCGAGCGCCTCACACTCTTTCGCGACTTGCTCTGCACCCTTGGCGCTGCGCGAATAGTTGATCACTACGTGACATGCCTGTGAGGCGAGCAGCCGAGCCGTAGCCGCCCCAACGCCTGAGGCAGAGCCCGTTATAATAGCCACCTTCCCTGCAATATTTTTCATTCTCTAACCCCCCATTTCAATTGATCCGAATTTTTACTCCACTTAACGCAAACACAAGCGAAATAAGCCCCCCATTCACATTGCATTGCAATGATACTTGGTTACAATACGTAACACTAAAAAACTGGTCAAAAAGCCCGTAGCTGTAGACTATCACCCAGTTTTTTTAGGGCGGTAAGATTGTCGATTGAAGTGCCGAAGTTGGACATCGTGATCTGCTGGATGTCCCCCATCATGCAATCGCCGACCAATCCGCACACAGAGCGAACCTAGCAGCATTATCTATCCATGTATTAGACACCACTATCGACGAGCGCGCATCGCAAAATCCAAGGCGGCAGTGGGATCGTACAAATTAAATTATTACCGCGTGAAGACGGATTCTATACGCAGCGGCGCATAAACAGCCGGGCACTCATTTGGAGAAAGAAGTGAAAATTAAGCATTTTGTAGCCATCGGACTGATTGTCATCGTTGTTGTATGGATGGCATATCCTCGGGAGCGCGGCGCGCTAGACGACGGTTATCCGCTACCAGAGAGAGATGGCGCAGTAAGCGCGGTCTCTGGCAATGCCGCTATCAACAATGATAATCAGAACTTCACTGTGCGTGTCGCGCGAGTCAACTCACAAAGCTTCGTGCAGAATATTCGCGTGCGTGGGCAGACTAAAGCCTTCCGCTTAGTGGATATCCGCTCCGAGGTCTCAGGACGTGTGATTTCAACACCGTTTATTCGCGGAGCGCGCGTGAAGGCTGGTGATGTCCTATGCGAGATCGCTGTCGATAGCCGAGCGGTCGATCTGCAGGAAGCGCTTTCGCGACAAGAGCAGGCACAAATGGAATATCAAGGGGCACTCGACTTACAGGAGCGCGGTCTTTCGTCCCGAGTCAGTACCGCCCAACTCAAAGCTGCACTAGATTCCACCGCCGCCGCTGTAAAGCGCGCCGAGCTAGCCTTGCAGAAAACACAGATTACAGCCCCATTCGCTGGAGTCATGGAGACTCGCGCAGTCGAAGTTGGCGATCTAATGGATATGGGGGGGCAGTGCGCCTCTCTGTTGGATGACACCCCAATGCTCCTGACTGGAGTGGTGCCAGAGCAAGAAGTGGGCAAGTTGTTTCTTGGTGCGCCAGTAACTGCATCTCTACTGACTGGCGAAACCGTACAAGGCAAGGTGACTTATATCTCTCGCGCTGCAAATTCCAGCGCGCGCAGCTACGCAATCGAGATTGAATTAGAGAATACAGATTTCGCGATACGCCAAGGTGTATCCGCGGAGATTTTCATTGCCTCCAATGAGACTCAAGCGCATCTAGTCCCAGCCTCTGCGCTGACCCTTAACGACGAAGGACTAGTCGGTATAAAAATTGTAGACCAGAACAATGTTGTGCGATTCGCGTCCGTCACGATCATTGGTGAGAACACTACTGTTGACCCTGGCATGTGGGTAACCGGCTTGCCAGACAGCAGCGTGGTGATTACCCACGGTCAAGAGATCGTCTTCCCCGGTCAGGTAGTCAACATCGACAGTAGTTGGTCATCAATTCCTGAGTCATCACTGTAGGTAGGAAATCCCATGCGTTATATAAAAGCATCAGTATCACGCGCGCGAACCTCCCTGAGTATATTCGTGGCGATCATGTTGATGGGTTTAGTCTCCTATATGTCTATTCCCGTCGAACTCAATCCGGACGTGTCCGTTCCCGTAATTGTGACCACCATCATACACGAGGGCATTTCACCCGAGGATGCCGAGCGGCTGCTTACTAAGCCCCTAGAGGTGGAGCTGAAGACTTTGGAGGGGATCACTCAGGTAAGCTCTTTCAGCAGTGAAGGCGCGGCCACAGTGGTGAGTGAATTCGATGTGAGTTTCGACTCCTCACAGGCTCTGAACGATGTGCGTACTGCTATCGACAGAGCGAAGGCTAAGTTCCCACAGTCCACAGAGGAGCCCATAGTGCAGGAAATATCTGCCGCGGGCGTCCCTATTGTACAACTAGCCATCGCTGGTGAAGGTGTTCCAGAGCGTGTCTTACTACAAGTTGCGCAGGACCTGCAGCGCGCAGTGGAAACCCTACCCGAAGTGTTGTCTGCAGATATGGTGGGCGATCGAGAGGAGCTCCTTGAGGCGTTGATCGACCCTACGCAACTCGAAACCTATGGCATCACCAATCAGCAGATTATCCAAGCCGTCACCAACAACAATCGCCTCATTCCAGCAGGCACACTCAACACCGGGCAAGGCAGCTTCTCGGTAAAATTGCCAGGCCTGATCGAGACACAACAAGATCTTTTCGACCTGCCAATCGCTGCGAATGCGCAAGGCGTGTTGACCCTCAGTGACATCGCCGAGATCCGCCGCACCTTTAAAGATGCGGAGCGCTACTCATTTGCTAACGGTCAGCGCTCCATCTCCATCAACGTGGAGAAGCGCAAAGGCGCAAACCTCATTGCCGCCATGGACAAGATCGACCAGATCGTCGAGAACATGCTGCCTACGCTACCGCCAGCCGTGACGATTTCTTATCTGAACAATACTGCCCCAATGGTGATCGAGCAGAACCTAGGGCTACAGGGCAACATGGTCACATCCATGGTCTTAGTATTGATCGTGGTCATAGCGGCTGTCGGAATTCGCTCGGGGATTCTCGTAACTCTGGCTGTTCCATTTTCCTTCCTATTCGCCTTTATTGTAATTTCCGCCCTCGGCTTTACCTATAACTTCATGGTGATCTTCGGCCTATTGCTGGGGCTAGGGATGCTGATCGATGGTGCCATCGTGATGGTGGAGTTTGCGGACACCAAGATGTCGGAGGGTTATACCAAAGAGGATGCCTACCAAGAGGCTGTGAACCGTATGTTCTGGCCGATCATTGCCTCGACCATGACAACATTGGCAGCCTTCCTGCCGATGATGTTTTGGCCCGGCGTCGCCGGAGAGTTCATGCGCTATCTGCCGATCACTGTATTCGCGGTGCTTATTGGCTCCTTGATGTATGCGCTTTTCTTCGCACCAGTGCTCGGCTCACTTTTCGGCAAAGTCAGCATGCCCGCGAAAGGACTCGTGTCACAAGCTAGCCATCATGACGAAGTTGACTCCACCAAACTACGTGGTTTCAGCCGTGCCTATGCCGGCGTGCTGCGTGGCGCCGTTAACTCACCGATTCTGGTCTTCTTTGGCAGCGTTTTCACACTGGTATCCATAGCCTTTGCCTACTTCAATTTCGGTGCGGGCGTGGAGTTCTTTACCTCTGTTGAGCCCTCGCAGACGCGTGTGCAAATATTCGCGCGAGGCAATTTCTCACCCGTCGAGATTCGCGACATCGTCGTCGATGTTGAGAAGCGCATCATGGAGGTCGGCCACTACAAGAACATCGTCACGCAGTCTGGCTCTGGACAAAGCCTAGGCGGCGGGCAGAGTTCCGCACCAGATCTTGTTGGCACTATCTTCGTCGAGTTCACCGACCGCCGGATCCGCGACGTCGATGGCTTCGAAATTGAGAACCTCTATCGCGAGGCCGTCAGGGATATCCCCGGCGTGAAAGCGGAGATTTCGATCATCGAGCAAGGCCCCCCGGTAGGCAAGGAGTTGCAGCTGGAGATCTTTGGCGAGAACCTCACAGACTTGATCAGCGAGGCAACACGGGTACGTAATTATCTGCAGAACGAGATGACCGGACTGATCGATGTCGACGATACCACTCCAATTCCTGGCATCGAGTGGCGAATTCACGTCGATCGCGCGCGCGCAGCAATGTTTGGCGCCAACATCAACGAGGTAGGCACCGCCGTGCAACTACTAACCAATGGCGTGTTCATGGGCGATTACCGACCAGATGACACCGAAGAGGAAGTAGACATTCGCGTGCGTTACCCCGAGGCCTATCGCGGCTTAGAGCAAATTGAGCAGATTCAAGTCACCACCGCATCTGGAATGGCACCAGTGAGCAGCTTTATTACCCGCGAACCGGGGCCAAAAGTAAGCTCCATTCAACGCGTAGACGGTAGCAAGGTCATCTATGTGCGCGCTAATCCGGCGCCCGGCGTGGTGATGGATACGAAGCTTCAGGAATTGCGCCAGTGGCTCAATGCCAACCCTCTGCTGCCCGGTGTCGAATACCAATTCCGCGGCGCCAATGAGGAGCAGGAGCAATCCTTCGCATTCTTGATGCAGGCCTTTGTCCTATCGCTAGCGTTGATGGCGATCCTGTTGGTGACCCAATTCAACAGCTACTACCAGGCTTTGTTGATTCTATCCTCGGTATTGCTCTCTACTACCGGAGTATTGCTAGGCCTCTTGATTACCGGTCAAACCTTCAGCGTAATTCTTACCGGAGTGGGCATCGTCGCATTGGCGGGCATCATCGTGAATAACAATATTATTCTGATTGATACCTTCAACTTCCTGCGCGACACCCGCAAGGATTGGAGTCTTCAGGAGATTATTGTGCAAACCGGTGTACAGCGTTTACGCCCAGTGTTCCTGACGACATTCACGACGGGGTGTGGCTTGCTGCCACTAGCAATGCACGTCTCCATCGACTTGATTGGCGCCGAGGTTGAAGTGGGCGGACCAATCACCTCGCAGTGGGTAAGTCTGGCTAGCGCGATTGTTTACGGCCTCTCCTTCGGCACCATCCTTACGCTGATTGTGACGCCATCGATGCTCGCCCTGCCAGCCAAAGTACGCGCCCACTTTGCAACCGTGAAGACATGGGTGCTAGGTAAACGCAAAGATACAGACTCACGTATCGAGCCTGGTTTTGGCACATAAGGCCAAGGCTTAACAACAGATGCTATATGAACGAGCGTTCGATATTAGATCTAGGCCACAGGGAATGTGGCCTTGTCTCCCACTTTAAAAAGTCCTCGCGCTAACTCCACTGCAAAGAAATACGCTTGAATTTACGAACAATTATCGAGCGTCCGCTTTATTTTTAAGCAAAAAGAAATCCTCCATCGCAAACTCCTTAGAAGATCCATAAAAAGATTGAGAATTTTAGAATGCTTGGGCGCGAATTCGCGGGGGAATGTGACAATTTGTAACTAGCGAAGTAAAAGCAGAAATTGCTGTGATACCATCATTTCACTTTCGGTTGACCGGTCACTAAGGATAGAGACCAACTAATCGCAAAGAGCTAAGGCAAAGGGCTTTTGAGACATTCTTTGTTCCCCCCCTTTTCTAAACACTGAGTTGCTTTCTAGTCCTGAGCCTTAGCGCCATAAACCCTTCGAGGACATTCCTGTCCTCCTCCTAGTCTTACTAAGACCAGTTCCTAAGACCTATTCCTAAAGATCAATTGAAGCGCGTTAATCGACAGAGGCGAGACTGCCTGCACGTTCGTCATCACGATAGCGTGATTCGAGGCGGGTATAAATACGTTCGGTTTTTAGGGTCGATTCCCGATGCTGCAGGTGATAAGCAGTGAATTGGAGGTTATGACGAAGCACGTCAATCACTTGCTGCTCCACTCTCTCATCTTGCTCTGCATAGGCTAGTCTTAATTTGAAAAGCTTATTTGCCTCACGCAGATGATCCTCGATATCGTCACCGAGACCATTATTGATGGCGATAACATGCCAATCCGCCACTTGCGCGATACCATAATCCCACTTCATGCCACCCTCATCAAAAAGACGGGTATAGAGAAATTCGAGATAACGGAAGTTTTCATCGACTGCTTCCCAGTCTTCTAGGGCAACGTTGAATTCGATGAGACGCTCGACAATGGCGATTTGAGGTTCGCTATACAAGCCTTGGTTGATCCGCAGAACATGCAAGGCCCGCTCTATGTAGCTTATTGCTCCATGATAGTCGCCACCTGCGGCAAGCATATCGCCGGTCGAAAGCAAGGGCTCACTCAGGCGCGCATCGAAGGGACCGAATTCTGATTCGAGCTCTTCAACGAGAATCGCGTATTGCGACACAACTTCTGTCGCTAACGTGGCCGGGGTTGCGCTTTCAGTATCGAAGAGAGTTTGCTCTAAGCTTGAATGACCGGTGGAAGAGCTAAGCTGATTAGCGACATCTGTTTGGGTTTGTGCTTGAGCGACTGCGCAGGTGCAAATGAACAGACTGGTGATTAAGAACGCGCGCATACTCTCATAATTATTATTATTCATAATGAGTACCATCCTTTCTTATGGACTCAATATCGCGCAACGAATGCCCTAATTCAACAGAAATATATGAATTAATTCTGAATTTTTTCTGAAATATGACAGTTGTATTAAACTCTCGTGACAAACCCCGCGCACATTATCAATGAAAACAGTCACTTAAAAATATTGCAGAATTCATCGGCCTCTAGAGGCTAATTCAGAAAAAAAGGAGGAATTTTATCGATAAGTGGTATTAGCGATACGGGTCTCAGCAAGCAGCATGAGCATAACCAGCAAAAGAACCCACCACCACACCCGCTGCGGACCCTCTAGTTCGGCCACTAACTGAGCAGTTCTTACCTGTTCGGATTGCACAGGCGCTGTCTCTGGATTGCTAATACTGTCAACAAGTGTACTCGGCGCCATCTTCGCCAGAATCGATTCTTCGGGGTTTGCGTTCACAGCGTAATACTGAGGACCCTCACCTCCATCAACAGTTAAGAAGCCGATCTGTCGAGGCGTAAACGAACTCCCGTTTTGGCTCAAGGATATTGCCTCACCCGATGGGCCTGTGACTTGCACTCGCGCGCCCTCACGGCCTACTTCGGACAAGTCGATAAGACTGCCAATGCGGTAGGCTCGCTCCTTCGTGGTGGCCTGTGCGAGATAGCGTAGAGACTCGTGCACGAAGGGCAGGTACAGCCCCTGGAGAGGCAGATTATTCCACTCCGTGTCTAAGGAGGAAGCAAACAGCAGCACATTGCCACGGCCTACCTGGCGCTCTATAAAGGCAGGACTGCCGTTGTCGAATTGCATGAGTACATCCGCATCGTCCACCGCATCCACCGCCCAATAGCCTTCGAAACGCACCCCCCAATCTACCCCTAGAGGCAGTAGAACGGGATGTCGCCTATCCATATCGGCGATCAAGAGGTAGTCGCTACCAGCGAAACGAATGCTCTCATTGAGAACTGCTGGGCTTATGCCTCCCAGTAACTGGTTGAACTGTGTTGGGTTCACACGATCTCCAGGAGCTATTAGCAAGCTACCCCCTTCCGTTACATAGTCGTCGAGTGCGCGCGCTTGAGAGCCGCTCAGATCGCTGCCTGCATTGAGCAAGACCACAACATCTTGCTGGGCGAGTAGTGCCGCATCTACTTCCTCAGATCGCGCCGAATTGAGCACGAAGGGCGATTCTGCAGCGTTGCCACCAATGGCTAATGAAAGCCAATGCGCCTCATCTTCATACCAGTTCGCTGATGGCTCTCCATTGACTACTAGCACCTGTATCTTCGCCATCACATCCACTGTAAAGAAGTAGCTGTTGTCGATTGAGAAGTCATCCGCGCCGACGCGAATTTCGCCACGATGAGTACCAGCGCTGTCGAACAACGCTGGCAGACGGACAACAGCCTCAGATGCCTCACTGAGGTCCACCGCTACGCGAGTAGTCTCTTGCCCGTCGAGGATCAGGCGCACATCGGCTTGATCCAGATGCACACTTCCAGTGCTGCGCACGCGAGCGAGAATCTCGTACTCATTGCGATTCTCAATCAATTGGTCTGGGGAACGCACATCCGTTAACAGCAAGTTGCGCGTGGCGCCCGCGCCTACATCGATCGTATTCAGTACCACACCGGGGGAGAGCATCCAGCCTGAATCGTCGGTCCCCATGCCACTGGCCTGATAATCCGACAGTAAATGAATGCTTCTCTTCTGATGACGTGCTGACTCGAGCATGTCGTTGGCTAGGCGCAGTGCTGGCATATAGCGTGTCACTTCGAAACTGGGCTCACTCAAACCTTCGACAAAAGCGCGTGCCCCATCCAGATCCGTACTCAACTCGCGCACGCTTACCGTGGCATTGTCAAAAACGATAATCGCCACTTCGTCACCCTGTGCGAGGCCATCTATCACGTCACGTGCGGCATCTTGAGCGCGAGCGAAACGATCGCCGTAGCGCATGCTCATAGAGACATCCATCAGAATTGCGATGGACTCGGGCTCGGCGTCCACGAGGCTTGCGATATTGCTATCGAATAATGGGCGTGCGAAGGCGAAAGCCAATAATGCGATAAGTGCGGCGCGCAGAAGCAGAAGCAACCACTGTTGGATTTTCTGAAACAGAACCAGTTTCTTTGTCGTGTTCTTCAGGAATCGTAGGGTACTGAAGACCATCTTCGGTGGCTTCTCTTTGCGAATAAGGTGAATCGCAATAGGGATCGCTGCTGCGAGAAGTCCAAACAAGAATAGTGGCGTGAGAAAAGTCATCTAGAAGCTCTTGGCCCTGCGCGAAATATAGGAATACAGTGCCGTATCCAATGGTTGGGAGGTATTGAGCAGGCAGTAATCTACCCCGCTACTCTGGCACTTCTTCTTGCAATAATTCAGATAATTATTAAAGTTTTCTAAATAGGCGGCGCGAATAGATGCCGGCGAAGTAATGAAGGTTTCACTATTCTCCGCATCGACAAACTCTGTCGCTTCTTGAAAATTAAATAGCAATTCTGCCTCGTCCAGGACATGGAATACGATTACGTCATTGCCCATCGCGCGCAGGCGCTGCAGAGTCTTTATGATGCGCTCCTCGTCTTCGAGCATATCGCTAATCAAAATCACCATGCTCTTGCGATTCAAGTTTGACGCCAGATCCGATAACGGCTTGACGATGTCCGTCTTAGTGCCAGCTTTGAGATTCGCGAGCACGCGCAGAATACGAATTAGATGGGGCTGGCGGCACAGTGCGGGAATATACTCGTTGACCTTATCATCGAATGTGATCAGGCCTACGGCGTCACGCTGACGAGTAATGAAATACGCAAGCGCAGAGGCCAGTGTGCGGCCATAGTCGAGCTTGCTCATGCCACCAGAGGAATAGGCCATTGAGGCGCTCGAATCGAGCAGCACGTAGCTGCGCACATTCGTCTCATCTTCATATTGCTTGATATAAAACTTGTCGCTACGGGCGTAGAGTTTCCAGTCCACGTGACGCATATCGTCGCCTTGATAATAGTGACGATAGTCGGTGAATTCGACGCTAAAACCTCGGTGCGGGCTCTTGTGTAGACCCGAGATAAAGCCCTCGACTACGACACGAGCGCGCAGCTCAAGATTATCCAAACTCGCGAGTATGGAGGGATCGATGAATGTGGTATTTGCAGCCATATCAGGTGCTTCTCGCGTCGCGATTAGAGATTGGAACTTGGTTCTGGGACAGTCTCTAGCAAACGCTTTACTACATCATCCGTAGTCACTCGCTCCGCCTCAGCATGGAAGTTTAGTAGCACCCTGTGTCGCAGCACGGCGGGCGCCAAGGCGCGAATATCGCCGTAAGAAACATTGTAGCGTCCACGCAGCAATGCACGCACTTTGCCCGCCAAGACCAAATTTTGCGAGGCACGGATGCCCGCCCCCCAACTTACCCAATCCTTCACGAAATCTGGAGCGTTGGGATTAGTGGGACGAGAGGCATGCACTATCTGCACAGCATAGCGGATCACCGACTGTGCGGCGGGCACCTGCCTAGCAATACGCTGGAACTCGAGAATATCCTCGCCGCTCAGTGGGTGAGAAACAGTGTTGTCGACGATCTGAGTGGTATTGCCCACGACCATCACTTCGTCATCCTCGGAAAGATAGCCAAGCTCGATCTTGAACATGAAACGGTCAAGCTGCGCCTCAGGCAACGGATAGGTGCCCTCCAATTCGATCGGGTTCTGCGTAGCCAATACGAAGAATGGACGCGACATCTTGTGCGTAATACCCGCGGCCGTTACCTGACGCTCTTCCATCGCCTCTAGCAGAGAGGACTGTGTCTTCGGCGGCGTACGGTTGATCTCGTCCGCGAGGAGGATATTGGTGAATATAGGCCCTTTCACGAACTTCAATCGTCGCGCACCATCGACCTCTTCCACGATCTCGGACCCCACTACGTCGGCAGGCATAAGATCGGGAGTAAACTGAATACGGCTGAAGTCCACTTGCAGAATATCCGCTACCGTTTTAATCAGCAGGGTCTTAGCTAGGCCTGGCACCCCGGTGATAAGACAGTGTCCGCCGGCAAACAAGGCGATCAGCAACTCATCAATCACTGCTTCTTGGCCCACAATGACTTTCTTGATCTCCGCAATAATCTGATCGCGGCCATCCTGCATCTTCTTGACCAGTGCCAAATCGTCTTGGCTCTCTAGTCCATCGACAACTTCCTCAGCAATGTTTTCTAGTTCTGACATGAGTGCTTCCTGTTTCGCCTGTTGTAATGAATTAGCTTAATGCGTGAATGCGTATATCAGGTAGTTGATGGCAATCTTATAGGCATCGTTACTATAACGGGTTGGATAGGGTTCGTAGAAGGTATGCTCCCACCCATCGCCAAGATCCGCATTATGATTGGCCACCAACATCACCCGTCCATCGTCATCGAGAATCGCATATACCGAAGGAGGATAGTTAGGATCATCCAAACTAAACCCGCCATTATAATCCCACGTTACCGCACGACCGGGCACCTGTACAAACTCGTTGATGTCGAAAAACGTGTGGAACAATTCGTGCCGTACATCGAGCTTGACGAGCTCGCGCTCCGGAAATAATTTCGCCATCTCTGTCTGAAAATCTTGTAGGTGCGCTTCTCCCCAAAAATCATCGAGCAGAACGAAGCCCCCTCTAAACATAAACTCTCTAAGCGCCGCGATCTCCGCGGGCTGAAAATCCGGTCCGGTGTAAATCGAGCCAATGGGCACTCGCTTCATATTCATGTAGAGAAATGAGTGTTCGTATAGTCGTGGGTCAGTCAGATCTAGAAAATCATAACTCTTACTATTTGCATCTATATTGGTATAACGCTGCACCCCACGTAGGAAATTCGACTCGGCGTCTGGGTAATCGGTATCCCACCAGCCGCCTCTACCGCCAAAACCTCCGCCACCGCCACCTCGCCTGCTGCGACCACCCCCGTAATTGGTATAGCGGCCACGCACCCAAGTAAACTCTGTATTCAGACCTGACTCTGCCCCTGATAAATCGCGCATGAAGGATTCAGCGTCGAAATCCAATGGTACAGCCGAGTTCTGCGCTTGCACTGGGACGGACAGCAATGCACAAAGCCCGACTATCGCGACTAGCGACAGCGCCTTAGTGTTAGTCCTTGTACCCACCTGCTCGCTCATCAACGTAACGCCTCCGACCGGGGAAGATCTCTAGTGTCTTAAAACCCTACTGCTCATTAACGCTGTCTACAGCTTTTAGCAGCACTTGCTGCGCCCTCTGATAACTTGGTGCAATCTCTAGGGCAGTCAGGATGTTGCGTTTGGCCTCTTGAGCCTGCCCATTATTCATATAAGCCTCGGCGAGATTGGTACGCGCCTCGACAGGATCGTTGCGATCGAGTGTGACTAAGACTTCGAATTCGCGCACTGCCATCGAGGCATTGTCCGTAAGTGTGGCGATCTGCGCGCTCACCTGGTGCACATCGAGCCTATAGGGACTAACGGAAAGAGCGCGCTGTACGTAGTAGTCCGCCTCTTCCGTATCACCCGCGTCCAAAGCTCGCTTAGCAAGCAATACCGCAGAGTCATAGTCATGCTGTTGATTCACCATCATGCGCTTTAACTGTTCGATTCGCGCCGCGTCATCGCCCTGCCGCTCGTAGATTTGGGATAGCACTAGGGGCGGGCTTGGATAGCCCGAGTAGTCCGGCAGGATCTCATCGGCTATCTCTAAATGCACTTTCGCCTCTTCGAATAATTCTTCTTTGAAGAGTACGATGCCCAACTGCAAATGCGCCTGGAAGTCACGGGGCTGATCCTGAACGCGCTGGCGCATATGTTGTTTCAAGGAAGCATTATTATAGAGCTCCGCTAGGACCGCACTGGAGTTCTCGCGCTGACCGTGACCATGGGCAGCCCCTTCATCCGCCGCGTCTTCGGTGTGGACGTAGACGTCGATCTCGCCCACACGACGGTCGATCCAGCTGCGGAAATCCGCGTCGAACTCCTCGACGGGCTTACCGAATACAGCGCTGAACATTTCAGACTCTTCTTTGATGAGCGCGTATTGATTGATCAATTCGACCATCTTCTCGAAGCCATACTCTTTGGCGATAAAATCGACAACCAGATAGGACTGGAAGTATGCGAAACCTAGGTCTTCGTTGTTATTAGCCCCAGTGAAACCTTCGTTGAGGCTCGCCACAGGCAGCAGCTTCTCATCCTCGACGGCGCGTACTAATTCGATACCCTGACGACGCCCCCATTCCGGCCGCGCCTCACGTTCCTCCCAAGTGGAAATGCCCTCCGAAAGCCACCGTGGCATGCGGTTATTGGTCATCTGCAATGTAAATACGTGGACTAACTCGTGCCACAGAATCTCCTGCCAATTGGCATCCAGTGTCGCTGGAGAGATCAGGGTAACGACCTTGCCAAAACAGATGCCTACTAGTGGGCCGATATCGGGCAGGCCAACAGAGCGCACCGCAAAATCCTCTGTGCGATCGAATATCTCGATCAAGACGGGCGCTTCGGGCTCGAAACCATACTTCTCAGTCAAGGTGGCCCAATTCTCTTCGATGAGCGGCGCCATGTAGGGCCATAGAACGACTGCATCACTCTGACTCATACGCACTTCGAAATGCTCAGTACGCAGCGTTGCGTACTCTTCTAGGGTGTCGAAAACCTTGAGCATATTGGAAGTCATTACATTGAAGGGGTCGTTGTCGAACGCAAGTTCGAGAGACTCACGCCCCGCCTCTTCTTCACCTAAGCGGATAAGATTGGTGCCCAACAAGGTATGCCCTTGCCAGTAATTGGGATCAGCGGCGATGGCTTGACGGGCATAGCCCACCGCCTCGGTGAAGCGATAATTATTGCCGAAGGCATCAGCGATATCGCCGTAGAAGTGCGGATTATTCGGGCTGAAGGATTTCACTTGCGCCTCTAACTGCGCAAACAGGGCAAACTCTTCCTTCATGGCAGCCTGAGTCGCCTTCAAGCTGAGTGACTTGATCGACTCTGGGTTGATCTCCAAAGCTGCCTCGATGAACTCTTCGGCATCTTCCTGACGATTATTGAGCACCAACAGCGTAGCCATGGTCTCCAAGGCTTTGACATCACGCTCGTTCACGCTCAGGGCAAAGCTTAGCGAGCGTTCGCCACCACTAATCTTGGCCTGGCCTATCAAGGCTGGCCCATAGCGACGGTTAATTGCCAGCGCCGCGTCATAAGACTTCTCTGCGTCAGGAGTATTGAATTTCTCCATGAAGAGGTCGCCCCAAAGTACCTGCGCCTCGAGATTATTCGGATCAACCCTTGTTGCTTCACTGAACAGACTATTGGCATCGTGGAAACGATCCAGTAGCCAACTGGCCAAGGCCACCATCGCGATCTCTTCGGAGTCAAACACCATGCCATTATCGTAGCGAGCAATAGCGGCATTCAATGGCGCTATTGCCTCATCGCGACGCCCCACGAATTGCAACAGGCTACCGTACTGCACGAGTGCGCGAACGGGGGGGTTAGTATTTTCGGAGACGACTTCTTCTAGAATATCTAGGGCGCGAGCAGACTGCCCAGTCGTGCGCAGCAACTCCGCTAACTGCGTGCTCAATACCGGCGAGATGGCATAGGCCCCAATCTCGTCTTCAAGCAAGGCGATGCCCTCTTCGTATTGCCCGGTTAACGCATAGGCACGGCCTAGCCCTAGCAGGGCTGCCTCCTCGTCGAAACCATTAACGCGCTGGAAGCTATCGATCGCGGCGATATAGGAACCAGCATTGAGCAGCTGCTGGCCACGCTCTAGCGGAGGCTCAGTTCCCAGCAATGCATCCTGAGCATAGAGAGGGCTACTTAATACGCCAAGGGCAAGACATACGGCCAAGGCGAGGCCCTGACGGCGCTTATTCTTGTGCATGAGCTTTGCTGTTTGCTTAGGGTAGTTCATTGTACTGTCCTGTAGTTCTCGCCAGTTCGATTAACAATGCTTCCATCCGGTTCCAATAATCATCCTCAAGATAGTTCGCCTTCTGCCCACGCAACAGGAATATGGAACGCTCCAAGTCCTGCATCTGTGCGTGTAACTGCTGTCCTTGTGCCGAGCTTTTCACGTCCCCGGCATTGCTCAAATCAAAATAGGCAATCTCTGCCAATGCCCCGTCTCCCATGCCAGTGCCCGGTTCAAGGCTAAAAATGCCATCACCATTGTCGTCGATCACGGCGCGTTCCGTCGGCAGTCGACCTTGGTCGGAATACCAGCCTAGAACGGACTGACTCGCGTATAGGTAAGCCTCAAGGATCGACACACGCTGATTCTTGTCGCGGTCGCCGCTGCGGCTGTCGAGAGCCTCGATGAAGAAGCGCATGAACATCGGGTCGTAACGCTCAGCCCTAGAGCGAGTGGCGGAGAGCACTACTCGACCACGAGAGGATAGATCTGCAGCGAACTCGTAACCCGAGCTTGTCGCGTTGACTATCACTAGGTCCTGTTGATTCAAAGGCTCCAGCAAGACGGCGAACTCTTCGCCAGTAATGTCCGGACCGACTATATTGAATTTCGCGGAATCTTCGGAACTAGAACCATGTCCAATCATGATGATGCTAAGTTGGTCGCCACCCTCCAACTCGCCAGAAAGACGTGCCAAGTGGCTCTCTATATCTTCACGGCGCGAACTGCCATCGACACGGAAATTCGGATTCTGCGCATCAGGCCCATCGTCGAAAAGCAAAGTGATGCTATCTCGGGTATAGCCATAGTCTCGCGCTAGGGTGTCATGAAGGGACAAGGACCATTGCCAGAAACGCTCGCGGATCTCGTCCGAGGCGGCGGCGCCGGTGATAATCAGCACATACTTCTTGGCATCGCTATCATTGAGAAAATAGGCGTCTTCGTTATTGCCTGTTGAACTCTGTGCAATCGCCATACTTCCCAGCATCGATAGACATAGGAGCGTACCCCAGCGCGTGACGCCGTCGGCTTTAAAGAGCTTACTGCACTGCTTAAACATGTTCACGACAACCCCTTGAAGCGGCGCAGCATCCAGTCGGCACACAGCAATAATATTAGTAGTAGGAGTAAGGCTGGCGTATCCCAGAGATCTTCTTGAACCTCTTTCGAATAGGCATTCGGCGTGTAGGTAATATCAGTGGCTAGCGCAGAGGTTTGCTCAAGGTCGAAATAGCGCCCACCACTCGCGGCAGCAACTCTCTCTAGCAATGCCGTGTCACGACCCGCCGATGAAAACTCGCGCAAGGAGGGGGTTACAACGAAGGCCGCACTGCGTTCGGTATCACTGCGGTCGGCCTCCCCCGCTGCACTTGCAACATCGACCATCAAATTAAACACGCCCTCGGTTTGCACTTCGAAACTGCTGCGATAAACGCCGTCGCGATCGATGTCCCACTCCATCGCATTATCGATAACACCACCCTCTGGGTCGCTTAGGTGCATCCATACAGAGGCATTGTTATCGGGGAGATAATTGATGTCGCGCACCGTAGCCGTAACATTGACTCGGTCTCCAACATGATAGAACTCGCGGTCGAAATCCACTGTCACTCGCTCCAGCGCGGACACCGCCAACCAACGCAATAATTGGCGCCAGATGCGCTCATGGGATTGGTCCTCGGCGGGCATCATCATCTGCCAGCGCCATGTGCTAGCGCTGGTGATCGACATGCTGCGACCGCTGCCGTAACGCTGGGTCGCAATAAGGGGCAGGCGTTGATTCTGGAATTGCAGCAATGGGTGCTCCATGAGCACCGTTGCGCCTGGTTTAGCGCGGCCAGTGACATAGACGCCCTGAAGCTGAGGCATTTCACGCCACAAACGCAGGTTCTCGCTGTCGTCGCTATGCAGACGCAGTAACTCGGAATACTCGCCAGCTGTCGTCAATTGTGGCGTGAACAATTGCCCGGTCGGGTGATTGCCACGGGCAATCCCTCCGCGCAGGGGCTGAGGCAGTAGATTGCTGCTAACTAGACTGACGGGCAAAATATCGGCAAGTGGCGTGTCCACGAAGAGGTCGTCAAGCATGCCAGCGACCAAGAGACCACCACCGCGCTCCGCCACAAAGTCCTGCAGCATTGTTAACTGACCATCGGTGAAGAAGTCTTTATCTACGTCACCTAGGATGATCGCCTCGTATTGATAAAGCTCATCCATTCTCTCGGGGAAGCCGCGGCTCAGTTCTAGCGGAGTCTTAATGCCCTGTCGGTAAAACTTTCCTGGGCCTGTCTGCAGATATGTAGCTAGGCGTATAGAGCTATCGGCTTCAACAGCGCGGCGAATAAACTTGTACTCGTTACGCGGGTGTCCATCGACATAGAGAATGTCCAAGGCGGGCTTGGCACTATTGTCTACTAGAAAACTGTAGTGATTATTCTGCAAGACGATCTCGCCGTCCTGCTCCTCTACCTCTAGGCGGTAGAGTATGGCCTCCTCGCGCTCTGGAGTGAGCTCGATAGAGAATCGTCTAGTAGAACTATCTGGCCCTAGCAAGACTCTCTCGGTGCTAACCAAGGTGTCACCATCGTATACCGTCAGGCCTACTTCTTGCCCGGAGTAACCCTGATTACTCAGTGCCACATCGACATTAAACACAGAGCCTTCCAGCACTGTCTTAGCCGCAGCAACGTCCACTATGCCTACATCACGTGGGATATTCTCTTGCCCTACGCCAACGGTAAACACGGGGATCTGCCGCGCACCGAAACTCTCTGCACGCGGCACAGGATCAATACCTTCGTTGTCTGCGCCATCGCTCAAAAGCAATATGCCGCCTAGCGCTAAACCACTCAACTGTTGGTCGATGTACTCTAAGGCTTGATCGATTGAAGAGGCGGTACCTGCAGAGCTCAGGCCTGAGGAATCCGTTACTCGCTGAGTGTCCTTATCGAAGCGGAATGTACGCACTTGGAACGAGTCAGATAGGGGCTCAAGTATGCCGCCACCCTCATAGAGTAATTGCTCAACTGCTGCCGCTCGCGAGCGTCCACCCGGAAGATCCTCGATGGACATGCTCTGGGAGTCATCGATCAATACGGCGAGATAACTTTCCTGGGGCACGACTTGTTCAGTTGTCACCACTGGTCGTAAAAGGCAGAACAGCAGAAGCAACAGGACCATGCTGCGTAATGTGATGAGGGTGCCTTTCCAGCCAGCACTTAGACTGCGTGTAGTCTTGCGATAGAGCAACCAAACTAGGGCAATTAGCACAACGGCGATGAGTGCGGCTAGCCACGGACTGATTCCATAAACAAAGGAGAAGCGACCCTCTTGGATCGCGTCAATGGCATGTTGATCGAGAAGGTAGTTCATCGCTACGGGGCCGCGTTTCCTGCCCCGTTGTTCTCGGACAGCACACGATAGTACTCCTCGACAAGGCGTTTATATTGATCGGGTACGTCTTCGTCTGTGGAGGCGTAGAGTTTTTCATTAATTCGATCGAGTTCGGCCTGCGCGCGCAGCTCTGCCTCCAACTCGATAATCGGTTGCAGCAGCGCCGTAAACAACTCAGGCTGACTCAGGAAATCTTCGATGCTTTGACGAGTAATCTCACTGCGGATCGACCGCGCGTTGCCAAGTGCATTAGCAGCACCAGTGCCAGGTCGCCCATCTCCACCACCGGTTCGCGTCTGTCCCTGTCCACCGCCACCTTGACCAGAGGCCTGCTGATTACCGCCCTGCTGGCCCTGACCCTGGCCTTGACCGCTCTGCTGGCCACCTTGACCTTGCTGACCCTGCTGACCCTGCTGACCTTGTTGGCCTTGTTGACCTGACTGGCCTTGTTGATTCTGACCGCCTTGTGCCAATTGCTGTGTCTGTCGATTGCCGCCGCGCTGGTTCGCCATGCGCTCTTCCATCTGTTGTTGCTGTAGCTGCTGTGCGAGTTGCTCGGACAACTCTTGCGAGCGTGCCAGCTGCTGTCTCATCTGTGCAATCGAGGAATCGCTCTGCTGGCCCTGACTAAGCTCTTGAGCCTGACGCTGTAGATCCTGCATCTGTTCCATTAGCTCGGCAGCGTTTCGAGCAGCCTGTTGCACGGGGTCATCAACTGTGGGGTTGTTGGCGCTATTCATCGCCTGCAAACTACCGCTTAACTCTTCGAGCGAATCGCCAATTTCGTTCTCGATATCGACAGCCAAGTTCACCATGCCATTGCTCAGCACACGTCCGCTAGTGTTCATCTGCTCACGAATCGGGCGAATAGCACGGCTAGCTTGTTGCGCTTGGCTCAGCAACTGCTGATCTTCGCTCTCGCCGCGCGCAATGATTGCCCTGAGCATCTTTTCAATCTCTTCCAACTCTCTGCGCTGCTGCTGTTGTTGCGAGAGTAGCTCCTGCAGCTCCTCGCTTTCGCGCGCAGTCTGACGTGTCTGGCCTAAGCCCTGCTCGCGATTTGCGGCCTGTAGGCTCTGCTGCAACTCACGTTGTTCCTGAATAAGTTGCTGGCCTCGCTGTACGACATTCTCGGCCAATTGATTAACAGAGCTGTTCTGCTCTGCGTTCATTTGTCTTTGTTGCTCACGCAGGCTTTCTAACGCGCGTTGGCTGCGCGCCGCTGCCTGAGCGGGAGACTCCGCTTGTGCCGCCTCGGCCATTTGCTGTGCCGCGCGCTCTAATTGGCTCTGCTCTCCTGCTGGCTGACCAGCACCGCCACCGGCAACTTGCGACTGCCCACTCTGAGAGGACTGACCGCTCTGCCCGCCTTGCTGGCCTTGTTGACCCTGCTGGCCTTGTTGACCCTGCTGACCTTGTTGACCTTGCTGGCCCTGTTGACCCTGTTGCCTCGAGAGCTGTTGCGAAAGTTGGGCGACCTCTTGGCTCAATTGCTCTTGCTCACGTTGCAAGCGTTCGAGTTCGCGACGTCGCTGCTCCTCATTCATTTGTTCCATACGGCGCGCTAAGTCGCGTTGCGCGCGCGTCAATCCTTCTTGGCGACGGGCCAGTTCCTCGAGTTTATTAGCTTCGGCAGAAGCCTGCTCGCCACCACCGCCAGAGCGACTCTTAGGCGTCTCGTATCGGTTCTCTAACTGCCCCATCTCCATTTCGAACAACTCGCGCAGGTCCTCACGCTCTTGCTGAGCGCCTCCTCCGCCACCACCGCCGCCGGCTTGCTGGCTGCTGACATCGGTACGATTAATATCGGCTTCGGCCTTCAGAATGAATTGCAGGGCGACCTGCTCGGGCTTAAGAGCACTGGTGATTTGTTCCATCTGTAATTCGGCGATCGCGTTATTCATCTGCTCGATCGCTTGCTGCAGGTTCATTACCGCATTGTCATAGCTATCATCCGAGAAATTGAGGCGTTCGGAGAGGCGGTCGATGGACTGTTGCGCACGAGTAGTGGCCTCCGCTTGGGATTCGGCGATGATGCGCACGTCGTTGCTTAGTTGCGCAGGATCAGACTCAGTCACTTTATTGCGTAGCTTCCAAGTCGCCGCAATGATGTCTTTCTGAAGAGTGACCAGCGCGCTGCTCTCGCCGCCCTGTGCGCCACCCTGACCACCACCACCGCCGCCTGCGCGTCGGAACTCCTGATCGGTAGGAATCACTTGAAGGAAATAGATATCCGAGACGACCTCGGCGGGACCTTTGAGCCCATTATTATCTGCGAGAGTTAAGTAATAGCTTACGAAATCCCCAGGTGCGACATTGAGATCTTCGAGATAGATCATCTCGTTGCCATCGATGTTTCGCGTCTGCTGAGGAGGAAGAAAGTCTACCGCCACCTCATCAGCCCCGACGACGTTATAATGCAGAGCGAATTGGCTCAGACCATAGTCGTCGTTGGCCTCAACTGCCAGAACGACCTCCTCTAAAGGCATTACATCTTGATCACGACCGGGACTCTTGAGAGTCAACTCCGGAGGCTGATCCGCGATGGAGCGGATATAGTAATCGAGAGGATCTTGGCTTTCTAAGTCATCGAAATCCACGGCATTAACTCGGTACACACCATCGCCGGCTACGGTGATCGTGGCACGACCAGTGCTGCCATTTACTTCAAGTGGTAGGGACTGATAGATATCATCGTCCTGAAACTCGATAGTTGCAGTTGCCACATTCTTGTTGAACGTAACTAGCAGTTCTACCTCGGTGCCCTCAGGGACGAGCATATCGCCGCTATCTTCTTCACTGAAATCCTCGATGCCCGTATAGGCGGGGTGTTTGTAATCGAGATCGATTTTCTCAACCTTAGGTAAATCGTAGAGACTGATGCGAAATTGCTCCGAGCGTTGCTCGCCGTTTTGCTCGAAGTTAACGTAGTAGACTAAGTCTTCCTGCACGGAGGGGAAGAAATAACTATAGCTTGCACTGTCGCTGCCACTGCCATCTTGCTGCATCGACAATTCGCGCCAATTCACATTGTCCGTCTGTACGCGCAGTGCAATCTCGCTAGGCGTGGCATTGCTAACACGCGCCACAATGGTCGCCGAGTTGCCGCGCTGCATCGCTATGTCGCCAGGCTCTACGCTAATTAGGATTTCGCGGGGCGCTTCGATGACCGCTACTGGGGCCTCAGGCTCGAGTCCGAAAGGCCAAAAGAGACGCCCGGCGGCGGAGTAAAGGAGGTCGGAAACCAGCAAAGCCACAACGGCGACTCCCATCACGGCCACCGCGGCGCTGAGGGAGACCCAAGATCGGCCGGAAGCCGTGACTTCGTCGACACGTACCTTCTGCTCTTGCACATGAGTTTCTGCATCCGCCCACAATTGCCGCACAAACTGGGCGGACACACCGCGCTCTGCCGCAGTGCTTTCATCGTTGCCGAATTCTAGGGAGGTCAGTAGGCGTTGCTCGAGGTCGGGTATCTTACCTTCGACGAAGTGGGCCAGAGTTTGGTCATCGGACTGCATACGCGCGATGCGCTTACTAACATACGCAACTGCTGCAATGACGCCTGCAAGCATAAGTCCAAAGAGGAAGATGTCGCCCGTTCGAGTAGGGCTCCACCACAGCTCAACCGCGCTGAGCAGTAGGGCAAGGATAATCGTACAAAGGGTGGCAATACTTACGTGATGCAACACGAACAGCCGATTTCGGCGACGTCGAATTGTGTTGAGTGTCTGGCGCAAATTTTCGAGAGTTGGAGAAGCCATAAAGAATCTTCTTAACTGTGCAATTTAGATGAGCGTCACTAGCTGATGTATGCCCCACTGCCTTCTTTGATACGCCTCGATACTGGGTTTAGATGACCCTCGGACGGCCCAACTATCCCATTAACAATGCAACAAAAGCAAGTCAATCTGCCTGTCAAAAGCGCCGCAAGGAGCCAATTCCAAGACATATGTGGAGTGCTGTTGAGTGATAGGCACTAATGCAGAATGACTCATCGCACAAGCTTAGACCGCAGTGCCGCAACAAGTCTTTCCTCAGCTCTCAATCGTTTCAAATCGATAGAAAGGTGAGTCTGTGGGGAACACATGGATAGGAAGGGTTGCCACACCCTCAACGAGGCCCGACAAATCTCGAAACGCCGTGAAACCTCGTAGCGTCTGCAGAGTCGGCTCTGGCAGTTTGTATTCGCCGCTGCGATGCAGCGCCAATGCCGCGCGGGGGCTCAGCCAGCGGTGCGCAAGCATCTCCTGAGCATCAACCCGAACGGGCGTCGGGGCGGAGACCACACACAGAAAGAACCAGGTGGAGAAGCGCCGAGACATGCCTTCCGGAGTGGTCCAATGAGCAAAATGGAGGAGCGCTTCACCACTAATATCGAGGCCCGCCTCCTCCTGAGTCTCTCGAACGGCGGCCCGCTGCGCGGCCCGATACTCTTGTTGGCGCTGCGCATCCGGATAATCCTCCGGATCGATTCGTCCACCTGGAAACACCCAGCAATCTCCATTGAACTTGAGCGCGGCACTACGCAGCAGCAGTAAGACTTCGATATCTTCCTGTCCCTGACGTACCACCACGACAGTGCTGGCTGGGGTTGGCATCATCGCGATGCCTCCTGCTCAGAAACGTCCATCAGCTCGCGGCGCGCTGATCGGCGTGGATGCGTACAATCGAGTCGCGCTGCGCCAACAATTCCATGCGGGTGCGCAGCCCAGGCAGCTCGTTGTAGCTATCCCATGCTAGCGATATCTTGGTAAGCCGGGCGACGACGCTCATGGTGAAATAATAGTAGATGTCCGCATAGGTGAGCTGCGCCCCACACACATAAGGTCCCTCTTGAAGAATCGCGTCGATTGCCTTGAAGCCACGCTCCAAACTCTTGCGGACCTCCTGTTTTAGCTCGTCGTTGGCTGGGCGGTTAAAGAAGGCATCGCCGTAAAGTCGACGCGCCGGCAATTCGACGTAGAGCTCCAGATAACGCATGAACTCGCGTACCTTAGCGCGCTCGAAGGCATCGGAGGGATAAAACGAGGGGCCAATGCCTAGCTCCTCAAGGTAATCGATAATCACGCTGGTCTCGGTAAGAAAGCCCTTCTCGGTCTCTAGGCACGGCACTTTGCCCATTGGGCTTATCGTCAGATAGTCGGGCTCTTGAGAAGGCTTGGTCACAACTTCCTCGAAGTCCATGCCCTTCTCTAGCAGCACCATCTTCACCATATTGTAGTAATTACTTATCGGAAAGCCGTGTAGCTTCATGATTTTTCCCCCCTTGTGAAAAACGGTTTATGCGTTACGAACTCCTCGTAACTGATGTTTGAGCACCTTACCCGACGGTGCGGTCGGTAATTGCGGCAAGAAAATGATAGTTGCCGGCCGCTTATAGGGCGATAGGCTCGGCTTGAGGAACGCGTGCAACACACTCTCCGTCAGCGCACTGTTCGCCTTGCGCTGCACATAAGCGATCACGTGTTCGTTGCCGTCTATGGCTTCCCCAACGACAGCACAGAGCACTACATCGGGATGCTTAGCGATTGCAGCCTCCACTTCTGGCGGATAGACATTGAAGCCGGAGTGAATGATCAACTCCTTGCTCCGCCCGGCTATGTGGACATTGCCAGCCTCATCTAAGCGCACCAAATCGCCGGTGTTCAGAAAGCCCTCGTCGTCGATTACAGCCGCGGTAGCCTCTGGATTCTTATAATAGCCGCGCATTACATTCGGGCCGCGCACATGGAGCTCACCGACCTCACCCAATGGGACTTGCTTGCCATTGCCATCTAGCACCCTAAGCGTCATTCCCGGCAGCGGCCTACCAACGCTGCAATTGTCCAATTTCTCATTCCAGCGCACTTGGCAGATAGTGGGTCCGCTTTCGGTCATGCCATAGGCATTGAGCAACGTAACTCCTAGTAATTGTTCCGTGTCACGCTTAATAGTGGGGTCTAAGGGTGAGCCGCCGGAATAGAGGAAACGCAGGTGTGGCATGTCGTCACTGCCAAGATCATTGGCACGGGCATACTCGATAATTCTTGCGAACATAGTGGGCACACCCATCATGCCGGTGACGCGTCTCTCGCGTAATGTGCGCAGGCTACTCTCGGCGTCGAAGCGGTCGGCGAGCACTAGCTCTGCCCCCAGATAGAGCGTTGCGAGGAACACAGCGGAGAGTCCGAAAATATGGGAGATCGGCAGCACACAGTAAATCCGATCCTCCTTTGTCATACCGCGCAATACACTGGTCACTGCCGCGACGAAGAGCATATTACGATGACTCAGCATTACGCCCTTGGGGTCTCCTGTAGTGCCGGTGGTATAGATCATCACGCACACTCGTTCGGACACAGGAAGATCCGCCTCGTCGAGTGGTGCGCTTGGGCCGCCCTGCAGCAAGCCTAGCGGGGCCGTAAATTGCGTGACTTCAGAATGCTCTCCCTGCTCACGCAATCTAGCCCAGTGCGCCTGTGCGGCGCTAGAGTCTAGGAAACATACTGTCAAGCGCGGTTCGCAGTGCTCTAGGATCCTTTTGATCTCGGGCTGCGCTAGGCGCGCATTGATTACCACGCTCACGGCATCGATCTCGCTAAGCGCTAAAATCCACACTAGGACCGCTACACAGTTCTCATTGATTAATAAGACACGATCGCCAGCCCCTACACCCTGCTCTCTCAAGAGGTCTTTGCAGGCATCCACTCGCTGTGCCAATTCGGCGAAGCTACACTGCGTGCCTAAATGATCGCTAAGCGCCGGGGCGCTTGGGCGTTCCTCCTGCGCACGACGCAAAGGACCGCTGATTCGCTCCGGTAAGTCTTGCAGTAACTGCTCTACTGATTGACCGAGCATGGCGAGATCGCTAGATTGCATTTTTTCCTGCATGAATCATCCATTATGAAAGCATTGTTACTATCGGCGTATGACGCGCAAAGCCATGGCGTCTGGCGCAAAAATCTCAAAACAATGTTTCCGAATATCGAGTGGGTCGAACTGCTCTTGCCAGCGCGCCACTTCCCTTGGCGCGTTCGCGGTAACAGCTTGAGCTGGGCATTTAACCATCGCGATGTGCTGACTGACAACTACGATCTATTGCTCAGCACCTCTATGACCGACCTATCGGCACTACGTGGCTTCGTTCCCCAAATCTGTAGCATCCCCAGCATCGTCTACTTCCATGAGAATCAGTTTGCCTACCCGAGTAACCCTGACCCACTGGCACGGCCAGTGAACATGGTGGAGCCGCAGATCCTTAGTCTCTACACCGCGCTATGCGCCGACGCAGTGGTATTCAATAGCGAATATAATCGCAGTAGCTTCTTGGACGGCGCCACCGCCTTGCTTAAGAAGCTGCCAGACCACGTGCCTGAGGGACTATTGCGCTGCATAGAACAGGCCAGCATCATTCCAGTGCCGCTCAGCGATGACTTGTTCGATGATGCACCTAAACGGCACGACAGCGATATCCTCGAGATTGTCTGGAACCACCGCTGGGAGTATGACAAGGGGCCGCAGCTTTTGCTGGCGATCGTCGAGCAACTAATCGCTCGCCAGCTGCCCTTCCGCCTGCATTTATTGGGTCAACGCTTTCGAGTGGCGCCAGCGGAGTTTGCGCAGATACAGCAACTTCTTGATACCTACTACGCCAATACGGGAATAGCCGCAGGGCGCTGCGGTTTCCTAGAGCAGCAGGAAGACTACCTCCAATGTCTGCGCGACGCCGATGTCGTACTTAGCACTGCCGCTCACGATTTCCAAGGCCTCTCTATATTGGAGGGCTGCGCATTAGGTTGCGCGCCACTGGCGCCACGACGCCTAGTCTATCCAGAATACCTGTCGCACGAGTGCCTCTTCGCGGATTCCGCAGATTTGCAGGAAAGCAGCAATAGTGCTGCGAACACTCTGCAACATTGGACAATGCTCAAACGCGCCGGCCAAACTCTGCCCAGCCCATTGCTAGATCAATTTCGGCAAAGCAGGCTGCAGGGTGAATACCAAAGGCTTTTCGAATCAGTCTTAGTAAAATAGCGGTGTGTGGCTAGCTAGCCTTGAATAGGGAAAAAAGGCTTGTACTGTCATTCCTATCGAGGCTAAAGTCTCGCCAAGAAATTGGGTGGCAAAGCCAGAAATTAAGACCATGGAGTTCGCATGAAAGTTATCCGCAATACCATCTTCGCACTGAGCACACTTGCCGCTGCGATTACTTACGCCCAAGAAGAGCCGAGCCAAGATACAAGCGATGCCGCGTTTCAGACCTGGCTAACTGAGTTCCGCACAGAGGCTCTAGGCCGCGGCATAAGCGCCGCCACATTGGACGCCGTTATCCCAACCATCGAGCAGCAACGCCGTGTTATCGAGGCCGACCGCAATCAAGCGGAGTTCGTACAGACCTATGCCAGTTACTTAGACCGAGTGAGTGATCGCCGTATCGAGATGGGCCAAGAATTACTCGCCACGCGCGGCGACATGATCAATAGCGCCGCCCAAGCCTACAATGTGCAGCCGCGCTTTGTGGCAGCGATTCTCGGTATGGAGAGTAATTACGGCACCTTCCCAATCACCGAGCCGCTGTTCAATGTAATCGCAACACTAGCCTTCGACTCACGCCGCGGCGACCAATTTCGCAGCGAGCTATTTGCTGCATTTGAGATAGTGGACAAGGGCTACGCCAGCCCTGAGGAAATGAAGAGCTCATGGGCAGGCGCCCTCGGTGCTCCGCAATTCATGCCGGGGAGTTATTTGCGTCTCGCTGTCGATCAAGATGGTGACGGCAAGCGTGACCTCTGGACGATGGGGCCTGATGTCATTGGTTCCGTTGCAAACTATTTGAAATCTACTGGCTGGCAAGACAACCAGACATGGGGCAGAGTCGTAAGCCTGCCACCGGGCGGCGAACAATCCCTGCCAGCCCCACAGAACACAGGGCTTTCACCCGATGCTACCTGCCGACGTTATACTACCATGGGTGTGTGGCGAGACCTCAATGACTGGCAAGAGTTAGGCGTACGCAAGGCCGATGGCAGCGATCTGCCAACCCGCCCACTTGCAGCTGCTCTCATTATCGGGGATGAAGGCGACGACAAAGGCTATCTTGTCTATCGCAATTTCTGTTCGCTATTACGCTACAACCCCTCGTTCAAGTATGCACTCGGGGTTAGTCTTTTATCAGATGAGATTGCGAATATTCGCGACTGAATCAGGCGCCACTGTTGCTCTGCGCCTGCACCGGCGCGAGCACTGGAAACACAACAGTTTGGCCTATCTGGACTTGCCTAAAATTTAGCTCTGGGTTGTATTGCTGTAACAACCACATTGGCACCGAATACTTGCGCCGCGCCAAATTGGCAATATTGTCGTTCTTAGCGACTTTATACTCATCGACATTCTCGATGCGGTATTGGCGGAAAAATTCCTGCTGCTCTTCAAGATGATATTGACGACGCTTCAGCTCGAACTCTGCAGAGCTTACCTTGGAGAAATCCAACTGTAGACGTCGCCCTATAACGACAGGTTGCGAGTTAGGCATCTTGTTTAACCGACGTATATCGGCACTTACAAGGCCCAGCCATTCCGCATAATGACCTAGTGTCTCTGACGCCTGGATCTCGATTGTATTATTCTCAGCAACACCGTAGTCCGATGGATCTGCGGCTAGATCATTGAGTAGCTGTTCATTGCGCTGCTCTATGCTGCGCGTGTCCTCGAAGCTGAGCGCCAAGGCCTCGTCTCCTGCCTCATCGCCCCCCTCTAGAGCCGCTTCGTCAGCATTCAGAGGCGGCATCAACTCTTCGATCATCGCTATCTCAACTGGCTCGGGCTCGGATACTTGTGCAGGCTTCACCACGGGCTCTGGTGAACTCACATAGACCACGGGTTGCGCCGTACTGGGAGACTGACCCGGTAATTGCAATTCCTGCCCCGGATAGATGCGGTCCGGATGATCGATATTATTCGCCTGCAATAAACTTAGCTCACTCACATCGAAGCGTTTAGCTATCGAAGAGAGCGTATCGCCACGGCGTACGGAGTAACTGTCTTCATTGCTGCGCGTGGGTGCACTGCTCGCGGGTGCAGATGCGGCTATCTGTGCCGAGGTCTGCCCAGTAGTCGCCTCCGTGTCTTGGGGGAGGAGTAAGCGCTGGCCGATGGAGATACGGTGGCTGTTGCTGATCTGATTGAGTGAGGTCAATTGCGCTACCGAGGTCTTGAAGCGCCTCGCGATGGCCGACAGGCTATCGCCCTTCTGGATTACATAGGCTATATCAGGTGTCTGTATAGGGAAGCGTTCGTTATTAGGAACTCTGGCTAACAAGTTATCGATAGGCCCGCGCAGCTGCTCTTTTTGTACCTTGACCACAAAGCCCTTGGGAATACGCTTGCCACCCTCCCACACCACTGGACGCAACGCAGGATTGTCGAAGCGCAGATGTTCGAGTGTTACGCCGAGCGCATCTGCTAGAGTTTGTGCCTCAACGAAGGAATCCATCTCGAATTCTTCGTACTGCGGGCTAGCGTCTAATTGCAACACACCGAACAGTGTCTGCGCTTGACGCTCTACGTCGAGAACTGCGAGAAATTGCGGGTAGAAATTACGCGAGGCGAAGCCAAAACTCGGTCCTTTGTAGTTGGCGATGATGTCGTCGATCTTATTGCTGCCAGTGTCGCGCACCGCTCGACTCATGCCCCCCGTGCCATGGTTATAGGCTGTTAGAGCCAAGGGCCAAGTGCCGAGGATGCGGTAGTTATACTCCAACAAGCTCATTGCCGCATAGGTAGCTGTATAGGGGTCCATACGCTCGTCCACGATGTGGTCAATGCGCATGAAACGTTGCCCTGTGGCGCGCATGAACTGCCACATACCGGCAGCGGCCACGCTCGAATAAGCACCTGGGTGGAAAGAGGACTCAACATGGGGCAATGCCCCGAGTTCTATTGGCAGATTCTTAGCACGCACGACACTGTCGATGTGGCTACGATAAGCTCCGGAGCGAATCAAACCTTCTACAAAACGATCGGATTGACCCAACTGGAAGCGTACATTATTGGCCGCGGTCGACAAGGTATCGTTACTGACCGAGTTCGGCCAGAGGGATAGCACTTGCTGCTCGAGGTCACTAAGCCCGCTGCGCTTACCGCTAGCAAGCACTTTTAGGGCATTCTGGATCCGTGTGCGCTGGCGCTCGATCTCGGGGCGATCATAATCCACACGCTGGTAGACGATGGCGAGGTTATTCGAATCGTGCAAAAACCCACTCTCGGTATCTACCTCGGTGTACACGCGAGTCCAGAACTTGATTGCTGGCTCTAAGGCTGCGGGACGCGGCAACAGCTCTTGCGCCTGAGCGGTTAAGGTGGCCATAAGGCTTACCACAACTAGCAACGCGCACTTTCGCAGACTCTGTAGAGACACAAGACTCATAAGATGGTTTTCATGATGGTTTGCAAATTGGACCCGATTTATGACAATAAATTCCTGCAATTGTGCGGCCTATACTAAAGGAGGAACCGCGTTTGTGAAAGGACTAAACCGTGCCTAAAATAGGTGGATTTTATTGATTTAACAATTGCTCTATACTGCGTCCCCCTTGCCCGGATAAGCGTTGACGATGACCGAGATAAAGAAGCAGGCGCAGGCTAGCCTGGACAGCCTCTACCGTATATTCACTGTCCCAGAAGCGCCAGACTCGACTCTGGGCAAGATAGATATATCGATCTCCCAGAACCTTGCGGGCTTTCTCCAAGAGCATATTGTCGCGGCTGAGCGCGACCTAGATCTTATTGAGAAGGACTTCTCGAACCCCTTTATCCCTCAGCAGCCCAGCTTCGTGTCGGACCAAATCGACTTCGTGCTCGACAAAGTAGTTGCGCAGTCTGTGCATATCGCCTCCCCTAGCTTCGTGGGACATATGGCCTCGGCACTCCCGTATTTCATGCTGCCGCTCTCGCGCATCATGACGGCGCTCAATCAGAACCTCGTTAAAGTGGAAACCTCAAAGGCGTTTACGCCGCTCGAGCGTCAAGTCATTGGCATGATTCACCACTTGATATACGAGCGAGACAGCGACTTTTATGGAAAATGGATGCATGACCCCGCTCATGCTATAGGCAGCTTCTGCTCTGGCGGCACCATCGCTAACCTGACGGCCCTATGGGCGGCCCGCAACGCAGTGCTGCCCGCCAGTAAGGACTTCGCTGGTATCGCGCAGGAGGGGCTCGCCGCTGGTCTGCAACACTACGACTATCGCGCCCTAGCGGTCCTCGTCTCCGAGCGTGGCCACTACTCTCTTGGCAAGGCGGCGGACATACTCGGCATCGGTCGCCGCAACCTCGTCGCGATCGAGACTGACGCAAACAATCGCATCCGCCCCGACCTACTCGCACAGCGCTGCGATGATTTGCGCCGCGCAGGAACTAAGGTCATGGCGATAGTGGGCGTTGCAGGTTCCTCGGAGACAGGCAGCATAGACCCACTCAATGCGATAGCGGACATCGCCCAAGAGCGAGGCATTCATTTTCATGTGGATTCAGCCTGGG
The DNA here is from genome assembly GCA_913060695.1 of uncultured Gammaproteobacteria bacterium. Lineage (GTDB taxonomy): Bacteria > Pseudomonadota > Gammaproteobacteria > Pseudomonadales > Pseudohongiellaceae > UBA5078. The sequence continues at coordinate 107,893 of CAJXUA010000005.1, read as the reverse complement.
GCGGACCAACTCTCTTCTCGCGCACGCATCGACGATTACTCGCCGGCATAGAGCGGGCAGACTCGGTGACCATCGATGCACACAAACAACTTTACGTGCCAATGGGTGCCGGTCTCTGCGTGTTTAAGCGACCGGAGACGCTGGCCAGCGTAGAGCATCACGCCGAATACATCATTCGCAAGGGCTCGAAAGATTTAGGCAGCCATAGTGTTGAGGGTTCCCGTCCGGGCATGGCAGTTCTTGTGCACGCAGGTCTGCACATTATTGCCCGTAGCGGCTATGAATTGCTTATCGACGAGGGCATTGCGAAGGCTAAAGCCTTCGCCGAGATCATTAAGGCATCGAGCGATTTCGAACTAATAAGCGAGCCCGAACTCAATATTTTAACCTACCGCTATCTGCCGGAGGCGGCCAAAGCCTTGCTAGCGAGCAACGATAGCGCACAGCGCAGTGCCAGCAATATGATCCTGAATCGGATCACTCGGCTAATTCAGAAGACGCAGCGCGCACTGGGCCTGTCCTTCGTGTCACGCACACAACTCAACCCCCAGCGCTATGACCGCGACCCAGTAGTGGTGTTTCGCGTAGTACTAGCTAACCCTCTGACCACAATGGCTATTTTGCAGAATGTATTAGAAGAACAGCGTAGGATTGTGAAGGATCCAGCGGTGCAAGAGGAGATTCGATCACTCTCCTCTTTGCAGGGGGAATAGCGGCTAGCGTTGAGCCGCTATGGAGTTGAGTCTTGCGAGTTGTCTTTGATTGGCACCATCAAGTCTTCTTTGCTGACATTCAAATACAGCAACAAGCTAGAGGCGATATACACCGAAGAATAAGTACCAATCAGAATACCTAGGGTCAGAGCGATCGCGAAGCCCTGAATCGACTCACCCCCCAGAAACAGCATCGCACACACCACTAATTGGGTAGTCATCGCCGTGATAATCGTACGACTAAGAGTCTGGTTTAGTGACACGTTAATCATTTCATAGGGCGTACCCTTGCGCATGATGCGGAAGTTTTCGCGTATACGGTCAAACACCACGATGGTATCGTTGATCGAGTAACCGATAATCGCGAGCAAGGCGGCAAGCACCGTGAGGTCGAATTGCAAACCGAACAGCGAGAATATTCCTAGTGTAATGATAACGTCGTGGAATAGCGCGATAACTGCCGCAATTGCGAACTTAGATTGGAAACGGATCGCGACGTAAATCATCACGATACCCAAGGCCACTAATAAGCCCATACCGCCACTCTCGGCGAGCTCTTCACCAACGCGAGGCCCCACGAATTCGAGTCGGTTGATAGTAAGCTCTACGCCCGAGCCATCGTCGAGCGCCGCGAGAATATCGTCACCGAGCGAGACTAAGGAGTTCGCCATCTCCTCCTGACTGACAGTGTCATCGACAGGCAAACGAATCAAGACATCTTGGTCGGAACCAAAGGCCACCACCTGCGCATTGGGATAGCCAGCGACGCGCATACGCTCAGTGACCTCGCCCACGGCAACGGGTTGTGAGTAGCCCACCTCAACCAAGGTCCCAGCGGTGAAGTCCAAACCCAATTCAAGGGAGTTGATCAACAATGAGCCAATGGAGATGACAACAGCCGCTATCGAAGCGATGCCAAATGGCTTCGCCAAACTCATGAAATCAAATTGTCTACTCAATATGGCCATACTTTTCTCCAGCACCTGCCCTTTAATATTTCAATGCTTCACTACAAACCCTTGCTGGGCTTGTTATGCATATTTCCCTATCGATAGCTCTTTGACAGCTCGACCACCGTAGATCAGATTGATCAACGCGCGCGTTACGATAATCGCCGTGAACATCGAGGTTGCGATACCGATCATCAGAGTTACCGCGAAGCCCTTCACAGGCCCCGTGCCGATAGAGAACAACACGATGCCCACCAAGAGCGTGGTGACGTTGGCATCGACGATGGTGCTAAAGGCGTTGTTAAACCCAGCCGAGATCGCGCCTTGCGGCGAGAGCCCAGAGGCGAGTTCTTCTCGAATTCTCGTAAAGATCAGCACGTTCGCATCGACCGCCATGCCCACGATCAAGACGATACCGAAGATACCCGGCAGGGTCAGCGTAGCAGAGATGATCGACATGATCGCAATCAGCAGCAGTACGTTCACCGCTAGGGCAACATTGGCAACTAAGCCGAATATACGGTAGTAGAAGACCATGAAGATCAATACCAAGCCGAAACCGAGATAGACCGCCTGCGTGCCCTGCCTAATATTCTCAGCCCCTAAGCTTGGGCCAAGTGTCCTTTCTTCGACAAAATACATTGGTGCAGCAAGTGCGCCAGAGCGTATCAGCAAGGACAACTCATTCGCTTCTGTAGTGGACAGCCCCGTAATGACGAACTCGCGCCCGAGGGCCGCTCGAATAGTCGCGTGGCTAATGAGGCGCTTCTCTTCGTAGGTTTCCTGTACCTCTGTCACTTCGCCATCGGCGGCAGTAGTAAAGGTACTGCGGGTCTTCGTCTCACTCAGGACGATGTCCATGAGCGTGCCGATATTCTCTCGCGTTACGCGGCTGAACTGTTCGCCGCCTTGGGCATCAAGATTGATAACAACCTGTGGCAGACCGGACTGGTCTAATGCCGAACGCACATTACTCACGCGGTCGCCCTGTAGGATCACGTCGTTGCTGACATCGATCAACTGACCTTGGTACTCGTAGGTAGTGTAGGAAGTAGAAGGCGCGCCTGGCGCGGCTTCCAGATGGAATTGCAGAGTCGCGATGCGTTGCAGAATTCGTTTAGCCTGTGCCGTGTCTTGCACACCAGGTAATTCCACCACGATACGGTTCGAGCCTTGCTGTTGCACCACTGGCTCGGACACACCGAGGGAGTCCACACGGTTTAGAATTGTGGTCTTGTTCGCGGCGATAGTATCGCGCTGTAATTGCAATATGTCGGCATCCGACAGACTTAACTCGAGCGAGAAAACTTCGCCTTGTTCGCGGGTAACGTTCTGTAGGTCCGCGAAATTCTCACGAATCAAAGAACGCGCTTCGGAGCGGGATTCCTCATTGTCGAATCGCGCAACGATGAGATTGGAATTTTCAAGAGACAGAGAGCGAGAGCGAATTCGCTCACTTCTCAGTATCTGGCGAATGGTGCTGACATTATTCTCCATGCGACGCTGTAGCGCCGCGTCCATGTCGACTTCCATCAAGAAGTGCACACCACCTTGTAAGTCTAGGCCAAGGCTCATCTTGCCCGCGTTGATCGCCTGCAACCAACCCGGTGTCGTCGGCGCTAGGTTCAGGGCAGTGAAATAGCCGTTACCTAAAGTCTGCTCGATGATGGCTTTGCCACGCAACTGATCTTCGAGATTACTGAAGCGCACTAGCCCAGTACCGCCGTCCACCTCTTCGCCGAAATAGCTCACACTTTCCGCGCTCAATGCGTCGGTAATTGCGCCTAAATCGAACTGGGTAATATCGCTATCTTCATGGCTGACCTGTACGGCCGGGTCGTCGGGGTAGAGATTGGGGGCGGAATAGATGGCCGCCATCAACACCACGAAGACGACGAGCAGGTTTTTCCAGAGTGGGAACTTATTCAGCATCGATCTAAACTCTTGTGAGAGGCGCGCTAGGCGCCTGTGAAGCGGTTACTGAATTGACTTAATAGTGCCCTTTGGCAGTGCAGCGGCAACAGAAGCTTTCTGCATGCACAGCTCTACACCATCGGCGACTTGCAAAGTCACGTAGTCGTCAGTCACTTTGGTGACCTTGCCCAGCAATCCACCACTGGTCAGCACTTCATCACCCTTCGCCAAGCCTGTGACCAACTCCTTATGCTCTTTCGCGCGCTTAGATTGCGGACGCCAAAGAATAAGGTAGAACAGGACAAACATGCCCCCGATAAAGATGATATTGAAGGTAACGCTTTGTTGAGGGCCTGCATCTTGTGCGTAGGCGGCGCTGATGAAAAAATCCATACTGATACTCTCTCGTTTGTGTTCTTGTGATGAACTTATGTGGGGCCAGTTGGGGCCATTTCAAGACATTAAAGCGGCTACTTTTGCCTGCCTTACTGCTCGTTTGTAACTGGCTCGGAGGCCTTCTGATTCGCGTAGTAGGCCTCAATAAAGGCGCTCAATCTACCCTGTTCTATAGCCTGACGCAAACCTTGCATCAGTTTTTGGTAATAGTGCAGATTGTGGATCGTGTTCAGCTGTGCACCCAGCATTTCCTTACATTTATCGAGGTGATGCAGATAGGCAACGCTGAAATTTTTACAGGTGTAACAGTCACATTGAGCGTCCAAAGGACCGGTGTCATCCTTATACCGGGCATTACGCAAGCGCACTAAACCAGTACTGGTAAATAAGTGAGCATTACGCGCGTTGCGAGTAGGCATTACGCAGTCGAACATGTCGATGCCACGCAGCACAGCCTGAATAATGTCGTCTGGAGTACCGACCCCCATTAAATAGCGCGGCTTGTCGGCCGGCATCTTGTCGGCGATCAAGTCTAAGACCTTGATCATCTCCTCTTTTGGCTCACCGACCGAAAGCCCTCCAATGGCATAGCCATCGAAGTCCATCCCGGCCAAGGCCTTTAAGGACTGCTCACGCAACTCTGGGTACATGCCGCCTTGAACTATGCCGAAAAGAGCCGAGGGGTGATCTGCATGAGCCTCTTTGCAGCGCAGCGCCCAGCGCAGCGATAGCTGCATCGACGTCTCTGCGTCTTTCTCTGAAACCGGATAGGGAGTGCACTCATCGAACTGCATGATGATGTCTGCGCCAAGCTCTTGCTGCACTTTGATGGCAGACTCGGGCCCAAGAAACACCTGCGCCCCGTCTACTGGGGAGCGAAACCGTACACCCTCCTCAGTGATTTTGCGCATATCGCCGAGACTGAAAACCTGAAAGCCACCGGAGTCCGTGAGTATGGGTTTATTCCACCCCATAAACTCATGTAGACCGCCATGTTTGCGCACGATCTCTGTGCCTGGGCGCAACATCAAGTGAAAGGTATTGCCCAGTAAGATATGCGCGCCGGTATCTGCGACCTGCGCAGGAGTCATACCCTTCACTGTGCCATAGGTGCCTACCGGCATGAAGGCGGGTGTTTGCACTTCGCCACGCGGAAAACTCAGAGTCCCTCGGCGCGCAAGCCCATCTTTGCTGTGTAAATTAAATTGCATATAGCCTCTGTTTTAGTGTTCCCGCGTAGCGTGGAATTCGATATCCGGCCAACGCTCTTGCATCAACGCGAGATTGACGCGGCTAGGCGCTAGGTAGGTAAGATGGTCGCCACCGTCCATCGCGATATTGTCATAGGCCTTCTTACGGAACTCATCCAATTTAGCGCGGTCTTTGCTCGTTACCCACCTGGCGCTATAAACGCTCACTGGCTCATAGATACAATCGACCTTGTATTCGTCCGCGAGGCGGAAGGCGACCACCTCGAACTGCAATACACCCACGGCACCCACGATCAAATCGTTGTTCTTGGCGGGCATGAAGACCTGCACAGAGCCCTCTTCCGACAACTGTTTCAACCCCTTCTGCAATTGCTTGGTCTTCAACGGGTCCTTCAGGCGTATGCGTCTAAATAGCTCCGGCGCAAAATGGGGAATACCCACGAAGCGCAGCGACTCACCCTCGGTAAAGGTATCGCCGATCTGAATCGTGCCGTGATTGTGGAAACCGAGGATATCTCCCGAAACCGCCTCCAGTGCCTGTTCGCGCTCGCCGGCTAGGAAGGTCACGGCGTCGCTCACCCGGATCTCTTTCGCAAGGCGAGTATGAGTTACCTTCATGCCTCGGGTATAAGCGCCAGAGCACACCCTAAGGAAGGCGATGCGGTCGCGGTGATTCGGATCCATATTGGCCTGAATCTTAAAGACGAAGGCAGTGAACTTCTCTTCCAGCGGTTCCACCAAGCGGGTCTGAGTTTCCCTCGCTATTGGCGATGGCGCATACTCTACAAACTCGTCCAGCATCTCACGCACGCCGAAATTCCCTAGCGCTGTGCCGAAATACACTGGTGTCATTCGCCCAGCGCGGTACTCTTCTAACTCGAATATATTGCTCGCTCCGCGAACTAATTCTATCTCCATCTGCAAGTTATCGAACTCGTCCCCCAACAACTTGCGAGCCTCTGGACTGTCGAGCCCCTCGATGCGAATGTCTTCATAAAGATGATCCGCCTGACCGTGTTGATAAACATGGATGGTGTCCGTATAGAGGTTATAAACCCCCTTAAAGTCCTTACCCATGCCGATAGGCCAGTTGATCGGCGCGCAGCGAATCTTGAGAATCGTCTCGATCTCATCGAGCAACTCGATCGGATCGCGAGTGTCGCGATCCAACTTATTGACGAAGGTGAAGATCGGCGTATCGCGCAGGCGACAAACATCCATCAGCTTGATGGTGCGCTCTTCCACGCCCTTGGCGCCGTCGACTACCATGAGTGCCGAGTCCACGGCTGTCAGCACGCGATAGGTATCTTCCGAGAAGTCTTCGTGACCGGGCGTGTCTAGCAAGTTGACCATGCGATCGAGATAGGGAAACTGCATCACCGAGGAGGTCACGGAGATCCCACGCTGCTGCTCCATTGCCATCCAGTCAGAGGTGGCATGACGATCGGACTTCTTGCCCTTAACGGTACCCGCTTTCTGGATTAGCCTACCAAGCAGCAACAACTTTTCCGTGATCGTCGTCTTGCCCGCGTCGGGGTGAGAGATAATCGCAAAGGTGCGGCGACGATTGATATCGGCAGCTAGTGCACTGTGATTCATGTTGAGGATTCCTATACGGGGCAATGCGCTAGATGGCGCTCGATATCCCCTGCAAAACTTGTTTTTGTGCCCTGGCGGGTGCGCGCAAAGCCGCGAATTATACCCGGGTGGAGAGGCGCTGCACAGCATAGCGGCAGCATTGCTGAGAGTCGCTAATGCACCGTTGCCGAGACTGGACGCCCGGTGGTGATCGCGAAATCGGGGTGCAATAGGTCTGCACGCTTTACGAGGAGTAAATCATGGCGATTGAGAGTATCGAACTCGCCGATAGATTCGACATCGACATCTTCCAGAAGCACACACACTACTTCCTCGCCGTCGATATCGACAACTACGCAACGCTTGAATCCAATCAATGTATTCAAAGAGGCAAAACTGCCGATATCACAGTCATGGGCCGGATAAAATCCAGTAGATGCTTTTACTACAGAGGACGAATTGTAGGCCATGCCGAAACCAGCAGCGGCTACGATGTGAATAATATCGATGATGGCTGGGTCAGTGAGGTCGATACGGACAGTATCGTTTGCGATGACGCGCTTTTCATCCTGCTCGTGGGCGACAAGCTTGAGGAAGAGACTGATGTCGTCTTGATTCCATTCCAGCATTTCTTCAGTCTCTGCACGAGAACTGTCAGAAGCAAAGCTGACGACGCTAGTCTCAATGGTGAGATCGCGGCGATCATCTTCGGATTCGTATGGGACTACCATAGATACAGCGCAAAGTCCGTCGCTAGACTCCGGACTCAGTCGCCACAAAAAAGGGATGTTGCCAGTTAGTTCAACCATTGCCTGCTACTGATTCAGAGTGATGATACGCGAGTACGATAGCATCTTTGCCCATAGTAGATAAAGTGCAAATCTGGAACTAGCCTCGCACAGTGGCCACTTTTAGTAACAGAAAAGCGAGGTATTTGTTCCATTTCTGCACAGCACTGTTTTAGGAAATTTACCATCGTCAAATTTATGCGAATTCCCTCTTCTAAGTGGTTGACGCCAAATTATAAGTATGAAGGGGAAATGCTGCGAATTGTTTTCCACAGATTCTGTGGATAAGTCCGTTGATAACTTGAAAATAACCGCCTGAAACACTGAAATTCTAGCGCTTAGACTCAACTTGCTTATTTTTTGATCAAATAGTAATACCTATATTATTCAACAAGATAGTTAACTATCGAACGTTCCCAGAGCGAAAAACACTATATTTATAGGAGAATAGTGACAATTTCGGAATGTATGTGCATAAAAAGGGGGCACATTTAAATTTCTTGTTAAATAGCCCCCCTTTGAGCGCTGTTTTCATTGGGTTTTTTTGCTCTATAATCGCCATCCGAGCAGCTTATTAAGAGCGCTCAGTTATGAGGTAGTGCATTTTGAAATCACTCAGATTTTCTATTCTCTCTGGAGTAGCCGTCGCAGCCAGTCTCGTAGTCGTGTTCTTAGTCATCGATTATACGACCCGTGCTCGTATCGAGCGCAGGGTCCACGACACACTCAACGAGATCAGCCTGCCACTACTGGAGAAAGGCAACCCAAGCTTACTGTTTGCACAACTAGATGAAGGAGTGCAGCTGAGAAGCCCGAGTATGTCGTTTATCACACAGTATCTGCCTTTGATTGCTTTAGATCCGTGGGAGGGCCAAATTGACGTGCCAGCGTTCTATGCCAATGGGACCCCCCAAGCGCAGCTGAGTGCTCGCGCTCACTACTCGCGCGGAGTAGCGGATGTGCGTGCATCGCTCGTGTACCGAAATGGTGAGTGGCTGGTGCGCGAATACGAGGTAATGCAGGGCCCTGCCGCCCAGTAGCCCCTTAGCGAAAGACTAGGCGATGTACCACGGGCAGAATTGTTACACCTATCAACAGCGCTATCAGAAGATCGTGGTCGATCTGAATACCGCCAAGCATTTCCGGCGGCAGATTGATAATAACGCAAAGAAGCGCAACAACGCCCACGAGCAGCCAATTGCGGTGTGCAAGCAGGGCGGTGACAGACAGTGCGAGAACCCCCATCGCTAGATAATTCGAATCTAAGCCCAGCTGGGCTAAGGTTTCCCTAGCAATCGTCACCCCAAGGGTTATAAATAAAATAGCTGCGTAAAGCGCGAATTTGAACATGGGAGACACCTCAGTCCAGCGAAGATAACTCGCTGAGTACTGACTATAGCGGCAAGCCCAGTACTTACTTAGAGGCAATGTGTGAAAGTTTGAACGGCGTCATGAAACGCGGGAAATGAAGGCAGAATTTGACCGATTTTCGGCTAAAACACTTACTCAGCGACCACCCTGAGCAATTGCTTATAATCACTTAAGCCCATGAAAATCTTATTAATCCCGTCCTGTTTGAGGGTGCGCATGCCGTCGCGCAATGCCTGCTTGCGCAGGTCGTCCAAGTCCGCTTTGTTATAGATCATGCTGCGCAGCTCATGGGTGCCCGTGAGCAACTCGTGTATGCCGGTTCGACCCTTGTATCCAGTACCCCCGCAATCATCGCAGCCAACTGCGCGGAACAAACGGACATTCTCTAAATCCACGCCCAGCTCTGGAAACTGTTCACGACCATATGTATTGATCAGATGATCGAGATCATGCTTCTCTGGGCTGTACTCTTCCTTACAAGCGCCACACAGTGTGCGCATAAGGCGTTGCGCCAAAACCCCTAACAGGGCGTCGGAGAAATTGACAGGATCAAGACCAAGGTCGAGAAGACGCGTGATGGTCTCCGGCGCAGAGTTAGTGTGCAGAGTCGAGAGCACCAAGTGACCGGTCAAGGAGGCTTCGATACCGATACTCGCGGTCTCGTGGTCACGCATCTCGCCAATTAGAATTACGTCGGGGTCTGCCCGCAGAAACGCGCGCATCGCGGTGGCGAAGGTGAAATTAATCTTAGGCAGCACTTGTACCTGCTGCAAACCCGGCTGAGTGATCTCCACAGGGTCCTCAGCAGTCCATATCTTACGATCAGGCGTGTTGATATAGCCGAGCACTCCGTGCAGCGTGGTGGTCTTACCAGAGCCTGTAGGGCCAACCACTAAAAGCAATCCATGGGGGTGAGCCGAAAGCTCAACAATCTTGTCGTAATTGGGCTTGGAGAGGTTCAGTTTCGCTAATGGCATCGCACTGCCCGCAGCAAGCAAACGCAGTACCGCACTCTCGCCGTTAACCGTCGGTACAGTCGCCACTCGCAGCTCGAGCTTCTTGCCCCGCACTTTGAGCTTACACTTGCCATCTTGAGGCAGGCGTCGCTCTGCAATATTGAGCCGCGAAATCACCTTTATGCGCGCAATTAGTGCAGAGGTATGCTCCTTAGGCACCTTCAATAGTTCGCGACAAATACCGTCGACACGTATCCGGACATTACCCGCAGACTGATCCTTACCGGGCTCCACATGAATATCCGAGGCCCCTAGTCGATCCGCCTCTGTAATGATGCGATTAACCAACTGGATGATGGCGGAGGTTGCGGCGAGATTTTCCTCTTCGCTCTCCTCCTCGGACTCTACTTCGACAGCGCCTTGCTCCTCGAGACGCGAGAACACGTCGTCGAAACCCGCCTCCATATCGGAGCCGTCATCGTCTCGAAGATACTGCAGTATGTGTTCCGGCAGCCCTACACGGAACGCATAGTTACGAGCATTGAGTACTCCCTGAATCTCCATGATGCGCTGATAATCGCTCGGATCATCGATGAGGATCACCGCCTCGTTCTTATCCCCCGCGATTGGCAGCCACAAATTCTTACGTAAGTAGCTGACTCCGATGTTCTCGAACAGCTCGGCTGGCAGAGTTACGCCTGCCTGATACTTCATATAGGGAACGCGATAATAGAACTCGAGCGATGCGCCAATGGCATCTGCCTCGATGCTGTAGTCCTCCATGAGTATGCGAGACACAGAGCCCCCATACAGGCCTACTTTATTTTGCACTTCCTCCAGCTCCTGGCTGGAAATTTTGTTCTTCTGCACTAGGAAATCGTATGGCCCCTGAGTGCTCTGCAGCTCCGATCGAAACTGCTTGGCAAGCATCTGCGACACCATCATCGCGTGCTTTAAATCGGTCTTGCTGAAATCGCGATCGCCCTCGAAATTAATCAGCTGCAACACGCCAAGCAGAATGCCGTCTTTGATCGGAACTACGATCATGGACTTCACAGCCCAACCCTTAGCATCGCTAAAGCGGCGGTCGAATTTGAGGCGTGGGTGAATATCGAGGAGTTCTTGCTGATCAAGCACGTTGCGGATGACTAAGGCGCGCTGGCTAAGGGCAACATAGCCCGCTAGCGAGGTTGGGCTAAAGGGGACGCGAATCTCCGTGCTGTTGTCATCGAGGGGATCTCCCCCTTTAAAGCTGGCCAAGACTTCTTTGCCATTCTGTACACATTGGTAAATCGTGAACAGCCGCACGCCCAACAGGTCCAATAAAGACTGCTCCACCTCTTTCATGGCCTTTTTGAGGTGTTTGCTCTGTTTAAGCCGTTGATAGACCAGCGACAGACCGCGGACGAACTCGTCCTGAGGCTCTGGTTCCTTCGCTTCAACCACTTCTGCTGTTTGATTCAAATTGTTCGACCGTGCTGATTTAATTGAGTTTTCGATACAGCGCCTGAAGAGGACTAACTATAAACCGCTTTCTCTGGCATTGCCGATCTGTGTGCTAACATCCCTCGCTGCAAGCTTTCTAACTCGCAAATAGAGCTCAATCTAGTGGCGGACCTTGGCCCAACAGAAGAAGAACCCCATACCGTGCACAAACTCGCCTATTTTACTGCCTTAATACTGACATTCCTTACTGCTTGCTCACAAGCTCCTAAGAACCCGATGCCAACCCTCACAATGCAGCAAACACAATGGCTAGGCGAACGTATATTCGCTAACGAGTGTAACCTGAAAATACCGTGCTTAACCAGTTGGAACGCGGGCGAGGACTTCCCCTCGCTCGGAATAGGTCACTTCATTTGGTATAGAGCCGACCAGCAAGATAGTTTCGTTGAGAGCTTCCCCGCTCTGCTAAGCTTTTACAGGAGCGAAGGAGTCCCACTTCCGCGATGGCTAGAGGAACTTCCTGGTCAACACTCCCCTTGGCAAAACCGCGCAGAGTTTTTGGCCGATCAGCAAGGCGAGCGCCTACAGTCCCTGCGCAGCTTTCTCAACGATACACGCGACACGCAAGTGAAGTTCATCATGAGGCGGATGCAATCCAGCCTGCCAAGCCTACTCGCAAACGCCGAAAAACCCGAACTAATTCAATCACTTTTCTACGAAATCGCGGCTACAGATCCTCCCTTAGGCATGTATGCCCTGATCGACTATGTCAATTTTAAAGGCGAGGGCACCGCGTTATCGGAACGCTATCAAGGACAGGGCTGGGGCCTACTACAAGTGCTAGAGACACTTTCCAATACTCGCGACCAATCGCCGCTAATGACGCAATTTGCCGCGGCGGCTCGAGCGGTTTTAGCTCGACGCGTCGCCAACTCGCCTAGTGAACGAGCTGAGCAGCGCTGGCTAGAGGGCTGGAATAATCGCACGCACACTTATGAAAGCTTGCCCTAAACCGATACCGATCTCGCACAGCTTTCGATACAGCTTGCCGCAATCGACGTGAATGACGAGCGTAATGTCATCATTTGTATGCAAAGACTGTTGATCAAACAAGAGCAAGATTTCCAAGCCTTCGTGGACTCTTTGGAGGACGGGATGTACAACTTCCACATGATGATTCCCCACTCCGGTGGCTGGTGGGCGGAGTACAAGACAGAGCTAGATGCAATGAATGAGATGAGTGTGGCGCGCGAAAATTACGCCAGCACACTGCGAGACAATTGAATGGGATAGGATTAAGCAGTAACCTTGGCGGCCTTGGCTGCGCCCCGGCGCATCGACAATCCTCCTTTAGAGCTTGCCCTATCCTATGAGTTACGAAAGATCGAACATCCAGAGCATGACCGGCTACAGCTCAGGAGAACAACCTCGCCAAGCCGATGTCATAAAACTCAATACCAATGAGAACCCCTACCCCGCAACTAGCGCGGTAGAGAAAGCCCTCAAGGCAATCCGAGTTGAGGATCTACGCCGTTATCCGCAGCCCTATGCCAACGGGTTTCGCGAAGAGGCTGCGCGGTATCACCAGCTCAATGCTGAGAATATCCTCGCCACCAACGGCGGCGACGAACTCATCCGCCTCGCGATCACCACGTTTGTCGACCCAGGCCAATCCATCGCCATCAGCGAACCAAGCTATTCCCTGTACCCCGTGCTAGCCGCCATTCAGAATTGCCCTATCGTCAAGATAGATCTTCAAGACGACTGGCAGATGGGCCCGAGCTATGCCGATGCATTGAATGACAGTGGCGCCAAACTAGCGTTTATCGTCAACCCACACGCCCCCTCTGGCCTTCTCACAGCGGTGAGCACACTGCGTCAAATTGCAGAGCGCTTCAAAGGCGTGTTAGTCATCGACGAGGCCTATGTGGATTTCGTCGATCCCGAACTCGGCTATGACGCTGTTAGCCTCGTGAAGGAGTTTGATAATGTGCTAATCCTTCGCACCATGAGCAAGGGCTACTCCCTCGCCGGCTTGCGCTTTGCCTACGGTATCGGGTCAGAGGAATTGATAGCGCCAATGCTATACAAGACGCGCGACAGTTATAACACCGACTTCATCTCGCAAGCATTAGCCACCGCCGCGCTTAGTGACCGCGCTGAGGCCGCACAGAGTTGGCGTAAGGTGCGTGAGGAACGCGTCCGTGTAGAGCAAGCACTTCAAGAGCTAGGGTTGAGTTGCGCTCCCAGCCAGAGCAATTTCCTGTTGGCGCAGCTCCCGAGCACGGATAAGCGCTACGAGAGCGCAGAGATCCTAGCCCGCGAATGCTATCAACGCCTAAAGGATGATGGCATCTTGGTGCGTTATTTTGATATGCCACGCCTGCGCGACAAACTGCGCATCACGATCGGCACTGCGCAAGAGAACTCGCGGCTACTGCAACAACTTGCGTCCTATCTACGTCCGAGTTAGCGAGGCCCCATGGCCAAAGACTTGTTAGGCGACATTCCCCTGCAAGCTCCGGTGCAGACGCGGCAGCATCCATGCCCCGAATGTCATAAGCCTATGCGTCGGATCGTAGGGAAGAAAGGCCCATTCTGGGGCTGCACCGACTTTCCGAAATGTAAGGCGACCCTGTTCGATAAAGACGGCAAGCCCTCCAAGACAGCCGATGAACGCTTTCGCTGCCCGGTTTGCACCCGCAGCATGGTGCGCACCGAGAACAGCCGTGGCTTCTACTGGTTCTGCACCGGCTTCGACAAGGGTTGCAAGACACGGCTCAAGGACGATAATGGCATGCCCGCCAAAGCATTTCGCTGCACTGCCTGTGGGCAGCTGCTTCGACGCAGGCGATCAAAGAACGGATATTTCTGGGGCTGCAGTCAGTTTCCCGAATGTCGACACACTTGGCCCGACATGAATGGAGAGCCCGTCTTTAAAGAAGAGACGCGGCGCTAAAGAGAAAAAGTGAAATTACCTCGTTTAAAAATTAGCAAGAATACCCGTGCAACGCTCGTTGGCTTGATGATCGGTGTCGCCTCACTTTGGGCCCTTACAATGGCCTATGATGAAGCGCGCGAAAACCTCTTGAGCTTCTTTTTTTACACCATTGTTTTGCTATTGCTGATAGCAGTTTGCGCAATTTGTGTGGTTGCAGCAATCTATCTTGTTAAGAAAATAGCACGACGTCTTTTTGCAAAAGACGCGCAAGACAAGCCTGAGTAAGTTCTTCTATAGAGGCAGCAAACGCGACAGAATTAACGCATCTTCGCGTACCTGTTCGCCTGGGTTGGCGGGGTAGTAGTGACGGCGCTCCCCCACCTGCACGAAGCCAAATGACAGATATAGGGCGATCGCAAGCTTGTTCGAAGGTCGCACTTCTAGGAAACATACCTTCGCGGCATTCTTCGCGCCTTTGTCTAAGAGGTGTTTCAGCATGCGTCGCCCATAACCCATCCGACGGAAGTCGGGATGAACGCAGATAGTAAGGACATGGGCCTCACCTGCACCGACGGACAACACACCATGGGCTACTATGCGGTCGCGAGTCGCCAACACCCAACACTCATAGCCAGAGCGTAGGCAGTCAGAGAACACGCGCTTCGACCAAGGATTTTGCAACGACAGATTCTCGCTCGCCACAACCAAATCCAAATCACTCGCTCGCATCACACGAACAAAGACATTGAGCGCTGACTGTGTATTGCTAGTACCAAACATCAAGCAACGCCGTCCTGTGAATCACCGCTCGAGCCCGAAAGCTGACCGCGCAATGGTTGCAATGTCTTCCACACGGCTTTCTTGAGATCGGGCACTGCCTCCATCGCATTCAGACTATGGGTGAGTACCACGTCTACCTCATGACGAGGATGCTTAAGCTGAGGCCCTTTCTCTGCCAAGAAATCACGAGGAAAAAGTAATTGTGCTGACTGTTCCGCAAAGACAAGCAGCGTCTTCACTGGCAGCAAGCGCAGGCGTTTAGACACAAAGCCTTCGAGAGTCTGTCGAGCGTTCTCGCTGTTCAAGTCCGCAGGTGCGCCCTCGAAAATTGGCCATGTGAAAACCATAGGATTTAAGTTACGCTCTGGCACTTCTACCCCAAGAGCCTTTAAGATGTCCGCCAATAATTTGCGGCAACTTGGAGAGACGCTTGCAGTCTTACTCCAAGGCAATTCGTTAATCACGGCAAATTGCTCGTTTATGGGGAAGTAGGCGAAAACGAAGCGCACCTCCTCACCCTCAAGCACAGGCTCGCGGTTGCTAGCAGCACTCTCTGGCACTGCGCCCTCTGCACGAGGCGCGGGTGCGGATGCAGGTGTTTCTACAGGTGCTTTCGGGGCAGACTGCTCAATCGGCGGTTTGGCTACCAGCATACTGAGAACGTCCTGAACATTGACGGGTGCACGGCTACTAGCCACGGGCTTAGGCACGCTCGCGTCCACTGTACTCTGACTCAAGAAACCTTCGGCATATTGGCGCACTGGCCTTGCGCCGGGCAAAGGCCGCCGCGGGAAATAGGCTTGTACGCCCATAAGCTTAAGGTATGCCAATCTCTGAGATTCACTTGCGACCATCTGCCCACTCAACTCGTCTGCGTCTACCAAGACGCGATTATATGCCAAAGATGTAGGAAAGGCTCCCCAGCATGTCATGACGATTGTAGTGCGTAATCAAAAATGCTTGAATCCGTGCTGGTAAAAACGTTAAGGGGGATATATGAAAGCGCTCGTTTGCCATAGTTATGGCACATCCGAAAATCTCGTACTCGAGAATGTAAATGATCTCGCTCCAGACAAGGGGCAAGTCTTAGTCGAAGTCTTCGCCGCATCCTTGAACTTTCCTGACACTCTGCAGATTCAGGGCAAGTACCAATTCCAACCACCTATGCCCTTCACTCCGGGCTCCGAAGTCGGCGGTATAGTCCGCGCACTAGGGCCCGGGGTTAGTGAGTTTCAGGTGGGTGATCGCGTAATGGCTACCCCCTCCATCGGGGGCATGGCCGAGCAGGTAGTAGTTGCCACTTCCGGGGTACGTAAAATTCCCGATAATATGGATTTCAAGACCGCGGCTGGATTCGCCATGGTGTATACAACCTCTTACCACGCGCTAAAACAGCGCGCGAATATTAAGCCTGGCGAGACACTCTTAGTCCTAGGTGCCAGTGGCGGTGTAGGAATGGCCGCAGTAGAGCTAGGCAAGATGATGGGGGCAAGGGTTATCGCCGCCGCAAGTAGCGATGAGAAGCTCGATTTCGTGCGCCAAGCAGACCCTGACGAACTGCTCAATTATGGAGACGGTGAGCTCAAGGAGAAAGTAAAGGCCTTAACTGACGACAAGGGGGCAGATGTCATATACGACCCCGTAGGCGGAAATCTTTTCGATCAAGCCACGCGCTGCATCAATTGGAATGGGCGCATCTTGGTGGTGGGTTTCACCAGCGGACGAATCCCCGAATACAAAGCCAACCTCGCACTCCTCAAGGGAGCCTCGATGGTGGGGGTTTTCCTAGGTCGCTTCCGCAAGGAGGAGCCCGTGGAGTATGAAAAGAACTTTGCCGAACTGCTAGAGTTCTACCGACAGGGCAAGCTCAAGCCAATCATTACGCAGACTTTCGCGATGGAAGAGTATGTTGCCGCCTTCAATGTCTTTAGTGAGCGCCGCGTCATGGGCAAGGTAGTCCTGCAGATTCGCCAGGAATAAGCGCTTATTGTGACGCCCTGCTGCGGTAGATGGAGGGTGTCACACCATGCAGCTCTTTAAAGGCTTTGTTGAACGACGATAAAGACGCATAACCTACATCCAGAGCGATGGTCGAGATCGCGACTTGTGTCTCGGCCGGGTCCTGAAGGCGGCGCGCAGCCTCTGCAATACGATATTGATTCAGGTATTGATTGAAGTTGCGATAGTGCAGCTTCTGATTAATCAGCCTGCGCAGACGATACTCCTGCATGGAGACATTTGTCGCTAACATCCCAATAGTGAGCCCAGGTTGCGCGTAGAGCCGCTCTGTCTCCATGACCGTGTGGATTCTCTCGACCAATGGCCTATCCTTATCCTTCTCCCCCATACGACTCTTCAACGAGGGCAGCGACTGCTGCGCTGCGGGCTCGATCAACTGCATCGAGTCGCCATGCAAGCGGAAGGTTGCGAGGTTAAAGAACAAAATGAGCAGAAATATACTGCCAATATAGAGGCTGTTTAGCGCATCGCTAGAGGGGCTGAAGAAACCAGAACCTACTATGATCGCCACAATAGAGCCCATCGTGATCGCGAACGGCACGCGAAAGCGACGCCGCGTCTCCACTAGATCTCCACCCAATCCGCGCACTGCGGTGTACACCACATGACAGGCAAAACTGAGCATGACTAGTTGCGTGGAAACGTAGATAAGCCAAAAACCGATATCGGTATAGGGTCCAGTGATATTGCCAAACGCACGCAACACTATATAGGTCACTATGATGGCCCAGATTGACTTGTCGATCTTCGGCTCATCGACGAACAAATAGCGCGTGATAATCCATAACAAGGCAGGAGCTGTAATCGCGAGCATATTCAGTGGGAATTCGAATAGGCGCGGCCCGCTGTCTATTTCGGGCAATGTCGAGGCAATATAGGCTATTAGGCACAAGGCATAAAACGACATCAACCGCCCTAGCAATTGCCGACGGTAATAAGTCAAATAAAACAATGCCATGAAGATAAGCTGGGAGATCGCAAGGAAACTTGTGGCGTATTGGAGCAACTGCATAAGCGATTCACTTTTCTAATTTTATGCGCTCAGGAAGATAGTGGAGCACCTCGCGCTTTGCAAGTGTTGCGGCAAGCTGTTCATCAATAGGACACTTATAGCAAAGTTTTACACACAGTGGAAACCCAAGCCTGTGCATCTAAAAGTTGCGATCACGCTCAATTCGGATGGATCAAGGAGTCACATTAACCGTGACATACTGATCGTGAAACAGCCCACCGTCGTCGGCACGCGCCCACAGCACATAAGTGCCGGGACGGTCGAAGACTGCATTGACTGTGTACATGCCATCTTCAGGCACGGGGGGTGGAACCCAGACAGAGCCCCAGGGGGAATTTGCAGAAGTGCGAGTATCTTCCCAAGGCTTCACTTGGGGCGGGTCGAAATGCACACTGCCTTCGCCGCGATACATATTCCAAGAAAGGAACAGACCATTAGTCTTGCCAACCGTGACGCGAGAAGGGGGTCTTAATAGATACTGCGTGTTGGACTCCCCCGGCAAGTTTCGAATCTGTGTTGTCCGAGGCTTAGGGAGACCGTCATCCTCTACATGAGTGACTAAAGTCAACGTTTCGCCAACTCTGATATTGCGCACGATCTCGTTGCCTACGCGATCACCTTGCACGGTCACGACTGGAGGTATATTCGAGCGAGACTCAGGGCTACTCGTGCCCGCACCCAGCGAGCCAGTCTCCGAAGCGATGACGACGTTGTCGACCACATAGTCACGCGCCAGGGTCGCGTAAGCAATACGCGTCACCCCATTGACGGTCATGGTCCAAGCCAACTCCTTGTCGCCCCAGTCTGCGGGCACTTGCACCTTGAAGGTAAATCGATTGCGACGGGGAAGAAAGTGCGTAGGTTGCCCCCTATCTTCGAGGCCGGGCGAGAAGAAATTGTTTTCGCCTACCGGTATATCAAGCTCTTCATCCCAGTTCTCGTTATGGTAGCCAAAAATGAACGAGAAGCTGCCATCGGCATTCTCTTCCCAGCCCTCGTAGGCAGGCTCGACATGCTGCCCCTTGCGATAAGTGTCTTGTGCAAACACTGGAGACAGAAACAGGCTGGCAATTAGGACTAAGGCCCAAGTGATGCCGCCAATCGGACGAGAATACCCGCTTTTTGCAAACTGCATGTGTATCACTCCCTGAAAGCCTTGTGGGCTTCTTTTTAATTGTTATAGGCCGATCCCATCAAAGCACCTCGCCACTGAAAACGTCTCCCGCAAAGCGAAATTTTCTAGCTATAAATAACAGCTTTAATGATTTCACTTTGCGTCAGGCCGAATCAATGTGAAATTAATGAACCTAATTGTCGCATTGAGAACAAGTTTCATCGATGAAGGTTTAGTATTTCCCCTAGCTTGGCTAAGCTGATGCCACTAAGACGACTAGCTCTTACAAATAGGGGCTGGCTCGTGCTATAAAACCCGCGTTTTAGTAATAGAAGAAGGGCACATGAAAAGCTTATTTCGCACAGAATCTTTACCCGCCAAGGGCATAGCTCGCCTCGTTTTTGCACTATGCCTTGCGTTTAGCAGCGCCCAGTATGCGCAGGCACAACATGTTATGACGATCAACTCCAATAGCGACGTTGAGCTGGAGTCATCGCCTGTTGACGATGAGGTGTTCGAAAGCGCCCCAAAGGAGCTGATGCTGCGCTTTAGCACCTATGTAAAACTAGTCAAGCTCACCATGAAGAACCCAGAGGAAAAATTTGTAAACATCGGGTTTCGCTACGACCCTGCTGTGAGCCGTGTATTCTTTCTAGACCTCCCAGAGATCCCCCCGGCTTTGTACTACACCATCGAATGGACGGCGATTGACCCTTCCAATCTAGTGGCGCGCGGCAGTTTTAGCTTCTCTTTTGGCCCCGACGCAGCTCCCCCTTCCACCCTGATCCCGGAAGAAGAGGAACTCGCCCCCGTCATCGTGCCGGACTATCGCCTAATCGATCAGAGTTTCTGAGCCAACCTCCCCGATGGGGAGGCTTTGCTTAACGCATACCCCACCGATCAATCGATTATTCGAACGTTTGCTCGACTTCTTGATTCCCACTCCGTGAACGTATAATGTTTCAATCACTTGAGCCAAATGTAGTAGCTTTTGTAGGCCAACAACCACGCCTAAACCGCTCACCTTTGCAGCTTCACTACGTCACTAGTTAACGCGATCAATTGCCGCCACGGGGTTACATGCTCAGCCACGAAGAAATATTGCAGGACCTTCAATCCCTCAAAGAAATCACCCTGCGCCACAAGGCACCCGAAGCAGAACTTGCGGTGGGCACCGCCATAATCAATGGGGTTGAGACCCCGGTGTTTAGCAAGGTGCCGGACAATCTTGGCGGGGTCTATCTATCCGCGGCGATGCTGCATCCCCAGCTGCCCTTCCTTGTCTATCAAGACCAACGCTATAGCTTCGGCGAGACCTACGCTATGGCAGGGCAGCTAGCAAAGAGCCTCGAACAACGTTTCGGTATCGCAAAGGGCGACCGCGTAACAGTTTGCTCTCGCAACAATCCCGAGTGGTGCCTTGCCTACATGGCAATCACCATGCTTGGGGCAATCGTAGTTCCAATGAACTCATGGTGGCGTGGCAGCGAAATGAGTTTTGGTATTGAGGATAGCGGTAGCAAGATCATCTTCGCCGACCAAGAGCGTATCGACCGCCTGGCTTCCTTAGAGAAGAAAGTGAATGTGCAGATAATTGCAATCAAGCCAGGGCCACAGAGCCCCTATCCCGAGATTCATGCGCTGATCGAGACTGGCGCGCAAGGCCCCGCGTTCGACCCCGCTGCGCACCCTGTAGCACCCGATGACGACGCCTCGATCTTGTACACCTCCGGCTCCACAGGCAATCCAAAGGGCGTGCTATCTACACACAGAGCTATCATCAACGCTATCTATACCTGGAAATTCGCTAAGGAGATCAATGAGATCTTGCGGCCAGAGCTGCGCGAGGCCAACCCTCCTTACCAAGCTGGCATCCTCGCCAATGTGCCGCTATTCCACGTCACCGGCAATCACGCTCAATTTCTCTCGAGCTTTTTGTACCAGCGCAAGTTCGTAATGATGTACAAATGGGATGCAGAGCAGGCTTTGCAACTTATCGAGCAAGAGCGTTTATCAGTTCTACACGGCGTTCCCACGATGACCTGGGAAGTAATGAACTCCCCCAATTTCGACAAGTTCGATCTGAGCAGCCTGCGCAGCGTGCAAAGTGGAGGAGCCGCCCGCCCACCAGAGCATCTTGTCATGATTGAGAAAAAGTTCTCTGAGCAGGTGCTACCCGGGCTAGGTTATGGACTAACAGAGACCAATGCCATCGGCGCACTGATCACTGGCAAATTCTATCTGAGCAAACCCCATAGCACTGGTCGCCCAACACCACCGGTTACCGCAATGCGCATAGAGGATGCACAAGGGCGTGAATTGCCCAATGGCGAGATCGGCGAGATCTGCATCAAAGGCGCCACCATCATGAAGGGCTATTGGAAGCGCCCAGAAGATACAGCCGCGGCAATAAAAGACGGCTGGTTTCATACCGGCGATATCGGCCTGCTGGATGAGCACGGCTTCCTAGTCATCAAGGACCGCGCCAAAGACATCGTGATTAGAGGAGGCGAAAACATCGCCTGTGCAGAAATAGAGTATGCCCTTGCCGAACATCCCGCGGTTTGCGAGGCGGCCGTGTTCGGACTACCGGACGAGAGACTCGGAGAAGTTGTGGGTGCCGCAGTCATGACTATGCCTGGCGCAGTATTAACTGAAGAGGAGCTGGGCGCTTTCCTCGCAGAGCGTTTGGCACAATTCAAGCTGCCCTGTTTCTATCGTATCCAAAGCGAGCAGTTACAACGCATCGCTAGCGGTAAGATTGCCAAGAAGCTTATCCGCGAGGAAGTTATCGCCTCTTTGAAAACCACTAGCCCTTCCTAGCTCCCCGGCGCAGTTGAATGACAATCGCGCCAGTGTTGCCTTCGTCATGATCGAAGTCCAAGACCTCGCCCGAGTGTTTCAACCAGCTTAGCTGTCGATGGACCTCGTCCCGAATCAGCCCCCTCCCGACGACCAGTCGAACCGCACGCGCATGACCACTGCGCGCCTCTTCTAATGCCTGCTGTAGCTTGTGCAGTGCCACAGGGATCGTCTCGCGTTGATGTGCGATATCGGCATGCAGCACCGACCCATCGGTCTGCGCCGCTAGATCCGCATCGCACTTTGGACAGTGAGTGACGTTTCCGTCCACTGCCATGCCGCAATCAAGACATGCTCTCAACAAACTATGTTCTCTCCTAGTGTTTAAGGGGGTGGACAGTATAAACGCCCTAGTTTTTGTCACAAGCCCGTCCCGATGCACTGCTATGTTGCACACCCAAATGCCTCGAAAGCCTTGCTATGATTGGCCTAGAGCAAACAAAAAAATAATTGCTCTTGCTATTGCATTCTGCGATTTTATAACCATAATTCGCATCGTAAACACCCCGCCGGAACACCTTGACAAAGGGTAAAAGGCGGAAAGCAATGTGCCGCTGTTAATGACGATCATATCGCTTAACAGTGCCGCACGAATAGTGAACGAGTAAGTCCGACTCAACGCGATTAAACAAGAGATTAATCACATGAAAAGTCATCAATGGGATGATATAGCCGATACGTCAAAAGACTTTTTTGATTCTGTTGCCTTCATGCCAGAGACAGAACTCGAAGAGACAAATGACAAGCACCTCAACAAGCGTCGTCTCACCGAGCTGCGCCGCCGAACCGAGGAACGCCTCGATTGGAAGCGTATGTATGGCGACTCGCAATTCGACGATGATAACGAAGAGTTCAATCTTCGCAGTAGCGCCGAAGTAGACGATTACAACTTCGATGACGACATAGACGAGCACTAATCCGCCGTTGCCTCTCATTTGTCCAGCCCTCCTTGCAACAAGGAGGGTTGAGAATCCTTAGCCCCGAAATTTTAAGCCTGCCAAACGATTACGCGACAAACCTATTGTAGTAACTAGCAAGCGCGCCGAGAGCTTAGCTGCAGCACTGCAATCGAGTTAAAATTTCTGTTCACCTGATGCCAGAACTAGTGTACTGTTTCGCCCATCAACAAGCCCATTTAGTGGTATTTCTTCTGTAACCCGGTTCCCCAAATCATGACCTATTGTGTGGCAGTAGCCGTAGATGCGGGCATGGTCTTTTGCTCCGATTCACGCACCAACGCGGGCATAGACCAAGTAAGCACTTATAGCAAAATGTATCGTTTCGGCGTGGATGGTCAACGCCAATTCGTCATCCTTACCGCCGGAAATCTTGCAACTACCCAAGCCTGTATCGCGCAAGTTAAGCGCGATATTAAAGAGCGGGCTAACGTTAGCTTACTAACGGTGGAGTCCTTGGCAGATGCAGCAGATTACCTTGGTGACATCAGCCTTGCTCAGCAGGAGAAACACGCCAAGACTGGCAACTCCTTCGAAGCAAGCTTCATCATTGGCGGGCAGATTGCCAATAGCAAACATCGCATCATGCTGGTGTACCCGCAAGGCAACCACATCACTAGCTCCAAAGACACACCTTATCTGCAGATTGGCGAGAGCAAGTACGGCAAGCCGATTCTAGATCGCATTCTTACCCCAGATCTAAACCTCGATACCTGCGCTCTTTGCGCAATGGTGTCCATGGACTCGACGATGCGCAGTAATTTAAGCGTTGGTCCACCCATCGAAACGCTTGTCTATCGCACAGACACACTTACGCTGACAGATCCTCTGCGCTTTAATGAAGACAGTGAGTTCCTACGTGAGTTAAAACGCAGCTGGGATCAGCGCCTCAAAGACGCCTTCCGCCAAATGCCGCCCTTCGCTTGGGCTGCTAGCTGGGATAAATCCTCTGATGAACAAAGCGGAGTTTATTAAGCGTATTGGGTGAGAGCACGAAGGGATAAGAGTCCCGCACACCCATGCTACGATTCAGCGCGTTCATCGCAATAGACACCTCGGTAGACCAAGCCTCAAGACAACGCTCGATATCCGGCGTTGTCCCAGGATTGATCAAACGCTCTTGCAACAAGCCAACCTGCCACGCCGTCTCCAGACAATCTGTCATGTGCAGATAATGCGCCCAGCATTCCGCCCAGTCCTCATGGGGATGCATATCGGCATAGGCGCTGACGCGATCGCTCTCCCCTTTCATCTCCGCCATTTTCGCGTAATGCTGCTCTAAGGCTTCGTCGTAATCGGCGCGCTCGTCTCCGAACAGCGCTCTAAACTCTTGAAAATGGGCTGGCTTGAAGATCAACTTATCGAAATAGTAATGCCCACTCTCGTGTCGAAAATGGCCAAGTAAGGTGCGATAGGACTCGCCAAGATCCTGACGTGCTTGTTCACGATTGATGGCATCGGCTTCCGCCAAATTAACGGTTATCAAACCCTGTAGATGACCAGTGAGCACATGCTCTTCATCCGCCATCGGGTTCGAGCGTTGATCCTCCAGAAAGGAGAATGCCAAGCCTGCCGTATGCTCCGCCTTGCCATCGACCGGCAAGCCTAGTGCGAGCAATGTATAGATCAAACGTCGCTTGGCCTGCTCCATTCGCCCCCACCATCTGCGGCGTCGGTTCG
This sequence comes from uncultured Gammaproteobacteria bacterium, assembly GCA_913060695.1. GTDB lineage: Bacteria > Pseudomonadota > Gammaproteobacteria > Pseudomonadales > Pseudohongiellaceae > UBA5078. The sequence continues at coordinate 83,206 of CAJXUA010000005.1, read as the reverse complement.
CCCGATAGCTAGAGTCGACATCGGGAATGGTGTCGTTCAAATTGCAGGCGTGGCAGAAGTTTTCCTGTGGACTCGTTACCAGCCAATTACACACCTGATATTCGGTGTCATTGAAGCAACGACGATACTCCGCACCGGACTTAACATCCGTCCACATTGGCAAACTGTCGGCATCGAGATTCTCGACTGGCTCTAGGGCGAGCAAGTCTGACCGAATGGGATCATAGCCAAGGGGACGTTTACAGGACGTGCAAACTGTATTTTCAAAGTACAGCGTTTGCCCGCATACGCACTGAAAGTCTCTCATGCAATTAACTCTTTGGGATCAAGCAGATTGTTGCTGTTGCTGTTCGCTGACGACTGGCAGGAACCAAGTTTCGGTAATACGCGCGTGAATGCTAGCAATCTCAACCTGCAACTCATCGATATATTCAAGAAGACCGCTCTCCAGCAACTGCGGAATATTGGCTTCTTGTACATACTTCTGAGTGGCCGACACTTGTAGCTTTGTCGCGTCATTATTGGGAAGGAATTCTAAACAGGTCTGCAACTTCGACAGGCAATGAAGCACTGCGCGGGGGAACTGTTTATCTTGCAAGAGGAACGTCACTACGTCTTCGCCGTTAACTCGATCAAGAACATGTTGACGGTACATCTGATACGCACTAATTGAGTGCAAAACGCTCATCCAAATCATATTCGAGTAAGGCCTTGCCGCTGGCTCTAGCGACAGCCCCGGGTTCATTAGACTGGGCACAAGCGTTAAAGAACCTACATCGACGATACGCGTAGTCATGTCGGCCCGCTCTAGGCTTCTTGCCATGCGTAGGAAATTATAACCACTATTGTGACTCATCGCGCCGGCAAGCAAGCCTGCGATCTGCTGGCAGTGGGCGATGATCTCTTGTAATAATTGGTGGCGCGGACCACGGGCGGTTGCCTTACCCATACTATCGCGCGTAAAGAGATAGAGGTTGTTGATCTGCTCCCACGCTTCCGTAGGAATAATCTCTCGGGTAGTACGCGCGTTCTCTCGCGCTAAGGAGATTGAGCTGATAATTGAAGAGTAGTTACTCTTGTCGGACATCAGAAAGCGATTAACAGATCGCTCATCCGTCTCCTTATGTTTCTCATCAAACTCATCTTGCGTGCCGGTGATCTCTACCAGCGTATGCCAGCCTACTCTTGCCCCGCGCGGCAGGTCCAATAAGAGGTTGGAATAGACTGTAAGTAAACGCGCTGTATTCTCTGCGCGCTCCAGATAGCGACCTAACCAGTAAATGCGTTCTGCGACTCGCGATAACATTATGCGTCATCCCCATCTGAAACGATCCAAGTGTCCTTACTGCCGCCGCCTTGCGACGAATTCACGATGTAAGAACCCTTGACCATTGCCACGCGGGTTAAACCGCCGGGAGTTACGTAGGTGTCGCGCCCTTGTAGGATAAAGGGGCGCAAATCAATGTGCCTAGGCTCAGCGTTACGCTCGCCAATCACAGGGGCAGTAGAAAGTGAAATCAAGGGCTGGGCCATGTAATTACGTGGGTTCGCCTTAATCTTCAATGCAAACTCGGCACGCTCTTTCTTGCTAGCTTGCGGCCCCATAAGCATGCCGTAGCCACCCGACTCGTTGGCGGGCTTAACCACCAGTTTATCTAGATTCTCGAGCACATATTTACATTGTTTTTCGTCGACACAAAGATAGCTTGGTACATTCTCTAGCAAAGGCTCTTCGCCAAGATAGTATTTAATCATGGCTGGCACATAGGTATAGATGACTTTGTCGTCAGCTACCCCTGCACCCGGCGCATTGGCCAACGCCACATTACCCTTTAACCAAGCACGCATAAGACCAGGCACGCCGAGAGCGGAGTCTGGGTTAAATGCTTCTGGGTCTAGGAAAAGATCGTCGATGCGACGATAGATAACATCCACTCTAGAGAGCCCATTAATGGTGCGCATATACACGCAGTCATCGGACTCTACTACTAGATCGCCGCCCTCTACCAGCTCGGCGCCCATTCTTTGCGCCAAGAAAGAGTGCTCGAAATAGGCAGAGTTATAGATGCCCGGGGTCAAAACCACAACCTCAGGGTAGTCCGCCTGACGTGGCGAGATTGCCGCCAACATGTCGAACAGTTGCGAGGTGTATTCGGTAATAGGCTGAATGTTATAGTTTTCGAATAACTCGGGGAAAACACGCTTGGTTACTTTGCGGTTCTCCAGCATGTAGGACACGCCAGACGGTACCCTTAGGTTGTCCTCGAGCACATAGAATTGCCCGTTGGTATCGCGGATCAGGTCTGTACCGCAAATGTGTGCCCAAACCCCATGGAGAGGTTTCATGCCTACACATTCTTTACGGAAATTTACAGATTTTGCTATAAGCTCGGCGGGAACTACTTTATCTTTTAGAATCTTTTGTTCGTTATAGATGTCGTCTATAAAACAGTTCAAGGCGCGCAATCTCTGCTCCAATCCTTGACTTGTCTTCTGCCATTGTGTTTCTGTAATGATTCGAGGGATAATATCGAACGGCCACTCCCGGTCGATATTGCCAGCCTCGCTATAGACAGTAAACGAAATACCCATCGCCTTGATGGCAAGCTCAGCAGCAGTTTTGCGTTGCTGTAAATCTTCACTTTTCAGCGAGCTAAGGTACTGCGCCAGAATTTCACCTGACTTGCGAGCGTGCCCCGGCGAACTAATTAGTTCATCGTAAAAAGCGCCAGGGTTATAAGTATTCCAGTCAATTTGCATATATGAGCAACATTACCTTATGAGCATTAAAGTAGCAATACGCCATCAAACGACATATCGATTTGATCGATTGGTGGAAATTTTACCCCACGTTGTTCGCCTTCGACCTGCACCACATTGTCGAACGCCTATCGATGCCTACTCGCTCAAAATCGAACCAAGCAGCCATTTCATTAACTGGCAGCAAGACCCTTTTTCTAATCATCTAGCTCGACTCGTTTTCCCGGAACCGGCCAAAGAATTATCGGTTACTGTCGAACTTATCGCCGACATGACGGTTATTAATCCCTTCGACTTTTTTGTCGAAGATAGCGCCCAGCACTTCCCCTTTAAATACGACCCCCAGCTGGCCAAAGACTTGGCGCCATACTTAGAAGTAAAAGAGAATGGCCCGGCTATGACGAAGTGGCTTAAAGGCGTCGACAAAAGCCACCAGCCGATCGTAACTTTTCTAGTAACCGAGAATAGCCGAACACAGGCGGCGGTAAATTATGTTATCCGCATGGAACCAGGCGTGCAAACCTGTGAAGAAACCCTGACCTCGGAATATGGTTCTTGCCGAGATAGTGCATGGCTGTTTGTACAGACTCTTCGCCATATGGGTCTTGCGGCTCGCTTCGCCTCTGGTTACTTGGTGCAACTCACCGCAGACGTAAAATCTATCGACGGCCCAGGCGGCACTACTGAAGACTTCACAGACCTACACGCCTGGACCGAAGTGTATATTCCAGGTGCCGGCTGGATCGGCCTAGACCCGACCTCTGGACTATTTGCAGCCGAGGGTCATATCCCATTGGCCTGTACTCCGGACCCAGTAAGCGCAGCCCCAATCACCGGCTCAACAGGGGTCTGTGAGGTTGAGTTTATTCACGAAAATAGCGTTACCCGTATCCACGAAGACCCCCGCGTCACCAAACCCTATAGCGCAGAGCAATGGCAGAAAATTGATGCCCTAGGAATGGAGATCGACGCAGAGCTCAAAGAACAAGATGTGCGCCTTACCGTTGGCGGCGAGCCAACCTTTATCTCCATCGACGACATGGAGAGCGAGCAGTGGAATACCGCGGCATTAGGCAAGGAGAAACGCAAACTTGCTGGCGAACTCCTGCACGCCCTTAAGAAGCATTATGGACCCGATGGTTTAATTCACATTGGCCAAGGCAAATGGTACCCAGGCGAGCCACTTCCGCGCTGGGCATTGGGCCTATTCTGGCGCACCGATGGCAAGCCACTCTGGCACAACCCTAAGTTATTAGCGGATGAACGCACCAGTGGCTCTGCCACTACCAAACACGCCGCAACCTTTGTCTCCGCGCTAGCGAAACGACTAGGCATTAATCCTAGTTATGTTCTGCCCGCGTTCGAAGATAAGGCTTGGTATTTGAAGCGCGAGTCCGAGTTGCCAGCGAACGTATCACTTTGGGACAACAAAGTAGTAGACCCGCTTGAGGCCGCGCGCATAAAGCGGGTCTTCGCCCATGGGCTCGACAAAGAGATTGGCTATGTTATGCCACTTTCCTCTAAAGAGAATGAAGGCGATATCAAGTGGATCAGCTGCCGCTGGTATTTCCGCAAAGAACAACTTGCCCTAACGCCGGGAGACTCTCCCATCGGGTTCCGTTTACCACTGAACAGTCTTCCATGGCAGGTGCCCGATACTTCAGAGGATGAGCACGCGAAGGATCCTTTCGCGCCGCGCGAAGAGTTAGCTTACCCCCTACTTTCAGAGAGTGAAGGCAGCGACTTAGAGCCCGTGATTGCTGAGGACGCGCGCATATTCCATACGGCAATATGTGCTGAAGTCCGCGACGGTCGACTTTATCTATTCCTACCTCCACAAACCGACCTAGAGCGCTATGTCGCCCTGATCGCCGCGATAGAGGCAACAGCCGACAAGCTCACCTGCCCCATCATTATCGAAGGCTATGAGCCACCGAAAGATCCGCGCCTACAGAAGCTGCTAATCACACCAGACCCCGGCGTGATAGAAGTGAACGTCCAGCCCTCGAATAACTGGCCAGACCTCACCAAGCTCATCCATGTCCTCTATGAGCAAGCGCGCCAGAACCGGCTCGGGACCGAGAAGTTTATGCTCGACGGGCGCCACACCGGCACCGGCGGTGGCAATCATGTGACACTCGGCGCTGCCAAGCCAGAGGACAGCCCCTTCCTACGTCGACCGGACGTACTCGGCAGCCTCATCCGCTATTGGCAGAACCACCCTAGTTTGTCTTATCTATTCTCAGGACAGTTTATAGGCCCCACTAGCCAAGCTCCTCGCGTAGACGAAGCGCGTGACGATAATCTATACGAGCTAGAGATAGCTCTACAGCAATTAGAAGGCATCGGCAGCGATCAGGTCTGGTTGGTGGATCGCATACTGCGCAACTTCTTGGTCGATCTTACAGGCAATACCCACCGCGCCGAGTTCTGCATCGACAAGCTCTATTCACCAGACAGCTCCAGTGGTCGCTTGGGCATCGTCGAGTTCAGAAACTTCGAGATGCCTCCCCACTGGCAGATGAGTGCATTGCAAGTGTTGTTGATTCGCACACTCGTTGCGCACTTCTGGAAAACGCCCTACACCAAGCCCCTCATCAACTGGGGCACCGAGCTGCACGACCGCTTCATGCTGCCGCATTTCGTGTGGGAAGATCTAGGCTGGGTTATCGATGACATAAATCAGGCGGGATATTCGTTCAACCTAGATTGGTTCGCGCCCTTCCAGGAATTCCGTTTTCCTCATTACGGCACCATCCATGTCGCGGGCATACAGCTAGACTTACACCGCGCCATCGAGCCTTGGCATGTCCTTGGCGAAGAGTCCACCGGCCAAGGCACCGCACGCTACGTAGACTCCTCAGTAGAGAGACTACAAGTGCGCACGCGCAATATGACGGGCAACCGTTTTATCGTCACTTGCAACGGCCGCAAAGTCCCCATGCGAAGCACCGGGACCGAGGGCGAATTCGTTGGCGGCATCCGCTATAAGGCGTGGGCACCCTGGTCTGCATTGCACCCGACTATCGACGTTCATTCGCCTCTAGTCATCGACGTAGTGGACACCTACCACAACCGATCCTTGGGCGGTTGCACCTACCACGTCTCTCACCCAGGCGGCCGCAACTACGACACCTTCCCCGTAAACGGCAACGAGGCCGAAGCGAGACGCGTGGCCCGTTTCTCGAAACAAGGCCACACCCAAGGCGACATGGAACTCGACTTAGGCGAGCCCCATGAGGCACACCCTTACACCTTGGATATGCGGTATAAACATAAGCAAAAACCCTAATTGGGCACAGCGTCTGATTATGATAATAATACTTAAACACTCTTGTCGTTTGAGCTATCAAACTATTAGTTCAGCGATAGACATGAGATTGGCATTCGCTTCTGTGACACGCCGTAAACCCTTCCCTGGGGGCTCGACGCCAGCATCCATGCTGGCGACGGTACACAGAAGCGAACACCAAACTCACGTCCTTAGATTAAGTGAGACAGCCATGGGGTAACGCCTCCTTTCCTACTAAGAGTTAATGTAAACATTCGAAAGAAACTGATAGAAACCAGCATAGTAAATTGCCAGCAAGATCAATGAGGCAAGCCTCTCAGGCGAAGAGGATAAGTAAATCGATTTTGAAGTCTTTATCGTCAGAAATAGTTTCAAGAGGAAAAAACCAGAAAGAAACCCTCCGAGATGGCTATAAACATCAACTCTGCCGCTTACTGCTCCAAAGATCATTTCAATGAAGATCAGAAAAACTACAAATATTCCTGAAATTTGGCCAACTGAATCAGATGCATTCTGTGTATTTTTGATTGCGCAGAACGCACCAAAAAGACCAAATACCCCGCCAGAAGCACCTATCACAAAATCTTCTTGATGGGCTAAAAGTGTCACTAATGCTGCAATCAGAGTAGAAATAAAAAGTATGTTTATATATCTGTAAACATCTACCACCCTAAGAAGAAACTGGTTCAAAACTGTAAAAAGTAGAACATTTGCAACGAGATGCGAGAAGCTAGAATGCAGGAAAAAAGATGAAGAAATCCTATAAACCTCCCCCCTTAGTACCCCCTCCCTTGAAATCGCCCCTTTCTCGAGAATTGCAGTAAATTCTTGAGAACTATTTGATGAAATCAAGAAAAATACAGCAACCCAACTAAGAATAACTAACACTTGGACAATAGTATGCGATGCACTACTCGTAGCAACGATAGAATCTACATCAGAGTTATACTCAGCATTTAGACTAACTAGAATTAGAAGTTGTTCGCGAAATTTCTCAAACTCCAATTTACTAGCAAATATGTTTCTATCGAAATAGGCTAGCGCCCCACTGTTGAGAACAACTATTAAAGTTTCTGTTTCTCCATTGCCCCTTAACTCTTCTAGACTGCAAATCTGCTTAAGAGGAAAATCTGCGAACCAAACATAATAATACGGGAAGGTTAGCTTTCCACGATCGAATGATATTTCAAGCTTAACTCTCGACAATGCTAGTTTTCTTAGCATGAGGAAGAAAAGAAGACCTGGCACAATCAACACAGGTAGCGATAGTTGGCCAACGTATTGCATCAACTTACTAGAAAGACTTAACACACAAAAAATTGAAACAGCAGCCCAAAGAAGCACTATTGTACTTTTCACTCTCGATTCGATTTCTTTCTTATTTAGAGAGAAATTTTTCGACCAGCTCTCGATTTCCATTTCATTTATATTTTGGTGTTCACTATTTTTCATTAATTGTCTTCTTCGAGACGAGATAGCTCGATCTTCAACTACCTCGTCAATGACATAAATGTTTCATGCAAGAGAACGGATCCGTTAGTCCCTCGTCATAACTACACCAGCAGCTAACGTAATACCGACAACTGCTCCAAACACAATCGGAGATGCTACGAATGCAGCCCTAATTGGTACAAGGGCCCAGTTTTTTCCGTATCTTGCCGCAGCAAGACCTATAGCGGCAGTAAAACCAGGCATCGCATCTAGAAACATCCCCCCATTCACCTGCCCAACCTCTTCCATACTTAATTCACGCATTTTGGATTCCCTCCTATGGATTCCCTTTGATTAAAGTGTTTGCAGACTGCAATTAAAATCTAGCTCAAGAATCGAAATTCGACCAGTTATTAAGGACTGAATATTTATCACTGCAATAGCTAACGCCAACTCAATATTGAATTGAGAGCGCTAGTTAGCTGAGGGGAAGAAACTCTATCGACACTCACGAAACTTCAAGTCGAATTGTTAGGACAAAACTCGAAGGCATAGACCCCACATCACGACTGCCCACTTGATCTAAAGACGTGAGTTTGGTGTTCGCTTCTGTGTACCGTCGCCAGCATGGATGCTGGCGTCGAGCCCCCAGGGAAGGGTTTACGGCGTGTCACGGAAGCGAATACCGAACTCATGTCCGACGCTGAACTAATAGCGCGAAAGTACAGACGGCCAAATTCTTCGAGCACTATTGTCATAATTAGGTGGAACAGCAATGCGACACTCCCATCGTTACAAGTCGAAGCGCCAACACAAAAGTCGATGACTAGAGCAACGTACAGCCTAGGCTAATAATCACAAATAGGATTCTTGGCGAGATATTAGTCAATCGAAGACTCATCACGGTAGGGCCGCGCGATAGAGTTATCGGCGCCGTACACAGGGTCGCTCTTCGGCATTTTTCGAAACATTAGATCGAAATGCTTCTGCACGCGCGAGATGTTCACCAAGCCTATGCCGCTGGAGAAGCCAAACCACACATAGAGTCCATTCATATTGCGAAACATCGCAGGGATGATCTGCGGCCCCGCGATGGTGCCTTCGAGGTAGTGCTGGTATAGGATCGGCACATCGTCCAGCGTCACCTTACCCACAAACAGCATTGGAATGATCTCGGGCACGCCAGAGTTGATGGCGCTGCGGATAAAGTTCACGTTCTCCACGAAACCGCGCAGATAAGAAAGGTCCTTGGTGAAGACGGAGCCACCCTCTAGTGTGCCACCACGGAACACGCGCTGGGTGATGCGATAACTTTCGCGTTCGCTAAGTCCGCGAGCGACAAAGAACTGATAGACCTCGATAAAACTAGCACCCTGTTCGGCGATATCTACGGCGATTACGCGATCACTCACCTTCAAGGCGCGTTTTGGGTAAGAGCTAAAGGTGAGTGTCTCCATCAGCACCGCCAAGCCTTCCTGACACGCTGTTACGCGCGGCGACCCAACGCTGAGCCAAGTCGCGTAGGGCTGCTTGCGGCCATTCAGGGTAGTGCCAACATGCACCCAACCCTCGTGAACCTCGAGTATCTGCAGGTCAAACTCGCTGAACTCCGAGTCCTGGTTGATCTTGATATAGTCGCCACCGGCGGCCGCATCAGAAACAATACCGTCGCTAAGAATCACCCGGATGTCGCCAGGGGGAAAATAAGGGTTCAGTTTTTGCTGCAATATTTCCACGGCATCGCTAGCGGCGATGGTTTTACCGTAGGGCCTGCTGATGTGCTGTGCAGCTGGCAGAGAGAAAATCTCGCACAGCTTCTCACCTAGCTTACGCAGGCTTTGCCTGTCTCCGCGCAGCTTGTCAGAGGCAGACCCATACAGCTCTCGGCTAACGGCACCGAAGCGCGGTGTACCGCGTGCCTCCAGTAGATCAATAACTAGTAGATACTGCTCTATAGTCGCGCTCATGATGCTGCCAAGGCCATCGTTGCGCCCTAGCTCACGGCGCACGGCTGCGCGCAAATCCTTGAATTGGCCGCGCAGCGTGTCGGGCTGAAAATTCAGCGTTATCCGCTCGTAATAGTCCCTATCCACCGGGGGCAGCTGGGTGCCGCCAGAGGCGAGGAAATCCTGCTCAAAGCGGGCTGGCCATTTAATCGCATCGAGGATGCGGATGGGCTGCTGAAGCGCAATCAAGCGGTCAGACAACACTTTTACTCGTGCCTGATAGTCGGCTTGGCTCATAACACACGGGCCTTGGAAGAATAGACTGGATTCATGAGCTTAAAGCAATTCCGAGCCCCAACCTAGAGTTTATCGCCACGGAACATGCCATGAACTTAGCGCGAATCATGAAGAATAATTACGATATTCAGCGCTAGTTCACATTGCGAGGGCTATGATAGCGCCAATGGTGTACATCGACCCGCACCCTTGTTTAAAGTATGAGTCGTGTTTCGCAATAAAGGAGATCTAAAGATTATGAACGGAATGAACTTGAAACTAGCATGTGCGTTGCTTGCCACAGGCACCTTGCTTGCGAGCTGTACCACCATTAACCCCTACACTGGCCAGCAACAAACCAGCAGGGCTGTCAAATATGGCGCTATCAGCTCAGTAGTATGTGGCCTTGTCGGCGCTATCGAAAACGGCCAGCACGCGCGAAATGCAGCTGCGGGTTGCGGCGCTATCGGCGCGGGTGTGGGTGCTTATATGGACGTACAAGAGGCAGAGTTGCGTCAGGAGTTGCAGGGTACCGGTGTGCAGGTACAGCGCAATGGCGATCGTCTCGACTTGATAATGCCTGGCAATATCACGTTCAACACCAACGAATACTCACTGAGACCACAGTTCCAGCCTGTATTGGACTCGGTGGCAACCGTACTGTACAAGTACAAAGACACCCGCCTACAGGTCTTCGGCCATACCGATTCAACTGGTAGTGCCGACTACAACTACAACCTGTCTAATCGTCGTGCCACTAGTGTCGCCAACTATCTTGCCTCGCAGGGTGTAGATCAGAATCGCATGATCTCCCAAGGCATGGGCCCAGATCAGCCAATCGCGTCGAACGACAACGAGTCAGGGCGTGCGCAGAACCGCCGCGTAGAGCTACAGATCGTCGCCGCTCCTCAGTAATCTGGCTCTTTCAACAGACCTCTACTAACCCACGTAGAGGTCTTGTTGTAATACTCTTGAGATTTCCACCTGGGCAATGCGCTGCTCCTCCACCTGCATAACGGTGAAGATAAAGCCGCGCAGTTCCAGCTTCGCGCCAACATCCGGCAACTGGTCGAACTTGCTCATCAGGAAGCCTGCAATCGTGGAGTAATTCTCGATATCGTCGTCGAATACGCTCGTCTCGAGCACTCGCGAAAGTTCGTGTAGGTCAGCATGCCCCGCCACAAGCCACTCGTGATCGCCGAGCACCTCGATGGCAGGGGTTTCGTCCTCGTCGGGGAATTCTCCGGCAATGGCCTCGAATACGTCGATTGGCGTGATCAGGCCCTGTATGGTGCCGTACTCGTCCACTACTAAGACCAATTGCCCCTTAGAGCGTCGCAAAGTCTCTATAAGCGGTAACACGGCTATAGAGTCCGGCACGAATATTGGTTTACGTAGCTTCTCGATAACGGTGATCTGTTCGTTAACGGACAGATCGTTGAGCAAGTCCTTGGCGCGGCCAATACCGACTATCTCGTCTAAACTGCCACGACAAACAGGGAAGAAGCTGTGGGGGGTATCGATGAGCATCGTCCTAATCTCCTCGATGTCGTCGTCGAGATTCACCCAGGAGACGTCTGTACGCGGAGTCATCAAAGAGCGCACAGAGCGCTCGGCAAGGGTCAGCACGCCCGTTACCATATTGCGCTCTGCCACGTGGAAGGCAGCTAAATCTTCTGTCGCTATCTTCTCTTCAAGTGTCTCGGCCTGGTCATAGGCGCGCCCACCTAGCAAGCTCAAAACTGCCGCCGCGGTGCGCTCGCGCAGGGGCATACGGGCCTCATGCTTCTGTCGATTCAGACTGGCGACCTGGTTGAAAAACTCGATGGTGATCGAGAAGCCAATCGCGGCGTAGAGATAACCCTTAGGGATATGGAAACCAAAGCCTTCCGCAATCAGGCTGAGACCAATCATGAGAAGGAAACTAAGGCAAAGCACCACTACGGTAGGGTGGTCGTCTACGAACTCTGTCAGCGGCTTAGAGGCCAGCAGCATAAGGCTAACGGAGATGATCACGGCAGTCATCATGATCGCGAGATTGTCGACCATGCCCACCGCAGTGATAACAGCATCGAGAGAGAATACCGCATCCAGAACGATGATCTGCGAGACGACCAACCAGAACCCCGCGTATACGCGATTCTCAACCTGCCCGCGCATGCCGCCTTCGAGACGCTCATGGAGCTCGGTGGTCGCCTTAAATAAAAGGAAGAAACCACCGGCCAAGAGAATCAAGTCACGCCCGGAGAAATCGAGCCTGAAGACGCTGAACAAGGGAGTGGTAAGAGTCACTAGCCACGAGACGCCGCTGAGCAAACCAAGACGCATTACAACGGCGAGGGAGAGCCCGGTAACCCGGGCACGATCGCGCTGATGAGGCGGGAGTTTATTCGCGAGAATGGCGATGAATACCAAATTGTCGATACCGAGAACTACCTCGAGAATAATCAAGGTAATCAACGCGATCCACGTCGACGGATCTAACAGGAATTCCATACTTCCTCTATCACTAATACTGGGCAGTGGAGTTTAGCTGGGTTTCCCCGCCAACGGAAACAGCATCTTACGTGCATCTAGCAAGGCATCAAACTCTTTCTCACTAAGCAGCCCAAGTGCCAGCCCCGCCTCCTTGAGACCCACATCGTTCGTCTGCGCATACTTGGCGAGTTTTGCCGCTTGCTCGTAGCCAATCACAGGACTCAATGCGGTCACTGACATCAAGGAGCGCTCCACGGACCGGAGTAGGTTTGCTTCGATGGGCTCGATGCCCTCCAGACAGTGTTCACGAAAACTCGACATGGCGTCGGCCAGCAGCTCCATAGACTCCAGTAAGCTGTGGATAATCAGCGGCTTATAAACATTCAACTGGAACTGCCCCTGGCTTGCGGCCATAGTCACAGCCGTATTGTTTCCCATTACCCTTAAGCAAACCATGGTCAAGGCTTCTACTTGAGTGGGGTTCACCTTGCCCGGCATGATCGAACTCCCAGGTTCATTCTCTGGTATACGAATCTCCCCGAGCCCGCAGCGCGGCCCAGAGTTCATTAGGCGCACATCGCTCGCCATCTTATATAGCGAGGTGGCCAAGACCGTAAGTCGACCGTGCAAGTCCGCTAGCGCATCATGTCCGGCCAGGGCCATGAACTTGTTCGGCGCTGTCTCAAACGGCAACTCCGCTAGCTGGGCAATTCGCGATGCCACTGCCTTAGCCCAGCGTGGATCCGTGTTAAGGCCCGTGCCCACTGCGCTGCCGCCCAAGGCGAGCTGTGCCACTCCAAGCATAACCGCTTGAAGTTGTTCTTGTGCGTAGGCTAACTGTGCCTGATAGGCCGAGAACTCCTGGCCCAGTGTCACGGGGGTCGCGTCCATCATATGGGTACGCCCACTCTTGATCTGATCGGCAAACTCGCTACTCTTGCGCGCTAGTTCGTCGATCAAGGCCTGTAGGGATGGCGCAAGACTGCCTTGCCAAAATTGCATAGTGGCAACATGCATAACCGTCGGAAACACATCGTTGGACGACTGTGCCATATTGACATGATCGTTTGGGTGCAGAGGAGAGTTGCTGCCCCTTGGCTGCCCTGCTATCTCGTTTGCACGGTTGGCGATCACCTCGTTCACATTCATATTGGTCTGTGTGCCGCTGCCGGTCTGCCAGACACACAAAGGGAACTGATCGGCATGTTGTCCCGAAAGTATCTCGTCGCACACTTTCACGATTAACTCCGCACTGCTTGCATCCATTGCGCCAAGGGAGAGATTGCACTGCGCAGCCGCTTTCTTAACGAGCGCAAAGGCCTTAATGAAATGAGGCGAAAACTTGTCAGTTCCGATAGCGAAGTGTTCTAGTGAGCGTTGCGTCTGCGCGCCCCATAGAGCATCGCTAGGCACGCGAATCTCGCCCATACTGTCATGTTCTATGCGGTAGTCTTGTTGCACGCTCATCACAGACTTACTCGAGCAATTGATCGAGTACGAAAGGCATGATGCCACCGCGCGTGAAGTAGGCTAGGTCGTCCTCAGTATCCAAGCGACACTTCAACGCACACTGCTTCTTCTCGCCCTTACTCGTCACAATCTCCATTTGCACCATCTGACCGGGGCTTAGGGAGTCGAGCCCGAGAATATTGATTGTTTCGCTTCCATCGAGCCCAAGGGTTTTGCGGTTTGTGCCCTCCTCGAACTGCAGAGGCAATACGCCCATCCCCGCGAGATTAGAGCGGTGAATGCGCTCGAAGCTCTCTGCCACTACTGCCATAACACCTAGTAAACGTGTGCCCTTCGCCGCCCAGTCGCGGCTAGAACCGGTGCCGTACTCCTTGCCCGCAATAACAACAAGAGGCGTAGCACGCTTTTGATATCGCATCGCCGCGTCGTAGATGCTCGTCTGTTCCTTCTCTGGGAATATCTGGGTATAGCCACCCTCGACATTGCTAAGCATCTCGTTGCGAATACGGATATTAGCAAAAGTGCCACGCATCATTACTTCGTGATTGCCGCGGCGCGCACCATAGGAATTGAAATCCGCCTTATTGATTCCGTTTTCGATCAAATAGCGACCCGCTGGCGTGCTCTTCCCTATCGCACCTGCTGGCGAGATATGGTCGGTAGTGACCGAGTCTCCCAATAGCGCGAGCACGCGCGCCTCTTTGATGTCACCACGCAAAGGCGCCATGTCTTCCGAAAAGAAGGGAGGGTGCTGAATATAGGTAGACTTTGGATCCCACTGATAAGTCTTGGACTTATTAACAGGCAGCGCATTCCATTCGGGGTTGCCGTCGAAGACCTTGCCATAATCGCTGGTAAACATCTCCCGACTAACCTTAGCCATTGCGGTGCTAATCTCGGCACTGCTTGGCCAGATATCCTTCAGGTACACCGCATTGCCTTCTTTATCGTGACCGAGTGGCTTGCTGCTTATATCGATATTCATGGTGCCAGCCAGCGCATAGGCAACCACCAAGGGTGGCGAGGCCAACCAGTTGGCTCGCACCTTAGGATGTATGCGTCCCTCAAAGTTGCGATTACCCGAAAGTACTGCACAGGCAGTGAGGCCCGCTACCTCTATTGCTTCCTCGATATCCTTGTCTAGGGGGCCTGAGTTTCCTATACAGGTGGTACAACCATAGCCAACCAAGTTGAAGCCAAGGCTGTCGAGCGCGTCTTGTAAGCCCGCGCTTTTCAGATAACTAGTCACCACCTTCGACCCGGGAGCTAACGAGGTCTTTACCCAAGGTTTACGCTGCAAGCCTTTCGCTAAAGCCTTTTGCGCCAGCAAACCTGCTGCCATCATCACGGCAGGATTCGAGGTGTTCGTACAAGAGGTGATAGCCGCGATCACGACATCGCCATCGTGCAATTTGTAGTCCTCGTCTGCCACTGTGATGGACTTACGAATATCGCCTTCTAACAGGTCTTCAATGACCTTAGGAATCTTAGGCAATAACACGCGATCCTGCGGCCGCTCGGGGCCAGCCAAACAGGGCAACACTTCATCTAGATTCAAGGATTCATTGCTGCTATACACAACGTTCTCGTTGTCGTGGCGCCACAGCCCCTGCTCTTTACAATAGGCTTCCACAAGCGCGATATTTTGCGCATCTCGGCCGGTTAACTCCATATAGCGCAGTGTTTCGGCGTCCACGGCAAAGAAACTGCACGTGGCACCATATTCGGGAGACATGTTCGCAATCGTGGCGCGATCCGCAAGTGAAAGCGAATCCAAGCCTGGACCATAGAACTCAACAAACTTGCCGACCACACCGTGTGCGCGCAGTTTCTCCGCTACGGTTAACACAAGATCGGTTGCCGTAACTCCCTCGCGCAGGGCACCCTCGAAGCGAAAGCCTACGACCTCAGGAATGACCATTGCCGTCGCCTGGCCAAGCATAGCCGCCTCGGCCTCGATGCCACCAACGCCCCAGCCCAAAACGCCTAGCCCATTGATCATGGTCGTATGACTATCTGTACCCACTAATGTGTCTGGATAGGCGATCTGTCGCCCATCTACCTCGGCAGAGAAGACAGCCTTGGCGAGAAACTCAAGGTTTACCTGGTGGCAAATGCCGGTGCCCGGTGGCACGACGCGAAAATTGGCGAAGGCCTCTTGGCCCCAACGCAGGAATTCATAGCGCTCGCGGTTGCGCTCCATCTCGATCAGTACATTGTCTTTATATGCCGAGTCCATTGCGAAATGATCGACTGTAACGGAATGGTCGATCACCAGATCTACCGGGCTAAGGGGATTAACCCGTGCGGGGTCTCCGCCACGCGCCGCCACCGCATCCCTCATCGCCGCTAGGTCAACTACTGCCGGCACACCAGTGAAATCCTGCATCAACACCCGGGCGGGCATAAAGCTGATCTCATGGGTGGAGCGTTGAGTGTCTGCCCACGCCAACATAGCTTTAACATCGTCTACTGTGACCGAGGAAGTGCCTAAGCGCCTGAGTAAATTCTCAAGCAGTATTCGCAAAGTAACGGGCAAGCGTTCGGAACCAGTTAAACCCAGCTCATCGAGCGCGCTTATGCTGTGATAGTCGTAATCGGTGTCGTTTACGCGCAGAGTGCGCAGAGTATCTAGCGCCGACTTTTGCGTGGTGGAGGCTTGAAGTCCTTTTGAGTGTGAATCCGGTCTTGTAGTCATAATGAAACACCTATTTTCAAGGTACATTGATCTAAACCCAGTCAACGAGGAGTATACCCTAGCGGTGGCGAGGTGCGATAATCACCCCATGCTCGTGACCCGAAAATCGCCAGAGAGCCGCACAACCGCATCGATGAAGAGAATCCTGAGAGTTCCTGTTTACCACACTCTGCTGTCAATCGCCTTCATTGCGACTATGCAGCCGGTGTTCGCCCAAGCGCCTGCTCCGAGTATTCGGATCAGTGGGGCGGGAGAGCGCCTAGAGGAAAACATCCGCGCTCACCTTAACGTAGGGACCGAACGCTGTAGCACAGAGCTGCGCAGGCTCAACCGCCTACTGCCACAGATCAACTCCGACATCGAGCGAGCCCTACAAGCCCTAGGATATTACGGCGCAAGCTATAACAGCGAGTTCATCGATGCCAATGGGTGTTGGGCGCTCGATATAGCGATAACCCCGGGAGAACCTGTCTCTTTCGGCGAAATTAGCGTTGATATCGCGCCAGATGACACTAGAACTCTCTCTGAGAACGATCCTTTCGCAAACTTCCTAGATGAATCGCCTATACGCACGGGCAGCCAGCTAGTACATAGCGATTACGAGAACCTAAAATCCTCTCTAAGCGCAATAGCGGTAGAGAATGGCTACTTCTCCGCCCGCTTTATTCGCTCTGAGTTGCGCGTCGACCTGCAACGTAAGCTCGCCGATGTGCAAATCGAGTTCGACCCCGGGGTGCGTTTTCGTTTTGGTGCGATACGCATCACGCCGATAGAGGCCCTCTCGGAACCCTTTATCGCCCGCTTCGTCCCATTTAGGGCCGGTGCGCCTTATTCCACAGATGCACTCATCGAGCTGCGTGACAGCCTGAACAATAGTCAATACTTCAGTGACGTAGCGGTGACCCCGCAGCTGGATTCATCGCTTGTCACAGGCGCTGCAACTTCGCGCGACGTGCCAGTGAATATCGACTTGAACATGCGCCCGCGTCGTAGCTGGTCGACCGGCATAGGTGTCACCACGGATATCGGTCCACGCCTGACCTTGGCTTATGAGGATCGCTACCTCAATCGCTCAGGACACCGCTTCAATGGCGACGCGGCGCTCTCACCACTGGACCAACGCGGCAATCTTACCTACAACATACCGTTGAGCGAACCGAGTACAGAGAGCATTAGCTTCTCGACGGGCCTAGTTGGCCAAGACAACGACACCTTCACTACCGACACTTTTAAGGTCGGGGTGAGTTACCGTTCCAGCGTAGACGCCTGGTTTCTGGGCGATGATTGGTTGCAGAATATCTTTACCAACTATCAGCACGAAACCTCCGAGATTAACGACGTGGTCGAGAGCTACAACCTCACCATAAACGGTATTAACTGGACCAAGACGCAAGCGGACGACCCCATCTATCCCGCCCGCGGCTGGCGCCTGTTTACGCAGGTCAGTGGCGCCTCTAACGCGCTATTCTCAGACCTGAGTTTCGTGCAGCTGTATGCGAGCGGTAAGTTTGTGCACGACATCGGTATCGGGCGTTTTCTGATTCGCTCGGAGATCGCAACGTCGATCGTCGGTGGCGTAGAAGAGCTGCCAGTGACCATTCGCTACTTCGCCGGCGGCGATCAAAGCGTGCGCGGTTATCAATATGGCAGCATTGGCGCCGAGAACGATGAAGGCGAAGTAATAGGAGGTAAGCACTTGCTTACCGGCAGCGTTGAGTATGATTTCGAAGTGCGACCCGGTTGGCGTGGCGCGGTCTTCTATGACACCGGCAACTCCTTCGCCGACTATACTAATTTAGCCCTAAAGTCCGGTGTCGGTCTCGGGGTACGCTGGCAATCTCCCATTGGGCCAATCCGCGTGGATCTGGCCAAGGGGCTGGACGAGGGCGGTGGCTTGCGCCTCCACATCACCATGGGTCCCGATCTATGAGTAGTGAGGACCAGATGGAACAGTCGTCGCAGCAAGTGGCGCCGACATGGCGAGCTCGGCTCATTCGCATAAGTGCTATCAGCGTCTCTTTGCTGATGATTCTTTTGGTTGCTGTTCTTGCTCTCATTAGCGCACTCGTCGGAACTAATAGTGGCAGCGCGTGGCTCCTGAACTTCGGCTTTGCTCAGCTGCAAAGCGAAACGCGAGAGCTGAGCTTTGAGCAGAGCCAAGGCACCCTACTCTCTGGCATGCGCTTTCAGGACCTGCGCTATCGCGATGGCGAGAACGTCGTATCAGTCACCACACTGCAGAGCAGCTGGAACCCTATGAGCCTGTTCTCCGGAGAGTTCGTATTCGATCAACTCAGCTTCACCGGGCTAGATGTGGATTGGCATAGCGCTCCGGCGCCCGAGGATGCCGAGCCGGTGAACCCAGACCCATTCGCTGGAATACTGCCGCTGCCGCTGAACATCGCTATCAATAGGTTTGCACTGCGTGATGCCAACATCGCTTTCGACGAGGCGGCCTATAGCATTGACTCATTGACGCTAATTGCTCGCCTCAATGAGCGCCACTTAAGCCTAAACAGCCTGCAATTTTCCGCACCGCCAGTGCAAGTATCGGGCTCCATAGAGACAGATCTGCAAACGGCCATGCCCTTGGCGCTCGACCTGAACTGGCTCTATAACGGACCAATACTGGAGGGGTTTGAAGAGGCCAGCGGCGAATTGCGCCTCGAGGGCAACTTGAATCGGATTAGCCTCAATCACGAGCTGATCACGCCGGCGCAAATTAGTAGCCGCGGCGAGTTAGAGCTGAACCTACTAAACGCGGATACTGGCGAGAGAAGCTTCCAGCTGAATCATCGCATCGACCCTCAAGTCCTTAGTTCCGCCGACCTAGCCGGAGGACGACGCCTACGCATCGATTCCGCGCAAATCACCACAGTGGGCAGCCTAGAAGCGGTTCGCCTATCTGGCGAAGCTAGCATTACCGCCGAAGACCCACTAGGCGAGGTCATAGTCCCTCCCTTAGATCTACAGTGGGACACGCGCTGGCAGGGGCAGACTCTAGCGGTGGAAACACTTATGGTGACAAGCACGACGGGGCGAATTGCTGCAAACGGTTCGCTAGATTGGCAGGACGGCTTTAACCTAGACGTCCACCTAGAAGTAGAGGAACGCAACGGCGAACAGTACCAGCCCTTTCTACCTGAAGGACTCATTATTGGTGCCTTGAGCGGAAGCGGCGATTTGCGCCTTCAACAAAGCGATAGCGGTTTCGCCGGCGAGCTGCGCATCATCGATGTGACTGGCGAACTCAACAGCTACCCCCTTAGCGCACAAGGCAATCTTGTTTACGGACAAGACGGCTTGCAGGTCGACGACCTGCGCGCCGCTAGCGGTAGCACCACACTCTCGGTCAATGGCAACTGGTCAGACAGCATCAATCTCGATTGGGAAATAGACGCCTCGAACATCGGCACACTCTCCCCTCTTCTCTCTGGCAGCATCGATGCGACCGGCACTCTACGCGGCACCCCAGAAGCGCCGCAGATCAACTTCGACGCTAGTGGCAATAGCCTCGACTTCGCTGGCACTCGCATCGACAGCTTTAGAGCTAAGGGCGAATATCTTAACAATAGTAATATGGTCGAGATAAACACAATCGGTATCGAGACCAGCGGCGAGAACTCACAACGCATCGACTCAGTCGCCATTGCGGCACGGGGCACCCCAGCCGAGCACCAAGTGACACTCGCAGCGCGCGCGCCTTTAGGAGAGTTCGACCTGTCACTAAGTGGTGCGGTGCAATTTGAAGAGCCGATCCAATGGACCGGCAGTATAAACAACGGCCGTATACTCAGCGACCTCGGCCTGTGGCAACTCGACGGCGAGCCTACCTTAAGCGCAAGCGCCCAGACTGTCACGCTAAGCCGCCAATGCTGGCTTCAGGAGCAGAGCACTCTTTGCCTAGATGTAGACTGGGCTAGCACTGGCGAGCTCGTTGCGAACGCTCAATTACTCGACTACCCATTAAGTCATTTCAATGCCCCTGTGTCTGGCGAGCCCAGCGGGCAAGAGGGCGCGGTGTTGCTGCCACAACTACCCGAGGGTAGCCGCGCCGAAGGTAGCCTGAGCATCGAGGCCAGCGCGACAGGCTCGCTCTCCGCAGACCCATCGGCGCTCGCGCTGCGTTTCAATGTGAACGCAGGCGAAGGCATGATCCACGTAGAGCCCGTGATCGCGGAAGTAGACGATTTAACCGCTGTAGAGGCCGAGCCACTTGAGCCGCAGACCTTCCATTGGCGCAATGCTGAGATCGATGGCACACGCACAGACAATGAATGGCAGATCACTAGCACACTCGATTTCTATCAGCCCAATCTCGCCGATAGCGGCATGTCTGTGCAGGGCAACGCTGACGCGCAACTGACGGTACGCGCAAACCAAGATTTAGACGGCCGTGTAGACCTCGCTTTCGACGATCTAAGTTGGATAGAAGCCTTCCTACCCTCTTTACAGAACACACAGGGGCAACTGCAGGGGCTAACGCTCATATCCGGCTCGATCTCGGCACCTCGTTTCGGCGGCAACCTAGAGCTGATCAATGCCTCGGTCGATATACCAGGCTTAGGATTAGAGTTGCGGGATATCGCGGCCAATGTTACGAGCGACATCAATCAGACCGTGGCGATACAAGGACATGCCACCTCGGGCGACGGCACTCTGCAATTTTTCAGCGAGATAAATGCGCCATTAGCGCCAGAGCGAAGCTTCGAAATTAGCATCGAAGGCGATAACTTCACGATCGCTAACGATGCAGAGATCCTACTCAAGATCTCACCCAACCTTCAGGTCACAGGCACGTCAAAAAGCCTCAATGTCACTGGCACGCTTACGCTTCCTGTAGTCGATGTTCAGCTCACGGAGTTGCCCGAGTCTGCAATCGATGTTTCCACGGACACCGTCATTGTGGACAACGGCCCACAAACCCCAGTTGTTCGCAATGCGGCACAGGCAGACCGAGGAATTCTAAGTGAAATGGACTTGACCGCCGAGGTCTCCATCAAACTGGGAGACGAGGCCCGTTTCAGAGGTTTCGGCTTGGATGCACAACTTGCTGGCGCCTTAGAGATAACCCAACGCGACACGGGTGCACCACTCACCTATGGGGAGTTGACGGTCGTCCAAGGCTATTACGAAACCTATGGCCGCCGCCTCGATATCGAACACGGCAAATTATTGTTCTTCGGCAGCCTTGGCAACCCCGCACTTGATATTCGCGCCGTTCGTCAGACAGAGGACGTGAAGGCTGGCGTGCAGATGAACGGAACCCTGCGCAACATCCGTAGCCAGTTATTCTCCACACCCTCACTGCCCGATAGTGACATCTTAGCCGTGCTAATCACCGGCAAACCTTTTGCAGAGATGGGCAATCAAGACAGCAACGCGCTGGCCGGCGCGATTACCACACTCGGTATCAATCAGGGCAAGTCCTTCACCAATCAGGTGCGCTCACAGCTGGGCCTCGACACCTTGGCGATCAATAGCACTGGCGACACCAGTAATAGCAGCCTTACCCTAGGCAAATACCTCACTCCTAAGATCTTTATTCGCTATGGCGTCGGCCTATTCGAAACAGAGTCCACACTCTCTGTGGATTACAGTATTAGTGATCGCATCAAACTCGAAGCGAAATCCGGTAGCAGCCAGAGCGTCGACATTAAGTACACCGTAGAACACTAGCAGCGCTCGCTGCTAGCCCTTGAATTTTTCACCTGCGCCCCTATCATTTACTTGCTAGCACGGCGCCTTCGGCCCGCATCCAGCAATTCATTTCGTGAATAATCCTATGAGGTGAAGAGATGCAACTTAACGATCGATCATTACTCATTTCGGCAATCGCTTGTGCTGCCCTAGTCGGCAGCCTCTCTATCGGCATAGCACTCGGGCGCTCTCCGAGCCTGTTCAATGCCCAGCAGCAAGACAGTAAGCAAGAGACTCGCGCAGCGATCCTCGACAAGCTCGAAAGCACCGCTGCGCAACAGGCGCAAACCCAAGCATCACTCTTGGACCCCTTTTCTGTGGCTGCTTTTGGTGGCGACCCTTTCGCCCAAATGCAGCAGCGCATGGATCAGCTATTCGGGCGCGCCGGATCAGACCCTTTTCTGTTCAATTTCGGCAATTTTGGCTTAAATGGCATGGGTCTAGGCGCGGGTTTTGGGAACGCTCCCCCCGCTCAGATTGAAGTCGAAGAATCGACGGACGAATATCGGGTGGTGATTTCACTTGCCGAAGGCAGTGACGTGGAACTGGCAACCGAGCTCGATAACAACACGCTCTCGATCTCTGCACAGGTCCGCACCGAAGTACAAAACAGCGGCAACGGACGTGCGCTGAGCAGTACGAGTATGAGCCAATTCTCGCGCGCCATTCCCTTTAACTCTCCGGTGGATGCCACGGGAATGCAGACCGAGAAATCGGACTCGGAAGTCGTGATTAGAATTCCAAAGCTGTCATAGGATTGTGGGGGCAGGCTCATTTTGACGCCTGCCCTCTGGGGAGCCTAGAACTTCGAGCTCAGCAGCCAGACATCGGAGCGCGCCCAAGCTTGCTCTAGGCGCGCATCGATGTCTGGATCTGTTTTACCTTGGGCGGCCAGTGCCTGTTTGATACCAAACAAAGACCAACCATTGTGAGGATGCTCGCGCAGGTCTTCTTCGTATACCGTGATCGCCTTAGCGTATTCCCCTACCTCGATATAGGCAGCCCCTAGCCAGTGCTTAGCAGAGAATGGGAAAGGCTCGGGCTCGTCGTAGACGATATTATTATAGGCATCAGTAGCGCTCTCGAAGGCCGTCACGGCGCTTGCCATATCTCCAGTACTCCACGCCATCTCACCGCGCAATATGCCCGCTAGAACTCTCAGAAGGTTCTTACCGTCGTGAAAGCGGTAATTGTCGGTCGTGTCCTGCGCTAATTTTTCTAGCTTATCTAGATATTCGCGGGCGGTGAATGTATCGCCCATCTTCAGCGCGGCATAGCCTTGTGCGAAGTCCCAAGAACCACCATCGAAATCGCTATTCTCAGGTCGCTTGCTTACTGCCGCTACCTCATCGAAACGCCCGAATCTTACAAGTGTTAACGCGTGATAGATGGAGCTATCCATTAGTTTCTCGTAGTCTTTACCCGCCTGAATCGCCAGCGCTCCCTGTCCATCCATGCTGGCAGCAAAGAGCAGCATCGCGAGATTGTGCATAGGGTAAATCGCAAATCCTTCACCAATAGCAGCCTTCTGATCAGAGTGCCAAGCCATGATATTGGCTCTGATCGAATCGCTCCAACGGCCTATCTCGTTCCAGGTATGGCTAGGCATATGATTGATGTGACTGGCGCCGGGGATTGCTGTGCCTAGATACTCGGCACAGCCCTCTGCCAGCCCTGGGTTGGGCGTTGATTCGGTGGCATGCACATAGAGATGGCAGGCGCCTGGGTGCCGGATGTCCCGCTCCAACACACTAGTCAAAACACTGTGTAATCGAATCACGTTTGGATCATCGAGATCTCTAGTGCCACGACGCGGCTCTAAGAGAAATAAAGAATCCCCATACAGCGTCACTATGTCCAAATCGTCTGGATACTTGGCCGCTAACACGGCCATTGCGTCTGAGTAGGCGCGCTCCTGTTCCAAGCGCCGTTCGGCACTGAAATCCGCGACATAACGCGTAGACATGGCGCGTATCAAGTCGGCTTCCTTAGCGCTTGCCAAGTCGATGCGGGCCAAGGCTTTATTGATCGCCGCAAAGGCGCGTGGTGACTTGTCCGGGCTCATAGGGCCATTGAGATAGGAGCCCCACGCCCATGCCTCGCCCCAGTAACAAATGGCACATTCCGGGTCTAGCAACTGTGCCTCGCGGAAAGAGCGCGCCGCATCTTCTGTGGTAAAGGAATACATCATCTGGAAGCCCTGATCGAAATAGGCTTGCACCTCGGGCTTCTTAGACGAAATGGGATAACTGAAATCACCCAATGCGACGGTAAACAGTGGAATGGGGGTATCGAAGGACTCTGGATAGTCTATATCGCTCTCGCTTTGTGCAAACAACGCAGAGCTAGCACCCAGCGCGAGCGCGCCGGCAAGAATGGTCCAATTCCACTTCATAATATTCCCCACTTAAAATTGCTTGTTACGCCCATGTTAGTAATGGGCGCCACCTTTGTTTAGTCAAAACCCAAAAGACTAATCAAGAGCCCGCGCCCTGTCTATTCTCTAGATGCAACAATCTGTATTAGTTCGACTAAGGTCGCGCCTGTAACCACCAGTACAAGGTGGATGAAACTAACTGGGCTGCATCTTGCTGCACAAAGTGACCTGCCTTGGGGACTGTCACTATCGTGGTATCCGCGTCGATCCAATCCCAGGTGTTGTTCAATCCATCAGAGTGCAGGGCCGTATCGGCTAGACCATGGAAAATCAATACTGGCATCTTCAAGTGGGGCACGGGTGGCGGCGCAGGAATCTCGGTACTCG
Organism: uncultured Gammaproteobacteria bacterium; assembly: GCA_913060695.1. GTDB lineage: Bacteria > Pseudomonadota > Gammaproteobacteria > Pseudomonadales > Pseudohongiellaceae > UBA5078. Next base: position 58,391 of record CAJXUA010000005.1, on the reverse strand, counting down.
CCTCTCTTAGCGTGGGGTAATTCTGTTTGTAGAAAGCCAACATCGCGTCAAAGTCGGAAAGCTCGAAAGCTTCGATATAGCGCTTCCTTGCCTCGAGGTCGCTTACCCAGCCAGAGAGTGTCTGTGGCGTCATGGGCATGCCGAAGAAGATGTCCGGGTCGCTAGGAGAGCCAGCCTGAAATCGCTGTGCATAGGCAGTACTGGCGCGCTGGACAGGGTTGATCGTCAGCTCCCGCAACTGCCCCACTGGATGTGGGAGATTAAGAATAACGAGCTTGTCCACCATCTGCGGGTAGTTGAACGCGAACTGCCAAGAGACCGCCCCGCCCCAGTCATGTCCCACTATGATCGCCTTCTCTTGCCCGAAATGACGGATCACTGCGGCCACATCGGCAATCAATAGGGGCATGGCGTATTGCTCTTCCCCCTCTGGCTTATCGCTGCGGTTGTAGCCACGCTGGTCAATAGCCACGACCTTATAATCCCCCTTGAGGGCGGTCATCTGTTCTCGCCAGCTATACCAGAAATCCGGAAAGCCGTGGATCATAATGACGAGGGGGCCTTCCCCAACACTAGCATAGTGAATCTTTACGCCATCGCTATCCGCAAAGCCGTGCTCCACTTCATCCCAGATGTCTGCACGGGCCACACTAGGCGCTGCGAAATTGAACATCGACATAAGAAGTGCGGCCAAACCCATTCTTCTCTTCATTAGCATTGGTCTATCCCCCTTTTACATTCGTATTGAATGAACATCATAGTGAGTTTGCCAACAGCTGACCATCGCCTAGATGTGGACACCCGAAATAGGCTATTCTTCGAGGCCTTGTGAATTACAGATAGGACTCCTTGTTAATGATTCAGACCGCTCAGACCAGCATCAATAACTTCTTTCGCATGGAATCGGCCAGCGGCATCCTACTGATGTTCGCAGCGGCACTAGCTATGATCTTGGCTAACTCCCCACTGGCGAGCTGGTATGCCCTCATCATCGACACGCCGGTCCAAGTCAGTGTTGGCGAACTTGTCGTCGCGAAGCCATTGCTGCTCTGGATCAACGATGGCTTGATGGCCATTTTCTTCTTCTTAGTGGGGCTCGAGCTCAAAAGAGAGGTCATGGAGGGCGAGCTGTCAAATATGCGCAAGGTCGTGCTACCAGGCTTTGGGGCGATTGGCGGCATGTTGGTCCCAGCAGCAATCTATCTATTTATTAATCGCGGCGATGACAGCGCCACTTCCGGCTGGGCTATTCCCGCTGCGACCGATATTGCCTTCGCACTCGGCATTCTCTCCTTGCTAGGCTCACGCGTCCCCATTTCCGTAAAGATCTTCTTAACCTCGCTCGCTATTTTCGACGATATCGGCGCAATCATTATCATCGCAGCTTTCTATACTGCCCAGATTTCCTTCTTTTCATTACTGATCGCGGGCCTGTGTATCCCGCTGTTATTTGCGCTCAATCGCTATGGCGTGAGCTCACGCACCTTCTATCTCGCGATCGGTGTGGTTATGTGGGTTGCGATGCTTAAATCGGGTGTTCACGCCACGCTAACTGGCGTTATCCTCGCCCTGTTCATTCCCATGCGTGATAAAGCCAACCCTGAGGCTAGACCATTGCAAGAATGGGAGCACGACCTGCACTCGCTGGTCGCCTTCGTCATTCTGCCTGTCTTTGCCTTCGCTAACGCTGGCATAAGCCTTGCGGGCGTCGGCGTCGAGCAAGTCATGCACGGCGTCCCCTTGGGGATTACCTTAGGGCTTTTCGTCGGCAAGCAGATCGGCGTGTTCGGCATGTGCTGGATCGCGATTAAGCTTAAGCTCACGGATATGCCGGAGGGCATGAACTGGGTATCGATGTATGGCACCGGCATCTTATGCGGCATCGGCTTTACTATGAGTCTTTTCATTGGCTCGCTCGCCTTCGAGAGCACAGGCATCGATATGATCTTCGACGAGCGCCTAGGCATTCTCATCGGCTCGCTTCTTTCCGGAATCTTTGGTTATTTACTGCTGCGCTACAGCCTTAACAAAGACGCGAAAAATTAGACGTGACTCTTTCCAACTACCGCTTACACCGTTGGACCGGCATCGCCCTTCTAACACCTTTATTAGCATGGTGCCTGACAGGCTTGGTGTTTCTTATTCAGCCCGGCTATGGCGCAGCCTATGAGGCCTTGCCCGTAAGAAGCTATCCGCTAACCGAGGTGCTGACGATTACGCCAAAAGAAAACTGGCTAGAGTACAAAGTCTTGCGCACGATTATAGGGACCCATCTTCTGGTACGCAGCGAGACCGGTTGGAACAATCTTAATGCTATAACGCTCGCCCCTTTCGAGGCCGACACGCAGCAGCGTCGCACCTTAATAAGTGACGCGATCGCACTCAAGACCGAGCGCTATGGGCGGTTACTCGAGAGCGATGCTTCCCCCTTTCGCACCAGCACTGGCGCTACGATAAGCCTGCAATGGGACACCCTCAGCCTTTATCAGAGCGGTATCGATACAAAGTGGATAGACCGCATGTATCGCGTGCATTATCTGCAGTGGACAGGGATAAAACTCTTAGACAAGGTCTTAGGGGTCTTCGGTTTATTGCTCTTAATTGTCATTAGCGTGACCGGTGTTCGTCTGCTCCTACGCGCAAATGCCGCGGAGCAGACGAAGCCGCGCCCACTTAACGCAACGCAGCGCTAGTAATCTCGAAGCTGGTGGTACTGCCACCCAGAGTGGATGACATCTTGGTGGCCATGGAGAAAGAACCGAAGTCGCTCACCTCAAGCAAGACAGTTGTGCTTGCGCCATCCCCAATCTGCAGGGATAGGGTCTGCACATTCAAGCCGGAGATAGTCCGAGTTTGAGTTTTCTGGGAAACCGCGGCGCTATCTTGCAGTGTGTCGTTCAGTGCAGCCCTTACCGAAGGAGCATCCGCAGCCTTCAGTGCGATAAGCATTCCACTCACGAGACCCGCCCCTACTGCGTTAGAGGTTGGCATTACGAAGTCATAGCCATTCTGGCGAAGCTTTACAATCGTGCCTTGAGCATTTACCCACATCTTATAGGACACTGGCGCGGAAAGATTATTGCCCGTCAGAGTCAATGCAACAACATCGGTCGTAGCCCCATCTACCTGCTCCTGACCCTGAGCTTCTAGCGCTACCGCAGCTTGCAGACTGGCGAAGGAGGTCACTGTTCCATAACTGAGAGTGATAGAGCTGAAGTAGCTAAGCAAGTCTCTTAGTGTATTGTTAGACGTGACGCTCTTAAATAGCTGACTAGTTGAACCTGAGCCAGAGCTACCATTGTTATTTCCTTGTAGCGCCACTAACGCATCGGCCACCGTACCCTGATATTGCACAGTATTACCAAATGGTCCGCCAAGTAAGTATAAATCTGGCCCGTTTATGCCCACGTAGACGCCGCTTGCAGAATAGTATTTGTAAAAGAAACCGTCGAAAGTCCGCCAGCTCGTAGCGCCGGTGAAAAGCTCTGGATAGCGTTGTTGAGCGAGACCAATCAATGTAATTGCGCTTTGGTTGACCACGCTATCACTCACGGCCGAACCCGGCAGGTCTTGTGCCATAGCATTGACTGAGACAAGAAGCGCAAGTGCCCCTAGCGCATTCCTCAAAACTGACATCACCTTTAACATTCCCTAGCCCTCACTGCGTAGTCCGAAGATACCCAGCACACTGGGTTTGGAGAATCTTAGTCAGGTCTGCCACACGGCACTACCCCATGTTATGGGGGGGGGCTATAGCCTCTCGAAGGGCAATAAAAAAGGGCGCCTCCCGAAGGAGACACCCTTTACTGTAGTGCACCGGTTAAACCGGTATGCGCGTATCGTTCTTACATTTCGTAAGTGATGCGTGCATAGACCATGCGGCCTGTTGGGTCATATAGAACAGATTCCATGCCACCTAGCATTGGCACTTTCTGTGGCAAGCGGTCGAACAGATTGCGCGCACCTAAGGTGAACGCAAACTCGCCGCCCAACGCTTCCAACTGACTGAAGTTATACGCTGCATCTACGATAGTAGAGGCATGCAGCTCAGTAACAGTACGATAGTTGCTGAAGGGCAACGCCGCTTGGAAGGAGAAGGGGTTCGCATCGAAAATAATGTCGTCGATATAACGAACAGTCATATTCGCGCTGTGTTGCCCTCTCAACCAACCTACACTCAGGTTCGCTTTCCACTCAGGCATTGGAGGCACCGCACCAGTATTATCATTTTGCACGCCCTTCGCTTCTACGACAGGACGATCAGCTGACAGTTGGTACTGGTAGGAATCTACATAAGTCGCAGACACGCCTAGATTGAAATTACCAAGGTCGCCAACTGCGAAGCGGTAGCTCCAGCTAATGTCATAGGCCTGCACCAACATGCTAGACGCATTCGTAGAACCGGAGAAGATTCGATCGATCTGCGCCATGTTGCTCGGATCTCGCACAATGCGCTTGTCCGAACGTGGATCCGCATTCCAGGCAGCTACCTGCGCCAGAGTGGGCTTACCAGGTCCTGCGAAGCCAGTAGCTTGCTTAAAGTTGAAGAAGTCAGCTGTCAATACGTCGTTCGTAGTCGAGGACACGATACGATCGGTAAAATCAGTCTCACTATAGTCAACAGACAGGCGCATGCCTTCGATCAGGTCAAGCTCGAAACCGACACTCAACGTATCCGCAGACTCAGGCACTAGCGCAGCGTTACCGCGTGAACAGTTCGCTGTGAAAGCAGCAAATGTAGTGAATGGGTCAGCTACGTTAGTCAGACCACAGGACTCAGGAGCGTTCAATTGGTTCAATGAAGGAGCAATGAACGAAGAGCCCGCGCTCGCGCGCAGTGTCAGACGATCCATTGGGGTGTACACGATACCGTACTTAGGATCGGTAGAGCTCTGACCGGTAGAGTAAGACTCGTCACGGATTGCCAATTGCAGCTCTAGGTTGTCTAGGAGTGGCAATGACGCTTCCATGAAATAGGCATCCACAGTGCGGCCATCGGTGTTCGGGAACAACTGCGTACCGATGAACACATCACCAGTTAAGCTGTGCAAAGAAGGCATGTCACTGAAACGGTCTTCACGACGCTGATAACCAAGTGCGGCACCGATAGTGCCGCCCGGCAATTCGAAGCCACCAGGCGCGATCTCACCGTTAAATACCAGGTCGAAAGTCTGCAATTTGTCTTCGTTGTTAACGCGATTGATCACATAAGTAGAGTCTGCAACTGCCTGTGTGTTCAACGTGGATGGGTCAGTCGAAACGAAGGGGTTGAAACATGCCTCACGATCATTGATTACGTCGCAGTTCAAGCCTTGTTGCAATGCACCTAGGCTCATATTGTTCGCCCGGCCCTTATCCTGCTGATAGGAGAAGGTGTAAGTCGCATTACCACGCCAGTCGTTCAGGTAAGGCACCGCGAAGTCAGCCTTGAATGCCTGACGCACCCCGCGTAAATAATCGTCGGCATGTCCTGCGCCTTCGCCACCCAACTGTGAAGGCAAAGTACCGTGCTTGCCCCATGGACGCCAAGCGCCAAACCTAACGTCTTCGTTGAACGCGATACCGTTAGGATCTAGGATCACCTGGCCACTGCCGTTACGATCTGGAAGGCCATCACCATTCGCGTCTTGCGCGAATAGTGGCGCGCCAGTCGATGTTACGGCACGGAATGGGTTGCCAGGCAATTCACCACGAATCGTTGGTAGCTCACCTACGCGACCACCTGGGTTCGATGGGGAACCGCGGTTTTCGCTACGACGCGAGAAATAGTTAGTCTGCGCGCTTAGGCTCAGATCTGGGCTCACGTCATAGGAAAAACTCAAGAAACCAGTGCCCGTGTCTTGCGCAACTCGATAGTCCCAGAACTCACCGAAGTCATACCAGCACTGACCACCGAAAGTGAAACCATTCGGGTTGTTACCCGGCTTAGAAGGATCTTGACGCACCCCACCACAGTTTGGATCGGACTTAGTGGTAGTCTTGCCAGTTAGATTGCCCGCCGCGTCGCGCGTTGGCACGAGGTAGCGACCGGGGTTTGGTGTAGAAGAGGACGTCAGACCCGCGTTCATCTGATCAGGACGATCGATCATCTTCAGACGACCGTTAGTACGCCACTCAGCAGCGCCAACGATGTTAATGCCATTCCACTCTGTGCCACCTAAGAAGCTTAGGGTCGTGTCTTTATAATCACCACGACTATCGCCTTGCTGATAGAGCTCTATTTTTACGCCATCGTATGCAGTACGGGGTACGAAGTTGACGACGCCGGCTACCGCTTGTGAACCGTATAGGGCTGCTGCGCCGTCAGTCACGATATCCATACGCTGAATCGCGATCTGTGGCAGGAAGGTGTTAACGTTGGAGCCGATTACACGCATACCATCCACCAAGTTCAGAGTAGCGCCTGAACCTAGACCACGTAGATTGATGGAAGTAGCGGTGCTGGACGCACCAGTCAAGGAGTTCTGAGTAACCGTTGAACCCTGATTGAAACTCATGTTAGCGACCACGTCGCCTATATTCGGTGTCCCTTCTGCTGCAAGATCTTCCGCAGTGATCTGCGTGATTGGAGATGCTGCACGGAAACCTTCAGTACGACGAATGAAGGAGCCAGTTACAACCACCTCTTCAACGTCGGGCTCTTGCGCAAGCACAGACCCGCTGACTTGTAGCAATGAAAAAGAAATAGCTGCGCATAACAGCTTTTTCTGTGGGAATGGACTATTGAACTTCATATTGCGACCTCTTAATTTTTATTGTGGCCTCCCGACCTACTGCTCCGCTGCTTCTAAATGCTGCCGCGGTGCCGGGTGGTCGTTTAGCTTTGAAAAAAGGCTGTCTGTAAAACTTCGCAACTACTAGGGGTTAAGACCTATGCGACTCCAGACGCGTAAGTTGTGAGACTCACCTATCTTTCAAAGCCGACTTTTAACTCTCCCTCGAAATGGTGCCACCTCGCAGGTGTCACATTTCGAGCGTGGAATATATCATTGGGTATCTTTTTGTAAAGGTATAATACGGAGTGTAATAGAGAGCAATATTGCTTTGATATCTAAGTACTATCGAGCAACGCTGACAAGCACGGACCGCTAATTTGAATTAGAAACCCTAGACTTTTTTATGAAAGGACATTACACAACTTAACTTTAGCTACCGCTAAGACGCCGCATTTTCTAGCCTCGCACCCAGCCCTGAAACACTCTGTCACAATTAAACAGGGTCAAGTCGCATTTCCCGCGCTCACAAAGCAGAGAGTCGTATGTCTTTATTAGCACAATGGAATTAGGAAAATTCGCACTCGTATGTATTTCTCAATGGATAGGGTTTGAGATGAACTGAAGAGATAACAAGCCAAAGTGACAAAGCATTCCGTATGGAGTTTCTCGGTCGATAGACAGGCTCGAAAGAAGTTTTTGAGAATATCGACAAAGCTTTTAGAGGTAGAAAAAAATCGGGGCACCATCTTTCGATAGCACCCCGACTCTATTAACGTTGCTCGCATTTACTGCGAGCAAGTGTCTTTCACTTACATTTCGTAAGTAACACGTGCGTAGACCATGCGGCCTGTTGGGTCATATAGAGTTGATTCCATACCACCTAGCATTGGCACTTTCTGTGGCAAGCGGTCGAACAAGTTACGTGCACCAACAGTGAACGCGAACTCGCCACCCAAAGCTTCCAACTGGCTGAAGTTGTATGACGCATCTACGATTGTAGAAGCGTGCAACTCAGAAGTAGCGCGGTAGTTGCTGAAAGGCAACAGACGCTGGAAGGAGAATGGGTTTGCATCGAATACCATGTCGTCAATGTAGCGTACAGTGACGTTTGCACTGTGCTGGCCCATCAACCAACCCATGTTCAGATTGCCTTTCCACTCTGGCATTGGGGGTACCGCACCAGTGTTGTCGTTCTGCAGGCCCTTGCCTTCTACTACAGGACGGTCAACCGATAGCTGGTACTGGTAAGAGTCGACATAAGTCGCGTTCAAACCAACATTGAACATGCCGATGTCGCCAACAGAGAAGCGGTAAGACCAATTCAAGTCATAGGCTTTCACAAGCATGCTTGACGCATTTGAGTCGCCTGAGTAGATGCGATCGATCTGCGCCATGTTGTTCGGGTCACGCACGATGCGCTTGTCCGAACGTGGATCAGCATTCCATGCAGCAACTTGTGCCAACGTAGGCATGCCAGGACCGGCAAAACCAGTCGCTTGCTTGAAGTTGAAGAAGTCAGCGCTCAATACATCGTTAGTTGTAGAAGCGATGATTCGATCGGTGAAGTCAGTCTCACTATAGTCAACGGACACTACCATGCCTTCGATCAAGTCTAGCTCGAAGCCAACGCTCAATGTATCAGCAGACTCAGGAACTAGAAGCGGGTTACCGCTCGAACAGTTCGCCGTGAAAGCTGCGAATGTAGTGAACGGGTCAGCAACGTTAGTCAGGCCACAGGACTCTGGATCGTTCAACTGCGACAATGAAGGCGCAACGAATGAAGAGCCCGCGCTTGCACGCAGAGTCAGACGGTCGATTGGCGTGTACACGATGCCGTACTTAGGATCGGTAGAGCTCTGACCAGTAGAGTAAGCCTCGTCACGAAGTGCCAAGCTCAGCTCTAGGTTGTCTAGAAGTGGCAATGAAAGCTCTGCGAAGTATGCATCTACAGAACGACCATCGCTGTTCGGGAACAGTTGTGCACCGATGAACACGTCACCAGTCAAGCTGTGCAATGAAGGCACGTTGCTGAAACGATCTTCACGACGCTGGTAACCAAATGCTGCACCGATAGTGCCGCCTGGTAATTCGAAGCCGCCTGGAGAGATTACACCGTTCAACACTAGGTCGAATGTCTGCAATTTGTCTTCATTGTTAGTGCGATTCTGCACATAAGTAGAATCAGCAACTGCCTGAGTGTTCAGGTTAGAACCGTCAGCAGAAACGAAGGGGTTGAAACATGCTTCACGGTCATTGACCACGTCACAGTTCAAGCCTTGTGTCAGTGCAGCCATGCTGAAGTTGTTCGCCAAGCTCTTATCCTGCTGATAAGAGAAGGTGTAGGTCGCATTACCGCGCCAGTCGTTCAGGTAAGGGACTGCGAAGTCTGCCTTGAATGCTTGACGCACACCGCGGATATACGCATCACCTACAGTAGCGCCGTCAGCACCCAACTGTGAAGGCAATGTACCGTGCTTACCCCATGGACGCCATGCGCCAAAAGTCACGTCTTCGTTGAACGCGATACCGGCAGGATCAAGGATCACTTGACCATTGCTGTTGCGATCAGGCACGCCGTCACCGTTTGCATCTGCTGCGAACAATGGAGCGCCAGTTGAAGTTACTGCGCGGAATGGGTTGCCTGGCAATTCACCGCGAATACCTGGCAATTCACTTACGCGACCACCTGGGTTAGAAGGCGAGCCACGGTTGTAGTTACGACGTGAGAAGTAGCTAGTCTGAGCACTGATGCTCAAGTCTGGGCTTACGTCATAAGACAGGTTAAGGAATGCTGTACCAGTGTCTTGCTTTACACGGTAGTCCCAGAATTCACCGAAGTCATACCAGCACTGGCCACCGAAAGTGAAGCCATTTGGGTTGTTGCCAACTTGCGTTGGATCTTCGCGCGTACCGCCACAGTTAGGATCTGACTTAAGCGCAGTTGTGCCCGTCAAGTTGCCTGCTGCATCGCGTCTTGGCACGAGGTAACGACCTGGATTTGGAGTAGAAGACGAAGTCAAACCAGCATTCATCTGGTCAGGACGATCGATCATCTTCAGGCGACCGTTAGTACGCCAATCTGCCGCAGCAACGATGTTGATGCCGTTCCACTCAGTACCAGCCAAGAAGCTGATAGTAGTGTCTTTGTAATCACCACGGCTATCGCCCTGCTGATAAAGCTCTACCTTCACGCCATCGTAAGAAGTACGCGGCACGAAGTTTACAACACCAGCTACCGCTTGCGAGCCGTATAGGGCTGCGGCACCGTCTGTCACGATGTCAAGACGCTGAATCGCGATCTGTGGCAGGAAAGTGTTGACGTTATTGCTGATAGTACGCATGCCATCGACTAGAGTCAGAGTAGCACCCTCGCCAAGGCCACGCAGGTTGACGCCAGTAGCTGTGCTAGATGCGCCAGTCAAAGAGTTCTGAGTAACCGATGAACCTTGGTTGAAGCTCAGGTTAGCGACCACGTCGCCCATGTTAGGTGTACCCTCAGCTGCAAGATCATCTGCAGTGATCTGAGTGATTGGAGATGCAGCACGGAAACCTTCTGTACGACGAATAAAGGAGCCAGTAACAACTACTTCTTCAACTTCAGGGGCTTGGGCAAGTGCAGCGCCGCTGATTTGCAGCAAGGAAATGGAAATGGCTGCACAAAGCAACTTCTTCTGTGGAAATGGACTGCTAAACTTCATATTGCGACCTCTAAGATTTTATTGTGGCCCCCCGATCACGATCTCCGCTGTTTCATAATCCATTAGCGGCGCCGGGTGGTCGTTTGATTTAGAAAAAAGGCTGCCTGTAACACGTCACAACTACTAGAAATTACATCCTATGCGACACCAGACCCGTATATTCAGTGGACGGACCTATTGCTCTAAATCGACTTTTACTCTCCCTCGAAAAAACCCAAACGCAAGGCGTGGGTATTCCGGGCGCTGAATATAACATCGGAGAAGCTCATGTAAAGCAAAAACTGACATTAAGTGAGAATGCAATTAATGCTTGACATGATAATGGCGGGTATGTGACCCCTTTAGACAGGGACTATTGACCCCTATTGAATTATTTCAGATATTTGACAGGCAAAGATACTTCAGTTCCAAGTACTCTTCGATGCCATATTTAGAACCTTCGCGGCCTAGTCCAGATGCCTTGACACCCCCGAACGGCGCGACCTCTGTGGAAATTAACCCGGTATTGATGCCGACCATTCCGTACTCCAACGCCTCGGCCACGCGGAACACCTTCGCGAGATCTTGAGAGTATAGGTATGATGCCAAGCCGAACTCAGTATCGTTTGCCATTTCAATAACTTCCGCCTCTTTCTCAAAGCGTATTAAAGCGGCAACGGGGCCAAAGGTCTCTTCTTTTGCGAGCAGTGCGCTTTGCGGCACATCCACGAGAACAGTGGGCTGAAAATAGAGCCCACCCTTTTCATGGGGCTTGCCTCCAAGGGTCAGTTTGCCCCCTTTGTCTAGCACATCCTGAATATGCTCTTCGACCTTCTCCATTGCCTCTGAGTTTATCAAGGGGCCAAGATTCACTTCCAAATCAAGGCCGTAGCCAACTTTCAGGCGATTCACAGCAATCTGCAACTTCTCGGCAAATTCGTCATAGACACCGGACTGCACGTAGAAGCGGTTTGCGCACACACAGGTTTGGCCGTTATTACGGAACTTGGAGACGATAGCCCCCTCAACTGCCGCATCGATATCGGCATCGTCGAAGACGATGAAGGGCGCGTTACCACCCAATTCGAGGGATACTCTCTTAATGTCTTGGGCGCACTGCGCCATTAGCTCACGGCCGATCTGCGTGGAACCCGTGAAGGAGAGCTTGCGCACAGTGGGGTTACTAGTGAGTTCTGCCCCTATTTTCTTCGCGCTACCGGTGACTACGTTCAACACACCCGGTGGGACACCCGCGCGTAGCGCTAGCTCCGCCAATGCCAGCGCCGAGAATGGCGTCTGGGAGGCGGGTTTCACAACCATGGTGCAGCCCGCAGCTAGAGCAGGAGCCGCTTTGCGAGTCAGCATCGCGGCGGGGAAGTTCCAAGGTGTTATAGCCGCGGTTACCCCAATGGGCTGCTTGATAACGATAATGCGCTTATCGGGCTGATGCCCTGGAATGGTGTCTCCATAGACGCGCTTCGCCTCCTCGCTAAACCATTCGACAAAAGACGCAGCATAGGCAATTTCGCCGCTTGACTCAGTGAGCGGCTTGCCCTGTTCTAGCGTCATTATGCGGGCAAGATCTTCCTGATTCTCCATGATTAGCTCGAACCAGCGCCGCAAGATGACCGCTCGCTCCTTAGCGGTCTTGGCGCGCCATTTAGGCAGCGCGAGCTGCGCTGCCTCTATTGCGTGGCGCGTCTCCACCACCCCCATACTAGGCACGGTGCCAAGCAGCTCACCAGTGGCAGGGTTGTGCACCTCAAGAACGGCATCATTAACAGCACGCTCCCACACACCATCTATGCAACAGCGTTGGCGAAACAGCTTGATGTCTTTGATTTGCGGCTCTGAGTTTGGCATAAGAACTCCTATTGAACTTGGCTACGATCGATAAAACCGGCATGGTTTGGCATCTCGATCCTGGGCAAGCTGACACTATCGAGAACAACGTCTTCGTCCACGAGGCCGTTTAAGTGAAGAATGTACGCAACGATTTGATAGACCTGCGTGTCACTCAAAGATTTGGGAGCAGTCGGGGGCATTGCCCGGCGCACATAGTCGTATAGCGTACTGGTGTAGGGCCAATAGCTACCCACTGTCAGCAATGCGGGTCTAGACTTAGTAGAGCCTCCCACAAGACCGGGCACACCAGCCCCGCCCTGTCCCTCCAGCCCGTGACAGGCAGCACATTGCTGCTCGTAGATCTCCTTGCCTTGCGCGGCAGTGCCGTTGCCGCTCGGTAGCCCCTCGCCATCGGGGCTGATAATTAAATCCCAGCCCTGTAGCTGCTCCTCGCTAATAGCCTTACCCAGATGGGGCGTCTCCTGCGCGGCAAGTGTAGCGCTGAACAAGGAGCCAAACGCTAAGGCGATCAATACTCTACGCTTAGGCATAAACATTCTTCACCTCCCCTTGGGCGGACACAGACCAGCTTTGTATGCCGTTGAAATGATAGCGATTTGTCGCGTCGTAGTTGGCGAGGACCATCGCGCGTGTCGGTTGTACTTGCCCCGCCGAATCAGTCGCCCGGCTCTGCAATACTGCGGGCCCACCCTCCCATATCCATGGTATGCGGAAACGCGTCAGGGCCAAGTCCTGCCCGGTACCGTCTAGATGGGCATCGGCCCAGCTGCGCCCACCATCGGCAGAGACTTCGACCCGACTAATGGCCCCACTCCCTGACCAGGCCACCCCCGAAACCTCATGAAGCCCCTGACGACGCAGACTCATCTGCCCCGAGGGAGATGTAATGAGAGATTTAACACCCATCGGAAAAGTGAACTGCAGAGCCTTCCCGTCCGGCAACAAGTCCGTGTACTTGGAAGTCTCATCGCGAAAATTAGCAGGACTGTCGGCCAGTTTTATCTGGGTAAGCCATTTAACGCTGACATTGCCCTCCCAGCCCGGCACAAACAGGCGCATGGGATAGCCTTGCTCGGGTCGAATGGGCTCGCCATTCTGATATAGCGCTATAAACACATCGCGCAAGGCCTTGTTCAGCGGGATGGAGCGGCCCATGCTAGCCCCATCGGCACCGGTCGAAGTTACCCAAGTGGCTCCCTCCGCTATACCCGCCTCGTCGAGCAATGTGGCAAGGCTCACGCCCGTCCACTCCGAGCAGGAAAGCAGGCCGTGGATGGCCGCAGCGCTACTGTCTCCAGCCGTAGCGCTGGTATTCGCGCCGCTATTACCCGAACACTCGAGGAAGTAGATGCGGCTTTGCATCGGATAGGCAAGCAGGTCTTCATAGGAAAACTCGAGTGGCTGACGCACCATGCCGTGAATCACTAAGCGGTGCTGGGCAGGGTCGATAGCAGGAATCCCAGAGTGATGCCGCTCGAAATGCAGGCTGTTCGGCGTGATATTGCCTTGCAATAGATGCAGCGGGGTACGAGACACACCGGAACCCGGCAACACAGCATTCGGCGCTCCCGCTAGGCGTTGGTAGGAACCGACAAAAGAGGAAGGGCTACCGTAGCCAGAGGGATCACGCCCTGGCATCTTCGACCAGGCCGGAATCTCGACTCGTGAGCTATCTGCAGCCAATACAGAATGAGAGATAAGCCCCCCCGCCCCGGCAAGGCCCAAACCGAGCAAATGGCGCCGATTAATCAACCCATTTGCTGCTACACGCTCCAAACTTTCTTTATTGTTCTGATTATTGATTTCGCTCATGAGAACCTCATGCTGCACTTGTTGAAGAAAAAGAATAGCTGCTAGTGTTAACGCTCGAATCCAGTGGACTGCCCAAAAGCCTAAATGATGCACTACTCAAAAGCCATAGCGATTAGCACGCTTGATTTGCTTGTTATGCGCAAGCACCCAGCCAGCAGTTTCGCCGCTTAGGAGCACGTAGAAAAGCACAAATCCAGCGTAACCGCTCCACCTCAGTGCATCGCCCTGAGGTTTCATAGTAAGAATTGCACAATGGGAGAGAAAGTATGGGCACGATTACATTTCACGGCGCCGCACAGGAAGTCACCGGCTCTTGCCACTTAGTAGAGTCTCCTGCCATTGGCCGAGTACTTCTAGATTGCGGCATGCGCCAATGCGGAGATGCACTTAACCGTATTCAAGACGAGGGCTTCCCTTTCGAGGCCAATAGCATCGATGCCGTCATTCTCTCCCATGTCCACTTAGACCATTCAGGTTTGCTGCCCACCCTAGTCAACCTTGGCTTCAGTGGCCCGATCTATTGCACCCAGGCTACTAAAGGCCTCCTGCGAATTCTGCTCGAGGACGCCTCTGGCCTTTACCACCGCGATCTAGAGCACGAAAACCTGCGGCGCAAGCGCAGTGGCCGCCCCCTATTGGAAGAGGAGTATTCCGAGAAAGATGTTGAGCAAGTACTTAAGCTCTGCGAGGGCAGCCCTTACCGCACGCCAGTTAAAATTACACCCGACGCTACGCTATATTTCCAAGATGCAGGTCATATCCTGGGCTCTGCGATTGTCGAACTAGAGTTAACGGAGAAAGGGCAGACTCGCCGTATAGTTTTCTCCGGCGATTTAGGTAAATCCGACTCGGTACTGATGAACGACCCTACTGTTGTAGAACATGCCGATATCCTCTTGATGGAAGGGACTTATGGCAATCGCAACCACCGCAGCATGGACAACACCTTGGAGGAGCTTGAGCAGATATTGCACGAGACTTGGGAGCGCGGCGGCAATGTCATGATCCCCTCTTTCGCGGTTGGCAGGGCCCAGGAAATCATCTATCACCTAGGGTGTCTCTACCACGCCGGCAAACTGGATAATTGGCAAGTCTTCCTCGACAGCCCCATGGCGATCGAGGTGACTTCTGTCTACGATCACTGGCTCAAAATCTTAGACAGCGAAGACGTGCGTTGCTTGGACAAGTTTGGCAAAGAGTCTCTCGAGAAATTCCTACCGACACTTAACCTGACCAATAGCTCAGAAGAGTCCATGGCGATCAACAAAATCAAGAAAGGGGCGATCATCATTGCCGGCAGTGGTATGTGCACAGGCGGGCGCATTCGCCATCACTTCAAACATCGCATCTGGAGCGAGAGAAATACGGTACTGATCATTGGTTTCCAAGCCTTCGGCACCCTAGGCCGTCGCCTCGTCGATGGTGAGAAGAGCTACCGCATGTTTGGAGACGAATTTATCGTGCGTGCGCGCATTGAAACCCTCGGGGGCTTCTCTGCCCATGCAGGCCAGAGTGAACTCATCGATTGGGCTACGCAGTTCAAAGACAAACCCCGCTTGATTCTCGTGCACGGCGAGGCGACGGCGCTCGAGGCTCTATCATTGAAATTTTGGGAAGATCATGAGATTCGCTGCACCGTGCCTAGCTTGGGTGAGAGCATTAACTTCTGAGCAAACCCATGACGACACAGTTGGAGAACACAGGGCAAATCGAATCTGCTGCGCGAGTAAGTGCTCCCTATGCCCTTTCCGAACAAGAACTCTTAGCGCAGCTGAGCAGCACGCGGGAAGGACTAAGCGGTAGCGAAGCAGAGGCTCGCGTGCAGCGTTACGGGCCCAATCTACTGCCCGTAGCTGCTAGCACTCCCCCATGGCAACGCCTGCTGCGGCAATTTCGCAGCCTCTTCATCTACGTACTGCTTGGCGGTGCGCTCATCAGTTATTTCCTTGGGCACTATGTAGACGCCGGTGTCATTCTTGCCGTCGTCCTCATCAACGGTCTCATCGGGTTTATTCAGGAAGGCAAGGCAGAGGCTGCTCTAAATGCCATTCTGTCCATCAGTACTACTCACTGCCTCGCAATGCGCGATGGTGAATTACTCAGTGTTGCTAGTACCGCTCTCGTCCCTGGCGATGTCGTATCGTTGCAGGCGGGCGACCGAGTCCCCGCCGACGTGCGCCTCCTCAACAGCAAGGATCTGCGCAGCGACGAATCTGCCCTAACCGGTGAATCTCTCGCCAGCGAGAAACTCTGCGATGTAGTTGCGCAGGACTGTCCACTCGCAGAGCGTCACAACATGGTCTTTATGGGAACCATGATTGTCGCGGGCGCAGCGACCGGAGTAGTCACCCATACCGGCACTGAAACTCAGATCGGCGCAATCAACACGCTGGTGAATAGTGTGTCGATTCAGCCAACACCCTTACAGCGACAACTAAGCGCTCTAGCCCGCAATCTAACACTCACCGTCCTTGGGCTGACGGCGCTTATTGTCGCCTTCGGGATGCTTGCCCATGGCTATAGCTTCGCCGAGATGTTGCAGAGCGCTATCGCCATCGCAGTGGCCGCAATCCCCGAGGAGCTGCCCGCCATCGTCACCATCGTGCTCGCCTTCGGGGTCATGCGCATGGCCCGCAGCAATGCACTAGTGCGCCGCCTACCCGCAGTAGAGGTTCTCGGCTCTGTCGATATTATCTGTACGGATAAGACCGGCACTCTAACGGCCAATGCCATGACTGTGAGGGAGATCGCCACCGCCGGTGTAGACATCAATGCCAGTGGTGAGGGCTACGAACCCAAGGGTAACTTCAGTACCCACAGCCCCGAATGGGAGGCCGTCCTAGAGAGCGCTGCGTTAGTCAGCATGCTCTGCAACGACGCGAGTATCAGCTGCGACAATAAGAGTCAGTGGCAGGTCAATGGCGATCCTACAGAGGGAGCGCTGCAAGTATTCGCCTTAAAATTAGGGCTCGATCAAGCCTCGACAAAGTCCAGCTATCCTCGCGTTGATGTTCTCCCGTTCGAGACCGAGAGGCGATACATGGCAACCGCGCATAGCGCTGCCGGCAAAGGCACCATGATCGCCTTAAAAGGCGCGCCAGAGAGTCTTCTGCCGATGTGCCAAACTCAATCTGGCCCGAACGGGGCACAGCCCATCGATGCGCTGATGTGGCAAAACAAGATTGCCGCATTGGCGGCAAGAGGCATGCGCGTTATTGCTGTCGCAAAGAAGATGATCTCCACGGATCAAATAAGCCTAAGCCACGAAGACGTTGCGCAAGATATGGAAATGATAGCGCTTCTCGGCATCAGTGACCCGCCCCGCAAGGAGGCCGTGGCAGCGATCGCACGATGCCACGACGCTGGCATACGCGTGAAAATGATTACCGGCGACAATCCATTAACTGCGGCGGCGATCGGCAAAGAGTTGGGGCTGAATACGACAAGGGTGTTAACCGGACAGCAACTAGACGAGATGAGCCCAGAGCAATTGGCAGAGGCTGCGGAACAGGTCGATATCTATGCCCGTACTAGCCCTGCCAATAAACTGCAATTGGTAGCAGCATTGCAGGGGCGCAAGCATGTGGTGGCAATGACAGGGGACGGCGTCAACGATGCGCCCGCACTGCGCAAGGCGGATATCGGCGTAGCAATGGGCATGAAGGGCACCGATGCCGCACGAGAAGCTTCCGACATCGTGCTCACCGATGATAATTTCGCCACCATCACGCAAGCGGTCGAGGTTGGTCGCACGGTGTATGACAACACCATCAAGTCGATCCTATTCATGCTGCCGACCAATCTGGCCGAGGCCAGTATTGTACTATTGGCGATCCTCTTCGCTTGGGAGCTTCCGATCACCGCGCCCCAGATACTGTGGATCAACATGGTGACCACGGTGACACTTTCACTTGCGCTCGCCTTCGAGCTGAGTGAGCGCGAAACCATGCAACACCCACCCCGCCCATTCGGACAAGGACTCATCACCCCCTTGCTGCTGCGCCGCCTGTTGCTCGTGGGTATCAGCGGCGCTGTTGTGGTGTTCGCTCTCTTCCTTTGGGTACTCGATCACCATGGCTCCATTGAGCGCGCACGCGCAATGGCCGTTAACAGCATTGTGATGATCGAGGCTTTGTACCTTCTCAGCTCACGCTTCTTCGAGCAGAGTATTTTGCACTCGGACATGCGTCGCGGCAGCGGGCCCGTCCTAATATCCATAGCTTTGGTGTTGCTCGGGCAACTCGCCTTCACCTATCTTCCCATATCGCAACGCATATTCGAGGTAAGCGCAATCTCCCTTTTCGATTGGGCTCTAGTGACAGGCAGTGCAATGGTGGTGTTAATATTAGTTGAAATAGACAAGGCCTTAGCGAGGCGCAAAAGCGCTACTGCAAGAACTGCTGCAGACCCTCGAGTATAAGAGGCGCCAGATCGATTTGATTGCTAGGGTCGGCGATGCTATTAGTCGTCACAACCTGCAACCCCGCTGCTCGCATTTGAGCGAGCGAACCCGCTGCAAAAATCCCATGCACACCGATACACACCGGCGCTCGCATGCCACTTTCACGCAAGTGTGCAGCGGCCTGCATCATGGTATGGCCAGTACTAATTATGTCATCTACAAGTACTGGCGTGTGATCGAGAAAGTCCGCAACATGGGGTACGGAGACACGCACCTCGCGATCACCGAAGCGCTCCTTACTCAGCACCTCGAAGGGGCAGCCAGCAGCCAGCGCCACCTTGGAGGCCCATTGTTCCGACTCTCCATCTGGCCCGATAATGATGGGTTTACTAACCTGCCCACTTAACCATTGCGCAATGGGCTGCACTGCACTCAAGGCGATGGACGGTATGCTATAAACCTCGTTGAGTGCGTGTATACGATGCAGATGCGGGTCGACTGTTAACAACCAGTCGAATTGCTGGCTAAGCAAACGGGCGAAATACTGCGCGCTGACGCCCTCGCCCTCATGAAAGCGTTTATCTTGACGCATATACGCAAGATAGGGAGCAACTAAACCGATGCTGTGTACGCCCAAGTCTCGCAGCGTACCCACCAACAGTAGAAGCGGCAGAATCTTCTCGTTAGGCTGATGTAACTGGCAGAGGATTATAATCTGCGTATCGGCTACATCGCTGAGCACGCGAATATAACTTTCCCCATCTGGAAATTGTCGCAATTCCAGAACGCCTTTCTCAAAACCACCACCGGCGAGAAGCGACTCTCCCAGCGCTTCTTGGCCTGGCATAATAAATATTATCGGTTTCATACGAACTCTTCCTCGATATGCAACACGTCGAGATGAGACTGATAGAAATCGAGCGCATACTCCATCTCCCCTCTCGCCTCCGCATGCAAGGTCATTAACAACTGCCCCTTCTCCACTTTATCGCCAAGGCGGACATGTAGATCTATACCCGCGGAGACGGCATTGGGTGCGCCCGCGAGACTAGCTAAGCGAGAGATCACGCGATTATTGAACAAGGCCACGATGCCCGCCTTGTGTGCCGTAATGGAATGCTGGAACGGAGCAACAGGGGGCGTTTTCAATCCCCCCTGCGCTTCACAAATGGCCACGAATTTCTTCCAGGCATCGCCATTGTCTAGTGTCTGCGTAGCCAAGGCTAAACCGCGCCCTGGGGGACAGGCATTGCCCATCTCCAGCATAGTCGCCGCAAGGGTAAGTGCCCGCTCGCGCAGATCCTCTGGCGCGCTCTTCGTGCGTTGCAGCACAGCCAAGACATCCCGCGCCTCCAGGGCCGGACCGACGCCATGACCAACGGGCTGGCTACCATCGCTGATGAGAATCTGCACCTTCATGCCCAGTGCCGCCCCAGTCTCTACCAAGAGATCGGCCAGCATTTGAGCCAACTCTACGCTGCGGACTTTTGCAGTAGGCCCAACGGGGATATCGATGAGAACATGGGTAGAGCCAGCCGCTAGCTTCTTAGAGATGACCGATGCAACGAGCTGACCCTCACTGTCTAGGTCTAGCGCGCGCTCCACACGAATAATGATGTCATCGGTAGGGCTTAGGGAAACGGAGCCGCCCCAGGCCAGACACGCCCCTTGTTCTTGCACCACTTCTCGCATTCTCTCGAAACTCAACGCAACCGTTGTGAGGGTCTCCATGGTATCGGCGGTACCCGCCGGCGAGGTGATGGCACGGGAAGATGTTTTGGGCATCATCAAACCGTTCGCCGCGACAATGGCCACAACGATTGGAGTAGTGCGATTGCCAGGTAGTCCCCCTACACAATGTTTATCTAAGACTTGCACCCCCTCTCCCCAATCGAAGTGCTCCCCACACTCTACCATCGCCTTGGTGATGGCGATCGTTTCGTCGAGATTCAGATTATTGCCCGCGCAGGCGGTCACATACGCAGCTAGTTGTATATCGGAATACCGCGCTTCGCTTATATCGCCGATAATAGCTCGCGCGGCCTCCAGCCCCAGCGCTTTGCCATAGAGTTTGCCGCGCACAAAACTCATCGACTCGACTGGCAGCGCATGCTTGAAAGTAGCCTTGTCGCCCTCTTTTGCCTTAAGCAGCTTCCACGCACTATCGCTTAATCCTGCCTTCTGGTGGCTGAGTAGCTCACCCGTTACGATATTCAGAGTCGCGATGACGCTGCGCCCGTCAATACACACCCGTACCCGGCCCTGAGCACTGAAGCCCTCTGAACGGACTACATGGCAATCACTGCGCATATACACCACGGGCTCTTGATGAGTGTCGATGCCCGCTTTAGTGAGATACAGAAAGTTTTCATCCGGGGAATCGGCCGTGCCCTGCTTCGAATTCACAGTACTCTCCTAGTTGGGTAGACCCAATATCGAATTCGCCGCGCCGACAATCGCTTGCCAGGATTGACCATTGGCTTCCTGCATGCCCGCGACGCTGAGCGTTCCGCCACGATTACGGTAGCCGAGCACGCGGGTTTGTGCGATTCCTGTGTCGAGACGGCGCAGCACACCGGTCATGACCTCTGCATGGGTATGACAGACAATCAGGCGCGTCTCGACCGGGGGAATAATGCGCGCAATGTCCGCATCGGAATGCACGTAGTTTGCCTCCCGCGCGTCTCTGGGAATGCGAAATCTGCCAGGCTCTAGGATGGCCACAACCGAGCAATCCACGCCTTGCTCACGCATCACCTGTGCCGCCTTATTTGCCGCCTCCAGTTGATAGGCTCCTACTGCCAAGAATTGCAGAATCGCATCGCTATCGTGCTGCAATACCATAGCGCCGTCCTGCACCGCCTGCTGAGCCTGCGCGGCACTGCAAAAATAGGGGGTCACATTTTTCGGCGTTACCACGGTTGCTACTCGGCCAGTTTGTTTATAGAGCGTCCCCATTAACGCAACGGCGCTATTGGCGTCGAAGGGGAAGTACACAGGTGCCACGTCTGCCATTTCACCTAACCACGCCTCACAAAGTGTTGGGTCCTGATGTGACTGTTCGTTTTTACCGTTCTCCCAAGTGTGGGAGCTGACCAGCACTGGCACCGACAGCCAGCGTACACGCCGACCCGTTTCCAAGATATGCCGGGCAAAGATTACCTCTTGTCGCATCGCGCCCAGCATCTTGACAGCGAAAGCCTCATAACTGACAACAAGATTCAGCCCTTGTTTGTTCGCAAGCGCCGCGCTCACCACGGCCTCTTCGTTGAGTGCTGTGATCACGGCGCCGTGTAAGGATTCGGAGACTCCGTCCTCGGGAGAGGTAACTCGATGCTGAAGAAGGTCCAAGCTCTTGTTCATGCGATTGCTGCGCATCTCGTCCGGGTTGCCAACTCGAACCCGCATATTGGGATTAGCAGTGGCCAAAGCGCAGAACCACACATCGATCGCAGCCATAGGGGCAACCGCTGTGCCGGGAATTATTCTCTCTGGAAATGGGAGAACAGGAGATTGCACCTTCAATTGACGCAGGCAGTGATCCTTCTCCTGCACTCGCCCCTGTGCACTATGCGTTTGCAAAGACTCGATTGCCACGGCCAGCTCAGCAGGGGCAACGAATAATTTTGCACAGCCTTCGTTGAATAAAGTGCGGCTTTTCTCATCGCTGGCGCAGCTGCCTGGCAACGGCAGATTATGCGCAGCGTTGGTACCCGAACCCGGGAAGCCAAAGCCCTTTACCGTTTCCGCAATCGCATATGGAAGCAATACTGGATAACTACGCTCCCCTGCTTCAATCTGCTCATGCTGGGTCTTGAGTCGCTGCGCCATGCTTAGGATTGCCCAGGCGAATGCCGCAGGATCACGCCCATCGATATCCACAGGCTCGAAGCCGTTTAGTCTTAGATGATCGCGAAACCAATGCACCCCGCCAGACTGAGACATGGTCGTGCGTTGATCGATACGACGGCCATTGGCAATCATGATGGGCATCACCAACCCGGTGTCTTCGCCACGCCACCAGCGCGATGCCCAATCGCTGCCGCGCTGTTCCTCGAAAGCCCCATCACTGAGAAAACTCACCAACTCCTGCCCAGGCAATGGCATGTGGACATACTGTAGGCCAGCGAAACCGAGATAGCCGCCCTCGCTGATACCACCGGCGGTATACACATTCACATGACTCCCCAAGGGCGCGACGGGCCGCCCATTGGCGCCGATCTCATAACTGTAGAAATCCTGGCAAAGCTGGCTCAGCCCCTGATCGGAGCGCGGGTATCGGGCCTCTTGTTCAGGCTCGAGATTGCGCATCAAGATATTCACGGCATCGATCGCCGCCACGCAGTGCCCTTGCCCCATCATCCAAGCGCGTGTGCTGCCACTCAGTGCATTGGCAAGCAGGTAGCCTACATAAGCGGGCACCATATTAAGCGCCCCTCCTGTATGCCCCTCCGGCGTAAGCTTGAAATCCTCGGCGGCTAGTGTGCGCCCATCGAGATGCACCTCTCGTGCATAGGTCATGTGTGCGGTTAGCCACAGCCCCATGCTCGACAGCCTATCGGCAGCAAGAAAGAGCGCCCAGGCTTGCTCCCGCTTACAAATGCCAGCGACATTCAATGAATCCACTAGCTCCTCTACTGCTTTCACAGTATCGGGCCTATGTTCGATGACGCCATAACCGGCGAGCCAAACTGCCTTATTGTCACTCATGCCACGTTCTCCACTAGCGTCGTACCTAAAGACTCACACTGCCTGAACATCTCGTCGAATGCATTGACCGGCGTCAAGCAAAGAGCAACCCGACTCTGGTGCAGATATAAATTACTTAAACCTTGAGCCACAAGACTCCCTTGTTCGTCTAGCACAACTCGCTGTCCATTTTTTACTGACAGGCTAATCGAAAGCATTTTATGATGAAGACACTCGACTAAACGCTTTCAAAAAGAAAATCATCTCCATGGAACTAAGCAACTATTTATCTCTAAGCTATGCCTTTCCATTAGTATTTTTGCTCGGTTGTACGCCAGCCTCACCTCCTACAGTGGGAGCAACTGTCGCAACTAATTCGGCGCAAACGACATTGAACTCCGCAGCAATTAGCACGCCGGGCATTCCCCAATTCGCCCCCACAGCGCTCATCAATGAGGCCAGTGATTTAACACAACGCTTCGTGGGCACTCTATTGCCAACACTACAATCCGCTATGCAAGAGGGCGGGCCACTGAATGCGATCGACGTCTGTGCGCTGGAAGCACCAAGAATTGCTCAGCAATTGAGCGAAGAGTCCGGTTGGGATGTGACGCGAGTCAGCTTAAAGGCCCGCAATAGCAGCACTGCCGTGCCGGACTCATGGGAGACACAAGTGCTACACATGTTCGATCAGCGTCAACTAGCAGGGGAATCAGCGGCCACACTGAATGTTGCGGAAACTGTGAATGGCAATTTCCGCTATATGCAAGCCCAGCCCACAGCACCGCTTTGTTTGACATGCCACGGCAGCGAGGTAAGTCAGGAAGTGCTCAGCGCCATTCGTGCTAGATACCCAAACGATCTCGCGATTGGGTATCTAGCAGGCCAGGTACGCGGCGCTATTTCGCTGCGCAAACCGATGTAGCGTTCGTCTTAAACGCGAATGGTAAACACGTCGCAGTGAATGCCGTGCAGCACAGCATTGGCGGTCGAGCCTAACACTGCGGCCTTCACCGCGCCTTGGCCATGGCTGCCAATTACAAGAAGGTCTACCTTGCTGCTCTCTGCCAGTCGCTTGATCTCGTAAGCAGCCTTACCGCGGGTGAAGTGCACATCCTCCGCATGGATATTAGGAAATTTAGCCTTGAGCATGGCTCGGGTACTCTTCGCCACTTCGGCTTCGAATTCGTGCTGCGCTTTCTCGAAATCCCCCATGTTCAGCTCGTAGGTATAGTTACCCACTAGCGTTTCGAACACTTGGATAACACTGAGCTTTGCGCCAGAGGCGAGCGCGACTGCGCGCTCTACAATTCTTGCAGACTCATCCGATCCATCGATAGCAACCATGACATGCTTATAGTGACTCATAGAACTCTCTCCCGTGAACTAGCCAATTGTCGAAACTCGTCTTGAATTTTCATCATAGGCTCTGCAACGCGCACTCACAATGAGTGGACGACAGTGACTATACTTAAATCGACGGGCTTTGATCTGCCGCAAACATGCCGCCGAAAACACTCGACGGCATGCGCTGGGCGTGGCTTACAGGAGGTACATCGTTGCGAGCAGGCCCGCGATAGACATCGTGATCGTGTAGGGCAAAGCGAGGATCACCATGCGACCGTAAGAGAGACGAATCAGCGGTGCAAGAGCCGAGGTCAACAAGAACAGGAATGCAGCTTGCCCATTCGGTGTTGCAACCGATGGAATATTTGTACCGGTGTTGATCGCCACCGCCAGAAGATCGAACTGTGCACGATCGATACTGCCAGCCAAGAATGCCGACTGTACCTCGGTGATGTAGACAGTGGCGACGAACACATTGTCGGAGACCATAGAGAGCACACCGTTGGCGATATAGAACGCCGATAGCTGGGTAGAACCCTCCAGACTCAGCACATAGTCCACAACCGGCGTGAATAGATGCAGATGATGTATCACCGCCACGACTGTAAAGAACACCACCAATAGGGCGGTAAATGGCAGAGCTTCTTGGAAAGCGTGTCCCAGACGGTGTTCGTCAGTGATGCCGGTGAAGGCAGTAGCCAGCACGATCACGGCTAGTCCGATAATGCCTACTTCGGCCAAGTGGAAGGCTAAGCAGAATACTAGGAAGACAGCGACCGCTGCCTGTATCCACATATTGAGGATGTCTGACCTCGTCAGTTTCGCAGTCTGTGCATCATCATAGGACTGCAGAATTTCTCGTACAGTGTCCGGCAAGGTTGCGCCATAACCCGCAATCTTAAACTTCTCCACAAGAATCGTAGTGGTAAGGCCCGTAGCCAGAACTACCATCGAGACTGGAGCTACGCGCAGGAAGAACTCCACGAAATCCCACTCCATGATGTGTCCGATCAGCAGGTTCTGAGGCTCTCCGACGATAGTGCAAACCCCACCTAATGCGGTACCAATAGCGGCGTGCATCATGATATTGCGCAAGAAGGCACGAAAACTCTCCAAATCTGCTCGGCTAGTGTCCTTGATGCTGAGATCGTCGGTAACATCGTGGTTCTCTTTGTCGTGATGAAAGCCCGAAGCTACCTTGTGATAGACCCCGAAGAAGCCAGAGGCCACCGCGATCACCACCGCGGTTACTGTTAGGGCATCCAAGAACGCCGACAATACGGCTCCCATAATGGCAAACATCAACGACAGCATTGTTTTGGAGTGCACGCGCAACAAGATCTTAGTAAAGGTAAACAGCAGCATCTCCTTCAAGAAGGAGATGCCCGCCACCATGAAGATCAACAGCAGGATCACGGGGAAGTTAGTGTGTGCTTCCTCGTAGACAGCCTCGGTAGAACACATCCCTATTACAACTGCCTCGAAGGCAAGCAGGCCACCGGGCTGCAGTGGGTAGCACTTCAATGCCATCGCGAGGGTAAAGATAAACTCGGCTATTAAGGCCCACCCTGCAATAAAAGGGTCGACGAAGAAGAACAGCACAGGATTCAGGATAAGAAAGCCGACGATTGTCTGCTTGTACCAGTCGGGCGATGAGCCCAAGAAATTCTTTAGAAACGTTTGGCCATACGAAGCTGTCATGAGCATTCCTCAATACATCTTAACTATCAACATTTAGCGCCCCTCGAAGCGTGGCTTCTTGTGAAAGTCACGTCCAGGAATGCCTTCCACGCAACGCAAGCGGAGTCTATCCGAAATTCTGGAAAAAATTTCATAAGAAATGAAATTTTTTATTACAGACATGAAAAAGGGCCTGTCAGCTAGCTGACAGGCCCTTTGTTACTCTCTCGCAAATAGAGGCTAGAGTAGGTAGATTGTTGCCAACAAGCCGGCCATAGACATCGTGATCGTATAGGGCAAGGCAAGGATTACCATGCGACCATAGGATAGACGTATTAGCGGAGCAACACCGGAAGTGAGCAGGAACAGGAAGGCTGCTTGACCATTTGGCGTGGCGACCGAAGGAATATTCGTGCCTGTGTTGATCGCAACCGCCAATAACTCAAACTGCTCTCGTGAGATGCGGCCAGCTTCGAAAGCCTGCTGTACTTCGGTGATATAGACCGTAGCCACAAACACGTTGTCTGAGACCATGGACAGCACACCGTTCGCAATATAGAACGCTGACAGCTGCGCATGCCCTTCCATCGCCAGAACGAAGTTAACCACTGGCGTGAACAAGTGTAATTCGTGAATAACACCCACCACGGCGAAGAAGACCACCAATAGCGAGGTGAAGGGTAACGCCTCTTGGAATGCGTGCCCAATACGGTGTTCATCCGTGATGCCATTAAAGGCAGTCGCCAAGACGATCACCGCCAGGCCGATGATACCAACCTCTGCAAGATGCAGGGCCAGACAAACTACTAGGAACACAGCCACTGCGGCTTGAACCCACATAGTCATGATATCGCGCTTGGTCAGCTTAGCGGTTTGCTCCGCGTCGTAAGTCTCGAGGATAGAGCGCACGTGCTCGGGCAATTTAGTGCCGTAACCAACGATCTTGAATTTCTCAACAATAAACGTCGTGGCTAGGCCTACAAACAGAACAGGCAATGAAACCGGCATTACACGCAGATAGAACTCTATGAAGTCCCAGCCCATAATACTGCCGATCAATAGGTTCTGTGGCTCACCCACAATAGTCGCCACGCCACCTAATGCTGTACCGATAGCGGCGTGCATCATCAAGTTACGTAGGAATGCACGGAACTGCTCCAAGTCTTCGCGACGATGCTCTTGTACATTACCATCATGGCTCGCGTCATGATTATCAGCATCGTGTTTCAGACCAGAGGCAACCTTGTGATATACCCCGTAGAAGCCCGTAGCCACCGCGATAACCACCGCCGTTACTGTTAGCGCATCCAAGAATGCCGAGAGCACCGCTGCCACTAAGGCAAACAGCAAAGATAACGCAATCTTGGAGCGTACGCGCAGTAGAATCTTGGTGAACGTGAACAGCAGCATCTCTTTGAGGAAGGAGATACCTGCAACCATGAAGATCAATAGTAGGATTACAGGAAAGTTAACTACGGCTTCATGGTAGACGGTTTCTGGGGATGCCATCCCCATCACGATGGCCTCAAATGCTAACAAACCCCCTGGTTGCAACGGGTAACACTTCAACGCCATTGCAAGCGTGAAGATGAACTCGAGAATCAAGACCCACCCTGCGACGAACGGGTCTATCAGGAAAAATAGGATGGGGTTTAATATTAAGAAACCGACGATGGTCAGTTTGTACCAATCGGGCGAAGCACCCAAAAAATTCTTCAAAAACGCCTGACTATATGTAGAAGCCATAAATTTTTTCCTTAAAAGCTTTTTCTTTGGGGGTTAGAAATTAACCCTTGCTGATTTTCAGTCTAGTCTTAGTCAATCAATCTCTTAGTTGCTTGAAATCGCCAATTAGATCGACCTCAAAGCTAACTTATTGATATCTATAATTAATTATCAGACCCGGACCATGTGCGAGGAACCTTCTCAGGCGAGCATAATAGTAGAAATATCAACGACATTGCCAATGTTTTCGGCCTTTTTCGCAAAATTTCGGCTCTATATATGGCATGCACACTGTTTATACAGAAGTTTCATCATGGGTGGATACACCCAGCTAATAAGAACCGTGGAAACGAGCTTTTCATACATAGAAATCCTCTCCGGAATGACCTAAACTCGCCAAGAGAACTACATGCATGTACTACAAAGGGAACTATCAATCGCTCCTATGACTAATTCCCTCGATACTCTCAGAGCAACACCTGCCGAAAAGCTATTGCAGTACTCGGATACGGTGGTATTCTTAATCGCGCTGATCGCGTATTTCTTCTTAACGCAGATATCCACAATATTTTTCAACCCAGTGAGCAATACTGGTACTTTTTGGCCCGGCTCAGGGCTAGTACTTGGTCTTTTATTAGTGCTACCTAGCCGCCAATGGTCTTGGGTAATTGCTGCAGTAGCAATCAGCGAGATCATTAGCAATCAGCTGACTGATTACCCCTTCGTTTTGAGCCTTTTTTGGACCAGCAGTAATTGCATTGAGCCTTTGATAGGTGCAGCGCTTATTCGCCGCTCTGGCAATATGACAGGCACACTCGCACCACAAGAGAATTTGTTTCGTTTTATAGCCTTCGCGGTCATCCTAGCGCCTGCCGTAGGTGCATGCATTGGCTCTTTTGGCACTTTCCAGGCCTTAGGCACCCCAATCTTAAATACTTGGCCAAAGTGGTTTATCGGCGATGCTCTCGGAGTATTGGTGGTTGCTCCAGTTTTGTTGACTCGAATCGGAACCAGCAGCCCACTGAACTGGAGCCGGGAGCAGATGATATTCGCCGTACTTCTTGTCATCACCGGCTCATTGGTCTTGCGCAATTGGAGTAGTTTCCTCGATATAATATTGCCTTATTTATTTCTACCTTTTGCCCTATGGTCCGCATTGCGCTTTGGGCTACGTGGTACTGTTCTCACCATCTTATTTATTGCAAGCGCCTCAACTCTTTCCATCAACTTCGGTTATGTGCCCTTTCAGACAGCCCTGCTTCCCGAAATTCATGGCGTGACTATGATGCAAGTTCGATTGCTAATAGTCTCCTCAACCGCTCTTGTGGTTGCCGCCTTAACCCATGATCTCACGCAGGGTTTGAGTAACGAAAAACGTCTTCTGCGCCAAGCCCATAGGGACGAGTTGACTGGCCTGTATAACCGTGCAGGTTTGAATTTTCGAGTAGAGAACTCAATTCAACGTCGCCAATCAGACAAACCATTGCATTTGCTTATCTGCGACCTGGACGCATTCAAGCCCGTTAATGATGAAAACGGACACCTAGCCGGCGATGAGGTATTAATTGAAGTGGCAGCGCGACTGACTGCCTGCATTCGCGATGGTGATGCAGCTGCTCGCATCGGCGGAGACGAGTTTGTAGTGCTTCTGGATAACAGCGACGCTGTCGCTGTTACATTTATCGCAAGCCGCATTATTGAGCAAATGGCAAAACCTGTGCGAGGCAGCTTCGGTGTAGTTGAGTTGTCGATGTCGATAGGCATCACGAAATGGGAAGCAGGCTCCGATATTGAAACCGCGATGCGTGCGGCCGACAAAGCCTTATATACGGCAAAGCATGAAGGCAAAAACCGTTATGTTTGGGCTCCAGCCCCAAGCTAAAAAAATGGGGAAGCGCGTCAACGCTTCCCCACAAGACTCTACTACTCACATCTAAAAAAATAGCAACGCGCAGCCTTACTCTGGCATGCGTGCCGCTCTAACTTCCACCTCAACTAACCAACCATCGCGCACCAAGTCTGCCACCTGCACGAAGGAACGCACTGGCTTCATCGGATTGATATCACTGCCGAAGAACTGCTGATACCCGGTGTTAAAACCTGCGAAATCGAGCATGCCATCGTCACCTGCCGTGGCGAATGCTCGCACCTGCACGATATCTTCCAGTGACCAACCCATGCTTTCCAAAGTGCCTTTAAATGTAGTGAAAATATCGATAGCCTGCTCTTCCATCGAACCCCAGCTACCATCAGCTTTAGGTTGGGCGCCGGCACCACTTAGGTAAAGTGTCTCTGCACCAGGTGGTATAGAGATGACGCCGTAGAAATTGCGGCCCTCGTTGAAACGTTCGATCTGAGCAGGCATCTCGCTCGCTGCACTCGCTGTCTCCTGCTCGCTACAAGCGGTCAATGCAAGCATGCCCGGCAGTGCGATCGTGAGTGCCAAACCGCGAAAATTAAAAAGATTGTTCATTTCCTGCTCCTCGCCTTAGCGGCCAAGTGTGTTGATGTAACTGACAATATTTTTGATTGCGGCCTCGTCTTTAAGCATCGACGCCATCGCAACCATCTGTGAACCGAAACTATCCCTTGGATCGCGTCCGCGGTAACCGGCCTTGAAATTCTCTAACTGGGTTTTCAGATACCAGTCGCTTTGCCCTGCTAGAGCGGGGGCAGCAAACGCCTCGTTGCCCTCCCCCTGAGTGCCATGACAAGCCGCACAGGTGGCGTACAATGATTTGCCAGCCTCGGCATCGCCTTTCACGGTGATCTGCGCAGGTTTATACTCCCAGCTTCCAACCCAAGCCACGATGTCGGCGATACTGTCATCACTTAATTTAGCCGCCATCGGCTGCATCTCGGAACCCTGCACATCCATTTTGTGCGTCCCGCGAGTGCCAGCACGGAACGACTCTAGTTGTCGTTGTAAATACCAAGGCTCCATTCCAGCTAAACGCGGCGCAGAGACACCCTCGTTCCCAATGCCATCAACACCGTGACAGGTAGTGCAATAGCGGTCGTTGTAATACTGGTCCTCGGCCTGCGCGAGGCCTTTTGCGCTGAAGGCACAAATCAGCACTGCCGCACTCCATACCAAAATAATCTTCATCAATAATTCTCCGTAAGTTCGCGAAGGGGCCTAGACACCCATGTTTCGTGCGCGCAGATCCATATCTGCCAATGCCCAATGCGCCGAGGCTATCGCGCTCTCTTGCCAAGCACCGTGGTAACTCACCTGATCACCAATGAAATAATGGCGCCCCCCTGGAGTAGGTTGTTGGAGACGATCGAATAATGTTTGGATCTCATCAGTCCAACCCCCGAAGCCCGAACCCCATCGGCCGGAGCAACCCAGCATATGATTCATGCGGTGCCAGGCGATCGTAATTGGCTTCTCGACCATCTCTCGATAATTGGGATGCAGCTTTTCACCTTGCGCGAGAGCAGCCTCGACGCGTTGCGCCTGTGACATCTTGGTGAAGTGCATGCCGCCGCCGAAATTGTAGGCGGCGAGTATGACTCCCTTCGCCTTATGAATGCCGTGAGGTGGATACCAGATCTGCTGTATCGGAGCATTGATCCAGCTTATGCCGCCGTAGATATCCTCGTCTTCCCAGAAACGCTTCTTAGCCTGAAAAGCCGATTTATAGGCTTCGCCACGTTTGATAGAGCTCATGGACTCGAAATAGTCACTCGGATAGTTATTAGGAATACCCGTCATCAAATGGGAAGGAATACAGTTGAAACAATAATCGGCGGAGATGCTCTGCCGAACACCATCGCGCTCAAAGCTGACATCCACACCATCATCTTTAAGCGTAATTCCCGTGACTGGCGCCTTGTACACCACTTTATCGCCAAGAGCTCGCGTAAAGCCCTTTATCACCATGTCCATGCCACCGACCGGTTGCATCAACATCGGCCCGGTCTCACCCTCATTAGCAGTGAAGCTCAAACCCAGCATCTGGCTTTCCATGAGTTTCTTGAAAGCCACCATATCCTTCTGTATCCCGTGGTCTAGGAAACCACCGCTTACATAACCGGCACGTGAACTGCCTTTGTAGAGCATGTTCTCGTTGAGATCACCAAACTGGGAAATTAGGCCAAGAATCTTCTCAGACTCTGTGTCGGAAAATGGCTGATCTAATTGTGCACTGGTATAGCATTTCGCGAAAAGCTCTGCCAAGAAACCACGCACGTTGGTGGACATCTCACCATTACGAATCCGCGCGCCACCGAGCATCGCGTCATCTTGCACATAGGCAGTCTTGGACTCGTTTATAAACATCTCAAGCTCGACGCCAAGCTCCTTACAGTATCCGAGTAGATTACGATGGGTGCTAGGAATGCGCGCCGCTCCCGCATTGAAATACATATGAGGTTCGTTGTCCCATTCACACACTTGATTGTTACCGATCTCATCAACAACATCGCCCGAACGAACCGTCATCACACGGCCCCCGGCGCGGTTCGATGCTTCCAGCACCGTGCAGTCGTAGCCTGCTTTGGTCAACTCCCACGCTACGGTCAGTCCAGAGATCCCTGCGCCGAGCACTAGCACTTTCCCTTTACCCGCGATTGGTGCCGCTAGTGATAACGAAGCTGCCGATGCCGTCGTAGGCATAAGGCTTAAAGCGGAACCCATTTGAATCAAGGCGTTAGTACCAAAAGTGGCCCCTAACAAATTCATGAATTCGCGACGACTGACAGAGTTGCTCATCTAATAAGCTCCTAGTAATTCAATTCGAAAGTGAGCAAGCACAAGGAGGCAATGCCCCTCGTGCTTGCGACGGGCTTAGAAGTCAGCTGTCAGACGTAGGTAGTAATAACTGCCATCCCAACTCACTGGTGTGCCAGTAGGGTATAGAGCACCACAGCAGTAATCGCCGAGCTTGTCCTTCTGTGGATACTCGTCGAATATGTTGCGCCCACCGATCGCTAGAGTGAATATTTCGTCGAAACGGTAGCGCCCCTCGATATCGAACTGCACCACTGGGTCGTATTCCTGCACAGTCAATACACCCCCGACAGGATTTGAGTTCTCGTAGGAGCCATAGATGTTCGCTCGGCCCATCAGAGTGAGATCACCGACCATGTGTCGCGCCATAACCACACCGCGCCACTGCGGATCACCATTTTCGAAATCATAAGTGTTCTCTGCGTTCAGATAAGCACTCGGGTCGGTTTCGAATTCACTCTTATTGAAGTTCATCGAGGCCGTTAGAATGGTCTCTGAATCACTAGTCAGTGACAGCGGATAAGTAGCAACAATATCGACACCCTGTGTCTTGGTGTCGAAAGCGTTGGCGAAATAGAGCACCCCGCCGATCGACTCCGCACCTGGAATGCCAGCTGCAACCAACGCTTCATAGTTGGAGTAGGCAGAACCAGAGGTGGGGTCAGTTGACACATCACGAGTGGAGATCGCGTAAGTACGGTCCTCCATGTCGATGCGGTACATATCCACAGTTAGGTCCAGCTCACCGAAACTGCCCGTAATACCGAAGGTGTAGTTCGTTGCCAGCTCGGGAGTCAGCGGAGAGGAGCCTAGTGCCAGTGCCACATCGCTATTGGCTGGGAACAGCCCAGTCGCAACAGGCAGACCGTTGGGCAGACGCGTGGATACGTTAATCGTGCCTTGCTGACCTGGAGTGGGTGCACGGAAACCAGTACCGTAGGAGGCACGCAGACCAAAGTTATCTGTGATATCGAACTTGCCAGCGACCTTGTATACCAACTCTGAGTCGAAGTCAGAGTAGTCCTCGTAGCGCATCGCCCCTTGCAGGAACAGGTTCTCCGATACATTTCCACTCAAGTCCACATACGCCGCGTAAGAGTCACGCGAGTAAGTTTCCGAGAACTGCGGAGAGTTGCCCGGAAAACCGTTCGAACCCACCCCTACCACTTTATAGACAGGGTCGCTGCTGCTAGCGCAGTTTAGGCTTGAACCACCGGCTATCGCTGCGGAGCCCGCCGCTGTAGGCGTCATATCTGCCGCACATAGATTCCATGGATCCGGTGTCGCATAAGGACCTGGCGCGTAGGAGGCCACATCGCCGCCCACGACCTCATAGGACTCATCCATATAGCTAGCGCCGAACGCCCACAAGGCCTCGCCCATCTCGTAGGAGAAATCGGCTTGGTACTGCACTTCCTCGTTGACCAAGTCGCCAGGACGGAAACTCGTGGGCGAGTCAGGCCCCATAGAAGGGTTGATCGTATTCTTGAGCGTGTACTCGACCTTGCTGCTGCCGCCACGGGCGCTCAAGTCATAGGAGATGCCGCTGTTCAACTCACCGCGAATACCGCCAACTATAGAAGCGTCGAATACATCCCCGAAGAAACGCGGCGTGAAACCACCGGGGAACTTCTCCAGTGGGCTATAGATGGAGCCGTCGGCACGACGCAGATCTTCGATAGTGCCATTGTTAGGATAGCGGTAGTAGAAGCCACCGTCAGCGGAGCTAGCCGAGTAGTTGCCGAATGCGTAAAGCTCTGTGCCGCCACCTAAGTCGTAGCCGCTATTGAAGAACACGCGGACAGCTTCGGTGTTTGGCGTTCCCCAAGGTTGCACATAAGGACCTTGGCCGATGTTCGCATCGGACACGCCCGCCATGAAGGTTGGGTCAGTTGTATAGGCCGCATAGCCGGCATTGGGATTGTAGACCGGGTTGTTAGGGTCTAGGCAGAACCAAGACTCACAGTATTGTTCGCCGCGGCTAGTCGCTTCAGATTCGCTGAACTCGCCAGAGATGCTCAAGAAGCCACTCTCGCCTAGGGGCAGACCTATATTGCCTTGTACCGTGACTTGATCGCCATCCCCCTCTGAGTAGCCACCAGTGTCTACTGTAAGGCTTGCACCCTCGGTGTTGTCTTTGAGGATGAAGTTAATTACGCCAGCAATCGCGTCGGAGCCGTATTGTGCTGCCGCGCCATCACGCAGTACTTCTACGGTTTTCAGCGCCGCTGTGGGGATGGTAGCGATATCAGGCCCCTGTGTACCAGATCCGCCGATAGAGACTAGAGCTGCACGGTGACGACGCTTCGAGTTCACCAACACCAGTGTTTTATCGGTAGGCATGCCACGCAACTGTGCGGGACGTATAAATGTGCCGCCATCGCTGATCGGCTGACGGGAGATGTTGAAGGAGGGTACCAGCGTCTTTATAACGTCATTGGTATCGGTGAAAGCGACCTCACGAATCGTCTCAGTATTGAAAACATCGACTGGAACCGGTGAGTCGGTCACCGTACGGGGGCGAGCGCGTGAACCTGTAATAATGATTTCTTCTAGATTAGCCTCGGAATCTTGCGCGATAGCTGTCGAGCTGATTGCTCCAGAAGAGAGACCTGCGATTAATAATGCTAGTAAGCGTCGGTTAGTGGGAACCATTGTATTCACTCCTTCATGTGGGATGGCCTACTACAGTGAAGATCGAATGCGCCACATCCGCTCTGCAGTAGGATTGTGCGAATTATTCGCCTCCTAGCTCATGAAATTCCTTCCTACTTAGTCCCCAATTTCTCCCTTAGCGGGGAGAAGCGCGGGAGAATCAGTACCAGCGCCTATGCGCTGGTATCTAAATTGCACTACTCCAGTAACGGTGCAGCAAAAACCAAGGATTGCGGTTTGCGCGCTGAAATCGCGAGAAGAAATGACCTAATTGAAGGCGGGCGCACCAATTGAGTGCGCAACGTTACAATCTTGGAGAGGGCATGACTGGGGCTGAGATAAATCGCATTATTGCTTTGGGGCCATTCGAGATATCGAAAGGTAGTTGCACCATAACGCTCGGGGAGGTGGAGAATAAAGTCTCGCCTCGCTGCATGGATGTATTGATTTACTTGATCGAGCATTCTGATCGCATCGTGAGTACCGAGGAGCTGCTGCACAAATTCTGGAGCTCCGTGGCATCGGACCACGCGATTCACAAGGCGATTGCAGAACTGCGCGCCGCCATGGGCGACAGCGTGCGAAGGCAGCGCTATATCAAGACAGTACCGAAACGCGGCTATAAACTATTGGCCGATGTACTGGCAGACAGCGCTACAGTGATTCCAGAACCCGCAAGCTTACTGAGTCGAATGCGGCAGAAACTCGACTTAGCCGACACTCGCCAATGGTTGGTCGGCATTGCGGCCGCCGTAATACTTTCGGGGCTAGGATGGCTAGCGGAGTCCGAGCGCACTCAACGACAAGTTGATCAGCTAGTAATTGGCGTGTCGCCATTTCGATTCGAAAGCAATGGCGGGGATAGCAACCGCTATTTGGTCGATGGCTTAACCAGCACCCTAATTAACGGACTCTCTAACTTAGGTCCTATGGAGGTATTAGCCATAAGCGATACCGACACCTCCTCTACCCCAACACGCTTCGGTATCAGCAGACTCCCCTCCCATCTCACTCATGTTCTGCAAGGCACCTTAATTCAGGCGGACGAGCGCCTGCGCGTGATCATTAACTTGGTTCGCACCGACGATGGCGTCTACGAATACTCGGGCCGCTTCGACATGAATCAGGGCGAGTTGTTCAACATCCAAGACACCATCGTCACTAATATTGTGGGGGCTCTGGCAATCCACTTAGATGACGAGCATCGGGCCAATATGCTGGACTGGGGCACTAGCGACGCCATCGCTTACGACCGGTTCATGAAGGCTGAGTTTCATAATGCTCAGTTCAACCCCGATGATTGGCAGCTTGCAATAGAGTATTACACCGAAGCCATCGAGCTTGATCCAACCTTTGTCAGCGCACACCTCGGCCTAAGTGCCGCTGCGAATAATTATTCTGTGTTTGCGAAAATAGCCGAGAAGCAACGTCTTCTAGAATTGGTAGCGAAATCCCATAGAGCGATTGCTAGTATCGACCGTGAACATCCCGCTCTAGTCTCTATAAGAGCGATCGAGTTACGCATGGCTGGCAATGAGTATCGCCAAGAAGAAACCGTGTTGCGCCAGCAGATTCTCTCTGGCACACCGCCTGATTTCGCCATGGCTCATTACGCATTATTGCTGATGAGCGCGCGACTGTATGACGAGGCTCAACGCTTCCTAGACAAGGCCGCAGAGGTTGGTCCATTTAAAATATCACCCGATGAGATTTGGAGTTATCGCATTACCCTTTTGCCACCAGCGCAGGCGATACCCGCGCGCAAATTACAGCTATTGGAAAGACCCAAGCATGTGGGCTTCCTCGGCAGCGTAGCGCGAGACCTCACCGCTATCGGTAATTACCAGGAGGCCATTCCCTTTCTCGAGCGCCAGAAACTCGCAGATAGGCAAGGTCCTTCCGCCGAACTCACTACCTTGATCGTAGATACCGCTAGAGGGGCACTGAACCGTGAGAACGCTAGCTTCTTGCGTGAGTTCGATGACGATAAAGATTCCGCCTACTCCAACGGAGTTGCCAGCTTCATGCTGGGAGACTTCGACGCCGGGGCCCATTATTGGAGTCAGATTCATCCACTACAGAAACGCTGGCTTCTCAATCTCGCACATGCACAAGAGATTTATTTCCCCGCAAGAATACTGGCCAACGAGCAATATACAGCCTTATTGGAAGATCTAGATGTGGGCAGGTCTTGGCAGCGCACCCTAATGGAAGGTGTGATGCTGCTAGAGGGGGTCACTGGTGTCGACCTTAGCGAGACGGCCTATACGCACTATCAACAGGACATTTTCATGGCCCGCAACAATCTCTGGGCTGAGAATGTTTGGCCCGTGGATGCGAGCATCGCGGGGGTAGCGCAGAGCCAATAGGCACTGGGCAATATTAGTTCGATCAGACGCAGTGCGCTTGAGACTTTCCAAGCAGCGGCATTACCGCTATTCTCGACTTCGTTCTTTTTCTCGGTAAGTGAAGTCCAAAGCCTATGAAACCCTTCTTTATTTTGCTTCTGATTGCGAGCATCGTCGCGTGTACGCCTTTGAGCCAGGCTCAGGAAACCGTTCTCTACGAGGTGTCTTTCGCCAATGCGGTACATCACGAGGCTCGCATCAGCGTGACCTATAACGATCTGCCTGCAGACCTTGAAGTGCTGGAGATGCGCATGAGCCGCTCCTCTCCGGGACGCTATGCATTGCACGAATTCGCTAAAAATGTGTATCAGGTCAGCGCTTTGGATCGCGACGGCAATCCTCTAGAGATTTCTCGCCCCTCGCCCTACCAGTGGAACATCGCCAACCCCGGCAGCTATGTGAAGCTTAGCTACACTCTATTTGCCGACCGCGCAGATGGCACTTACTCGCAGATCGACCTTAGCCACGCGCATTTGAACATGCCTGCCACCTTCATGTGGGCGCGTAATTTCGACCACCGCCCACTACGAGTGCGCTTCACCGAATTCAATACGGACTGGAAGATTGCGACTCAACTTGTCCCCACCCCTCGCTCTAATGAGTTTACTGCACCTGACTTGCAATATTTTCTCGATAGCCCCACCGAAATCAGCGACTTCTCCTTGCGAGAGTTCAGCGTGCAATCCAAAGGGGAAGACTATCTAATTCGCCTTGCAGTACACCACGACGCCAGCGAAGAGGACGTTGACGAATTGGCGCAGATGGCGGAGAAAGTGGTGTATGAGCACATGGCGGTGTATGGAGAACTCCCCAACTTCGACCACGGCACCTATACCTTCATCGCGGACTATCTGCCCCATGTGAATGGAGACGGCATGGAGCATCGCAACTCCACCATCCTGACCAACTCGAACGGCTTGACCGACAATGCCTCCGCGATGCTCGGCACTCTTTCTCATGAGTTTTTCCATAGCTGGAATGTCGAGCGAATCCGCCCTCTCTCTCTCCAGCCCTTCAATTACGAAGAGGCTAATCTTTCTGGGGAGCTATGGCTAGCCGAAGGATTCACGCAGTACTATGGCAACCTACTCCTACGCCGCAGTGGCATGCGCACGGAACAGGAATATTTGGAGATCGTGCAGAGTTTAGTCAATTCCATAACACACTCCACTGGGCGCGAGTTCTTTAGCCCAGTCGAGATGAGCATGCAAGCGCCGTTCGTGGATGCTGCAACCGCATTAGACCCGACCAACTTCCGCAATACCTTCTTCACCTATTACACTTACGGCGCCGCCCTAGCCCTATCGCTGGACCTTACGCTGCGTAGCGACTTCGACTTAAGCCTTGACGATTATATGCGTGCACTTTGGCAGGACTTCGGCCGCACCGAAATCCCCTACACATTAGATGATCTGCAAAATACATTAGCAACTACCACAGGAGACCCTGCATTCGCCTCCGACTTCTTCCAACGCTTTGTTCACTCCAGTGAGCTGCCAGACTATGCGAGCCTTCTGGCGAGTGCGGGTCTACTACTACAGCTGGACTCCCCCGAACAGGCGAGCCTTGGGACCATCGACTTAGATTTTGCGGACGAGCGAGCCACGCTGGAAAGCCCAACACTAGTCGGCTCGCCCCTCTACATTGCAGGACTGGAGCGTGGTGACCACATACTCAAGATTGGGCGCTACAATATGCGCAGCGAAAGAGGCTGGGAACGCTTGCTACAACGCGTAAGCTCAGGAGACACCCTTCCCATCGAGTACGAACAACGCGGAGTGACGCGCACGAGCGAGGTCACCTTCATCACGGATCCCGCACTGATAATAGTGTCCGACGAGAGCGTGCAGCGGCCGTTATCACCACAGGCAAAGGCCTTCCGCGAGAAATGGCTAGGCAGCCAAACTGGCCAATAGGGGGGGGTAACGAGATGTACACCAAGCTAAGCAGAGCCGCTATATTGTCTTGCTCCCTTGGCTTGTCCAGCATAGCCAGTGCACAGGCTCCAGATTGCCTCGATGAGCCAGCAGCCTTGGACTATTGGCGGCCCATCGCCGCTGCGGCTGACAGTGCCGACGCGAACACCTTAGCCGAGCCACTGCTACAATGCCTCAGGTCGCCCAACCCCGAATTACGTGACGATATCGGCTACGGCCTTTTCAGTGTTTGGCTGCGCAATGCACAACTCTCTGTCGACCGAAAACAGTTCCTCTTGCAGCAACTCTCAGCCAATCTAAGCCCTGCTACTAGAGAGCTTAGCCTGCAACGCTCCTTCTCCGCATTGATCATCAGCGAACTATTACGCGCCGACGCCATAGACGCATTCATGACTACAACACAGCGCGAACAACTTCTACAGGCCTGCGCGCAGGCCTTGCGCGACGAACAAGAATTTAGAGGCTTCGAGGATGAGCTAGGGTGGGTGCACCCGATTGCGCATTTAGCAGATGTGCTGTGGCGATTCTCTCTACACCCGGCGCTGAGCGAGGACCAGGCAGCGCTAATCCTTATAGCTATAGGCAGCAAGGTGAGCGCAGCAGAAAGTTTCTATCATTTCAATGAAGGAGATAGACTGGCCAGGCCAATCGCTATTCTGCTAAGACGTGACGCTTTAACGAGCACCGCTTGGCTGAATTGGTTCACGGGCTTCGCTAAGCCTAAGTCAGTGAATACCTGGCCCGAGGCGTTCGGCAGTACCAGAGGGCTTACGGAATTACATAATACGAAGTTGTTTATTCGTGCACTCTCCGATCAATTGCAGGGAGTTGATTTGGACAACGCGGTACAAGAAAAACTGGATGAACTTGTGGCATTGTTCAGCGAACTAATTTAATCATCGGGTCTACTCACGCCGCAGGTAAAATCTCCAATACCAACTCCGGTGGACGGCACAGTCTTGCCCCCTTATCTGTCACGACTATGGGGCGATTGAGCAAAATAGGATTGGCGATAAGCGCATCTAGTAGCACATCATCGCTAACGTCCTTTTCGCCTAACCCAAGGCGCTTGTAGGCTTCCTCACCACTGCGCAGGACATCACGCACACTAAGACCTGCAGCCGAAATCGTGTCTAGAAGCACCTCTTTGCGCAGGGGTGTGTTTAAGTAATCGATTATCTCTGGCTCTATTCCGGCCCCGCGAAGTAAGGCGAGTGTGGCACGGGATTTACTGCAGCGGGGATTATGGTAGATAAGGGGATTCATGTACTTCTCTCATTCGGGGTTAGCGTACTGGGCGAGCTGCAATTATAGCTGCGCCACACACACTCTGTCTTTGCCGCTGTTCTTTGCATTATAAAGGGCCTTATCGGCACGACTCATTAAATCGTCTAGGCTGTCCTTCTCGCCATTGAGCGAAGTCAGGCCAATGGAGACTGTAAAGCAAAGTAGCGTTTCGCCGCCCACAACGGGCACTTGTGCGGCACTCAAGGCCTGGCGTAGGCGCTCTGCGACCTCTAATGCACACTGCTGCGGTGTCTCTGGAAGAATAAAGGCAAATTCTTCTCCGCCTAAGCGACTGCTAATGTCTACCGAACGTAGCGTCCTCGAACAAACCTGCGCAAGGGTTTGCAATACGTCATCGCCGGCTTTATGCCCATAGGTATCGTTTATCTTCTTAAAATTATCGATATCTAGCATTAAAAAAGACATGGGATGCTTATAGCGAATGGTACGGTCCATCTCCCGCTCCGCCAATTCCATGAAATATCCGCGGTTATTGAGCCCGGTTAGGTAATCTGTGTGTGCACGCCGCTCTAACTCCTGCTCTAACTTCTTCTGTTCGCTTACATCGTGAACAACGCCATCGAGCCCCGACACTTTGCCAGCGTCATCGAACAAGGGCGTTTCATTGATCTCGCACAGGCGCTTGCTGCCGTCCTCATGATGCAACTCGATCAGAAACGGAAGCTGGCGCTCGCCCTTCAAGCCCAATGCAGCCAATTTTATAGCTTCTTTATTAAGCGGATTATCCGTAAGTAACTCTTGAAGCGCCTTCTCCCCTTTGCTCGGGTGCCAGCCTAACATCTTGGTGAAGGAGCTACTGACATAGGAGATATGCCCTTGCGCATCGCGCGAATAGAAGCAGTATTCCTTGGCCACATTCTCGATCATTCTTTCGTAGCGCTCATGCACGTCTAGCAATTCTTTCTCGGCATTGCGTAATTTCGTAATATTGGTCGAAAAACCTACCAAACCATCGCTACCATCGCTTTGTTTTACTGGTATCTTGACCGCCCAATAGTGTACGGCGTTCCCCTTTTGGTCATAGAAAATCTCTTCGCCCGCAAACTTCTCACCATCTTCAATTACCTTGCTGTCTTTCTCCCAAAAGTAATCCGCGATAGCTGAATCCATCAACTCAGTATCTAACTTTCCAGAGATATCTTTGGACTCTACCCCCATCAGCTTTGCCATTTCACTATTGCCGTAGATGAACTTGCGATCCCAGCTCTTCATATAGACCAATGCTTCTATATTGTTGAGGATGGCGTTGGATAAGTCGCGTTGTTCTGCTAGGGATTTCTCGAGGAGTTTGCGCTCAGTGATGTCTGTGGAGATGCCACACATCCCTACGATTTCGCCGCCGGAATTACGAATAGGAGCCTTTATGGTCCAATAGTAACGAGTCTCACCGGAGGGTTTGACAATATTTCTCTCTTCTAGCTCAATCTTCTCACCGCGCTCTGTAACACGGCGATCATTGATCCGAAGCTCGTTAGAGACTTTTAAATCGAAGAAGTCGCTATCATCGCGACCTATGATCTCTTCCAGCCTTGCCCCAAAGAGTTCGCAAACTAGCTTATTAGCATAGGTGTAACGTCCCAACATATCTTTGGTAAAGATATAGGCCCCAACGCTATTGACCACTTCACGCAGGCCGAGGAGTTCTATCGAAGTTTGCGCCTTGAAATCACTCATTAGGCACCTTTTTTATTTAGGGATAATCACTTTATATCACATCAGGCATCAAGAATAAGCACAGGGCATAAGGGAACAACGAGCAGGATTCGCAATAGTAGACATACAGCCCCACTTCCCTAAGCTGCAATGTATCGATTTAACTTGATAAGCCCTTTAATTGACGGGAGAATCCTTGCTCAGCGAAACCCCCAAAGCGGGGCAACTTAAGCCCTCTGGCTCTAGCCCTATAGGAGAAGGATATTGAATTTTATCAAGCCCATAAGCCTTTTTATCGCACTGTGCGGCACAGTCTCGCAAGCATATGCCGACAGTGTTTTTACGTACGCGATGCTAAAGCTTCCCTTCGAAGTGCAAAGCGAAGAGTCTTGGTCTGAGGTGATCTCAAACCAGCAGCAGTGGCAGCAGTTCTACTCCGGAAGTGCAGATCATCTCACGATATGGCCCGCAGGAAGCTACACAGCGCCTCAGATCGATTTCGACGCATATGATATTGTCGTTGGCGGTATGAACTATAAGTCCTCCCACAGCGACATAATGGTGCAGTATCTAACTGAGAGCAGTAACATAACTTATCTTGGTATTACTATTGTGACTCCGGGCAATTGCACAGTGACAATGGATTTACGCTATCCAAACATCGCTATTCTGGTTCCGAAGTTAAAGAATGAGCTCAAAATTTCGACACGCGTGGCCGATTATTTCTGCCCCCAAGCTTAAGCAAAAAGCGGATAGATTCGATTTTGTCCAACTTGATTTAGCCAGCTCACCCTAGTCGAGAAATATGGTATGGAAGACTACTACCTAGATGAGAGAGGGCTCGCTTCCTACTTCGAGGCACAGTGGCTAGACAAAGTACGCGAGTCCGGTTTCACCGAGCCGCTTCTAGCAAACTCTAAGCAAGTGCCGGACTCATTTATTGCATCTCTTTTTTTCCTAGCGGCTGCCGACTTTATCGATGTAGGTCTAAGCGAAGCATCGCTGGCGCCCACAAACCTTCTTGAAGTTGGGCCTGCACTCGGTCGAAGTTGCTATGAGCTAATTAAGCGCACCCCAACACTTCGCAAAGTGACCCTTGTCGAGCCCTCTGAGCGACTTTTCCTTAACATGAGAAAGCTCCTCATGGAATCGGGCACATATGATTTTCCTTATATCAAAGGCTTAAAGGAATTAGCGAGCATTGAGTTCGATACAAGTGCTATTGTGGGCAGTTGTTCTCACATCCGCTTCAAGTCTATCAACGCTGTGTTCGATTCGAAGACAACAAGCGACGACTTCGACATGACTGTTTGCCTAAACGTCGTAGATCAATGTGGAGAACCTTCTAAATTAGTGAGAGATTTACAGGCACGTACACGTGTCAACGGAGTGTTGGTTCTTTCATGTTCTTATCAATGGTCGAGTAAGCATTTGAAAAACCCTGACGACGCAAGCGCTGACATCAATCAGTATTTCAATGCCAATTGGACGAAGATAGGAGAAACAGAACTCGAATATCGCTTCAGATTCAATGAGCGTTTCTCTCGACTCTTTCTGTCTCATGTTGTGATGTATATGAGGACCGGCTGACATTCGGCGGCTCACTTCAATCATGAGTGCTTAGCGCAAAACAACAAACTTCTAGGAGGGCGAAGGATGCAATGGAAAAAAGGTCGCGGACGACTTGCTGTCTTCGAACCACTTCTAGGGTCTTGGATAAGCGAATCAGACTCTCCTAGAGGCCCCATTAAAGTGGTGCGCACCTTTAGCAAGACTCTGGGTGGAAAATACATAGAGTTGCAGGCTTCATGGCAGTTCAATGAGTCGCACTACGACGAGTTGGCTTTGTTCGGCGTTGACGATGATAAGAAGCTCAGCTTCTGGTCGTTCACATCCGATGGTAAACGCTCAACAGGTGTGATTGTGGAAGCCAAAGACATCCACCCAGCAGCGCTAGCCTTTCAAGCCAATATGCCTGCGGGTGTCGCCCGCCAAACCTATTGGCCTGACCCAGACGAGGGCTTCCACTGGGCAGTAGAATCCCAAACCAAGAAAGGCTGGAATCGCTTCG
The DNA here is from genome assembly GCA_913060695.1 of uncultured Gammaproteobacteria bacterium. Lineage (GTDB taxonomy): Bacteria > Pseudomonadota > Gammaproteobacteria > Pseudomonadales > Pseudohongiellaceae > UBA5078. The sequence goes on along the minus strand of CAJXUA010000005.1, from coordinate 13,707 downwards.
TGGAACATCACTACCTTCCCGTCCGATCAAAGGGGTCAGAGTAACTTGATCGATCAAAGGGGTCAGAGTAACTTGATCTTCAAGTTACTCTGACCCCTTTGATCGATCGGCCCCTTTTAACAGGGCTGACCTTCAACAACATTACTTCATCCCGGTGAATAGATGACTGATGCTATAGATTATCAAGAAATATTTCGTGAGATTGTATCGGGGTTTACCGACGCTGATGACCGTGGTGATGTTGCAGCATACATTCCGGAGCTGGGCAAAATCGACCCACGAAAACTAGGAATACATCTTACAACTGTGGAACAAATTCACTATAGCTTCGGCGATTCGGACGAGAAATTTTCGATTCAAAGTATCGCAAAGGTATTGTCACTCACCTTGGCTTTGAAGATATTGGGCAAGGACATCTGGACCCGGGTTGGGGTTGAGCCATCCGGCTCGGCTTTCAATTCATTAGTGCAGCTAGAGTACGAAAAAGGCATCCCTCGAAATCCATTCATTAATGCTGGCGCAATTGTTGTTTGCGATATTTTGGTTAGCTGCCTAACAGATCCAAAAGTCGAATTACTTGAGTTCATCAGGGAGACATCGGGAATTCCAACTATCGACTATTGTTCGACTGTAGCCGAATCGGAGAAAAGAATGGGCTTTCGAAACATAGCCCTCGTTAATTTTATGAAAGATTTTGGCAATATCCACAACGATGCAGACCTAGTCTTGGATTTGTACTTCCATCTGTGCTCCATTGAGATGAGTTGTAAAGAAATAGTTCAAGCCTTCTTGTTCCTAGCCGCTGACGGTATAAATCCGGTGACCAAGACGACGGTTATTAATTCACAGCGCAGCAAGCGTATCAACTCACTCATGCAGATGTGCGGCTTCTACGACGAGGCTGGTGAATTCGCCTTCAGAGTGGGCTTGCCAGGTAAAAGCGGTGTGGGTGGAGGTATAGTCGCGGTGCATCCAGGAAAGTTCTGCATCGCGGTGTGGAGCCCCAAACTAAACGAGAACGGGAACTCCCATAAAGGCATGAAGGTGTTAGAGGAGGTAACTACTAAAACCAAGTTCTCCATATTTTGAAGCTATTCAACATAATTGAAATCTGCGGGGCCGGCGCGGCGCACTAAAATCACGACATCCCCCTCCAGTGGAACGTCCCAAGAGTGCGGCATGGTGGCTGGAATTACGATGTAGCTTCCAGTCTTGACCAGTTGCGTGCTATCGCCCAACTCGAGAGTAACTGCACCGCTGACCACCACTACGAACTCATCGTAGCTATGCCAGTGCAGATCGAAGTGTGAGCCCGCAGGAAACATTGCGTAATAGGTTATACCGCCGGTTACCGGGTCTACACCCTGCTGTGCCGTGCGCACCCCTAAGGGCGATCCAATACCGCCTCCGGGAGGACCCCAATTGATCTCATCGAGGTCCACTACATAAGGAGCGGTTGAAGTCTGTGCAAGCACACTAGAGCTTGCGCTAGAAAAACCTAAAATCAGAAAACTGATCACCAATATACGCCAACTTGAATGTCGGATTGCGAGTGTGTTCATCGATTAACTACCTGTATTCGATCAAAGGGGGCGCGGATCAAAGGGGTCGCGGATCAAAGGGGTCAGAGTAACTTGATCTTCAAGTAACTCTGACCCCTTTGATCCGCCTTTGATCCGCCTTTGATCCGTTTGATCTTAGAACGTGGCTAATGCATTGAACGGACTCGCAGTCCCACCCGGGATCGGGTTGATCTGTATCGCCGTCAAGAACTCCCAGCGTTGCAATCGCGCGGCGGTCTTCGATACATCTTCGAGATAGCCGTTGTCCACGATGGGCAGGCCTAAGTTGACCTGTGTTAGCTGATGAATCGGCCTGCCAATCCCAGTCACTCCGGAGGGTTGCACGTCGTTAACCGCATCACCTACTAAGATCGCCACGTCTCGCGCCTTGAGCCAAGGCAGTACCGAGGCATGTAGGCCGGCACCGCCCTGCCCGTATTGCCAAGGCCCCTCGGCGTCACGCATCGCCCAGCGCCCGGTACGCACGAACAGTGCATCGCCACTGCCGATCTTTACTCCGGCGAACTCTTCCCAAGCCTCCAAGTCCGACACATAGATCGGCGTGCTAGGATCTAACCAATCCAGGCCACGCATCAGAGGAATATCAACCAATACCCCACGCGTAACATAGGAGGTGCCCATGCGATCGATGGCGAGGTCCTCACAGCCCGTGGCGGTGAGATTCTGTGGGTATCCATTGAAGATGATGTACTCGCCATCGATCTCGCTGCGGTAATGACACAACGCATCGATGTGGGAGAGCATGCCGTCGTGTAGAGAGAAACTGATCTCGTCTAGTGCAAAGGTGGGCTCACCGGTCACCGGATCTAGCCTGCTCATGCGATGTTCGGTTGGACCGAAGCTCTGGCTGTCCAGGGCCTTTTCCAGGGTCACGAAATGCTGCAGAGTTACCGTCTCACCAGTTTGCACTAACGCCGCGGCCTGCCGTGCTTTTGCAGGCGTTATCAGGTTCAAGGTGCCACGTTGATCATCCGGCCCCCAACGCCCCCAATTGGACAGCTGCTGCTCCCACACTTTCAGAGTATCCAAAGTGACTAGATTAACCGGCAACTGCGTGGATGGGTGAGCCTGAAAATCCTGTGCGAGTACGCTTGTCGGCGCAGCCAATACGATGGCGAGATTGAGGGTGGCCCAGAACTGCCGAGAGTTTGCGAAAGGACGTCTATTCATTGTTGTAGCCCTCTGGATTGAGAATTGGTCTAGGCTTGTGCGAGCGACCAGCCTAGTGAAGACCTTGTTTACCACATTGCATCATAAACGGCCAACTCAGACCGCGTAGAAACTCCGCGCATATAGTGGGATACTCTGGCACTGCAACGACAAAGCGAGCTGATATTGTCATCGCCATAATAAAAGCCATGCCGAGGCAATAATAAAAAGATCCTCGACGAAGTGGAGAGCATCGATGAATAAAGCAATGCACGGATTCGTCCTTACTATCGCGGTTTTAGCACTACCTGCCCACGCTCAACTCGAACCCGAGATGCTATTAGTGCCCGCGGCTTGCGTAGAGCTTGGCAGTTTGTTGCTAGACCAACAGAATAATCCCCTGCGCGAGGAATGCTTGGAACCTTTCTATATAGGCAAGTATGAAGTCACTTTCGCGCAGTTCGACGAGTTCACTCGTGCAACAGGGTTAGCGCCGCGCAACGACCTTGGTATTGGCAGAGATACCCTACCGGTGATGGATGTGAGTTGGGACGATGCGGTAGCCTTTGCCGAGTGGTTAAGCCAGAAGACCGGCGAGACATACCGCCTCCCCACGGATGCCGAATGGGAATACGCCGCACGAGCGGGCGCAGAGTTTGGTTTCAAGTATCACTGGGGGCCAGAGGCTCTAGAGAATCACGCCAACTGCAGAGATTGCGGAAGTCAGTGGGATGGAAACATGGCGGCCCCTGTTGGTAGCTTTGCGGCAAACAACTTCGGATTGCATGACATGCATGGCAATGTGTGGGAATGGACGGCAGATTGCGGGATCGCCAGTAGCCCGAATGAGGCCGGCGATTCAGAATGCCGAGTTGGGACAGTTCGCGGTGGCTCATGGGATGTACCCGCAGCACAAATTGCCTTTACTTTCCGCGCCCAGCAGCAACGCAGAAGGCCGACCCGAGACACCGGCTTCAGGCTAGTACGAGAACAATAGAAAAAGAGCGCCACATCCATGCATGTACCTGCAGACATAACTCTCCGCACAGAACGGCTTATGCTGCGCGCCGTGGATTTCTGCGATATCGACCTAGTTTGGGACGCAAGTCGCTTCGAGGGTTTCAACGATGGCATGACCTGGGATCCGCCAGACAGCCGCGATGAACTGACCCAAATTACCCAGCGCAATCGAGACGACTGGCGTGACGGCAAATGCTATATCTTCACCGCTTGCACACAAAACACCAACATCGCGATCGGCCGTGTGGGCTTACACAAGGAGGCTGAGCCTAACACTTGGAACATAGGCTTCTGGGTGCACCCTGATCATTGGGGCAGAGCCTATGCGCCAGAGGCAGCCCGCGCCGTGTTAGAGTTCGGCTTCGAAACACTGAACGCAGAAAGAATCGAAACGGAGCATGCTACTTGGAACGCCCGCAGCCAAAGCGTAATTGAAAATCTCGGCTTTGAGCTTGTACGAGAGAACCCAGCAGGTTTCTACAAGAAAGACAAAGCAGTGGCAGTGCTAGAGTATGTGCTTACCGTGAATGGAGCCAGATCATAGTGGAAGGAACCGTAGTACAAAAACATATGAGGCTCGCTATGGAAGAGGGGCGCAAGGCAATAGCAGAATGCGCAGACAACCCTCCCGTTGGTTGCGTGCTAGTTCTGGACGGCATTGTGATAGCGAAAGGACATACCAATCCGCCCGGCAAGCCCCACGCAGAGGCCATGGCTATCAATCAGCTAGAGACGATAGGCGACGATGTTGAAGCCTATATCACCCTTGAGCCCTGTTCATTTCACGGCAGAACCCCCTCCTGCGCCGAGGCACTGATCAATGCAGGAATTAAGCGCGTCTATGTAGGCATGATAGACCCCGACTCACGGAACAATGGCCGCGGAATAGCGCGCTTGCGTGAGGCTGGCATAGAAGTTCATGTCGGTGTGCTCGAACAGGAGATCGCATTAGAACTACGCGGCCACCTAGGCAAGGCACTATAACGATCTTGGGAAAAACCGATCAAAGGGGTCAGAGTAATTTGATCAAGGGGGTCAGAGTAATTTGATCGATATGCGATCAAATTACTCTGACCCCTTTGATCGAAGCATGCCGATGGCTTGATCATCGCTAGCCCGGAATATGCCCATGGCATTAGTGGACCGATGAAGAATGCTCTCGATTGGCTAGTAGGCGGCGTTGAATTCCCCTATAAACCTATAATGCTAATCAATACTTCGCCGCGGGCACAACACGCACAGGAGGCCTTGCTAGAAGTGCTTACGACCATGTCTGGCAATATAGTCAAAGGCGCGTGTGTTTCCATACCATTATTGAGTAGTGAACTAGACAGCGACGGCATCATAGGCGATAAAGAAATTTCCGAAACTTTGCTCTCCGGACTCGAAGAGTTCCGTGTTGCAATAGAGAACCAGAAATTTGTCTAAAGCTTAAATTTTGTTCAATGAGTAATTTGAGATGACAAAACATCGCATATTTACAATGGAGTTCGCCAAGGTCTATCCGCTCTATGTGCAGAAGGCGGAACGAAAAGGCCGTAGCAAGGATGAAGTAGATCAAATAATCTGCTGGCTAACTGGCTATGAAAAAACTGGCCTAGAGAGACAGATTGATCAACGAGTCGACTTCGAGACCTTCTTCGAGCAAGCGCCGGCACTAAACCCAAGCCGCTCACTTATAAAAGGACTAGTCTGTGGCGTGCGAGTGGAAGAAGTTGAAGACCCCTTGATGCAGAAGATACGCTATTTGGACAAGTTGATTGACGAACTGGCGAAGGGTAAAGCGATGGAGAAGATCCTTCGACAGCCTTAAGAGATATCCCTGCATAGCAATGCGTCCTGAACTACTAACGCTGAGAGCTGCGAAAAGACTTCCATGACACAAGCTAGCGCAACACACACGCCGATCATAAGCCTAGCGCCAGCCCAGCTAGAGGACGCGCAGGAACTCGCCGCGCTGCGTGTCGAGGCGATGCGAGAAAGCCTTGAGCGAGTCGGTCGGTTTGATCCTACACGGGCTGCACAACGTTTTTTATCGAGCTTCTCACCCGCACACACCAGACATATCATCGTTGCTCAGCATAGAGTGGGTTTTGTGGTAATAAAACCAATGGCAGATCATTTGTTACTTGACCATCTTTATGTTCGCCCTGCAGAACAAGGCAAGAAAATTGGATCTGCGGTGCTATCACTAGTGTTTGCAGAAGCGCAGACACAAGGTCTACCCATTCGAGTTGGCGCACTACGGGGCAGCCCATCTAATCGCTTCTATATGCGCCATGGCTTCAAGTTAATCGAGCAAAGCGAGTTCGACAACTACTACTCACGAGGCTAGCTATGAAATCTAAGAATAAGAAAAACGACAATAATTCTGCCAACGCTACGGGGATGGGGCTTGGAATTTGCATAGGTGTAGCGATTGGTGCCGCAATGCAAAATCTCGCTATTGGTATTGCCATTGGCGTGGCGATCGGAGCTGGCTTTGGCGCGTCGATGGCGAAGAAAGAGAAAGATAAATATGAATAATTTGGAACTATGGTCGAGCCCTATTTTACTCATAGTCGAGATTGAATTGCGGAGATTAGCTGGTGGCCGATACAGTTTGGATCGATATTCGAAAGTTCGACTTAGATAAAATGGCGCTAGTCTCTATTCGCAATCCGGTTAAACGCTTACAAGGTAATGCTCATGCACGCTAACAGAATCTGCGCAGTAATGATTCACGTTCCAAATCCTGCCCAAGGACTTGCTTGGTACGAAAGAGCATTCTCCAACGCGATAAGACAACGCATCGAAGGCCAAGATTTTGAGTGCTTGCTGGTCGGCGATGTACACATAGAGATAGTACAAGCCGATGAAAAAATAGCATCTGGCCCTGCAGGCTCTGTCGTGTACTGGGAGGTAGAGAGCATTACTCAAGCCCTAGCCCATCTTCAATGGCTAGGTGCAACGCTCTACCGCGGCCCAATGGCAATAGAGGACAAGCGCAGCATGTGCCAGGTTCAAGACCCATGGGGAAATTGTATCGGGCTTCGTGGAAACGAAGTATAGAGCACATGACTTCTCTACAGGCGGCATCTGCTGGGCACTTCAGTTTGAGTTCTTAATCTTAGATCCGCCAATTGACGAGGTAGCAAAGCCCTACGATTCTGTGTTTGATACATCCACTGAGAATCACACCCGCATCTGTGCTAGACTCCGCGCTCTTCGTTTGTCAATTCGACGTCGTTTCAACCACATCTGTTTTATCTTCGCCACCTAGACCCTAGGCCGCGCGGTTCTCTTAGCTCAATATCGTTCTTTTTATTCTGTAACGGTCACACGTTCACGCTGCATTGTCCTTGTCGACATGATCATCACATCATGCTGGCGAGCTCGTCTATCCGCTTGATATCGCGGTAGATCATCAAGCATCACTTTTGGAGTCTTATGACTACGAGTAACACCGAAGCTCGGGAGATACAGCCAAGCATCCTCTCCTTTGTAAAAGATCTCCCCAACCTATGTTCTCTTGCGGGGTTAGCCTGCACAACTCTGGCGATCTACTTCAGCATAATTGGTGTCTATTCGGCGGCGATGATCGCTATGGTTTGGGCCGTGGGCTTTGACTGGGCCGATGGGCTCATTGCGCGCAGCATGAAGGGCCGCACGAAGACCCAAGGGGTATTTGGTGGTCAGCTAGACGTATGTATCGACATTGTCAGCTATGGGGTAGCACCGGCAGTGCTTCTGCTTAGCTACGGTTCCTTCGAACCCATTTTCCTAGCCGGCGCTTTTCTGATGCTTGCCGCTGGTGTAATACGGCTGAGCTATTTCAGCACATACGGACTCGCAGAGGGGGCCAAATACACAGGCCTAGCACTGGACAACAACAGTCTCATTCTAGTTTTCATATTCCTGTTCGAAAGCGCGTTCAGCCACGGGGCATTCTCGATCATTCTTTATGCTGCCTGTGTTGCTCTCGCGACTCTCAATGTTGCGCAGATAAAAACGCCAAAGCTCTCTGGCAAGCCACTCAATGTTTATCTCCTTGCCTTTTACACCCTCGCGATAACCGCGGCTTATGCATGGAAACTTTTATAAAAGAAAACGAGCACCCGAATTTACAGTTGTAGGTTTCATTTTTTAGTAAGGAGTTAATAGGCACAATGGTTGTATATACGGTAGGCACATTCGATTTATTACATGTAGGGCATCTTGCATTACTTGAGTATTGCGCGACATTAGGCGACGTAGTGGCGGTAGGCGTTGCCTCCGACCGTGTAGTGAGATCTTACAAACCCGAGAAGCCCGTAATCCCGCTCGACCAACGCCTGGAAATGCTCAAGGCGCTGCGCTGCGTCGACATAGTTCAGCCTTATCACGAGCTCGAATACGTATCCGGCTGCATGACCGTAGATGCAGACATCTTCGTTGTCGGCGAAGACTGGGGCGCTAAACCCCATAACATCGAGGTGGAGGCCTATTTGAAGAGCATCGGCAAAAAAATAGTGCAGGTGAACTACAACTCGCGAACCTCTTCTACTCGCATCAAACGCAACACTGTCGCGCAAACTCATAGAAGACAACATAACGAGCAAGCTGTGGCGTCTTTAGCGCTCTAGCACGAACTGTGTATTAACGAATTAGGAGAAATTATTATCGAGCTATTAGATTCATACCCCTACTTTTTGGTGCCGATAATATTCTTCGCAAGAGTCGCGGATGTCTCTCTTGGTACGTTTCGCACAATCGTCGTGTTTCGTGGCCATAAACTGCTCGCTTCGTTTATCGGTTTTTTCGAAATCAGTATCTGGCTAGTTGCCGCATCCCAAGTTTTATCTAATCTTGATCACTGGTATTTTGCATTGGCCTATGCCGGCGGCTTTGCCGTGGGCAACTATGTCGGCATCACCATCGAGAACCACTTTGCCATTGGCAACGACCTTATCCGCTGTATATCCTTCAACCGAGATGTACTAGCGGGCAAGCTACGTGAGGAGGGGTTCAAGGCCGTCTCCTTCGATGGTGACATGGGCAAGGCCCATCCGGTGGAGATCCTGTTCATTGTAGAGAAGAGGCGTAATGTCCCTTCCTTGATAAAACTCATTAAAGACCTAGACAAGACTGCAGTCTATTCAGTGTCAGATGTAAAGAACGTCTATGACGGCCCCGAGATCTTGCCCTCTCGCAACATCTTCAGTGGCGCTTTGATGAAGTTTAGAAAGCATTAGCCGCAGCAACCCCCTCCCTCTCTTTTGCTTGCACACACTCACGCCAACTAAAGTCCGAATTTCTACATATATATCATACGGTTGAGACACATCCAAGCTCGCCCACCATGGGCGTAATTTGGAGTTTTCCGCTCTAATATTGGTCCGATTCCCATACTCCTCGTAATAATACTCTGACAAATAGAGATTCCGAGCATTCGGTGTGATAATTTCGCTGTAGTCACCGAAGCACGAGCAGGCGAGTTGCATTCCAGATTGCGCGAGTGCACACGGCATAAATGCTAGATGTGCCGCATGTTAATCGCGTTAAAAATAAGAGATTAGGAGCCGACTTTGAAAGCACCTGCTATTCCCGAAGATGAACAGGCTCGGCTTGAAACACTTCGTTCAATTGATGTTTTAGACACTTCCCCTGAGGAACGATTCGATCAACTGACACGCATGGCGAAGCGCTTATTTGGGGTACCCATCGCGCTAGTCAGCATCGTGGATGAAAATCGCCAGTGGTTTAAGTCTTGTGTAGGTCTAGACGTAGCCGAGACCTCTCGAGATATCTCTTTCTGCGGTCACGCGATTCTAGGAAACGATGTATTCATAATCCCCGATACTATCGAAGACCCCCGCTTCGCAGACAATCCCTTGGTATTGAATGACCCTGGCATTCGGTTTTACGCCGGCTGCCCGCTTACTGTAGGCGGGCATAAACTGGGAACGCTATGCATCATCGATAAAAAACCCCGAGATTTTGGCGAGGAGGATATTAACGCACTGAAAGACCTAGCCTCTATGGTTGAACGGGAACTTCAGGCTATCCAACTTGCCTCTTTGGACGATCTTACGAAAGTTTCTAACCGTCGCGGCTTTTTGTTTCTTGCCAAATACAGCCTGAAACTCTGCACTCGGCAGAAAATTCCGGCTACGCTAGCGTTTCTAGATATGGATAAGTTCAAGGCCATCAACGACGAGTTCGGACATTCTGAGGGGGATTTCGCATTAACAACATTTGCCAGTCTTATGAAAGCCTCGCTACGAGACTCTGACCTATTCGCGCGCTGGGGAGGCGATGAGTTTGTAGCTTTGCTTACAGATACTACTCGTCAGCAAGCTCAAGAGACCTTAGAAAGATGCAGTCAATCTCTAGCGCAATATACTCAAGATGCAAATCTTGGCTACGCAATCGCTTTTTCATTCGGAGCGGTGGAGTTTGACCCGGATAAACACACTACAGTCGACGCCTTACTGGCCGATGGGGATTCGCTTATGTACAAAGTAAAGCAAGCCCGTAGTTAAAGTAGTCAGATAGACAGCTCTCACATTGGCCCTCTATCTAGAATCACCGGGCCGCTGCCTTCCTTGCCGCATCGGTCACCTTCGTTATAAATAGGACACACCTTTAACGATAAACAGCCACACCCTATGCACCCAGACAATGAGTCTCTTAGTCGCTGTAGATATTCAATTCGAGCGTTCAAGGATTCGCGCCAGCGGGTAGACAATAATTCCCAATCTTTGGCGGTTGGCGTTCTGCTTTCGGGTAAAGTCGTGAATGCTTGTTTGATCTCCTCAAGACTAATGCCCATCTTCTGCGCCGCCTTGATCACAGAGATGCGCCGCAAGACATCTGATTTATAACGACGCTGGTTGCCCAAGCTTCGCCAACTGCGAATCAAACCCTTTTTCTCATAGAAATGCAGCGCGCTAACATTTACGCCACACCTAGCGGCCACCTCTCCTACAGACCAGTTTGCCTGACTCATACGCCCTCCTTTTTTGAGATTCTATTGAAAAAAATACTTTACCTCAACCTTGCTTTAGGTATTAGCATGCCGTCAAGTTCATCAAACGGAGCACATCATGATTCACTTGGAACACGTCAATCTAGTAGTCGCTAACATCGAAGAGTCTCTTAAATTCTACCGTGCAGCCTTCCCCCATTGGCGTATACGGGATGAGGGAGATGGGCAGTGGAATGGCAAAACTCGCCATTGGATACACTTCGGTGACGATTACCAATACCTAGCTTTTAGCAACCACGGCGAAGGCAGCAATCGAGACCTAGACGGCCATCAGATTGGGCTGGCTCACTTTGCATTCGTGACCAGTAGCCTTGACGCTGTAGTGGCACGCTTGGAAGCGCAAGGCTTCAAGATCGCGCAAGATGGCGCCGAGGAACCCCATCGCCGTAATGTCTACCTCATAGATCCCGATGGCTTCGAGGTGGAGTTCGTCGAGTATCAGAGCGATCTCCCCCCCGAACGCAACCGCAGCAGCTAGCTTGTATATCAAAGGGGTCAGAGTAATTTGATATTGGCGCCCCACTCGTGCGATCGGGCGCCGTAGCGGCACAGTTGCTTTCAAGCTACTGACGTAGGACTATGACTTTCCTTAGATAAACTCCACCAAGAGGGTTAATCATGCGCCAAACCTTGCTGTCATTACTCATCGCACCTGCACTACTACTGCCAAGCATCTGTGCTGCTCAATCTGCCTACCCGGAATCTTTGCTAAAAACCAAAGGCATATTTACCAGCGATGGAGCCGCTGCACTCGGACAACCCTTCCGTGGTATCGCTACCTCCGACGGTGTCATAGAGGACTTGTTTCCGCTGCAGGATACGGGCCTGTCTACCGCCTCCCTAGCCGAGGCTGGCGCCGCTTTCCTAGCATCGTTGAACGACATACACCTAAGCCGCGCGCATTTCCCTGTAGACGACCCTGAGTGGCGTAACTGGTCTAATGTGGATGTGGGTATCTTCGCCCGCCACGGCGTCAGCTTGGAAGAGATGGACGCAACCCAGAAAGCGGCCGCATGGAACTTGCTTCGAGTCTCACTCAGCGCGCAAGGCCTGAAGACCACACAAGACATCATGAAGACCGAGCAGACTTTGTTAGAGTTGAACGAAGAGTCCATTCGCTATGGCGAAGAGAAATACTATTTCACTGTTATGGGCATTCCGTCTGCCACCGAACCCTGGGGTTGGCAACTTGATGGCCACCACCTAGTTATCAACTACTTCATTCAAGGTGGGCAGGTGGTTATGACGCCTACATTCTTGGGCGGCGAACCCGTGGTAGCCAAAAGTGGCAAATACGAAGGCAATACCATATTGCAAGACGAGCAAAACTTAGGCTTAGCATTCATGACATCATTGAGTGCCGAACAACGGCGTCTGGCCACAGTGCAAAACGAGAAGACTGCGAATGCCCCTATGGCTGCAGCGAATGAAGACAATATGGTCTTGGACTATGTTGGCTTGCCAGGCTCTGCACTCACGCCCGCACAGAAAGCAAAGCTAGTGGAGTTAATAGCGCAGTATGTCGGCAATATGCGCGACGACCAAGCGGCGGTGCGCATGGATCATGTGGAGCAGCACCTAAACGAGACCTACTTCTCTTGGGTGGGCCAAGTAAACCAGGATGCAGTTTTCTACTACCGGGTACATAGCCCAGTGGTACTGATAGAGTTCGATCACCAAAACCCAGTGGGTACCACCATGATTAACCCCCCGGGCACCCCGACAAGAGATCATATTCACACAGTGATTCGCACACCCAATGGCAACGACTATGGCAAGGATTTACTACGCCAGCACTTAGAAACCCATCAACATTGACGATCAAAGGGGTCAGAGTAACTTGGTGGCGCCCAAGTGAACTGACCCCAAGATTCATTCACTATTTCTCTAACTTTTTCCCAATCTCACCAAGCTGTTGCTGCAACTTACCGCGCAGCTCTTCTAGCTCGCCTTCGCTTTGAAGCTTTGGGTTGTCGGTAACAACTCCAGCTACTTGCTTCGCTTTGCCTTTGGATTCGTGGAGTTTGCCTTTGATCTTATTTTCTGTTGAAGATTTCATAACTCTATTCCTGTGTTGTTGACTGCGTTAAAACTACAAATAGAAAGCTACTTCACGCGATGTGACGCGGATTATATCTACTATAGGGGGCCGACAATAAATAGTCTGTTCGCTACAACACAGATTGGAAGATACAAGAGATCATCATGATTTGCGCAGCATTGGGCATGAGTTTGACCGATTTATGCATTCAGCGCTTCTACAATGTCAGAGCGGCGATGTGGGGTGCTTTGATGACGGACCATGAGCCGCCTGGACGTACTCGCGGCGTGTCCGACAGCGAAGTACGCCGCAGTGACGCTCGCACTACGGAGCACTAACGAGCGCAACGCCAGTCATATTCTGGCAATTGTGCGATAAACCAAAATTAAGTGGGACAGCCATGAGTCAGAGTAGCTTTATCTGCAGATTTCGAGCGAGGTATAAGTGTTGATTCTTTGGCGCTAAGCACTTACGAACCCGTAAGTCTTGTAAGTGCTTAGCGCCTTATCGCCGCGCAATATTTACCAGCCGTGAATCAAAGCTTTAACTAGAAGCCCGTTGTACCAGCTTCCTGGGATGACACTTCTTGCTCCTCTGGGTGCACTATATACACCTGAGTGAGAGTCATCTCCACGGCGGAGGATATGGCCGTGTTGGCTCCAGTTTCGGAATCGGGATACGCATCAGCCAACCTTTTCAGCGCAGCGTACTCCGATGCCGAGGAGCTCTGGCCGTAGTTCTGGTGATGCATCGCCCAGTTGGTTCTGAAGCGGTGATTGAATTGCTCAACATCAACATATCCCGCCATAAGCCCTTGCGCCACCTGTGGGGTCAACTTGAACTGAAACTGTGAACTGACCCCCATAAGTTGGACGGTTAGTTAGCAGGTGGTCAAGGGCTGAGTT